>CAVTAV010000011.1:0-161022 GCA_963732795.1 uncultured Alphaproteobacteria bacterium | reverse complement strand
TGGCGACCCCTACGGGACTCGAACCCGTGTTTTCGCCGTGAAAGGGCGATGTCCTGGGCCACTAGACGAAGGGGTCGGCCGCGCGGGTTTGTCTATCGGCTTGGGGGGAGGGGGTCAAGCGGCATTCGGTGGGCGGCCGGGGCCCGATTGCGGGCAAATCAGGCCGTCCCGGGCAGGGGCGGCGTCGTCCAGGATGAGCTGGACGTCCTCGCGGCCTTGCCAGCGGTCGAGGCGGAGGCGGCCGGCGAGGTGGAGCTGGGCGCCACCATGGCCCAGAAGGGCCGCGCCGAGGGGCGTATCGGCGGCGCGGAAGGCGATGGCTTTGAGGCGGCCGCCGTCCTCGCCCGCCGCGATGCAGCGGACATGGTCCGCGCCGACGATATCGGCCTTGACGAGGCTCACGCGCGGAATAGCGAAGCGCGGCTCGGCATTGCCGCTGCCATAAGGGCCGGCCTGATCGAGGAGCGCGACGAGCTCGGGCGTTGCGCCGCGTGGCTCGACCGCCCCGTCGAAGCCGAGGCTGTTGCGCGCGCCATGGGCGTCGACGGCCGCGCCCAGGCGTCTCGGCGAGGAAGGCTTCGAGGTCTTCGAGGCGGTCAGCGTCGATATCGAAACCGGCCGCCATGGCGTGGCCGCCGCCCTTTGTTGAGGATGCCCGCTTCGACCGCCGCCATCACCGCGCGGCCGAGATCAGCGCCGGGAACCGAACGGCCGGAGCCCTTGCCGCGTCTTGCCGTCGAGCGCGACGACCAGCGCCGGGCGGCGGAATTTGTCCTTCAAGCGGCTGGCGACGATGCCGATTACGCCCTGATGCCAACCCTCGCCCGCCGCGATCAGCACGGGGCCGAGGCCGCCCTGGCGCGCTTCCATCTCGGCGGCCTGGGCCAGCGCGGCGTCGAGCACGCCGGTTTCGATCTCCTGGCGCTCGGAATTGAGCGCGTCGAGCTCCTCGGCGATGGCGCGGGCCTCGTCCGGATCGTTGGTGGCCAAGAGCCGCGCGCCGAGATCGGAGCGACCGACCCGCCCGCCGGCATTGACGCGGGGACCGAGGAGGAAGCCGGCATGATAGGTCCCCGGCGCCTCGTCGAGCCGCGCGACATCGCCCAAGGCCGCAAGGCCCGGATTGCCGCGCCGCGACATGATCTTGAGCCCCTGGGTCACGAGCGCGCGGTTTAGGCCCGACGAGCGGCACCACGTCGCAGACCGTACCGAGCGCCACGAGATCGAGCCATTGCAGGAGGTCCGGCTCGGCGCGATTGCCGTACCAGCCCGCCGCGCGCAGCCTGCGGTTCACGGCAATCACCAGCAGGAACACGACGCCGATGGCCGCGAGATAGCCATACCCGGCAAGCTCGTCCTCGCGGTTCGGATTGACCACGGCGATCGCGGGCGGCAGGGCCTCGGCGGCCTTATGGTGGTCGGCCACGATCACGTCGAGGCCGGCCTCGGCGGCGGCATTCAGCGCCGCGTGGGAGGTCGTGCCGCAATCGACGGTGACGACGAGGTTCGCGCCTTGGGACTTGAGCTTGAGAAGCGCCGCCGCGTTCGGGCCGTAGCCTTCCTTCTGGCGATCCGGGATATAGGTCAGAAGCCGGCCGCCGACCGCCTGGAAGAAGCGCTGCAAGAGCGCCGCCGAGGTCGCGCCGTCGACATCGTAATCGCCGAACACGGCCACGGTCTCGCCGCCCATGATCGCTTGGGCGATTCGGTCTGCCGCCTTGTCCATGTCGAGGAAGACGGAGGGATCGGGCAATGCGGTGCGCAGGCTCGGGTTCAGATAGGCTTCGGCCTCCTCGATACCGACACCCCGCCCGACCAGCACCCGGCCCACGACGTCGGGAATGCCGAGTCGCTGGGCCAGCGCCAGGGCCAGACGGTCGTCCGTCGCGCGGGCGCGCCAGAACCGGCCGGAGAAGGATTGGCGAACGCCGAGAAAGGCGGAGTCGGCCTCCGGGGCCGGGCCGGATGCGAGAACGCTGCCCTCGGCCAAGTCGCGCCTCAGCTCCGGGCGCGGTGATGGTGGGTCTTGATCCAGCGCACCGTGCCGCTCGAGGACCGCATGACCAGGCTGTCGGTCGAATAGCCGCCCGGAATATGCCGCACGCCTTCCAGCATCGAGCCGTCGGTGACGCCCGTCGCCGAGAAGATCACGTCGCCCGAGGCGAGCTCTTCCAGGCCGTATTTGCGGTTGAAATCCTTGATGCCGAGCTTGGTCGCCCGGCCCTTCTCGTCGTCGTTGCGGAACAGAAGCCGGCCCTGCATCTGGCCGCCGATGCAGCGAAGCGCCGCCGCCGCCAGCACGCCCTCCGGCGCGCCGCCCGAGCCCATATAGATATCGACGCCGGTGCCCGGCATGGAGGTCTGGATCACGCCGGCGACGTCGCCGTCGGGGATGAGCTTGATGCCCGCCCCGGTCTCGCGCACGGCCTTGATCAGATCGGCATGGCGCGGCCGGTCGAGAATGCAGGCCATGAGGTCTGAGACGGGTCGGCTCTTCGCCTTGGCGAGAGCCTCGATGTTTTCGGCCGGGCTCTTGTCGAGATCGATCACGCCGTCGGGATAGCCGCCGCCGATCGCGATCTTGTCCATATAGACATCCGGCGCGTTGAGAAAATGCCCGTGCTCGGCCATGGCGAGGACCGCCAGCGCATTCGGCATGGCGCGGGCGGCGATGGTCGTGCCTTCCAGCGGATCCAACGCGATATCGATCTTGGGGCCCTTCCCCGTCCCGACCTTCTCGCCGATATAGAGCATCGGCGCCTCGTCGCGCTCGCCCTCGCCGATCACGACCTCGCCGTCGATATCGAGCGAGTTCAGCGCCTGGCGCATGGCGTCCACGGCGGCCTGGTCGGCGGCCTTCTCGTCGCCGCGCCCGGTAAAATTCGCCACCGCCACCGCGGCCGCCTCGGTCACCCGCACGACCTCCAGCACGAGCACGCGGTCAAGCGTCGATTGTCGTGGCATCGCCAGCTCCCCTTTTGTTTAGAACGTCACGATCCGGATCATGGTGGGCGGCTCGACCACCGACTTCAGCCTCCCGATCCGCTCCAGCGCCTGGATCATATTACCTTCTCGAGCCTCGTGCGTAACCATCACCATCGACACGAGGTCGCCCTCGGCCTGGCCGCGCTGGATGATGGATTCGATCGAGACGTTGGCGTCTCTGAGCGCCGCCGCCACCCGCGCGATCACGCCGGGCTCGTCCACCACCCGCAGACGCACGTAATTCGCGCCCCGGCGCTCGGCCATCGGATAGGGCACCGATGGCTTCAGCGTCCGCGCGGGAACGGAGAAAGCGGGCGAGAGATCGCCCCGGGCGATATCCACGATATCCGCGACGATCGGCGGAGGCGGTCGGCCCCCTGCCCGCGCCCGGGCCTTCGAAGACGGCATGCTCCACGGCGTCGCCCTCGGCCACGATGGCGTTGAACGCGCCTTCGACATGGGCGACCGGCGAGTCGATCTCGACCATGCAGGGATGGACCCGCTGCTCCACGCCGAGCGCGCCGCGCCGCGTGATGCCGAGAAGCTTGATCCGGAAGCCGAGCTCCTGGGCATAGGCGATGTCTTCGGCCAGGAGATATGGCGCAAGCCCTCGATATGGACACCGGCGAAATTCACCTCGACGCCGAAAGCGAGGCTCGCAAGGATCGCGAGCTTATGGGCGGTGTCGATGCCGTCGATATCGAAGCTCGGATCGGCCTCCGCATAGCCAAGGACTGCGCCTCGGCGAGCACCTCGTCGAAATCGCGCTCGGTCTCCTCCATCTGGGTCAGGATGTAATTGCAGGTGCCGTTGAGGATGCCGTAGACCTCGACCAGCCGGTTCGCGGCGAGGCCTTCGCGGAGCGCCTTGATGATCGGAACGCCGCCCGCCACCGCCGCTTCGAAGCGGAGCGCGACGCCGTTCTTCTCGGCGAGCTTGGCGAGGCGCGTGCCCTGATGGGCGATCATCGCCTTGTTTGCAGTGACGAGGCTCTTGCCGGCTTTAAGCGCGGTCGTCGGCAATGCGCCGCGCGATGCCGTCCTCGCCGCCGATCGCCTCGACCACGACGTCGATGTCGGGATCGGCCGCCATCTTCACGGGATTGTCGAACCAGTTGACCTTGCCGAGCGGTAGATTGCGCTCGCGGGTCTTGTTCCGCGCCGAAACGCCTGCGAGAACCAGCGGCCGGCCGCAGCGGGCCGCGAGCAAATCCTTGTGGCGGTCGAGAATCTCGACCACCCCGCCGCCGACAGTGCCGAGACCGGCGAGACCTATCCGGAGGGCCTGGCTCATGGAAGCGCGCGCCGCGCCCGCTCGACGCTGTCGCCGCCGGCCTCGAGGAATTTGCGGATGCTGCGCGCCGCCTGCCGGATACGCTGCTCGTTCTCGACAAGCGCGATCCGCACATGGCCGTCGCCATATTCGCCGAAGCCGAGCCCCGGCGAGACCGCGACCTTGGCCTCGGTCAGCAGGAGCTTGGCGAACTCCACCGAGCCCAGATGGGCGAATTGCGGCGGGATCGGGGCCCAGCAGAACATGGTGGCCTTGGGCGACGGGACCTCCCAGCCGGCCTGGGACAGGCCTTTGATCAGCACGTCGCGCCGCGCCTTGTAGGTCGCGCGGACGGTTTCGACGCAGTCCTGCGGGCCGTTCAAGGCCGCCGTCGCTGCGACCTGGATCGGGGTGAAGGCGCCGTAGTCCAAATACGACTTGATGCGGGCCAGGGCGGCGATCAGCCGCTTGTTGCCGGCCGCGAAACCGATGCGCCAGCCCGGCATGGAATAGGTCTTGCTCATCGAGGTGAACTCGACCGCGACGTCGCGCCCGCCCGGCACCTGCAGGATCGAGGGCGGCGGCGCGATATCGAAATAAATCTCCGAATAGGCGATATCCGAGAGCACGATCAGCTCATGGGCGCGGGCGATGCGCACGATTTCCTCGAAAAACGGCAGCTCGACGACCTGCGCCGTCGGATTCGACGGGAAATTGATCACCAGCGCCGTCGGCGACGGCACGCTGTGGCGGATCGCCCGATCGAGCGAGGCGAGGAAGGTCTCGTCGGCGCCGGCCTGCAGATGCCGGATCGAGGCGCCCGCGATGATGAAGCCGTAGGGGTGGATCGGATAGCTCGGATTGGGCACCAGGATCGTATCGCCCGGCGCGGTGATCGCGAGCGCGAGATTGGCGAGGCCCTCTTTCGAGCCGAGCGTGACGATTACCTCGCTTTCGGGATCGAGCTCGACATTGAACCGCCTGGCGTAATAGCCCGCGAGCGCGCGCCTCAGCCCCGGAATGCCGCGGGAGGTGGAATAACGGTGGGTCTTCGGATTGCGCACGGTCTCGACGAGCTTGTCGACGATATGCGGTGCGGTCGGCAGATCCGGGTTTCCCATGCCTAGATCGATGATGTCCTCGCCGCGGGCGCGGGCGGCGTGCTTCATCGCCGTCACTTCCGCGAAGACATAAGGCGGCAGCCGCCTGATCCGGTGAAATTCCGCGTTAACCATGACCCGATCACACCCAATGCCGGCCGTCCGGCGCGGCAACACTCAACGTCCCGAGGGGTTAGCACTTTCGTAACGGCGCCGGCGCAATCCTGACCCGTCTCGCGAGGCTGGAGGCAGACCGGCATCGTTCACGCGCTTCTATAGCAGCGAAACCGGGCAAGTGGAAGCGCCCGTCGAACGCCCAAAGCCTTGTTTTCCCTAGTCTCCCGAGGCCTGGCCCACTATATACGAGAGGCGGCCTCGCCGCATCCGCTTACCCGAATTGTATCGCCCCGAGCCGTAATCTCCTCCATGACGACAGAAACAGAGAACAAACCGGAGCATCCGGAGCCGGATCCGCAGGTCCTCGCCCGCAACCTGATGACGGTCGCGACGCAAAGCCAGAAGCTGGTCAACGACTTCCTGAAACGCCAGACCAATAACGGTACGGCGCCCCAGATCGATCCGCTGAATATCAGCGCCGCCTTTCTCGAGATGACCACCAAGATCATGGCGGATCCCACCAAGGCCTTCGAGGCCCAGATGCAGTTGTGGGAGGACACGGTCAATCTCTGGACCTACACCTTGCGCCGATTTATGGGCGAGCCCGCTGAGCCGGTTATCGAGCCGGCGAAGGGCGACCGGCGGTTCCGCCACGAGGAATGGGAAGACAACGTCGTCTTCGACTACATCAAGCAGTCCTACCTGCTGGCGGCGCGCTGGATGCAGCATACGGTCCAGGGGATCGACGGGCTCGATCCCAAGACCGCCAAGAAGATCGATTTCTATACCCGCCAATTCACCGACGCGATGGCGCCGACGAATTTCGCGCTGACCAACCCGGAAGTGCTGCGCGCGACCATCGAGTCCAACGGCGAGAATCTGGTCAACGGCCTCAACAACATGCTGGCGGACCTGGAGCGCGGCAAAGGCCAGCTCAAGATCAGCATGTCGGACGAGACGGCGTTCAAGGTTGGCGAGAACCTCGCGACCACGCCGGGTAAAGTCGTGCTCCGGACCGACGTCTTCGAGCTGATCCAGTACACGCCGACGACCAAGGAAGTTTACGAGCGGCCGCTGCTGATCTTCCCGCCCTGGATCAACAAGTTCTACATCATGGACTTGAAGCCCGAGAACTCGTTCATCCGCTGGATGGTCGACCAGGGCTACACGGTGTTCATCGTCTCCTGGGTGAATCCGGACGAGCGGCTCGCGGCCAAGAGCTTCGAGGACTATATGCTCGAAGGCATCGTCGCGGCCGTCGATGCGGTCGAGAAGATCACCGGCTCGAACAAGATCAATACGATCGGCTATTGCATCGCCGGCACGCTTCTCGCCGCGACGCTCTCCTATATGGCGCAAAAGAAGGACCCGCGGATCGCGACGGCGACCTTTCTCGCCGCCCAGGTCGATTTCTCCGAGCCCGGCGAGCTTGAAATCTTCGTCGACGACGAGCAACTCCAGCGCATCGACGAGCGGATGAGCGAGAAGGGCTATCTCGAAGGCAACGAGATGGCGACGACCTTCAATATGCTCCGCGCCAACGACCTGATCTGGTCCTTCGTGATCAACAACTATCTGCTCGGCAAGGACCCCTTCCCGTTCGACCTCCTCTACTGGAACGGCGATTCGACCCGGATGCCGCGCGCGCTGCACATCTTCTATCTGCGCGAGATGTACCATAACAACGCGCTGGCCAAGCCGGGCGGCATCACGCTTGCGGGCGTGCCGATCGATCTTAGCAAGGTGAAAATCCCCATCTATCTCCAGTCCGCCAAGGAAGACCACATCGCGCCTTACACCTCCGTTTTTCGCGGCGGCAAGCTGTTCAAGGGTCCGGTCCGGTTCATCCTGGCGGGCTCCGGCCATATAGCCGGCGTCATCAACGCCCCGGCCGCCAAGAAATACCAATACTGGACCAATGACGACGCCGCGAAGGCCCTCGACAAATGGCTCGCCGGCGCCACCGAGCACCCCGGCTCGTGGTGGCCCGACTGGGACGCCTGGCTGTCGAAGCAATCGGGCAAGAAGGTCCCCGCGCGCGAGCCCAAGGACGCGATCGCCGATGCGCCGGGGACTTATGTGTTGGTGAAGTCCTAGCGCACCGCCTCCACCCGTCATTCCCGCTTTCGCGGGAATGACGGGTGGAGGCGTCGCTACGTCCCTGCCGTCTCCGACTTCATGAATTCCTTCGCGAGCCGGATGTAATGCTCCAGCCCTTCGAGATTGCGGGCAATGTCCTGCTCTGTCAGTTCGCGGACTGGCTTGGCGGGGCGGCCGGCCCAGAGCATTCGGCTGGTGACGCGCTTGCCAGGCGTGACCAGCGCGCCGGCGGCGACCATGCCGTAAGGCTCGACCACGACGTCGTTCATCAGGGTCGCGCCCATGCCGACGAAGGCCCAATCCTCCAGCCGGCAGCCATGGAGAAGCGCCATATGGCCGACCAGCACGTCGTTGCCGATGGTCACGTTCCAATCCTCGCCGGCATCGACGTGAACGACCGTACCGTCCTGGAGATTGCTGCGCTCGCCGATCTTGATGAAATTGTCGTCCCCCCTAAGCACGCAGTTGAACCAGATGCTGGATTGCGCGCCCAGGCTCACATTGCCGATCACGCTCGATCCCGGTGCGACATAGGCGTCCGCCGCGATCTCGGGCCACGCGCCCTTATACGACATGATCTGCGCGCCGCGCGCTCCGGGACCGTAGGTTGGGGGCATGTGTCCGCTCCTCTTTGCCGTTACGCCGCCAATTGAAACGGAGCGAGACTGAGGGTCAAGCCGAAACGATGCGCGCGGGGATGCCGACCGCCGTCGCACCTGCGGGGACATCGGTGACGACGACGGCATTGGCGCCGATCTTGGCATGGTCGCCGATCGTGACCGGCCCCAGGATCTTCGCACCCGTGCCGATATCGACATGGCCGCCGATCACCGGCAGGCCGGGCTTGCCGCCGGTACCGATGGTCACCTGTTGGAAGATCAGGCAATTCGGTCCGATCCGGGCGCCCGGATGAATGACGATGCCGTTGGGATGGGGGATCAGAAGCCCCTCCCCGATCTCGGAATTGAGCGGAATATCCGCGCCGGTCACCACGCTCCAGAATCGATGCGCGACCACGGCGCTTCTCCGGCGCAGACCGGCCGCCAACCCGCGACGGTTTCGACAGGCCTGATAGGTCCGGATGCAATGGAGCAGACGCCGGCTCGGTTGCCAGAAACGCGTGAGCCGCTCCCGCGACGGGTCGGGATCGGTTGCCGAGACGATCGCAAGCTCGTCGGACCCCATGCACTGCCCCCAGCAAATTGACCAAGATGAAAATTATACAACGACCAAGAGAAAATTGAACCGTTACGGAAACAATCCGCAGCTTTTTGGCGGTCAGTTTCCGAAAAAATCGACGATGTTTTCGAAATTCGAGCCCTGCGTCCTGTAGAACTCGGTATAGGAGCACCGCTCGCAGGTCACGGCCAGAAATCGCTTGGTCTGGACATTGAAGAACCGCGAAAAGCCGCCGCCTGTCATCGAGACCGGGTCGTCCGTGTAGTCACGGCTTCCGCATTTGGGGCAGCGCCATTTATCAGCCATAGCCGGCCTCTCTTTGTCCTAAAGGACAGAGAGTTTGGCCTTACATCGAAACTCGATGCAAGCCGCCGACGGAAATCGAGCGTTATGCGGTGCTTAGCGCTTCGAGAACTGGAAGCTGCGGCGGGCCTTGCGGCGGCCGTATTTCTTGCGCTCGACCACGCGGAAGTCGCGGGTGAGGAAACCGCCCGACTTGAGGACGCCGCGCAGATCCGGCTCGAAATAGGTCAGCGCCTTGGAGATGCCGTGGCGGACCGCGCCGGCCTGGCCCGAAAGGCCGCCGCCGGAGACGGTGCACGTCACGTCATACTGGTTCTCGCGCCGGGTGACCTGGAACGGCTGGGCCAGCAGCATCTGCAGCACCGGCCGGCCGAAATAGACCGCCTGGTCCTTGCCGTTGACGACGACCTTGCCGGCGCCCGGCTTGATCCAGACGCGGGCGATCGCGTTCTTGCGCTTGCCGGTGGCATAGGCGCGGCCCTGGGCGTCGAGCTTGGGGCCGGTTTCGGTTTCTTCCGCCGGAGTTTCCGGCGTCTCGGAGGCGCGCTTGACGATCTTCAGATCGGCGAGAGTGCGGGTTTCTTCGTCAGCCATGGTCAAGCCGTCCTTGCGTTCTTGGGATTCATCGCCGCGACATCCAGCGCCTTGGGCTGCTGCGCTTCGTGCGGATGCTCGGGCCCGCCATAGACATGGAGCTTGCGCATCTGGGCGGTGGCAAGCGGGCTGTCCTTCGGCATCATGCGCTCGACCGCCTTCAGGAGCACGCGCTCGGGATGGGCGCCATCCAGCACTTTCTCGGCGGTCACGCCCTTGATGCCGCCCGGATGGCCGGTATGACGATAATAGGTCTTCTGGCCCCGCTTGCGGCCGGTGAACCGCACTTTCTCGGCATTGATCACGACGATATTGTCGCCGCAATCGATATGGGGCGTATACATGGCCTTATGCTTGCCGCGCAGGCGGTTGGCAATCAGCGCCGCGAGCCGGCCCACCACGAGCCCGTCCGCGTCGATCAGCCACCAGGCCTTCTCGACCTCGTTCGGCTTGGCTGAATAGGTCTTCATCTCTCGTTCCTCGATGTTTGGAGCGCGCGATATATCGCGATCGAGATGGACCTGTCAATCGGAAAAAGGACGAAAAATCAGACGATTATAGGAATGGTATTATAACACCATAGCGCCGGGCGCATAGCCGCCATGCGCCGCGCGATCCCACTGGACGCCGGCTCGAAAATGCCTGATAAGATCGCCGCTCCTTACCTGGGATCTCCCATGCTTCAATTGATTCATCGTCGCTATTTCTCGAATATTCGAGGCGACATCTATGGCGGCCTTACCGCCGCCGTGGTCGCCCTGCCCTTGGCACTCGCCTTCGGCGTGACCTCCGGTCTCGGCCCCATCGCCGGGCTCTACGGCGCGATCGCGACCGGCTTCTTCGCCGCGGTCTTCGGCGGCACGCCGTCCCAGGTCTCCGGGCCGACCGGGCCGATGACCGTCGTGATGGCCTCTATCGTGGCGAGCCATGCCGGAACCCTGCCGGAAGCCTTCGCGATCGTCATCCTCGGCGGATTCTTCCAGATCGTCTTCGGCGTCGCGCGGCTCGGCCGCTATATCGCCTATACCCCCTATTCGGTCGTCTCCGGCTTCATGACCGGTATCGGCTGCATCATCATGATCATCCAGATCCTGCCGTTCCTCGGCATCCCCGAGGCAAGCGGCGGGACCTTGGGGGCGCTCCAGGCGCTGGTCACGATCGACATGAGCGCGATTAATTGGGCGGCCACGTTCCTTGCCGCTCTGACGCTCGGCATCGGCGTGTTCTGGCCCGGCCGGTTCCGCCGCTACCTCCCGGCCCCGCTGGCGGCGCTTCTGATCTGCACGACGTTGAGCGTGGTCGCCTTGCCGGATGTGCCGCTCATCGGCGCTGTCGCGCACACCCTCCCGAAGATGCATCTTCCCGTGTTCAATCTCGGTGACATCGCGGGCGTCGTGAATACCGGCTTCGTCCTCGCGATTCTCGGCTGCATCGACAGCCTGCTGACCTCGCTCGTCGCCGATTCCCTCACCCGGACCCAGCACAACGCCAATCAGGAGCTGATCGGCCAGGGCCTCGGCAATATGGTGGCGGGATTCTTCGGCGCGATCCCCGGCGCCGGCGCGACCATGCGCACAGTGGTCAATATCCGTTCGGGCGGCCGGACCCCGCTTTCGGGCGCGATCCATGCGGTCGTCCTCCTGGCCGTTGCCCTTGGCCTAGGCCCGCTCGCGAGCAAGATCCCGCTCGCCGTCCTTGCCGGCATCCTGATGAAGGTCGGCTGGGACATTATCGACTGGAAATATATTACCCGGCTCCGTCACGTGCCGCGCGAGAAGGCGGCCGTGATGCTGATCACCCTGGGCCTGACCGTCTTCGTCGATCTGATCACGGCCGTCGCGGTCGGCATCATCCTGGCCTTCTTTGTCAATGCCCGGGCGCTCGAAGCCGTGCAACTCAAGGGCCTGCGCCATGCCACCGGCCAGGACGAGGACGAAGTGTTTCTGACCGAGGAGGAGCGCGCGAAGCTCCGCCAGGCCGGCGGCAAGGTCCTGATCTCGCGCCTTTCGGGCACGTTCTCCTACGCGTCGGCCCGCGAGCTCGTCCGCCGCGCCGCCTCGCGCATCACCGATGTGAGAACCATCATCTACGACTTCGCCGACACCGCCTATATGGACCCGAGCGCCGCCCAATCCGTCGACGCCATGTTCGACCAGGCGCTCGCCAGCGGAAAGACCGTGATGGTCTCCGGCCTCCAAGGCGAGATCGAACGTGCCCTCGTCTCCTTCGGCGTCCTCGACCGCATCCCCAAGGAGAATCGTTTCAAGACCCATGGCGAGGCGATTGAGGCGGCGGTAAAGCAACTGGTAGAATAAGCCCTCAACCTTGGGGGCTCGCCATGACTGCCTATACGCTTGCGTTCGTCCTGATCCGCGTTCTCGCGATCTACTTCTTTTTGCTCGCCCTCTCCTCCTTACCATTCGCCTTGTTTGACACTAGCGGCACCGGGATGACCCTGGGCCGTCTTCTCGAACGATTTTATGGATTCTTCCCTCTCCTTGCCTATCTCGGTCTTTGGTTTGGAGGGCGCAAGATCGCGACGTTTCTGATCAGTGCGCTACCGTCTGACGGATCACCTGCCAAGGACACCCTCGACGTCAAATCTATCGCCACACTTTTGACAGGACTCCTCGGACTCTGGCTCTTTATTGCGGGAATTCGAGAAGCATTTGTTGCAGGCATCAGCACGGCCAATGCATTTCACCTCGCCGGTGGCGTCCCTTTGGGCTGGCCCTATGAATTCGCTCGAATGTGGACTATGTCTTTGCTCGACTTTGTGATCGGGGTCTTCCTGCTGTGGAAGTCGCGGACGTTGGGACGTTTCTTGAGTTCAGCAAGCGACTTTACCGACAGAATACGAAGTCTCGGCGTTGAAGACCGAAAGTCCTAGAACACTACCGACTTCGTCTCCGCCCCGATCCAATCCAGATATTCCGGATTTCCGCCCTCGATCGGCCACGTGACGATGCATGGGCAGTCATAGGGATGAGCGAGGCGAACCTCGTCGGTGAGTTTCGCGACGAGGTCGCGGCGGGTCTTGGCGATGATGGCGACTTCGGAATCGGTCTCGATCTTGCCTTCCCAGCGGTAGACCGACTTCAGGCCCGGAATGATGTTGGCGCAGGCGGCGAGGCGGTTTTCGACCAAGAGGCGGGCGATTTCTTCGGCCGAGGCTATGTCGGGCGCGGTGATATAGACCGAGCAGTAATCCGTCATGCGAATTTCGGCGCGGTCGGCCGCGCGGCGGCAATTCGATGGGTCGCGAACAGCGATGCGGTGAACAGCAGCAGCGCCCCCGCCTGATGCGCCGCCGCGACCGGGATCGGCACGACAAGCAAGAGCGTCAGAATGCCGAGCGCCGCCTGAAGGACCACCATCCCGGCGAGCAGGTTCAGCGCCAGAACGGCATGGCGCGCGGGCGCCGTCCATCGGGCCTTCACATAGAGAACGAAGACCGAGATCACGACGAGATAGGCGACCATCCGGTGTTGGAATTGGATCGTAGCGTCGTTGGCGAAGAAATTCATGTACCAAGGATGGAGGAACATGATCCCCTTGGGAATGAAGCTTCCCGCCATATCCGGCCAGGTATTATAGGAAAAGCCTGCATTTGTGCCGGCGACGAGGCCACCCAGTAGAATCTGGAAGAAGATCAGCCCGGTGAGGCACGCCGCCCCCTTTGCAGGCCGCGACCATGTCCGCTCGCGGCCCCAAAGGAGCCCGAGCGCGATCCAGAACAGATAGGCGTAGACGATGAAGGCGAGGCCGAGATGGGCCGTCAGCCGATAGGGGCTCACATCCGGGTTATTCACAAGCCCGCTTTCGACCATGTACCAGCCGAGAAGGCCCTGTAGCCCGCCGAGCACGAAGGCGACCGCCAATCGGGGCTTCAAGCGGCGCTCCGACCTGCCCGCGTCGCCCAGAAATAGATCAGCGGCAGAAGGAACGCGGCGCCAATCAATCGACCGAGTAAGCGGTGGCAATATTCGAACCAGTAGATGTGCTTGAACTCGCCAAGCGTCATCCCTTTGTTTTTCTTCTGATATTCCGGATAGGCCTGGTATTCCGTGAATTCCTTCTCCCAGGCCTGATGAGTCAGCGGCGGCACCACCCCCATGACCGGCTGCCATGTAACGATCGAGAGCCCGGACTCGGTCAGGCGCGTGACGCCGCCGAGCACGACCATGGAAAAGATCATGGCGCAGACGATGAGCAGCCAGACGGCGATCCTTTTGCGCGCCTGAGCTGCGCTCGTCCCCGCCATCGCCTCCGATGTCACGCTGGCCTGCATCTCCCGCCTTCCGGCTTCTCCCTACCTTCGACCGATCCGAACATGTACCGTTCCAGGCATCGCGCCGCAAGCGCCCCGATCAGCGCTTTTTGGTCGCATATAGCGTCATACATCCGCACGCCGGACGCTGGTGTGCCAGCGGCGGAGAAGGACGTGCTCAAGCGCCGAGAGCGAGAAATAGATCGCGATACCGAGAAGCGAGAGCAGAAGGAGCGCAGCGAACATTTTGGGAATCTGAAGCCGGTTGCCGGCTTCGATGATCCGCCAGGCGAGGCCGGTCGAATCGCCGGAGATCGCGACGAATTCGGCCACAACGGTCCCAATCAGGGCCAAACCGCCCGAAATTTTGAGTCCGGCCAGGAAATGCGGAAGCGCCGAGGGCATTTCGAGCCGCAGCAGGACCTGGAGCCGCGACGCGCCGTAGATCCGGAAGAGGTCCCGCAGATTGGGATCGACGGACTTCAAGCCGAAGGCCGTGTTCGACAGGATCGGAAAGAAGGCGGCGATCCAGGCGAGGATCAGGAGCGCGCGCTGGACATGATCGACGCCGACCCAGATGAGGATCAGCGGCGCGATCGAAACGATGGGCGTCACCTGAAGGGCGACGGCATAAGGAAACAGCGTGGTCTCCGCCGTCCGGCTGGTGGTGAACAGGATCGCCATCGCCACGCCGCCGACGACCGCCAGGGCAAGGGCCAAGAGGGTAATCCGAAGAGTGACCCAGAGCGATCCCATGAGGCTCGGGAAGTTTTCGACGAGGCTTTGCCAGATTACAGAGGGCGCCGGCAGGACGAAGACGCGGATCTCCAGAGTCCGCACCAGCATCTCCCACACCACGAGAAGGGCGATGCCGAACAGGATCGGCGCGGCGATACGAACGACCCGGCTCATGCCGCCGTCCTCATGACTTCGCGGAGCTTCGCGGAAAGCCGCCGGCAATATTCGTGATAGGCCGGATCGGCGCGGAAGCGCTCGGTTCGCGGATAGGGCACGTCGATTGCGATATCCTCGGCGACCCGGCCCGGCCGCGGCGTCATCACGATGACCCGGCTCGAGAGATAGACCGCCTCATAAACGCTATGGGTGACGAAGACGACGGTCCAGCCCCCGTTCCGCCACAGCGCGAGAAGATCGTCGTTCAGCTTGAAGCGGGTGATCTCGTCCAGCGCGGCGAAGGGCTCGTCGAGAAGCAGGAGCGAGGGATTGGTTATCAGCGCCCGGGCGAGCGAGGCCCGCATCTTCATGCCGCCAGAAAGCTCGGCCGGCACGGCGCGCTCGAAACCCTCCAGGCCCACCCGCGCGATCACGTCGCTCACTTGGCCGCTATCCGCCACGCCCTGCAAGTCCAACGGTAGGCGGATATTCGCGGCGACGCTCGCCCAGGGCATGAGGGTCGGCTCCTGAAAGACGAAACCGACGCGGTGGTCGGCCGCTCTCCCGGCCCAGTGGATGTCGCCTGTGGTCGGCTGGGTCAGCCCGGCGATCAGGCGCAGTATCGTGCTCTTGCCGCATCCGGACGGCCCGACCAGGGAGACGAACTCGCCCTTCCCGACGGTGAGATCGATATCGTTGAGCGCGGCCAGTCGGTCGAAGCGTTTGCCGACCTTGCGGAATTCGACTAGCGGATCGGGCGGGGTCACTGGCTTTGCGGCCGCACCCCACGGCCCTTGTTGACGAAGCGGGTCGTATAGGCCTTCGAGACGTCGAGCCCCGCCGGATAGACGCCGTCGTCGCGCATGGTGGTGTAGAATGTGTTCCAGCGCGCGGGCGTCATCGCGCCGATGCCGAGGGTCTTCGAATCGCCGCTATCGACAATCCCGTTCGACTTCATCCTGGCGATGGCGAAGGCGAGAAGCGCATCCGTCATCTCGGGATTGTCCTTTTTGATCAGGGCGTTGCCCGGGGCGGGATCGCCATAGAGATAGCTGTACCAGCCGTCGATCGTCGCGTTCACGAAGGCCTGCACCACCTCCGGCTTCGACTGGATAATCTTGTTCTGAACCATGATCATCGCCGCATAGCCGGGATAGCCTTCATCCGCCAAGAGGAACACCTTGGGCTTCACACCCTGCTGCTCGGCAAGAAACGGCTCGCTCGACACATAGCCTTCCTGGATCGCGTTCTTGTCGACGAGCCAGGGCGCGATGTTGAAGGTGTATTTGCGGATCTGGCTGTCCGAGAAGCCGAACCGCGCTTTGAGCCAGGCCCAGAAAGTGTTGATCGCGCTGTTGCCGATCATGATCGGCTTGCCCTTCATGTCGGCGATCGAGTTGATGTCGTCGCGCGGATGGGTCATCAGAATCTGGGGATCCTTCTGGAACGACGCCATCACGACGGTCGCATCCGCCCCGGCCTGCAGGAGATTGATGGCATAGAAGCTGTTCGACGCCATGGCGAAATCGAGCGCGCCGGCGGCCATGAGCTGCTGGTTGTCGAGTTGCGGCCCGCCCTGGCGGATCCGGACGTCGAGGCCTTCGCGCTTATAGAAGCCCTTCGCCAGCGCCTGATAGAAGCCGCCATGCTCGGCCTCGGCCTTCCAGTCGGTCGCAAAGGTGATGGACTCGGCCGCCACGGCCGGCGCGACGCTTTGCGCAACAGCTGTAAATACAAGTGCGAGAAGACATCCCCTGATCATGGGGCGCATCCTAGCCCAAATGCGCATCGGCGATCCATCGAAAGCACGGCTTCGGCCGGCCCATCACGCGCTCTTCGACTCGTCCTTCACGAGCTCGAAATCCGGGGCCATCGGATGGTCGCCGACATAGGTGCGGAGCTTGCGGCGCGGGAAGCTGACGATCCAGCAGCCGGGGATCGACGGATGGGGCTCGATATCGACGATGCTGGCGGCGGCGAAAGCGGTCATATCGATGACCAGACCGCGAGCACCATCCTCGGAATCAGGGTAATGCGCGCCCCGTCTCGGACCGTAACCGGCACTCAACACTCATCTCCTTCAAACGCGGACCATGGGGGAAAGGCACGTCGAACGCAGAAGGCGGAGAAAACCGGAAACGACGCGCCGGAGATACCGGCGCGTCAGGAATTAACCATGTTGGAATTTACCATGAATCCGCCCGCCGGAATAGCCGGCAGGCGGAGCAGGCCGTAAGGGCCGAGACGTCTATTCGAGGAAGGGGATCAGGCGGCCGCCCGTGATCACGCCGATCCACAGCAGAATCGACGCCACCCCGACGCATTTCGCGATCCAGGTCGTCTTGTCGCCTGCACCCCACGTGTCCGCCTTCGGCTTCACCACGAATTGATACAGCAGCAGGTTCAGGCCGGCGAGCAGGATGCACAGCATTTTGAAGCGGAACGCCACGTTCGGGTAATAGCGGTGCGGATTGCCGATGAAGAACAGGACGCCGGTAATCGTATTGATGATGAAACCGACCACCGCGAGCGGGATGATCTTGGACAACGCCTTGTACGGGATGTTCTTCATATAGCCGATGAGCCGCAGGTCGGCGAGCGCGAGACCGCCGAACAGAGCCGACAGGCCGACGAAATGCATCGTCTCCATGGTCGGCCAAACCCAATAATGGCCCATGACCCAATGTGACAGCCCAGTTTGCTCGATGGAGTTGAGGATGTGTTGAACGTTCATGGCGGGCCCCTAGTAAACGGTGACGTAGCCGGTCAGGCGGCCCGACGTGATGGCGGTGAGCCAGACGATCAGAGACACGATCGCGATCACCTTCGACGGGTTTCCGCCGATCGCGGCGGCCGGCATGGAGGAGATGTTCTTGAACGCCGGCGTGGCGCGCATCGCGAGAAGCAGGATCATGCCGATAACGACCAGGACGATCTTCACGTCGAAGGCCCAGTTCTTCACCAGATTCGCCGGATCGGACAGATACAGCATCGTCCCCGAGCACAAATTGACCAGGAAGCCGACCAGGATCACCGGGAACCACTTGTTCAGGCCGGTGAACGGTATCTGCCGAAACACGCCCAGCACCCGAAGATTGAGAATGCAGACGACGCCGACCAAAAGACCCATGCCGATCGCATGAAGAGTCAACGCGATGGGGTACCCCCACAGAGACTCTGCCATATACCGCGAGAGCGCGGTGTTGCTAAGAGCTTCCAAAACTCCCATGGATGGTATGCCCCCCGTTATGGTTACTTCAACTGCCGCCTCTAAGGCCGCGTGGCTTAATATAAACCCGCGTCGGCAACGGCGCCAAACTACATCACAAGCATGTAACCGAACAAGCCCCTGCCGGACGCATCAAGGTTACACGACGCGATCCCCGAGACCCTGCGGACCGTCCTCTCCCGACGGCCAATACAGCCTTGTTGTCCGGCCGTATTCGCGAGCATGGCATAGTATTTTGATAAATCAACATTATTCGGCCCTTGGATAAACGGCCCGGCCTTTCTATCTCCAATACGACGGCCGAATGCCGACGCGACACATGGTCACAGCACTCGAGTTCCCGTCCGGACAGTTGAGCACCGCGACTCGACTTTGCCGTTGATTTCGGTCAACGCCGTTGCGCGGTCCGGTTCTAGTGTCGCGTTCGCTTCGGCAGTTCGGATAAGGGGAAAGCCACCGATGGAAGAGATCGCCACCGACAAGGTCTGCTTTGTAATCGTCAAGGCCCGGGAGTTCGACGCCAAGGTCGCGCCCGAGGAAGAGAACCCGGGATCGAACGAATCGGACGACCGGGAAAGCGTCGTGCTGCAGGATTATGCCGACGACTCGACTTTCGAGGAACTGAAGACATTCATAGATTCGCTGGATCGCGACGAGCAATGCGCGCTCGTGGCCCTGTCCTGGGTCGGCCGCGGCACCTATGGCGCCGACGAATGGGCCGATGCCCTGGCAGAAGCCCATCAGGAGGCCAACGACCGCGCGTCCGAATATCTTCTTGGCGACCCGCTGATCGCCGATTATCTCGAAGAAGGGCTGAACCAGCTTGGGGAGGACTGCAACGAGTTCGATATGGGCCATCTCTAACCCGGAGCGGGAGCGAAATGTCCAGAGCCAGACCGAAAACCCATGCCGTGTTGTCGGGCGACGAGGTACGATCCATCCTCGGCCCGGTGGAGGACGAAACGGTGCTCGAGAATTCTGGGCACGGGGGCGAATGCCGAGCAGGTCATGGAAGCCTTCATGCGCGTCTCGGGCAACACGTCGCTCGGCGAGGATCTCGAAAAGCCGGCCGATACGATCGTCCTCAAGGTGATGGAAGCCCTGGAACGGGACGAGGAAGACGAGGACGAGCTCTGAAGCCTCATCCCGCCGGGCCAAAGATCGTTTGCAAATTGGCGCGCTCTGGCCGAGAAAGTTCCGGCCAGCGGGACGCCGTCGCGACGACGGCCTGAGACCCGCGCCGGGGGGATCGTCTCGTGACCGCACTGATCGGCGACATCGGAGGAACCAACGCACGCTTCGCGCTGGCCGAGCCGAAGGGGCCGCCGGTGCCGATCGAGCCGCGCAGCTTCAAATGCGCCGAGCACGCGACCATCGCCGACGCCATCCGCACCTATCTTGCCGGCCTGTCGGGCGCCCGCCCGGATCGCGCCACGCTCGCCGTCGCGTGCCCGATCCTGGGCGACATGGTCATTCAGAACAACGGCCCGTGGCGGTTTTCGATCGCGGCGCTCCAGGCCGAGCTCGGGCTCCAGAATCTTCGCATCGTCAACGACTTCTTCGCGATGTCCCACGGTGTCGCGAGCCTGACGCCGGACCGGCTCGAACCGATCGGCCCCGTCGGCCCGGATAGCAGCGCAGACGGCCCCTGGGTCGCATTGGGTCCGGGCACCGGGCTCGGTGCGGGCGTTATCGTCGATCCCGGTCCGCCGGCCCGGGTTCTCGAATCGGAAGGCGGCCATCTCGGCTTCGCGCCGTCCGACACGGCAGAAATCGCGATCGCCGAGGCGCTTGTTCAAAGCGACGACGCACCGTCATGGGAACACATCCTGTGCGGACCGGGTTTGCGCCGGCTCTATGGAATCCTGAGCGGGGGCCGCGAGGCGCCGACGCCGGAGGACATCATCCGCCTCGCCCTCGCCGGAAACGACCCGACCTGCCGCGCCGTGCTGGATCGTTTCTGCAGCCTGCTCGGCGCGGCGGCGGGCGACATGGCCCTGATGGTCAAGGCCCGCCGGGTCTGTCTCGTCGGCGGGATCGTTCAGTCCATCCTGCCTTTCTTGAAGTCGAGCGGCTTCCGCCGCCGCTTCGAGGCACGTGGGCGCTACGGCAACGTCCTCGACCGCGTTCCCACCATCGCTGCATTGGGTACCGATGTCGGCCTGATCGGGGCCGCCGCCCTCGCCCGCGAATAGGACGGGTCGCTTACGCCGCCCTGTGCTCGGCGATCACGGCGAGGAACGCATCGCCATATCGTTCGAGCTTGGCCGCGCCGATGCCCGAGACTTCGGCAAGGTCGGCCCGGCTCGACGGCCGGACCGAGGCCATCTCGGCCAACGTCTTGTCGTGGAAGATGACATAGGGCGGCACGCCCTGGGCGCGGGCGATCTCCATCCGCTTGGCCCGCAAGGCTTCGAACAGACCGCGGCCGGCATCGGTCAACTCCGGAGCGGCGCCGCGACGTTTCCTTCGCGCCATCTTCGCCCGTGACGGCAGTCTCATCATCAATTTCGGCTTCTCGCGCAGAAACGCCCTTCCCTTCGGCGCGATCGAGAGGCCGCCATGGCCCGAAAGATCGACCCGGATCAATTCCTGGGCGACAAGCTGGCGCAGGATCGACCGCCAGGCCCGCTTGTCGTGCTCCGTGCCGATGCCGAAGGTGGAGAGCTGGTCATGGCCGAAGCGCTGGATGCGCTCGTCGGTCTCCCCGAGCAGCACCGAGATGATATAGGCCTGGCCGAAACGTTCGCCTGTGCGATGGATGCAGGACAGCGCCTTCTGGGCCGCGATCGAGCCGTCGAACATCTCGGGCGGCTCGGCGCAGTTGTCGCAATTGCCGCACGGGCCGATGGTCTCGCCGAAATAGCCGAGCAGCACCTGCCGCCGGCATTGCCCCGTCTCAGCGAGCCCCAGCAGCGCGTCGAGCTTCTGGCGTTCGACGCGCTTGCGCTCGTCGGGCGCTTCGGAATTCCTCGATGAAGCGGCGGCGGAGCGCGATGTCCTCGAAGCCATAGAGCATCAGCGCATCGGACGGCAGCCCGTCGCGGCCCGCGCGGCCGGTCTCCTGGTAATAGGCCTCGATGCTGCCCGGCAGATCGAGATGGACGACGAAGCGCACATCCGGCTTGTCGATGCCCATGCCGAAGGCGATGGTCGCGACCATGATCACGGCTTCCTCGGTGCTGGAACCGGCGCTGGTTCGCGTCGCGTCGCGCCTTGTCCATGCCGGCGTGATAGGCGAGCGCGGTGAAGCCCTCGTCGGTCAGCAAGCGCGGCCGTCTCCTCGGTCTTGCGCTTCGACAGGCAATAGACGATGCCGCTCTGGCCCCGCCGCGCTTCGAGAAACGTCAGCAATTGCCGCCGCGGATTCACCTTCTCGGCGATGGCATAGCGGATATTCGGCCGGTCGAAGCCGGCGATGAAGCTGTTCTCCGGCGCGATGCCGAGATGGCTGAGGATTTCCGCCCGTGTCGGCGCGTCGGCCGTCGCGGTCAGCGCGATGCGCGGTACGCCGGGGAAATGCTCGGCGAGGCAATCGAGCTTGCGGTATTCGGGCCGGAAGTCGTGCCCCCATTGCGAGACGCAATGCGCCTCGTCGATGGCGATCAGCGCGAGCTCGACCCTCTTCAAGCCGCTCCAGCGTGCTCGGCCGAAGCAATGTTTCCGGCGCGACATAGAGAAGGTCCAGCGCCCCGGCCTCGACATCGCGCCAGAGCTGCGCCCGCTCGTCAAAGGCCAGATTCGAATTGAGCGCCGCCGCCTTCACCCCGGCCTGCCGCAGCGCCGCCACCTGATCGGCCATCAGCGCGATCAGCGGCGAGACCACCAGCCCCAGTCCCGGCCGGCACAACGCCGGGATCTGGTAGCACAGCGACTTCCCGCCGCCTGTCGGCATCAGCACGAAGGCGTCCTTGCCGGCGATCACATGATCGATGATCTCCGCCTGCCGCCCGCGAAAGGCGTCATAGCCATAGACTGACTTCAGGATATCGAGGGGCTTGGGCATCGATCGCAAAATTTGGTCGGAGCGGCGGGATTTGAACCCACGACCCCTTGACCCCCAGTCAAGTGCGCTACCAGGCTGCGCCACGCTCCGACAGGCCGGGTTCGGCCGGCGCGCACTATACTAAGGGCTGGATGGAAAGGGCAACGATAACCTCCGGCCCTCCGACCCGCCGTTCTATTGCGTGCTCTTCAGCAGACGGCGGATTTCGCTGAGATCGCTCCTGAGCGCCGTCAACAAACGGCGATGGAAGGCAGACAGAGGACGCTCGGCTTCTGCCTCTGCCGGCTCGGATATGGCATTTGGCAGGGTCGGCTGTTCGGGGGCCGGCTTGGGGGCGCCGCTCGTGCCGCGGAGGACCGCCTTCGCGCCATGCTCGCGAAAAATCTTCTGGACGCCCTTGATCGTGTAGCCTTCGGTATGAAGCAGGCGCTGGATGCCCTTGAGGAGATCGATGTCCTCGGGGCGGTAGTAACGCCGGCCGCCACCGCGCTTCAAAGGCTTGATCTGGATGAATTTGGATTCCCAGAACCGCAGGACATGCTGCGGCACGTCGAGCTCGGTAGCGACCTCGCTTATCGTCCGGAAAGCCTCTTTGGATTTCGCCACACGTCCACCCTCCTACACTGACGCGCGCATACTCGAAGAACCGGTCAGGCCGTGGCCGACCGATTGATGCGCTCCTTGAGAACGTGGGAGGGTCGGAAGACCAAAACGCGACGCGGTTCGATCGGCACTTCCTCGCCGGTCTTGGGATTGCGGCCCATGCGGCCGCCTTTCTTACGCAACAGAAAGCTTCCGAACGACGAAATCTTCACGCTATTGCCCCTGACCAGGCTGTCCGAGATCTCGCGGATCACGGCCTCGACCAACTCGGCAGACTCGTTGCGCGACAGGCCTACTTCCTGATAGACCGCTTCGCTCAATTGCGCGCGGGTCACCGTCTTGTCGGTCATAGCGTTTACTCCCCTCGGTCTCTCTTTAAAGCGTAATGCCCAGTCAGGACTGCGTCAATCATGACGGGACTGTGCATATTTCATGTAACCGCGCTTACCAGCGAACGAGACACGCGCCCCAGGTGAAGCCGCCGCCCATGGCTTCGAGAAGCACGAGATCGCCGCGTTTGATTCGGCCGTCCGAGACCGCCTGATTGAGCGCCAGCGGAACCGACGCGGCCGACGTATTGGCGTGCTCGTCCACCGTGATGATCACCTTTTCCGGCGGAATTCCTAGCTTGCGCGCGGTGCCGTCGAGGATCCGGCGGTTCGCCTGATGGGGCACGATCCAGTTGATGTCGTCAGTCGCGAGTCCTGCCGCCTCGAGAGTCTCCTTCACGACACCGGCGAGATTCACGACGGCGTGACGGAACACCTCGCGGCCCTTCATGCGCACGAAACCGGTCGAGCCTGTGGATGACGGACCGCCGTCGACATAGAGAAGATCGTGTTGACGACCATCGGAATGCAGCCGAGTCGCAAGAATCCCGCGGTCGCCCGTAGTGCCCTCGCCCGTCGCCGCCTCGACCACGACGGCGCCTGCGCCGTCGCCGAACAGCACGCAGGTGGTGCGGTCGGTCCAATCGAGAATCCGCGAGAAGGTTTCGGCGCCGATCACGAGAATTCGCTTCGCCTGTCCGGCCTTGATGAAGTTGTCGGCGATCGAAAGGGCGTAGATGAAACCGGAGCAAACGGCCTGCACGTCGAACGCCGCGCCCGAGGTCATGCCGAGCGCCGCCTGCACGATCGTCGCGGTCGCCGGAAAGGTCTCGTCGGGCGTCGCGGTCGCGACGATGACGAGGTCCAGGTCCGCCGGCTCCACGCCCGCCGAGGTCAGGGCACCGCGCGCGGCCGCGAGCGCCAGGTCCGAGGTCTTCTCGCCCTTTGCAGCGATGTGGCGGAATTTGATGCCGGTCCGCTCGACGATCCATTCGTCGCTGGTGTCGACCGTGCGGCTCAGCTCGTCGTTGCTGACCCGCTGCTCCGGCAGATAGGCGCCGCAGCCCGTTATGATCGATCGCGCGACGGTCACGATGTCGCCGCCTGGGTAACCCCGGGAGAGGACGGATAGACCTTCTGGAGATCCTCGGCGATCCGGTCGCAGAGCTCGTCGCGTACCATGTTCGCCGCGACGCCGATGGCATTCGCGAAGGCCGAGGCGCTGGCCGAGCCGTGGCTCTTGACCACGAGACCATTCAAGCCGATCAGCACCGCGCCATTGTGATTGTTCGGATCGAGGTGATCGCGCATCGCTCTGAGGCCCGGCTTGGCGAGAATGTAGCCGAGCTTGGTCATCGCCGAATGCTCGAACGCCCTCTTCAAGAGGCCGAAAGCAAGCTGCGCGATGCCTTCGGCGGTCTTGAGCGCGACATTGCCGGTAAAGCCGTCGGTCACGATCACGTCGGCCACGCCCTTGCCGATGCCGTCACCCTCGACGAAGCCCGCGAATTCCAGCGGCAGCGGCGTCTCGCGCAGCACCTGGCTCGCGCGCTTCACGCTCTCGTTGCCCTTAAGCTCCTCGGCGCCGACATTCAAAAGCCCGACCCGGGGGCGTTCGATCTGCAGCCGGATGCGGGCCAGAGCCGCACCCATCACGGCGAACTGAATGAGATTGTCCTCGTCGCATTCGACATTCGCGCCGAGGTCGAGCATCACGGTCTCGCCCTGCAAGGTAGGCAGGACCGAGGCGAGCGCGGGTCGGGAGATGCCGGACATCGTCTTGAACATGAATTTGGCCATGGCCATCAGCGCCCCGGTATTGCCGGCCGAGACCACGACCTGGGCGTCGCCGTCGCGCACGGACCGGACCGCGAGCCCCATGCTGGAGCCGCGGCCGCGGCGCAAGGCCTGCGCCGGCGGATCGGCGGATCCGATCGCCTCGGGCGTATGACGGATCTCGGTGACCCGGCTCAAGGGGTCGCCATCCGTCATGAGGGGCTTCAACGCCGCCTCGTCGCCAAACATGCAGGAAACGCGCGGTCGGAAACCGCGTCTGGGCCAGACCGCGCACCCTCGACGACGATGCGGGGCGCGTCATCGCCCCCCATGGCGTCGAGTGCGATAACGAGATCTGCGGTCAAATACCGTGTCCGTCCGCGCCGGCTTTAGCCGTCAGTTTGCGCCGTCAGGCGACTTCGACGACTTCCCGCCGATCATAATGTCCGCAGGCCTTGCAGACATGATGCGGGCGGGTCAGCTCGCCGCAATTGGAGCATTCGACATAGGCCGGCGACTTAAGCGCGTGATGGCTTCGCCGGTTGTTGCGCCGCGAGGGCGTCACTTTTCTTTTGGGAACGGCCATTGTTCAAGTCTCACTTTCCACGTGTCTTTTGACGAGTTGCGACAGTAATTACCAGAAACGCCAAGGGCATCAACCCCTTCGGCCCAAATTCCTTAACACCGCGAAGGGATTGCCGGGCCCCGTGTCATCCTGGTCACGGCCCGGGGCCATCACCGCGCCGGGCTTCCTCGGATAGGGATCGAGCGCGACGCCGAACTGCTCGGCCACCGCCTCGCCGAGGTCGATAACGTCGCCGGGCAGTGGCTCCGTCTCCTCTTCCTCCTCGGCATCCACCATGACCTCGCGCGCCGGCGCCTCCAGGCGCTCTTCGGACACGAAGCGCAGGGAAATCGGTTCTTCGACCTCGTTCTCGACCGGATCGAGGGTTACGACGCAGGTCTGCACGACTTTGGCGGAAATCGTGCCCTGGAACGTGTAGCTCCCGTCGCTTTCCTCCTTTAACCGGCCTTCGAGGGTCAGTTCGGAAACGTCTCGAAGGCCGAACCGGTTGGCCAGTCTCGCCCGCGCTTCTGCGTCGGCTGCGTAGGACACGGGATGCCCATTGGCGCCGATCTCCTGGACCGGAACCGGGATGCTCAAGGAACCAATATCCTGGTCGGCGGAATGGCTCACGCCTGATCCTCCAGCGCCGAGGCCATGCCGATCATGGCCCGCCGCGCTTAACAAACCCGAAAGCTGGATGCCCGACAGCCGGGGCGTTGCGGCAATTTAGGGACGGCGGACAATACGCATTCGCACTTGACCCGTCAATTCACGGGCTCGGCCGCACCGAATTGCACGCGCCCGGCGGTCAGCTCCTCCGGCGGCACGTCCTTAAGCGCCTGATATTGCTTGCGAACATAAGCCGCCATGGCGGAAAGCTTGGGCGACGCCGGCGGGTTGCCGCGGTAGAGATTGCGGGCGAGCGCCTGCTCCAGCCCGTCGCCGGGGTCGGCCAGTCCTGAATCATAAGCCGCGACCCGGCCGAAAAACGCCCGCGCCATGGCCTTCACCCGCTTGCCGACGCTCAAGTCGCCGACGCCGATCTCGCGGAGCGACCGGTCCATATCGGCGAACATGACGTCGAACAGAGCCTGGGACAGATCGTCCGCCGCCGGCTTGTCCTCGCGGATCTGCTTCAGCCGGTTCACCACCAGGAAGGCATGGAGGGTGATCAGGTCGAACCGTCCGTCGAGCGTGTCGGGCACGCCGAGCTCGCTATAGAGCATCGGTGTGCGCGCCTGGGCCACGATCGCGACATAGAGGTCGTAGGCGGTGTCGCGATACTTTCGTTTCGTCAGAAGTCGCTTCAGCATGCGGCTTTCATCCCGTTCGGCTTGCCCGCCGGCTTAATTGACACGCCCTGCCCCGGATGTCATCTTCCGGCACGGGCGTAGGGGGCATGGCTTCTGAGCCGATTCGATTTGATCATTGAAGTATAGAAATGCCCGATCGTTCGTCGATTAGCACCATTTCCAAAACGCTGTTGATCGCCGCCGGTTGCGTGACGCTTTTGGGCGGCTGCCCGAAGCGGCTCGATGTCCAGGGCTGGATTCCCGACGAAAGCGTCATTGCGGAAGTCCGGCCGCATGTCGACAACAAGGATTCGATCCAGCAGCTTCTCGGGACGCCGTCGGCCGTCGGCACCTTCGACGACAACACGTGGTACTACATCAACAAGCGCGTGGAAACCTTCGCCTTCTTCGCGCCCCAGACCACCGCCGAACTCGTGCTCGCCGTCCATTTCGACAAGAACGGCTCGCTCGACCCCATGAAGCGCTACGGGCTCGCCGATGCCCGCAGCGTCCCCCTCGAATCGAAGATCACGCCGACCCGCGGCAAGGAGCTCGGTTTCCTCGAGCAGCTCTTCGGCAATCTCGGCCGCTTCAGCGGCGCCGGCGGCGATACCCAGGGTGGCAGCGGCGGCGCTGGCGGTCCGTAGGGCTCGAGCTCAAAACACATTCCCGGTCATCCCGGACGTTAGGCGAGCCCGAAAACCATACGGTTTTCGGCTTGCAAGCCTTGTGACCCGGGACCTAGGTCAGATGCTCAAGCTTATGACACAGGATCCGGATAGCTCGGCTTGCCAGCGAAATCAAAGACTTCGGGCAAACCGGCTTCCGGGATGACCGATGTTGTGTGCTGACCCTAATGCGCCAGCGCAGCGAGGAGCAGAAGCGCGACGATATTCGTGATCTTGATCATCGGATTGACGGCCGGGACCGGCCGTGTCCTTGTAGGGATCGCCGACCGTGTCGCCGGTCACGGCCGCCTTGTGGGCCTCGGAGCCCTTGCCGCCGTAATTGCCGTCCTCGATGTACTTCTTGGCGTTATCCCAGGCGCCGCCGCCGGCGGTCATGGAGATCGCGACGAAGATGCCGGTGACGATCACGCCCAGCAGCATCGCGCCCACCGCCGAGAAGGCTTCGGCCTGACCGGCGTAGGAGTAGATGACGAAATAGAGCACCACCGGCGCCAGCACGGGCAGCAGCGAGGGGACGATCATCTCCTTGATCGCGGCCTTGGTCAGAAGGCCGACCGCGCGGCCGTAATCCGGCTTGCCGGTGCCCTCCATGATGCCCTTGATCTCCTTGAACTGGCGGCGGACCTCGACCACGACCGAGCCGGCCGCACGGCCGACGGCGGTCATGCCCATGGCGCCGAACAGATAGGGCAGCAGGCCGCCGAGCAGCAGGCCGACCACGACATACGGATTGCTCAGGCTGAAGTTGACCTGCGATCTCGCCGAAGAAGGTGTGCAGATCCTCGGTATAGGCCGCGAACAGCACGAGCGCGCCGAGACCGGCCGAGCCGATAGCGTAGCCCTTGGTGACGGCCTTGGTGGTGTTGCCGACCGCATCCAGCGCGTCGGTGGTCTTGCGGACGTCTTCGGGCAGGCCGGCCATCTCGGCGATGCCACCGGCGTTATCCGTCACGGGGCCATAGGCGTCGAGCGCGACGACCATGCCGGCGAGCGCGAGCATGGAGGTGACCGCGATCGCGAGGCCGAACAGCCCGGCGAGGCTGTAGGTCGCGACGATGCCGACCACGATGATGATTGCCGGCAGCGCGGTCGCTTCCATGGACACGGCCAGGCCCTGGATGATGTTGGTCCCGTGGCCCGTCGTGGACGCCTTGGCGATGCTCTGGACCGGACGATAATTCGTGCCGGTATAATACTCGGTCACCACGATCAGGAGCCCGGTCACGATCAGACCGACGACGCTGCACCAGAACAGGCTCAAGCCGGTATAGGACTGACCGGTGATCGCGCCCATGCCGACCATATGCGAGGTGACCCACCAGATCACGGGGACGGACAGGATCGCGCTGGCGAAGAAGCCCTTATAGAGCGCGCCCATGATGTTCCCGCTGGAGCCAAGACGGACGAAATAGGTCCCGATCAGCGAGGTGATGATGCAAGCCCCGCAAATCGTCAGAGGATAGAGCATCATATGGGCCATGGTCATGGCATCGCCTGCAAAGAAGATGCTGGCGAGAACCATGGTCGCGACCGTCGTCACGGCATAGGTCTCGAACAGGTCGGCGGCCATGCCGGCGCAGTCGCCGACATTGTCGCCCACATTGTCGGCGATCACGGCCGGGTTGCGCGGATCGTCCTCGGGGATGCCCGCCTCGACCTTGCCGACGAGGTCGGCGCCGACATCGGCGCCCTTGGTGAAGATGCCGCCGCCGAGACGGGCGAAGATCGAAATCAGCGACGCGCCGAAGCCGAGCGCCACCAGCGCGTCGATCAGCGACCGGCCGCTCTCGCCCATGGACAGCAGCACGGCGTAATAGCCGGCGACGCCCAGAAGCGCGAGGCCCGCGACCAGCATGCCGGTGACCGCGCCCGAGCGGAATGACAGCTTAAGGCCTTTGGCCAAGCTCTCGCGGGCAGCCTCGGCGGTCCGCACATTGGCCCTGACCGAGACGTTCATGCCGATATAGCCGGCCGCGCCGGAAAGAATGGCGCCGATCGCGAAGCCGATGGCGGCGAGAAAGCCGAGCGTGACGGCCAGAATGATCGCCACCACGACGCCGACAATGGCGATCGCCGTATATTGGCGGTTGAGATAGGCCCGCGCGCCTTCCTGAATGGCGGCCGCGATGCTCTGCATCTTTTCATTGCCCGGGCTGGCCGCAAGGATACTTCTGGTCGTGAAAACTCCGTACAGCACCGCCGCCAATCCGCACGCGATGACTGCCCATAATTCGATAGGCATTCCCCAATTCCTTCAGTAGTGATCGCCCCTCAAGCCTCGCGGTTGGAGGCCCGACCGGGGGCATGTGCAATTGCCGGGGGTTTTGCCCCAGCACGGCCCCTCCGTCAATTCAAAATCCCCCGACGGGACCCTCAAGGTCGGCTGGACCCTGCCAGACAACCGGCGGGAAGGCAAGCGGCCACCAGCAGCCGAGCGGGCCGCTCAGGCGCGGTAATAGTGGACCTTGATGATATAAACCCGGCTGACGGAATCGGCGCCGAAGACCTGCTGGGCGTCAGCCAGAAGCCGGGCCTGGATTCCGGAGACATCGGCCCGGGTTGGGTCCTTGGGATCGGTGATCGAGCGGTCATAGAGATCCTTGGCGATCACGCTCCGCAGACGGGGCATATGGTCTTTGATCTCCTGGACCAGTGCCTCGTCGGCGACCTGAAGGTTAACATCCAGATAGACATAGGAGACGACGTCGCCGTTGCGGGTCAGAGGGGCGACGATATTCTCGATCTTGACCAGGATCGGAGCGGCCTCGACCGGGATCGTATCTTCCGTCTGAGCCTCTTTCTCGGGCTCCTTGGGGTGGGCGAGATAGAGATAGCCCCCTGCTCCGCCCGCGATCAGCAGGAAGACGACGGCGGCAATGATGATAATGAGCTTGCCCTTGCCGCCCTTTTGCTCGGCGGAGGCTTCGGCATTCGCCTCGGCGGGCTCTTCGACCTTCTTCTTGGCGGCGGCTTTGGCCATAACTCTCGCTTCCGACCCTGTGGGCGGCGGGGAGCCCCGTCAGAAATGCGCGTAGCCCCCTCGCCTTATCGTCACGGATCGCCCGTTTGCGCCGAGAACCTGCACGCCGGAGCCGTCAATCATACGACCGATCCGGGTTATCCCCAGCTCGGCCCGCTTGTGGAGAGCGGCGATCGCACGAGCCCGGCCCCGGGGCGCCGTGAACAGGAGCTCATAGTCGTCACCACCGGTCAAAAGTCGGTTAAAGAGACGGGGATGCTGTTCGACGATGGCCCGCGCGGCGGACGACAGCGGCATGGCCTCTGCCTCGATCTCCGCGCCGAGACGAGAGGTGTCGCAGATATGGCCGAGATCGGCGACAAGGCCGTCGGACACGTCGAGACAGGCATGGGCGATCTTGAGGAGACCGGGGCCGACCGTGAGGCGCGGTTGAGGCAGCCGGTAGCGATCCACCAGATGGGCCCGCACCGTGCCTCGCGCATCGATTTCCCCCTTGAGAATGCCAAGGCCGAGGGCGGCATCGCCGATGGTGCCGGTGACATAGATGTCGTCGCCGGCCTTCGCAGCGGAACGCCGGAGATAGGATCCCTTGGGAATATCGCCGATGGCGGTAATTGAGACGGTCAAGGGACCGGGTGTCGAGACGGTATCGCCGCCGATCAGCGAGATTCCGTAGGCCTTTTGGTCCTCGGCCAAGCCCTCGGCGAAGCGTTTGAGCCATTTGATGTCGGGGTGCCGCGGCAGAACCGCGCCCAGGAGATAGCCGATCGGTTTCGCGCCCTTGGCGGCCAAATCGGAAAGATTTACCCGCAAAGCCTTCCTGGCCACGAGATCCGCCGGGTCATCGGCGAGGAAATGCACGCCGGCGACGACGACATCCTTGGTCACGACAAGATCGCGGCCCGGACGGGGCTTCAGAACGGCCGCATCGTCGGTGAGCCCGAAGGCGAGCGGATAGGTTTGGGCGAGCGGCGCGAAGATCTGCTCGATCAGCGCGAATTCGCCGAGAGCCTTGCCTTTCGGCATGTCACTCGGCTTGAGCCGCGCCGGCCCGGACTTCGCGGGCGACCTTGTCGAGGACGGCATGGGCGACTTTGGCCTGCTCGTCCTCGAAAAAAGCGTGGGAGAGCTCGACATATTCGTTGATGATCACGGCGGTCGGCACGTCCGGCCTGGCCACGAGCTCGTAAGCGCCGGACAGGAGCAGCGCCTGCATCACCTTGTCCATCCTCTCAAGGCGCCAATTGGCCGCCAGTGCGCTTCCGACCAGCGGCTCCAGCTCCCCTCGGCGCGCCAGCACATTGCGCACGATGTCGCGGAACATATCGACATCGGGCGCATGCAAGGGATTTTGGCCGAATCGGTGCTCGATGAACTCCCCGACCACGATTTCGGCGGGCTGTCCCGCGAGCTGGATCTGATACAGCGCCTGAACCGCCGCCAGACGGGCGGCGCTCCGTGCCCCCGATTTCGCCTTGCCCGGCCGCCCCGTCTCCGGTTTGGCGCCGGCGGCGGTCATAGCCCGATTTCGCGTTTCAAGGCGACCATGCGCAGCGCGGCCTCCGCGGCCTTGGCGCCCTTGTTGCCCTTGTCGACCGCGGCGCGGACCCAGGCCTGGTCGCGGTTCTCGACGGTGAGGATTCCATAGCCGATGGCGAGCTGGTGGTTCGTTGCAAGATCCTGGATTCCGCGGGCGGATTCCGAGCAAACATAGTCGTAATGCGACGTCTCGCCCCGGATCACGCAGCCAAGCGCGACGAATCCCTCGATCTCCTTGCTCGATTTCTCGGCAAAGCTGATCGCCGCCGGAATCTCGAAGCAGCCGGGCACGGCATGGCGCTCATAGGTCGCGCCGGCCTGGTCGAGCACGGCGACGGCGCCCTTCACCATCTCGTCGGCGATGTCCTCATAGAACCGCGCCTCGACGATCATGATATGCGTTTCCTTGCGGTGTATCGACATCACTCCGAACCCTCCGGCGGCAAAGGCCGCTGGTCGACGATCGACAAGCCGTACCCTTCGAGCCCGACCACGGTGCGCCGGGTATTGGACAACAGGATCATCTCGCGCACGCCGAGATCCAGAGGATCTGCGCCCCGATGCCGTAGTCGCGCAGCACGATCGAGCCGCTTTCGGATTTCTCGCCCTTGCGGCCTCCGAGCGCATCGGACAGCCAGGTCGGGTGGTTGTCGAACAGGCAGACCAGGACCCCCTTGCCTTCCTGCTCGATCAGCTTGAGAGAGGTCGCGATGGTGCCGCCCCGTCCGCCAAGCGCGCCGATCAGATCCTCGAAGGCGTTCATCACATGCATGCGAACGAGGACCGGCTCGTCCGGCTTGATATCGCCCTTCACCAGGGCGAAGTGCTCGGCATAGTCCACCGTCGTGCCGTAGACCTTTATGGAGAGACCTTTGGCGTGCAGGGTGTCGATCGGGCCTTCGGCGACGCGCTCGACCAGCCGGTCGTTCTTGCGGCGATAGGCGATCAGATCCGAGATCGTGGCGACCTTGATGCCGTGATACTGAGCGAATTTCACCAGATCCGGCAGGCGCGCCATGGTGCCGTCGTCGTTCATGATCTCGCAGATCACGCCGGCCGGGATCAGCCCCGCAAGCCGCGCGATATCGACCGCCGCTTCCGTGTGGCCCGCGCGCACCAGCACGCCGCCCTCGCGCGCCACCAGCGGGAAGACATGTCCCGGCGTGCGCAGGTCGTCGCGGCCCTTGGTCGGATCGATGGCGACGGAAATCGTGCGTGCCCGGTCCGCCGCCGAAATGCCGGTGGTCACGCCTTCCTTGGCCTCGATCGAGACCGTGAAGGCGGTCTGATGGCGGGTTTGATTGTTGGGCGACATCAGGCCGAGGGCGAGCTCATTGACCCGCTCGCCCGTCATCGCGAGACAGATCAGACCGCGGCCGTATTTGGCCATGAAATTGATCGTGTCCGGCGTCGCCATCTGGGCGGGAATAATCAAGTCGCCTTCGTTCTCTCGGTCCTCGTCATCGATCAGGATGAAAATGCGGCCGTTCCGCGCGTCCTCGAGCACTTCCTCGATATTGGAGAGGAAGCGGTGATGGACCGACAGGTTGGGCATGCTCATTCGGCCTCCATCAGGCGCTTGACGTAACGCGCCAGCATATCGATCTCCAGGTTGACCTTGTCGCCCGCCTTGGACCCGCCGAGCGTGGTGTGCGCCCGGGTGTGCGGGATGGCGTTCACCTCGAAGCTATGATCGCTGACCCCGTTCACCGTCATCGAAATGCCGTCGAGGGCGATCGAGCCTTTGGTGGCGACGAGCTTGCTGAGCGACTCCGGCAGCGCGATCTCTAACCGGACGGAATCGCCCGCCTTATCGGCGGATTTGATCTCGCCGACCGCATCGACATGGCCGGTCACGATATGGCCGCCGAGCTCGTCGCCGACCCGGAGCGCGCGCTCCAGATTGACCTTCGCACCGGGCTTCCAGGTCCCGAGCGTCGTCCGGGATTCGGTCTCGCCCGAGATATCGACCGCGAACCAGTCGTCGCCCTTCTCCACCACCGTCAGGCACGCGCCCGAACAGGCGATCGACGCGCCGACATCGATGGTGCCGGTGTCGTAGTCCGTGCGGATCCTGGCGCGCAGGTCTCCCCGGCGCTCGACGGCAACGACCTCTCCGATATCCGTGATGATGCCGGTGAACATGGCCTCAGTATTTAGGCTTGTTTGACGTATGTTTCCAGTAGGTCGTCGCCGAGCGGGACCGTAGACACGCGCTTGAAACCGATTACGGCGTCGATATCGCGAAGTGCGAGGTCGCCGATCGCCGGCAGGCCGTCGCCGCCGATGACCTTTGCCGCGCGGAACCAGGCGATCGTGTCCACGAGCTCCGCCTTGACAAGAGAGGCCGCCAGAATGCCCCCGGCCTCGACCAGCACGCGGGTCAGCCCGCGTGCGCCGAGAAGCTGCGCCGCCTCGGCGAGATCCGGCCGGCCGTCGAGGTCCGCTCCTTCGACCTCGAGGATTTCCACCCCGAGCTCTTCGAGGGCCTCGCGGCGGGACTTGTCGGCGGATTTGCGGGTGACGATCCAGGTCGGCTGGCGGCGCGCCGTCTTGACGATCTGAGCCGTCAGCGGCGTCTGCAACCCGCCGTCGACCACGATGCGGACGGGAGAACGGTCTTCCAGGCCGGGAACGCGGCAATTCAGCAGCGGGTCGTCTGCGATGACGGTCCCGTAGCTGGTCAGCACCGCGTCGTGCTCGGCGCGCAGGAGATGGCCCCTCGCCCGCGCCGCCTCGCCGGTGATCCATTTGCTGTCGCGGGATTTGGTCGCAATCCGGCCGTCGAGGGTGGTCGCGGTCTTGAGGGTAAACATCGGACGGCCGAGCCTGAGCCGGGTGAAAAAGCCACGGTTGAGCGCCGTCGCTTCCGCCGCCATCAGCCCGGTCGAAACCTCGATGCCGGCCCGTCTTAAAGTCTCGATGCCCTGCCCCGAAACCCTTGGATCGGGATCTTCGACAGCGACAACGGCCCTCGAAATGCCTGCTGTTACAAGGGCTTCCGCACAAGGTGGCGTTTGGCCGTGATGGGCGCAGGGCTCAAGACTGACATACGCGGTGGCACCTTGGGCAACCGCGCCGGCCTGCGCGGATCGCCTCGGTTTCGGCATGGGGACGGCCGCCCGGCTGGGTCCAGCCGCGCCCGGCGACGTGCCCCTCGGGCGTCACCATCACGCAGCCGACCGCCGGATTCGGCCAGACGCGCCCCAGCCCGCGCGCGGCCAATCCCAGCGCGACGCTCATATGCCAGGAGTCTGAGCTTGCCATGACCGGATCGTCCGCCGCGGGCGATACCGCGGCCCGTCGCTAATCGACTTCCAACGGCTCGCGGTTGCCGAGCTCGCCGATGAATTCCTCGAAGTCCTTGGCCTCACGGAAATTCTTGTAGACCGAGGCGAAGCGGACATAGGCGACCTGATCGAGGCTCGCCAGGCCCTCCATCGCCAATTCGCCGATGACCGCCACCGGGATCTCGTTCTCGCCCATGCTTTCGAGCCGCCGGACGAGGCCGTTGATCATGCGTTCCACACGGTCCGGATCGACCGGGCGCTTGCGCAACGCGACCGAGAGAGAGCGGGCGAGCTTGTCGCGGTCGAAGGGCACGCGGCGGCCGTTCTTCTTGATGACGGTCAGCTCGCGGAGCTGAACCCGTTCGAAAGTCGTGAACCGCGCCCCGCAAGCCGGGCAGAAGCGCCGGCGGCGAATCGACGCCCGGTCCTCGGTGGGACGCGAGTCCTTCACCTGCGTATCTTCGTGGCTACAGAACGGACAGCGCATGCTTCCCCCCCATCATCGCAATCCAGCGCATCGCAACGGTACCCCTCATATAAAATCCGCCCCGCCGGCCCTCCTCAAGCGAGATCCGGATAGATCGGAAAGGCCCGCGTCAAGTCGAGCACCTTCCGGCGCACCTCGGCCTCGACCGCAGCATTCCCCTCCGGGCTATCGACGAGACCGTTCAGTACCTCCGCGATCAGCTCGCCCACGATACGGAACTCGCGGCGCGAGAAGCCGCGCGTCGTGCAGGCGGGAGACCCCAGCCGGATACCGGAGGTCACCGTCGGCGGCTCCGGATCATAGGGGATCGCGTTCTTGTTGGCAGTGATATTGGCGCGGCCGAGCGCTTCCGAGACCGCGTTGCCCTTGAGACCCTTGGGCCTGAGATCGACCAGCATGAGGTGATTGTCTGTGCCGCCCGAGACGATATCGACGCCCGCCGACTGCAGCGTCTTGGCGAGCTCGTCGGCATTGTCGACGACCTGGCGGGCATAAAGCCGGTATTCGGGCCGGAGCGCCTCGCCCAGGGCCACGGCCTTGGCGGCGATCACATGCATCAGCGGGCCGCCCTGCAGGCCCGGGAAAACCGCCGAGTTGAGCCGCTTGAACATGTCCTCGTCATTGCTGAGGATCATGCCGCCGCGCGGGCCCGCGGAGCGTCTTGTGGGTGGTGGTCGTGACCACATGGGCATAGGGCAGAGGGCTCGGATGCAGTCCGGCGGCTACGAGCCCCGAGAAATGGGCCATATCGACCATCAGATAGGCGCCGACCAAGTCCGCGATCTCGCGGAAGCGCGGGAAATCGATGATCCGGGAATAGGCCGTCGCGCCGGCGATGATGAGCTTCGGCTTGTGCTCCTGGGCGAGCCTGGCAACCTCGTCGTAATCGATCCGGCCGGTTTCCTTTGCCACGCCATATTGCACGGAATTGAACCATTTGCCGGATTGGGCCGGGGCCGCGCCATGGGTCAGATGCCCGCCCGAGGCAAGCGACAGGCCGAGGAAGGTATCGCCGGGTTTCAGGAGCGCCATGAACACCGCGCCGTTGGCCTGTGCACCCGAATGGGGCTGGACATTGGCGAAGCCGCAGTCGAACAGCCGCTTGGCGCGCGAGATCGCGACCGCTTCCACGACGTCGACATGCTCGCAGCCGCCATAATAGCGCTTGCCGGGATAGCCCTCGGCATATTTGTTGGTCAGAACCGAGCCTTGGGCCTCGAGCACAGCCCGGCTGACGATGTTTTCCGACGCAATGAGCTCGAGATGATCCTGCTGGCGCTTGATCTCGGACAGGATGGCATCGGCGATTTCGGGATCTCGCGCAGATAGGCCGTCATCAAAAAATCCGGCGATCGCCGCCGTCGGTCTATCGGAATTCAAAACAGACATCAGATATCAAACCTTCAATTCACCCCAGAACACGAACAATCACACATTTTAAAATCAAAGACTTAAGCGATTGCTGACAGTTTCGCGACGCGGCCGGCATGGCGCCCGCCCTCGAACGGCGCGGTCAGGAACGTCCGTACGCACTCCTTGGCGACCTCGACCCCGATAATCCGGGCGCCGAGCGCCAGGATATTTGCGTCGTTGTGGCGCCGGCTCATCTCGGCGGTCACATGATCGTGGCAAACCGCCGCCCGCACCTCCCGATTGCAATTCGCCGCAATGCTGATGCCGATCCCGGTGCCGCAGACCACCACGCCGAACCGGGCCCGCCCCTCGGCCACCGCCGCCGCGACCGCGGAACCGTAATCCGGGTAATCGACCGACGCCGTCCCGTTGGTGCCGAGATCCAAGACCTCATAGCCCAGCTCGGGAAGATAGGCCGCCAGCACCTGTTTCAGGTCGAATCCGGCGTGATCCGAACCGATCGCGACTGTCGTTCGTGTCATAACGGCAAAAACCTCAGCCCGCGGATCCGATCGAGGTCGTTCCGATCCGCGGCTTTCATCAATACTCAATACTGCCTTGCCAGAGGCGTGAAGCTATCAAATTCATTACCATATCTTGCCGCATTGCGCCAACATTGCACAATGTTTCGTCGCCGCGATTGAAATCAAAGAGATACAGCCAAACTCAACATCGTGGGCACCCCTGGATCGACGGACCTGCGGCATCGTATTGGCCCGGTTATTCGGCCTTAGAGGGAGCTAATTGTGGTGATTTGATTGACCAAAACACCCAGTTGCGTATAGAAATCGTGCGGAAAAACGATTGATGTCTGATTGTGGTCGTCCTAATTCATTGCACTACTTGCAGAACTGCCGTGCAATTGCTAACGTGCAGTTCCCACCAGACTTGCAAATTGCGCTTGATTTTAGTGTGAAATCACCAAATAGTAGACAGTATAAAAAGGCGTCATACTCTTAGGGCTTGTGAAACAATGGCTGCGACTGACCGGGAAGACTTGGCAGAAGATCAAACGTTACGAATGGCCGTCGATATTGTGACCGCGTATTTGAGTAACAACTCACTGCCGGCGGCAACTATACCGGACTTGATCTCAACCGTTCACGGAGCGTTGTCCAATCTCGGGCGTCCGTCCGAAGAAACCGCTCAAGCAAACCGCAAGCCGGCGGTCCCGATCCGCAAGTCGGTGACGCCCGATTACATCGTGTGTCTCGAAGACGGTAAGCGGCTGAAAATGCTGAAGCGCTATCTCCGGTCGAATTTCGGCATGACGCCGGCCGAATACCGCGCACGCTGGAACCTGCCGGCCGACTATCCCATGGTCGCGCCCAATTACGCCAAGCAGCGCTCCGAATTCGCCAAGCAGATCGGCCTCGGCCGCTCGGCCAAGCGCACCACCTCGCGGCGCAAATCCAAATAACACGACTGCACAGAGCGTCGCCCCAGCGGAGGCTGGGGCCCAGACCTTCGTGACGCGCGATCCGATCTTCGGCCTTAAACGGCCGTCTGGATGCCAGCCTTCGCTGGCATGACGACACGGTTTGACGTCTCCGGTTCCAGATGTCCGACTTACGTCTTCGGAGAACCGCTCGCCAAGCGGCGTGTGAGCTTGGCGACGGCGTTTCGCGTCAGGATCGCGTCGCCGGCGTTCGTGGGACCGACGATCGAGACCTCGATCCCGGTCTTGGGATCGATGGCCGAGACCTTGGTCGTGTTGCCGATCCGAACGAATTCGATGAGATAGCCGTGGCCGTCATCGGATGACGCGCCATAGCCCGTCATTAACGCGGCCCGACGCCTGTCATGCGGCGCGCTTGAGGTCGAGCTTGCTCCAGACCCGGTCGAGCGCGGCGACGAGATCGCTCATCATTTCGTCGGTATGCAACGGCCCGGGAGTGAAGCGCAGGCGCTCGGTACCGCGCGGCACGGTGGGGTAATTGATCGGCTGAACATAGATGCCGAAATCGTCCAAGAGCACGTCCGAAACCTGCTTGCAGAGCGCGGCATCGCCGACAAGGAGCGGCACGATATGGGTGTCGCTCGGCATGACCGGCAATCCGGCTTCGGTGAAGAGCGTCTTGAGGCGGGTCGCCCGCTGATGCAGGCCCTGGCGCTCGACCTGGCTCGCCTTCAGATGGCGGACGCTGGCAAGCGCTCCAGCCGCGAGCACGGGCGCGAGCGAGGTCGTAAAGATGAACCCCGGCGCATAGCTCCGGACGGCATCGACCAAATTCTTCGAGCCCGTGATATAGCCACCCATTACGCCGAAAGCCTTGGCAAGCGTGCCCTCGATGACGGTCAGCCGATCCATCAGGCCTTCCCGGTCGGCGATGCCGCCGCCGCGCGGGCCATAGAGCCCGACCGCATGGACCTCGTCGAGATAAGTGAGCGCGCCGTATTTGTCGGCCACGTCGCAAATTTGCGCGATCGGCGCAACGTCGCCATCCATCGAATAGACGGATTCGAAGGCGATCAACTTGGGCGCGTCGTGGATCGGCCTCGGCAAGTAGCCGGTCGAGATCGGCGACGTCGTTATGCTTCCAGATCCGCTTCGGGGCGCCGCTATGCCGGATGCCTTCGATCATCGAGGCATGATTGAGCGCGTCGGAAAAGATCAATGCAGCCCGGCAGAAGCTTGGCGAGCGTGCTGAGCGTCGCTTCGTTCGAATTGTAGCCGGAGGTGAACAGGAGCGCGGAGTCCTTACCATGAAGATCGGCGAGTTCCTGCTCGAGGAGAACGTGGTAATGGGTGGTGCCGCTGATGTTACGGGTGCCGCCGGCGCCGGCGCCGACATCGTCGACCGCATCATGCATCGCCTTGATGACATCGGGATGCTGGCCCATGCAGAGATAGTCGTTGCTGCACCAGACGACGATGTCTTTGACGCCGTCCTTGGTGTGCCGGCGGGCCTTCGGAAACGCGCCGTATCTTCCGGGTGATGTCGGTAAAGACCCGGTAGTTTCCTTCCGTTTTCAGACGTTCGATCGCCTGGGCAAATACGCGCTCGGCATCCATGGCCTCGGAACCCGTTCCTTTCGCTCAGTTCTGCGCTGACGCACCGAGACTAGCATATATCTTATCTCGGCGACATTTTAAGGCTTTGGCGCAAACTGAGATTGATTTCCGTCAGCCCTGCGGGCCGACGGAGCATGATCGCGTAACAGACAGCTGGTTCAGCGTCAATCGGACAGATTGACGCGAGCAGGCGGGATATGCGGACGGAAACGGTTAACGCGGTCAGAAGCCGCCGAACTGGATCTGGTCGCTCCAGAAGCGCTCCAGCGCCTTTAGCGTCTCGTTCATGGCGCGCAGACCTTCGTCCCCGAGCAATGCATCGCCGGTGACGGCCACGACCTGGCCCTCATAGAGCTCGTCGACGATGTCGCAGATTTCCTTGCCCTTGTCGCTCAGGCGGATCCGGACGGAACGGCGGTCGTGGCGCGAGCGCTCATGCTCGATATAGCCGCCTTCGACCAGCTTCTTGAGATTGTAGGAGACGTTCGAGCCGGTGTAATAGCCGCGGCTTCTCAGCTCGCCGGCGGTCATTTCGTTGGTGCCGATATTGTAGAGCAGAAGGGCCTGAACGCTGTTGATCTCGCCGAGGCCGAGGCTGTCCAGCCGGACCTTGATGACGTCCAGAAGGCGCCGGTGCAGCCGCTCGATCAGCCGCAGGGAATCGAGATAGAGAGCCTTCGATTGCTCGTTGCTCACTCCCTCGAGAATCCGACCGGATCTTCTCCCGAACGTTTTGCTGCATGAGGATCTCACCCTTCGGCGGCGATGCCGTGCGCCACGGCAGCCCTGTGCCGGCCACCGGGATCCTTACCGGTGCACCACTAATATTGCGTTAAGTCTGGCCCCTCCGGGCGCTCTCGCGCCGCGATTCGCCAAGGTCTTGGAGGTTCTGTATGATCGGCGCCGAGGGAGAACCACCGCCGGCGGCGGCCAGCGCCGGCCACCTTGTCTGAGGGGAGGCAAGAATGAGTGAAACGCGTTATTCGGAAAGGTCCAACGTGACCCTGGGCCATATCGCCTATGGCCTCTACGCAGTCGGCTTCGTGACCATCATTCGCCTTCGTCGTGAGCGCGATCCTCTGCCTCGTCAAGCGCGAGGACGTGCGCGGTACGATCCTGGAAGGCCATTTCACCTGGATCATCCGGACTTTCCTATGGGCGCTGATCGCCTGGGCCGTCGCTCGGGTGCTGGCGATCACCTTTATCGGCATCCCTCTCGCCTGCCTGATCTGGACCTGCGTCTATGTCTGGTCGATCTATCGCGTGGTGGTGGGCTGGCTCAAGCTGTCCGAGGGCCGCCGATCCCCGATCCCGAAGCCTGGTTCTAATCGTCAGGAGGTCAGCGGATTTTCGGCCGGCGGCGTTCTGGGCCTGGGCCTCGCGGGATTCCTGCCAGAGCCGGCGCAGCGCCTCGAACAGGCTCGGGCGCAAGGTCTTGAGATAGATCTCGTTGTCCGCGAGATCCGCGACCAGCCGGCGATGCGCCTTGCCGAGATTGTGGTAGGGCAGGTTGGCGAACAGGTGATGGGTCGAGTGATAGCGCAGGCCGACCGGCGCCCATAGCGCGGTGAAGCACGCGGTTGCCGGGGATCGTCACCGAATCCAGAAGCTGATCCGTGAGATTCATCGAGCGGCCGACCGGATTGCGATAGGCATGGGCCGCGAGCGTCCGGATCGCGTTCAGGAAGATGATGCTGGCGCCAACCACCCAATAGAGCAGCAGCGCGTCGAACCGCACCACGCCGACCGACGATCAGCGCGACCACCGTCGCGCCGTAGACGAAGGTCAGCGAATTCCTGGATCCGCCAGGTCGGATCGTCCCGCACCGTCTCCGGCTCGCGGAGATAGGACATGTCGATCTTCATCGAGGAAGCATGCGACCAGGCCCATTTCCGGATGCCGGGGAAGAAATAGGACACCGGCGTCAGGAACACGAAGCGGCCGAACAACACCAACGGCAGGATGAAGGACTGCGCCAGATAGGCGACGATCTCCCGCTGCGGATTGGTGGCGAAAGGCAGATATTCGCCGTCCTCGTCGGTGCCGTAGATATCCTTGCGGTGATGGTCGATATGAACGCCCTGATAGATGAAGCTCGGCACCATCAGCGGAAAGCCGCAGGTCAGGTTCCAGACCCAGCGGAACAGGCCGAACGTGCCCTTTTTCAGATGGGCGAGCTCATGGGTGAAGATCACCGCGCGATAGAGCGCGAGCACCGTGACGATGCTGAGCAGCACCTCGGGCACGATCATGTGATGCATCCGCACGACGGCATAGAACGAGCCCCAGCCGATGAGCGGCGCTGAGCAGGAAATCCGCCCAATAGATCAAGGGATTAGGCGTCATGAGGTCGCGCATGAGCGCGCTCGCCTTCGCGAACGGGAATTGCTCCGTTTTGGGGCTCTTAGCGCGCGCTGCTTCCGCCATCTACGCAGACTCGTCCGTCAAATTGTACAATTTGCATCACAATACTTAACAATCGGCGGCGCAGCTCCGCAATACGCAATATATTTCAAAATGTTACAGGCCGGGCGGGACGGCTATCGCTCGACCAGCTCGACGCGGCGGTTCTTGGCGCGGCCGGGCTCGGACCCGTTGGTAAATACCGGCGCCAGGGGACCAACGCCGTGGGCGGTCAGACGGCTCCGCGCGATGCCGTAGTCGTCGACCAGCGCCTTCACCACCGATTCCGCGCGGGCCTTCGAAAGCGTGACGTTGTAATCGAGCGAGCCGGTCATGTCGGTGTGTCCGACGACAAAGAGCGCAAGCTTGGGCCGCGCTTGGAGAAGCTTGGCGATCTCGTCCAGCGCGGCTTTCGATTCCGGCTTGATGGTCGCCTTGTCGTGATCGAAGAAGATGCCGTAAAGCGCAATCTTTCCGTAGACGTCGATGCCCTTGGACATGGCGTCGGCATCGACCGCGATTAGGTCGTCCTTGAGCGCCTCTTCCTCGATCACGTCGACAAGGGCGGTCACCACATCTTTCGAATATTGCGTAACCGCGACCGCGACATAGACCGTGCCCTCGGCGCGTTCGAGCTTGCCCGCGACGAAGCCCGACCCGCCGCTCGTCGCGCTGCCGTTGAGCAGGCGGACTTCACCGCTGCGCGCGGTAATGGCGTTGGAGCGGTAATAGGTACCCATCCAGGTGCGCCCGCCGATCTCCTGGGAGGGGCGGCTGTCGTCGCGCATGCCCTGAGCGATGATCTCGAAGCCGGCATCGTCGAGCGCGTTGCGATAGTTCTGATAGAGCTCCGAGCTCGTCTTTTCGCCGGTGATTTCGTAATAGGTCCGGGTCATGCGGCCGGCGGTCTCGACCCAATCGTCGATCTTGCGGTAGCCGGTCTGCGGCCCGACCGCGAGGCGATAATCCTGATAGGCTTGGACGTCCTGCCAGCGGATTTCGGCGCCGGGATAGCGGGAAATAAGCGGATGATCTTCGGTTCCCGGCGCGTCCGCCGCGAAACTCGCACCCGAAATCAGAAAAAACGCGACAAAAAGCACTGAACCAAGGGACTTTTGCACGGTTCGCCTCCCTCGAGCTTTGCTGTCGATCCAACGTCTTATAGCGGCACCTGCCGGTCCGAGTCAGCCAAAAACCCCTGGAAGCCCGGCCGGAGTTGGGGCATGGTGCCGGCCCATGTCCGAGACCCATCGTCCCCATCCGGCCTTTCCGACCACCCGAATGCGGCGGGTCCGGTCCGCCGATTGGTCGCGGCGGCTGGTCGCCGAGCATCACCTGAACCCGTCGGATCTGATCCTGCCGATGTTCCTGATCGAGGGCGAAGGCAAGCGCGAGCCGGTGCCGTCGATGCCCGGCGTCGAGCGCCACACCGTCGACATGGCGGTGCGCCTTGCCGCCGAAGCCGCAGAGGCCGGCATTCCCGCCATCGCGCTCTTTCCCAACACGCCGGCCAATCTCAAGACGGATGACGGCCGCGAGGCCTGCAATCCGGAGAACCTCGCCTGCCGGGCGGTTCGGGCGATCAAGGCGGAAGTGCCCCGGATCGGGATCATGTGCGACGTCGCGCTCGATCCCTACACGACCCACGGCCATGACGGTCTCTTCCTGAATGGCGCACATCCTGAACGACGAGACGCTGGAGGTCCTGGTCAAGCAGGCGCTGTGTCAGGCCGAGGCGGGCTGCGACATCGTGGCGCCCTCCGATATGATGGACGGCCGCGTCGGCGCGATCCGCAAGGCGCTTGGAGGCCGCCGGCCGCCGGAACACCATGATCATGGCCTATGCCGCGAAATACGCCTCGGCCTTCTATTGGCCGTTCCGCGACGCGGTCGGCACCTCGGCCAATCTCGGCTCCGACAAGAAAACCTATCAGATGGATCCCGCCAACTCGGACGAGGCGCTGCGCGAGGTCGCGCTCGACATCTCCGAGGGCGCGGACATGGTGATGGTGAAGCCGGGCCTGCCCTATCTCGACATCGTTCGGCTGGTGCACGACGCCTTCCGCATGCCGACCTTCGTCTATCAGGTGAGCGGCGAATACGCGATGCTGATGGCGGCGGCCAAGGAAGGCTGGCTCGACAAGGATTCGGTGATGATGGAGACGCTGATTTCCTTCAAGCGCGCCGGAGCGGCCGGCATTTTGACCTATTTCGCGCTCGATGCGGCGCGTCTTCTGCGGCCAACGCTCCGACCGAGCTCGACGCTCGTTTTTCGATCGAATTCCGCCGATTTTCCTCGCGGTTGCCGCCCAGATCATCGCCCTTATCATCGTCTGGCCGGCGGCGATCTGGATCGGCGGCACCATGCGGGTCGGCGTGCCGCTGCTCGGCGTGCTGATCGTACAGGGCGTTGCCGCCGCCCTGATCTCCCATTTCATCGGGCTCGCCCGCTGGTGGCTGGTGCTTCAGATCGCCTTGCCGCCCGCCGGCCTCGCCCTCCATCAATCGAGCACGCCGGCCTGGGTCTATCTTGCGATCGTCGTGCTCCTGGCCGTCGTGTTCTGGAACACCCTCGGCGAGCGCGTGCCGCTCTATCTCACCAACCGCCGCACCATCGACGCCATCGATGCGCTGCTGCCGAAGGCGCAGACCTTCCGTTTCGTCGATATCGGCTGCGGCCTGGCGAGCGTGCTCGGCCCGCTCTCCCGCCGCCATCCCGAGGCGGAATTCGTCGGTATCGAATCCGCGCCGCTGCCTTATGCCCTTGCCAGCTTGAGACTTTGGCTCGCCAACCGGCGGAACGCCCGGATCGACTTCGGATCGCTGTGGGATCATTCGCTCGCGGATTACGACATCGCCTATTGCTTCCTCTCGCCGGCGCCGATGGCGGCGCTTTACGAGAAGGCCCGAAGGCCGAGATGAAGTCCGGCGCGCTTCTGATCAGCAATTCCTTCGAAGTGCCGGACCACGCCCCGGACGACAGTCGTCGAGGTCGGCGACGGTCGCCAGACCCGGCTCCTTCTCTGGCGGTTCGGCGAAACGCCCGAACCTGCGGCCGAGGCCCCTGGCGAGCCCCCCGAGGACCCCGCAGACTAAACGCAATCTTAACCTCGTCCCGCGAAGATCAACCGGATATGCGGCCCCCCGTGCGAAAGTGGGATTCTTGGGCCATTTCAACAGGTTTCCGGCGCGGCGGTTCGGCACGAACGATATGTTCTTCATTATCGGATTTTTGATCGTCTTCGGCTCGGTGCTGGGCGGCTATTTGCCGCATGGCAGCGCCGCCGTGCTGTTTCAGCCGTTCGAATTCCTGATCATTCTGGGCGCCGGCATCGGCGCGTTCGTCATCAGCAATCCCAAGCCCGTGCTCGCCGCGACCGGCAAGCATGTCGGCCGGGTCATGAAGGGCACGCCCTTCAACAAGGACGTCCTATCTCGAGCTGCTGACCCTGATGTATTCGATGTTCAAGCTGATCCGCTCGAAGGGTCTTCTGGCCATCGAGGCGCATATCGAGAACCCGGAAGAGAGCACGCTCTTCTCCAACTATCCGACTGTTCCTCAAGAACCACCATGCGGTGACGTTCCTCTGCGACTACATGCGGCTCCTCACCATGGGCACGGAAAACCCCCATGTGATCGAGGACCTCATGAACGAGGATCTGGAAACCCATCACAAGGAAGCAGCATGCCGTCGTCAACGCCATCGCGACGCTTGGCGACGCGCTTGCCCGCTTTCGGTATCGTCGCGGCGGTTCTGGGCGTCATCACCACCATGGGCAGCATCGACGAGCCGCCCGCCGTTCTCGGCGAGCTGATCGGCGCGGCGCTGGTCGGCACGTTCTTCGGCATTCTGATGTCCTACGGCCTGATCACGCCGATCTCGCGCAGCCTGGACAATTACGCCAATGCCGAAGGCAAATATTACGAGTGCCTGAAGGCCGGCTTCCTCGCCCATCTCCAGGGCTGCGCACCGGCGGTGTCGGTCGAATTCGCGCGCAAGACGCTGTTACTCCCATGAGCGGCCGAGCTTCGACGAGCTGGACGAGGCGGTGAACGCGGTCCTTCCGGTCTGACGGCTGACCCATGGCCGACAACCAGCCCCCGCTCATCATCAAGAAGATCAAGAAGGGCGGCGACCATGGTCACCATGGCGGCGCCTGGAAGCTCGCCTATGCCGACTTCGTGACCGCGATGATGGCGTTCTTCCTGCTGCTGTGGCTGTTGAGCGCCACGACCGAGGAGCAGAAGGAAGGCATCGCCGACTATTTCGCGCCGACCTTCGCCAGCAAGAGCACCAGCGGCGCGAACGGCGTGCTCGGCGGCAATTCCGTCACCTCGGACAACGGCGCGCAATCCTCGGGCTCGGTCGTCGTCACGCTCGCGCCGCCCGCACCGAGCAGCAACGCAAACGACAACACGCAAACGCCACGCCGCAGAAACCCGACGACAACGAGATCAACAAGGCCATCGCCGAGCGCGAAGAGCAGATGTTCAAGGACGCCGAGAAGGAGCTGACCCAGGCGATCCAGAACACGCCGAATCTCAAGCAATTCGCCGACAACCTGATCATCGACCGCACGCCCGAAGGCATGCGCATCCAGATCGTCGATCAGGACCGCAAGTCGATGTTCCAGTCCGGCAGCGCCGAGCCCCTGCCCCGCACCAAACAGATCCTTCAGCTCGTCGCCAAGATCATCCTGAAGCTGCCGAACCGCATCTCGATCGCCGGCCACACGGACTCGAAACCCTTCGTCGGCCGCGCGAACTATTCCAACTGGGAGCTCTCCAGCGACCGCGCCAACGCCAGCCGCCGCGTGCTTCTGGAATCCGGCGTCCCCGCCTCGCGCATCGCCGAAGTCAAAGGCATGGCCGACACCGAGCCGCTGTTCCCGGAAGACCCGACGCTCCCGTCAAACCGCCGCATCTCGATTACGCTGCTGCGTGAGGCCCCCGTTCTGCCGCCGAGCTATCGGTAACATACGAGCCTCCGGTCTGCCGTATGGGGTGCACGGCCCCTTTGCATACCCCATGCCGCCGTCCCTCTTGGCAACGGCCCGTTCAGGCTCCATCATATCCCTCTAATCTTGAGGGGGTTATGGACAGGTCATTCGGCGGGATGCGGGCGGTAACCGTGCGTGTAGGAACGTCGGCGTGGGCGGCGGCTCGGACGGCGGCCGGGCGGCCTACGGGGAGGCGGTCGTTTGATCCCTGATGGCCTGACGCTCCAGATGGTGGTGACCTTCATCGCCATCCTCATCGCGGTCGGGTGTTACGCAGCGGAGAAATTTTCGCTCGAACTCACCTCGATCGGCCTGATCGGCTTCCTTCTCGTCTTTTTCCATTTCTTCCCGGTCACGGGACCGGACGGCCGGAACCTGCTCGACGCCCAGGCGCTGCTGGTGGGCTTCGCGAACCCCGCGCTGATCGCCGTCCTCGCGCTCCTGGTGATCGGCCAAGGCATGATCCAGACCGGCGCGCTCAACGGCCCGATCGGCGCGCTGGTGAAGCATATCGGCCCCAACCCGCGCTTCGCGGTCGCCATCACCCTGCTGATCGCCGCCGCGGTCAGCGGTTTCATGAATTCACACGCCGGTGGTCGTGATCTTCATCCCGATCATGGCGGTGATCGTGGACAAGATGCGACTCGTCGCCGTCCAAGGTCATGATTCCGATGAGCTATGCGGCGATCCTCGGCGGCATCACGACCCTGATCGGCTCCAGCACGAACATGCTGGTCGAGGGCGCGTTCGAGCGGGTGAGCGGCATCCAGATCGGCTTCTTCGATTTCGCGGTGCCGGCCCTCGTCCTCGCCGGGGTCGGCTTCCTTTATGTCATCTTCATCGTGCCCTACCTGCTCCCGGACCGCGCCTCGCTCGCAGGCACCTTGGTCGGCGCGAGCGGGCGGCATTTCATCGCCCAGATCGACGTCAAGCCGGACGGTCCGCTGGTCGGCGAGTTCTCGGTCGCGGGCATGTTCGTCAAGCTGCCCGAGGTCACGGTGCAGATGATCCAGCGTGGCGACGTGGTGCTCCTGCCGCTGATCGACGACGTGATCCTGCAGCCCGGCGACGCCGTCATCGTCGCTGCGACACGCAAGGCGCTGACCGACCTGATCGCCAACTATCCCGGCGTCATCCAGGGCGTGAGCGAGCTGCCGGAGGACGGCGGCGAAACCCAGGTCATGCCGATCGGCGACCGCATCCTGGTCGAGGCCATCGTGGCCCCGGCCTCGCGCATCGAGGGCCGCACGGTGGGCCAGATCGCGTTCCACGCCCGTACCGGCTGCATCATTCTCGGCGTGCAGCGCCGGTCCAAGATGATACGCACCGACTTCAAGAAGATCCGGCTCGAGGCGGGCGACGGGCTTTTGCTCCTCGGCAAGCGCGACGATGTCGGTCGGTTACGGGTCGAGCGCGACGTCATTCTGGTGGAGGGCTCGTCGAGCGAGGTGCCGGCGGTGCAGCGGGCCGCCCGGGCCCTCATGATCTTTGCCGGCGTGGTGGCCGCCTCCGCGACGGACATGGTGCCGATCGTGATCGCCTCCCTGATCGGCGTGACCCTGATGATCATGACCGGCTGCCTCAACGTGCACCAGGCATTCCGCGCCATCGACCGGCGCATCATGATGATTGTCGGCGCGGCCCTCGCCATGGGCGCGGCGCTCGAAGCGACCCACGGCGCGGCCTATCTCGCCGATCTCCTGGTCGGGGTCGTCGACGGCGACGGGGGCGCGGTGACGCTGTCGGCCTTCTTCCTGCTCGTCGCGCTGATGACCAATGTGCTGAGCAACAACGCCTGCGCGGTGCTGTTCACGCCGATCGCCTATGGCATCGCCGTCAAGGTCGGCTGCGATCCCAGGATTTTCGCCTATGCGGTGATTTTCGCCTCGAACTGCTCGTTCGCAACGCCGGTCGGCTACCAGACCAATCTTCTGGTCATGGGGCCGGGCCACTACCGGTTCAGCGACTTCATCCGTGCCGGCGTTCCGCTTCTGGTGATCCTGTGGCTGACCTTCTCGCTGTTCGCGCCCTGGTATTACGGGCTGTAGCTATTAGCTATTTCAGGCGAAACCGTAATCAACCTCATCGCACAGCCCGACATTTGTGTTACATTATCTAGTCGAGTTCCGAGAGTAACGTGTTGAGGTCGCCGATTTGACACTCCACTCCAACCGATTTCCGAGATTCTATGTCACGCCGGCCGGGCCGTGCCCTTATTTGCCGGGGCGTGTGGAGCGCAAGGTCTTCACCGAGCTCAAGGGCGACGAAGCCCAGGCCCTCAACGACGCGCTGACCCTGATCGGCTTCCGGCGCAGCCAGAACGTCGCTTACCGCCCGGCCTGCGAGGATTGCCAGTGCTGCGTTTCGGTCAGGGTGCGGGTCAACGAGTTCGAGCCGATCCGCTCGATGAAGCGGGTGATCGCGAAGAACAGCGACCTGGAGATGGCCGAGGCGCCGGCCTGGGCGTCCGAGGAGCAGTTCATGCTCCTGAAGCGCTATCTCCGCCAGCGCCATCCCGACGGCGGCATGACCCATATGGATGCGATCGACTTCGCCTCGATGATCGAATCGAGCCCGATCGATTCGCGTATCATCGAATACCGCCAGGTTCCCCCCGAAGGGTCCGACGAGCACAAGGGCAAGCTCATGGCGGCCTGCCTGACGGACGTGCTGGCGGACGGACTTTCGCTGGTCTACAGCTTCTTCGATCCGGCCGAGAAGGCGCGGGGGCTTGGCAATTACGTCGTGCTGAGCCATATCGACTATGCCCGGCGGCTCGGCCTGCCCTATGTCTATCTCGGCTATTGGATCGCCGATTGCAAAAAGATGGCTTATAAGACCATCTACCAACCGATGGACCAACTCACCCAGGACGGCTGGAAAAGGATGAAGCCGTAGGCGCTCCTTCACCGGCGACGGGAGGGAGCCGCTATCGGACAGGAGGCCGCATCTTGGGGTGCGGCCGCGGGGAACGATCGACCGTTTGAGGGGGATCATGACGTCACGCCGCCAATTCGAGGGAGCCGCGCTGCCGGCCGGTGGCCCGTGCTGAGCAAGCTCGCCCATTCGATCGACTGGATGAACGAGAGGATCGGCCGCGCCGTGTCCTGGCTGCTGCTGGCCATGGTCGTCGTCCAGTTCGCGATCGTGATTATGCGCTATGTCTACGGCGTGAGCTCGATCTTCGTGCAGGAATTGATCGTCTATATGCATGCGACCGTGTTCATGATCGCGGCGGCCTATACCTTGATGCATGACGGCCATGTGCGGGTGGACGTGTTCTATCGCGAGGCCTCGCCGCGGACCAAGGCGCTCGTGGATCTGTTCGGCTCGCTGTTCCTCCTGTTGCCCGTTTGTATCGTGTTCTGGTGGAAGGCCTGGCCGTTCGTCGCGCAGTCCTGGGCGGTGCATGAAGGCTCGCGAGAGACGAGCGGCATCCAGGCGATCTACCTGCTCAAGACCGAGCTGTTGGTCTTCACGCTGCTGATCGGACTGCAGGGCATCTCCATGGCGATTCATGCCTTCCACACGCTCAAGACCGGCGTGAAGGACGTGAGCCCGGAGATCCGCGAAGAAACGCCGACCATCTGAGATCGGGGACCCCGTCATGACGATCGCCCAAGGCCTCGATCTCACCATGTTCATTGTCGCGTGCGGCCTGTTGCTGCTCGGTTATCCCGTCGCGTTCACCCTCGCCGGCACCGGCCTGCTGTTCGCGCTGATCGGCGCGTTGTTCGGCGAGTTCGACTTCGGCTTTCTCGGCGCGCTGCCCTTGCGCGCCTTCCAGAACATGACCAACGAGACGCTGATCGCGGTGCCGTTGTTCATTTTCATGGGCGTGATGCTGGAGCGATCCAAGGTCGCCGAGGAGCTCTTGGACAGCATGGGCCGGATGTTCGGCTCGCTCCGGGGCGGGCTCGGCATTTCGGTCTCGATCGTCGGCGCGCTCCTGGCCGCCTCGACCGGCATCGTCGGCGCGACGGTCGTGACCATGGGCCTCCTCGCTCCCCACCATGCTTAGGCGCGGTTACGACCCGAAGCTCGCCTGCGGCTCGATCTGCGCCGCCGGGACCCTGGGCCAGATCATCCCGCCCTCGATCGTGCTGGTGCTTCTCGGCGACGTGATGTCGTCGGCGTTCCAGGAAGCCCAGCTCAAGATGGGCATCTTCTCGCCCAAGACGATTTCCGTCGGCGACCTGTTCGCGGGCTCGCTCTTCCCGGGCCTCGGCCTTGTCGGCCTCTATATTCTCTATCAGATCGGCATGGCGATCTTCCGGCCGGAAACCTCTCCGCCGATCCCGCCCGAAGAAGGCCGGGCCGATGAAGGCGCCGGCAAAGCGTTCATGCGGCTCGCCCATGCGCTGATCCCGCCGATCGTGCTGATCATCTCGGTCCTAGGCTCGATCCTCGGCGGCTTCGCGACGCCGACCGAGGCCTCGGCGGTCGGCGCGGTCGGTGCGATCATGCTGGCCGGGCTCCGGGTCGGCGCCGGAAAGGGCACGCTGATCTATGTCGGCGCGCTGGCCCTGATCGCGCTTCTCTTCCTCACCGCCAATGTGGATCTCAGGCTCAACACGACGACCGGGAGCCAGCTCGGCATCGCCGTCGCCGTGGTGCTGACCCTGCTCGTGGCGGTCGGCTTCTTCTCGGCGGTCTGGGCGGTGATGCGGGTGAAGATCCTGACCGACGTCATGCGCTCCACCACACGGATCACCGCGATGGTGTTCCTGATCCTGATCGGCGCGGCGATGTTCAGCCTGGTCTTCCGGGGCCTCGGCGGCGGCGACGCGGTGCGCGAAGTGCTTCAGTCCCTGCCGGGCGGCAAGGTCGGCGCGATGATCGTCGTGATGGGCGTGATCTTCATTCTCGGCTTCTTCCTCGACTTCATCGAGATCACTTTCGTCGTGGTGCCGATCGTCGCGCCCGTGCTGATGGAGATGGGCATCGACCCGGTCTGGCTCGGCGTGATGATCGCCATGAATCTCCAGACCTCGTTCCTGACGCCGCCGTTCGGATTCGCTCTGTTCTACCTCCGTGGCGTCGCCCCGGACACGGTCACCACGATGCAGATCTACCGCGGCATCATCCCGTTCGTCTTCCTTCAGATCATCGGGCTGATCATCCTCACCCTGGTCCCCGAGCTCGCCACCTGGCTGCCCCAGGTGATCTTTCACGGGAATTGAGGCCGTTATTTGGCCGCGCCCGCGCCGATGTTCGTGTCCAGAAATTCGCGAAGCCGCGAGAACATATCGGTTCGCTGCGCAACGGTTAGCGCAGCGTCGATAGCAACATCGTATTCGACCACGTCATAGCGGTCGTTCGCACGATCGAGCGCCTTGATCATCTTCTTGGTCGCCGCCTTCCGTGCGCGCGGCGAGAAGCCGGACTGGAACATCAGCAACGGTACTTTGATATCGGTGGCGCGCCTGATCGGTGATGCCGTCTTGAGGGATTTGTCGTCCCCGCCGCCGAAGATCTTGCGGACTTCCCGACGTGTCGAGCCTTTATAGCCCTGGATGAGTTCCTTCAGATCGGTCGTGCCATTGATGCTGTAGACGCACTTATACAGTCCCGGATATCTCACCGTGCTCATCAGCGCCAAATAACCTTTGATGTCGGAGCCGCCGATACAAATGCGCGCCGGATCGGCTACGCCGATCTCGACGAGATAGTTGGCGCCATCCGCGATGTCGTCCACCAACTGCTGCCAGCCTGCACGGCCATTCTTCTCGGTCCGAGCATAAGGCCCGATCTGCAGTACCGCGTAACCGCTCGCCGCCAGGAACGCCGTCATGGGGTCAAAACCCAATGGCCGCCCCAGAAGCTCGCCCCCATTCGGGTTAATGACCAAGGGCAGCTTCTTGGTCACTCTTCCCACGGGCAGGCTCAGGAAGGCGGGAATGAAATGGCCATCGCGCGCGAACAGCCGCATAGGCTTCACATTCGCGATCGTTGTCGAAGCGAGGGCGGGATAGCTTGTCCCGATCTTTTCTAGCTTATGTGTCTTGCGGTCATGTCGGTAATAGTCGGCAGGGGTGGTCGGACTCATAACCGCCAGGAGCGTGTATCTCTCGTCGCGAGACCGGTCGAGATACGTGACGGTTTTTCCAGGAAAGAGCTTCTGCATCTCCCTGTCGAGTTCCGCCAGCTTGGCATCGAGAAAGTGCTGATGCATGACAGCCGCCGGGTAACCGACCGCGACCAGCTGTTTGGACTTGCCGAGCGTTAGATAACTTGTGATGTCTCTATCGGGCTCGGCATAGACGACGTGGGGCGGCGCCGTGGATGTCAGAATCCCGACTCCAGACAGCCAAGTGGCCCTGATTATCGTCGAGGTAGTACAGGACGTTCTCGTCGCTCGCGAATCCCATCGGCCAGAAGTCGTCATCGGAGTCGTCCTCTTTGGGTTTGTGAAGAGTCCGCCATTCGTCATTGGCACTGTTGCGGAAAAACCAGTTCCGCCGCCCTTTAACGACCTCGCTGTAGGCTCGCGGCCGTCCGCGACCATCGGCCAGCCATTCCGTCGCATGTTTTATCGGCTCGACCGCGACATCACTTTGGCCCGTTTCGATATCGACCGACAACAGGGCCGTCGCATCGGGCTTGTACCGCCAGGCCCCGCTCACCTCGAAAAGGATGTGGCTCGGATCATCGGGGATCCAGCTGACGATCTGATCCTGGTATTCACGATGACCGGGCAGTTCCCTCGATGCCAGCTCTTGCCGACCGGAGCCATCTGCGTTTACGGCAATCAACTTGTTGATGGGGATCACCCCAATGTTGGGCAATGCAAAGCCGGACTTGGCGCCGCACAGAAGACGGTCATTGGTGGCCCAATCGCACCAGTCCACTCCGGTGGCGCCCTTCTTGCCCGCCAACACGGCCGACGCCTTTCCCGTGCGCATGTCGAGGACGAGCGCAGCCGACACGTCGGAATCCCTCAAATCGATCAACGAGATCTTTGTGCCGTCAGGAGAGAGATGGAGACCGGATACCGTCGGCGTCTGCGCGAATTTCGCGGCGAGCGGATCGGACTTGAACACCTGCTGGTTCTCGCCTGCCGCCGCCGCGCCGACGATGCAGCAAGACAATGCTAATGCAATCAGTACTCTCTTCACCCGTCCCTCGACCAATCAGCGATATTTGGATCGGCGCTAAGAGCCAATATTCTTTTTCAGGAACTCGCCGATCCTGGAGAGCATGTCGATGCGGTATTGGTTGCGCATGATGTCGTGCTCGACGTCCTTGTAGACGATGTATTGATGCGGAACATGGGCGTTCTCGAGCTGGACGGCCATCGCCTTACCCTGCTCCTCCGGCACGTTCAGGTCGTGGTCTCCCTGGAACATGAGCACCGGCACCTTGATCTCGTCGGCGCGGCTCTGGGGCGAACCTTGGGCGAGGGTCTGGGCGTTGTCGCCGGCGAAGGCATTGACCTGGGAATAGCCGACGAAGCGCGAATATTTGCCGACCAGATCCTTGATATCGGTGACCCCCGCAATGCTGACCGCGCATTTGTATAGAGTCTGTTCTTCGATCACGCTCATCAGCGCCGCGTAGCCGCCATAGCTCCAGCCCACGATGCAGATCCGCTTGGGGTCCGACGTACCGTTCTCGATGAGCGACTTGGCGCCGTCGGTGATGTCGTTGATCGCCTGGCGCCAGTTCTGGAACCCGCCGACGCCGGCCCAGTCCTGGCCGTATCCGCCCGAACCGCGGAAATTGACCTGCAGCACCGCATAGCCGTTCGCCGCCAGGAACTGCACGATGGAATCGAACGACCATACGTCTCTCGACTGTGGCCCGCCATGGGGGAGCACGACGGTCGGCAGCGGTCCCTTCACGGCTGATGCCGGCCGCGTCAGATAGCCCGGAATGTCGACTCCGTCGCGCGCCTTGAAGGTGATCGGCTTGACCGGCGCCATGGTCGTGTCGGCCAATTTGGGATAGATGCGCGCGAGCGCCTGCAATGTGTTCGAACTCGCGAACGAAGCGGTAGAGCGTCCCGGGGTTCGACGCGCCCGAGACGATGACGAGATAGTATTTCTGGTCCCAGCTCTCGTCGATCACATCGACATTCTGATTGGGAAACAGAGCCATCACCTCGTCGTGCACTTTGGCGATCCGGTCGTCGACGAAATGCCAGCGGGGCCGGTCGCTGTAATAGCGCACCGCCGCCAGCCGCTGGTGTTTCCCGAGCGTCAGCAGTCCGCTGACATCGACATCCGGATTGGAAAAGACGACGTGCGGTTTCTCGTTCTTGGAGAGATCCTCTGCCCAAAGCGCGATGTGCCCTTCATAGGTCTCGAAATAGAGCAACGCGTTCTCGTTCGCGCCGAATCCGGCGGGCGTAAAATGGTCGTCCAGATCGTCCATCTTCGATTCGTGCAGCAACGTCCAAGGCGCATCCTCCGTCCGGCGCACATACCACTTCGACTTGTTGTCCTCGATCGCGTCGTATAAGCGGGTGTTGCCGCGGCCGTCGGCGATCCAGTCATAGGTCCGGTCGTGCTGGGAGATGTCCGACGTGATATGGCCGGAAAAAATGTCGAGCTTGCCGACACCCGAGCCGTAGCCGGTCGGCACCTGAACCAGCACGTCTTCCGGATCGTCCACCAACCAATCCACGATGCGGTCCCGGTACTGCTTGAATTGACCGGCGTCCTCCTGTCGGGGATCGATCAGGGTCTTGAGCTTGGAGCCGTCGGTATTGACGCCGACGAGACGCGTCATGGAGAGATAGCCGCCGGCGCCGAAGATGTTGGCGATAAGGCGGTAGCCGCAAAGCAGACGGTCGTTGTTTGCCCAGTCGCACCAGCGGATTTCCGCCTCGCCCTTCTTGCTGCCGGCCACCAGCCGACCCTGCTTCTTCGCGAGATCGAAGATCACGAGCGCGGGCACGTCCTGCGGGACCCATTTCAGCACCGAGACCTTCATGCCGTCGGGCGAAAGCCGCATGCCCCGAACATCCGCGACGGAGCCGAATTTCACCGCCAGAGGATCGGCCTTGTATTTCTGGTCCCCGGCCGCAGCCGACGCCGAGCCGATCACGCAGCAGATGAGAAGTGCGATGAAACGCGTCATGTCTCGCCCCCCAGGATTTGGCCTATGTCATGAACTTCGGGCCGCGCCAACTGCGGTAAATCCCTCGACATCTTCCAGCCCAATAGGCGGAAGTGTCTAATACGGGAGAGCGAAATTCAAGGGCGGCGACCTATCGCGCCGGGCGTTCAGTCGGCCCAGGGCGTGGGGATGTGGTAGGTGACGGTGCAGAAGACGGCTTCGACTTGGCAGATCCGGCCGCCGACGATCTTGAACAGCTCCAGTACGCAGTAGGAATGCGGCGTGCGGTAAGGCGACCGGCGCACCCTTCCGTCGGTCCATCGGACTTCGGCCAGCCGACCCGAATGGTCGATGAACGCGCCGGCGAGAACGAGTCCGCGCTCCTCGTCGATCAGGGGAAAGCGGCGGGCGCGCAGCTCATCGTCGTAGCGATAGTTGCCGGTCTTGAACTGATCGATGCAACCAAGCGTATAGAGTGGCTCGCCGGGCCGGACCGACGGATTGTTGGTGGTCTGGACCCCGTTTTCGACGCGATTGCAGTTGGGGTCGAGGGACGTGAACAGGGTGCCGTCATTGAGCTCGAGCGTGCTGAAATAGCCGTTCGCGATCGATCGCATCCGGGCGCGGGGCACGCGTTGGTCGGGCGGTACGATCTCGTTCAGGATCGGCTTGTCCTTGAGGCCTTCGGGGTTGGGATTGGGGAATGGCGCATCGCCTTCGCGCCGCGCGAGCACGGTTTCGACCTCGGTGATCAGCCCATCCTCCACCTTGATCCTGAGTCCGATCGCCGCCGGGTTGTCGTGCTCGTAGACGACTCCGAACCAGCCGACATTGCCGGTGACCGGATCGGCGAAACGGAGGTCATAGTCGCCGCGCCGGTTGATCGTGTTCCACAGCCCGTCGCCGATATCGAGCTCGACGCTGTTCTCCGAGAACCGGGCGCCTTTCGCCAGAGGCAGGCGCGCGGGATGCTTGTCGGTGAGCGCGTCTAAATAAGCGTCGAGGAAGCCGTAAAGGGCCTCCCGGTCGTAACGGGTGATCGGTTGCGCCATCGTTTCCTCAATGATGATGGTGGTGAACCCAGGGTGACGGCATGTTGTAGGGCACCGTAGTGAACACCGCCTCAATTTGCCGGATCTTGCCGTCGACGATCTTGAAGAGCTCGAACAACACGTAGGAATGCGGCGTTTTGTAATGCGTCGGGACGACGGTACCATCGGTCAAGACGACGTGCTGAAGCCGGCCGGAGTGATCGATGAAGGCACTCGCCATGACGAGCCCCCGCTCCTCGTCCACGACCGGGTAGCGCCGCTCGCGTAGTCGGTCGTCGTAGCGGAAATTGCCGGTCTTGAATTGGGCTTCGCAGCCGAGCTTCATGATGTCGCCCGGCACCGGCGAATTGGGTTGGTTCGTGGTCTGGAAGCCATTTTCCTGCCGGTTGCAGTCTTTGTCGAACACCGTGTGAAATCGTGCCGTCGTCCTGCTGCAATGTGCTGAAGTACCCGTCGGCGAGGGAAATCAGACGTTCGCGCGAGCTGCGGGTGTTCTCCGGCTCGATCCGTTCCAGAATCGGCATCTTCTTCAACATCTGCGGCTGGGCATTGGGGAACGGGCCCTTGCCCTCCTGACGCCTCAACACGGACTCGACCTCCGTGATCAACCCTTGCTGAACCCGGATGCGCAGAGCGATCAGCGCCAAGTTGCCGTTCTCGTTGACCACGCCGTACCAGCCGACATTGCCGCTCTTGGTATCGGCGAACCGGAGATCATAATCACCGATGCCGCTGATCGTGTTCCAGAGCCCGTCGCCGATGCTCATCATGACGTTGTTCTCGCTGAACCGCACCGAACTCTGCGAGCGGCAGACGTGAAGGATCCTTCGCCTTCAGGGCATCGAGATATTCGTCGAGATAGCCATACAGGCACTGTCGGTCGCACCGAGCGGCCGGCTTCACCACCTCACTTTTCTCGGCTGCCAATGCCGCCGGCGTCATCAGTGCCAGGGCAACCGTCACTGCAGCACCGAACGCCAGGCTTATTCGAAGCATTTAAGGTCTCTCGCTATTGATGATTGCCGTGCGGATGGAACCAAGGCGACGGCATTCTGTAGGGAACGTCCGTGAACACGGCTTCGACCTGGCAAATCTTCCCGTCCACGATCTTGAACGTTTCAAGCAGAACGTAGGAGTGGGGCGTCTTGAACAGCGACTCGATCACACGGCCGTCGGTCAACTTCACCTTCTGAAGCTTGCCGGAATGATCAATGAAGGCACCGGCCATGACGAGGCCACGTTCCTCGTCCACCAGCGGAAAGCGGCGGGCTCGCAGGCGGTCATCGAAGCGGAAATTGCCCGTCTTGAATTGGGCTTCGCAACCGAGTGACAGAACCGCGCCGGGGATGCCGGGATTCTTGTTGTTCGTCGTCTGGAAGCCGTTCTCGCGACGATTACAATCGGGGGAGAACTGGGTGAAGATCGTGCCGTCGTTGAGCTGCAACGTGTCGAAATACCCGTCGGCGATGGAGATCAGCCGCTCCCGGGGCCGGCGCGTGTCGACCGGCTCGATGCGATTATTGATGGGCACGGTCTTCAGCAATTGCGGCTGGGGATTCGGGAACGGCCCGTTGCCGTCCTGGCGCGCGAGGATGGTCTCGGCTTCGGTGATCAGCCCTTCTTTAACCTTGAGGCGGAGTCCTACGGCCGCCTCTTTACCGTTTTCGTCGACGGTGCCGTACCAGCCGACATTGCCGGTCTTCGTATCGGCCAGGCGGAAGTCGTAGTCGCCGCGACTGCTGATCGTGTTCCACATGCCATCGCCGAAGGCCATTTCGACGCTATTTTCGGAATATCGCGCGTGTTCAGCCAGCGGCAGTTCCGACACGTCTCTTTTCACGAGCGCGTCGAGATATTTGTCGAGAAAGCCATAGAGGCAGGCTCGGTCGCAGGTCATGGCGGGCTTGATTTCCCCGGCCGACGCGGACACGGCGCCCAGCACCGCAATACCGAACACGATGCAGATCGAAAGCTTCCGAGCCATGAGTGTTCCCCCTCCCGTTGCTAGAACGGCGTCATTCTGCCGTCGGAACGGCAACGATCACAAGGGCGAATGTCCGGCTAAAGAGGCGCGTTGCGTCGCGTGATAAGCCGGAGCACCTCGCCGGCCGCCTGAGGAATGTTGGTGCCGGGGCCATAGATCGCGGAGACGCCCGCCTTGCGCAGGAACTCGTAGTCCTGGGGCGGGATGACGCCGCCGCAGACGACACGGATGTCCTTGCCGCCGTCGGCGCGGAGGGCTTCGATCAGGGCGGGAACCAACGTCTTGTGGCCGCCCGCGAGGGTCGAGACGCCGACAACATTGGCGCCGATCTTCACGGCCTCGCGCGCGGCCTCCTCCGGCGTCTGGAACATCGGCCCATGCTCGACTTCGAAGCCGATATCGCGGAACGCCGAGGCGACGACCTTCGAGCCGCGGTCATGGCCGTCCTGGCCCATCTTCACGACCAGAAGGCGCGGCTTCTTGCCTTCGCGGCGCTTATAGTCCTCGATCTCCGCGCGGACGGCCGACATGCCGTCGCCATCGCCATAGGCCGAGCCATAGACGCCGGAAACCGATTTGATTTTTGCCTCGTGGCGCGTGAAGACCTTCTCCAGCGCATCCGAGATCTCGCCGACCGTCGCCCGCGCCCGCACGGCGTCGATCGAAAGCGCGAGCAGGTTCCCGTCGCCCGCCGCGCCCTTCTCCAAGGCGTCGAGGGCGGCCCGGCATTTCGCGTCGTCGCGGCTCGCGCGGACGTTCTTGAGCCGCGCGATCTGGGCCTCGCGCACGGCCGTGTTGTCGACCTCGCGGAACGGGATCGGATGCGCTTCCTCCGCTCTGTATTTGTTGACGCCGATGATCGCCTCGTCGCCCCGGTCGATTCGGGCCTGACGCCGCGCCGCCGCCTCCTCGATGCGGAGCTTCGGCATGCCTTCCTCGATCGCCTTGGTCATACCGCCGAGCGCGGTGACTTCCTCGATCAACTCCCAGGCGGCGTGCGCCAGGGAATGGGTCAGGGATTCGAGGTAATAGCTGCCGCCCAAAGGATCGACGACCGCCGGAATGCCGGTCTCCTCGGCGAGGATGAGCTGGGTGTTGCGGGCGATGCGGGCCGAAAAATCGGTCGGCAACGCCACCGCCTCGTCGAAGGAATTGGTATGGAGGCTCTGCGTCCCACCGAGCACCGCCGCAAGCGCCTCGTACGCGGTGCGGATGATGTTGTTGTAGGGATCCTGCTCGGTGAGACTAACACCCGAGGTCTGGCAATGGGTGCGCAGGATCAGCGAGGCCGGATTGTTGGGCCCATAGGCCGAGACCATCCGCGACCACAGGAACCGCGCTGCCCGCAGCTTCGCGATCTCCATGAAGAAGTTCATGCCGATCCCGAAAAAGAACGACAGCCGGGGCGCGAAATCGTCGATCGCCAATCCCCGCGCCAAGGCCGCTTTCACATATTCTTCGCCGTCCGCCAGGGTGAAAGCAAGCTCCTGGACCGCCGTCGCGCCGGCCTCCTGAATGTGATAGCCGGAGATCGAGATCGAATTGAACCGCGGCATGTTCTTGGCGGTATAGGCGATGATGTCCGCGACGATCCGCATCGAAGGCTCGGGCGGATAGATATAGGTGTTGCGGACCATGAACTCCTTGAGGATGTCGTTCTGGATCGTCCCCGAGAGCTGATCCTGCGAAACACCCTGCTCCTCCGCCGCGACGATATAGCCGGCGAGGCAGGGCAGCACCGCGCCGTTCATGGTCATAGAGACCGACATCTTGTCGAGCGGGATCCGGTCGAACAGGATTTTCATATCCTCGACCGAATCGATCGCGACCCCCGCCTTGCCCACGTCGCCGACGACGCGCGGATGATCGGAATCGTAGCCCCGATGGGTCGCGAGATCGAACGCGACCGACAGCCCCATCTGCCCGGCCGCGAGATTGCGGCGATAGAAGGCGTTCGAATTCTTCCGCCGTCGAGAACCCGGCATACTGACGGATTGTCCACGGCCGGTTCGCATACATCGTCGCCCGCGCGCCCCGGAGATAGGGCGCGAGACCCGGCAAGCTATCGACACCCTCGAGCCCCTCCAGATCTGCCGCCGTATAGAGCGGTTTGACCTCGATCCCCTCCGGCGTCCGCCAGGCGAGAGAATCCACCGGTCTGCCGCGAAGCTCCTGCTCCGCTTGGGCTTTCCAGTCCTTGATCGTGGGCTTTTTGGTCATGGGTCGGCCAGCCATGCCGCAGTGCACAAAAGTCGATTCAGTATTGTGCCGGGCGGGCCAATAGTCAAACTCTGCGCGGCGAGGAAGCCGCCAGGATCCAGATGCTCATCCTGGAATACGCTCCCGCGCCGCCCTTCGAGGGCGGGTCGAAGGATGCCGCCGGGTCCGAGATCGTCGAGAAGGCCTCGGCGCGCATGGCGCCCCGCATTGCCAAGCGCCGCGAGCAGGCAGAACGCGCCAGCGTTTAGCCCGAAAGGTCACGCGAACTGTCGCAATGTGACTAACATTTGATCACGCCTCAGGAACTTTTCCCCGTCCCGCGAGTTGATTGTCGGGACTGTCCCTGTCCGATTTTGGGACGGTTAGAGTACCTGTAAACGCAACGAGGAAATATCGCATGAAAAAGCTCATCTTGGCGGGGGCGGCGCTTCTCACCGGTACGGCCATCGCGCTTCCGGCCAATGCCGAGGTTTTCAACGGATTCTATATCGGAGCCGAAGCCGGCGTGGACAAAGACGCCGTGCACGTGAACGGCTCGGGCGTCCATGTCGGTAGCAATTCGAATTTCGGCTACGGCATGATCGCCGGCCTCGATTTCAAAGTTCTGCCCAACATCGTGATCGGCGCCGAAGGCGACGTGTCGCTGGACCACAACGACTTCAATTTCAACAACGGCGTCACGATCTTCTCCGGCAAGTCCAAACGGACTTTCGGCCTGACCGGCCGGGTCGGCTATCTGCTGGGCGGTCGCTTTCTCGTCTATGGCCGAGCCGGCTACGAGAATGCGGCGTTTCGTTTCAGCGACAGCCTGAGCACGTCGAAGCATAATTTCGACGGCTTCAAATACGGCGCCGGCGTCGAGCTCGGCCTGCTGGCCAATCTCGCCGTCCGCCTCGAATACGATCACACTAACTTCAACAGTGCGACGCCGCTGACCACGTCGCCCACGGCAACCTTCAGTCCCGGCAAGAGCCGGGTCATGGGTGCCGCCGCGCTTTACTTCTAGCCTGCAGGCAAGCCTAGAGCGATCACGCCCCGCGCATCGGACATGATGCGCGGGGCGTTTTTCGCTGAAGATCGTCTGGAGGGACGTCAGGCGAAGTGAGGATGGGAACCGATGCCGGAGATCGCTGATCCGCGTTTCGACACGGTGCGGGCGGTATCGCCGACGGCATTCATGCGGGAGGCCATGGTTTGGAGCCGCTCGCGGGCGCGGAACACGCGGGAGCGCACGGTGCCGACCGGAATGCCGACCACGTCCGCGGCCTCTTCGTATTTGAGGCCTTCGGCGCCGACGAGGAGCAGGATCTCCTGGTCGGAATCGGACAGGCGGTCGAAGAGATCGAGGAACTGCTTCGCTTCCAGAACCTTGTCCTGGGACGGCGCCTGAGCCTCGAGATAGCTCACATCGTCAATGGAGACATATTCGGGCCGGCGCGCCGCCTTGCGGTATTCGCTGATCTGATGATTGCGCAAGATGGTCAGGAGCCAGGCCCTGAGATTGGTGCCGCGCGTGAAGGTCGAGAAGTTCTCGATCGCGCGTTCGAGGCAACCTTGGACCAGGTCATCGGCGAGATCGGCATTGCCGACGCGGGCGCGGGCAAAGCGCCGGAGATGAGGTATTTCCTGTTCGATGGCCGCGACGTCCGACGAGCGCAAACTCATGTCATCACCTCTTGTGGAGAATTGAAGACAAGGCGAGAGATCGGTGTGTTGGTCTCGATCCTTCTAATCTTGAGTTGCTTGCTGCGTGGCCTCGACGATCGGAAGCTATTTTTCGATTGTGGTTTGATTGTGTCGATTTGAGGGAGATTTCTGTGCTTTGCCACGCGTCCGCATCCCAATGGGGAAAGCTAGCGGGCCCACCAGAGGATCGAGCCTGCCGAAACGGCGAGCGCCGCGGCAAGCCAGAAATACCCGGCGTGCCACAAAGCGCGCGGCTCTAGCGGATGCTCGGGCTCGTCGACGGCGGCGGCGAGCAGATCGTGCATCCGTTGCGGGACGGGTTCGGCAAGGGCGGAAGCGCCGATGGATTGAAGGCCTCGATTTTGCCGGCGATGGGCCGCCGCCTCCGCCGCGACGTCGCTATCGATAATCTCGCGGGCGGCGAGTCGGAATCGGGAAAGCCGGCCCGGACGACCATCCAGGAATTCCCAAAGCCGGGGATCACAAAACCGCTTCACCCCACGCACCCCATCATAATCTCACTTCACGCCGCCCAATGGGCGAGGCGGCCGATTGCCGCCTCCAACCCCTTGAACTCATTCGCGGTTCTTGGAAGAAGGCATGCTCTCGCCACATACTTTCCCAAGTTCCGCCACGAGAACGCCCTCCTCATCAAAAAGTTCCGATATCGATTCGAGTTTTCGCAGGCCCGCCTCAGCCCGCGCCGGCGCCGAGAACGCCAAGCTCTTGCGCCGAGATCTTGCCGTCGTTGTTGCTGTCGTCCTTAGCGAAGTTGTCTACCTTGGCGAGCGCGGCCGAGGTTTTATTCTCGTTCTCGACCATTTTCGCCATCGCCTGGAATTCCTTCTTGCTGAGAAATCCGTCACGGTTTTTGTCGGCATTGACAAAATCCTCGATGGTCAGACCGCTCTTTAGGTCGGACCCGACACTGCTCGGAGCCGCCAGGCCGTTATCCGACTCGCTCGAAAGCGGCGGCTGGCTCTGGTCAGTGTTGAGCCCCGCCGCGCTCGCCACGGAAGCGCCGGCGAGTGCGAACAGGGCGGCAGCCGCAAGTGTCGGGGAAATCGAATGTCTCATGGGACAACTCCTTTCTTTGTCCTGTGGCGGGAATCAGCCGGGCGAGGACCCATCGAGCGTCTTGTACCTGCTGGGGTCATAGGCCGGCATCACGGCATAATCACTTGCCGACAGAGTCGTGTTGACCATCACCTCCTCCGGCATCAGCTTGAGGTCGCTGTAGCGGATCGTGATATCCTTGTTGGACTTGCCGGGCCGCTTGATCGAGATGATGGCGAAGGGCGTGTTGTCGGCCTTGAGCCGGACGACGTCGTCGATCCTGCCTATCGTCGCACCGTTTTGATTGACGAGGTTGCGGCCGACGATCTGATCGACGGCCGAGAGCGGCGGCGCCGTGCCTTCGGCGGCTACATTCTGGCCGGCAGGTTCCGTCGTGCCCTGCACATTCAGATGAACGTCCTTGGCGGCGGCCGGCGCGGCAGCAAGAGCCGCAAACAGCGCAACGGCGCCCAATCGCAATCCGGCCGTCATTTTCTGGGGTTTGTTCATGTCGCAGCTCTTTTCGGGTCTCATTCATGAATTCGGGCGCACCATCTGCACCCGAATAACAAACGAGCCGAAACCGCCATGGGTTCCGGCTCGAAAGATTAAGCTTTGTTCAGAAAGCGACTGGGCGGGCGTCAGCCCCGGCTGGCCGTCCGGATCGACGTGAAGTCCTTCGGCTCATATTCCGGCAACCGAACGGCGTCGGCCGAGCTCATGTCGGACTGAACGGTCACGACCTTCGGCCCGACCTTCAGAGACTGATAGGGAATGACAACCCGCTTGTCCCTCGCTTTCTCGACCGAAATGACGGCATAGGACACTTTGTCCGCTTTGCCGATCACCAAATCCGACACCTGTCCGAGCTTCATTCCGTTGCGGCTGACGACCGTCTGGCCGATCATGCCGCCCGCGGTCAGGTCGACCACATCGGAATAGCCGCTCAGGGACTGGGGATCGGCTGCCTGCGCGCTCGTCGCCGCGACGGTGCCCAATACCGCCACGCCGATAACCGCTGCCGAGATAAGGGAATTGAGGGGGGAGATTTTCTTCATCGTACGCGTTCCTCTCACTGCCGAGTCAAGGCGGCCCCCCGCCAGACTTTATTCCTGAGCAGACGCCTTCAGTCAATTGAAACGTTGCGGTGCGGAATCGGTTCCGTGCCATTTTTGGACTTGCTAAAACTCGCGTAAAATCAGACTCTGCTTTCGGAATGACGGAGACGTTGCCAAGCGCCGCCTTCAGGCTTCCGAGAGACCGGGTATCTCGCGTCGTACGCCGCGCGGAAGGGCGGATTGCCGCCGTTCTTGGCCCCACAAACACCGGAAAAACCCATTACGCCGTCGAGCGTCTGGTCGGCCATTCTTCGGGCATGATCGGATTGCCGCTGCGGCTTCTCGCGCGCGAGATCTACGACAAGATCGTTGCGCTCAAAGGCCCGACTCGCGTGGCCCTGATCACCGGCGAGGAGAAGATCACGCCGCCCAATGCTGCCTATTTTGTGTGCACCGCGGAATCGATGCCGGTGGACAAGGATGTCGCCTTCGTCGCGATCGACGAAATCCAGCTCGCCGAGGATCCCGAGCGCGGACATGTCTTTACCCATCGCTTGCTGAACCTGCGTGGGCGCGAGGAGACGCTCTTCCTCGGTTCGGACTCGATGCGCTCGCTCATTCGCCGGCTCATCCCCGAGGCCGAGATCGTGACCCGGCCGCGTTTCTCGCAACTGAGCTTCACGGGGCCGAAGAAAATCAGCCGCCTGCCGCGCCGGAGCGCGATCGTCGCCTTCAGCGCGGCCGAGGTCTATGCGCTCGCCGAGGTGATCCGGCGCCAGAAGGGCGGCGCGGCGGTGGTGATGGGCGCGCTGAGCCCGCGCACCCGTAACGCCCAGGTTGCGCTCTACGAAGCCGGCGACGTCGATTACCTCGTCGCTACGGATGCGATCGGCATGGGGCTCAATATGAGCATCAACCACGTCGTCTTCGCCTCGCTCACCAAATTCGACGGCCGGATTCACCGGCCGCTGACCACGGCCGAGATCGCCCAGATCGCGGGCCGCGCCGGCCGTCATATGAACAACGGCACCTTCGGGCTTGCGACCGGAGCCGATGACGACGGCGCGATTCTGACGCCGGAGATGGTCGAGCGCATCGAGAGCCATAGCTTCGAGACGGTGCGCAAGCTCGAATGGCGCAACGGCGACCTCGACTATTCGAACCCGACGGCGCTGATCCGCAGCCTCGAAGCGAAACCGCCCCTGTCCTTTCTTACCCAGACGCGCGAGTCCGAAGATTTGAGCGTGTTGCGGACCCTCGCCCGCGACGAGAGCCTCGTGCGCCTCGCCGCAGGCCCGGCCGCGGTCGCGCTGTTCTGGCAAGTCTGCCAGATCCCGGATTTCCGCAAGACCATGGCCGATGTCCATGCCGCCCTCGTCGCCGAGGTCTATCGCCACCTCATGACCAATGACGGCGTGCTGCCCCGGTCCTGGATCGCGCGCCAGGTCGATCGGCTCGACAATACCCAGGGCGACATCGACACGCTGGCGACCCGGCTCGCCCATATCCGCACCTGGACCTATGTGGCGAACCATTCCGGCTGGGTCGACGATCCCCTGCATTGGCAGGAGCGCACCCGCGAGGTCGAGGACCGGCTGTCGGACGCGCTGCATGAGCGCCTGTCCCAGCGCTTCATCGACCGGCGCTCTTCGGTCCTGATGCGTCAGATGCGCGAGAACGAGGATGTGATCGCGCTTGTCGGCCCGGACGGCGAGGTCAGTGTCGAAGGCCATTTCATGGGCATGCTCAAGGGCTTTCGTTTCGAGCCCGATGCCGAGGCCCGCGGCGCCGAGACCCGGGCGCTGATGAACGCCGCCAACCGCGCGCTTTCGAGCGAAATCAAGCGCCGCGTCAACCGCCTCGCCGCCGCCCCCGATTCCGATATCGCGCTTCGCGTCGACAATGCGGACGCCGTGCTGGTCTGGAACGGCCAGCCGATCGGCCGGCTTACAGCCGGCAAGGACGTGCTCTCGCCACGGGTCTCCCTCGATCGCGCCTCGCTCCTGGAGAATGGCCAGCGGCAGATCGTCCAGACCCGGCTCGACGACTGGCTCAAGGCCCATATCCGCGCCGCGCTCGGCCCTCTTGTCCGGCTTTCCGAAGCGATCGAGGCGACGTCGAAGTCCTCGGGGCGGCGCGGCCGGCCGCTCAAAGGTCCCGCGCGCGGCCTCGCCTTCACCCTGGTCCAGGCTCTCGGCAATCTCCCGCGATCGAGCGCCATGGAAGCGCTCAAACCGCTCGAGAAATCGGACCGTGCGGCGCTTCGCAAGCTCGGCGTCGTCTTCGGCGAGACCAGCATCTATATGCCGGCGCTCCTCAAACCCGCCGCCGCCAGGCTCAAGCTGATGCTGGCGGCGGTCTATCGTGACGCAAAGGTGTTGCCGCCGCTCCCCCGGTCCGGCGCGGTCGCGCTCGATATCGAGGCGGGTGCGGAGCCCTGGTTCTATGAAGCCGTCGGATACCGCGTGATCGGCAAGCGCGCGGTCCGGATCGACATGCTTGAGCGGCTAGCCGCGGCCCTCCGCGCGGCGAACCAGACCGGCCCCTTCGAGGCCTCGAACGACCTGGCCGGGATGGTCGGTGGCGGCGGCCCGGATTTCGCGCGCAATCCTGACCGCCCTCGGCTTTACCGCGACCACGACGGAGAACGCCGTCTGGTATAGCCGCCTCGCCAGACGCCCCTCGCCGCGCCGACGTCCCCGCAAGCCGAGAACCGCGCCGACACATTCGCCCTTCGCCGCCCTCGCCGGCCTCAAACGGCAGAGCCAACGGTGAGCGACGGCAGCACCGCCGCCGCGACCCAGCGGCTCGACAAATGGCTGTGGTTCGCGCGCTTCTTCAAGACCCGGTCCTTGGCCGCACGCCAATGCCAGGATAACAAGGTCCGGGTGAACCGGACCCTCGCCTCGAAACCGAGCCAGACCGTCCGGCCGGGCGACATCGTCTCGTTCAACCAGGGCCGCACCGTGCGGGTCGTGAAGATCCTTGCGCCGGAACGCGCCGGGGTCCGGCAAACGAAGCGCAGGGCCTCTATGAGGATCTGTTCGCCCCCTCGGCCGAGTCCGAAAGCCCTACGAAGGCCCCGCCAGGCCAACGTGACAAGGGCGCCGGCCGGCCGACCAAGGCCGAGCGCCGCGCCATCGACGCGCTGGCGAAAATCCGGTTTGGAAACCGAATATTGATACTTTTCGCCGTTCCAATGGACTGATAGGTTTGAAGTCTGTACGGGTTTCTTAGCCAGCACCAACCGGGGACGAGAGCGGAATGCATTTTGGTGACCGCCTGATTACGGCTGTCAGAAAGACCGGTCACCCTTTGTGCGTCGGCATCGACCCGCATTTGCATCTCATTCCGCAATTCTTCCGCATCGGCGACATGGCGCCGAATTCGCTACAGACCGCCTCGGCCGTGCGCACTTTCGTCGCCGCCGTGATGGACCGAGTTTCCGGCAAAGTCGCCGCGATCAAGCCGCAATCGGCCTTTTTCGAGCAGATGGGCTGGCGCGGGATCGAAGTCCTGGACAACTGCATGAAGCGCGCCCGGGCGAACGGGATCGTCGTAATCCTGGACGTCAAGCGCGGCGATATCGGCTCGACCGCCGAGGCCTATGCCACGGCTTATCTCTCCAAGGGCGCGCCCCTCCAGGCCGATGCGATCACGATCAATCCCTATCTCGGCCTCGACAGCCTCGAGCCCTTCATCGAGGCCGCCGATGCCAGTGACGGCGGAGCCTTCATCCTCGCCAAAACCTCCAACCCCGGCGCGAAGGACTTCCAGGCCGAGATGATCGGCAAGACACCGCTTTACGAGGTGGTGGCGCGCAAGCTGTCCGGCATCGCCAAACGCCACAAGGGGCCGGAGACCGGCTGGTCGTCGATCGGCGTCGTGGTCGGCGCGAACAGCCCGTCGGAGGCGGCAGCCATCCGCAAGGAGCTCCCCTCCTCGCCCTTCCTCATCCCGGGCTTCGGCAAGCAGGGCGGCACCGCGAAGGATGCGATGGTCGGCTTCGTCGAAGGGCCGGAGGGCATGGAAGGCGGGCTGATCAGCTCGTCGCGCGAGATCCTGTTCCCCAAGCTTCCCCCCGGCGCCATCGGCAAGGATTGGGAGCGCGCGGTCGACCGCGCCCTCCATGCCGCGATCACCGAGATCGAAAAGGCCATGGAGAAGCGGGAATCCGAAGCCCGCACCGCCTGACGGCATCTACTCGACCAAGGTTTCTCCGGCCTGCGCAATGGGCCGGAACATCCGCCGGTACTGGCCCGGTGCGATGCCCGTGCATCGCTTGAACAATCGACGGAAAAACGCCGCATTCTCGTAGCCGACGTCGGCGGCTATGTCGTCGACCGCCATCTCGCCCTGCTCCAAGCGTCGCTTCGCGGCCTCGATCCGCAGGTTCTGGACATAGTCGATCAGCGCCGATCCGGTCGCGGACTTGAACCGCCGCTTCAGGCTGCGTTCCGGGATCGCCGAGGCCGCCACAGCGCCCGCGACGGCGTGGGGCTCCTTGAAATGTCTCGTAAGCCAATCCTCGACGGCGCGGACGACGGAATCGGCATGGGGCTGGCGGCGCACGAGACTCGCATAAGGCAATTGTCCCTCGCCGTGCCATTTCAATAGATAGACCTGGGCTACCCTCATCGCCTCGCCCGGGCTGCAATGCCTGGCGATGATGTGGATTGCCAGATCATGCCAGGACGTCGTGCCGCCCGCCGTCACGATCCGGCCGGACTCGTCGGCAAAGACGAGGTTGGGGTCGGGTTGGAAATCGACATCGGCGAAGCGTGCGCGGAACAAATCCTGGTATCCCCAATGGGACGTCGCCTGGCGGCCCTTCGAGGAGACCGGTCGAGGCAAGCAGGATCGAACCGGAGCAGGCCGAATAGATCGTGCTCCCCGCCTTGAACCGACGCCGTATCCATTCCTTGAGCTCAGGATAGCGGTCCGCCATGTCGTCATCCGGCGCGAGCCAGAGCTCGGGCAGGATGACGATGTCGCCGTGGGGATCCTCGTCGATCGACACCTCAGGATCGACGGGGATTTGGTTGCCGCAACGAAAGGACTCGCGGGAGAGCCCCACGATCCGGGGTCGGATTAGCGCCTCGCCCGACGGCTCGCCGACCAACTCGCGCCACAAGGTTCCGGTCGCGGCAAGGACGTCGATCATTCCATAAAGTGCCGATCCTGCGCTTTCGGGCAGGGCGACGATGAGGGCTTCGACGGGATTGGCCATGGCTCGAATCTCCGAATTTGGCACAAAAGGACCGATTTCGACCAAAATCGATCTGAAATCGCACGATGTCGAGTCCTAGCTTTGGGTCATCCGGGCAAACGGCCCGCAACCCGATCCCAAAGGAGACCACCGATGACCACCCAAGCCACTGTCAAAACTCCAACGACTCGTTTGAACGGCCTCGATGTCCAGGCCGCATTCGACACCATCGACGCCATCAAAGCCGACCCATCCATCGCCCGCTTCCAGTTCCGGGCGCGGAACCGCTGGATCGACGGCGGCGAGAACGTTTCCGCGATCCGCGACTTTTACGGCGCCGGCCGCGAGGACAAGTCTCGCACCGACGACTTCGTCTTCACCAATGGCGAGCCGCCGGTCCTCTTGGGCAACAACGAAGGCGCAAATCCGGTCGAATACCTGCTGCATGCCCTCGCCGGCTGCGTGACGACGACCTTCGTCCTTCACGCCATGGCGCGCGGCATCGCGATCCGTGAGCTTTCGACCGAGCTCGAGGGCGATTTGGATGTGCGCGGCCTGCTTGGTCTCGACGAGTCCGTCTCCCCTGGCTACGAGCGGATCCGCATCCGGATGCATGTGACGGCCGATTGCAGCGACGAGGCGCTGAACGACCTTCTCGACTACACCCAGAAGCACTCGCCGGTGTGCAACACGGTCTGCCGGCCCGTTCCGGTCGTCATCGAGCGCGTTGCGTGACCCGCCTTCCCGCTCCCCGCCCGGCCTTTGGCTTGGGCGGGGAGCCGCTTTTTCTTGGAACTTCTTTTGCGGATGATGATATAGGGGGCCGAAATTCGGGACCTCTTGGACCAATGACCGCCAAAGTATTCATCGACGGCAATGCCGGGACCACCGGCCTTCAGATCGCGGCCCGCCTCGCGAAGCGGCCGGATATTGAGGTGATTCGGCCGGACGAGGCCCATCGGAAGGATCCGGCGGCGCGGGCCGAGTTCCTGAACAAGGCCGATCTCGCCATCCTCTGTCTGCCGGACGCTGCGGCGATCGAGTCCGTCGGGCTGATCGAAAGCAACTCGGTAAAGGTCATCGATGCCTCGACGGCGCACCGGACCGATCCCGACTGGACCTATGGCCTGCCCGAGATGAGCCCGGACCACGCGGCCCGGATCGCCGGGTCGCGGCGGGTCGCAAATCCCGGCTGCTATCCCACCGGGCCGATCCTGTTCTTAAGGCCGTTGGTCGCCGCGGGCCTCTTGCCGGCGGACTATCCGGCCACGATCAACGCGGTCTCAGGCTATACCGGCGGCGGCCGGCAGATGATCGAGGCGTTCGAGGCATCCGAGCCGCAGGGCGTCTATGCCGCCCCCCACCACATCTACGGCCTCGGGCTGGAGCACAAGCATATCCCCGAGCTCCAGATCCATTCGGGGCTGTCGCGGCGGCCGATCCTGCTGCCGAGCGTCGGCAAGTTCCGCCAGGGCATGATCGGCGAGATTCCGCTCTTTCTCGATCTTTGCGGCGAGGGCACGACGGCCGCGCGCATCCATGAGACGCTGGCCGACTGCTATGCCGGCTGCCGCTTCGTGCGCGTTCAGCCGCTGCAGGAGAACGCCTCCTCGACCCGGGTCGCCGCCGACTATCTGAACGACACGAACTATGTCGATCTCTATGTGTTCGCCAACGACAAGCACGGCCACGCGCTTCTGGTCTGCGTGCTCGACAACCTGGGCAAAGGGCGCCTCCGGCGCGGCCGTCCAGAACATGAACCTCATGCTCGGCGTGTCGGAGGATTTGGGGCTTTAGACCGCTCGACACCTGCCAATCGGCCCTGCTGCGAGCATAGATGACATGCGGCCTGAGCGGATCATCCGGCTTCAACTGCGGATGATCGAAATCCCGTGCCGGGTCACGACTCATGCCGATCCGCTCCATCACCCGCCGCGAGCGCCGGTTGGCGACGGTCGTGAAGGCGATCAACTCATCGAGCTCCAAAGTCTCGAAGGCGAAGCGCATGGCCTCGCGGGCGCCTTCGGAGGCCAGCCCCTTTCCCCAGTAGTCATAAGCGAGCCGCCAGCCGATCTCGACCGCGGGCGCGAGCGGCGACCATTTCACCGAGGTCAAGCCGATAAAGCCGATGAACGGGGCCACGCCCGGCATTTCCGCCGCCCATAGCCCGAAACCGAGCTCGTCGAACTCGCCCCGGATGCGCGCGACGACTTCGTCGCTTGCGGTCCGGCCCATGACCGGCCCCAAGAATTCCATGACCCGGGGATCGGCATTGATCGCCGCGAACGGGACCATATCCGCATCGGTCCAGGGCCGAAGCCGGAGGCGTTCGGTGGAGAGCGTCGGAATGTCGGTCACGAGACGGCTTCCCTGGCTTTGAGAATTCCGAGATCAAAGAAGCCGAACTGAGCGAAAAAATCGCGAACGGCGTCCAAATCCGTCGCCGGATCTGTAAAAAACGCGCGATCTTGGCCTTTTTCGACGCCTTCCGGGCTCCCGAGCACTGTTTTGAGCCGATCCGCGATCGCCGCGGCGGGATCGAGCCACATGACGTTCTCGGGCCCGGCCGCGCGCAGATCGTCCACGATCAGCGGATAATGGGTGCAACCGAGGACAACCGCGTCGACGGGCGGCGCGCCTCGCCCGAAAAACGGGGCCAAAATCTCTTTGAGCCGCGCTTGATCGGGCGATTTGCCGCGCGCGAAGTCCTCGGCCATGGCGGCGAGATCGGGCGAGCCGATCTTGACCACCTCGCAATCCGAGGCGAATTTCTCAATCAAATCGTGGATATAGGGCCCGCTTACCGTCGCCTGGGTGGCCAGCAAACCGATCACCCGAGATTTCGACACCGCCCCCGCCGTCTTGATCGCCGGCACCGTCCCGACCACGGGGATCGTAAGCGCCTTGCGCAGGGCCTCAAGCGCTACGGTACTTGCCGTATTGCAGGCGACCACCATGGCATCGCAGCGGTAGTTCTTGACGAGGCCGGCCGCGATGCCGGTCAGCCGCTCGATCAGGACCGAGGGCGCCAGCCGGCCATAAGGGAAAGCCGCGTTATCCGCGAGATAGATCAGCCTCACACCGGGAAGCGCGGCGCGGATCGCCCGCACGACGCTCAAACCGCCCACGCCCGAATCCGTCACCAGCACCGTCGGGCCTGCTATCCGCTCCGTTCTACTCACCCGTCCGCGACCTTCCAAACCCCGCCTGATCGGCTCGTTTCTAATTGGAAACTCGGCCTATTTTTGGGCGAAAAGCCGTCAAAATCCAGTAACCGCGCGGCCGCCCGCGTTTGTCTCGCGAAAATATGATGCTATACCGAGGCCATGATCAATCGTGTTCTCGCGTTCCTCGGCCTGGATGAAGCCCGGGATGAGGCGTCGTTCTCCAAGGCCGACGAGAAATATGTCGCCGCCGCCGCGCTGATGGTCGAGGCGGCCACTTTGGACGGCAATTTCGAGGCCGTGGAGCGCCGCGCGATCGCCGATATCTCCCAGGAACGCTTCGATCTGACAGAGGACGAGGCCGAGACCCTGATCCAGCGGGCCGAGGCCGCGCATGACGACACCAACAACCTCCTCCGCTTCACCCGCATCATCAAGGAACGCTTCGACGAGGCCGAGCGCATCGAGGTTATGGAGATGCTTTGGGAAGTCGTCTTCGCCGACGGCCGGCTCGACGATTACGAGGCCAATCTGATGCGCCGGATTGGCGGCTTGATCTACGTCGCGGATCGCGATAATGGTGCTGCCCGGAAGCGCGCGATGCAGCGGTTGGGCATCGACGATTGAGGGGGAACGCGGCCTTTCCATCTGGCCCTACAGTTGAGGCGATCAGCGCCGATGCCCGGCAGTCGTTCCGGCGCGGCGAGGCGCCATCGGGAGCGTAAGGAGACAACATGACCTACGTCGTTACCGAAGCGTGCATCAAGTGCAAATATATGGATTGCGTAGAGGTCTGCCCGGTGGACTGCTTCTACGAGGGCGAGAACATGCTCGTCATCCATCCCGACGAATGCATCGATTGCGGCGTCTGCGAGCCCGAATGCCCGCCCGAAGCCATCGTGCCCGACACCGAGGGCGGCCTCGACAAGTGGCTCGACGTGAACGCCGAATACGCCAAGAAATGGCCCAACATCACCCAAAAGAAAGACGCCCCGGCCGACGCCGACGAGCACAAGGGTGAAGAGGGCAAGTTCGAGAAATACTTTAGCGCCGAGCCCGGCGAAGGCGACTGAGGGCTGTAGCCGCCCAGCGGGGGGGGGGGTGAAAACCTCCCGTACCGCACTATATAAACTAACTACCTGCCCCACCAACGGGGTCGGAGCCGGCTTTAGAGTTGGTCGCGGGCGAGCCTGAAGTGTTGCGATGCCGCCCCATGATTGAGCGCCATAGACGATTTTCGCGTGTGCGTAGGCTGTCTTTTGCATGGCCGGTGTGTTATATTTGTTTCACGCTTCTTTCAAACGGTGGGCAGTAGACCCACAGACCAAGGATCGCGGATCCTCCACTTCGAAGACCAGACTGACCTCAGACGTCACCTGTGAACACGGTTTCTACGGCTTGCAGGATTGGGCGAGGTGAGTGGGGTTTTGCGCTTCTCGGCGGGCAAGAAACAACGCGCTGAACTCTAAGACTCTACAAGGACTTATATGACCGCAAAAGCTCAAGACAAGGAAAAGGGGTTTTCGACCGGAGACTTCATCGTCTATCCGGCGCACGGCGTCGGCCGGATCATCGGCCAGGAGAATCAGGAAATCGCCGGCGCCAAGCTCGAGCTCTTCATTATCGAGTTCGAGAAGGAGAAGATGACGCTCCGGGTGCCGACCAAGAAGGCGCTCGCGATCGGAATGCGCAAGCTCTCGAGTCGCTCGAAGCTTGACGACGCGATCAAGACGCTGAAGGGTCGCGCCCGGGTGAAGCGGACCATGTGGAGCCGCCGCGCCCAGGAATACGAAGCCAAGATCAATTCCGGCGACCCGATCTCGATCGCGGAGGTCGTGCGCGATCTGTTCCGCAAGAGCGACCAGCCCGAGCAGTCCTATAGCGAGCGCCAGATCTACGAGGCGGCGCTGGACCGTCTGGCGCGCGAGGTTGCCGCCGTCGAGAAGATCGACGACACGGCCGCGATCGCCCGGCTGGAGCAGGTGCTGCAGGCCGCGTAGAACCGCGTTTCCGAGGCTTTTCGAGGGGGTGACCATAGGTCACCCCCTTGTTATTTTGAGCTAGACCTTTCTTCTCATTAATGACTCGGCAAGATTTGAATAAAATAGTGTTGATCGGTCGATGCCCTATTTTTGCCACCATCGCTCCTTAGGAGGGCTCTAAAGAACGACCAAACAAAGGCCCACGTATCGCATTACGGGCCGATAAATTCGCTAGAAGCAGGCAGGGCGGCGTCTCGGCGGTTTCGGAACAGTCTCACCCTCGGCAGCGTTTTAGCTGAGAGGCAAGGATCGAAACGATGGCCCACGCAGTCACATCTCCCGCGGCCCACGCGAACCGGCGCTACGTCCGGAGCGCGATGGCGGCCCCTCTCCTCGAAAAGAATCATGAGTTCGAGCTCGCTTGGCGTTGGCGCGAGAAAGGCGACGTCAAGGCGCTGCACGAGCTCATCACCTCCTATCTCCGCCTCGTGGTCAGCATCGGCGCGCGCTACCGCAATTACGGCCTGTCGATGGGCGACCTCGTCCAGGAAGGCAATATCGGCCTGATGCAGGCGGCCCAGCGCTTCGAGCCGGAACGCGAAATCCGCTTCTCGACCTATGCAAGTTGGTGGATCCGCTCGGCGATCCAGGATTTCATCCTGCGTAACTGGTCGATCGTGAGGACCGGCACCACGGCCGCCCATAAGACGCTGTTCTTCAATCTCAGGCGTCTCAGGGCCAAGATCGACAGCGGCGACGGGCGCTTGAGCCGCGAATCCAAGCTCGAGATCGCCCGCCAGCTCCATGTCCGGGTCACGGATGTCGAGGCCATGGAGGCCCGGCTGACCGAACTCGACCAGTCCCTGAACACGCCGATCAGCGCCGAGGGCGACGGCGAATGGATGGATCTTCTGTCGGACGAGCGCCCGCTTCCGGAGGAGACTGTCCAGGATTCCGAAGATTCCGCGCGCTACCAGGTCTGGCTAAATCAAGCCATGCAGAGCCTCAGCGAACGCGAAGCGACCATCATCCGCGCCCGGCGCCTGAGTGAAAATTCGGCCACCCTCGCGATCCTTGGCGAGCAGTTCGGCATCAGCAAGGAACGCGTCCGCCAGATCGAGCATCAGGCGATGAAGAAACTCAAAGCCGCCGTGGTCCGCATCGTCGGCAACCCGCGGGACGCCGGGCTGACGGTGGCGTAGGTCCATTCATCCTCGCTGCTCCGTCACGCGCGGGCTTGTCCGTTCGTTATCTCCGACAGCATGAAAACCCGCCAAACTTGCGCCCGTTAACCATAATCGGACGATTGATTGACCGGTCCGGACGGTTATCCACAGGATTGCGTAACGTTCAAATTAGTCCGCTCGGATAATCTTCACCCGCCGGCCCGGCGAGAGGCGCGTCCCTGCGTCGATTCCGTTCAGGACCAGGAAGCGCTCCACATTGGAGCTGCCGAAGGGCATTTGAGCCGCCAGGGATTGGATCGTGTCGCCCGGCTTCACGGTCACGACATGCAGGCGGTAGGGCTTGAGGGCGGCGCCTTCGGCGTCCGATAGCTTGCGGAAGCTGTAGGTCATACGGCGCAAGGGTTCGCTCAAACGCCCCGTGTCGCCGGTATTGGTCAAGACCTGGAAGCGGTAGACTGTCTCGGGATCGAAGCGGACGGCGATCAGGCGGAAATCGGCCGCGCCATTCTGGCCCGAGACCCGGGCCGAAGCGGTAGCGGCGGGAAGGCCGTTGATGGTGATCGCCTCGAGGCCCTGGAGGGCCACGCGGCCGGCGATAACCTTCTCGATATAGGCCCGCATCGACAGGGCGGTCGTCTCCTTGGCGCTGTCGAAAACGACGACGTTGCCCGCCTTGTCGCGCGCACCGACGGCATCCGCCGAGTTGACCAGGGTGAAACCCTCGGGGACGGTGAAGCTGAATTTCTGGATCGGATGGGAGAAGGTGCGGCCGCGGATGAAGCCGTCCTTGGGCTCGTCGCCATAGACGATACCGTCGATGGCGTCGAGAAAGTCGGCGCGGTCGCGCGGACGCGCCTTGGCATTGATACCGGTATCGGCCGCGAGGCGGCGGGCCCGGGCGACGCGATCCGCGGTCAGGGGATGGGTCGACATGAAATCGCTCTGATGGTCGCGTGCGTCCTCGCCGGCGAGCGACGCCTTGAGCTTGCTGTCGCGGTCGAGCGAGTGGAGGAAATCGGCCTCGGCGGTCGGGTCGTAGCCTGAGCGGGCGATATATTTCACGCCCAGGGCATCGGCCTCGTATTCCTGCTCGCGCGAGAATTTGAGGAGATAGAGCTGGCTGCCCTGCTGCGCGATCTGGCCGAGAGCGCTGCTCCCGGTCGCGACGCCGAGCCCCGCGCTCAAGATCCCGGCGAGCGTCGCGCGGTTGTAGCGCTCGGCCGTGTGATGGGCGGTGACATGGCCGATCTCATGGCCGATCACGCCGGCGAGCTCCGCCTCGCTGTTCGCGAGCGCCAAAAGCCCGCGGGTTACATAGACATAGCCGCCCGGCAGCGCCATGGCATTGACGATCGGTGTGTCGAGGACCGTGAAAGTGTAACTCAAGTTCGGCATATCCGAACTCGCCCCGACCCGGCCGCCGACCGCGGCGACATAGGAGCCGACCCGGGCATCGTCATAAACGCCGCCCATCTCTTTCAGGACTTGCGGATGCTGCTGCTCGCCGAGCGCCAGCTCTTGCGAGGGCGTGAGACAGGAGCCGAGACCAAGCGGCAGGGCGAGTGCGGCGGCGATCCTGAGAGCCCGTCGGGCGATCATCGCGGATCCTCCCGCGCGGCGAGCGTTGGCGCGCCGTCCAGCTGCTCGATCTGTTCGGCGTGATCGACCTCGATCAACGGCCCGTTCCAGTCCCTTAGCCATCCGCGCACTCGGACGCGCGCACCTTTGAGGGCGGCGGGATCGAGCCCCGCATCGCGCAGGCGCCGGCGGTCTCCGGAAGCGATGGCGATGGTGAAATCCTTGTGCCAATCGGCGCCGAAATTGATGAAGGTCCAGTTCGATTGATCCGCCACATCGACCACCCTGCCCTCGACAATGCCGAAGCGGTCAAGCTTACCGCTGGGATCCGCCGCGATTGCTGCCGCCGACATCACCTGATAGCGCGGATCGCGCCACAGCCCCTTCCCTCCCTCGCGGGCCTCGGTTTCGAGATCAAGCAGTTCCCGCGTCATCGCATGATCATCCCGTCGGCTTTCGACCTGCGCCAGCCCGCGCGAGACAAGCGCCGCTTCGAGCCAGGTTCCGGTATCGGTGACGATTTGGGCGAGGATGTGGCCGTATCGGTCCTCGGGGCGCGCATCCAGTTTCAACTCAATGCGATGGCCTTTGACGAGGGAGTCGACGGCCGCAACCGCCTGTATTCGCCATTGATCGTCGGCCGGGATACGGACGCCGAGCGGGCGAACCTGCCGGCCGTCGGAGAGCGACAGCGCGCCGTCATCAAGGACCTGCGCGACGGCCGCCGTTCCGCCGTCACCAAGCGCGTTCAGGGCGGCGGAAGCCGCCCCCGCTCGGGAGATGGCGGGCACGAGAAGCGTAAGACACAGGGACGAGACGGCCACGGTGCGGACCATGCGGGGACGGTAGCATAGTTGCGTCGCCCCGTCCCCCTCCTGCTCCGTCATCCCAGCGACGGCTGGGGTCCAGGATGTTTGGGCCGGCGTGTTTGTCGGACGCTGCCTGGATGCCAGCCTGCGCTGGCATGACGGCTAGAACGGGGACGCTTCGGCCTAGCGCCGTTGGACCGAGGTCGAGAACTTGTCGACCTCCGCCCCGAGCGTCTCCGCGAGCTGCTGCAGGTGCTTTGCCGCCTGAAGGACGGCGTCGGCCTGGGTGCCGGTGTCGGCGGAGAATCGCGAGACGCGGGCGATCTTGTCGGTCACCTCCATGGTGCCGCTTGCCGCGCTCTGGACGTTCGCGCTGATCTCCTGGGTGGCCCCGCCCTGCTGGGCGACGGCTGAGGAGATCGAGCCCGAAATCTGGTCGATCTCGTTGATCGTGCTCTCGATCTGGCCGATCGCCTGGACCGCGTGGGCCATGACATCCTGAATGTCAGAGACTTGCTGAGCGATCTCCTGGGTGGCCTTTGCGGTCTGGGCGGCGAGGTTCTTTACCTCGGACGCGACGACCGCGAAGCCCTTGCCGGCCTCGCCCGCGCGCGCCGCTTCGATGGTGGCGTTGAGCGCGAGGAGATTGGTTTGGGCGGCGATGGTGCGGATGAGATCGATTACCGCGCCGATCTTTTCGGACGCTGCCGACAGGCCCCGGACCTTGCTCGTGGTATCCGCCGCCATCTTGACCGCATCGCGTGCAATCGTCGACGACTGGACGACACGCTGGTTGATCTCGGCGATTGAGGCGGTGAGCTCCTCCGTTGCCGCGGCGACGGTATCGACATTGGCGGCGGCGGTCGCGGAAGCGGTGGCGACCGCCTTGGATTCGGCGACACTTTCGCTTGCGCTCGTCGACATCGCCTCGGCGGTCGAACGCAGCGCAACCGAGGCGTCGGTCACCTCGCTTGCAAGCGCGCGGACATTGTTCTCGAAGGTGTCGATCAGGTTCACCTGATCGGTGACCCGCTCCAGCGTCACCATCGGCGAGATATACGTGCCGTCCGAATCGACAATGGCGGTCGCGGTGAGCGCGAAGGTCTCCGGCCCGATATCGATCCGAGAGCGATAAGGCAGTTTGGTGGGGTCACCTAGGATCTGCCGTTGCAGACCGGCATCGCTGTGGAATTCGTCGATCGAGGAACCGACAATATCGTCGACCGTTATGGGGATATGATCTTCGAGTGGCCGCAGCAGCTCCGCGCTCGTGCGGTTGTTATAAACGACCTTGAGGGTCGTGGCGTCGGCCGTCATTACGCCGAACGGCATATGATCGAGCATCTGCAGGAACCGCGAGATCAGGCGGTGGCGCGTGGTGATGTCGATCCAGGCGAGCAGCACGGCATTGGGATCGCCGGGCCAGTCCTGGAGATGCGAAACGAGCACGTCGAACGACCGCCCGCCGATATCGATCTGCACCTTGGTCGGAAGCGAGCGCGGGTTGGCCAGCCGATCGCGATTCGCGGCGATTGCGGGATCGAGCTCGTCAAGCGGCGTGCCGATGACGGCTTCCGCCGTCAGGAATTTATGCTCTTGGATATTTCGTGCGGTATTCAGCCAAGCGTCGTTGAGATAAAGAACCTTGAGCGTCTCGGACTCCACCACCACGACGCCGGCTGGCAGCGCATCCAGGATCGCACTGTGGCGTCGCGCGTCGAGACCGTTCAGCTGGTCCTGGACGGCATCATCGGCCTGGACTTCGTCCAATTCGTCATCATCGAGCGCAATGATGTCCTCCATCGCGCGACGTGCACTCGTCTCGTGTTTCTTCATCCTGCTGGCGCCTATGGAACGATTCCCGCTCCCCCCACGGAAGCGTCTTATGGAGAACAGATGGTTACCGGAAGTCCTTGAAATTCGATTAAGAAATAGGCAAATCCGCTAGATCCAGGACCTTGACCCCCCACAGGCGTCCCATTAAGGGACGCTGGTGATATACCTGTTGCGACATGGCCAGACCGCCTGGAACGCGGAGCACCGCTACCAGGGGTGGCACGACTCCCCGCTGACCGCGCTCGGCCAAGCCCAGGCGCGCGCGGCGGGGAAGCTTCTGGCCGAGCTTGTCGGTGATCCCGCAATCCTCACTGTCGTCTCGAGCCCGTTGGGCCGCGCACGCAGCACGGCGCATCTGGTGCTCAACGAAATCGGCCTGGAAACCGTCGCGGTCCGCGAGGACAGCCGGTTGACGGAGATCCGCATGGGGGTGTGGGAAGGGATGCCGGACAGCGAGGTCGCGGCGCAATATGGCGAGATCCTCGCCGCCCGCCGTGCCGACCCGTGGTCGGTCGCTCCGCCCGGCGGCGAGACCTATGCCTCCGTTGCGGAACGCGTCGGCCGCTGGCTCGGCGAGCGGAGCGAGACCGAAACGGTCCTCGTCGTCACCCACGGCGTCGCCGGCCGCATCCTTTCCGGCCTCTATCTCGGCTTTGACCGCGAAGAAATCCGCAGCCTGCCGCCGTTCCGCCAGGACGAGCTCCATGTGCTGACCCAGGGCGTAAGCCAGACCTTCGAGACCATGATCGAATCCCTGAGGCCCGTCAGTTGGCCGGGCGGGCGGGTCCGATCCAGACCTGCTGGGAATTGACGAATTGACGGATGCCGTGGGGCCCGAGCTCCCGGCCATAGCCCGACCGCTTGACGCCGCCGGACGGGAGCCGCGGGTCGGTCTTGACGATTCCGTTCACCGCTACCTGGCCGGCGACGATCTCGCGGGCCATTTTCTCGCCGCGCTCGGGCGTAGTCCAGACCGCCGAGCCGAGGCCGTAGCGCGTATCGTTGCCGAGTGCGAGCGCGTCGTCGGCGTCCTCGGCCTTCATGACCACGGCGACCGGACCGAAGGTCTCCTCTGTGCACGCGGTCATCTCCGGGGTCACGCCGCTCAACAGGGTGACCGGATAGAAGAACCCGTCGCCGTCCGGCATCTCGCCGCCCATATGGCATGTCGCGCCGGCGTCGATCGTGGCGCGGATCTGGCGATGGAGATTCTGCCTGAGATCGTCGCGCGCGAGCGGGCCGATATCGGTGCTCTCCTCACCGGGATCGCCGACCTTCAGCGCGGAAAGGCGGTCCTCGAGACGGCCTAAGAAATCGTCATAGACCGGCGCCTCGACGATAATGCGCTTGGCCGCAATGCAGGATTGGCCGGCATTGATGATCCGCGACAGGGTGATCACGTCGGCGGCCTTGTCGAGATCGGCGTCGGCCAGCACGATGTTGGGATCCGATCCGCCGAGCTCCAGAACCGCCGGCTTGATCTCGGAGGCCGCGATGCCGGCGACGATCGCCCCCGCCTTGTCCGATCCGGTGAAGGAGACCGCGCGGATCCGCTCGTCCCGAATCACGCCTTCGGCGTCCGCATTGTCGAGGGGCAGGTTCTGCATGATGCCCGGCGGCGCGCCGACCTCCTCGAACACATGCGCAATGGCGGCCGCACATCCGGGCACATGGGGATCGTGCTTCATCACGCAGGTATTCCCGGCCATCAGGGCCGGCGCGCAAAACCGGAAGGCGAGCCAGAACGGCGCATTCCACGGCAGGATGCCGAGCACCGCGCCGAGCGGGAGATGCTGCACATAGCTTCGCGTGGCATCGGAATCGATCACTTCGTCGGCAAGATACGCCTCGGCATGCTCGGCATAGTGCTCCGCGCACCAGGCCGACTTCTTGACCTCGCCATGGGCTTCCTTCACGGGCTTGCCCATCTCCTCGGTCATCAGCGCGCCGAGCGGCTCGACATTCTCGCGCATCCGGGAGGCGACGGCCGTCAGAACCGCGGCGCGGTCCTCGAAGCTCGCCTTGCGCCAGGTCCGGAACGCATCGTCGGCCGTCGCCAAGGTGGCGTCGATCCGGCTTGCGTCGGCCGTCTCGACCTCGCGGATCACCTGGCCGGTCGTGGGATCGATCGCGCGGTTCATGCCGACCGCCCTTCCTGACCCTTGGCGAATTCGGCGACATTGCTCTTCGCCTTGCCGGCTTCTTCAGGCTTGCAGACGAAATCCTCGTCGAAATCGAAGAACGATTCGCAGCCGTCCTCGGTCACTGAGAATCGTGTCCGAGATCCCGACCGTCTTGTCGCCGTCGACGCCCCACATCCAGGGGATGATGTGGAAGGTCATGCCTTCCTTCAGAACATCCGAGTTGCCGGGCTTCAGGCTCAGGATATAGCCCTCGTCCCAGCTCGGCGGGAAGGCGATGCCGATCGAGTAACCAGCGCGGGTGACGAGCCGGGCACCGACATCGTTGTCGCTGATGATCTGGCGGACGACATTGTCGGCATCGGCCACCGTCAGGCCAGGGCGGATCACCTCCTTGACGCGGGAGAGCGCCATCTTCATGCGCTCCTGGGCCGAATGCATGGAGGAGGACAGTTCGTCGAGGACGATGGTCCGCATCATCGCCGTGTGATAGCGCCGGTAGCAGCCGCCGACCTCGAGAAAGACATGCTCGCCCGGCTGGACCGTCCGGCCCTCCCAAGTGGCGTGGCCGATCATGGTGCGCGGACCGGAGGTGACATAGGGCATGACCGAGGGCGCCTCGCCGCCGGCATCGAACATGGCCCGGCTGATTTCGCCGGCGATCTCGTTCTCCGTGACGCCGGCACGCGCGGTGTCGATTCCGGCCTTCATGCCGGCCTCGGTGGCCTTGGCGGCCTTTTTCATGACCTCGATCTCTACATCCGACTTGCACACGCGCATCTCTTCGACGATGCCGAAGCAATCGAGCAGCCGGCCCTCGGTGAAGCTGGTGTGGATGCGGTCCTGCTGGTAGGCGGGAAAGTAGTAGCTGTTCCGCTCGTAGCCGATCACGCGATCGCGCAAACCGAACTCGCGCAGGCTTTCGATCAGCATCTGGATCGCATCGCCGGTATCTGGATAGGGCCGGGTCTGGGTGACCCAGGTGCGGGCATAGACGTTCGATTCCTCCATGCCGCGGGTGATCATGAAGCTTTCGTCCGCGATCGGCACGACCAGCGCCTGGAAGAAGGAATAGCCGGTCGTCTGGTAATCGGTGAGATACATCAGGTTCTCGGGGTCGGTGATGATCACGGCATCGAGGTGACGCCGCTCCATCCGCCGCCGCAGCTCGCCGAGCCGGCGGTCGTATTCCTCGATCGGAAACGTCATATCGTCGCGTCTGTTCATGCTGCACCCATGACCGTGTTTACGGAGGTTTCGAAGATGTCCATGCCCTCGTCGAGGTCGTCCTGCGGGATGGTGAGGGGCGGGATGAATTTGATCACCCGGCCGCCGGTGCCGCAGGGCCCGATCAGGAGGCCGTCTTCGAAGCAGGTCGAGGCGATCTGCTTGGCGACTGCCCCGTCGGCGACGTCCAGGCCCTGGATCATGCCGCGGCCGCGCGTCTCCCATTTCTGGTTGGAATATTTCTCGACCAGGCGATCGAGCCGCGCCCGGATTTCCTTGCCCATCCGGCGGACGTCGACCATCAGATCGTCGTCGTCGAAATAGCGCAGCGCCTCGCGGCCGGCGACGAAGGAGAAGCCCTGGCCGCGGAACGTGCCGGTATGCTCGCCGGGCGACCAGTGCTTGTCGTGCTCGGGCTTGTTCAGGGTCATCGCCAGCGGCGTGCCGAAGCCGCCGATGCCCTTGGCGAGGCAAATGATGTCGGGCTCGAGACCCAGCCCGTCGAAGCTGAAATAGGATCCGGTGCGTCCGCAGCTCGACCTGGATGTCGTCGATCACGAACAGCGCGCCGACATCGCGCGCCATGTTCTGTACGGCGTGAAGCCACTCCTTTGAGCCGACATGAACGCCGCCTTCGGCCTGGATGGTCTCGACGATGACGGCAGCGGGCGGGAGCAGTCCGCTGGAGGAGTCCTTCAGCGCCGCCCGGTAATTCTCTATCGCCTCGATGCCGCCGCCGGGCGCATCCTCGAAAGGCAGGCGCATGACGTGGCCGAGCGGAATGCCGGCGGCCTGACGGAAATATTCGTTGGCGGTTAGGGCGAGCGATCCCAAGGTCATGCCGTGAAAGCCGTGGCTGAAGGCGACGACCGTCGAGCGGCCAGTGACCTTGCGGGCGAGCTTGAGCGCGGCCTCAACCGAATTCGTGCCGGTCGGCCCCATGAATTGCAGCTTGTAGTCCATGCCGCGCGGCTCGAGGATCGTTTCGGCGAATTTTTCGATGAAACCGCGCTTGGCCGTGGTCGCCATGTCGAGACTGTGGGCGACGCCGTCGGATTCAATGTATTCGATCAGCGCCTTCTTCATGCGCGGATTGTTGTGGCCGAAATTCAGTACGCCGGCGCCGGCGAAGAAATCGATATAGGACTTGTCGTCCTCGTCGACCTGGCGGGCGTTCGAGGCGGTCTTGAATACCGTCGGATAGGCCCGGACATAACCCCGGACTTCCGACTCGAGCCTATCGAATGTCTGCATCTCCATGGAGCCTCTCCTTTTGTTGGGTTGGTTTTCAGGAGGTGTCGGGCAGCGGCGCCCCGGCGAGACGCGCATACACGCGGGCGATGCGCGGGATCAGCGCATCGTTGAAATCGTAATGGGTGCTATGGCAGGGAAAATCGTGGCCCTCGCCGTCATCCGCACCGATCAGCGCGAAAGCGCCGGGGACCTCGGCGAGGTAATAGCTGAAATCTTCGGACGCCATGATCGGGACGAGGGTTTCCTCCGAGCGCCAGTCCGCGCCGAATTCCGCGGCCAATGCTGCGCGGTAAGTCTCGGCTTCCGCGGCGTGATTGACCGTGGTGCCGTAGCGCGGCCGCATCTCGACCTCGGCGGAGACGCCATACGCCCGCGCGGTATCGATTGCGGTCTGGGATATCAGATCCTCGACCGTCTTCCGTAAGCCATCGTCGGAAAGCCGGAAGCTGCCGCCGAGCGTGGCCGTTTCTGGGATGATGGTGTCGCCGCTTCGGGCGTCGATCGACGTGACGCTGACGACGACGGAATTCTGCGGCGCGAGGCGGCGCGCGACGACCTGCTGAATCGCCAGCGTGATGGCCGAGACCGCTAGCACCGGATCGCGGCACAACTCCGGCTGGCTGGCATGACCGCCCTTGCCTGTCACCACGATGCCGAAGGTGCCGTTGGCGGACATCACCGCGCCGTCCGGGCAGACCGCCTTGCCGAAGGGGATGGCCGGCCAGTTGTGCCAGCCGAAGATCGCGTCGACGCCGTCGAGCGCGCCGTCCTCGATCATCCGCTGGGCCCCAAAGCCGCCTTCCTCGGCGGGCTGGAACAGAAGCGAGACCGGGCCGGGCAGCTGCGCTTCGTGGCGTTTCAGCCACAGCGCCGTCCCCATCAGAGTCGCGGTGTGACCATCGTGGCCGCAGGCATGCATGCAGCCCTCGTGCTCGGAGGCCCACTCGACGCCGGATTGCTCAATGAGCGGCAGGGCGTCGATGTCGCCGCGAAGCGCGATATGCCGTCCGGCGGCGTCCGGGGCGAGCCGCGCGACGGTCCCGGTCTCGGCGCAGGGGCGCCAGGAGATATCGGCGGCGGTCAGGCCGTTGCGGATTGTGTGAGCGGTCTGATGCTCGGCCCAGGTGAGCTCGGGCCGGCGATGGAGGGCATGACGCAGATCGACTGCCGCCTGAACGATACCCGGCCAATCACCGTCATTCTGCCCCGGCGCACCCGTCCGACCGTCTGCGAGCGAACTTGTTCCTTCGGATGTTCTTCGACTGCTCACCTATCTGTAATTAGGCACGATCTCCGCAAGAACAAGCTTTTGCTGCCGGTCGGCCCGTGAAAGCCGCCGATAGATTGTATCGCACCAAAAGCTGCGCTATTGCTTTCCCGGCAATCCAGACGCCCGCCACGGGTCCCCGTAGCTCAGCAGGATAGAGCACAGGATTCCTAATCCTGGGGTCGCAGGTTCGAATCCTGCCGGGGACGCCACCGTCACAGTCACTGATTTTGCGCAAGGCGTCACTTCGCAAGAGCGGACAAAGAGAGAACGTGCGAGCTACAGAGGTGGTTGTTTCGCGCTGTGCCCGTCGTTCAGACAACCGTTCCAACCGCGGCGCCGATGCCCGCGGTCAGCGCCATCGCCAACGCACCCCAAAAAGTCACTCGTATCGCCGCCTTCCAAACGTTGGCGCCACCGGCACGGGCTCCGAGCAAACCCAGCAGTGCCAGAAATACGAGTGAGGCGACCGACACAATGGGGATCATGGCAAAGGGCGGGGCAACAATAACCATTGCGATGGGCAGCGCAGCCCCAACGGAAAAAGTGGCGGCTGAAGTCAGAGCTGCCTGAATTGGCCGCGCCGCCGTCACTTCCGATATGCCGAGCTCGTCCCGCGCATGGGCGCCAAGCGCATCTTTGGCCATAAGCTGTTCGGCAACTTGGAGGGCGAGGTCCCTGTTGAGGCCGCGTTCTACATATATGTTCGTAAGTTCGCGCAATTCCATCTGCGGCTCTGCCGACAGTTCGGCGCGCTCGCGTTCCAGATCGGCCTGCTCGGTGTCCGCCTGCGAGCTGACCGATACATATTCGCCAGCCGCCATAGACATTGCGCCCGCGACCAAGCCCGCAATTCCGGCAATGAGGATGTCAGGTGCGGCCGCAGAGGCCGCCGCAACGCCGATGATAAGGCTTGCCGTTGACACGATGCCGTCATTTGCCCCCAGGACAGCCGCGCGCAACCAACCAATGCGAGAAACCAGGTGACTTTCGCGATGGGCCCGAAGACGTGTCAAAGAAATTCGCTCCTCAAGTCGGCCTGGACGCCTGTCTCCCCTTTACTTACGGAAGATCACCTCAACCGCTGTCGCCATCTTCGACGATTCAAGTTACCACACAATTCGAGGGCGACGCTTGGCGCCCTTCATCGGCGCTCAGAATAGCGCGAATGCAGCTCCTCATAATCCTTTTCTCGATGGGACATTAGGCAAGCCGGGCAGTGCCCTTTGTGCTGCATCTTTCATAGAAGCTATCGGAAAATGCACTGTGAGAAAATGACAGGGAGCCAAAACCGACCAAATACGCCAAACTTTGTGAATACCCCTCCGTACCGGGGCCAATTGTCCGGCGCTTGAGCTTTGACGAGATCGAGGCCATCCTTGGCTTCACGTTGCCTGCGACCGAGTGCTCCTAATCTGGCATTCGTGTTCTTCCTTCGGGTTGGGACGAGGTGTCCTCATCGTGAAAGTGCCCGAACCCGGCACCGACGAGGGGGGCGGAAAGCAGAAAGTCATTTTCGCGATAGGTTCGAGGACTTCGAGGGAGCTTCCGTTCGTCGTAACGCAGACTGAGAAGCCTATGCTTGTTCTTGCAGGAGCGACGGCCAAAAGCACGCTTCAGGAATCGCGTTACCGAAAAGCGGCAGCCTGGTGTCTGGCCAGCAAGGGAGCGAAGACATGACCCGGCTTCTCCGACATCCGAAAAGTCACGTTGCCCAGCTTATTGGATGGCTGCGGGCGGCGGTGATGGGTGCCACAGGGGGCGCCCTGCTGCTGTTTGCCTGTGCGGCACCTGCCGCAGCACAGGATTTGCCCCCGGCCGCACCGCGGCTGGCGGTAACGGTGGTTCCTGAAGCCAGCGATGCGAAGATCGAGGGCCGCCTGCAACGCATCCTGAATTCGACCGGTTGGTTCGAGGCGGCCCGCGTCTCGGTGCATGACGGCGTGGTCTTCCTCGACGGCACGACAGAGACGCAGGAGCATCGGGCCTGGGCCGGCGCCTTAGCTGAAAACACGCAAGGCACTGTTGCCGTTGTCAACCGGATCGAGGCCGATGCCGACATCGGCTCCACCTTTGCGCGCGCAGGCGAGGAATTCACAAGGTTTTACCGGCAGATGGTCCGGATCTGGCCGCTGGTCGCGCTCGCTGCCCTTGTCATCCTGGCGACATGGCTGATCGCCAGACTGGTGTCGTGGGGAGTTCGGCGGCTGTTCGCGGGCCGTATCGAGTTCCCGCTGCTGCTGTCGGTGGCGGCGCGGGCGTTTGCGATTCCGGTCTTCCTGCTGGGCGTCTATTTCGTGCTGCAATTTTCCGGCCTGACGCGGCTGGCCCTCACCGTACTTGGCGGCACCGGGCTAATCGGCATCATCATCGGCTTCGGGCTGCGCGACATCGCCGAGAATTTTCTGGCGAGCATTCTGCTCAGCGCGCGCAATCCCTTCCACAGCGGCGACCTTATCGATGTCGGTGGGCACACAGGTGTCGTCCAGAACCTGAACGTGCGCAGCACCGTGCTGCTGACGCTCGACGGCAATCAGGTGCAGATCCCCAACTCCACCGTCTACAAGAGCATCATCAAGAACTACAGCAGCATTCCGAGCCGCCGCGCCGAGTTTACGGTCGGCATCGCTTACGATTCCTCGGCTGCTAAGGCGCAGGCGCTGATCGCGGGAGTGTTGCGGGAGCATCCCGCCGTCCTCGAGACGCCCGAGCCGCTGGTGCTGGTGGAGGAGTTGGGCCCGGCAACGGTGAATTTGCGCATCTATTATTGGTTCGACAGCGCCACCTACTCGCCTTACAAAATCAATTCGGCGTTGCTGCGCCAGACCAAGAACGCGCTCCTCAAGGGTGGCATCGAACTGCCGGATTCCGAGCGCGAAGTGATCTTTCCCAAGGGTGTTCCGGTCATCCAGATGACGAGCGCCACGGAAGCTTGGCGCGAAGCCGAAAGCGGTGCCGGAGCAGCTCATACTGCAGACGAGATGAGCGATACGACGCCTAGCGAAGGTGACTTGTCCAACGAGACGGCGGAGATGCAGGGGCAGCAATCCGAAGGCAACCTGCCCGAAGCGCAAGAAAACCTGCTCAAGAAATAGCGCACCCTGTCCCGCCTCCTTGGTATCCAAGGCCTTTCAAGGCGAAAGCTACAAGTTTGACACTGATTACGTATCGCTACGATTGCTTCCGGGTGGCGCAGCGTTTTTGCCGCCCGGCGCAGGTGTGGGCGCAGTTGGAGCAACGACACCCCAATTTTCCAACGCCCCGAGTGCCCAGATTCACCCTGTCCGGCACGCCACTCCGTCGCGGGGTCCATACCGCGAGATCGATCACCGAATCATCTCCCGTTAATTTCCTCGCCAATCTCCTTTCATCTTGCCTATGCTAGTTTTTCCAGAGGATCGCGGCGCTACCTCGGCCGGCGATCGGGGGAGGGGAAAATCGATGCGAGCGGTGAAGACGGGTTTGGCGTGCGTCGGCGTCTTGTTGTTGACGATGGCGGCGGGTTCGGTGTCGGGGCAATCCTCCGCGGGCGCGCCGACGAAATTCGGCCAGATCGACGACGCGCGTATGCGCGATGCCGGCAAGGAGCCGCAGAACTGGCTGGTCAACGGCGGCAACCAGCAGTCCTGGCGCTACTCGACCCTCGACCAGATCACCCCCGACAACATCAAGGACCTGAAGCCCGCCTGGGTGCTGGATTTCGACACCTCCCGCGGCCAGGAGGCGACCCCTATCGTGGTGGACGGCGTGGCCTATGTCTCCACCGCGTGGAGCAACGTCTATGCGGTCAACGCCAAGACCGGTGAAAAGATTTGGGAGTGGCAAGCCAACAACGCGCCCGGTTCCGGGGCCAAGCCCTGCTGCGACGTGGTGAACCGGGGCGTGGCCGTCTACAAGGGCAAGGTCTATGTCGGCACCATCGACGGGCGCCTGGTGGCCTTGGATGCCCGAACCGGAAGTGAGGTCTGGAGCACCCAGACCCTACCGAAGGACAGCTATCTGAGCAGCACGGGCGCGCCGCGCGTCGGCGCGGGCCTCGTCGTCATCGGCAACTCCGGCGGCGATGTCGGCGGGCGCGGCTTCGTCAGCGCCTACGACGCCGAGACCGGCAAGAAGGCATGGAAATTCTTCCTGACCCCCGGCGAGCCCGGGGTGAAGGATCACGAGATCTCGGACGAGATCATGGACAAGATCGTCCAGCCGACCTGGTTCGGGCCGTCGAACGAGTACCGCGGCGGGGCCACCGTCTGGGGCTCCATCGTCTATGACCCGGATTTCGACCAGTTCCTGTTCGCCACCGGCAACGGCTTCCCCTGGAGCCGCTATTGGCGGTCGGAGAATAAGGGCGACAACCTGTTCCTGGCCTCGATCGTGGCCCTGGACGCCAAGACCGGGCGCTACAAGTGGCACTACCAGGAGACCCCCGGCGAGGAATGGGACTACGCGGCCACCGCGGACATGACCCTGGCCGACCTCTCCATCAAGGGCAAGATGACGAAGGTCGTGATGCACGCCCCCAAGTCCGGGGTGTTCTTCGTCCTCGATCGCGCGACCGGCAAGCTGGTTTCGGGCGCGCCTTTCGTGCCGGGCCTCTATTGGTTCAAGGGCTTCAGGCCCGACGGCACGGTGATCGTCAACGACGACGCCCATTACAGCCCCGGACACCCGGGCGGCTCGAACGGTTTCGCCCGCAATTGGAACCCGATGAGCTGGGACCCCAAGGCCAAGGTGATGTACCTCCAGGCGAGCCAGGGCCCGCCCGGCATCGACTATGCCACGGAGACCTTCGAATGGCGCAAGGAAGGCAACGGCCTCGGCATCTACGTCTTCGGCCAGAAGGTTCCCGACGCGCTGCGGAAAATCCCGGCGCCGAGGCCCGCCAATCCGGCGCCGCGGCGTTCCTACCTCATGGCCTGGGATCCCGTGAAGCAGCAGGCCGTATGGCGGACCGACGGCTACGGCAACGGGGTGCTGGCGACGGCTAGCGGTCTGGTGTTCCAGGGCGCCTCCCGGAACGTGATGGGCACGCTCAACGCCTTCCGAGCGGACACCGGTCAGAAGATCTGGAGCTACGACACTCCCAACGCCATCACCACCGGCCCGGTCAGCTATATGATCGACGGCGAGCAATACATCCTGGTCCCGATGGGGGCGTCTCTCGGGATCATGGGCGGCGGCCGCGATCTCCGCACCCCTCAGGTCGGCAGGCTGGTGGCCTTCAAGCTGAACGGCAAGGCGACCCTTCCCCCCGATCCCCCGCCCGCAAGGCCGATCGTGGCGCCGCCGGCTTCAGCGACCTGGACCGAGACCGAATTGTTCGACGGTAGCCAAGTCTATGCCAACTACTGCTCGCACTGCCACGGAGTGAACACCACCAACAACAACGTAATCCCCGACCTGAAGCGGTCGCCCTACACGAACAACGCCGCGGCCTGGAAGACGGTGGTCATCGACGGCGGCCTGGCGCATCTGGGTATGATCAGTTGGTCGCACTACATCTCGCCGGACCAGGCGGAGTTCGATCCGCCACTACGTCCAGAGCCAGGCCCGCAAGGCGCTGACGAACCCCCTGCCGCCGAACCCGCGCGGCCAACCCCCACGGTCGCTGACGCCCACGGAAGCGGCGACGCAAGGAGGGCCTTAGAAGCGTTCGCTCTTCGCCGCTCGCTATGAGCCGCTGTTATCCACCACGAGCTTCGTCTCGACATATTTGATCGTCGGGTCGCAGCCGAAGGACTTCTTGAAGCGCGCGAGGAACTCCGGGTTGCCGAAGCAGGCTTCGGCGGCCTGCCGGTCCTGCCAGATATAGACGCTGGTGCCCTCGTGGGCCGCGTCGTCGAAGCAGAAATATTTGCGGATCAGGCCGGGGATGCTGCGGAACAGGGGCGCGGAGGCTTCGAAGCTTTCGGCGATTTCCGCGGGCGATTTTCCGTTGGTCGGCTTATAGGTGACGATGGTGACATACATCGTACGCTCCCGCTTGTTCAACTGCTCTTCTTCTGCGCCAGATAGTCGGAGGCGCAGGACCTCAAGACCCCGACCCATTCGCGAAACGCGGCATGGCCGGAGATGAAGGGATTGGGATCACCGGGCTTGCGGGCCTTCAGCACCGGGAGCTTGAGCAGGGTGCCGTCGGCGGCGGCGTGATTGCTGAGCTCGACATCGACGGCCGGATCCAGATCCATGAACCGGGTCGCGGAATTGATATAGGTCTGCATTTCCTCCGGCGGGAGATAGCCCGCGCCGTCGCCGCCCCAATAGCCCACGAGATGGGTCTCGCCGCCCTCCGTCACCGGGAAGATCGGCGAGATCGTGCCCGGCGTGTGCCCCGGCGTGACGACGATGCGCACCGTTGTGCCGCCGAGCGTGACCTCGTCGCCGTCATGCACCACGATATCGTGCTCGGGAAACGGCGCGGGGCTGCCCTTTTGCGGCCATGTCACCATGTACTGCCAGTCCGCTTCCGACATGACGATATGGGCGCCGTAGGTTTCCTGAAGGAACTTCGCGCCGCCGAAATGGTCGTTATGGCCGTGGGAGACGATGACATATTTGATGTCGTTCGGATCGAGGCCGAGCTTCTCCATGCCGGCGACGACGGTTTCCTTCACGCTGTAATGGAAGCCCGCGTCCAGGATAATGATGCCCTCCGGCGTCGTGATCGCCCAGGACGACGAGGCCTTGTTGCCGACGAAATAGAGATTGTCGAAAATCTTCGCCGGCTCGACCGAAAGATCGCCCGATGTCGGGATCGGGCTCGACGCCTGCTGGCCGGGCGGCGGCGGGCAGAAGGCCGCGCGCATGCCGGCATATTCCTCCTGATGCAGGGCCGCCATATCGACCGCCGGGCCCGACGTATCGGCGGCGTCCTTCGACTCCGAACACGCCGCCGCGACGAGAATGACGCAAACGGACACAAATAGCGCGCGCTTATCCATAGGTTTGTCTCCAGCCTCTCTGTGAAATTCTCTATCGCCGGGTTGCGGTCGATGGCCGACCGGCCGGTCTTTTTCCCCGCGGGTACTACGCAGAAAAATCCGGCGCTGCGCAACTGATTTCTACAGGCGCGCCTTGTTAAAAACGGCGCGCGTCGCGGGCGAATGACCTACTATCCGAAACGAGCTTTTGGCGAATTGGGAGATTTGGAGGGGAACGATGAAATCTGACTCAGGGATTCCGGCGGCGATGAATCGGCGCCTGCTTCTGAAAGGCGCGGCAAGCCTTGCGGCGTTAGGCGTGACGCCGAAAGCCCTGGCGCCAATCGGGCGAAGGCCAGGGCCGCACGGCCAACAGCGATCCGGCGACGCGCGGCCTCGCGGCCGAGGCGCTGACCGGCACCAACCTCATCCTGCTCGGCACGCGGGGCGGACCCGGCGTCGATTTGAAGCGCGCCGAAACCTCGAGCCTCGTCCTGGTCGACGACACGCCGTATCTCGTCGATTGCGGCTACGGCACGATGCGCGACCTGGTCGAATGCGGAATTGGCTATCTGCAGCTTGCCAACATCTTCTTCACCCATCTTCATGACGACCACACCGCCGACTTGCCGGCGCTGCTAACCCATCAATGGACCGGTAGCCGGACGGACCCGACGGATATCTATGGGCCCTATGGCACCCAAGCGATGGTCGCCGGCGCCCTCGCTTTCTTCAAGGCGAACACCGAAATCCGCATCGTCGACGAGGGGCGCAAGGTCCGGCCGGAAGCCCTGATGCATGGCCACGACCTCCCGGCCACGGCCAAGCCTACCCGCGTTTTTAAGGACGACAAGGTAACGGTGACCTCGATCGAGAACACACATTTCCCGGCGCGTTCAAAAGCTCGAATGCCCTACCGCTCTCTCGCCTACCGATTCGAGACCAAGGACCGCTCGATCGTGTTCTCGGGCGACACGGCCTATTCGGAGAATGTCGTCGCACTGGCCAAGGGCGCCGACGTTTTCGTCTGTGAGATCATGTCGCAGCGGATTTACGATCAGATGGTCCGGATCGCCAAGGAAGAAGAGGCCAAAGGCAATCCGAACAACATGTACCGCCATGTCGCCACGACACACTCGACACCCGCCGATGTCGGCCGCACCGCGCGGGAGGCCGGCGTCAAGCTTCTGGTGCTCAATCACCTGATTCCGGGTGCCACCAATCTCGGCCGGCCGAATCTCCCGGTCACGACGTTCATCGCAGGCGTGCGCAAGGAATTCGACGGCGAGGTGATCGTCGGCCAGGACCTGATGGTGATCTGACGCGCTTTTCGTCATCCCGGACGTTAGGCGAGCCCGAAAACAAAGTTTTCGGCCCGCGAGGCTTGCGATCCGGGAGCCAGGTCAACCGCTTCGGCTTATGACAATGGATCCCGGATAGCTCGGTTTGCCGACGGCATCAAAGATGCCGGGTAAACCGGCTTCCGGGATGACGGTATTGAGGATGGATGGCGATCTGACGCTCAGGCGCGGTGGGTGACGGGATCGCCGGCGCGCGCGACTTTGATATGGGAGATGAGGCCGTCGCGCAGCTCGTAATGAACGAAGACGCGGACCTCGATATAGTCGCCTTTCTTGAGCGCGCCGACGACGAAATCGGGCGCATCCTCGATCGCCGTAAAGCGGCTGGTGGCGTCCAGGGCGATCGCCTTATCGTCGCAGAGGATCATATGGGGCGTGAGGTCTTCGCGGACCTTGGCGAACATCGGCTTGTAGAAATCGATGATGCCCTGACGGCCTTCGATCCGGGGCACGGAGCCGAGCTCCAGCACCACGTCCTCGGTATAGAATGTCGGGAAGCGCTCGAAATCGGCATTGCTGAAGGCCGAATTATAAGCCCCGAAAGCGGCTTTTTGGCTCGGATGTCCGCCGAGTCGCGGTAGCTTGGTAACGCCCTTCTCAGGCGGCCACGTCATGCTCTTGAGCTGGATCACCTTGCCGTCGCGGAGTGTATAAGTGACGAAGAATTTGACCGTCACCAGATCGCCCGGATGGAGATGGCCGAAGGGAAAATCCGTCCGCTCCTTGGAGGCGTGGAAGTCCATGTCGATCTCGGCGAAGATCGTGTCGCCCTGCTGCAGCACCTTTTGCTCGCGGATGACCTCGCGGACGCCGTCATGGGCCCAGGCGAGGAAATCCAGCAGCGCCTGCTTGCCGTGATATTCCCGCGAGCCGCCTGAGAAGACGAGATCGTCGGCGAAATAGGTTTCGACCAGCGCCGCATCGTCGCCCGTGTTGAACAGGGCGATATAGTTGTCGTAATTCACCGGCTTCCCCCTTTTAGACAGGCCTCCTTTAGACGAGACCGGAAGGCTTGACTTTCGAGCCGTCCGCCCAGCTCCCGTGATAAGCCGGTTTAAGGCGCAAAGGCAACTTCGCCGTGGCGATCGGGCCTTTGGCGATGGCCCTCGCGTCGAACAGATTGACCTCGGTCAGCATCGTCTCGGAATTGGTCGCGGCCTGGATGATCCAGCCGTCGCCTTTCGCCGCATCGGGAGCTCGATCAGCTCGCCCGCAATATCGAAGCGATGTTCGAGGAAGCGCTCGACCGGTCCTGAGCGCCATCAGCCATGCCATGGTGTGGCGGGCGCCCTGCCCGCCCGCCGGAACAGGAGCGCCAGAGCCCAAGTCGAACCGGGGAACGTCACGGCCCAAAGGGCGGCAATCCAGATCAGAAAATGGAAATAGATCTGGAGGGCCAGAAATGGCAGCAACAGCCCGTTCGCCGTCAGCAACAGCCGGATGGTCCGCTCCAGACCCGGTCCCGTGAATACCCGCGCGGCGAAGAGCGTCGCCAAACTCATAAAGCTGTAGCCGAGGATATCGACCGAATAGAGGAAGGAATCGAAAGGCACGAACAGAAACGGTTCGATGCCTTCGGTGCGGCCGGCAGCGAGCCGGGGCGCAACGAAGGTGAGTTGAACGAAATAGACCGCGCCGGTTAGGACGACATAGGCCGTCGCGAAGGCGATTGCGGCCTGCCCCCAGGCCTTCAGGTCGAGCGGCGCCAGCTGATTGATCGTGACGACCAACACCAGAAAGGCGGGGCCCAGCAACAGAGATGGCGTCAGTAAAACGACCAGACCGAGCGGTGAACTCGCATTCTCCGGCCCACCGCCGGAGCCTAGCCAACCTGCCCATTCCGCGAGCTGAGCCACGACGTAAACCAAGCTGAACGCTGTCGCGAGCACCGCCGACCAAAATCCGACTGCCCTCGTCGATGGTGAAACGCCTATGACCATGGTCCGCCTGCCCGGATTTGCCCTGACTCCAGGATACAGGCTTCCTCGATTGAGGTTAACTACCGTGGCACCCTGCCTTATTTTTCCTCCGATCGCTCGCCGCAAGGGTGTATATTGAGCAGCGTTCGCTCCCGATTCTGTAATCAACTTCGTTATGGAGGTCTCAAACGCGCGTCTCCGTCACATTCTTGGGTGATTTGTCTTCGTCGCGGGACGGGACAACTCGACAACGACAAAACGGCTACGACAGAGAACTCGGCGGGTACGAGCGCCGCCTCTAGTCCCTGCCGTCGCCTAAAAGGGCGTTCTTAGGGATGGTCGTCGATATTCTGTATGCGCTGATGCTGGTGGCGATCGCGGTGAACGTCGCTTCGGCGGTGTTCGTCTGGCTGGCGATACGCTGCGTCAAAGCTTTCAAGCTGGCCACGCCCGGCTCGGACGCCTTCCAACCGCCCGTCACTATTCTCAAGCCGGTTTGCGGCATGGACGAATTGCTTTACGAAAATCTTCGCTCGTTCTGTCGTCAGGCCTATCCCCGATATCAGGTCATCTTTGGCGTCCTGGACGCGGCCGATCCGGCCATTCCGACGGTCGAGCGCCTGATCCGGGAGCTCGATGACGTCGATATCACGCTGGTCGTCGACGGCAATGTCGCGGGTCACAACCTCAAAGCCAGCAATCTCGACAATATGGTCCCGGCGGCGAAATATGATCTTCTCTTCGTCGCCGACAGCGACATGCGGGTGGACGAAACCTATCTCGCGACGGTGGCCGCGCCATTCGCCGATCCCCAAGTTCGGCGCGGTCACCTGCCTCTACAAGGCATCGGCGTCGCGGCACTTACCCTCCCGCCTGGCCAGCATGTTCATCAACGAATGGTTCCTGCCGTCCGTCCTGGTCAGCGCGAAGCTCAGGGATATCCGCTTCTGCTTCGGGGCGACCATGGCGGTGCGGCGACCTCTCCTGGAGCTGATCGGCGGGTTCGGCGCTATCGCCGAGTATCTCGCCGACGACCATATGCTCGGCAAACTGGTCAGCCAGCGCGGCTTCAAGGTCGTGCTGTCGGACTATGTCGTCGAAAACGTCGTCGCCGAGGAATCCTTTGCCCATATGCTCCAGCATGAATTGCGCTGGGCGCGGACCGTGCGGACCGTCGATCCGCTCGGCCATGCCTTGTCCTTCATCATGTACGGGTTCCGGTGCCTGATCGCGCCGTGGACGGCGGTGGTCAACGCCGGCTGGCAATGGCTTGCGGCCGGCCTCGTCGCCGCCGCCATCCTGCTTAGGGCCGGCGTGCATCTTGCGGTTCATCGTAAGCTGAACCTGCCGAATGACGGGTCATTGTGGCTCGTTCCGTTGCGCGATATCGTCAGTTTCGGGGTCTGGGCGACGAGCTTTCTCGGCCGCCAGATCAACTGGCGGGGCCGGGCATTGGTCGTCGGTCGCGATGGATTGGTCGCCGCCCACAAAGGTTCTACGTCATGAAGAAAACTTTGTTCCTCAATCCGCCGTCATTCGACGGCTTCGACGGCGGCGCCGGCTCGCGTTATCAGGCGCGGCGCGAAATCCGCTCGTTCTGGTATCCGACCTGGCTCGCCCAGCCGGCGGCGCTCGTCCCCGACAGCAAGCTCGTCGATGCGCCGGCGCGCGGCCTCGTCGCCTCGACGACGTGCTGCCGATGGCCAAGGATTACGAGCTCGTGGTGCTGCATACCTCGACGCCGTCCTTCCACAACGACGTGAAGGTCGCCGAGGCGCTGAAGGCGGAAAACCCGAAGCTCATGATCGGCTTCGTCGGCGCCCATGTCGCGATCTCGCCCGAGGCCTCGGTCGCCGCGTCGGACGCGATCGATTTCGTCGCCGGCGCCGAATTCGACTTCACCATCAAGGAGATCGCCGAGGGCAAGCCGCTCTCGGACGTCTACGGCGTCACCTGGAAGCGCAACGGGAGGTCGTGCGCAATCCCGAGCGCCCGATCCTGCACAACATGGACGAGCTGCCTTTCGTGACGCCGGTCTATCAGCGCGACCTCGTCATCGAGGATTATTTCATCGGCTACCTGCTGCACCCCTATGTGTCGCTCTATACCGGCCGGGGCTGCAAATCGCGCTGCACCTTCTGCCTTTGGCCGCAGACCATCGGCGGCCATACCTATCGCACCCGGAGCGCCGAGAACGTGATCGAGGAGATCGCGCTGGCGAAGAAGCTGTTCCCGCAGGTCCGCGAATTCTTCTTCGACGACGACACCTTCACCGACGACCGGCCCCGCGCCGAGGAGATCGCCCGCGGCCTCGGCAAGCTCGGCGTCACCTGGTCGTGCAACGCCAAGGCCAACGTGCCCTATGAGACGCTGAAGGTGATGCGCGAGAACGGCCTGCGGCTGCTGCTGGTCGGCTACGAATCCGGCAACCAGCAGATCCTGCACAACATCAAGAAGGGCATGCGGATCGAGGTCGCGCGCAAGTTCACCGAGGACTGCCACAAGCTCGGCGTCGCGATCCACGGCACCTTCATCATCGGCCTGCCCGGCGAGACCCGCGAGACCATCGAGGAGACGATCCGCTTCGCCAACGAGATCAACCCGCATACCATCCAGGTCTCGCTCGCCGCGCCCTATCCCGGCACGTTCCTCTACGATCAGGCGGTCAAGAACGACTGGCTGGTCAATACCGGCGACGACATGGTGCAGGGCGAAGGCTTCCAGATCTCGTCGATCGCCTATCCGCATCTCTCCCAGGAGGAGATCTTCGACGCGGTGGCGACCTTCTACAAACGGTTCTATTTCCGGCCGCGCAAGATCGCCGACATCACGCTCGAGATGCTCAAGAGCTGGGAGATGACCAAGCGGCGGCTGCGCGAGGGCGTCGAGTTCATGCACTTCCTGAACGCCCGCGAAGTCGGCTCCTAAGACCGATCGGCAGATCCGTCGTCCAGGCGCGAAGGGGGCATCGCGCATGACCGCCCGAACGGCCAAAATCGGCACCGTACTGGCCGCGCTGGCCGGCCTTACAGGCCTCATCCTTCTCATCGCCTATCACAATCTCACTGAGCTCGGCGATCTCCTCGCCACGGCCGGTTGGGGCATTGCGATCGTCATCCTCGCCCATATACCCCAGCTCATGTTCTGCGCCTTCGCCTGGCGTGCCGCCGCTAGCGCGCTTTGGCCGAAAGACTGGTGGACGTTCTTCGTCGCGCGACTGGTGCGCGAATTCGGTCAGCGGAATCCTGCCAGTTACTCTCGTTGGCGGCGATTTCATCGGCGCGCGTATGCTGACCTTCTACGGCGCCCGTCCCGTTGTCGCCGGCGGCTCGGTGCTGGTGGACCTCACCTTCGAATTCATCACCCAGATCATGTTTACGGCGATCGGCCTCTTGGCGCTGCTGATCGTCGATAGCGGCAGCGCCGTGACCCGCTGGGCCCTGCTCGGGCTCGCGCTCGCGATTCCGGCCGCCACCGGCGCGGTGCTGGTGCAGAAATGGGGCATCTTCCGTCTGGTGGAGCGACTCTTGGAGAAACTCGCCATCAAGCTCGGCTGGCCCGCGCTTCTCTCCCTCGCCGATCTCCACGAGACCGTCGCAACGCTCTATCGTAACCGGCGCGGCGTCCTTGTCGGCACCGCCAATCATCTCGGTTCATGGCTGTTCGGCGCGGTCGAGGTCTGGCTGATCCTCTATTTCCTCGGACAAAAGGTCAGTCTCGTCGATGCCCTGATCATCGAAAGCCTCGGCCAGGCCATCCGCTCGGCGGCTTTCCTCGTCCCCGCCGCGCTCGGCGTTCAGGAAGGCGGCTTCCTGCTGCTCGGCACCCTATTCGGCCTCGCCCCCGAGGTCGGCCTGTCGATCTCCCTCATCAAGCGAATCCGCGAGATCGTCCTCGGCGTCCCCGCCCTCCTCCTCTGGCAGGCCATCGAAGCCCGCCGCATCGTCGCGTCCAACGAATAATCGCGTCACTTAATCCATTGTGACGCTCTCCTCACGCCTGTAGTCTTTCGGCAGCGATAATGAACCCAGGGGTGGGGAGAAGATGTTCGCAAGAATTACGCAGGTCGCCGTCTGTTTCGCGGTCGGGATGTCGTTCGGCCTCGGCGCGGTTTCGGCCGCGGAGACTTCTCAGACGGGCGGAGACGAGATGACGATGCTGCAATCGAAGCTCGACAGAGTCGAGCAACGGGCGACGCGGGTCGCCGATATCAATGCCGTCAAGAAGCTCCAGCGCGCCTATGGCTATTACATCGACAAGGGGCTGTGGGATCAGGCCGCCGATCTCTTCGCAAAGGACGGCACGATCGAGGTCGGGCTCGACGGCGTCTATGTCGGCAAGAAGCGCGTGCGTGCGTATCTCCGCGCGATGGGCGACGGCAAGGAGGGCTTGGCCGAGGGCCGCCTGAACGAGCATATCCAGCTCATGCCCTTCATCACCGTCGCGCCGGACGGCAAGACCGCCAAGGGCCGTTGGCGCGGGCTGCTGCTGCTCGGCAAGCTCGGCAAATATGCCTGGTGGGGCGAAGGGCCCTATGAGAACGACTATGTGAAGGAGAACGGCGTCTGGAAGATCAAGGCGCTGCATTGGTATCAGAGCATGGTCGTCGATTACGTGGGCGGCTGGCCGAAGAACAAGGACGCCAATCAGGGCATCTGGGTCTCGGACAAGCTGCCGCCCGACCGGCCGCCGTCGCTGGCCTACAAGACCTGGCCGGCGACCTTCCTGCCGCCGTTCCATTTCCCCAATCCGGTGACCGGCAAGGTGCACGACAAGCCGGAGATGGCGACCGAGGCTTCGGGCGCGTCGTCCAATCCCGCGCCGCAATCGGAGAAGGAGCTCGCGAAACGGACCGCCATGCTTGCGCACAAGGTCCAGCATCTCGAGGACCAGCACGCCGTCGAGAACCTGCAGCGCATCTACGGCTTCTATACCGACAAGGACATGTGGGACGACGCGGCCGATCTCTTCGCCGATAACGGCACGATCGAGGTCGGCGGCCACGGCGTCTATGTCGGTAAGGCGCGGGTGCTGGCCTTCCTCAAGACCTTCGGCAAGGAGTACCCCCAGGAAGGCAAGCTGTTCGACCGGATGCAGCTTCAGGGCATCGTCGATATCGCACCCGACGGCAAAACGGCCAAGGGCCGCTGGCATATGTTCGCCCAGGAAGCAGAGCACGGCAAATATGCCCGCTGGGGTCTTGGCGTCTATGAAAACGACTATGTGAAGCAGGACGGCGTTTGGAAGATCGCCAAGCTCCATCTCTACACGACCATGTACACGCCCTATGAGGACGGCTGGGGCAAGACCGCCATTCCCAATGCCGGGCCGTTGAAGGACCTTCCGCCCGACAAGGGCCCAAGCGTCGCCTACAAGGCCTATCCCGCCGTCTTCGTGCCGCCGTTCCATTACGACAATCCGGTCACGGGCAAGCGCTCGGCCGACATGGCGAAATACGCCGACAAGATGATCGAAAAGGAGGATGCCGCCTCGCTGACCCGCACCCTCGCGCAACTCGATCAGCGGGCCGAGCGCCTGAACGATGCGGCGGACATCGAGAATCTCCACGCGGCCTATGGCTATTATCTCGCCCGCAATCAGTGGGACGATTTGGCCGGCATCTTCTCCTATCAGGGCGCGATCGAGATCGCGATGCGCGGCGTCTATGTCGGGCCGAAAAGCGTGCGCCGCAATCTCAATCTCTACGGCAAGGAGGATATCCAGTACGGCCTCCTGCACAACCACATGCAATACCAGCCCGTGATCAACGTGGCGCCCGACGGCAAAACCGCCCGGATGCGCTCCCGCGCCTTCAGCATCATGGGTAACTACGATCAATACGGCATGTGGATGGGCGGCATTTACGAAAACGTCTTCATCAAGGAAAAGGGCAAGTGGACCCTGCTCAAGGACCAGGTCATCAACACCTACTTCGTACCCTACGACCAGGGCTGGAAGGACGCGCCGCTCCGCCCGCCGCCGGGCATCACCAAATCCAACCCGCCCGACGAGCCGCCCACGGTCGACTTCCAGATGTATCCGAAGCCGTATCTGCCGAAGTATCACTACGACAATCCGGTGACGGGCAAGCCGGCGGTCTGGCCGGGGCATGAATAGGATCGGCGCGCGCCTTGGAGTGTTCTGGAGCGCGCCGCGATTATCCACAGGCCCGGGTTCGCGTTAACGGACCACATAATCTTGTGATAGGATGGAGCGGTCGGCCAAGATGTTGTGCCGCCCGTTTCAGGCGAATCTTGGTACCGTAGGGGAAACCGAGTTGTACCGTTCGCGTTTATGCATCGGAGGCGGCCGCCAGTCCCGAAATGACACAAAACGGCCGCCGGATCGTAGCTAGGATTTACAATGCGAGCATGTGGGATCCGGCAACTCTTTGAAATTAATCGCAATGGCGCATCTGGTGCATATATTGCTCCGTGATGGGCAGGCACAGTCCGTTCGGCGAAGCGCGCGGGGCTTTCGCGCCCAGGCCGACGGAATGGCCGAGTGAGGTTTCATGTCGATACCGCGGACCATCGTCCAGTCGAGTATTTGCGCAGCGCTTCTTGTTGGATTATTCGCCGGCCCGGCCTTGTCCCGCCCCGCTTCGGACGCCGACGCCTCGCTCGAGGTAACCCGGGCCTCTTCGCCAAAGATCTCGAAAGACGAGGCGATCGCGCCTCAAGCGACACCGACGGAACCCATCGCCTTGACGGCATTCGACCTGGTTCGTGCCGCTCGCAAGGTCTATTGCAAGGATTCGGCCTGCGGCCCAACCCCGAACAGCGACGAGCTTGGGGGCATCTCGGATACCACGGCGGCATCCGCCAAGTTCGGTACGCCCGACGACGTGATCAGTCTTAGCCGTCACGTGTCGCGCAATCTCGAGGTCGGCCTGATATGCCCTCCGTCCCTCGTCACCGCGACGATCCACTGGTAGGCCGTCCGCTCTGCCGCGTCAGGCGGCCGGCGCGCTTTCGTCGAACATCTTCCTGAGCTCGAATTTGAGCACCTTGCCCGCCGGATTGCGCGGCAGGGCCGGAACGAGATGCAAGCGGCTCGGCAGCTTGTAGCGGGCGAGCGACCGAGCGGCGAAGTCGCGCAGCTCATCCAACGTCAACGCCTCGCCCTCCGCGCAGGCGCAAACAGCAACCACTGCCTCGCCCCAGCGCTCGTCGGCAAGGCCGATGACGGCGACTTCGCGAACTTTCGGGTGGTCGTAAATCACGCTCTCGACCTCGGCGGGATAGATGTTCTCGCCGCCGCTGATGACCATGTCCTTCAGCCGGTCGCAAATATAGAGGAAGCCGTCCTCGTCCATGTAGCCGACATCGCCGGAATGGAACCAGCCGGCCTCGTCGATCGCGGCGGCCGTGGCGTCCGGGCGGTTCCAATAGCCGAGCATCACGTTCGGCCCCCGGATGCAGACCTCGCCGCGCTCGCCCGGCGCGAGGTCGTTGCCCTCGGGATCCTTGATCGTCACATCGGTATAGGGCGGCGGCAGACCGGCCGAACCGAGTTTCGTGACCGAATGCTCCGCCTTGAGAAAGCTCGCGAAGGGCGCGGTCTCGGTCAGGCCATAGCCCTGGTTGAAGTTGATGCCTTTGGCGAGATAGGCCTTGAGCAGGGGCTCGGGCACCGGCGCGCCGCCGACGCACAGACTCGATATGCTCGACATGTCCGCGGTCGCGAAATCCGGCTGCTGGCTCATGAACAGATACATGGCCGGGACGCCGAACATATGGGTGATGCGGTGGGTTTCGATTGCCTTCAATGCCGCCGCCGGCTCGAACCCCCGGTGCAGCACGACCTCGCCGCCCAGTTGCCAGGTGACGATCGTGGTGACGTTCAAGCCGCCGAGGTGAAAGAGCGGGGCCGCCGAGAGCGAGATCATGTCCCCGATGAACATGCCCATGCTCATGGCGTTCACGTTGTTGTAAAAGACGTTCCCGTGACTGAGCATCGCGCCCTTGGGACGGCCCGTCGTGCCGGAGGTGTACATGATCAGCGCGGCATCATCCGGGCCGACCTGTACGGGATCGGTCAGAAGCTCGTGGCGGGCGATCAACTCTTCGAAATCTTCCCAGCCCGGTCCGCCGCTTTCCGAGCCGATGTAGCGCTCGGTCGCGAGATCGGAGCGCATTTCGTCGATCAGCGCCTTATGGTCGTCATCGACGACGATTGTGCGGATTCCCGCATCGTTGATGATGAAGTCGAGCTCCGTGGCGGTAAGTCGGAAATTCAACGGCACATAGATCGCGCCGAGCCGCGCGGCCGCGAACATGGTCTCGACGAAGGCGGGATGATTGACGCCGAGGAAGCCGACCCGGTCGCCCCGCCCGATTCCGCCAGCCCGCAACGCCTCCGCCAGACGGTCGATCCTCTCTGCGAGCTCCCGATAGGTGAGCGTCTTGCCCTCGAAAGTCAGCGCCTTCGCGTTCGGGCTCAGCTCCGCCTGGCGCGAAACGATTCGCCCGAGGCCCATATCGATGTAGTTGTGTGCCGGCATCGGCGCCCCCCCTGACATTACCGCCATCGGCGGCCCTTGCGCACCTGCTTATTTCTTCGGCGTCAGCTTGAGCAGGATCCCGCCATCGGTTAGGACATACAACGCACCATCGGGACCCTGTCGAACGTCGCGAATTCGCTGGCCGAGATCGGTGAGCAGGCTTTCCTCGCCGACCACGCGGTCCCCCTTCAGGACCAGCCGGACGAGATGCTGGCCCGCCAGCGCCCCGATGAAGAGATTGCCCTTCCATTCCGGGAACAAATCGCCGGTATAGAACGCCATGCCCGACGGCGCGATCGACGGCACCCAGAAATAGATGGGCTGCTCCATACCCTTCATGGCGGTGAGGCCGTGGTTCACCGCCTCGCCGGAATATTGCCGGCCATAGGAGATGACCGGCCAGCCATAGTCGCGGCCTTTGCGGATAATGTTCACCTCATCGCCGCCCCGCGGCCCGTGCTCTATGGCCCATAATTCGCCCGTGGCGGGATTGATCGCCGCGCCTTCGGGATCGCGATGACCGAAGGAATAAACGTCAGGATCCACGTTCGGCCGGTCTAGAAAGGGATTATCGGCGGGAATCGAGCCGTCCGGATTGATATGCGACACGCGGCCCGCGTAATTGCGCCGGATATCGGGATCCATCGGCGGATGGTCGGTCCCGTCGAGGTCGCCGTCATAGAAGCGCGGCCGGTCCGGCCCGGTGACGAACATGGTCCCGTCGGGCGCGAAGACGATGCGGCGGTCCGGGCCGTTCAGGAGAACCGTCACGTCCTCGAGCCGCGTATCGTCCTCGGAAAGCCGCGCGCGGGCGACCCGTTCCATGCCCACATTTATACGCCGCCGCTCGGCGACGGATTTGCTGAAGATATCGTCATAAAAGAAGTGATTGGGCCAGATCGCCGGCGCCTCGCCCGGCGGCGGCGCGAAATAGGCGAAATAGACCAGCCGGTTATGGGAGAAATCGGGGTCGAGAGCGACATCGTGCAACCCCTCGGCCGCGACCGCCTTGATGCCCGGCAGGCCGTCGATCGGCGCGGAAATGACGCCGTCCGGCCGAATCGTGCGCATGAAGCCCTGGCGCTCGGTGACCAGGAACTTCCCATCCGGCAGGAATGCCACGGCCCAGGGATGATTCAATCCCGTCGCGACCGTTTCCATATTGAACTTGGACGGCGTCTTGACCGCGGGCGCCTTGGTCTGCCCGGGGAAGGCCGGCTTCGGCGGCACGAAATTGGCGTCGGCATTTTCGGCCGCCGTCGCACCGGCCGCACTCGCGAGAACGGCCAGCGCCGCCAAGACATGGATCCCGTGAACTCGCATGGTCCCCTCCCCCGAACAGGTTCGGCCTAGTCTGCGGGCATAGCCGCCGCTTTTCCATTCAAATCGAAGTGACGGGCGGGCGCCGGCCTATTGGGCCGTCTCCTCCGCGACCCGCTTTTCGAGCCCTTCGGTGGCGCGCGCGGCATAGACCCGGCAAGCATCCGGATCGATGAACGGATTGGTCTCGGGGTGCGCCTTGCGTTCGGCAAGTTTGCGGTCAAGGCCGGTAAAGCCGGGATGAGGCGTCAGCAGGATATCGCAAGGGAGATCGGCGACCGTGCTGATGCTGCGGCGGAATTCGCCGACGATGCTCGGGTGATCCGCGTCGCCCGTGAACCGGAAGCCCGCCGACGAGACCGCGCTCAAGCTGTCGGCATAGACGACATCGAGGCAGCGCTCTCCCTCGCAGGATTTCCAGGTCCAGGTCGTACCGCCGGGCGTATGGCCGGGCGTGTAATGGGCGGTGATGGCGACATTGCCGACCCGTACGGTTTCGCCGTTCTTGACGACACGAACATTCTTCACCGCCGGAAAATTGCCGTGCGACTTGTATTGCGGATCGTCCGGCATCGGCCCGCCGTTCTCCAGCGCCTTGGCGCTCTCGGCGCTCGCCACGACCTCCGCTCCGCTCGCGCGTTGAAGCGCCGCAATGCCGCCCGCGTGATCGTAATGGGTATGGGAGTTCCCGATCACCTTCACGTCCGAGAGCTTGAAGCCAAGCTTGGCGATGTTCGCCGCGATCAACGGCGCCGATTGCGTCAGGTCGCCGTCCAGCAGGATCAGCCCCTTGTCCGACACGATAAGGATCGAGGACAGCCCGGCGACCCCGACATAATAGGTATTGCCGTAGATCTTGTAGGGCTCGTGCGGCTTGTTCAGCGCCGCGCAATTGGCGCATCTGACCGGCGGATCGGAGGTGAGGATGGTTTCCGCAGCAGCGGCCCTCGTCGCGAATGCCGCTGCAAGCGTCAATGCCAGCGCGAACTTCATCATCATCCCCCATGCGAGATTGAGAAGGCAGAATAGTATTAAACCAACGACGGCGGAAATACGGCCGATGATTGACCATTCAACATCGCACTGGACAAACCCTATCCGTTCGGCCTGAAATGGGGCCAAGCGAAAGCAGCGCCACATTGGGGGAATAGATCATGGACCGTTTGCGCGTCGCCGGCCGGGTTCTGGGCTTATCCGGGCTCGGCCTGCTGGCCACTCTCACGCTCAACCTCGCCGCCACGCCGGCCCTGGCCCAGGGCTTCCAGATGCCGTCGGAGCCCGATCCGCATACCGCCGAGATGCTGAAGGCGAAGAACGCGGTTCTCGAGAAGATGTCGCCGGTGACCCAGGACACGCTCTCCAATCCGGGACCGGGCGACTGGGTGAACTGGCGGCGCAATTACGCCGGCTGGGGCTATAGCCCGCTCGATCAGATCAACAAGTCGAATGTCGGCAAGCTGAGCCTTGCCTGGACCTGGTCGCTGACCAACGGCCAGGCCGGCGCGATCCCGATCGTGCACGATGGCGTCATGTTCGTGCAGAACGCGGGCGATGCCGTCCAGGCCTTGAACGCCGCGAATGGCGACGTGTTCTGGACGTACCGGCCGCGCTACGGCAAGGGCGTCCGCCCGATCATGCATCGCGGCATGGCGATTTACGAGAACAAGCTCTTCGTCGAGGGCTCAAACGGCCATATGGTCGCGCTCGACACCAAAACCGGCAAAGTGATCTGGGATCATGAGGTCACCAACCCTCGCGAAGGTATGGTGACCGGCGTCCCGCTCGTGGTCCACGGCAAGGTCATCTTCGGCAAGAGCAACTGCACCGCCTCGCGCTGCTTCATCATGGCGCTCGATGCCGAGACCGGAAACGAAGTCTGGCGGTTCTACACCGTCCCGACCCATGACATGCCGGGCGGCAACACCTGGAACGACCTGCCGGACAACGCCCGCTACGGCGGCTCGGTCTGGACCGGAGCGAGCTACGACCCGGCGCTGAACCTGCTCTATATGGGCGTCGGCCAGCCTTATCCCTGGTCCTCGACCGTGCGCGGAACCTATCCGGCGGTCAAGAAGCCCGGCATCACCAACACGCTTCTCTATACCGACAATACGCTCGCGCTCGATCCGGATACCGGCAAGCTGGTGTGGAACCATCCCCATCTGCCGAACGATAGCTGGGACCTGGACTGGGTCTTCGAGCGCCAGATCGTCACGCTTCCGGTAAACGGCAAGGACCGCAAGCTGGTGGTCACTTCCGGCAAGATGGCGATCATCGAGGCGCTCGACGCCAAGACCGGCCAGTTCGTCTTCTCCAAGGATATGGGGATCCAGAACGTCGTCACGTCGATCGATCCCAAGACCGGCGCCAAGACCTATGATCCCAAGCTGATCCCGCAGCCAGGCCAGACCGTGAAGATCTGCCCCCATGGCGGCGGGGCGCGGAACTGGCCGGGCTTCGGCTATGATCCGACCAACCACTATCTCTATATGCCGATGCAATGGCATTGCGGCGCGTACACGCCCTATCCGGCCGAAGGCAGCGATCCTCCGGCGGGCGGCCATGCGGGCTGGAAGGTCCTGCCGCCGCCGAACAGCGACGGTCATATCGGCCGGCTCGACGCCGTCAACCTTACGAACCGCGACGTGGCCTGGGAGCATCGCGACCGCGCGGCCCAGTCCTCGGCGAGCCTGCCGACGGCCGGTGGCCTCCTGTTCCAGGGCACCAACGGCCGCTATTTCCGCGCTTTCGACGCGAATTCCGGCAAGGTCCTCTGGCAGGTCCGGCTCAACAACAAGGTGAGTTCGTTCCCGATCACCTACATGGTCGGCGACAAGCAGTATGTCGCGGTGATCGCGACCTCAGGCGGGCCGAATGCCTCAAGCTGGGGCGGCCTCACGCCGGATGTCGACGCGCCGCTCGAAAGCGCCAGCACGGTCTGGGTTTTCGAGCTGAAGAACTGACATAGCAAACGAGGGAACGACGATGACACGCTCATTCGGCACTCGTAAGGTTGCGTTCCTCTGCGGCGCCGCGGCCGCGCTTTCCATGGTCCTGCTCGCAGGCGGCAGTGTCTCCTATCACGCGCTCGCATCCGACAAGGCGAATCTCGAGCAGCGGGTCGCCGCGCTCGAGGCGGAATCCGAAATCCGCTGGAAGCTCCAGGACTATATGCGGCTGTTGCAGTCGGCGGATTGGGACAACTACATCAAGCTGTTCGCGCCCAACGGGAAGATCGACATCGTCGAAGGCATCCTGACCGGCCGTGAGGCGATCAAGAACCGGATGGCGAATGCCACCGCCCGCATGGCCAAGGCGCGGGCCGGCCAGCCCGTCCGCCAGCGCGGCGACGTGCTGAGCAACATCAAGGTGAAGGTGACGGGTCCGAACACCGCGGCCGCCCAATCCCGCTTCACCATGCTCGGCGAGAATGCCGACGGCAGCTTCAGCGTCACCGGCTCGGGCTGGTACACCGACCAATGGGTCAAGCAGAACGGCGAATGGATGATCGGCTATCGCGCCGTCCATTGGGACATGCTGCACGGCCAGAAAGCCGATGCCGCCGCCAAAGAGGTCGACGCCACGCGCAAGATCGAGCTCGGGTCGCTGGACAACAAGCTGGTGAATTAGCAGCCTATCTCCGTTCGTCCTGAGCCTGTCGAAGGACGTCGCGTGGCCACGCGCGGTTCGACAGGCTCACCGCGAACGGTCTTAGGGCCCTCCGGGGGATAAAGGGACAGGACATGAAGACTTCACTGAAAGCGGTCGTCGGCGTCATCGCGCTACTGATGGCGATCGGGTTCGGCATCGATACCGCCGCGGCCCAAGCCCAGGGCAACACGCGGCTGATGGTCACGGTCTATCGGGTGAAGCCCGACAAGGTCCAGCAGTGGCTGGCGCTCGAGAAGAACGACGTCGTGCCGGCGCTGAAGGCCGCCGGCGTCAAGTCGCGCCAAGTCTATCGCACCGTGGTCGGCGAGACCGACGAGTTCCAGGCCCGCCAGCCGGTCTCCGGCTTCGAGATCTTCGACGGGCCGGGCCCGTTGGAGAAGGCGCTCGGGCCCGCAAGGGCCAAGGCGCTGAAGATCCAGACTCGCCAATTGCCTCGAATCCGTCCACCGCAGCTTCGAGAACCGGGTGAACGAGTTCTTCGTCGATCCGGGCGACGCGCGGGTTCAGTTCGCCAGCAAGTACCGGCCCTATCCCGGCAAGGCCTTCGCCTATACCCAGTTCTACCGGACCTACATGGCCCCGGTCGCGGTGCAGGCCAAAAAGGACGGCACCTTCGCCGGCATGGACTACACGGTCTCCCAGCACGGCGGCGAATGGAACCTGATCACCCTCAACATGTATTACAACAGCTTCGCGCCGCTGGACGGCGAGCCGCCGATTGCCAAGACTCTGGGCCCCGAAAAGACGCGCGAGATGCTCGCCCATGGCCAGGGCCTGATCGATCCGATCGAGTGGATCGTGCGGGAGCGCGTGGCCGATATCAGCTTCTGAGGTTCGACCTTGCCGATGAAGATCATCCGTCTGCTCGTTGGTTGCGCCGCGATTTCCGTCGCCGCGCCCACCGCCTTTGCCGCCGAGGCGCCGGACGGCGTCGATATTTTCGCGGACCAGTGCGCGTCGTGCCACGCCGTGCCGTCGGACGAGAAGATCCCGACCATGGCGACCTTGATGAGCTTCGACGCGAACACGATCGTCGCGGCCCTGACCGAGGGCAAGATGCGGCTGCAGGGGCAGAAACTGTCGGCGGATGAGAAAAAGGCCGTGGCCGAGTTCCTGTCGGGCGGCAAGGTGAAGGAGCAGATCGAATCGGCGGCCAATATCTGCAAGGCGAACCCGCCGATCAGCGACCCCGAGAGCCAGCCGCAATGGACCGGCTGGGGCCGGACGGTCACGAATACGCGCTACCAGCCGGACACCGGCGGCATCACGGCGGCGAATGTCGGCAAGCTCAAGCTCAAATGGGCCTTCGGCATCGCGAATGCGATGTCGTCGCGCGACCAGCCCGCAGTCTTCGGCGGAAGGCTGTTCTTCGGCAGCGCGACCGGCGTGATCTATTCGATCGACGCAAAGACCGGCTGCACCCACTGGACTTATCAGGCCGACGCGGGCGTCCGCTCGGCGATCTCGATCGGCCCGGCGAAGGACGGCTATGCGCTCTATTTCTCGGACGCCAAGGCCAATGCCTATGCCCTCGATGCCTCGACCGGCAAGAAGCTTTGGGAGGTCAAGGTCGACACCCACCCCGCCGCGACGGGCACCGGCTCGGTGACGCTTTATGACGGCGTGCTCTATGTCCCGATGACCGGCGTCTCGGAGGAAAGCACCTCGGCCCAGCCAAATTACGAATGCTGCACCTTCCGGGGCAGCGTCACGGCCCTCGACACCGCGACCGGCGCGGTCAAATGGAAATACTACGCCGTCCCCAAGCCCGAGCCGCGCGGCAAATCCAGCACCGGCAAGCAGCTCTGGGGCCCGTCCGGTGTCGGTATCTGGAGCGCGCCGACCATCGATGCCAAGCGCGGGCTTCTCTATGTCGGCACCGGCAACGCCTATTCGGACCCGCCGGTCAAGACCAGCAATGCCGTCGTCGCGGTGGACCTCGCTACAGGCACGCTCAAATGGAGCAAGCAGCTCCTCAGGGGCGACATCTGGATCTTCGGCTGCGACCCGAGCACCGGCGGCGATCAGAACACGGGCGACAATCCGAATTGTCCGAGCGATGTCGGCCCCGATTACGATATCTCCGCCTCGCCGGTGCTGACCACCACGCCCGAAGGCAAGGATGTCCTTGTCGTCACCCAGAAATCCGGCATGGGCTTCGCGCTCGATCCGGACGACCAGGGCGCGATCCTTTGGCAGTATCACTGGGGTCCGGGCAGCGCCAAGGGCGGCGCCTGGGGCACGGCAAGCGACGGCAAGCTCGCCTATTTCGACGTGCCGGGCCAGGACACCAGCGCGCCCGGCGGCGTCCATGGCGTCGATCTCGCGAGCGGCAAGCAGGTCTGGTTCACGCCCCCGCCGGCGCTCCTGTGCAGCCCGCCGAGCGTCGGCTGCTCGGCCGTGCAGAACACCGCGATCACCGCCATTCCCGGCGTCGTCTTCGCCGGCTCCCATGACGGCGGCATGCGCGCCTATGCCGCAGCAGACGGCAAGATCCTCTGGACCTTCGATACCAACCGGAACTTCGACACGGTCAACGGCGTCAAAGCCAAAGGCGCGTCGATCGACGGCCCCGGCCCCGTCGTCGCGGGCGGCATGGTCTACGTCACGTCAGGCGATGCCGGCCCGTTCTCCCGCGGAGGCAATGTGCTGCTGGCGTTTTCGGTCGACGCCCAGTAGGAGCCCTCAAGCCGAAGCTTCACTTTTCTGTGAGACGGCGGATTAGGTCTGATTGGGGCCTCGCGTTTCAGACTGGCTTAAGCCAACCCCCACACGGTCCTTCCCGGTCTTATGGACCGTGTGCTGGTCTTGCATCTGTTTGGGGTCGTAATGAAACGCTTGCTCGTATGTATCGTTTTCCTCCTCTGTCCCGATACTGCCTTCGCCGAAGCGGAGGAGGAGAACAGAGTTTCCGGCCATGTCGTCGACCGAATTACGCGCGCTCCGATGCCATCGGTAAGCGTGACGATCACGCGCCGATCGGATAACGAGATCGTCACAGGCGCTCTAACGAATGAGGACGGCCGATTCGAGATTAACGGACTCGCGACCGGCGAATACCTCGTAAACCTGCGCTTTCTTGGCCACGACCCCGTCGATATGCCGTTGCTGATCGGCGAACGCAACACGATCTACAGCATCGGTACGATCGCCCTCGTTCCTGTGGCGCAAATCGGCGATGTTGTCATCACTGCCCAGCGATATGAAGAAGTTTCGGTCGCACCGGGCGTCAACGTCTTCCGAATGGAGAACAATATTGCGCGATCGGGTGGATCAATTCTGGAAGCGCTGAGAGGCCTTCCGGGCGTTACGATCGACCAGGAGGGCCACGTGCTGCTGCGCGGCAGCGACAAAGTCGCGATTCTGATGGACGGCAAGCAGTCAAGCCTCACCGGATATGGTCGGCAGACCGGGCTCGACAGCATCCCCGCCAGCAATATCGAGCGGATCGAGATCATCAACAATCCGTCGTCGCGTTACGATGCCGCCGGCATGGCGGGTGTCATCAACATCGTCTACAAGGAGGACAAGGAACTTGGCCTGCATGGCGATGTCGGCCTAACCCTCGGCCTCGGGCAACTCTCGAAGCGCACACCAGATCTGCCAACCGACTTGGGCAGTTATTCCAAGAACCCCAAGGTCATTCCGAGCCTCAACCTGACTTACAATACTCCCGATGTGGATACCTATCTGCAGTCGGAAATATTCCTCCGGCGAAACCTGCCCAACAACGAATTCACCACCCGGTACTATGACGACGGCCGTGAAATCCGCTCACAGGTCCCGGAGAATCGCCATCAGGTCCAGTACATCGTGAAAGGCGGCGCCGACTGGCGAGCGGACGACAACGACACGCTGAGCCTCTCGTCGATCTTCGACCTCGAACACCATACAGACCGCGCGGAGGTGCCTTTCCTAGACGCCGCCACCATGCAGCGACTGCGGTTCTGGTTCTGGACCGAAAGGGAAACCACCGGCTATCTGAACTTCGACGGCAGCTATAAACATGAATTCGGCGACGCCGGCCATAACATCAGCTTTGGGATTCAGTACACCCGTGGCTGGGAAGACGAGAGCTATTATCTCAACGAAAACTCTCCGATTCGTGTGGGGACCGACGAAACGCATCTGAACGCCGTCGAGCACACGATCCCCGTCACGCTCGATTATGTCCGACCGATGAAGAGCGGACGCCTCGAAGCAGGCGCCAAACTGCAGATCCGCCGCCTGCCGATCGATTACAACGTCGTGCGCGGCGTTTCCTCGGTCATCTATCCCGGTCTCGGCGACAAGTCGAAGTGGGGCGAAAACATCTATGCCGGTTACGTGAACTATATTCACGAAAAGCGTCGCTATGCGGTCGAGGCCGGCCTTCGGCTCGAACAGACGCATGTCTTTTATAACCTGCCGCCCGAGAACAACTATTACCCGCGGAACGATTCCTACAGTTACTTCCGGGCGTTCCCCAACGTGCGGCTAACCTACAAGCTCGGGGACGAGACCGACATCTCGGCCTTCTATAACCGGCGTATCGACCGCCCCGGCGAGCCGGAACTTCGCATCTTTCCGAAATACGACGATCCCGAGCTCTTGAAGGTCGGCAATCCCTATCTGCGGCCGCAAGACACGGAAAGCGTTGAAGTGGCGGTCAAGACCGGATGGGGCACCGGCACGGTCTCGACCGCGCTCTATCACCGGATGATCGACGATCCGTTCCTCCGGGTCTTTACGATCGACAATTCGAGCTTCACCTACGACATCGTCAACCGGATCTACACAAATGTCGGAAGCGCATCGAATACCGGCGTCGAGATCCTGATGACTCAGGACGTCGGCGACATGTTGGAGCTTTCCGGCAGCTTCAACTGGTACAAGATCAAAATCGACGCTTTCGACACGACGTTGCTGTTCCCGACGCCGCGGCCGTTCTCAATCCAGGCATCCAAGGACGACACCTGGAACGCCAAGCTGAACGGCCAATTCTTGCTCCCGCACGGCATCAAGACGCAGCTCGGGCTGGTCTATTACGCGCGGAAAGCCATTCCCCAAGGGACGGAAGCAGGCCGATTTTCGCTTGATTTCGGGATAAGCAAGTCGATCTTCGACGATCGCGGCGAAATTACGCTATCGGCGACCGATATATTCAACACCTTCGGCATCAAGCAGCACATCATCAGCGACGGATTTTCGGCGCTCTACCGGAACTATTACGAAACCCAGGCCGTAAGCCTTGGAGTCAAATACAAATTCTAAGCGGTGACCCGCAGGATGCCGCGCCGCACCGCCGCGGCGTCCAGCGATGCCCTGGAACTCCGTCGAATAATGCCCACATAATGATTCGTGCGGGCAAGGCGCAGGGACGTCGCTTCCCGGAGCATTTGGCCCGCTCAAAGTGACCCTGGCCAACGTTGATCACAGATGGAGAATCCGATGAACAGGTTCACACGTCACGCCCTTCTCGCCCCCGTCATGGCCATGGCCGTAATCGGCAGCGCGCTCGCCGCCTCGGACGACTCTTCGAGCAAGACCAAGCCCGGTCACGCCGTGATCGATTTCGCCAATCTACCGCACCGCATCGATAGCTGGCAGCCCGACGGCAACAAAGGCATCTACATCAAGGTCGGCACCAAGAAGTGGTACTACGCGAGCTTCATGGGCCCCTGCCCCGACCTGCAATTCCACAATGCCATCGGCTTCGTGAGCGACAATATGGGGCGGATCGACCGGTTCAGCTCGATCGTCGTCGACGGCCCCGTAGGCGTCCAGCGCTGCTGGTTCAAGACCGTGGACAAGGTCGACGGCCCGCCCAAGAAGGACAAGGATACCGCCTCGACGAAATAGCCTCTATTTCGACGATCCCGAGGCCTGACGGCTTTGGGGCGTCGCGGCGAAATAGTTGGTGATGCCGTCCGGGTCGTCGAGCCAGATGGTCCGGAGATCGAAGCCTTTGAGCGTGCTGAACGGCTGCTCCACGGTGATGTGGCGCTGCTTCGCCATCTCGGCGACCGTTTCGGCGCTGGTCACGACATATTGGATGCCGCCACTACCGTTATCCATCGGCAGGTTCGGGCCGAAATAGCGGATATTGATCGTCGTGGTGCCGTGGCGGAACGGGTAGACCATGACGCCGAAAACCGGGTCCATTCGCGGCTTCAGCTCCTTTAAACCGACGAAATTGCGGTAAAAATCCAGACTTTCATCGAGATTCGAGACCGATAATCCGACTTCGATCCGGTTATAGGCCTCTTTTGGCGCATCCGGCAGCACGACGAGCTCGACCGGCTGGCCGTCCGGATCGTCCACCATCGCATATTCCCAATCCGCTCCTTTGACCGATTTGAATTTCGGCACCGGAAGCCCGTGTTCCTGGAACCGCTGGCTGAGCGAGGCCTCGTCGGGGAAGAAGAAGGTCAAAAGCCGCAGCCCGGTCGCGTTCTTGGCCCCGCCCGGCTGGTATTTGCGGTCCGGCGTGCGCTTGGTGAGTTTGACCTGCTGGGTGCCGATCAGGAACCGCGCGACCTGTTGCCCACCGCCGACGTTGAAGGTCTGCATCTGCTTGAGGCCGAGGACGTCGCCGTAGAACTCGAACATCTTCTGGGTGTCGGCGGTATAGCGCCGGAATACGTTCATCGAGTTTTGATAGAGAAGCGGCGCGGTGGTCGCCGGCAGATCGTCCTTGGCGGTCGCCGGCGCCGGCGCCAAACCACCGATGACCAGGGCCAAGGCCCCGAATCCGATTCCCCGCATCGTCTTGTGCATGATGGTCTCCCGATCGTCTCTTTGGGTCAGAGTTGCCGAATATTGCGCCTTCTTGGGCCCCAGGGCCAAGCTTTATCCCTAGCCTTGCCGGCCGGACTTGACCCGTCAACAGGCACGGCTTATTCCCAACCGTCGGGGTCCGAAACCCCGAGAAACGCCAACGACCGGCACAGAACAGGGGACGTCGCATCATGATCATCGACTGCCACGGCCATTACACCACCGCGCCCGAGCCGCATAACGTGTTCCGCGACGCCCAAAAGGCCCGGCTGAAGGATCCCTCGCTCCCCGCACCCAAATATCCGGATATCTCGGACGACGCGATCCGGGAATCGATCGAGAAGAACCAGCTCAAGCTCATCAAGGAGCGCGGCGCCGACATGACGATCTTCTCGCCCCGCGCCTCCGCCATGGCGCACCATGTCGGGACCGAGGAAACCTCCAAGGAATGGACCCGGCGCTGCAACGACCTGATCCACCGGGTCGTGACCCTGTTCCCGGACACCTTCTTCGCCGTCTGCCAGTTGCCCCAATCGCCCGGCGTGCCGATCGCCCATTCGATCGAGGAGCTGGAACGCTGCGTCAACGAGCTAGGGTTCGTCGGCTGCAACCTGAACCCCGATCCCTCGGGCGGCAACTGGACCTCGAAGCCGCTGACCGACAAGTCCTGGTATCCGTTCTTCGAGAAGATGGTCGAGCTGGACGTGCCGGCCATGATCCACGTCTCGTCGTCCTGCAATCCGAATTTCCACGCCACCGGCGCGCATTACATCAATGCCGACACCACGGCCTTCATGCAGTTCATCCAGGGCGACCTGTTCAAGGATTTCCCGGATCTGCCGCTTCATCATTCCCGCATGGCGGCGGCGCGGTGCCCTATCACTGGGGGCGCTATCGCGGCCTCGCCGATATGCTGAAGAAGCCGCTTCTCGACACCCATGTGATGAAGAACGTCTATTTCGACACCTGCGTCTATCACCAGCCCGGCATCGATCTCTTGTTCGAGGTGATTTCGGTCGACAACATCCTGTTCGGCTCGGAAATGGTCGGCGCGGTGCGCGGGATCGATCCGCAGACGGGTCATTATTTCGACGACACCAAGCGCTATATCGACGCGCTGCCGATCAGCGACGCCGACAAGCACAAGGTGTTCGAGCTGAATGCTCGGCGGGTCTATCCCCGGCTCGACAAGTCCCTGAAGGCGCGGGGGAAATAAGCGCGGATGGCCAAATTCCAGATGGACCCGGATTGGGTCTGCTTCCATCCCAATCCGTCCAAGCCCGAATTCAAGCTTCCTCAAGGCGCCGTGGATGCCCATTGCCACGTCTTCGGGCCGGGCGACGAGTTCCCCTTCGCGCCGGAGCGCAAATACACGCCTTGCGACGCCGGCAAGGCCAAGCTCTGGGAGCTGCGCGATCTTCTAGGCTTCGAGCGAGAACGTGATCGTCCAGGCGACCTGCCACGGCAGCGACAACCGCGCCATGGTGGACGCCGTCCGAAGCTCCAACGGCCGCGCCAAGGGCATCGCATCAGTGAAGGCGACGGTCACCGACCGCGAGCTCGACGAGATGAAGGACGCCGGCGTCATGGGATGCCGGTTCAATTTCCTCAAGCGCCTCGTCGATGCCACGCCGCGCGAGGTATTCGTCGGCATTGCCGAGCGGGTCAAAAAGATCGGCTGGCAGACGGTTATCTATTTCGAGGCCCAGGATTTGCCGGACCTCTGGGATTTCCTGACCTCGCTCCCGACCATCATCGTGGTCGATCACATGGGCCGGCCGGACGTCACCAAGCCCGTGGACGGCCCCGAGTTCGACATGTTCGTTGACCTAATGGACAAGCATGACAATATCTGGTCCAAGGTGACGTGCCCCGAGAGGCTAACGAAGCAGGGTCCGCCCTATGACGACGTGGTGCCTTTCGCGCGGCGCATCGTGGAAACCTTCCCCGATCGCGTCCTTTGGGGCACCGATTGGCCGCACCCGAACCTGAAGAGCCACATGCCGGACGACGGCAAGCTGGTGGACTTCATTCCCCGGATCGCGCCCACGCCCGAGCTGCAACGGAAGCTGCTGGTCGACAATCCGATGCGGCTCTACTGGAACTAAGGAGGCGGCTAATGGCCCTCAACAAACCCTATGAAGATATCCCCGGCACGCTGATCTTCGATTCCGAGCAGGCTCGGAAGGGATACAAGCTCAATCAATTCTGCATGTCGCTGATGAAGGCCGAGAACCGCGAGGAGTTCAAAGCCGACGAACGCGCCTATCTGGACAAATGGCAACTCACCGAGGCGCAGAAAAAGGCCGTCATGGCGCGCGACTACAACGCGATGATGGCGGAAGGCGGGAACATCTATTTCCTCGCCAAGATTTTCGCGACGGACGGGTTGACGTTCCAGTTCGCCGCCGCTTCGATGACGGGCATGAGCCAACAGGAATATGCGGACATGATGCTTGCCGGCGGCCGGTCTCCGGAGGGCAATCTCTACAAAGGAGAAAAGGGCAATGGCTAGAATTACCGCGGGCGTCACCTCGTCCCACATCCCTGCGATCGGCGCCGCGATCGACAAGGACAAGACCCAGGAGCCCTATTGGAAGCCGCTGTTCAACGGCTTCGAATTCTCCCGCAAATGGATTCAGGACAACATGCCGGACGTGGTCATCCTGGTCTATAACGACCACGCGACCGCCTTCAGCATGGAGATTATCCCGACCTTCGCCATCGGCTGCGCCGACGAGTTCGAGCCCGCCGACGAAGGCTGGGGCCCCAGGCCCGTGCCGGTCATCAAGGGGGCGCCCGATCTCGCCTGGCACATGGCGCAATCGATCATCCAGGACGATTTCGATCTCACGATCATCAACAAGATGAAGGTCGATCACGGCTGCACGGTGCCGCTGTCGCTGATGTTCGGCAAGCCGAAGGAATGGCCCGTCCGCGTGATCCCGATGCCGGTCAATGTCGTCTTGTATCCGCCGCCGTCGAGCCGTCGCTGCTACAATCTCGGCAAGGCGATCAAGAAAGCAGTCGAGTCCTTCGACGAGGATCTGAACGTTCAGGTCTGGGGCACGGGCGGCATGTCGCACCAGCTTCAGGGCGCGCGCGCCGGCCTGATCAACCAGGAGTTCGACACCAACTTCTTGAACAAGATCGGGCCCGACCCCGAATCCCTGGCGAGCATCCCGCATCTTGATTACGTGCGCAAAGCCGGCTCGGAGGGCATCGAGCTCGTCATGTGGCTGATCATGCGCGGCGCGCTGGACGACAAGGTCCGCGAGGTGCATCGCAGCTATCACATCCCGGCCTCCAACACGGCGGCGGGCCACATCATTCTCGAAAACTATCCACGCGAACAGAAAACGGGGAAAGCGGCATGAAGGTTGTTCTCGCCGGCGCCGGCGCATTCGGTCTGAAGCATCTCGACGGCATCAAGAACATCGACGGAGTTGATGTCGTTTCCGTGGTCGGCAGACGGCTCGAGCCGACTCAGAAGATCGCCTCGGAATACGGCATCCCGCACGCCACGACGGAGCTGTCCGAAGCTCTCGCCCAGCCGGGCGTCGATGCCGCGATCCTGTGCACGCCGACCCAGATGCACGCCTCCCAGGCGATCGAATGCATGGACGCCGGCAAGCATGTCCAGGTCGAGATCCCGCTTGGCCGATAGCTGGGCGGACGCCGACGCCGTCAACAAGAAGCAGAAGGAAACCGGCCTGGTCTGCATGGTCGGCCATACCCGCCGGTTCAATCCATCCCATCAATGGGTCCACAAGCGGATCAAAGCCGGCGAGCTCGCGATCCAGAGCATGGACGTGCAGACGTTCTTCTTCCGCCGCAAGAATATGAACGCCAAGGGCGAGCCGCGCTCCTGGACCGATCACTTGCTCTGGCACCATGCCGCCCATACCGTCGATCTGTTCCAGTACCAGTCCGGCGAGGACGTGGTGATCGCAAACGCCGTCCAGGGCCCGATGCACCCCGAGCTCAAGATCGCCATGGACATGTCGATCCAGCTCAAGACCAGCGGCGGCAAGATCTGCACGCTCGCCCTCTCGTTCAACAACGACGGGCCGCTCGGCACGTTCTTCCGCTATATCTGCGACAACGGCACGTATATCGCCCGCTACGACGACCTTGTGAACGGCAAGGAAGAGAAGATCGACGTCTCCAAGGTCGCCGTCTCGATGAATGGCATCGAGCTCCAGGACCGCGAGTTCTTCTCGGCCATCGACGAGAGACGCGAGCCGAATTCCAGCGTGGGGAAGGTGCTGGCCTGCTACAAGGTGCTGAGCGACCTGGACAAGCAACTCGCGAAGCAGGGCTGATCACGCCGCTCCGCCGTCATTGCGAGCAGAGCGAAGCAATCCAGCCCGGCCCTGACACCCTGGACTGCTTCGTCGGCTGCGCCTCCTCGCAGTGACGGGAGAGGCGCTGTCGCTTAACTAAAATACGGCTTGTACAAATCCGGCCGCCGATCCCGGAAGAAGCCCCAGGCGGCGCGGTGGCGGTCGAGGAACGCGCGGTCGAATGTCGCGACGACCACGCCTTCGTCGTCGCGGCCGAGCTCGCTCACCACATCGCCGCGGTGGTCCGCGATGAAGCTCGTGCCATAGAAGCGCTGGCCGTCTTCGGTGCCGGTGCGGTTCGCGGCGACGACCGGGATGACGTTCGAGACCGCGTGGCCCTGCATGGCCTTGCGCCAGGGGCCGGCGGTGTCGAGCTCGGCGTCGTGGGGCTCGCTGCCGATGGCGGTCGGATACATGAGGATTTCGGCGCCCTGGAGGGTCATGATCCGCGCCGATTCCGGGAACCACTGGTCCCAACAGATCCCAACGCCGATCCGGCCGAATTTCGTCGTCCAGACCTTGAAGCCGGTGTCGCCGGGCCGGAAATAGTATTTCTCCTGATAGCCGGGGCCGTCCGGGATATGGCTCTTGCGATAGATGCCGAGCGCCTCGCCGGTCGCGTCGATCATGACGAGGCTGTTGTAATAGCGCGGCCCGTCGCGCTCGAAGATCGAGGTCGGGATCGCGACGCCGAGCTCCTTGGCGAGCGCCGCCATCGCCGTCACGCAGGGATGCTCGGCCCAGGGATAAGCCTCGGCGAACCAGCGCTCCTCCTGGGTCTTGCAGAAATACGGGCCCTGGAACAGCTCCGGCGGCAGGATGATCTGGGCGCCCTTCCCCGCCGCCTCGCGCACGAGCCCCGAAACCTTCTCGATATTCGCGGCCAAATCCTCGCCGAACGAGGCCTGGAGGCCGGCGACGGTGATCGTGCTCATTCGGGGAGTTCCGGCTGGTGCTGGGTGATGCAATGGAACGCGCCGCCGCCCGAGAGGATCGCCCTGGCCGGCAGGCCGACCACCCTGCGATTCGGAAATAGCGTCGCGATCACGGCGACCGCCGCGTCGGCCGACGGCGTGCCATAGGTCGGCACGACGACCGCACGGTTGCCGATCACGTAATTCATATGGCTCGCGGGCAGGGCCCGTCCGTCGTCGTCCTCGACGCGGCCGGGCGAGGGAATTTCGATGACGTCAAGACGTCGCCCGCCCGCATCCGTCATGGCCTTCAATGCCTCCGCCGCCTCGCGCAGCCGCTCGGCATGGGGATCGTCGGCGCCCGACGGCGTCTGGCACAACACGCGCCCCTGGCCCACAAACCGCGCCACATTGTCGATATGGCCGTCGGTATGGTCGTTGATCAGGCCGCGATCGAGCCAGAGCACCGTCTCGGCGCCGAAATATTCCTTCAGATCCTCCTCGGCCGCGGCCTCGCGGAGGCCCGGATTGCGGTTTGCGTTCAGCAGGCATTCGCGGGTGGTCAGCACGGTCCCTTCGCCGTCGAATTCGAGCGCCCCACCCTCGATCACGAGCGGCAACTCCCGGATCACGACGCCCGCCTCCTTGGCGATGAACTCGGCGACCGCCTGATCGCCCGGCAGATCGTATTTCCCACCCCAGCCGTTGAAGCGCGCATGAATTGCGATCTCCGCGCCGTTCTCGGAGGCGAACACCGGCCCGATATCCCTGAGCCAGATATCGCCGAAATCGGCCTCGATCACATCCGCGATATCGCCGACCGCATTCTCCGCGCTTTCCCGCGCCGCCTCACCCCGCACAAGCACATTGATCGTCTCGCCGCGCGCGAAACCGGTCGCCGGATCGACATCCGCGAGCGCGCGAATCATGGCGGCGATCTCGGCCCGCGCCGGCGACAGATTCGCCTCCCAGAGATCGGGATGGGACGGCCAAGCGGTCCAGATCGCGGAATGGGGTGCGGCTTCGTGGGGAATATGGAGCTTGGTCATGATCCTTGGGGCCAGCTTTCGGTCGGGGGTCTTATGCAGCAGATTGGCGTGTATATCCACCGGTCTTTGTGACGGCGCCGTGTTGCAATGTCGCGCGGGGTCGGCCAGGATTCGGCCACGCAATATATGGGGACGCCGCGCCATGGATGTAAGCCGACTGTTCGAGCCGATCACGATCAAGTCCATGACCTTGAAGAACCGGTTCGTCATGCCGGCGATGTCGCGCTATCACTGCCCCGGCGGCGTGCCCACCAAGCACTTCGCGGCCTATCACCGCCGCCGAGCGAAGGGCCAGGTCGGCCTCAGCATCACCGGTGCGACCGCGATCGACCGGCCGGCCGCCAACAACCATCCCGATCTCGCCAACTACCGCCCCGATTCCTACGACGCCTGGCAGCATGTCGTGGACGAGGTCCATGCCGAGGACGGGCCGATCATGCTCCAACTCTGGCATGCGGGCGCGCTGTTCAATGTCGAGCCCGACTGGCAACCGGCGCCGATCGAAAGCCCCTCCGGCCTGATGGCCCCCGGCAAGCCCATGGGCGTCGCGATGACCGAGGAGATGATCGCCGACACGATCGCGGCCTATGCCAAGGCCGCCACGAAGGCCAAGGAGCAGGGCTTCGACGGCGTCGAGATCCATGCCGCCCACGGCTTTCTGATCGACGAATTCTTCTGGGACGCGACCAACCAGCGCACCGACCGCTGGGGCGGCAAGACCTTGGTCGAGCGCTCGCGATTCGCCGTCGAGGTGATCAAGGCCGTGCGCGCCGCGATCGGGCCGGACATGCCGCTCTTCCTCCGCATCTCGCAATGGAAGGAACAGGATTACGACGTCAAGCTCGCCGCAAACCCGGACGAGCTCCGCGCATGGCTCGAAGTCCTTGTCGAGCCGGGCGTCGATTGCCTCGACTGCTCGCAGCGCCGCTTCTGGGAGGCCGAGTTCGAGGGCTCCGATCTCAACTTCGCCGGCTGGGCCAAGAAGCTCACCGGCGTGCCTACCATGACCGCGGGCTCGGTCGGCCTCAATACCGACGTGATGACCTTCTTCCACGGCGCCGACGCCGAGCCCGCGCCCTTGGACGACCTTGTCCGCCGCTTCGACCGCGGCGATTTCGACCTCGTCGGCGTCGGCCGCGCCTTCCTGGTCGATGCCAACTGGATTCTCAAGGTCCGCGACAGCCGTTTCGACGAACTGACGGCGATCCAGCCCAAGAAGGTGATGGCGACCGACGAGGAACTGGCGGTCTGACACCTCACGCCGTTGGCAGTGTGACGGTAACCTCAAGTCCTCGCGCGGCGTTCCGGAGGCTCACCGTGCCGCCATGGTGCACGATGATCCGGCGCACCAGCCATAACCCGACGCCATGGCCGCGCTTGTCGGTCTTGCTGGTCACGTAAGGCTCGAGCAGGCCGTCATTGATCTCCTCCGCGCCGCCGCCCGTGTCGCGGACCGCGAGCGCGGCATGCCCCCCGATAGGGTCGGCCTCGATCTCGATGCGGTGCGAGGCGTCGTCCAGTGCGCCCCAGGTTCCGCGCAGGATCGCCTCACGGGAGTTCTTGAGGAGATTGGTGAGCGCCAGCTCCAAGAGGACGGCGTTTCCGCGCACGCGCAGGCCTTGCGGCACCGATGTCAGGACCGGGATATGGGCGGAGGCAAAATGCGCGGCGGTAGACTCCACCACCCGATGGAGATCGACCGATTCGCCCATGCTGCCGTCGCTCCGAAAGACGTCATGGAGTCCGCGGATCACGCCCTGCGCGCGCCGCGCCGACTCGCGGATCCGGTCGGCCTTGTCGAGCACGGTCTCGGCCTTCGATCCATCGGGCGACGGCTCGGCCATAACGGTCGCCAACGTCTCGGCCGTAAAGCCGATTGTCGACAGGAGCTGACCAAGCTCATGGGTGAGCGCGGCGCAAAACAGCGCATTCTCATCGCGCTCGCAGTTCATCCCGTTGTCGCCTGGCCATGCCATGGCTGAATCGCAATCCGAGTTTGGGTGAGGCTGCGTCTTTCTAGGACGGCAGGATCGCTTCGATGAAAGCCTTCACGCGCGAGGGCTCGAGCCCCTTGTCGAGGACCGTGATCGCGCCATGGCTGGTATCGGTTCTCGCATCTTCGAGGGCCTCCGAGTTGGCCGACATCAGTACGACCTTCACCTTGTGATCCATCGCGGTCGCGAGCTCGGCAAGGCGCGGCCCGTCGAATTGGCCCGGCATCTTGATATCGACCAGCATCATAGCGGGCGCATGGTCGCGCAGCATGCCCAGCCCCTCGACGGCGCTGGTCGCCGTCATCGCCGGAATGCCCGACGATTGGAGGTAATCTCCCAGCGCACGGCACAACTCCGCCTCGTCGTCGACGATCAGGACTCCGAGGCTCCCGCCGCGTTGCGCGAGAGTGTCTCGATTCGAGACATATCCCTCTGTCGCCACAGCCTTTTTTTCGCCACTTTGCTCAGCCACAAAATTTCTCCCGAGACGCAATCCTCGGACTGCGCTGGTTACGCGTCATCACTGGGTTGGAAGTCTGGATTTTGAGGCGATCTCGCCACCCCCGACACCCCGCCGTTACAATGCCGCCGACCCGTTCAATCTTCTTGCCGCCCCAAATTGTGTGATTGATTTATGATGGTTTTAGTCTAGAAAAGCATAGCTTCACAAGACGGCATTAGAGGCAAAAATTACTTTCAAATAATGTCGAAGACAACGGTTGAAACTGGACATCTATTATTTAGGTAATACATTCATATGTTCGTTCATTTACACCGACCGTTGAAATAAAATCCTTAGTTTTTCTTATATTTTGTGCCGTTGGAAAGCGTTGGGAGATCGCACGAGTCCGTTCAGCAAGCGGTAATCCGTTCATTCGGCAGGTGGACAGGAGCAGCATGGTGAGTCCGAGAAGCTTGGACGGCGAGACGAAGGCTTTTGCAGAAGCGCTGTGGCGGGTCCAGGGCTGGTCTTCGCGGCGCTTCAGGTCGCGCGCCTCGCGCACGCCATGGGACATCATCGTCAGCCTCGCTCAGGCCGATCACTCCAAGCTGTATCTCGTCGATCTCGAGTCCCGGGTCCAACGCTCCCACCGCACCCTGCAATACGTGCTGCGCGATCTGGACGCCGCGGGTCTCGTCACCATCGAACGCAGCCCCGAGGACCGGCGCCGTACGGTCATTGCCCTTTCCGAAGAAGGCCTGAAGGGGTTCGAGGAATTCAAGCGGCTGTTCAACCGTGAAGTCGGCCCGCTGATCTCCGGCCACTAGCACCCTTTTGTCCGCCTCCGCCAAGCGCTACTCTCGTCCCTGCGCCGCCGACTCTTGCGGCTTCGGGGGACTCATGAAACAGAATCTGCTTGCGCTACTCGTGGTCGTCGCGCTCGCGGGCGCGGGCTGGTCGATCTACACGATCCGGGGACTGAAGGCCGACGTCGCCGCGTTGAGCGGAAAGACGCCCAGCCAATCCCACGCCATGATGGATGTCGATTACCAATTCTCGAATCTCTGGTTCGCCGCCAAGCAGGAGAATTGGCCGCTCGCGACCTTCTATCTCAACGAGACGAAATCGCATATCAAATGGATGGTGCAACTTTATCCGATACGCACACTTTCCAACGGCCAGAAGCTCGAACTGATGCCGCTATACGACAGCGTCAAGGAGGGCGGCATCGCCGGCTTGCGCGACGCCATCGCCAAACAGGACGTAACCGCTTTCGAGGCCGCCTATCGCAGCATGGTCGAGCAGTGCTATTCTTGCCATGAGGCGGCGGAAAAGCCGTTTCTCCGCCCGGGCATTCCCGAGGGGCCGTCGACCCGGATGATCAATATGGATCCTAAGGCGGATTGGCCATAGACACGCGGCACGGAGGATGCGCGTGAGATTTTGGGTGGTGTTGCCATTGGCGTTTGCGGTTTGGTGCTCGTTTGCACCAGTTGGCGCTCGCGCCGCCGATGACCAGACCGAAGCGGATCAGGCGCCCGACTGGACGGCCCTCGCCGATTGCGCCGCCGGCTATCTAGCCAACTGGCGGGACCGGCAAGGCAGCCCGGACCGCACCAAGGAAATGGCCGATATGATCCGGGCCCAATCCGACCAGTACAAGACCGCCGCCGCCAAGGCCTATCAGGCCCGGACCAACGCGTCCGAATCCGATGCCGCGCAGATCGTCGACAAGCATGTCCAAGACAACCTGGAACGCTTTGTCACGATGGATAAGGCCGGCAAGCTCATAGCCTTCATCGACGAGTGCCCCCAGGCCGACGATTCCGACCAGGATTGAGCCCCGGATCGGCCGAAATTCACTATAAATTCGGCCATGTCTGTGCCAATCTCGGCCCTAGGGGATATTTCATGATCACATCGACCGCAACTGCTCGCCGGACGCCGCGCCGTGAGGCTGCCGCGTTTGGCGCAGGTTAAATCATAACAATCGAGACGAAGGAGACCGGTCCATGACCAATCGTCGAGAGTTCCTGCAGATCGGGATCGCGGCGACCGCCTTGCCGCTCGCCTCGCGCGTCGCGATGGGCGCCACGCCGAATGCGTCCGCAACGGCCGCCGTAAAGCCGATCTCGCTCCATAAGGCGATCTACGACCCGCGCTTCGCCGAGAGCGTCGCCTATGGCCGCCAGATGGAAGCGCAGGGCATCGCCACCCATGCGATCGACAAGGGCGACATGACCGATTTCTGGTACACCGAGCTCGATCCCCTGTGGCGCAAATCGCCGCTCGCGATCGCCGGGCTCACCGCTCACGGTCCGCTCTTCTGCTTCGAGCAGCTCGCTTGGCAGCACGGCATGCGCGTCGTGTTCCGCGCCGAGCACAGGGTCCGCCCGGATGCCTCGATCGAGCACGCGCTGTCCGGCCCTGCGACGATGCTGCACGGCGCCGCCGGCCTCGGCGAAAGCCGCGACTGGGCGGTCAGGATGGCGAAGCTCGCGACGGCCTGCCCCACCGGCCGGTCCGAGCTTTCGACCGCCAGCTTCCGCGGCCGGGCCGATGCACCGGCAGCAGAGGATGCCGATCCGTTGATCTCCTGGGTCATCGCCCCCGCCGTCAAAGCCTGACCGTAGTCACGTTCCCGCAGAGGAGAAGCTGAGATGAGGGTTCCGCCCGGAGTCAGCGCCAAGGATTTCGCCGCCGCCGTCAAGAAATTCGAGACCGCGGTCGGCAAGAAATGGGTCTTCACGGACGAGGACGACGTCAAACTCTATCGCGACGCCTATAGCCCGTTCCTGGGCGAGGAAGACGAGGAGATCGTGGCCTCGGCCGCCGTCGCGCCGGATTCGACCGAGCAGGTCCAGGCGGTCATGCGAATCGCCAACGAATACAAGATCCCGATCTACCCGATCTCGACCGGACGCAATCTCGGCTATGGCGGGTCCGCGCCGGCCTATTCGGGCAGCGTGGTGCTCGACCTCAAACGCATGAACCGCGTGCTCGAAGTCAGCGAGCGGAACGCCTACGCCCTGGTGGAGCCGGGCGTCAGCTATTTCGATCTCTACCGCTACATCCAGGACAAGGGCTACAAGCTCTGGATCGACTGCCCCGATCCCGGCTGGGGCAGCCCGATCGGCAACGCGCTCGATCACGGCGCGGGCTACACCGTCACGCCCTATCGCGACCATTTCGACGCCCATTGCGGCATGGAGGTCGTGCTGGCGAACGGCGACGTGGTGCGCACCGGCATGGGCGCGTTGCCCGGCGCCAAAACCTGGCAGCAGTTCAAATACGGCTTCGGTCCCTTCGTCGACGGCATCTTCTCCCAGTCGAATTTCGGCGTGGTGACCAAGATGGGCTTCTGGCTCTATCCCGAGCCCGAGGCCTATCGCGAAGGCGTCGTCAACGTCTTCAACCATGACGACATCATCCCGCTCGTGGACGGCATGGCCTATCTCATGAACGCGGGGATCATGAACTCCTCGACGCTTCTGAACTCGCCGCTCCGCTTCGCCGCCGCGCGCGATCAGGAACTCGCGGCGCTGCTCCTGCGCACCGACGACGAGGCCAAGAAGCAGCTCAATGCCAAGGCGGCCGAGATGAAGATCCCGTTCTGGTCGAGCATGCTCAAATTCTACGGGCCCGAGAAGGTCATCGCGGCGCAATGGGAGCATGCTAAGGAGCGGTTCTCTAAAATTCCCGGCGTTAGTTTCTCCGAGGGCCAGTCCTGGCGCTTCCCGCTGACCAAGGAACAGATCGCCAAGGCTCGCGACGAGAACGACCTCGGCATCCCCAGCCTGTCGATCTTCTCGATCGGCGCCCGGAGCGCGCTCAACCCGAACCCGACCCATGGCCATCTCTGGTTCTCGCCGGTAATCCCGATGACCGGAGAGGCGATCATCGAATCCCAGCGCGTGCTTGCCCAAGCCTTCAAGGACATGGGCCAGCAGCCGACGGTCAATGTCTTTCCGCAGTCCTATCATGCCCGGACCTTCGTGATCCTGGTCGGCTTCCCGATCACCGAGGACCCCGAGAAGAACAAGAAGACCCGCGACGTCTTCAGGCACATGGTCAAGGTGGCGGCCGATCATGGATGGGCCGAATACCGCACCCACACCGCCTTCATGGACGACTGCATGGCGGCCTATTCCTTCAACGACCACGCGCTTCTGCGGCTCCACGAGACCTTGAAGGACGCGATCGACCCCAACGGGATCATCTCGGCCGGGCGTTACGGTATCTGGCCCAAACACCTGAGGAAAACCTGATCATGAAGCGTTTTGCGAGCCTTTCGACGGCCTTCCTCGGCATCCTCGCGGCAGCGCCAGCCCTTGCGGCCGACCAAGCCATGATTCAGCACGGCGACGCCGTGTTCCAGAAATGGTGCGCGCCGTGCCATGCGCCCGGCCCCAAGCACCCCGGAACCCAAGCCCTCGATGCGCTCTACAAAGGCGACAAACCGGCGGCGCTCGAGCAACGGACGGATCTGACGCCCGATTTCGTCGCGACCTTCGTGCGCAACGGCGTATCGGTCATGCCGCCCTTCCGAAAAACCGAGATCGGCGACGACGACCTGACGGCGCTCGGAGCCTATCTCTCCGAGCACGGCAAATAGCCCCCCGCCTGAGTTGACGTTGCAATCCGGCATTGCGGTCGCGGACGCCAGTTCGTAAGGTGACCTCGCCACGCCGTCGGGGCATGAACGGCGTTCGGCCAAGAACTGAGAGAGACGAGGAAATTTAGCGATGAAGATCGGAGTTTGGGGCCGCTTGGCCGGCCTCGGGGTGCTTTTCGCTGCGGCTTGGGGAGCGACGCCCGCAATCGCCTACACCAACATGTCCGGCGTCTGGTCCGCCGATTACGGCGAGGACTGGCCCGACCGCATTCCCGGCCCGGAGCTCGGCGACTATGGCGGGTTGCCGCTCAACGACGCCGACCGCCTTCATGCCAAGAGCTGGGACGCCTCGCTGATCGCGCTGCCGGAATATCAGTGCCGCGTGCATCCCTCGGATTACGCCAACAGCTTCGCCGATATCCGCATCTGGGAGGAGCGCGACCGCCACTCTCAGAAGCTCGTCGCCATACACCTGCACCACTTCGCATGGTCGACCGAGCGGACGATCTGGATGGACGGCCGGCCTCATCCGCCGGAATACGCGCTCCATACCGCGATGGGCTTCTCGACCGGCGAGTACAAAGGCCATGTCCTCGTCGTGAAGACGGACCATCTGTCGGAAGGCTGGCTGCGGCGAAACGGCGTCGACCGGAGCGACAAGGCGACCGTCACGGAATATTTCGTGCGCCATGGCGACCATCTGATCTGGACGGTCGTGATTCACGATCCGACATATCTGGACGCGGATTTCGTCCGCAACCGCGACTATCTCTATTCCGATACCAACCAGATCGGCGCCTATCCGTGCGAAAGCGTCGTCGAGATCGTGCGGCCCAAGGGCTATATCCCGCACCACTTCATGGGCGACAACCCGTTCCTCAAGGAATATGCGATCAACCACCGCATTCCTTTCGAGGCGGCCATGGGCGGCGCCAAGACCATGTACCCGGAATACATGAAAGAGATCCGGAAGATGCCGCTTCCGCCGCCGCCCAAGAAGGGCGAAGGCGACACCACCAACAGCCTGTTCGGAGGCCGCCAATGAGCCGGAGACTTCTCGGCGCGCTCTCCCTCGTCGCCTTCGTGGCGGCCGGGACGACGGGTTTCGCGGCCGAAAGCAAGAAAGCGCCCCCGCAGCCGAATGCGGCGAATATCGAGATCCACGTCCTGCCGGTCCGCAAGAACGTCTATATGCTGGTCGGCGGCGGCGGGAACACGACGGTCCAGGTCGGCGAGGACGGCGTGCTGGTCGTCGATACCAAACTCGCGGCCGCGGCCGACAAGCTGCTGGCGGCGATCAAATCGATCTCGGACGCGCCGATCCGCTACATCATCAACACCCATTACCATCCCGATCATACCGGCGGGAACGCGGTGATTCGCGCCGCCGGCAGCACGATCGCGGGCGGCAATGTCGCGGGCGATCTCCCGGATGCCGGCGAGGGCGCGGCGATCATCGCCCATGAGAATGTGCTGAACCGGCTGGCGGCGCCGACCGGCGAAAGCGCGGCCGCGCCGCCCGAAGCCTGGCCGACCAACACCTATTTCACCGACGAGAAGAAGCTCTATTTCAACGGCGAAGGCATCGAGATTCTGCACCCCGCCAACGCCCATACCGACGGCGACAGCATCGTCTGGTTCCGGGCCTCGGACGTGGTCTCGACCGGCGACGTCTTCGTCACCACGAGCTATCCGATCATCGATGTCGCGGCGGGCGGCACGATCAACGGCGAGATCGCGGCCCTCAATCAGATCCTCGACATCGTCATCCCGGTTTACGGCGAGGAAGGCGGCACGCTCATCATCCCCGGCCACGGCCGGCTCTGCGACATGCGCGACCTGGTGGATTACCGCGAGATGGTGACCATCATCCGCGATCGGATCCAGAAGATGATCGATATGGGCATGAGCCTCGACGAGGTGAAAAAGGCCGGGCCGACGCGTGACTACGATCCGCGGTACGGCTCGACGTCCGGCTTCTGGACCACCGATAAGTTCGTCGAGGCGGTCTACAACACGCTCAAGAATCCCAAACCCGCCAGCAAACAGACAGAGGTCGAATAACAATGAATATCCGAGCTCTTGTCATCGCCGCCGCGGTGTTGACCTTCGCCGCGCCCCTGACGGCCGAAGCGCAGTTCGGCCCGCCGCAGATGGGCCCGATGGGACCGGCCAAGAAGGTCGCCCCGATCGACCTTACCGGCTACTGGGTCTCGCTCGTAACCGAGGACTGGCGCTACCGCATGGTGACACCGCCCAAGGGCGACTTCCCCGGCATTTTCCTGACGCCGAGCGCCCAAAAAGAAGCCATGGCCTGGGATCCGGATAAGGACACCGCGGCCGGGCTCCAGTGCAAGTCCTATGGCGGCGCGGCCATCATGCGGGTGCCGACCCGGCTGCACATCACCTGGAAGGACAAGGACACCCTCCAGATCGATACCGACGCCGGCAAGCAGACCCGCCTCTTGCATTTTGCCAAGGACGCCAAGCCCATGGGCGAGCCGAGCTGGCAGGGCTTCTCCAAAGCCGAATGGGAAATCGACATGATGCGCCAGCGCGGCGCCCCGCCCAAGGTCCAGGGCGGCGACCTTAAGGCCATCACGACCCATCTGAGGCCCGGCTATCTGCGCAAGAACGGCGTGCCCTATGGCGAGAACGCCAAGGTTACCGAGTATTTCGACCTGTTCACCCAGGACGACGGCACGGAATACCTCATGGTGGAAACCACGGTCGTCGATCCCGACAATCTCCGCTCGCCCCTGATCACCAGCTCGACCTTCAAGAAGCAGGCGAACTCCAAAGGCTGGGATCCGGAGCCCTGCAGGGCGAAGTGACGCCCCGCCGACGGAAGGCCTTACAAACGAAAAACGCCCGCGCCTGACCTCAGATCACGCGCGGGCGTCTTGTGTTCGGATAGGTGTCGGGCGGCGGGCCGCCTATTTGACGACTTCGTCGGGCTTCTTGCCCCAGCTCAGCCCGTCGGCCGGCCGCTCGATCGTCTGCATGCGGATGCGGTGGTCGCCCGGATCACGGCCCGGGGCACCGGAGATGATCACGACGTCGCCCGGCTTCAAGGTGGTGCGGGTGATGCCCTGGCGTTGAAGCACCGAGGCCGTGCTCCATTCCACGCCCCAGCGCTGCATCTGGCCCTTGTCGTCCGGCGCCATGACATGGACGAAGGAATGGGGGTTACGGAAGTCGAAGCTGACAAGCGTCCCTTTGATGGTGATGGTCCTACCGGTATCGTAGGTCGCCTGGAACGAATGGTGCGCGAAGGCCGCGCCACTGGACAAAGTCATCCCGGCAAGAACGACAAAAAGCAATCTGCGCTTCATAACTCTTATTCCTGATTTGTTATGCCCGCCTATCGAGCCCGGCTCTGCCCCCGAAGACCTGCTTCGACCAACCAAATCACCGGTATCCGGCCTAAAATGGGGCTTTTTCGCGGAGACTTCAACATCCGATCGGGCAAGCCCCGGAACGGAGACAAATCAACCATATTCGCTGTCTCGCGGCAAATGATATGAATCATTCGCGGCCGCCGGCTTCGGGCGGAAAGTCGGCGGGCGGAATCGCACCATTCGGAGGGGATCATGGCAACGACGAGCAAGACCGGGAAGGCCGACGCGGACGGGCACGAAAGCTACAAGGAAGAGCTCTACGCGCTCCGCGTCGAGCTGGTGAAGCTGCAGCGCCATCTCATCAAGAACGGCGAGAAATTGCTGCTGCTGTTCGAGGGCCGTGACGCGGCCGGCAAGGACGGCACGATCAAGCGCATCGTGGCTTATTTGAGCCCGCGTGAAACGCGCGTCGTGGCTCTCGGCAAGCCCAGCGAGCGGGACAACAGCACGTGGTATTTTCAACGCTGGGTCCCGCACTTACCGGCCGGCGAGGAATTCGTCTGCTTCAACCGGAGCTGGTACAACCGCGCCGGTGTCGAGCGGGTCATGGGCTTCTGTACCGAGATCGATCTCGAGGAATTTTTCGAGACCGTGGTGGGTTTCGAGGAGATGCTCATCCGCTCCGGCATCCGCCTCTTCAAATACTATCTCGACATCAGCCGGGAGGAGCAGGAAGAGCGCCTCGCCGACCGCCACAAGAACCCCTTGAAGCAATGGAAGATCAGTCCGATCGACGAGGTCGCGCTCAAACATTGGGACGACTACAGCAAGGCCCGCAACGAGATGCTGACCCGCACCCATACCCCCATCTCGCCTTGGACAGTAGTGCGGGCCGATCACAAGAAGACCACTCGGCTCAACGTGATACGCGACCTTTTGTCGCGCATGAAATACACCGGAAAGATCAACCGTCTGACCCGGCCGGACCGCGACGTGATCTTCCCATTCGACCCGACTTACATTGATCGCGGATTGATCGCGAAATAGAGCGAGGTTTCTCGTTTAGCTTGGTTAACCCGCCGCTGCGTTTTTGTCTTTGCCCTGATCGCGTTTCAGGGGCTCATTTCCGTCGTCGTCACGGCGCTCGGCGTCTACTCGCTGCGCGAGCTCGCCATCGAGGAGCAGGACGCCGCCAGCCGGGAGATCAGCCGCAACGTCCAGGAAGCCGCCACCGGTACCAACGACGTCTCGTCCAATATCGGCGGCGTCTCCCAGGCCGAGACCGGGGCGGCGGCGAGCCAGGTGCTGAGCGCAGCGACAGAGCTCTCGCGTCAATCCGAAGTGCTCCTGACCGAAGTCGACCAGTTCCTCAGCCGCGTCCGCGCCGCCTGAACGCGCGGTTTGGACCGGAAACGGCGGCAAATCGCGATTTAAATTACGGAACCGGGCGGATCTCTGTCCAAGTTTCGTCCAAAGGCGGCGAAAAGCCTTCGGTCGTCGACAGGAAATATTCGCCCCGGCCGTTCGACCAGGCCCTGTCATAGCCGGCGGGGAGTACGATATCGGCGTCGCGCGGCGCGTCCCGGTAACGTCTGATGCCGCCGATGGCCCTTCCCCATGCGGCCGAAACGGCGTCCGCGCCTTTGGGTGCGGTCTTGCGCCAGTCGTCGCTCGAAATTTTAGGGAGCACCTTCATGCTGCGCCGGATGATCTCCTGCCTATTTCGGGTGATCCAATCAATCGGCTCACGGGGCCGGAGAATTCTGCTGAAGGACCTGGTTCCAGGCCTGGTTGATCCGGATCGTGGACAACACTGTGGCGAAGATCGGCTCCGCGGCGGCCTTCTGGCCGGGCGGGAACCGATAGCCGAAATCCCGCGACGACATCGTCATCACCGTCTTCGCCAGCGGGATGACCTTTTTCGGGTCGTCGGCGGACGGCACGGTATATTGCCAAGTCCATACGGCGGCGATCGCCAGGATCTCCTCCCTGGCCCCGTCCCGCGACAGCATCACCTTGGCGGCGTCCGCCGTCAGGGTCGTCTGGTCGCCCGCGACCGAGGTCAGGGGCTCCATTTCGTTCCAGAAAGCTGCGGCGGCATCGGCGATCGGCTCGGTATCCGTGATCTCCGCACTGGGGCGCAAGGCAGGCAGAAGAACGGACGAGACAAAGCCCTTTGCGTCCATCGGCTCCGCGAGGGGGCATTGCCCCACTGTAGAGTCCAAGGACTGGCGCATTTGGGGATCGTCCGACCAAAGTCCGGTATATTCCGGAAAGAGCTCGATCGCGAACCGTCCGTCCGGGCTGATGATGCGTACGTCGTTCACGACCAGACGCGTCACGCAGGCCGTACCGGCGGACTTATGCCATTCGATCCCGCCCTCGATCGTCCAATCCGCGGGGGCCAGGAACGAGTAACCGGGGATAGGCGGATTCCAGCCGTTGTCCAGGATCTCGACGGTCTTGAGATGAAGCGTCTCGGCTCCGGCCAAGCCCGGAAAGCAGCCGGCGGCGATCAGAATTGCGGCGAGCGCGGCTTTCATCGCAGGAGGTCCCATCCTTCGGGCCGTCAGTGCCGGATCGCCTTCATCTCGGTCCAGGTCCGACTGGTCTGGATGTCGGAATTGGGATTGAAGCCGGGAATATCGGTCAGGAGATATTCGTCGAGGCCGCTCGACCAGACATTGTCATAGCCCCAGGGCAGCTCAACCTTGGTCTGGGTCTCGGGATCATAGTAATCGGCGACGTCGCGGATCGCCTGGCTCCACATCTTGGCGATATGGTCCTGGGACGCCTCGACGTTCTGCCACGATTTCATCTGGATTTCGCCGATCTCGTTCATGGCCTTGCGCCAGATATTGTGGCGGTCGATGGCGCCCTGGATCGCGATATTGCTGATCCGCTGGATCAGGTCATTCAGCGCTTTCTGCCAGGCCGGATTGAGGTGAATAGACGACAGCATGGTGCCGAAGATGCGTTCCATCGACTGCATCTCGCCGGGCGGGGTCCGATAGGCCACGACCCTGCTGGCATTCAGAGTATAGGCCGTCGCGTATCCCACCTGTCCGCGAGCACCGGCGGATGGCGACGGACCTTGCATGGTGGACATCGCGGTCGTCGCCAGCACCATCTCCTCGCCACCGCGATAGCGCACCAGTACCTTCGCGGCGTCCGTGCTCATCCGCACGTTGTTCTGCCGCATCAGATTGCCGATCTTGTTGACCGTATCCTGATAGAGCGCACGGGCCGGCGCCGGATCCTGCTGAACGTTCACGACCTGGGCGCCGGGCCGAAAGCCGGGCAGGAAGATACGGGTGATGAAGTCCCTGGCATTGAACGGCTGCGCCAGCGGACAGGCCTTTTGGCCCTGCGCGATCATCTGCTGCTGGGCCCGAACGTTGACGGGATCCTGGTTCCAGTTGGCCGCGTAGTCCGGGAACAGCTCGAAAGCATAGCGGCCATCGGGGCTGGTGACCCGAAGCCGGTTGGTGACCATCTCGCTATAGAGGCATTGCCACTTCGGATTCCACTGTATGCCGCCCTCGACCTTCCAGTCGGCCGGGACAAGTATCGTATAGGCCACCACCTTCTGGCCCCACCCCTGCTGATCTTCGACAGAGATCCTTTTCAGCCGAAAGATATGGCCTTGCCTCTGATTTGCGGCCTGTGCCGCCGTGCACGTGAGAAGAAGGACCAGGAACGCGGAAAGAACGGCTTTCATGGCACAGCCCCTTGCCACCATTCATGCAGCCAGCCCGCAATGTTAACAAAACCGCGCCGGTATTGCACGGCTTCGATGCCCGGCCGGGTTGTATCCGGCCGGCTCGCGGTTCTCTAGCGGGCGCGCTTCATCTGGGTCCAGTCCCGTTTAGTATCGATATCCCGATTGGGATTGAAGCCGGCGATATCGGTCAGGATGTAGGTCTCGTCGCCGTCCGACCAGACATTCTTGTAGCCCTCAGGCAGCTCGACCTTGGTTCGGGTCGCGGGATCGACATAGTCCTCGACCTCGCGGATCGACTGGGTCCATAGGTGGGCGATACGGTCCTGGGACGCCTGCTCGTGCTGCCAGGTCTTCATATGCATCTCGCCGATCTCGTTCATCGCGTTGGACATGATTCTCTGGCGATCGAGGGCGCCCTTATACTTGATGTTCTGAATCCTGAGCTTCACCTGCTGGACGGCGTTCTGCCATGCCGGATTGATGTGGATCGACGACAGCATGGCGGCATAAAGCCGCTCCATCGACCTCAGCTCGCCCGCCGGCGCCCGGTAGGATACGACTTTCGAGGAATTCGACGTATAGACCATGGCATTGGCGGTCCGCCCCTGCAGCATCGCCGTGGGGGACTGCATCGAGGCGGAGGTTACGAGGGTGGTCGCCATCACCATCTCCTCGGTGCCGCGATAGCGCAGGAGAACCTTGGCGGCATCCGTGCTGATCTGCGCGTTGTTCTGGCGCAACATGGCGCCGGTATATTGCATGATCTGGTCATAGAGCGCCTTGGCGGGCGCAGGATTCCGCTGAACGTTCACGACTTGGGCGCCGGGCCGGAAGCCGGGCAGGAAGATGCCGGTGATGAAGTCCCGGGCATTGAACGGCCGCGCCAACGGGCAGACCGGCTTGCCTTGCGCACGATCCCGCTCCTGGAACTGAGCGATCATCGGATCCTGGTACCAGTTGGCCGAATAATCCGGGAACATCTCGAAGCCGTAGCGCCCGTCCGGGCTCGTGATCTGAAGGCGGTTGGTGATCATCTCGCTGCTCATGCAGTGATAAGCACCGTTCCATCGTATGCCGCCTTGGACCTTCCAATCCGCCGGAACGAGCATGGTGTATGCGATTATCGGCTGGCCCCAGCCCTGCCGGTCATAGATGGAGATCTTGCGCAGCCGAATGATATGGCCCTGATTCTGATCGGCCGCCTGGGCCACCGTGGAAGCAGCCAAAAGAATCAGCAATCCTGCCAGGAAGGATTTCATTAGACCGTCCCCATGCGATCGATTGTCCAGCTTGTCCAAAAGCCTAGCAAAACCCGACGGGCGATGCACCAATTCCGTGCCGCTCGAGGACCCAAATCGCAAAGGATTGTTTCCGCCGACTAGCGGGCGGCCTGCATCTGGGTCCAGTTCTGGTTGGTTCGCAGATCGGAGTTGGGGTTGAAGCCCTGGATCGTTGTCAGGAGATACTCGCCGTTGCCGTCCGACCAGACATTGTCATAGCCCCAGGGCAGTTCCACCGTAGTGTTGGTGGCCGGGTCGACGAAGTCGCCGGTGCCGCGAATGGTCTGGCTCCAGCTTCGTGAGATCCGGTCGAGCGAATCCTGCCGCCTCTGCCATGTGCTCATGATGGTATCGCCGATCTGGTTCTGAGCGTCACGCATGATGTTGGCCCGGTCGATCGCACCCCTGGTCTGGATGTTGCCCATATTGGTCAGGAATTGGGTAATCGCGGCCTGCCACGCCGGATTGATATGGATCGAGCCGAGCATGGCGCCGAACAGCGGCTCCATCTGCTGCAGCTGGCCCACCGGCGCCCGGAAGCTGACGACCTTCGAAGCGCCGAGCGTGTAATCGGTCGAATAGGCGATCTGGCCGTTGGCGGCGGCCGTAGCGGACATGCCGCGCGTGGCGGTGACAGCCGTGTTGGCCATGACGACCTCCTCGCTGCCCTGCTCGCGCAGGATTACCCGCGCTGCGTCGGTTGAAACCTGGCCGCCGGTCGCTCGGAGGAGGGCACCGTAGGATTGTGTGATTTGGTCGTAGAGAGCCTGCGCGGCCTGCCGGTTCTGTTGCACGCTCTCGATCTGGGCGCCGCGCCGGAACGCCGGCACGAAGATGCCGGTGAGGAAGCCCGAGGCGTTGAACGGGCGCGCCAACGGGCAGACCTGCTGGCCCATCGCGAGTTGCTGCTGATGGGTCTGAACCTTGTAGGCGTCGTCATACCAGCTCGCGCCGTAATCCGGGAACGCCTCGAAGGCATAGCGGCCGTCCGGGCTGGTTACGCGGAGCTGGTTGGTGATGGCGTCGGTTGACAGACAATGCCACTGGCTATGCCATTGGATGCCGCCCTCGACCCGCCAGCCGTCCGGCACGAGCATGGTGTAAGCGAGGACGGGCTGGCCCCATCCTTGATTGTCGTAAACCTTGATGACGTGAAGCCGCAGGATCCGGCCGTTGTTGTCAGCCTGATTTTGAGCCGCGACCGCTGTCGTGGCTCCGCTGACGGCTATGGCAAGCAAGAGAAAACCGGCAAAGACTGATTTCATGGCATCGCCCCCAAGGCAATCTCGTGCTCTCCATTTTACTCCAGAGGCCCGGGACGGCGCATCAATTCCTTGCAGTGTCCGGCTGTTTTAGAACGCGTATCGCAACGCGATGCTGGAGAGGAGCTGCTTAGGGTCGCCGCGCTGTTGCACGAGGGGGCTGTCGTTGGCGGCGTCCAGCATATGCTTGAAGGTGATATTCGTCATCAGGTCCAGGTGGTCGCTGAGGCTTTGCCGCCAATAGAGCAGCAGGCCGACATCCCTGAACCCGGCACCGGCGGAAAACACCGGCAGGCCCGAGGCGGCGGATTGGGCGGGCGTGACGCCGAAAAAGGCGTTCATGTAACGGCTCCCGGCCCAATGGACGTTGACGCCCACGCCGACCAGCGTGTTGTCGTCCATGTAGAGCCCCTGGCCGACGAGGAGGGTCGCCAGGGTGCTCTTGTGGCCGTTGCCGATATCATGGGTGATATCGGCTGAGATCAGGGTCGAATGCAGCCGGGCCTCGATATAGAGCCCGGCCTCCCAGGACGTGCCGACATTGCCGAGCCCGGCCAGATCCTCGCTGACCTTCTCGTTGCGGCCGGCCCGGTATTTGAGCTGAATGCCGCCGCGGATGTCGCCCGAGGGCAGGAGATTGATCCGCAGCCGGTTTGAGTTCAGAAATACCCGGTCGCGATAGATGATGTCGAGAGTTGGTGCGAAGCGAAGATGGTAATCGCTCGATCCCTCGAAAGACGGGGTAAAGCCTGCGAGGCCGCCGATCTTGATCCGGAAGCCCTTCGGCGTGCGGAAATCCGGCAGCAGCGGGTTGAGCTGATCGATGACATAGGAGATGGGATCCCGAGCAGAGGCGGCATGGCCGGCCTGCGCAAACCCCGCCGCGGCTAGGAGAGTCGCGACAAAGACCGGGACCAAGCGGCCGTGCAGCAAACGCACTTCCTTTCGAATGAACATCGTATGCGTAGCAGCCGTCGTCCGGCCTCCCTTTCCTCTATTTCCCCAATCGAAAAGGGTCATAGTCGGAAAAGGCTAGCGGCGCGAATCCTACCGAAGGGTTAAGCCCAGGTCAGGCCTTATAGGACAGGACCTTCAGCGCGGCGTCGGCGGCAACGTTAAGAACGACCTCGTCGCTCTGGGGCGCAAGCACATGTTCCAGCGCCTCGAGGCACAGCAGTACGTTCTTGACCGTCGCCGATTGACCCATCAGCCCGATGCGCCAGACCTTGCCGGCGAGCGCGCCGATGCCGGCGCCGATCTCGAGCCCATAGCGCGAGAGAAGCTCGGACCGAACCGTCTTGTCGTCCGCCCATTCGGGGATCTTGACCGTGTTGAGCATGGGCAGCCGATATTCCTTGGCGACATGCATCGAAAGGCCCATGGCCTCGACGCCCGCCACCAGCGCCTCGTGCATCAGGCGATGGCGCGCCCACGAGACCTCGAGCCCTTCCTCCTCAAGCATCACGAGGGATTCATAGAGCCCGTAAAGCGCGTTGACCGGCGCCGTATGGTGATAGGTCCGGCCGCCCTGCCCGCTCCAATACTGCATGACGAGATTGAGGTCGTTGAACCAGCTCGCGACCGGCGTCTTGCGCGCGCGAACGACCTCGGCGGCCCGGTCCGAAAAGGTCACCGGCGACAGGCCCGGCGGGCAGGACAGGCATTTCTGCGTGCCCGAATAGACCGCGTCCGCGCCCCATTCGTCCACCAGAACCGGCACGCCGCCGAGGCTGGTGACCGTATCGACGATCGACAGGCAGTCATGTTTCTTGGCGAGGCCGATCAGGGTCTCGGCGTCCGACAGAGCGCCGGTCGAGGTCTCGGCATGGACGAAGGCGAGTGCCTTGGCGTCCGGATTGGCCTTCAGCGCATCCTCGATCGCATTGGGATCGACCGGCTGGCCCCAATCGAACTTGACGTCGACGGCGGTGCCGCCGAAGCGCATCGACGTTCTCCCGCATCCGGCCACCGAAGGAGCCGTTCTGCGCGACCATGACCTTGTCACCCGGCTCCACGAGATTGGCGAAGCAGGTCTCCATGCCGACCGAGCCGGGGCCGGAGACCGGATAGGTCAGGCTGTTCCGGGTCTGGAACACATAGCGCAGGCTGGTCTTGATCTCTTCCATCAAGGCCTGAAATTCGGGGTCGAGGTGACCGATCGTCGGCTTGGCCAACGCGGCGAGAACGCGCGGATGGACGTCCGACGGGCCGGGGCCCATCAAAGTGCGCGAGCTGGGCGCAACTTCCCAGAGGGCAGGCCGGCGGTTCACCCGCGGAATGAGGTTTTTCGGATGGAGATTCATATTGATATTCATGAGAGCAGCGCTGGCAAAGTCCCGATTCGGTACACGAAGGGGCGACTCTTACCGGAAATGCAATGAAGATGCCAGCCACGCCTCGGAAATCCACAGATCGCGGTCAATGGCCGTTTGGCGGGTGGACCGGCCAGTCACTCGACCCTGCTCTCAGTCCCGCTTCTCCGGCGACCGGCAACAGGATATAGTCTCGCGCCATGATTGCCCCTTGGGGAGGCTCGAATGAAGACGACTGAAGCGGCGGTCACGTGGCCGAAAAAGACCCGCGACGTTCACAATCACCACACTGATTCCACCCGGCGGGACGACTTCCCGTTCCGCGACGACGACATCGTCATCGCGACCTGGGGCAAATGCGGCACGACCTGGATGCAGCAGATCGTCGGCCAGCTCGTCTTCAAGGGCGCGGACGGCATGTTCGGCATGGAGCTTTCGCCTTGGCTCGATCTTCGGATCATGCCGTTCGACGAGGTCATGAAGGGCCTGGAGGCGCAGCAGAACCGGCGCTTCATCAAGACCCATCTGCCGCTGGACGCGCTCAACTTCTCGCCCAAGGCCAAATACATCTATGTCGCCCGCGACGCCCGCGACGTCTCGTGGAGCGCGCATCATCATCACATGTGCTTCACGCCATTGGCCTATGACGTGTTCAACAACACGCCCGGCCGGGTCGGCCCGCCATTGGAGCCGCCGGTGCCGGATGTCCGCGAGGCCTATCACCAGTTCCTGGACAAGAACGGTGAGCCCTATTGGCCATTCTGGCCGCATATCCAGTCCTGGTGGGACGTCCGCGATCTGCCGAACGTGATGCTGGTCCACTACAACAACCTCAAAGCCGACACGAAGGGGGAGATCGCGAAGATCGCCGACTTCCTCGAAATCGAAATCGACGAGGACACATGGCCAGCGATCCTGGAGCATTGCTCGCTGCCCTACATGAAGGAGGGAGCGGCCAAGATGGAGCTGATGGACCAGATGTTCGAGGGCGGCGGCCGCAACTTCGTCTACAAAGGCACCAACGGCCGTTGGCGCGACGTCTTGAGCGCGGAAGAAATCCGGAAATGCGACGACGTCGCCGCCGCCAATCTCACGCCCGACTGCGCCCATTGGCTCAAAACGGGGGAGATGCCCGATTAGGGTAACGCCCGGTCTCGAACGGTTGCATCTCGAAGGCCGACCCACCAGATTTGGTAGTACAAATACCGCCGCGAATCCGTCACTCTTGGGGCGACCCTGGCAACCACGCAAGAGGGGCGCTAACGAGCTTATCATGGACGACGAAATGACCCCGGCCCTCAAGCTGGCGGACGATTTGCGCGCACTTCGCGAGACGTTTGTCGAGGAGACCGACGACCTCCGACCCTGGTATGCGGAGGCCCACCGCATCGCGGAACGACTTTCGGCAAACACCTACGGCTTTGACGAGGAGGAGCTCGAGTCGATGACCTCGACCCTCTACTACTATCTCGGCGACGCCGACCTCGCCCTCAAGGACAAGGAATACCGCGCCGTCTGGCAGCGCTGGATCGAGCAGTTCCTGGAAACATTGGAACGGCCCCGCCGCGTGCGGGCGCGGAAGTATCGAGGTTAAGCGCTACACCCCGCCCCAGACTTCCTCGGCGACCTCGACGAGATGCGCGAGCTTGCGCCATTGCTCGTCCGCGGTGAGGCGGTTGCCTTCCTGGGTACTGGCGAAGCCGCATTGCGGACTGATGCAAAGCCGCTCCAGGGGCACGTATTTCGACGCCTCCTCGATCCGGCGCTTCAACTGGTCCTTGGATTCGAGCACGGGGCGCTTCGAGGTCATGATGCCGAGCACCGCGACCTTGTCCTTCGGCATATAGCGCAGCGGATCGAAGTCGCCCGACCGCGCGTCGTCATATTCGAGGAACAACCCGTCGACCTTGGACCGGTTGAAATAACGGTCGGCCACCATGTCGTAGCCGCCTTCGCCGGCCCATTCGCTCTGATAATTGCCCCGGCACATATGCATCGCGGCTGTCATACCGGCCGGTCGATCGTGGATCGCGGCGTTGTTGACGTCTATGAAGGCGTCGACCAGCGTCTCGGGCGTGTAGCCGCGCATCCGCCAGAAGCCCTGCCAGTTCGGATCAGCGATATTGGCCGAGTTGCAGTCGTCGAGCTGGATATAGGTGCAGCCCGCCTCGGCGAGATGATGGACGGCCTTGTTATAGGCGACGCCGAGATCGCTCCAGAATTCGGCGGGATCGGGATAGATCGTCTTGTCCAGCATCGCGGATCGACGATCGAATAGAACATCGCGGGCGCGGGAATGGCGATCTTCGCGAGTCCGCGTCGGTGACGGATTTCAGGAACTTGAAGTCCTCGACCATGACCCCGCCCTCGGGACAGCGCACCTTGCCGGTCAGTTTCATGACCGGCGCGTTGTAGTCGAGTCCGCGGGAGAACTTGACGAGGGCGCGTCTGCCCGCTGCGCTCGATCCCCTCCAGGCTGAACATGAAGTCGAGGAACCAGTCGTTGCGGCGGAAATCGCCGTCGGTGATGCCCTTGAGGCCGATCTCCTCCTGGCGCGCGATGACGTCGCGAATGCAGGCGTCCTCGATCGCCTTGAGCTCCGACTTAGGCAGTGTGCCTTCGGCCCATTTCGCGCGGGCCTCGAAGAGATGCTTCGGCCTCAAGAAGCTGCCGACATGATCGGCGCGGAACGGCGGCTTCGATCGAACCATGGCGTCCATCAAATCCCTCCCCAAACCTCTTCGGCGATCTCGACCAGATGGCCGAGCTTTCGCCACTGCTCATCCTCGGTCAGGCGGTTGCCTTCCTCGGTGCTGGCGAAGCCGCATTGCGGGCTGATGCAGATATTCTCGATCGGCACGTATTTCGCGGCTTCCTCGATGCGGCGCTTGAATTCGTCCTTGTCCTCGAGCTCCGCACGCTTCGAGGTCATCAGGCCGAGCACGACCATCTTGTCCTTCGGCATGAATCGCAGCGGCGCGAAGCCACCCGAGCGCGCGTCGTCATATTCCAGGAAGAAGGCGTCGACCTGGAGCTCGTTGAAATATTTGTCGGCGACCAGGTCATAGGTCCCCTCGGCGGTCCATTCGCTCTGGTAGTTACCCCGGCACATATGAACGCTCGCCGTCATGCCGGCCGGGCGGCCGCCGATTGCCGCGTTGTTGAGCCGCAGGAAGAGATCGATCACGCCCTCGATCTCATAGCCCCGCTCGCGCCAGAGGCGGTTGCGGCTCTCGTCCGAAACCGTGGCCCCATTGACGTCGTCGATCTGGAGATAAGTACAGCCGGCATCGGCGAACGCACTGACCGCCTTGGCATAAGCCTTGCCCAGATCGTCCCACATCTCGTCAATATCCGGATAGACGCTACGATCGACGCGGGCGACATCGAGCGAGCTGCACACCATGTCCGGCGCCGGGATCATCACCTTTGCGGTCCGCTTCGTCGCCGCTTTAAGGAATTCGAAATCCGCCACACCGATTCCGCCGTCCGGACAGGTGAGTTTGCCCGTGACCTTGCTGATCTTGCCGCGATAGGTCACGCCGCCCGAGAACCGCACGATATGCTCGTCGCCGGTGAGCTCGAATCCCTTGATCGCGAACAGGAAATCTGTCAGCCAGTGCTCGCGCCTGAAATCGCCGTCGGTCACCGATTTGAGCCCGACGCCTTCCTGCTTGGCGACGACGTCCCGGATGCACTTGTCCTCTACTTCCCGCAGCGCGTCGGCAGAGAGCCTGCCGTCCCGCCAGGCCTGGCGGGCGTCTCGAAGCTCGGCCGGCCTCAACAGGCTGCCGACATGGTCGGCCCGGAACGGCGGTTTGTTACGTGGTCCTGCGCTCATGACTCCCCCTCCCCTGCTTCCCGCCCCGCATGACCGCGATCGAGGAAACTTTCGTCATGGTTAGCCGTCACAGTGGCCTGCCGGAGGCATCAAATCAAGCGCTTCCGTGAAGCCCCGCCCGGCCTCTGGCCATGAGCCGTTTTCGGGCTATAGTGGCGGCCTCGGACACCGGCTCGAGAGGATGTGAGCGTTGACCGACATAGGAACAGACAAGGCGCCAACCAAAAGGAGATCGGTCGGTCGGCACTCCAGAAGGCACCGGTTTGCCGCCTCGTCCGATATGACGCCCGGCGCCTCGCCCGGCCTCCTGATCCCACTGCCGGACGCGGTCGGGACCGTGATCGACGTGGTTGGCTTCAGCCCGTCGGATATCGTCGAAAAAAAGAACGTGACGGTTCAGGAAGTGGCCGAGCTCCGCGAGCGGTACCACTGCCTGTGGGTCGACGTGCACGGGCTGAAGGACGTCCAGGTCATCGAGCAGCTCGGGACCGAATTCGCGCTGCACCCCCTGGCTCTCGAAGATGTCGTCGGCACCAGCCAGCGCGCCAAGGTCGAGGAATATCCGCACAACCTGTTCCTGGTCGCGCGCATGGTCGCGACGACCGGCCAGCTCGACACCGAACAACTCTCCGTCTTCATCGGCCGCGGTTATGTTGTGAGCTTCCAGTCCACGCCGGGCGATTGTTTCGACCAGGTCCGCACCCGGCTCAGGAAGGATCACACGAGAATCCGCGAATTCCGGCGCGGATTATCTCGCCTATGCGCTCCTCGACGCCGTGATCGACGCCTATTTCCCGACGCTCGATAAGATCAGCGCGAAACTTCGAGGATCTCGAGGATTCCGTCGTCGATAACCCCGACAGGAGCTTCGTTTCCGCGCTTACACCACATGAAGCACGAGCTTCTCACCTTCCGGCGCGAGCTCTGGCCTCATCGCGACATGATCAGCGTGCTCATCCGCCAGGAAAGCGGTCTGATCACGGACCAGACGGACCTCTATCTGCGCGACTGCCACGACCATGTCGTGCAGCTCGTCGACATGATCGAGACCTATCGAGAGATCGCCTCCGGTTTGCTGGACGTCTATCTCTCCAGCCTGTCGAACCGGATGAACGAGATCATGAAGGTTCTGACGATCATCGCGACGATCTTCATTCCCTTTAAGCTTCATTTCCGGCGTTTACGGCATGAATTTCGACCGAACGGCGTCGAAATGGAACATGCCGGAGCTCGGCTGGGCATATGGCTATCCTTTCGCGCTCGGCCTGATGGCCGCGACCGCCGCCGGCCTCGTCTATTATTTCTGGCGTAAAGGCTGGATGGGCCGCAAGAAGCGTGATGATTCCAGTTGATTGGTAGGGTCTATGGCTAAGTATCCCTGGCTCGAGCGTAACGGCAGGCTGTCCACTCTCAAGCTCGTTGTCTTTATCGGGCTGTTCATTCCAGGCATCTTCACCGCGATCGAGCTCGCCAACGGCGTTCTCGGCGCGCGGCCCTTCATCGAGGCCAACCACCAGACCGGCACCTGGGCTATCCGGTTCCTGTTCCTGTCGCTTTGCGTCACGCCGTTCGGCCGGATCTTCCACTGGCCGCGGCTGATCCTGGTACGCCGGATGCTGGGGGTGACGGCGTTCGCCTATATCGTCGCCCATGTCACGCTCTATGCGGCCAGCGAGCATTTCGACATGCTCAAGGTCGGAAGCGAGATCGTGCTGCGGTTCTATCTGACCATCGGCTTCGTCGCCGTTCTCGGCCTCGCCGCACTCGCTGCGACCTCGACCGACCGGATGATGCGCCGCCTCGGCTTCAAGCGCTGGCAGAAGCTTCACCGCCTGACCTATCTGATCGCGCTCCTGGGCACGATCCATTTCTTCATCCAGGCCAAGTCCGACGTCGCCGAGCCGACCGCCATGGCCGGGTTCTATCTTTGGCTAATGGCCTATCGAGTGATTCAGAGCCGGCGCAAGAGCAAGGTCATGCCGGTCTGGGGCACCCTCGCCCTCGGCCTCGGGGCCGGGATCGCGACGGCACTCGGCGACGCCCTCTATTTCAAGATCAAGGTCGGGGCGCCGATCATGCTGGTGCTCGGCACAAATTTCTCGCTCGCAACCGGACTGAGGCCCGCCACCGTCGTAACCTTGGTCGGTATCGGCATCACGGTGATCGCGGCGGCTCGGACCTATGTGTTCCGGCCTAAGGCGCTCGCGCGATCCGCGACCTGAGCGATTACCTGCCCTCTTTTGGCAAGACGATGCGCCAGTTGGTGATCGAAAAGATCATGAACAGGCAGGCCAGATAGAATTCCAGATATTCATCGTCGGCGCTCGGCATGTAATGGCCGAAGGAGATCGGCAGGGGCGTCGGCGTGAGGAATATTGCTCCCAATGCGAAATAGGAGACGACAGCTCCAAGGTAGAGCCAGGCGCATCGCGTTGGCGCGACGGGAAACTGCAAGGCCTCGAGGAGCCGCGACCAGCGCTTCGAGTATCGTTGCCACAGCGGAAACACACACAGCAGGAACGCCGTGATCGCCAGCCCGGGATATTGGAACAACGAGATCGAATACATGTTGTGAAGCGTGAATTCGTCCTGGTTGTTGTATTTCTCCATGGCCTCGGGCGTATGGAAATGGAGAATGCGCTGGCCCCAGCTCATTTCCTCCATGCCAACGAAAAAGAACAGGAAGGCAAGCACGGATAGGTTGAATCGAAGCCAGGGTTTTCCCTTGGCTCGAACGGCGAGCACGACGCAATTGGCGAATGAAATCAGATAGAAGATCGCCGTCAAATATTCGATCGGTGTATCTTCCTGGACCATCTTGTCGGCGAGATCCGTCCGGAAAAACGCATTCACCGGAAAATAGATGATGGCAAGGATGAAGGCGGCTGATAGGACGGTCTCGATCAGAGTCGGGCCAGATCGAAACTGGACGCGTTCGAATCCCAACGACTGCGCATAGTCGATGCCTGCATCGATCCAACCGAGCACTCGCCGGAAGAAGATCAGCCACAGAACGAATAAGATCAGTAGCGTATAGAGACCGGCCTCAGCGACCTTTATCTTGTCAGGCGATGCAATTTCGTATCCGTCCGTTTGATCGAGAACGAGCAAGGCCAAACAGATGGCGATTCCTGCGACGAGAGCCACACGGCCGCCGATTGGGTGACGCGGTTTGGCAATGGTGGTCTTCATGCTTCTTGCTCAAAGAGAGAATGGCGCGGACGAAAGTCGGCGGATGGTTGATGACAGTTTTGTGGCCGCAACGTTAAGGCTGGGTCATTAACGTTGTATTGATTGGCGGCATAAGTCCGGCGAAGCTCGGGCCCGCCGTTCGGCATTTCCCCTTGGCGTGAGACAAAGCAACTATGTATACCCTGCCCGTGGATTCCCGGCCCGGAACGGGGGCACCGGCCGGAGGCTTCTTCGACAGGCCCGCAATGATCGATATCCGGCCCGTGCTCTATACGATTGGCTGGCTGCTTCTGGCGCTCGCCACCGCGATGTGGGCGCCGGTGCTTCTATCCATTTCGTCCCATGACCATCAGGCCGGTGCGTTCCTGTGGTCGATCGCGATTACGGCCTTCACCGCCGGGGCGCTGATCATCACCAACCGCAGCCCGGGCGAGCCGCAACTCGACTTCCGCCAGGCCGCGATCCTGACCTCCGCCGCCTGGACGGTCCTGCCGGCCTTCGCCGCCATCCCCTTCGTGCTTAGCACGCTTCATATCGGCTATACCGACGCCTATTTCGAGACGGTCTCGGGCGTGACGACGACCGGGTCGACCGTGCTCGTCGGCCTCGACCACTATCCGCCCAGCATCCTTATCTGGCGCTCGCTCATTCAATGGATCGGCGGCTTCGGCATCGTCGGCATGTCGATTGCGATCCTGCCGTTCCTGCGGATCGGCGGCATGCAACTGTTTCGCCTCGAATCCTCCGACCGCTCGGAAAAGATCGTCTCCCGGCCGGAGCAACTCGTGCTCACCATCGGCATCACCTATGTCGGCCTCACCACGGCCTGCGCCGTCGGCTACTACCTCGCGGGCATGAGCGTGCTCGAAGCCGTCAACCATTCGATGACGACCATCGCCACTGCCGGTTACGGCACCCACGATTCCTCCTTTGGCTATTTCAACAGCGCGGCGATCGATTGGGTCGCCATCGTCTTCATGTTTCTGAGCAGCATCCCGTTCCTGACCTATCCCCGGATGCTGCGCCGCGGCTGGCGGTTCCGCGATCTCGAGCCCCAGATCCGGACCTATTTCTGGTTCCTGGTGGTGGTGATCGGCGTGTTCACGATCTGGCTGTTCTTCCATGGCGGCTACACCCTGCCATCCGCCTTGAGATACGTCGCCTTCAACGTGATGTCCGTCGTGACCACGACGGGTTACGTCAACACCGACTACGCCAAATGGGGCGGCTTCGCGGCGACCATATTCTTCTTCCTGAGCTTCATGGGCGGCTGCACCGGCTCGTCCGCGGGCGGCATCAAGATGTTCCGGTTCGAGATTATCTGGCGGCTGGCAAAGCTGGAGGCAAGCCGGCTGGTGATGCCGCACCGCGTGCTGACCCTGCAATATGCCGGGCGGCCGATCGACAAGAGCCTGCTGTCCTCGGTCGGCGCGTTCTTTTTCGCCTATATCACGACCTTCTGGATCTGCTCGCTGATCCTGACCCTGATCGGGGTCGATGCCGTGACCGCCATGAGCGGCGTCGCCACCTGCCTCTCAAACACCGGCCCCGGCCTCGGCGCAATCATCGGCCCAGCCGGCAATTTCGCGCCGCTTCCCGCAGCCGCCAAATGGGTGCTCTGCGCCGCCATGATCCTGGGCCGGCTCGAAGTCCTGGTGATGGTGATGCTGTTCACCCGGCGGTTCTACCGATCGTAACCGCGCGTCATTCCTTCTTGGCCCCGGCGCAGTGAACCCATACGCTGAGCCGGGGCTAAGGAACTTCCCTGTGACGGAAATCGGGGCAAATAGCGACAGGCGGACTATGATCGATCTACGGCCGGTGCTCTATACCTTGGGCTGGCTGCTGCTGGGCCTTGCGGTCGCGATGTGGGCGCCGGTGCTGCTCTCGATCTCCGCCCATGACGGCGAGGTCGGCGCCTTTCTGTCCTCGATCGCCATGTCGGCCTTCGTCGCGGGCGGGGTGATCATAACCAACCGGCCCGAGGGCGAGCCGCACCTCACTTTCCGCCAAGCCGCGATCCTGACCACCGCGTCCTGGATCATCCTCCCGGCCTTCGGCGGCCTGCCCTTCGTGTTGAGCTCGCTTCACCTGAGCTTCACGGACGCCTATTTCGAGACCGTCTCGGGCATGACCACGACCGGCTCGACGGTGCTTTCGGGCCTCGACAATTTCCCGCCCAGCATCCTGATCTGGCGCTCGATTCTGCAATGGCTGGGCGGCTTCGGGATTATCGGCATGTCGATCGCGGTGATGCCGTACTTACGGGTCGGCGGCATGCAGCTCTTCCGGCTCGAATCGTCCGACAAGTCGGAGAAGATCATCGCCCGGCCGGAGCAGCTCTCGCTGGCCATCGGCGGCGCGTATGTCGCCCTCACCGCGCTTTGCACCCTCGGCTACAACATGACCGGCATGAGCCTCCTCGAAGCCGTCAACCACGCCATGTGCACCATCTCGACCGCGGGCTTCTCGACCTCCGACGCCTCCTTCGCTCATTTCCACAGCGTCGGTGTCGAGATCGTCGGCACCGTTTTCATGTTCCTCGGAAGCTGCACCTTCCTCGCCTATGTCCGGATGCTGAGGCGCGGCTGGAGACTCCGGGATATCGAGCCGCAGATCCGGACCTATTTCCTGTTCCTCGTCGCGGTGATCCTCGGCCTGTCGCTCTGGCTGTTCTTCAACGACAAATATTCGCTTCTGGGCGCGCTTCGCTACGTCTCGTTCAACGTCGTCTCGATCGTCAGCACCACCGGCTTCGTGACCACCGATTACACGGTTTGGGGCAGCTTCGCCGTGACGGTGTTCTTCTTTCTCAGCTTCGTCGGCGGCTGCACCGGCTCCTCGACCGGCGGCCTCAAGATCTTCCGTTTCGAGATCATCTCCAGGCTTGCGCGGCTCGAGGCCACCCGGCTGGTCATGCCGCACCGCGTGCTCACGCTCCAGTACGCCGGCAGGCCGATCGACAAAAGCGTGCTTTCCTCGGTCGGCGCCTTCACTTTCGCCTATATCACCTGTTTCTGGGTGTTCTCGCTTCTTCTGGTGATGATCGGCCTCGATGCCGAAACCAGCCTCAGCGGCGTCGCCACGACCCTGGGCAACGTCGGTCCCGGCCTCGGACCGATCATCGGCCCTACCGGCAACTTCGCGCCTCTGCCGGCAGCGGCCAAATGGATCCTGTCGCTGGCCATGATCATGGGCCGGCTCGAGGTCATGGTCGTCGTGATGCTGTTTACGATGCGCTTCTACCGCACCTAGAGGCGGATCACCTCGTCCAGGTGGGAGCCGAGGTCGGCGAGCGGGATCCGGGTCAGATCCTTGTTGATTTCGGATTTGACCCTGTTGGCCGTGGCGGCATCGATTTCCTGCCTCAAAACGCCAAGAGCCCGCGGCGGCGCCACCAGAACGATCTGGTCGAAGGCGCCGGTATCGACGTTCGATTTTAGGTATTGCGCCAGATTGCGGGCGAACTCGGCTTCCGCGGCATCATGCCAATCGGCCTTCGGGGTCATTGCATGGCGGCCAAAGGTAGCACTCTCGTGCACCCGCCCCGGCCGCTCGGTGCCGAGATCGCGGGTCGGCTTGCGGGCCTCGGCCGAGCTCCATTCCTCGATCTCGGTCAGCCCCGTTCCCGGTCCATCGTTCGACAGGATACGGGCCCGCGCGCCATCGGCGAGCACGACCCAGGTCTTGATCTTCTTCATGCGCATGGTAACTCCCTGTCCGTTCTGAGACCCTGTCACTCTCTGCTTTAGACATGAGCATCGGAATGATCGCGATCAAGCGATCGGATCGGGATTCCTTTGTCCCGAAATGGGACGGCCCGGCGACGCACCGTCCCGCACCGTCCCCGCTAAGCCCTTGAAAATCCGAGAGCCGTGATCTGGCACGAAGCATGCTCCCAGACTTAACGATGTGTTTACGAAATCGGAGGGTCGATCGGATGCGTGGTCGCGGCGTTGCTTTGACGATCGGTGTGGGCCTCATCGCCTGTTCGGCGGTCTTCGGGTTCCACAAGGCGGCGGCCTTGCCGGTCCATGGCACTCAGGCCTTTGACCAGGCCGGCCTCGCGCCCCTCGTTCGGGTTCACCAGACCGACGGCTCCGAACTGCTCTGGCAGCCGCGGGCGGATCTGGTCCAAAGCTGGACACTGACCGACCCCAAGAGCGATCCCAACGATTTCGACCAGATTTACGCCCGCGCCACGGTTTTCGGCGACGCGATGAGCGAGCTCCGGCTCGGCCTCAAATATTATAAGGGCGACGGCGTGGCCCAGGATATGAAGGCGTCGGCAAAGTGGCTCAAACTCTCGGCCCAACAGGGCAATCACACCGCCCAGGCCATCCTCGGCTTCCAGTATTACAGCGGCTCCGGCGTGCCTCGCGACCTCGTGGAGGCCCATCTCTGGGAAACGCTCGCGCTCTCGACCATGGCTCCGGGCAAGGCGCGTGACAGCGTGGCCTCGCTGCTCGCCGCGATCGGGCGGGAGTTGACCGATACCCAGCGGCAAGAGGCGGAGCAACGGGTCAAGGACTGGTATGCCGGCACTACCTCGTTGAATTGGCCGCGTAACTAGTCACCCCTGATTAAGCCTATCTCAATGATTCTTGCCTAAAAAGTAGCCTGCGTCCCAGCGGGGTGCTCCGCCGTGGCGAGCCTCTGGGAGGGGGCTATGACCGACACGCGGCTTCATTGTCGGACATCAGTTGTTGCGTATTAGGAGAGCCGGATCAATGCGACCAATGACAAAACGCGGGCTTCAGATCGCCGGCGCGTTGACAATTGCCATGACGATGACCGCCGGTGCAACGAATGTCTGGGCGGGCGATTCCATCACCAATTGGAAGACGGACGTCGTCAAACTCATTGCCAGGAAACAGGTTTATCCCCGCGCGGCGCTGAGCCGCGAGATCGAGGGTAGCGCCAAAGTCGAGATCACCATCGACCGCACGGGACATGTCACGTCCTATGACGTCGTGAAGCCCACGGGCCATGCCGAACTCGACGAGGATATCCCGAAGCTGGTCAAGCGGATCGACCCCTTGCCGTCGCCCCCGAGCGAGCTGGCGGACAAGGATCTGACGATGACCCTGCCGCTGAACTGGGTCATCCAGTAAGCCTGAATTCGGCCGGTTCACCCGATCCGGCCGCCCTCGCGACCCTCCAGTACCCTGCGTAAGGCGCGCGCCCCCCGAAAAGGGGCGCGGCTTCGCTTTGTCTTCAGCCCGGAACGGCTCATGTCGGAGCGCTCGGCGGAGGCGTTCTTCGTCATTCCCGCGAAAGCGGGAACGACGTTTGAGGGACGGGTTCGTCCGCGAGCTCCGATTTCCATTCGTTGTGAGCCTGTCGAACAACTTCCTTCGACTGGCTTAGGACGACAGAGTTAGTGGCGATGCGGCCTTAGGCGCTCCGGACCTGGGCGAGGAACTGCTCGACTTCCTGGCGCAGCTCGGAGGACTGCTGCGAGAGCTGCTGAGCCACGGTGAGGACCTGGCTCGCGGCGGCGCCGGTGTTGGAGGCGCCGTCGTTGACGACCGCGATGTTGCGGTTCACCTCGTCGGTGCCGGCCGAGGCCGAGGCGACGTTGCGAGCGATCTCCTGGGTGGCGGCGTCCTGCTCTTCGACGGCGGACGAGATGGCCACCGCGACCTGATCCAGATGGTCGATGGTCTTGCCGATGCCGCGGATGGCGCCCACGGCATTGGCGGTCGCGTTCTGGATGCCGCCGATCTGCGAGGCGATATCCTCGGTCGCGCGCGCGGTCTGGTTGGCGAGATTCTTGACCTCGGCCGCGACCACCGCGAAGCCGCGGCCCGCCTCGCCGGCCCGGGACGCCTCGATCGTGGCGTTGAGGGCGAGGAGATTGGTCTGGCTGGCGATGTCGTTGATGAGGTCGAGCACGTCGCCGATCCGCTGGGCCGCTTCCATCAGGCCCTGGATTTCGGTGTCGGCGTTGCTGGTCTCGTCGACCGCGGTGCGGACATATTGGGTCGACTGGTTGACCTGGGACGAGATTTCGCGCACCGAGCCCGAGAGCTCCTCGGCCGCCGAGGCCACGGCCTGGACGTTCTCGTTCGCTGCCTGGGACGCGTGGGAGACATTCGAAGCCTGATCCGTCGTCGTTTGCGCGATCGAGACCATGTTCTGGGCCGAGGACTGCATCTGGTCGGCGGCTGCGGCGACGGATTTCACCATCGACATCACGCGGCTCTCGAACTGATCGGCGAAAGCCAGCGTTTCCTGACGGCGGCGTTCACGCTCCTCGCGCTCGCGCTGCTCGTTCCGCTCGCGCTGCTCCTCGCGGAGCCTTGGCCTGCTGCTCCTCGAATTCGCGGGCCTGCTGCTCTTCGCGGCGCTTCTGCTCCTCTTCCTGCTGGCGGCGCTGCTCTTGAGCCTCATGGGCCTGACGTTCGGCGCGCGCCTGCTCCTCGCGGAGCCGCGCCCGCTCGAGCGAGTTCTCCTTGAACACCTGGAGCGTGGAGGCCATGTGCCCGATCTCGTCGCGCCGATTGAGGCCGGAGATCGCGACGTTGGAATTGCCGTCGGCCAGGCTCCTCATGGTGGAGCTGAGCTGATAGATCGGGTTCACGACACGGCGGACCACGAAGAAGAAGGTGGCCGCGCCGATCGCAAAGACGAACAGCAGCTCCGTAAGATGGAAGACCAGATCGAATTCCGCGTTGCTGGCCTGCTTCTGCGCAAGGGCCCGGGTCGCCTGGCCGGCAACATCGCTCAGGTTCAGCAGCGTCCCGATCGCCTGGTCGGAGCGCGAGAGCCAGCCGTCGGCGTTCACCGGATAGGGCTCCTGGGCGATGCCGGCCGTATAGACCGAACTCGCGCAAATCGCTGTAAGCGCCGAAGAAATTCTTAGTGACCGCCTCGATGGCGGGCCGTGTCGCCGGGGCCAGATTCCCTGACCGGTTGAGGTCCTGCACCGTGTTCCAGCCGCTCTCGAGTTTCGCCGCGATAAGTCGCGAGCAGCTCCAGCCGGAGCGACGACAGCGTTTCTTTAGCCGCGATAGGCTCGACGATGGTGGCGGATTCACGCTGAGCGAACTCGCTCACGACCCATAAGGCGCTTTTGAGCTGCTGGTGGGCGACGATCGTGGGATCCGTCGCCCCCGCCGTGTAATCGACTTCGACCCGAAGAATTCTTCGACGCCATGATGACGGCGGTCAGCGTCTTCGAAATGGTCCGGCCAATTCGCTTCTCGCGGGCATCGCCGGCCAATACGGCGTTCTTGTCCACATCCTGCCGCTCGTCCTGCAGCGTTTTGAAGGCCTTCTGGACCGCCGAGGTCAGCTTGGCTTTGTTCGGGAAGTTGTCGAGACCGCTAGCAAGGCTCATCGCCTCGTTATAGGCCTTGTCGCCGGAGGTCGCGATGTTCGGCCAGCGTATTCTTCTGTCGCGCCGTCGATCGGCTGAGGCGAGGCAAGAGCCGCACTCACGATGCTGCGCTCGCCGGCCCATTCCCGCGCCGCGGTCAGCAACAGGTCCGACACGCGGTTATGGGCGACCACCTCCTCCGCATGACCCTTTGCGTTCCACGCCTCGACCGCCGAATTGACGTTACTGCCGACGATCGCCAGGACCAGGAGGCCACGATCCCGCAGAGCGAATTTCGAATAGTCAATAGAGTGCCGGCCTTGGCGGCGGAAGCGGTGGTATCCCCGGACATGATCTGACTGCGCTTTATTTGTGGAACGTTGGCCCCTGACTGGGAGCAGCCATCATCACAAGGTGAGGTTAAATCAGAGTTAAGCATGGCCCGTTTGGAGGGCAGACGGCCGGGGATAAGTCCTTCAAAACCTGCGAGAGTTGCCGAGCCCCCGAGCCGGCGCCGATTCTTTCGACCTATTGGCGCAAGACTGCGCGGAGGGCCTGTCGGCCAGCGTTGACTCACGCCATGCTCGTCCCTAGAGCTATTCACGTCCCATCCGCCGAACCTCCCGACGTTCCCCATGGCCTTGGTCCCGCCCGAAAACCTTTGCCGCCACTGCGACCTGGAGACGCTTGCTTTCGAAACCACCGCCGAGCTAGAGGATCTCGACCGAGGTCATCGGCCAGGACCGCGCCGTCGAGGCGATCGAGCTCGGTCTCGGCATGGCCCAGCCCGGTTACAATTTGTTCGCGCTCGGGCCCGCCGGGATCGGCCGCCATCGGATCGTGCGCGCCTATGTCGATGCCGAGGCCGAGAAGGCCCCGGTGCCGTCCGACTGGTGTTATGTCAATAACTTCAAGGAATCCCAGAAGCCGAACGCCATCCGCCTGCCGGCCGGCAAGGGCATGGAACTGAAGTCGGCGATGGAGCGACTGATCGACGACCTGCGCGGCGCGCTCGGCACGGCCTTTTCGAGCGACGAATACCGCACCCGCCGCCGGGTCATCGAGGACGAGTTCAAGGAACGCCAGCAGAGCGCGATGGAGGAGGTCGAGAAGGCCGCCGGCGAGAAGGACGTCGCGCTGGTCCGCACGCCCATGGGCTATGCCTTCGCGCCGACCCACGACGGCAAGATCATTACGCCGGACGATTTCGAGAAGCTCGATGCCGGCCAGCGTGAGCAATTCAAAAAGAACATCGAAGAGTTGGAGAAACAGCTTCAGTCTGCCGTCCAGAACTTCCCCAAGCTCCTCCAGCAAACCCGCGAGAAGGTCCGTACGCTCAACGAGGAGACCGCAAGTTTCGCGGTCGGCCACATGATCGACCGGCTCAAGACCCTGTTCTCCGATATCGACGAGGTGGTGGAGCTATCTCGACGAGGTCGGCAAGGACGTGGTCGAGAATGTCGATACCATCATGGGGGCTTCCGACGGCTCCGGCGATCAGAGCGACGGACCCAAGCCGCGCTCCGAAGATGCTTTCCGGCGCTATCGGGTCAATCTCGTCGTCGATCACAGTGGCGCGAGCCCATGCCCCCGTGGTCTATGAGGACGAGCCGTCCTTCGAGCGTCTGATCGGCCGGGTCGAGCACCGCGCGCAGTTCGGCGCGTTGGTGACCGATTTAATCTGATCCGCTCGGGCGCGCTGCACCGGGCGAATGGCGGCTATCTCTGCTCGACGCCCGGAAGGTGCTGACCCAGCCTGCCGCCTGGGAGGCGCTCGAAACGGACTCTGAGGGCGCGCGAGATCCGGATCGAGCCGATCTACGGCGCGCTCGGCTTACCCGCCGACAACCCAGCTCGACCCGGAATCGATCCCCTGCGACGCTCAAAGTGGTGCTGATTGGCGAGCGGATGCTGTATTACCTGCTGGCCGATGCCGACCCCGAATTCCGCGAGCATTTCAAGGTGATCGCGGATTTCGACGACATGGTCAAGCGCGACGATCAGGACCACGATGTTGTTCCCGCGGCTCATCGCGACGACCGCCCGACGCGAAGGACTGCCAGATTTCCATGTCCTCGCGGTCGCGGCCCTGACCGAATATGCCGCCCGGCTCTCAGGCCATGCGGGCAAGCTTTCCTCGGACATCGAGGCGCTGACCGATCTCATGCACGAGGCGGCGCATTTCTCGAAAAAGGCCGGCAGCGCGGTGGTCTCGCCGCGAGGACGTGCAAGCAGGCCTGGGACGCTCAGCTCCGCCGCCACGACCGGCTCAACACGCTGCTCCAGGAGCAGATCGTCGAGGAGACCATCCTGGTCGATACCGATGGCGAGGCCGTCGGCCAGATCAACGGCCTCTCGGTCATCCAGATCGGCCGCACCGCCTTCGGCAAGCCGAGCCGCATCACCGCCCGCATCCGCATGGGCCGCGGCAACCTGGTCGATATCGAGCGCGAGGTGAAGCTCGGCGGGCCGCTTCATTCCAAGGGCGTGCTGATCCTTTCGAGCTATCTCGGCGCGACGCTATCTGCCGGACAAGCCCTTGTCCCTCTCGGCGAGCCTCGTCTTCGAGCAATCCTATGGCGGTGTCGACGGCGACAGCGCCTCCTCGGCCGAGCTTTACGCGCTTCTCTCGGCCTTGAGCGGCGCGCCGATCAACCAGTCCTTCGCGGTCACCGGCTCGGTCGACCAGAACGGCCACGTCCAGGCGATCGGCGGGGTGAACGAGAAGATCGAGGGCTTCTACGATGTCTGCGAGGCGCGCGGACTGACCGGCCGCCAGGGCGTGCTGATCCCGGCCTCGAACGTGAAGCACCTGATGCTGCACCACCGCGTGGTCGAGGCCGTGCGGCGCGGCCGGTTCGCCATCCACGCCGGTCTCGACCATCGACGAGGGCATCGAGATATTGACCGGCATCAAGGCCGGCACCCGGGGCGAAGACGGAAAATTCCCCGAAGGCACGATCGGCGCGCGGGTCGAGGCGAAGCTCCTTGCGCTCGCCGAATCGCGCAAGGCTTTCGCCTCCGACGGCAAATCGAGTGCGCCCTGACCATGGCCGAAAACGGCAACAAGATCGCCCGCATCCTCGTCGCGCTCGACGCGACAGCTCCCAATGGACTACGATCGACGCGGCCGTCAGGCTCGCCGAGGAATTTCAGTGCCGAGATCGTCGGGCTTGTTCGTCACCGAAGCCGATGTTCTGAAGCTCGCCTCGCTCCCGACCGCGCGTCATCTGATTGGCCATACCTTGACCGCCCAGACCCTGGAGCCCGGCGCGATGGAGCGGGCTTTCCGCGTTCTCGCCGACCGGGCCCGGGCCGACCTCGCCGCCGTCGCCGATCCACCGCCATGTCAAATGGTCGTTCCGGACGGTAAGCGGGGATACCGAAGAGATCGTGATCACGGAGGCGGCCGGATTCGATGTCGTTACTTTCGGCCGTGGCCGCTACCGCCGCGCGGTCTCCCGAGCCAGCCATACCCGTTGCGGCGTCTTTGTCGCGACGACCGAGACGCGACAGGCCGGCCGATCGTGCTGTGGTCGGAGGGCGAGCGTGCGCCGGTCGAGCTCGCGATCCGGCTTGCCTCATCAGGCGGGGTCAAGCTCCTGGTCCTGGTGCAGTTGCAGACCTCGACGACGTCCATAGTGACCGGCTTGCCCAACGCATTGCGGCTGCAGGCGTCCGCGGCGAGATCGCCGCGCCGCCGACACGCCAGGCGCCACCTT
>CAVTAV010000010.1:0-151849 GCA_963732795.1 uncultured Alphaproteobacteria bacterium | reverse complement strand
AGCCGTGGAGGAAATCCACGGCGCGCTGCGCGTGGGCGGCGGCGGAGAAGATGGCGCGCTTGTCGTTCTTCAGCACCTTCGAGCCACGAGGCGATATAGGCGGCGTGGTCCTCGCGGACTTCCGGCGTCATGCTCGAGATCGGCGCACAGGAACGCCGCGCCGAGCTCGGCGACCAGTTCCTCGCGGGCATAGCCTTCATCGCCCCAGCGCTTGCGGCCGAAGTCGCGGTCAAGGCGCGAGGGTGCCGCGTCCAGTGCGTGCTTTCATGCGCGAGCGTCGCGTAGTAGCTTTCGGCGTCGCGGAAGGTCTCGAACGGCGGCATCTGGATGTAGTCGGCTGCCAGCGCGTAGTAGGCCCGGTTGCCGCCGTGGCGGATGTCGGCCCCGGTGCGGCGAAGAATCCTTCGGCATGCTGCGATGCGCTCGACGCGGATCGCACGCGGCTTCGGCCTGCGCGTAGTAGTGCGCCGGCAAGCCCTCGATCTGCTCGACATTGAACACGTGTAGCCCTTCATGAACGGAATCTCGCGCTCGACCTCGTCGCCGGTGTCGTCGTCGTTTCGGTCTTCGTGATGGTATTGGCGTAGACCACGAGGAGCCCTTCTCGCCCTTGCGGACATGAGCGCCAGCTCCTGCGCCTGCCGGAAGGTCATCCAGATCGGCGCGGCGAAGCCGTGTTCCATTGCCGAGGCCCAGAGCATCAGGATGTTGATGCCGGTATAGGGCTGGCCGTTGTGGCGCAGCGGCCGTGATATGCGCCCGGCGGCGTGCTCGGCGTTCCAGGGCTTAGTCCAGGGCCGCACGCCCTGTTCGAGATCGGCGATGATCTTGTCGGTGACGCGGGTGTAAATGTCCTGCCGGGGTGCGGTCTTGTTCGTCATGGTTCGTCTCCTTGTCTGGGTTTTCCTCAAACGCGGAACACGAGGCCGGGCGGATGAGCCGGACGGTCACCGCCAAGGTCGGGGAAACGGGCAACACGGCTACGAAAGCGAATGGAGCGGGCAGCCCGTTGACCGGACGGCGCGCCCGGCTAGAGTTAGCGTCATTGGTTGAGGAACACCGACAAGGGGGCGAGCCAGACCGGACGCTGAGAACCAGGCTATCCCGTGCCGAGATACACCAGCGAGGAATGCGCGAGGAAAGCACAGTGCGCGCCATGCCACATTAGGGCGAGACAAACAGGAGAACGCCCAGATGAGCACGATCTACACAAGTGACCACGGACTTGGTGACTTCATCGTCGGCATGTCTACGGGGGCAGGATATAACTTTGCTAGCCGGCTTGGGGCGAGTTGTAGACAGCCTGTATCCGGTCAGGTGGTCGCGACGCCAGTTCGGTACGGCTACGTCACCAGTCCGTCGCCGGCACCGTATTGTTCGGGGTACAGGGACCCATTTGAGGATTTCATTGTCGGCACGAAATTGCAGATGCGTCCCCGTGAGCCGAATGCGTTTGAAAAGCTGTTTGGACAAATCAGCCTCGGCCCGGCCGATTGGTTCCAAAAGCGCTCCGAGCAACTGGTGAAGACAAAGGCGTGGTCGATTTTGGTGGTTGTTTGCGCTCTGCTGGCAGCCGCCTGCATCGCAAAGCTTGGATGGGGAAGCAGTAATCTGTGGACCCAGGCCGTGATGATTGGTTTGGGTTTTGCCGGAGGGGCGCTTGCGCCTTACGCAACGCTGCTTCTCTGCTCAGGAGTTCTTATCGCATACGCCTTCCTTATGCTGGGACTTCTGTTGCTGGGGATGATCGCCATTGGGTTGCTGATAGCCGCCGCAGCATTGGCTAGCGCGGGAGGTGCGATCTACGGCCTGCTCCTGCTGGTCGGGGCAATGTGAGGCGCACGATGCGAAGCGTTGACCAGGTCTGACAGGAACACACAATCCTATCGCCGGGCATGAATTGGAGGGCGCCGATTCGTGTCCGGCTATGTCATCACCCGTTTTTGCCACAACTTGCCACAACTGCTTTTGTGGCATTACGAAAATATTTCTCCGACGCCTTCGTTGTTAAAAGGGGTCGGAAGACCTTTGTGACTTTCGTAATTTTCTAACCACAGACTTGCCACAGATTTGCCACAAGATAAGAAAGTTCGATTAGAGAATGGCGGATTTATGCGGGTTACAGAGGACCGGTATTTTGTGGCAAAAACGGCCCGAAGGGCCGTTTCTTTCCGTATATTCTGCTAAGTGATTGTTTTTATTATGGTCGGGGCGACAAGATTTGAACTTCCGACCCCTTGCACCCCATGAATAAAAAATGGCGGATTTCTGCGGGTTTTAGATGATTTGCGCCACAGATTTGCCACAAGATTTTTGAAATAGCCCACTGAACAGGGTCGGCGGTTGGCCGTTTCTTCCAAATTATCCCCTGTTACTATGGGCAGCTGGCACCGCCGACATAAAGACTATTTATCTCGGCGTCTGATAGGTGTCTATCGTAGATCCGCACATCATCAATCATGCCGTGGAAAAATCTTCCGCTATTGAGATCCTCACGGGCCCCGATGTAAATACTTCCTGTCGCGTCGAACGTATCGCCGCCGTAATCATAAACCCAATAATCGTTACGGCCCATATCGACATATAAGTCATAATACTTCCAGCTCCCCAAGCCGAGCCTCATGGCAACAAAATGCCATTCGCCGTCCCCACAGACCGTATCATCGGAATAGAGAGGATTTTCCCTTGCCAGGTATAGTCGCCATAGCTGTCGGACACAGAGGAAAGTAGATAATCGCTATCACTTCCCCCCACAGATGATCTGCCACAATATATGTTTATGCTGTTTTTATTATTTACGCTGTTATGACTATACATATATTGGTATGAGGTTCCGGCATTACCGGTCGATTTAAACCAAAAGGTTACAGTGGAGCCGGACCCGTAGGTCCGATCTGGAATAACGACGTAATCGTCAACTTCGTCGAATCAGCAGCGCCCCGCCGATCTTGCCGCCGGTCGGCTGCCACACCGGACCGTTGGTAAGAGTGCCGTCACCGTTACCGGTAGAATTGGTGGCGGTCGTGCCAGAGCTTTCATCGAACTTGAAATGGCCGACAAGGCCGGTGCTGCTCGGACATTGAAGCGTATACCCACCGCCGCCGGCAGCTACCCACGAAGAGCCATCGCAATATTCTATTCCATTGCTACTATTGTAGCGCACCGCACCCTCTATCGAGCCAGAGCACGCCGTGCTGTCATAACCAATCCTGACCGAGCCGGGCGAAAAATCCCCCGAGGTTTCCTGAGCGAACGCTCCGGAACCAAAGAGCATCAAAACCAAAAACAAGCCCAGACATACCGTAAGCTTGATATTAAAAACCAATCTAAAATCTCGTCTTTCAAACAATGTCATAAAACACCTTCACTCTAGCTTTGTAATATGTGCCCCCTAGTCACCCATGTTGGTCCAGCCGTAAGCAACGCCGCTTCCCTTGCGGACGCAGCGGACGGACAACCCATAGGGCTTATTGTTGAAGCTGCTCTGGTTGCCATTCGCGGAATTTCTGGTACCACGCAACGCTGAAACTGAACTCCGAGGAAGACCAGTAGTATCCGGTGGGAAACGAACCACTTACGTTAAATCCCCGATCGCGGTATTGTTGTGTATAGAGCACATCCAATTCATCTTTGGCCGGCAAGTACCAGTCGCTATGGCCGTTCGCGGTCGAATTCGCGCATTGCTGTGCCGCCAGGTGCGGCTGGGTGCCGGCCGTGCCGCTGTCGGAGTTGATCGTCAGCAGGTTTGTCGTGTTCGTTTCGCCGGTCGTCGTGCTGGTCTGGCTGGTGGTGGTGTAACCGCTGCTATTGCCGTTGTTCCACGCAAAGCCGCCTTCATCCGCCGCTGTCGTGTACATCGGCACGTTGCCGTCCGGCGACAGGCCGGCATAAACCGTGCCGTCAGCGCAAACAGCGCCGATAGTTGAACATCCTTTACAATATTCGAGGGCGGCGGAAGCGCTGACATAGCCGCCCGGACATAAAGATCCGTCGCCATCGCCACTGCCATTACCTTGGTAAGATGTAAGCTTATGACCGTTGACTGTGGCGCTATCATCAAAGTTTTGACAGTTCGCGCCGCTGCCATTCAAATCGTAGCAAATATCACTGGCCCCATATATGCAAAGCGTTGACCCCGGAATGACCGTAGTCGAGCACTCTTGATTGGCCTGACCCACCTGCGCCGTACAAAAGGATCTTGTACTGCCGTCACTATTGTCATCAACGTAATAGCAATATTGACCGCTTCCTTCCGTTCCCTCCATAGAGAACTGATACATGCAGCGGCGTAGTGGCCGCCAGTGAAATTGAGGGTCGAGAACCGTCTTTATAACTACAAGTGCCGCTATTATATTGGCAACATTGGTAGCCGTAAGTGCCCACCCATGTTTCACATTGCGTTTCGCAGGCCGCTAAAGTCATTGCGCTGGATGCAAGTACGCTGCCTGTACAATCCTTGAAAAGACTACTTTGTACAGGGCAGCTGTCGAACGGGGGGCAGCCGCCACCGCTTGACGTATACCGGATAGCTCCTTCCAGGCTGCTATCGCAAGTACGCCCGTCATAGCCGACAATGATCGATCCGGGCGAAAAGTCCGCCGACAGGCCTTGCGCCTGCCCGGTTCCGGGCATCGCGATCAATAAGAAGACAAAAATGACTAAAAATATAACCCTCAACAATTAAGCCTTTTGCTTTTCAGTATAGAACTTTGACAGTATATCCAATATTTAATTATCGCGTAAGATCATTAATAAATATTAATTATTTAACGAATTACAAAGTCGTTACTTGTACATCAAAGTTTGAGATCAAGGGTAATCGCGTCAAAAACCAGCACCGGCTGCTTGTTATCGGGCTGCGCAAACTTCACCAACCCGAACGCGACAAAGCGCTTCACCAGCGCATGGCTGTAATGATGCGGCGCGGCCTTACCCGCCCTGCGCCCGAGTTCTGCCACTGTATAGGGCTGACATTCGCCGATCAGCCGCAACACCTGCAAACCGTTCTTGCCCGGTATCGCCGCGCTCAGTTCATCGATGCTGACGAGAAAGCGCCCCTTGCTGCCCCTCCCCTTTGGTCGGTCCGGCCCCAGAAACAGCGTCAGCATTTTGCCTGTAACACCCTTTTGCAACGGAACATGCAGTACGACTTGCTTATGCAGGACAACAGGAACCCGCGCCTGTCGCGCCCCCTGCTTGAGCGCGATCACGCCATGCTCCTCCAGCGCTGCAATCGCCCGCGTCAGCGAAGCATGCGGATAATCGAGCGCATAGGCGATCTCGTGCATTGTGGAAGGCTTGTTCTCGATGATGAAGCGCAGCATCGCGCGGTTGCGGTCGGAAAACACCGTCGCAAACCTGGCGACCGTCGGAAACACGCACGCCGGCAGATCGGCATCGTCAGACACGCTCTCCCCGATATAGGCATGAAGAGTTATTCGGCTGCCTCGGCGTAGCCATGCGGTAGCAGATCGCCAAGCAGCCCGCCCTTCGCGCCTTTGTCATCGTCATCTTCGAGCAGATGACCATAGACATTGAGCGTCGTCTCGATGTTGCTGTGCCCCATCAACGTCTGGATTTTCTTGAGATTGGTCTTCTTTTCGATCAGCAGCGAAGCAAAGAAATGCCGCAGGTCGTAGGGCCGGAACTTCGGCACCTCGATCATCTCGCCCTTCTTCTCCGCCTTGATCGTCAACCCGGCCTCCAGGCAGGCAACATTGAACCCGCGCCGCTGCCAGTTCTTACGGCACAGCCACTTTCCGTTCTCCGCCGGAAACACGAGGTCATACCGGTTCGCCGCCGCATGATGCGCGCTGTAGTGCCTGACCATGTCCAGCACGTCCGGACTGAGATCGATATAGCGCCGCCCGGCTGCTGTCTTGGTGACACTCAGCGAATGCCCGCTGCCATCGATCGCGCGGAGCACATTCACGCCGTGCTCATCGAGCGCTTCATTGGAGATCGCGAGATATTCCTGCGGGCGCATGCCGCTATCAACGGCGAGATACAGGATCGGTCGGTACCGCTGCCAGGCGCCCGCTATACTCTGGTTTCTGGAATTCGCGAGCGCGTCGGCGGCCTGCAACAGACTAACGATCTCTTTCCTCGTCGGTATCGTGACCGGCTGCGCGTAGCGCGATTCCGCGCGGATGCTGACGCCGCTCGCGACGTTGTAGGGAATGACGCCACGCAGCGTCATTTCTTTGAAGATGGAGTGCAGCGAGGCCATGACCTTTCCGGCGAGAACCCGGCTCATGCGCCCGTCAAGCAGCCAGGAACGGAACGCGACGATATCCGGCGGCGTGAGCTCCTGCAGCGCTTTCGGCCACGGATAGGCTTTGATGAAAGCGGCGCGGTAGTCGTAATTCTTGAGGGTGTAGCGCGTAATCGGTTCGCGCCCGTTGAGCCCTTCCTTCTCGCATATCCGCAGCCACTTCTCTGTGGCAGCGGTGACGGTAGTGATGTCGGATCGCGGCGCAGTACTTTGCTGCTGATTGATCTTGCCGCTCTGGATGTAGGCAAGCGCCGCCTTGCGCGTGGCGAAGGTGGCGTAGGCATAGCCTGATTTGGTCGCTGTACTCGGGTATCTTACCTGGTAAGTCGTTCCTTTCTTACCGGTCCTCTTTCTTATATCGGTCATCTATCGACATTTTAAATACTGACTCCGTTAAAACAAGAAAAAATAGAATTATATTATTGTTTATATTCGCGTTCTGCTTTGATTTGCGCCTCTTGATAAATGCGCACCAGCGTCCCCTTTTCGATCTTCAGGCGCCCCTCGATCGGGTCGATGAAGAACGGCAGTTTGCGCTTGCCCGTCGCATCCGTCTCCGCCGCCCGCTTGATCTGCCGCACGGAGAGCTCGACGCCCATTTCGGCGAGCACCTCTCGCGCCTGATTGAGATCGATGTAGCATGGCCGCTGCACTGAAAGTCTCCCTTTCGGTCCGTCACGGCATGAATTGATCCGCTGCGCTCCGGTATGGTCCGCGCGTGTTGATCTTCTTCACTTCCTCGCCGTTCTCGTATCGCGGCGTGACCCTGTCGCCGAACCCGTTTGTCGGATGGATGAACAAGGTCGCGCCGCGCGAGTAGCGCACGGCATGATCGTCTTCGATTTGATTGAGTTTCTCAAATAATGCTTGCCTGATTTCGGCTAACGTCATTTCACCGTGCACTTTAATTTGCATTATAAATTCCTGACTATAACTTATATTTTCATAATACTACTTTTAGTTACATTTCGCAAATATCCAGCACGGGCCGAGAAAGTCGGAAAGTTGCTTTCAGTCTGGGTTTTGGGAGATTTGATGCTCGGGGCGTACGGTCTCGTCGGTCACGATGTCTCGCGTGCCACAACTTGAAATCGCATTGCGAACCAACGATGGGAGATCACACAATGTTCAAGGTCGAGTTCGACGTTGATGTCGATGCTGACGAGCACGGCATTTTCGACGGGCGGAGGATAGCGCTGCAAATGATCTATGAGGCGGTGCAGCTTGTGCTGCCCTATGCCGACAACGATGGCGCAAAGGTTGCTCATATGATGCACGCGCTCGTGAACGGCGCCTCGACATTGGTTGAGGAATTCCGGGAAGAACACGGGCACATGCCCTGGCGGATTGCCTCAGAGCCGGACATTACCGGCCCGGACCCAACCGCGGCTATGCGCGAGCACTGTCTGGCGACGCAAGCCTACACGGACGCGCTGATAGAAGTCGGTGCAGGCTGAGTCCAGAAACTGATCCGGAGTGACACATCGCAACGCCCTGTATTGTCAGCAATGCGCCTGATGTCTTCCACGACTACGCCACGAGGAAACCACGAGGCTCGCCCTGACTGCCTCTGCCTATCTTTTCAGGCATGGCAAGAAAACCGCGCACCAGCAGAGTTCAGCCGGAGACGCAGATCGTCGATGATCTGTTAGAGCTGTTCGTGCGCACTCTTGCACAAGGCTGTGCGGAAGAGGATGATAAGGCATCCCGCAAGACCCGGAACGCTCCCTCCCGCCGCAACGGCGGCACAAAGGATTCCCGATGAGCACAGCCGTCATTTACGCCCGCTACTCCTCCGACATGCAACGCGAAGCCTCGATCGAAGATCAGTTCAGGCTTTGCGAAGCAGCGGCGAAGCGCGAAGGGCTGGCAGGTCGTCGAACCGCTACAGCGATCACGCGATTTCCGGCGCGAGCCTGATGCGCCCCGGCATCCAGGCGCTGATGCAGCGATGCGCGCGCGGGAAACTTCGATGTCGTCGTAGCCGAAGCGCTGGACCGGCTCTCCCGCGATCAGGCAGACATCGCCGCGATCTTCAAGCGGCTGCGCTTTGCCGGCGTGCGGATCGTCACCCTCTCCGAAGGCGACGATCAGCGAGCTGCATATCGGCCTCAAGGGCACGATGGGCGCGCTGTTCCTCAAGGACCTTGCCGACAAGACGCGGCGCGGCCTGCGCGGGCGCGTCGAAGCCGGAAATCCGGCGGCGGCAATAGCTACGGCTATGATGTGGTGCGGGCGGCTCGACGCAGGAACGGCGAGCCGGTGCGCGGCGAGCGCAAGATCAACGCGGCACAGGCGGCCATCGTCCGGCGCATTTTCAACGACTATGCCGCCGGCAAATCGCCGCGCGCGATCGCCAAGACGCTCAACGCGGAAGGCGTTCCCGGTCCCGTCGGGAAGCGGCTGGGGACCGACCACGATCCACGGCAACCGGCAGCGCGGCACCGGCATCCTGAACAACGAGCTCTATATCGGGCAGGCTGGTCTGGAACCGGCTGCGCTATATGAAGGACCCTGACACCGGCAAGCGCGTCTCGCGCCCGAACCCGGAATCCGAATGGATCATCAACGGATGTGCCGGAACTGCGCATCATCGATCAGGATTTGTGGGACAGGGTCAAGGCGCGGCAACGCGCGCTGATGCCAGCGACAACGGAAAATTCGCGCCGGGTTACTGGGACCGGCGCCGCCCGCGCTTCCTGCTCTCCGGCCTGATGAAATGCGGCTGCTGCGGCGGCGGTTTTGTCAACTTCAACGAGAGTCCATTTCGGCTGCGCGACCGCGCGCAACAAAGGCACCTGCGATAACAGCCTGACCATCCGCCGCGACGCGATCTCGAAGCGGCCGTGCTGCACGGCCTGCAGCATCGCCTGCTTGATGGACCCGGCGCTGTGCGAAGATCTTCTGCGCGGAATACACGCGCCACATGAACCGCCTGCGCGGCGAGAACAACGCGCAGCGCGATGCCGACAAGGCAGAACTCGCCAAGATCGAGCGCGAGCTCGACCGGCTGGTGCAGGCCATCATGGACGGCGTCCCGGCCAGCCGCGTCAAGGACAAGATCGCCGAGCTCGAAGAGCGCAAGGACGGAGCTTGAAGCCCGCCTTGCGACGGCACCGGAAGACACGGTCCTGCATCCACCCGAACATGGCGGGATATTACCGCAAAAAGATCGCCGATCTGCGTCCAGGCCCTGACCGAAGAGTCAAGCCGCGCGCAGGCGGTCGAGATCGATCCGCAAGCTGGTCGACCAGATCGTGCTCACGCCGTCGACAGAGAACGGGAAGAAGACGCTGTCGATCACGCTGGAAGGCCACATGGCCGGGATATTGGCGATGGCCGCAAACGCAAAAGCGCCGCTCGATGAGAGCGACGCCTGCGTCAAAGTCACAAAATTGGTTGCGGGGGCAGGATTTGAACCTGCGACCTTCAGGTTATGAGCCTGACGAGCTACCGGACTGCTCCACCCCGCGTCATGGCGTGCTGCGGGCGGCTTGGGCCTTTTTCGCCGGAAGAGCGCCGCGCAAGACGATAAGCGCGCGTCCATGGGTCGCGCGCGGGGCGTATATTAGCTGCCAAGCCACGAAGCGCAAGGGGGCGGTGGCCGAAAATTTCGACGCCTTGATCTTAAACCGGAAAATCCCGACTTCTGTGACCTTTCGTCGCAAGACATCGCGCCCCATGGCGCGCTTCGTAGAGCGTCCTGTAGGCTCCGCTCGATTTCGCCCGTAAGCTTCACGCGGGCCGGGAAGGCTGGCTTTGAACCAACAGTCAAGAGACCCGACGCCATCCATCGCCGTCCAGCGGCGGCGGACGAATCGATTGATCGCCTTCGGTCTCGCCTGCTGCATCGTGACGATCCTGGTGGCCACGGTGGTCATCGCGATCGGCGCACACAGCCTTTCGGGCCGGCCTTTGATCCAGTGATCCGCCGGTGACCCGAGCGTCATGACCGTTAGAGATCTATTGTCTTCGCCTAGCCCTCGGGGCAATAGTCGCCGCGACATGACCGCGCGCGGCCTCACGCTCAAGACACCCGGCCTCGATTGGCTGGATTTCGCCGGCTATGCGGTAATCGCCGGCATCGGCTTCGGCCTGTCCTGGTGGTCGGCGGTATACCCCACCTCGCTCCCGTCCTGGGGCCCGTGGGATTTCTCGTGGCTGGTCTATCTCGGCGCGAGTTTGAGCCTCTGGGCCTATGCCCGCGGGCTCGCCCGGACCGACCAGGGCGAACGGCCCGCACTCTGGCGGACAGCCTGTTTCGTCATCGGGGTCGTCGCCATCTACGCCGTGCTGCAGACCCGGCTCGAATATCTGATGACCCATATGTTCTTCATGAACCGCATCCAGCACATCGTGATGCACCATATCGGGCCGTTTCTGATCGCATTGGCCTGGCCGGGCGAAACCTTGAAGCGCGGCATGCCCGCGGCGCTCACCCGGCCTTTGAAAAGCCGGGCCGTCAGTTTTGTTCTCGACATCCTGCAGCAGCCCTTTATCGCTTCTTTCCTATTCGTCGGGCTGGTCGCCTTCTGGCTGATTCCCGCCGATCCATTTCCGGGCGATGATCGATCCCGATCTCTATGCCGTGATGAACTGGTCGATGATCCTGGACGGCATACTGTTCTGGGTCCTGGTGCTCGACCCCCGGCCGAAGCCGCCGGCCCGGATTTCGGGTGTCCTGCGGGCGGTTTGCTCCATCGGCGTGATGTTCCCGCAGATCGTGATCGGCGCCGTGATCGCCTTTATCAGCGACAATATCTATCCCTATTACGACCTGTGCGGCCGCATTTATCCCTCGATCGAGCGCTATCACCGACCAGCATATCGGCGCCGTCGTCATCTGGATTCCGCCCGCGATGATGAGCGTCATCGGCCTCCTGGTCGTGCTGAACAGAATCCGTCTCAACGATGAAGCAAGGAACGAGACTTCCCATGAAAGACCGATTGGCCTTTCCGCCAGCAAATGGACGGGCCGCTAGAACCCTCCGACGCATCGTCCTCGCCACCGCCGTCGCAGGACTGGCTCTGCCGCTCATGGCGTCCGCCGCCGAGCCGTCGCTTCAGGTCAGCGACGCCTGGATCCGTTCGCTGCTCCCGTCGCGACCGGCGGCCGGCTATTTCAAGATCACGAACCAGAGCGACAGCGACATCGACCTGACCGGCGCCTCCTCTCCCGCCTGCGGCATGCTGATGCTGCATCAGAGCAGGAAGGAGAACGGCGTCGAGAAGATGATGATGGTCCACCAGGTCAAGATCCCCGCCCATGGCAGCGCCATGTTCGAGCCCGGCGGTTACCATCTCATGTGCATGCAGCCGACCTCGGCCATCAAGCCGGGCGATTCTGTGCCCGTGACGCTCAGCTTCTCGAACGGCGGCACGCTCACCACCGGCTTCAGGGTCAAAGGCGCGTCGGGCGAATAGGCCGGCTATTCCGCCAGCCGCTCTAGGTCCGCCGTGCCGCCGTCGATATCGGGCTTAGGGCTCGAGAGCGACGACATCAGCAGGCGGATGGCGCCGGTCTTGTCGAAGACATAGACCGCCGAACTGTGGGAGACGTCATACGGCTCGTCCTTGGTCGCGGGCGTCACCGAATAGGATACGCGATAGCGCCGCGCCAGCGCCGCAAGTTGGTCCGGCGTGCCGCGCAGGCCGACGACCTGGGGCGCAAAGAGCTCGGTGTAGGACTTGAGCACGTCCAGGGTGTCGCGGTTGGGGTCGACGGTGACGAACAGCACGCGCACCTGGTCGGCCTTGTCGCCCATGCGGGTCAGCATCTTGTCGATATTCGCGAGCGTCGTCGGACAGACATCGGGGCAAAAGGTATAGCCGAAATACAGCAGCACGACCTTGCCCTTGAAATCGTCGGCCGTCACTTCCTTGCCGTCGCTGGCCCGGGTCATGGTGAAGGCCAGCGGCTCCATCGTTCCCTTGAGATTGGTCGAGTGCCAGGCCTCTTCCCGGCTACCGCAACCGGCGAGGAGCCCCGCCATCATGGCGAGGCCCAGGAACAGCCGCACGCCGGGGCGCGGCAAGCCTGTCCGGGACATGGTCATCCGTGAAGGTATAGGGGGCCGTCCGGACGCACGCAATCGAAACCACCTCCGGGCGACGAATGGTCGCGACAACGTTACTATCGCGCATCATATGACATGCTAAATCTCCGCCTCCCGGAGGAGGCACATGAGCATACTGAAAATCTACGGCCAGTCGGACTCGGGCAATTGCCATAAGGTGAAGCTCACGGCGGATCGGTTGGGTATCCCGAACGAATGGATCGAAACGAACAACATGATCGGCGAAACCCAATCGCCGGAGTTCCTGGCAATAAACCCTTTCGGCGAGGTCCCCGCCGTGGTCCTGCCGGATGGGCGACCGCTCTCCCAGTCGAATGCGATCATCCAGTATCTCGCCGATGGGACGTCCTTGCTGCCGGCGGATCCGTATCTGCGGGCACGGGTCAATGCTTGGCTATTTTGGGAACAATACAGTCACGAGCCGTATATCGCGGTGTGCCGCGCGCAGCTCGCCTTTCGAGGCTATACGGTCGAGATGCTGGAACCCAGTCGCGTCGAACGCGGCAACCGGGCGCTGGATTTCATGGAAGCTCGGCTCGAGGCCCGGAACTGGTTGGAGGGCGACGGAATCACAGTCGCGGATATCGCGCTCGTGGCCTATACCCGGCTCGCCCATGAGGGGAACTTCGATCTCGCGCACCGGCCGAACGTCCGTGCCTGGATCGCTCGGGCGGAGAGGGAGCTCGGTATTACTTCTTCTTGGAGCCCCCGCTGAACTTCTTCGACAGCGCGCCGATGCCGAGGCCGATGGCGGCATAGATCAGGAGCTTCTTTGGATCCGATCCGCCGCCGCTGCCGCGGCCCGCGCTCAATCCTTCCAGAAGCGCGGCGATCTGGTTGAAGTCGCCCGCGAGGTCGGTCCGCGCCGCCTTGGCGGCTTCCTGGGCCTCCCGCTCGGCATGACGGCTTCTGAACGGCCCGACCAGGAGAGCGGCCACGACCGCCAGCAGCAGAATTACGCCGCCGACGATCAAGGCCGCGATCGTATGGCCATAGACCTCGGAAAGGGCGAGAAACGCCGCCAAGAGCAGCATGGCGACGCCCATAAGGCCGAGCCCCGCCACCACGAACCAGCCGATGGCCTGATAGGTCGCGCCGCGCGAGGCGACGCGCGCTCTCTGGGTTTCCGCGTCGACGACGCGGCGCAGATCTCTGAAGATTTTCAGCACGGACCGCCCAGGCCTCGGATCAGTGGCTCAAAAGACGTCCCAAAACCAGGCCGACGCCGAAGGATACGGCAACGCTGGTGAAGGGATGGTCCTCGATCTGGCCCTCGATCGCTTCGGCGCCCTGGCGCGCTCTGTCGCGACCCTCGGCCGCCGCAGCGCGAACCCGCGCGCTCGCCATGTCGGCGCCGTCGCCGGCGATCTTCTTGAGCGTTGCGGTGACCTGGGCGAGGTCGGCCCGCAACTTGTCGATCTCCTTGCGTAGAATCCTCGTATTCCTTGTCCAACGTCGCAGTCGCCATTGTGTCGGTTCTCCTTGAAGTCGGCTCGAGGCCTCCCCCGAGTTCGTGGAAGCTTACGCCGAAATTGGTGGGGATACTCTTGATTTAACGCAACTGACGGACCCAAGGCCCATTGTTAACACATGGCGCTATCTCGCCGTTTTGCAAGATCTTTCCGGATTCGCGTCAGGCCAACACGGCGGCCCCCGCCTCGGCGACGGCCAAATCGTTCTCGCCGGAGCTCCCCGAGACGCCGATCGCCCCGATGATGTCGCCCCGACGATTGCGCAGCGGCAGGCCGCCCTTCAGAAGCGACAATCCACCGTTCGAGAGCTCGAGCGACTGGATCGGCCCGCCGGCCTTGGCCCGCTCGCCGAAGGATCCCGTATCGGTCTCAAACAGCATCGCGGTGCGCGCCTTCCGCTGGGCGACATCGACGGGCCCGAGCCGGCAGCCGTCCATACGGATGAACGCCTTGAGATGAGCGCCGCGGTCGACGATGGCGATCGACATCGCGAAGCCCTCGTCGCGCGCTTTGCCGAGGGCCGCTTTGAGAACACGTTCGGCCTGGCGCTGGCTGATATCGGTCATGGCTTCCTCGTTCGGTGCTGGAGCCGTCATCCTAACGTCGGTCGGCGCCGCTTGTACGAGATCGTAAATTGAGTCGTCAAACAATTAACCAGATCCTAAACGCTTGAGTCCTAACCTGGAGAACGCTCCACGCTAACGGACACACGCCCGGATCCCGGCCCCTTATGCGCCTCAAATGGAAAATCGGCATCAGCATCTTCGCCGTCGTCGTTTTTGCGACGGTGGTGAATCTCTGCGTCCTCGGCTGGTTCTTCCTGCCCTCCTTCACCGAGCTGGATCGCCACGAAGCGACGGCGAACGGCGCGCGCGCCTATCAGTATTTCCAGGATGAGGCAGACCATCTGCAGACGCTCACGCGCGGCTGGGCGCGGAGGGGCGACACATATCAGTTCGCCGGGGATTTCAACAGACTCCTACCGCGACGCCAATCTGTCGCCGGAGAATCTGACCTTCCTCTCCATGGCGGCATTCGCGGTCGTCGACAATGACGGCGTAGTGACGTTCGCGACCGCTCCGAAGCCGGAGATCGCGGGCCTGTTCCAGGTCGGCAAAGCCCTACCGGCGGGCCTGTTCAAGCAACTGGATGTCGGCAAAGGCGCGCCGCCCTCGGCGGAGGGTATGGTGAAGACCCCGCTCGGCCCGCTCCTCGAATCGATCGCGCCGATCTGGAGCCCCGGGCAGGACAGGCCGGAACGGGGCTATATCGTCTTTGCCCGGTTGATCGGACCACGCCTGACCCAGCTTATCCGCGACACCGCCTCGCTGGACTTCACCCTGATGCCTTACCGAGGGTCCGCCGGCACGGCCTCGGGCCCGAGCCTGACGGAGCAGACGGACACCCTGTCGGCAAGATACACCCTCACGGACGTTTCAGGCACGCCGAGCTACACGCTGGACGTCGTCTCGCCGCGCCAATTCTCGGAATTGGGCCGCTGGGCCGTGCGCGGCGCGATGGCCCGGTTCGTGGTGTTTACCATGATTTTCCTCGGCTGCACCTCCTGGCTGATCGGCCGCTTGGTCGCGAAGCCGCTGGCCAAGATGGCGAACCGGATGTCCGAGATCGCGGAGACCGGCGATCTCGACCAGCCGCTGGATATTCAACGAACCGACGAGATCGGCTGGGTTGCCGACGTCTTCAACCGGATGATCAGCGAGCTCAAATCGGCCCGGGGCCGGCTGGTGGAGCAAAGCTATTCGACGGGTATGGCCGACCTCGCCGCGGGGATCTTGAACAATGTGCGCACTGCGGTCGATCCGGTCGTCGAGGCCAATCAGTCTGCGGAACGACTGCTCGACAAGGTAGATACGACAACCCTGCAGGAAGTCGGCCGCGAGCTCGCCTACACCAAAATCGATCAGGACCGCCGCCAGAAGCTCGGCGTTTATGTAAACGCCTTCACCGAAGGCACACGGCGCAGGCTTGGCGAGATCAAGGATCAGATTGAGCGGATCGGCCGGGGGATGGATCACATCCGCAACATTCTCGAAGACCATGAATCGATCAGCCGGTGGCCGCGTCAGAGCGCGACGATCGACTGCCGGCGCCTGGTGGAGGAAGCCGCCTACGGAATCTCCGGCGTCGGCGGAATGCCGATCGATATCGAGGTCTCGGCAGTCGACGGCGACGTGCCGCTGGTGACGGGCCACTCGTTCATTCTGCGCCAGGTGATCGGCAATCTCCTCGCCAACGCAGTGGACGCGATCCAGCATGCCGGGCGCAAGCGCGGCCGCATCCACGTCCTCACCCGCAAGGCGGAGCTCAAGGGCAAGCCGGCGGTCGAGATCGTGGTCGGCGACAACGGCGCGGGCTTCACGGCCATGCAGGCCGAACGCCTGTTCGAGCGGGGGTATTCGACACGCTCCGACCGGCCCGGCGGCTTCGGCCTCTTCTGGTGCCGCGACGCGCTCGCCGCCATGAACGCCACCATCACCGCGCAAAGCCCCGGCCCCGGCTTAGGCGCCACCTTCCGCGTCTTTCTGCCGGTAGCGGAGATCGAGAGCGCGCCTGTGTCCGAACCCGCCGTCGTCAGCGGCGCGGCGTAAGGTCCTCCCGACCCTCCGAAGCGATTCTGCTATCGCCGCATCCAACCTTCCTCCATCGAGGGGAAGGCTCAGAGCAGCGCCTCACGAATCAGGTGCTACGCGTCAATCCCGATAAATTCGTCTTATGCGTCAAATCATATAAAATTAGAATATGCGCCAATTCCGATATTGCAACTTTATCGGATTTAGCGCATAATGAAGGGTGGGAGAATAAGAACATGAACGATCTTGCCCGTACACCAAAACAGCTCGGCGCCGCGATCCGCCGCATCCGCAAGAAGAGCGGGCTGAACCAGAAGCAGCTCGGCGACAAAGCCGGCCTTCGGCAGGAGACGATCTCGCTGATCGAGACCGGCAACCCGGCAACCCGGATCGGCACCCTCCTTGCCGTACTCGCCGCCCTCGATCTTGAATTCAGGATCGGCCCGCGCGGCAAGGGCAGCGCCGCGGATATCGAGGACATCTTCTGATGCCGCGCCGCCGCCAACATGAACCCCTACGCGTGCTGCTGAATAACCGCCTTGTCGGCTACCTAAGCAAGGCGGCCAGCGGCGCGACCGCATTTCAGTATGACAAGAGCTGGCTGACCTGGGAACACGCCTTGCCGGTTTCGCTGTCCCTCCCCCTTAGGGAGGAGGCCTACAGGGGCGAACCGGTCGTCGCCGTGTTCGATAACCTCCTCCCGGATGCCGAGGCGCTGCGCCGTCGCGTTGCCGAGAAGGTGGGTGCCGCCGGTACCGATGCCTACAGTATGCTCGCAGCGATCGGCCATGATTGTGTCGGCGCCCTGCAATTCGCCGCCGGCGATGATGCCGTCGATGATACCGGCACGATCAGCGGCGCTGCCGTCGACGATGAAACGATCGAACAGATGCTCAAGGGCCTAGCCCTGGCTCCGCTCGGCCTGTCCAAAGACGACCCGTTCCGGATTTCCGTGGCGGGGGCTCAGGAAAAAACCGCTCTGCTCTATCATGAGGGCCGGTGGATCAAGCCGCACGGCTCTACCCCGACGACGCACATCTTCAAGACGCAGATCGGGCGGCTGCCCAACGGGATCGATCTCTCCGACAGCGTCGAGAACGAATATTACAGCCTGAAGCTTGCCGCCGCCTGCGGCCTGCCGGTCAACGAGGCAGCGATCCGGACCTTCGGCAACACAAAGGCGCTCGTTGTCGAGCGCTTCGACCGCCGCTGGACAAAGGACGGCCGGCTGCTGCGCCTGCCGCAGGAAGATTGCTGCCAGGCCCTTTCGGTACCGCCGACCCGCAAATATCAGAATGAGGGCGGCCCAGGCCTCACGGACATCCTCGATCTCATGAAAGGGAGCGACGATCCGGCCGTCGATCAGGCGACGATCTTCAAGGCGCAAATCCTGTTCTGGCTGATCGGCGCGACCGACAGCCACGCCAAGAATTTCAGCGTCTTTCTCGGCCCCGGCGGCAGCTACCGCCTGACTCCGCTCTACGACATCCTAACGGCCCAGCCGAGCCTTGCCGCCCGGCAGATCGAGCACAAACAGATAAGGCTCGCCATGGCCGTCGGCACCAGGAACCACTACCGGATCGATCAAATCCATGGCCGCCATTTCATACAGAGCGGCGAAAAGGCCGGCCTGCCCAAAGCCCTGATCAACGACGCCCTGACTACCATGGCGAACACCGCCGTCAATGCGGTCGAAAAGATCGGGAACGAGCTCCCAAGAGATTTCCCGGAGACGATCCACGAGACCGTCAAAGAAGCCGTTATCCAACGTGTCCGCGGCCTTGAGATTTGACGAGAAGAGCACCGCCCAACCGGCATCAATCAAACCTTCTCCGGCGACGGGAAGGTCAAGGTCACTACGAGGCCGGGGGCGTTGTCGCCGAACTCGAGGGTCGCGCCGTGCAGCTTGGCGACGGCGGCGACCAGGCTGAGTCCGAGCCCGGTGCCGCGGGTCGAGCGGGCGGAATCGAGTCGGACGAAGCGCTGCAGAACGGCGTCGCGGTCGGCCTCGGGAATGCCGGGGCCCCGGTCGCTGATGACGAGCGTCGTCGAGCCTTCAACCCGCCTGACCTGGACATCGATGCTGCCGCCCTCGTCGCTGAACTTGATGGCATTCTCGATCAGGTTCGACGCCGCCTGGGCGAGAAGCTCCCGGTGGCCGGTCACGATGGCGTCGCTTGCGGTCTCGACATCGAGCGACAGCCCCTTCTCCTCGGCGGCCGGCTCGTAGAGCTCGGCCAGATTGTCAATCATGTCGCCGAGATCGATAGCCGCCATGTGTCCGCGGTCGAGCCCGGCCTCGGTCCGGGCGATCTCCAGGAGCGAGGACAGCATCTTCAAGAGCCCGTCCGTCTCCTCAAGCGCGGTTTCGAGGGCCTCGCCGTGCTCGGCGGGGTCCTCCGGCTTGGCGAGCGCCAGCTCGAGCCGGGCCTTGAGGCGCGTGAGCGGGCTGCGAAGATCATGGGCGACGCTGTCCGTCACTACGCGCATCCCGGTCATCAGTTCCTCGATCCGAGCCAGCATTTCATTCAAGGAGCGTGCGAGCCGGTCGAATTCGTCGTCAGTGCCGCGCATGGGCACCCGCTTGGTCAGGTCGCCGGCGACGATCTGCCGGCTGGTCGCGGCGATGGTCTCGACATTCCGCAACATGTATCGCGACAGGAGATAGCCAACCAGGAGCGACAGGATGATCGCGATGCCCGCCGCGCCGATCAGCGACCGGACGACCCGCTCGCGGAACTCGACCCGCGCCCGCATGTCCCGGCCGACCAGCAGCTGGTAGCCGGGCACAAGACTGTAAGCGACCGCGCCGACCCTCACATCCGCGCCGCCATGCAGCAGATCGAGCGTTTGCCAGCGCCCCTCCGGCTTGATCGAGGGCGGCCACTGCGAAAGATTGCCGGCGACCGGTCGGCCGACCTGATTGGCGAGGAGATAGACCGCATCCGGATTGGCGCCCGAGGTGATCCGCTCGTCGATCACGGAAATGAGGCCGGTGAGGCCCGAATCCTCGAACTGGTCGATCAGTCCGTTCATCTCGGCGATCACCGTGTCGCGGACTTCCTCCTCGATCACGGCGATGGTCGACCAATAGATGAAGCCGGCGAGAACCGCCGTCGTGAGCATGGCGAGCCCGAGGTTCAGGAGAACCATCCGGGCCGTTGCGGTGCGGAAGAAACGGAGCATGCGGGGCGCTTCTCGCTCCTGGCGAATCAGACTTGATCCGTCAGTTTATACCCGGCACCGCGAACTGTATGAATCAAGGCGTTCGGAAAATCGCTATCGATCTTCTGTCTCAGCCGCGAGATATGGACGTCGATGACGTTGGTCTGGGGGTCGAAGTGGTAGTCCCAGACGCCGTCCAGCAGCATCGTGCGCGTCACGACATGGTTCTTGTGGCGCAGAAGATATTCGAGAAGCTTGAACTCGCGGGGCTGCAGCTCGATCGTCTTGCCGTCCCGCGTCACGGTGCGGGACAGGAGATCCATCGAGAGATCCCCGCAGCCAAGCTTGGTCGCGGCGGAATCGGGAACGCGGCGGCGCATCAAGGCATCTATGCGGGCCAGAAGCTCGGAAAAGGCGAAGGGTTTGACCAGATAGTCGTCGCCGCCTTCGCGCAGGCCCTTGATCCGATCGTCGAGGCTGCCGAGCGCGGAGAGGATCAGGACCGGCGTCTCGATCTTGGCCGCCCGCATCGCGCGCATGACGGCCAGGCCGTCGAGCTCCGGCAGCATGCGATCCAGGATGATCAGGCTGTAGTCGCCGGAGGTGGCCAGAAACAGCCCGTCCCGGCCGCTGCACACCGTGTCGGTCTCAAAGCCTTCCTCGCCGAGCCCCTGGGCGAGATAGGCCGCAGTCTCCTTGTCATCCTCAATGACGAGAACTTTGCGCGTCATGAACACCTTACCTAACGCACCTCACGATTCCGCTATATCGGAAACGGAGGGCCGAAAAAAAGTGGCGGGGCCAGGTTTGGGGAACTGGCACCCGCCTGTGGGCCGGTAGAAGGGAGGCTGGCTGGTCTTCAAAACCGGCCCTGGGGAGAACCCGTAAGCGCCAAACGACGCTAAATTCGATCTCGCCTAGGCTATAGGAACTCCAAGAAACAGTTGGTTGTTGCGACGGGTGATCAGGAGCAATGCGCTCTTGGTATTCAGCTTGTCGATCGCAGACGCGAGCTCCTGAGGCGTATTCACCGGGGTCGAGCCGACCTTCTGGATCACGTCACCCTGGCGCAGACCGTTTTCCATGGCCTGGGTCTTGGAGGTGACGTCGGTCACCACGACGCCGGTGATGTCGTCGTCGAGACCGTATTGCTGCCGGAGATCCGGGGTCAGCGATGCGACGCTCGCGCCGAGCTTGTCCACGGCCGAGCCGGGGGCCGAACCCGGCTGCTGGTTGGGCTCGAGGGACGCGACCTCGTTTTCGTTGCGGTTGCCGATCTTGATCGAGACGGTGGTCCGCTTGCCGTCGCGCATCACCTCGACCGGAACGACCTTGCCTTGAGGCGTGGCGGCCACGATCCGGGGCAGCGCGTCCTGGTCCTTCACCTCCTGGCCGTCGAATTTGACGATGACGTCGCCGGCCTTCAGCTTGCCTGCCGACGGGCCGCCTTTGGTCACCTCGAACACCAGGGCGCCCATGGGCTTCTTGAGGCCGGTCGCCTCGGCGATCTCGGGCGTGACGTTCTGGATGTAGACGCCGAGCCAGCCGCGCTTGACCGAACCGGTCGCCTTGAGCTGCGCGACGACATCCTTCACCAGATTGGACGGGATCGCGAAGCCGACGCCGACCGAGCCGCCGTTCGGCGAGACGATCGCGGAATTCACGCCGACGACCTGACCTTCGACATTGAACAGCGGACCGCCGGAATTGCCTTTATTGATGGCGGCATCGGTCTGGATGTAGTCGACATAGTTGGTGTTATTCGGGCCGAAGCTGTTGCCCATCATGTCGTGCTCGCGGGCGAGCGCCGAGACGATACCGGCCGTCACCGTTCCGCCGAGGCCGAACGGATTGCCGACCGCGAGAACCGTATCGCCGACCCGAAGCTTGTCCGAATTGCCGAGCGGAACCGCCGGCAGAGGCTTCTTGGCGTCGATCTTCAAGCAGCGCCAGATCGGTATCCTTGTCCTTGCCGATCACCTTGGCGTCGTACTCGGCGTTCTTGCCGCATCCTGACCTTGATGCTGTCCGCACCGTCGATCACGTGATAATTGGTCACGATGTAGCCGGACGGGTCGATCACGAAGCCCGAGCCGAGGGCATGCATCGGCTGGGACGGGGTCTGTTGCTGGGGAATGCCGAAACGCTTGAAGAATTCCTCGAACGGCGAACCCGGCGGTAACGCCTGGTCCAGGCCGGCAATACGGTTTTCCGGCATCTTCTGGGTAGTCGTGATGGTGACGACGCTGGGACTCACCTTCTCGACGAGATCGGCAAAGCCCTGCGACGGCACGGCCATCGCGGACACCGGCGCCCACAGAACGGCGACAACGCCGGCGGCAGCCAGTGCGGCTTTGAATTTGGGAATGAAGGTCATCGAGTAGCTCCACTGATTCTCGAATGTTGTTGACACCGATATGCGCCAGCGCCCTGTCGCCAGCCTTACCGGAACATGAAACTTTCGTAATGTTCGGTTTAATCGAGGCTTAACTTGTTGAGCCGCAGGGCATTTCCGATCACGGAAACGGAACTCAGGCTCATCGCAGCCGCCGCGATCATCGGACTCAATAGTACACCGAAGACCGGATAGAGAACACCGGCAGCCACCGGAACGCCTATCGAATTGTAGATAAAGGCAAAAAACAGATTTTGCCGGATATTGCGCATGACCCCGCGGCTCAGCCGGCGGGCCTTCACGAGCCCCGTCAGATCGCCGTGCATGAGGGTAATTCCGGCGCTTTCCATGGCGACATCCGTGCCGCTTCCCATGGCGATTCCGACATCCGCCCGAGCCAGCGCCGGGGCGTCGTTGATGCCGTCGCCCGCCATGGCGACGACCCGTCCCTCGCCTTGGAGCTTCTTCGACGATCTGGCCCTTGTCGATGGGCAGAACCTCGGCTTCGACCGAGTCGATGCCAAGCTTCGCGGCAACGGCATCGGCCGCGCGGGCCGAATCGCCCGTCACCATGACGATCCGGATGCCATCGGCCCGAAGCGCGTCGAGCGCCGGCGCGGGTCGTCGGTTTGACGGCGTCGGCCGCGGCGATCGAGTCCGGCGAGCTTCGTCGTCCTCGGCGAGGAACATCACGGTCGCCCCGTCATCCCGCAATCGGTCGGCCTCGGCAGTCAGGGCCGAGCAATCGACCCCGAGATCCGCCATCAGTCGGGCGTTGCCGAAGGCGACGGGCCGGCCATCCGAGCCGTCCGACAATGCCCTTGCCGGTCGGATAATCGAGATTCTCGGCGACATCCGGCGACAGGCCCCGCTCGCTGGCGGCCTTGAGAATCGCCGCCGCCAAGGGATGCTCGCTGCCGCGCTCCAGGCTGGCCGCGAGATTGAGGATATCGGTCGATTCGAGGCCTTCCGCCGGCACGATCTCGCTCACCGAGGGACGGCCTTCGGTCAGGGTGCCGGTCTTGTCCACGACAAGCGTATCCACCGCCTCGAAGCGTTCGAGCGTGGCGGCGTTCTTGACCAGCACGCCGTCATGCGCGCCGCGCCCCGTGCCGACCATGATCGAGATCGGCGTCGCAAGCCCGAGCGCGCAGGGACAGGCGACGATCAGCACGGAAACCGCGGCCACCAGCCCCGAGGCCATGGCCGGCGACGGCCCCCAGACCGCCCAGGCGACGAAGGCGAGCACCGCCACCAGCACGACCGCCGGCACGAAATAGCCCGAAACCTTGTCGGCGAGACGTTGGATCGGCGCGCGGCTGCGCTGAGCCTCCGCCACCATATGGACGATCTGGCTCAGCACCGTATTCGCTCCGACTTGTGTCGCCTTGATCTGGATGCCCGCCGGAGCCGTTCAAGCGTCCCGCCGATGACCTTGTCGCCGACCACCTTCTCGACGGGAATCGGTTCGCCGGTTATCATCGATTCGTCGATCGATGAGCGACCTGTGATCGACCTCGCCATCAACCGGGATCTTCTCGCCCGGCCGAATCAGCAGCACATCGCCGACCTGAACGTCCTCGACTGCAACCTCCTCGTCGCCGCCATCCGGGCTTGACCCGGATCGCCGTCTTGGGCGCGAGGCCCATCAGAGCCTTGAGCGCGCGGCCCGTGCGCGAGCGCGCCCCGAGCTCGAGAACCTGGCCCATAAGGACCAGCGCCGTGATAACGGCGGCCGCTTCGAAATAGACCGGCACCGAGCCGTCGGCATTGCGGAACGTCGGCGGAAAGATCCCAGGCGCCAGCAGCGCGACCACGCTGAACAGGTAGGCCGCCCCGGTGCCCAGCCCGATCAGCGTGAACATATTGAGATTACGGCTAACCAGGGACTGACCGGCCGCGCACGAAGAACGGCCAGCCACACCACAGGACGACCGGCGTCGCCAGCACGCCCTCGATCCAGGCCGCCGTCCGCGCCGGCAGACACTGCGTCGAGCCCGAGAGATCGCGCCCCATCGCCAGCACGAAGACCGGCACGCGCAAAGACGAGCGCGACGATGAACCGCCGCCGCATATCGATATATTCGGGATTCGGCCCTTCTTCGCGCCGCAGACCGTCATGGGCTCGAGCGCCATGCCGCATTTCGGGCACGAGCCCGGCCCGTCGCGCACCACTTCGGGATGCATCGGGCAGGTCCATTTCGTCCCCGCCGCCACGGTCGAGGGATCGACCTTGCGGCCGCGCGTGATGGCCGTGGCCCTCATGCGCCGTGAGCAATGGTCGCCGTCATGGGTCGCTATGGTCGTGGGCCTGATGGCCGTGGTCGTGTGATATCGTTCACCGTAGCTGCTCTCAGCGGCAAAGGGTTGAATTTCCGTTTCTTGATGCAAAGTAGACATGCCACAATTTAAGTTGTGCCAAAAGGGCTTGCGCGCAAGCCTTTGCCCTGGTTCCGGAGGACTGCGTGGATTGGAGCACCGTTCAGACAGCCATTGTCCTGGTTCTCGTCGTCATCGTGTTCTTCGGCTTCGTCCGGGAGGTTCTTTCGCCGGACGTCGTGGCGCTGGGCGCGGTCAGCATTCTGCTGATCTCGGGGATTCTCTCGCCGGATGACGCCCTGAGCGTCTTCAGCAACGGCGCGCCGATCACGGTCGGCGCGATGTTCGTGCTGTCGGCGGCTCTGGAGCGCACCGGCGTGATCAGCGTGCTCGCCCAGTTCCTGAGCAACGCCGCCAACAAGACGCCGATGATCGCGGTCGGAAGCCTGCTGCTGAGCGTCGCCCTCACCTCGGCCTTCGTGAACAATACGCCGATCGTCGTGCTGATGACGCCGGTCGTGATCGGCCTGGCGCAAACCGCTCAAGATGGCGCCGTCGAAGCTTCTGATCCCGCTTTCCTTCGCCAGCATCTTCGGCGGCATGACCACCCTGATCGGCACCTCGACCAACATCCTGGTCGACGGCGTCGCGCAGACTCACGGCATCAAGCCGATCGGCATGTTCGAGATCACGGTCATGGGCGCGATTCTCGGCGGCTGCGGGCTCATATATCTGTTCCTGGTCGGCCGCTGGCTTCTGCCGAGCCGGGAGACTCTGGCGAGCCTCCTGCCCAAGGCATCGGACCGCCATTTCGTCACCGACGTCCTGATCCCGATCGATTCGCCGCTGATCGGCAAGCCGCTGAGCGAAGCCGGCTTCACCGAGGACAAGGGCTATCGGGTGATCGACGTCATGCGGCGCGAGATCTCGCTCGGCTGGCGCCTGAAGGACATCACCCTCGAAGCCGGCGACCGGTTGGTCATCCGCAGCAAGATGGACGACATGCTGGGCCTGCGCGAGGCCGGCGACGTCAAATTCGGCACGCCGCGACAGCCATGCCATCGAGCCGATCGCGGCGCGCGAGACCGTGATCGTCGAAGGCGTCGTCGGCCCGCGGTCGCGCTCGTCCGGCCGCTATGTCGGCGATCTGAACCTGATGCGGCTCTACGGCGCCTTCATCCTCGCGGTCCATCGCCAGGGCGAGAACATCACCGGCAATTTCGACCAGTTCCGCCTCCGGGTCGGCGATACCCTGCTGCTCGAGGGTCCGCCGGAAAGCATCCGCGACCTGTTCGAGAACCAGGAGCTGATCAACCTGACCGAGCCCGACGCCCGGCCGCTTGCGCCGCAACAAGGCCCCGATCGCGATCGGCGCGGTGGTCGGCGTCATGGCGCTCGCGACCTTCGGCGTTCTGCCGATCTCCGCCCTGGCGATCATCGCGGCGACGCTCGTGGTCGCGCTCGGCTGCGTCAAGCCGGAAGAGGCCTATCAGTCGATCCAGTGGAATATCCTGATGCTGATCTTCGGGATGCTGGCGCTCGGCATCGCCATGGACAAGACCGGCGCGGCGGCCCTCGTCGTCAATCTATTCGCCTCGGCGGTTAGCGGACTCGGCCCCGTTGCCGTCCTGTCGGCGGTCTATCTCGCGACCTCGATCCTGACCGAGATGATGAGCAACAACGCCACCGCGATCCTGATGACCCCGATCGCCATCGGGCTGGCGGATCAGATGGGCATGGATGCCCGGCCTTTCGTCATCGCCGTCATGTTCGCCGCGAGCGCCAGCTTCTCCTCCCCGATCGGCTATCAGACCAACACTTTCGTCTATAACGCCGGCGGCTACCGCTTCATCGATTTCGTCAAGGTCGGCGTGCCCCTGAATCTCATGTTCTGGGGCCTCTGCACCTTCTTCATCCCCATGCTTTGGCCGCTTCAGTAGGTAACCTTCTACCTCCGGTCCACCTTCCTTAAAGTTGCGTTAAGACCGAGCGGTTAACCTCGACCAAGAAAATTGTGGCAACGGTCGGGATAATGACCGCCTTCATCACGGATCTTTTTCGCTGGCGGAACAGAGGGCCGGACCGCTCCGGCCGGATTGACCATGTTTTCGGTACCCTGACCCAGGCCGATCTCGAGCAGCAGTTCCGGAACTGGCACTGGAAGGACCGCCGGCGCATGGGCCGCTGGGTGGTGCAGGTCCTGATGGCCGGCGTCCTCGCCTTTATTCTAGGCGACCTCGCCGTCCATGGATGGACAAGCGGAACGATGGTCTCCACGGCCACGCGGGCCGCAATCATACTGGTCAGCGTGGTCTGGATATGGCTCGGCGCCCGCAACCGGCCGCCCCACGTCATCGACATCGCGACCCTCTGTCTTGCGGCCAGCATCGGCGGCAGCTTGACGATCGACTTCGTCGTGCGCGGAGTCCCGTGGAACGATCTGGCCATGCCGGCACTGACGTCGGTCGTGATGTTCACGCTTTTCCTGCGTCAGCCGCTGAAATTCACGCTTTTGGGTTTCGCCGCCCAGCTTTTGCCATTGACCGTCGCGCTCATTGTAAAGGGCGGCGATTCCGCCGACATCTCCCATGCCGGCCTTCTGGCCTTCGGCTCCGCGCTCAGCATCTATTACATGCGCCAGATCGCCATCGTTAGCCGGGAATATTTCCTGCAGAACACCCAACTCGAAGAACTCGCCTCCGAGCTCGACGAAAACATGAAGACCATGGCGCTTGAGCATCAAACGGTGCAACGCGCCGCCGAGGAGAATGCGGCCCTCGCCGACGAGCTGGCGCTGGCGCGGATAAGCGCCGAGGAGAATGCTTATTATCTTGAGAGCGTTCTCGAACACATCGCTCAAGGCGTGGTCGTCATCGACAGTGACTTACGAATCACTAAGTTTAACCCGCAGTACCAAGCTCTCGCCGGCATTCCCGATGAGCTCGCCAAACCCGGTACGCCTCTCGACCACATCATCCGCAATGCCCTCGACCGCGGGCTCTACGTCGACCCCGAAACTCAGAAGGCCATGAAGCGAGCGATCGAGCATCCCCGGCGGCCTCAAAGTTCAAGGGACCCGCCGTGGTTGAGCGGGCCCAGGGCAACGGCCGCTATGTCGAAATCCGGCGCAATCCGCTTCCCGGACGGCGGCGAGGTCAGCACCTATACCGACATCACCGAGCGCAAGCACGCCGAAGAGATCATCCGCGCCCAGGCGCTGCGCGATCCGCTGACGGATCTGTCGAACCGGCTCCATTATACGGAGCGGCTGGCGCAGGCGATCGCCCGCTCCAAGCGCAACGACACCTATGTCGCGCTCGCCTATGTGGATCTCGATCTCTTCAAGCCGGTCAACGACACCCACGGCCATGCGGTCGGCGACGCGGTGCTGCGGGAGGTCGCGGCAACGCTCCGCGCCCATGTCCGCGAGGTCGATACGGTGGCCCGGCTCGGCGGGGACGAATTCGCCATCGTCTTCGACGGCATCAAGGTGATCGCCGATGTCCGCAACCCCATCGACCGGATCATGCGCGCGCTCTCGGAGCCGATGATGGTCGGCGATCTGGAGGTCCGGATCGGCGTCAGCGTGGGGATCGCGTTCTATCCGCTCGATGCCGAATCCGCCGAAGGCCTGGCCAAGGCGGCGGACGAAGCGCTCTATAACGCCAAGCAGAGCGGCCGCGGCTGCTGGAAACTGTCCCAACCCGAATACGAGGTCGAGCTTCCGGCCGCCCATGCCGGCGGCGACGAAGCCCGGCTGCACTGATTGCCCGCGATGACCACGCCGCTGGAGAACGAGATCGAGACACAGAACGGCACCGCCTTCGTGCGCGACCGGAAGGCGTTCAACCGCCTGACCGGCGCGTTCAAGGATCCGCGTAGCGAGCGGGTGTTCCTGGCTACGCATCTGGCCGGAGCGCCGCAAGGTCGGCATCGCGGTCGTGGCGATCCTGCTGGTCTCGATGGCCATCTTCGCCATTCCGATGCTCGGCGCTCCGGTCACGGATACATCCAGTCTCGTCTCGGACATCTTGATGTTTGCGGGCATCGTGGCGCTCAGTGTCGCGATGTTCTGCCTCGTCACCAACCGGCCCGGCCCTGCGCTCGACATCGCGATGTTCGTGCCCAGCGTGACGATGTCCTGCTTTCTCGCGCTCGCCCACAATTTCGGGATGCCCTGGGAGGTCATTCCGGGCATCCTCATGAGCGCCATGTTCGTCTATGGCGTCTTTCTGCCCCATCGGCCCGGCTATGGCTGGCGACGCTCTCGGTCCTCCTTGTCGGCTATGTCAGCATCGGATTCCTGGGCGGCAATCTGGCCGATCCGTTCTCCGGCGTCGATGGTCGGCGGTATCTGGGCGGCCTGCGTCGTGATGCTGCGCTACATCTCGATCTCCAGGCGCGAGAAGCGCATCGATCAGGATCGCCTCGAGGGCCTAGCCGCGCAGCTCGAGAGCCATCTGCAGGATCTCGGTCTCGAGAAGCAGGCGGTCGAACGCGCGGCGACCGAGAACGCCGCTCTGGCCGACGAGCTCGCCCTGGCCCGCCTCGCCGCCGAGGAGAACGCCACGATCCTGGAGATCGTCCTCAACAACATGTCCCAGGGCGTTCTGGCTTATGGCCCTGACGCCAAGGTGATCGAATGCAACCGGCGTTTTGCCGAATTCATGCATCTTCCCGAGGCGCTGACCGCTCCCGGCACGCCAGTCGAGAAGATCTTGGAGCACGGTCATGCCGAAGGCGTCATCAGTGACGAAGCGGAACGCGATTTCGCGATTCAATCGGTCAAGCAGTTTGCCGGGATGAAGAATTTCGATCCCGTGGTGTTCGAGCGCGAAAGTGCGCCCGATCTCTTCATCGAGGTGCGCACCATGCCGCTGCCGGGCGGTGGCGCGGTCAGCACCATCTCCAATATCACCGAGCGGAAGCACGCCGAAGAGAGCATGCGCTTCAAGGCGCTTCACGATCCGCTGACCGGTCTCGCCAACCGCGAGCTGTTCAACGACCGTCTCAATGCCGCGATCGCCCGGTCCAAGCGGGTCGGCCACTATGCGGCGCTCGCCATGGTCGATCTCGACCGGTTCAAGCCCGTCAACGACACCTATGGCCACCCGGTCGGCGACCAGCTTCTGAAGGATATCGGCAGCCTCCTGACCACGACGGTGCGCGAGATCGACACGGTGGCGCGGCTCGGCGGCGACGAGTTCGCCATCCTGTTCGACGGCATCGGTGTTCTGCGTGACGTCTCGAACCCGCTCGAGCGCATCTTCGCCCGGTTGCACCAGCCGATAAGGATCGGCGACCGGGAGATCCAGATCGGCGCCAGCATCGGCATCGCGTTCTTCCCGCTCGACGCGGAAACCGCCGCGGATCTCGAACACGCCGCCGACCAGGCTCTCTTGGACGCGAAACGGTCCGGCCGCGGGCGCTACAGCTATTACAACCGGAAGCATATCGCCGCGTTGCAGACCGCCGTCTGACGCTAAATCAAATATCAACCTTTTCGTAAGACTCTAGGCCTCCGGGCTTGGCCAGCGGGCACCCGCTGACCACACGGCGCGGGGGACACGGCGCATACCAAACTGCGATCGTGACGGTCGCGCCACTGCGCCGTCGCTCAAAGTGAGTCAGCGCCGTATCCGGCCCGCCGAATTCCGGCTTTCCGGGCCCCGAAGCGGGCCATTGAAAGGCTGACCTGACCCTGAGTGAGTTGCGCCTGATGTCGAATAACGGCCCCACCGCGGAGCAACTCGTCGGCTCTCCTCCCCCGGAGCCCGATTTCGAATGGTTTTCGGGAGCCTTCAAGGATCCCCAGATCGAATCGGTCCATGGGCAGACCATATGGCCCGAACGCCGCAAGCATGGCATTGCGATGTGTTCGGTCTATTTCGTCGCGATGGCCGTGTTCTTGGCCGGCGGCGCCTGGGAGAAATTCGACGGCACCCTGGAATCGCTGAAGTCCGGGACCCCGTCCCTGCTTGGGCTTGCGGGCCTGATTCTGCTGGGCGTCGCGCTGCTCTGCTTCGCGTTGAACCGGCCGGGCCGCCTCCTGGATACGGCGCTGTTCCTCCCCACCATCACGTCGTCGGCCTATTTGCTGGGGGTCGGTGCGGACGCGGGCGTCAGTTGGCCGTTCATTCCGGGTCTGGTCATCACCAGCATGTTCGGCTTCGGCGCGGTGCTTCCCCAGAGGCCGAGATTCGCCGTCGCGAGCGTCGGCGTGTTCTATCTGGTCTATTGGCTCATCGCTCTCCAGTTCGGCATGGCCTTGCAGTTCCTGCCCGCAGTCCTGGTGACGTGCAACGCGTTCGGCTGCGTCGCCCTGATCCGAAACAACGCGATAACCCGGCGGCGGAGCTTCGTGCAGCACCGCCAGTTGGAGGACCTGTCGGACAGCCTCTACGGCAATCTCCAGAATCTTCAGCTCAAGAGCACGGCGGTCGAGCGGGCGGCCTCGGAGAATGCCGAGCTCGCCGACCAATTGGCTCTGGCCCGCATGGCCGCCGAAGAGAACGCCCAACTCGTCGATGTCATGCTGGACACGATCTCGAACGGCGTCATCGCCTTCGGATCCGATCTGAAGATCATCAAGTGCAATCGCACATATGCCGAGATGATGGGTATCCCGGACGCGCTCGCCGGGCCGGGAACGCCCATCGAGGAAGTTTTCGATTATGCCATTGCCAGCGGCCTGCTGGAGGACGTGGGAGAAAAGTCCGACGCCATGGCGACCATGCGGCGGCTTGCGGCGAAGCCCGATTTCGAGCCCTATGTGGCGGAGCGGCTAAGGCCGTCCGGCGTGTGTTTCGAAATCAGGATCAAGCCGCTCCCCGGCGGCGGCGGGCTCGCCACCCTGACCGACATCACGGATCGGAAGATCGCCGAAGCGTCCATGCTTCACAAAGCCATGCACGATCCGCTGACCAGTCTCGCCAATCGGGAGCTGTTCCGGGACCGCCTCAACAGCGCGATGGCCCGGTCGAAACGGACCGGCCACCACACCGCTCTGGCGATGATCGATCTCGACCGGTTCAAGCCGGTCAACGATCAGTACGGCCACCCCGTGGGCGATGCGCTTCTGAAGGAGGTCGCCGCGATCCTCACCCGGTCGGTCCGCAAAATCGATACGGTCGCCCGGCTCGGCGGCGACGAATTCGCGATCATCTTCGACGGCATCTCGGCGCTCGAAGACGTCTCGATCCCTCTCGATCGCATCATGCGGTGCCTGTCGGACCCAATTGCGCTCGACAACGACCGGATTCATATCGGGCTCAGCATAGGCGTGGCGTTCTATCCGCTAGATGCGGAGGACGTCGAAGCCTTCGAAAAGGCGGCCGACAGGGCGCTGTTGTCCGCGAAGAAGGCGGGCAAGAACCGGTATCACTTCTCCCGCCGGAATTTTCTGGTTGAGAGCTCCGAGGCTGTCAGCGGCTTTTAAACCAGAGAGAAGCGCGTCTCTTTCCCGCTAACGCGTTTGTCAAACTCGCCCTTTACCCTTAGAAGTCGAACGCGAAATTCGGGGCGGGCGCAATATGCGTATCCTGGCGACATACAACATCAAGGGCGGCGTCGGTAAGACCGCCACGGCGGTCAATCTCGCCGAGATCGCGGCCCGCGGCGGCGCGCGCGTGCTGGTCTGGGATCTCGATCCCCAGGGCGCGGCAACCTTCTATTTCCGGGTCAAGGCCAAGGTGAAGGGCGGCGGCAAGGGGATCGTCAGAGGCAAGCACGATCTCGCCGAGCTCGCGCGGCCGACGGAATTCGAGCGCCTCGACGTCGTGCCGGCCGACTTCTCCTATCGCAATCTCGACCTAAGGCTCGATGCCGCCAAGAAGCCGACCCAACAGCTCCGCCGTCTCCTGAAGCCGCTCGCAAAGGAATATGATTACGTCATCATCGATTGCCCGCCGAGCATCTCTCTTCTGTCCGAGGCCGTGTTCGAGGCGGCCGATGCCCTTCTTGTGCCGCTGATCCCGACGACCCTGTCGCTCAGGACCTTCAAGCAGCTCATGACCTTCCGCACCGAGAAGCGGCTCGGGCGCAAGCTCAAGATCCTCGGCTTCTTCTCGATGGCGGATATGCGCAAGGTGATGCATCGCGACACCATTGCAACCCTCGCCGGCGCCGGAAACGAGATCCTGGGCACGGTGATCAGTAACGCCAGCGACATCGAGAAAATGGGCCTGCACCAAGCCCCCGTCGCCGCCTTCGCGCCCTCGAGCCGCGCGGCCCGGGCCTATGAGAGCCTGTGGCGGGAAATCATCGAGCGGCTCTAGCGAACGTCGGCCTCCGCTGGCATGACGATGGAACACGTTGGTGGCGGCCATCGTTATTCCTTAAGAGGCTCGGCTTCCCCGATCACAAAGTCATGATTTGCGCCTCGCACGCCTTTGCCTGTCTAAATGGCGGCCCCATGTTCCGAGGAGTTTTGCCATGAAGATTCCATCGCTTTCCCTCATCGCCGCCGCTCTGGTTCTGACGACCGTGAGCGCCGTCGCCCAACCCGCCGAACAGCCCCAGACGCTGCGCCTGCGCGGCACCGTTCAGGCTCTCGACGGGAACACGCTGACCGTGCTCTCGACCGCGAACAAGGCGGTGAAGGTCCATCTCCAGGACAACACGAATGTCATGGGCGTCGCCTCGCGGCCGCTATCGTCGATCAAGGACGGTGATTTTATCGGCGTCACCGCGGGCCCCGCACAGAACGGGCATCTCCAGGCCATGGAAGTGCATGTCTTTCCGGAGAATATGCGCGGCGCCGGCGAGGGCCACTATCCCTGGGACTTTCCACACTCGACCATGACCAACGCCACCGTAACAGGCGTGCTCGCGGCGTCGGACGGCCGGACCTTCAAGCTCAATTACAAGGACGGTCAGCAGGAGATCGACGTCTCGCCGGATACGCCCGTCGTGGCCCTCGTGCCGGGCGACCGCTCGCTCTTGAAACCCGGCGCTGCCGTGGTCGTTCTCGGCACGCTCAACGACGACAACACCATCCAGGCCTTCGCCGTCACGGCGGAGAAGAACGGCGTCAAGCCGCCGATGTGACGTGGCGGACGGGCTTCGACAAGCTCAGCCCGAACGGATCTTTGCTTGGCCGTCATTGCGAGTGACCGCAGGGAGCGCGGCAATCCAGGTTGACTGGATCGCCGCAGCGCTGACGCGCCTCGCGATGACAGTGTTGGGCTCTCCGTTCGCCCTGAGCTCGTCGAAGGGCGTGGGGACGCGCTCGGCCGGTCGGCGTTCCTACTCCACCGAAAACGCCAGCAGCACGTTCCCCGGCGAGCCGCCGATTACGTTGTAGCCCGAGCCGATGAACATCATGCCGCCGGCGAACGTCGGGCCGACGGTGTTGATCGCGCCGCCCTTCGCCTTGACCTTGTTCACGGTGTCGAAGTCGCGGGCGCTGTCGAACTGCCAGAGGATCTTGCCGTCGTCCATGGAGAGGGCGGAAATCTTCCCGTCCGAGCCGCCGACGAAGGCGACGCCGGGGATCGCGGAGGTCGGCGCGCCGTTGTTGAGGCCCTTCGCCTTCGGATCGATCGGCACGTACCACATCTTCTGGCCGTCGGTGAGCCTGAGCTTCACCATGCCGCCGCCCGTAAGCCCGAAATAGGCATAGTCGCCGTCGATCGCGCCGCCCCATTGGATGCCGCGCTCGCCCGTCTCGGCGATGTTGACGCGCCAGAGCACCTTGCCGTCGTTGTCGGGATCGAGCGCCAGCACGTCGCCCGGCTTGGTGCCGACGATGATGACGTCCTGGCCGTTGGAGAGCGTGGTCAGCATCGGCGAACACGGGATATCCCAATCCGGGCCCTGCACCTTCGGGCAATTGTCGGACTTGTTCGGGCCGAAGCAGCCGCCGAGGAAGGAATCGTTGCGGGTGACCTGATAGCTCCAAGCGATGGCCCCGGTCTTCATATCGAGCGCCATAACCGAGTCCGAGGTATCGGCGGCGGGATAGGTCGTCGCGTCGCCGGTGCCGAAATAGACAAGGCCGCGCTTCACGTCGATGGTCGGGGAGTTCCAGACCGAGCCGCCCGCCGGCGCATAGAGTTGCGTGCCCTTCTTGTTCTTGCGCACGGGCTTCGGCCGCTCCGGGATCACATAGGTCTTCCAGATATGGTCGCCCGTATCGGCATTGAGCGCGACGACCGCGCCCTGGGACGTGCAGCAGGGATAGTCCTCGTTACCGGCGGAGAACTCCTCCCAGGACGAGACCGGGACATAGAGCACGCCGTCGTAATAGGTCGGTGCGGCGGTCACCCGGTCGGTGAAGTGCTCCTCGACCCGGTCGCGCCACAAAAGCTGGCCGGTCGCGGCATCGACCGCATAGACATGGGACTGAAGGTCCCCGAAAAAGGCCGCGTATTGGACCCCGTCATAGCCAGAGATCGGCGCCACCGTGACCGCGGCGCGCACGTTCGAGACGGTCTTGAACGACCAGTAGACGCAGCCGGTCTTGGCATCGAGCGAATAGACATAGCCGGTGTCGGTGCCGACAAAGACCCGGCCCGAGACAACCGTCGGCTGGCCGAGGGCGGAGACGCCGTCCGGGTAGCCGAACGCCCATTTCAGCTTGAGCTTGGGCACGGCGGCGGCGTCGAATCCGGCGGCTTTGGCGGATTGAAGACGCGTGTTGTGAATGCCGGGGCTCCAGCCGTTCCAGGACGGCCCCGCTGCCGGATCGGCAAGCGGGGGATGCTCCTTGCACTGGTTCGGCATGTTACGGGCGAGGCCCGACTTGGCCGTGCCCAGAAGCCGGCCGGACATCGATTCCGCGACCCGTTTCTTGGCCAGATCGCTCAGCTTCTCCGCCTGAACCTGCATCACGCCGGTGGTCAGCGCCGCGTAGATCCGCTCGGGCGTCATGGCCCGGATGGCGCTCGGCGACGGCGCGCGGGGCACGTCCGGGTTTCCGTGGCAGGAGGTGCAGTTGTCCTGGAAGATGCCGAAACCCGATTCCGTCCCGACGGCGGCGGCGTCCCGCGGCCTTCCCTGTCCGGGAACAGCGCCGCCTTGGGCGAAGCTCGGCGTGGTGACGGCGAACGCGGCGAGAGCGGCCGCAACGGTGAACAATGACTTCATGCGAACGCTCCGAAGCTGGACCTGACCTATTCGGCCGAGAAGGCGAGAAGCACGTTGCCGGGCATGCCGGCGACAACGTTGTAGCCCGAGCCGATGACCACCATGCCGTCGGCGATCGCTGCGCCGATGGTGTCGATCGAGCCGCCATGGGCCTTGACTTTGTTGACGGTATCGACGTCCTTCGCGGTGTCGTAGGACCACAGGATCTTGCCGTCGTCCATCGAAACCGCCGTGAGCTTGCCGTCGGAGCCGGGGACGAAGGCGACGCCCGGAATGGCCGAGGTCGGCGCGCCGTTGTTCACGTCCTTGCCGAACGGCGTGTACCACATCTTCTGGCCGTCCGAGAGCCGGACTTTGACCATGCCGCCGCCGGTCAGCCCGAAATAGCCGTAGCCGTTATGGACGGCGCCGCCCCATTGGATGCCCTGCTCGCCGTTCTCGGCGACGTTCACCCGCCAGATGACCTTGCCCTTCTTGTCGGGGTCAAGGGCCAGGACATCGCCCGGCTTGGTGCCGACGATGATGACATCCCTGCCGTTCGGCAGCGTGGTCAATATCGGCGGACAGGGAATATCCCAATCGGGCCCCTGCACTTTCGGGCAGTTGTCGGTCTTGTTGCTGCCGCAGCCGACCAGGAAGGAATCGTTCTTGGTGACCTGATAGTGCCAGCGGATCTTGCCGGTCTTCATATCGACCGCCATGACGGAATCCGAAGTATCGGCGGCCGGATAGGTCGTGGCGTCGCCGGTGCCGAAATAGACCGCGCCACGCTTCAGATCGAGGGTCGGCGTGTTCCAGATCGCCGCGCCCGACGGGGCATAGAGCTGGATGCCCTTGGAGTTCTTGCGTACCGGCTTCGGCTCTTCCGGGATGTCGTAGGTCTTCCAGAGAAGCTTGCCGGTATTGGCGTCGAGCGCCGATACGCTGCCGCGCGACCGGCAGCACGGATAGTCCAGGGTCTTGGCCGAGAATTCCTCCCAGGACGACATCGGCACATAGATCACGCCGTCATGATAGGTGAGCGCCGCGGTCTGGCGGGCCGTGTAGTCTTCCTTCTCGACCTTGGTGACCCAGAATCTCGGTGCCGGTATCGGCATCGACCGCATAGGCATTGGCGTGAAGATCACCGAAAAAGACCGCGTATTTAACGCCCGGATGGCCCTTGATCGGCGCCACGGTGAGCGCGCCGCGCAAATTGGCCTTGGTCTTATAGGACCAGTAGATGCAGCCGGTCTTGGCGTCGAGCGAATAGACATAGCCGCCGTCGGTCCCGACATAGACCCGACCCGAGGAGATCGACGGCTGAACCAGCGCCGAGATGCCGTCCGGGTAGCCGAAGGCCCATTTGAGCTTCAAGTGCGGGACATCGGCCTTGGTCAGGCCCGCCGCCTTGGCGGTCTGAAAGCGCGTATTGGTGAGGGTCGGGCTCCAGCCGTTCCAGGCCGGGCTCTTGGCCGGATTGGTGACCGGCGGATGGCTCTTGCACTGGTTCGGCATGTTCTTGGCTTCGCCCGACGTCGCCGTTCCGAGCAAGCGTCCGGAGACGGATTCGGCGACCCGGCGCTTGGCGAGATCGCTCATGTCCTTGCCCTGAATCTGCATCGGGCCGGTGGTGAGCGCGGTATAGATCCGCTCCGGCGACATGGCGCGAAGCGCGGCCACTTCCGGCGCCTTGGGGACATCCGGATTGCCGTGGCAGTTCATGCAATGCTGCTGGAAGATGCCGTAGCCGGTTTCCGAGCCGATCTCGGCGGATTTGGCGTAATCCTGCACGGTGCGCACCGTGTCCTGGGGCGCCTCGTTATTTGCGGAAAAGGCCGGTCCGGCGAGCAAAACACCGGCGAAACCGAGCGAAAGGGCAAGCTTAAACGCTGTTCTCATGAAAAAATCCGCGAACTTATGACAATTTCAGAACGACTTTGCCGAGCCGGCCCGATGTTTCGACCGCTTTGACGGCCTGTTTGAAATCGTCCAGCGCATAGACGCCGGCGACCGGAATCTCGAGCTCGCCCGAGACCAGCATGTTGGCGAGCGACTTGTAGGCCGCGTTGCGCTTGGTCTTGGAGGCGTTGGCAAGCCACGGGCTCAGCCAATAGCCGCGCACCGACGAGATCCTTGCCCGCGACGCTCATCGCGCCGACCTCCACGGGCTTGCCCGAGAGCGCGCCGTAAAGGATCAAATCGCCGCGCTCGGACAAGAGCGGCAGCAGCGACAGCGCCGTCTCGCCCGCCACGGGATCGAAAGCGGCGACGATCGGCGTCTTGCCGGCGGCCGCCATGACTTTGCTCTGCCAGTTCTTGGTCTGGCTCGAGACCACATGGGCCGCGCCGTGCTTCTTCAAATCCCGCGCGGTCTTGTCGCTTCTGACGATATTGATGACCTTGCGGCCCTGCTTGCGGCCGATCTGGTCGACGAGCCGACCGACCGCCGAGCCCGCCGCCGTCTGCACCACAGCGCCGGGGCGCTTGACCATTTCCAAGAGGCCATAGGCCGTCAGCGGATTGACGAAGCTCTGGCAGGCCACCTCGTCCGCCAAGCCCTTCGGCACGGGGACAAGGCCGTCGGCGGGAACGACCCGCTCGCTCGCCCAATTGCCGCGCGAAACGACGAGATAGCGGCCGCCGACCCGCACCCCTTTAACGCCGGGGCCGAGCTTCGTGACCGTGCCGAGCCCTTCGAGGCCGGGCACCGCGGGAAACGAGTCCGGCCTGACATAGACGCCTCGGATCAGCGCGAAATCGGCCGGATGGATCGGCGCGCAGGTCATCGTCATCAGGACCTGGCCGCGGCCTAGTTTCGGTGTGGGCTGCTCGTCGAGACGCAATACTTTGGCTGGATCGCCGAATTTGTCGAAGCAAAGTCGTCGCATGGTGGTTTTTCCCCCGGTCTGGTGCCGATCCTCCGCCGAAACCCTGCCCGCTTTGAACGGAGGGCGCAAGCCCGTTGTCGCGCGCTAATTCGACGGGCTCGCCGCCTTCTCCAAAGCCGCCGCAAGGATCGCTCGAACGGCAAAGCGGCGGATCGCGGCGACCTTGTCGGGATCGCGAACGCCGGAGGAATCGAGCAGCGCCACGATGGCTTCGGAACTCGTCACGAGGGCGAGCGCGCCGGCGACGACCTCGTACTCCGCCGCCGGCAATAGAGCCTTGAGCGGCGCAAGCGCGGCGTCGAGCGCCGGCATCGGACGGGCCGGCCGCCGCATGGTGACGTGGCGCTCTCGCTTCATGGCGAGCCAGAGATCGAGTTGGCTCTTGAGCACGAGCCGGATCTGCGGCTCGTCGCGCCAGAACGCGTCGCTCACCGCACTTTCGAGCTTATCCACGGCTTTCAGGCAATCATCCGGGCTCAAAGCCGGTGTTTCAAACGATTGAACATCGCCTTTCGAGGCCGCCGCGCCGGGTTCCGACGCCAGAATCGCCCCCGCGGCTTCAAGCTCCAGCGCGTCCTGGCTTGGAAAATAGCGATAGGCCGTCGCCCGGGAGATCCCGGCCCGCTCGGCAGCTTCCGGCACGCTCGGCGTCCGGCCTTCGCGGACAAGCTCGGCTGCCGCTTCGATCAGGGCCGATCGGGTGCGCTTTTTCTGCCGGGTCCGGCCCGAGCTCAGGTTCATACGGGGCATGCCCTGTTATCGCGCCAAAGCAGATGAGACTCAAGTCTAATGAGCTCGCAAGATTTCATTAACCTTTCCCTTTCTACGATGGACGGATCGGCGGGGCTGGTGGGCGCTCGAATAGGGTAAGCACCATCATGTCAAAGCGATATGGAACGGGGTGGGTCCGGGACCTTCCGGATATTCGGGACTACCGGCCCGATCACAAGGAGATCCGCGCGGCCCTCAAGGGCTCCCGCGCTCTCAAGGCGAAGCCGCCGAAAGCCTCCTCGAACGTCGATCTCAGCCAGTACTGCTCGGCGATCGAGGATCAAGGCGACTTGGGCTCGTGCACGGCGCAGGCAGGCGTCGGTCTGCTCGAATATTTCGAGAACCGCGCCTTCGACCGCTATCTCGATGCCTCGCGGTTGTTTCTCTACAAGGTTACGCGGAATCTGCTGAACTGGACCGGCGATACCGGCGCGCAGGTCCGCACCACCATGCAGGCCATGGTCCTGTTCGGCATTCCGCCGGAGAAATATCTCCCCTACGACGTCAAGGCCTTCGACGACGAGCCGAGCCCATTCTGTTACTCCTTCGCCCGGAACTACAAGTCGATCAAATACTACCGCCACGACGGGCCGAACATCACGGGCGCGGCCGCGCTCGCCAGCGTGAAATCCCATCTCCAGGCCGGTCTGCCGTCGATGTTCGGCTTCACGGTCTACAATTTCGGCAACGACAAGGGCGAGTTCACCTACCCTACGCCCAAGGAATCCGTGCAGGGCGGGCATGCGGTGGTCGCGATCGGCTATGACGACAAGCGCAAGATCGGCGCGGAGACCGGCGCGCTCAAGATCCGGAATTCCTGGGGCACGCCATGGGGTGAAGACGGTTACGGCTGGGTACCATACCGCTACGTCACCGACGGCCTCGCCAGCGACTTCTGGAGCCTGATCAAGGCCGACTATATCGAGACCGGCAATTTCGAGTGACGCGCCGGCTTGGGCCAGACCCAATGCGCGTCATCCCGGAAGCCGGTTTGCCCGAAATCTTCGAATTCGCCGGCAAATGGAGCTATCCGGGAACCATCGTCACTGGCCGAAGCGCCTGACCTGGATCCCGGCTCGTAAGCCTCGCTACCGAGCCCAAGGCTCGGGCTCGGCTAACGGCCGGGATGACCGCGAATGCGTTTTCGGGCCCGGGCGTCAGCCGCTCTTCATCTTGTTTTCGACGACATTGCCGGACGTACCGTCGACCACGACCGTGTACGTCTTGCCTACGCTGTCGATGACGAAGTCATACTGGGCGTTGCCGTCGGACCTGTGCACGAGCTTTTCCGACTTGATCTGACCACGCCGGGCCTCGACCGCGATGGCCTCGGCCTGGTTCATGCTGATCTTCGGCTTGGTCATGTCCTTGCCGGCCGCTTGCGCCGCGAAGGATCCGGCCGGGCCGACGAAAGCGATACCGGCCAGCGCTAGAGAAAAGGTCAGAACTCCATATGTCTTCATCGGATTACCCCCTTTCTTCAGTCGCGAAATCCAGGATCCGCAAGGAACGGGTCGTCATCCAAGGACTATCGCCCCGCAGAGTTTAAGTCTGAATTCAGGTTCCGGTGCCAGTGTGGCGCCACGCAGGGCTCAGGGGAAGGAAACCAGTCCTCGATAACTGGACCGCACGGACCATGGATTAAGAGCCAAATCCTGGCCCCGCGGATTTCCTGCGTCAACGTCTCGACCGCCGCAGCCACCTCGGGAGATTGAAACATGCAACCTAGTCTGAAGACGATCGCGACCCTTTTCGCGTTGTTCGCCGCCGTACCCGCGCTCGCGGCGCCCCATAACAATATGCCGCAGTTCGCGGTGACCGGAAAAATCGCGGGTCCCGACGGTTTCTGGGATCTCCTTGCCGTGGATACCCAGCTTCATAGGCTTTATGTCGGCCACGGCGACCGAGTCACCTCGGTCGATCTGGACTCCGGCAAGGTGACTCCGAAACTGCTTGGCGGTGAGCATGTTCACGCCGCGATCCCGCTTTCCGGCGGTCGCGTGCTCGCCACAAACGGCGACACCAACACCGCGACAGTGGCCGACGGCGCGACCGGCAAGCTGATCGCCACCATTCCCACCGGCAAAGACCCCGACAACGCGATCCCGGATCCCGCGTCGGGTCTGATCCTGGTTATGGATCATGAAGGCGGCGACGTCACTTTCATCGATCCCAAAACTCTGACGTCGCCGGGCCGGCTCGATGTCGGCGGCGAGCTCGAACAAGGGGCCGCGACCGGTACCGGCAAGGTCTTCGTCAATCTCGAAGACAAGAACCAGGTCGCGGTGATCGACACCAAGACCCGGAAAGTCGCCGCCTATTACAAGCTACCAGGCTGCGAAGGCCCGACCGGCCTTGCGTACGATGCCAAGACCGATCTCATTCTTTCGGCTTGCGGCAACGAAACGGCGGTCGTGCTACGTGCCAGCGACGGCTCCGTCGTCACCAGCCTGAAGATCGGCAAAGGGCCCGATGGCGCGATCTTCGATCCCGCACGCAATCTGTTCTTCGTCCCCTGCGGTCGCGACGGCGTGATGGACGTCATCGCCATGGAAGACGGTGCACTCAAAGTCGTCGCCAGCGTGCCGACCGCCGTCGGCGCGAGGACCGCCACGCTCGATCCGACCACCGGCAAAATCTATCTTCCGACGGCCGACTTCGACTTCAAGAACGCCCGGCCGGGCAAACGGCCGACCCTGGTTCCCGGCTCGTTTCGGATTCTGGTCGTGAGTGAGAAGTCCTGAGCGTCAGAGAGGCTTACCCGCCGGCCGGACCATATAGGTGATCTCGACCGCCTGGTGATCGGACAGCGGCTTGCCGTCCACCGGCCGGGTGAAATCGAGGGTCGCGCGGACCGGCTGCAGGGTGACGCCGGCGCCCTGGCGGTAGAACTGGCGGAGCTCGTTGTCGCGCCAGAAGGACTGGAGATTGACGTCCTTCGGAATATCGCAGGCTTGCCTCACGAGGCAATCGGTATTGGCGTCGGCGATGGCGAGCCGGTCGCGCAGGTAGGCATAGCGGACGGTCTCCGGATTGGAATTGAAGTCGCCGCCGAGAATCAGCGCATCGCCGTCGCGGCCCGCCTCGGCCAGCACGCCGCCGATCTTCTCGACCTGGCGCTCATGGGCAAACAGGATCGACCGGATCCCCGCGCCGCTCGACGCGTTGGAGTTCAGGTGCGTATCGACGACGTCGATCCAGGTGTCGCTGTCCGGCAGGCGCACCCGGGCATAGAGCAGGCCTTTGTTGGCGAAGCAATCGCTGCCCGCGCAGGCCTTGTGGCCGAAGGGAACGGGCCGCACCGCCTCGATATCGAGATCGGTCAGGATCATCAGGCCGGAGCCTTCGAGACGCACCGACCGGTCCCAGGCCGCCTTCCAGAGATACAGGAGCGGCCGAGCAATCCAGGCCGTATCGGCGCCGGGCCGCAGGGGCCCGCGGATCATGTGCTTGTAGCCGGAGAGCGCCGCGATCTCGCGGCTTCGATGGGTGAAGGCTTCCTGGATCAGCACGATGTCGGGCGCGGTGCCAGCGCGGCGGCGCGCGGCCAGGGTATGGCCGATAATCGCGAAGGCGTCGGGATGGGTGTCGCCGCGGAGCGAATTCGGCAGGCCCTTGATGTTGTAGACCATGACGGAGAGCGTGCGTCCGCCGGCCGGAACACTGGCGGCCGCAGGGGCGGCTTTCGCTTCCCCGCGTTCACGGATCGCATCGATCGCGGTCTCGACGTCGCTCCAGCGGACGTCGAGACGGGTGCCGATCGACGGACAGACCTGGTCGTCGCGGCAAAGATTCGGGTTGACCTTCACGAGGTCGAGGCTGGCCGAGGCCAGAAAACACAAACCGAGGCCGAAGGCCCCGATCTTCAAGACTTTCCACATTGTCGCGCGCACCGCCGGAAAACTCGACATTACACTCATCAGGTCTAAGCCGTTCCCGAAGGCCGCTTCCCGCCATCAAGCGCACGAATTACACGCCGTGGCGCCGAGAACCTTCGCCATACACGCAAGATTTGCGCGGATCGTGGCCAGATCAGGGCGAACCGTGATGTCGGCCTATATGGCGTGACGTTCGAGCGACTTTCAATCCTCTTGACTTTGTCTCATTTGTCCTATTATCTACTATGACAAAGAGGACAAGCCATGGATATCGTCATCAATGCGGGCGCCCCGGAGCCTGTCTACGAGCAGATCGTCAGGCAGATCCATGAGGGCGTGACCTCGGGAGAGTTGGAGCCGGGCACGCCCTTGCCGCCGGTGCGCCAGCTCGCCACCGACCTCGTGCTGAACCGCAACACGGTCGCCCGCGCCTACAAGATTCTCGAGGATCAGGGCGTGATCCGGACCGCGGGACGGAAAGGTACTTTCGTCCGCTCCGGCGCCGCCGACGAGGTGAGCCGCCTCAAGACCGGCCAGGCCGAGCGCGTGGTGCGCCACATGATCGAAGCCCTGGTCTCCGACGGCCTGAGCCCCGACGAGATCTCCGCCATTTTCAAGTCCGCCCTCGCGCTCGAAGGCAAAGGATGAGTCCCATGACCGACTGGATTGATTACGCGATATACCTCGTCTTCCTGGCGACGATGTTCTTCATCCATCCGACCACCCAGCGCAAGCTCGCCATCCCGATGCTCAAGGACCGCAACGCCGAGTGGCTGGCCGCGCATCCTGACGTCGCCCACAAGGTCGAGAAGCGGCGCTGGAATCTCTGGCTCGGCTATGTCCTGGGCACGATCAGTGTCGGCGCGTTGACCAGCTTCCAGCTCGGGCTCTGGACGCCGCCACCCGCACCGGACGGGACTGCGCTCCCGAACTGGGTGATTCTGTGGGACCTCACCATGGCGTCGACGATGGTGGCGCTGGTCGTCGGCGGCTCGATCGGCCTCGTCCAGCATTTCCGGATGAAGCGGCACATTCCCATCGCGCCGCGGCGGCAGGCCACGCTGGAGCGCCGCTCTTTGAGCGACTCCGTGCCGCGCTGGGTGCAGCTCGCGACATACACGGTGGTGATCGCCAACCTCGCCGCCTGGGTCATCGTGGCCTTGCTCGGCACTCATAGCTCGCCGGTATTTTGGCCGCGGGTGGCGATCATGTTCGCGCTCTCCGCCGTCTTCTATTTCGGGACGGCCGTAAGCGTCGGACGCAAGCCGAACGTCTTCGATCGGATCTTCGGACCGACCTACCGCCATTGGGAAGTGCGCATCACCTTCTCGACCCAGATCCTGACCCCGATCGTGGGCGCGGTGCGGCTCTATGAAGAGGTCTACGACACCCACCTGCTCGACGCCAGCCGCGCCCTGCAGCTCATTCTGGCAGCGTTCATCACCTATTGGCTGCTGCGCATATCGCTTCTGCCGGTGGACAAGGACGGCTCAAAGATCGGACGGCAATCGCTGTCATCGGCCTCGATTTCATCCTGACGGAACGGAGACCCGACCCGATGCAACGGAAAAGCATTCCTCTCGCCTTGGCGGGCATCCTTATGGCATCCGCCGGCGCATCCGCCGCCGGGTTGCCCGCGGACACCGCGGACTATCTCAGTCGGTCGGTTCACAACGGCCAGTTCGTGGGCGTGATCGTCGGGCTTATCGATGGCAAGGACACCACGACCAAGGCCTTCGGCGTCGCCTCGAAAGAGACCGGCAGGGCGCCCGATGCGGACACCGTGTTCGAGATCGGCTCGATCAGCAAGACCTTCACGGCGACGCTACTTGCCGAGGAGGTGAACGCCGGACGGATGAGCCTCTCCGATCCGGTCCAGAAATATCTGCCGAAGGGCGTCACCCTCGCCCAGGTTGGCGCGCGGGCGATCACGCTCGAGGACGTCGCGACCCACTATTCCGGATTGCCGCGTATGCCCGCGGATTTCAATCCGACAAATCCGGCTGATCCCTATGCGGATCTCGATGTCGAGAAGCTTTGGCAGGCGGTGAATGGGGCGATGCCGGCGCGGGCACCGGGGGTGGCGCCGGAATACTCCAATTTCGGCTTCGCGATGCTCGGCCAGTTGATCGCTCGCGAGACCGGAATGTCCTATCGCGATCTGTTGAAGACCCGGATCTTCGCACCGCTCTCCATGACCAGCTCCGATGCCGTACTGACCGATGCGCTCAAGCCTCGCGCGGCCCAGGGCTACGGGGCGGACGGCAAGCCGGTGCCTCATTGGACGATCGGCGGATTTGAAGCGGCGGGCGCGATCAACAGCACGGTGACGGATATGCTCGCCTATGTCCGCGCCAACATGGCGGCATCGAGCGATTCGTCGGCGAGCGACCTCTCCCGCGCCATGGCGATGGCCCATAAGCCACGCGCAGATTTCGCGAACGGCATGCGGATCGGCTTGGCTTGGCTCACCACGCCAGACGGAGCGGGCCACTGGCACAATGGCGGCACCGGCGGCTTTAGAAGCTATGCGGGCTTCAACGATGACGGTGAGCGCGGCGTCGTGGTCCTCAGCAACCAGGGCACGCGCTCACTGGACGAGATCGGCTTCCATCTCCTGAACCCGGGAATGCCTCTGCCGAAAGCCTATGAGCAGGTCGCCGTCGCGGCGGACAAGCTTGAGGACTATGTCGGCACCTATCAGATCACGCCACAGATCGTCTTCACCGTGAAGCGGGAGGGCGACCGGCTTGAGGTGCAACTGACGGGCCAGCCCTTCGCGCCGGTCTTCCCCGACAAGCCGGACCATTTCTTCTACAAGGCGGTGCAGGCCGATATCAGCTTCGAGCGCACCGATGACGGCAAGATTTCCGGGCTGACCCTGCATCAGGGCGGCCGCGACACCCATGCCGACCGCCTGGGGCCCGATGGCAAGCCAGTTGTCGCGGTCAAGCATCTCGACTTGAGCCCGCAGGAGCTCGACGCCTATGTTGGCGAATACCGGCTCTCGCCTCAGTCCAACTTCGTGATCACGCGCGAGGGTACGCACCTCATGGCGAAGCTCGCCACCCAGCCGGCGATTCAGATCTATCCCGACAAACCGGACCATTTCTTCTACACGGTGGTGGACGCCCAGATCAGTTTCGAGCGCGACGCGTCGGGCAAGGTCACAGCCCTGACCTTGCACCAGAACGGCCGGAACATGCAGGCGCCGCGGATCGAACCGAAAAAATAGGCAATACGCCCGGTCTGCTGTACCCTGGGACCATGCAGCTCGATCCCAACAATCCCGTGGTCCGGCTTTGTATCGAAGGCATGGCCTGCGAGCAGAAGGGCGAGTTCGCCAAGGCAAGGGCTCTTTTCGAGAAGGCCTGGGCGGACAGCGCGGATGCCTTCGATGCCTGCGTCGCGGCGCATTATGTGGCGCGGCATCAGGATACGCCAGCGGAGGGTCTGCGCTGGAACAAGATCGCCCTGGACCGCGCCTTGGAGGCCGACGCCGAAGCGGTACGCGGGTTCTTCGCGTCGCTCTATCTCAATCTCGGCAAATCCCATGAGGATTTGGGGCAGTTGGCCGAAGCGGGCGAGTTCTATCGTCTGGCCCAGGCGTCGATCGACGTCCTGCCGGAGGGCGCCTACCGGGACATGGTAACGGACGGCGTGACCCGCGGTCTGGAACGGGTCGCACCGCCGAAGGACACCTAAGCGTCCATGATCTCCAGAGCCTGAGCGATGCTCTTCAGCGGATCGCGGCCTGGGCCGGGGCGCCATTCGTGGGAGACATAGCCGTCGAAGCCGGTCGCGGCGATCGTCTCGGCGATATAGCGGTAGTTCACTTCCTGGCTGCCGTCGATCTCGTTGCGGGTCGGCGCGCCGCTGACATGGATATGAGCGATGAGGTCGATGTTCTCGGTGATGGTCCGGGTAAGATCCCCGTCCTGCATCTGCAGGTGATAGACGTCGCACAACAAACGCACATTCGGCGAATTGACCCGCTTGCAGAACTCGACGCCCCAGGCGAAGGGGCCGAAGATCTGGTCCGGCCGGCCATAGCCCGGCGTCGGGTTCCGATCGTTGACGTTCTCGATGGCGGCGATCAGGCCGGCGTCCTCGAGCTCGGCTTTGATGCGGTTCGCGAAGGCCACCGCATTGTCGAGCGCCCGCTCGGGCTCCATGCCGCGCTTCTGGCCGCCGAGAAGCGCGAGCGTATAGACGCCGTTATCGGCGCATCGCTTGATCCAGGGCCGGAAGTCCGCCTCGATCTTGTCGTGAAGCTCGGCATGAATGATGCCGTCCTCGAAACTGATGGCCTGGCTGTCCACCATCAGCGGACGGAGACCGTATTTCTTGAGAACCGGCCAGTCCTCGGGCGGAATGAGATCGAAACCTTTGACGCCCAAATGGGCCGCGAGTCGGCACATTTCGTCGAACGAAAGCGGTGCTTTGTCGCCGAAAACGGTTTTCCAGAGGCCCTGTTTGATGCGTCCGCGGCGATTTGGCGCAGGCGCCTCCAGCACCGCGTCGAGCCGCACCGGAACCGCCGCCGCCGCCATCACGCCCGCCCCGGCGCCGAGAAATTTCCGCCGATCCAGCATCTTGCCGTCATACCCCTCGGAATAAGACGCGCAAGACTAGCCCCGGCGAACCCGATTTGGCCATCCATGGGGTAGGACTTTCGAAACGGAGATCGGCGATTCTGGCCCGGAACCCCGCGGAAACCGGGAGGATTCGTCAACAACTTCCTTGTGCCGAAGGGGCCCCGAGCCTACCATTGCGAGGGCTCGGCTAAGAGCCCCGGCCCGGCGGATCAGCACATTCGCGGGGGCCGTATGGCGGGACGGTCAGCGAGAGTCTGACGATGGCATCAATGCCCCATCGACGGGACGTTTTGAAGGCGGCGCTCGGCGGCGCGGCGGCCTTTCCGTTTCTGCCGTCCGCGATGGCCATGGCGAAGAGCGATCTGACGGTCCAGCGCCTCGGCAAGGACATCGTGATGATCTCCGGCGCAGGCGGCAATGTGGTGGTGGCCGGCGCGGGCGACGAACTCGTCATGGTGGACGGCGGCGCGGCGGCGCATTCGAAGAAGCTGCTCTCGACCGTCGCCCGGGAATTCGGCGGCCGCAAGGTCTCGACCCTGTTCAACAGCCATTGGCATCCCGACCAGACCGGCTCGAACCTTGCGCTTGCCAGGAAGGGCGCAACCATCGTTTCGCACGTCAACACCAAGCTGTGGCTATCCACCGATATCCATCGTCCCTGGGACGGCAAGGTGTTCGAGCCATTGCCGGTCGAGGCGCGACCGACCAAGACATTCTATGAGCGCGAGGAAATGGATTTTGGCTCGGGCAAGATCGATTACGGCTATATGCTCCAGGCCCATACCGACGGCGATATCTATGTCTATTTCCCGGAGGCGAACGTGCTCGCGGCCGGTGGTGCGCTGACCAGCAACCATTGGCCGGAGATCGACTGGTGGACCGGCGGCTGGATGGGCGGGCTGGTCGAGGGCACCGAGACGCTGCTCCAGGTCGCGAATGCGGACACCAAGATCGTGCCGGCGGACGGCCCGGCCATGACCCGCGCGGACCTCGAAAAGCAGAGCGCCATGTACGCCAAGCTGTTCGTCGAATTTCGCGACAATCTGCTGTTCAAGGGGCTGAGCCCGGCCGAGGCGGTCGCCGCCAAGCCGACCGAAGGCCTGATGCCGGAATGGGGCGATCCGAACGAATTCGTGAGGCTGACGTTTGAGAGCTATTGGGGCTATTACGCCCAGGATGCGTGACGCCGCCGGCCGCATCGAAAAATCCGGCCTGACATGGCATAATTAACGACTGGCGAGTATAAAGGGTTGCAATGTCCAATAAGGGGGATACCGGACTGATCGGCGTGACGGCGCGCTTGGCCGTCGCGGGCGGGCTGCTGCTCGGCCTCGCCGGCGCGGCCCAGGCCGCCGATGCCCCCAAGCCCGCCGACCTGCCGCCCCCCGCCGCGATCAAGCAGCAATGGGGCATCTTCGACCACTACTGCGTGAAGTGCCACAACTTCACCGACTGGGCCGGCAAGATCGCCTTCGACACGATGACGCCGGACCAGATCGCGTCCAATCAAAAGATTTTCGAGACCGCGATCCGCAAGCTCCGGGGCGGACTGATGCCGCCGCCGGGCAAGCCTCATCCCCCGGCCACCGAGGTAGCGTCCTTCACGGGCGAGCTTGCCTCCTATCTCGACGAGGTCGAGGCGGCGAAGGGGCCGAACCCCGGCAATGTCGGGCTGCACCGGCTGAACCGCGCCGAATACGCCAATGCGGTGCGCGATCTTCTCGGCGTGACCGTCGATCCGAGCGCACTCCTGCCGCCCGATAACACCAAGGACGGCTACGACAATATGGCCGCGGTCCTCCAGGTCTCGCCGAGCTTCCTCGAGCAATATGTCTCGGCGGCTCATACGGTCGCCACCATGGCAATCGGCAATCCGGCCGCCAATCCGGGCAGCGCGACCTATGTCAACGAGGGCACGAGCTCGGACAAGCGCCATGTCGAGGGCCTGCCCCTCGGCACCCGCGGCGGCATGGTGGTGAAGCACGAATTCCCGGCCGACGGCGAATATATGATCAATATCGCCGACATGGCCCAGGCCCTCTGGGTCTACAACATGGAATTCAAGAATACCGTTCTGGTGACCGTCGACGGCGCCGAGGTCTACCGCACCTCGATCGGCGGCAATGCCGACCAGAAGGCGATCGACCAGCACGGCGTCTCCCAGGCCGACAAGATCAATCAGCGGCTCAAGAACATCCGCTTCAAGGCGACCGCCGGCCAGCACGAGATCGGCGTCACCTTCCTAGCCCGCACCTTCGCCGAATCCGACAACGAGCTGGACTCACCGGTGCCCGGCGGCGGCCAGGACCGGATCCTGCGCATCAGCTCTTTCGAGATCCGCGGACCGTTCAATCCGACCGGCGTCAGCCAGACCTTGAGCCGCAAGAAGATCTTCAGCTGCTATCCCGAGGGCCAGGCCGACATGACGCCCTGCGCCAAGTCGATCGTCACCCGCCTCGCGAGCCGGGCCTATCGTAGGCCGGTGACCGACAGCGATCTCGGCGACCTGATGCATTTCTTCGACGTCGGCAAGGCCCAGGGCGGCTTCGACGGCGGCATCCGGATGGCGCTGACCGCCATCCTGGCGAGCCCGGACTTCCTGTACCGGACGGCCCATGCGCCCGCCGATCTTGCGGCCGGCTCGGTCTATAAGCTGAACGATATCGACCTCGCCTCCGAGCTCTCTTTCTTCCTGTGGAGCAGTATCCCGGACGAGGAGCTGCTCAAGACCGCCGAGGCCGGCAAGCTGCATGATCCGAAGGTTCTCGAGGCCCAAGTCAAGCGGATGCTGGCGGACAGCCGTTCCAGATCGCTGATCACTGATTTCGCCTTCCACTGGCTTGACATGGACCGGCTGGCCGAGATCGAGCCGGACGCGCGGCTGTTCCCTGCGGTCGCGGGCGGCGGTATTCGCGGCGGAGGCGGCGATCCGCGACCGGCCTATCGCGAGGAGCTCAAGCTCTTCATCGACAGCATCCTGCGCCGGGACAAGCCGGTTCTCGACCTGCTGACCGCCGATTACACCTTCGTCAACGAGAAGATCGCGGCGCTTTACGGCATCGACGGCATCAAAGGCGACCAGTTCCGCCGGGTTACGCTCAAAAATCCGGCCAGATTCGGGCTTCTCGGCAAGGGCGCGGTCCTGCTCGCGACCTCCGATCCGAACCGCACCGCCCCGGTGGTGCGCGGCAAGTTCATCCTGGAAAACTTCCTCGGCGCGCCGCCCAATCCGCCGCCGGGCGACGTCAAGACCGACCTACCCGAGGCGAAGCCGGGCGAGAAGCCGCATACCGTGCGCGAGCTGATGGCGCAGCATCGCACCAAGGACTCCTGCAATTTCTGCCACGGCCTGTTGGATCCGCTCGGCATGGCGTTCGAGAATTTCGACGCCATCGGCGAATGGCGCACCAAGGACCGGTTCGCCGGCACCGCGATCGACGCCTCGGGCACGCTGCCCGACGGCACCAAGCTCAACAGCCCGGTCGATGTCCGCAACCAGCTGATGCACCGGCCCGAGCTCTTCGTCCAGACCTTCACCGAGGAGCTGATGAAGTTCGCCCTCGGCCGGACATTGCACTATTACGACATGCCCGCGGTGCGCCAGATCGTGCGCGACGCGGCCAAGGACGATTACCGCTTCTCCTCGATCGTTATGGGGATCGTGAAGAGCGACGCATTCCAGATGAGACGACTGCCTGACGGCCACGATGGGGACGGGGTTCAGCAGGCATCGGCGGCGAACTGAGACCGGAGGCTGTTCCGAAGGCCAGGAGTAGGAAGATGGTTATCCGAAAGAAACATATCTCGCGGCGGACGGTGCTCCGGGGCGCAGGCGTATCGATCGCGCTGCCGTTCCTCGACGCAATGGTCCCGGCCGGCACCGCGCTCGCCAAGACGGCGGCCAAGCCGCTGCCGCGCATGGGCTTCTTCTACTTTCCCCATGGCGCGATCATGCTCAAGGATGACAATCGCTGGTCGCCCAAGCAGACCGGCACCGACTTCGAGATCTCGCCGATCCTGAAGCCGCTGGATCCGTTCCGGTCCCATATGACCATCGTCAGCAACCTGAGGAACCGGCCCGCCGAAAGCCCGGACCCCCACGGCATCACCCCGGGGACCTGGCTCAGATGCGTAGCGCCGGGCGGCACGCCGGGCGGCACCTCGGCGGATCAGCTCGCCGCGCAGCATATCGGCCAATCCACGCCCTTCCCGTCGATCGAAGTGGCGGCGGAAGGCCATCCCGGCCCCTCGGGCAAGGCCGGCAACATGTTCGGGAATACGGTCTCGTTCCGCACGCCGACCCAGGCGCTGCCGATGGAGTACGATCCGCGCAAACTGTTCTACTCCCTGTTCGGCAAGGGCGACTCGCCCAAGGAGCGCAAGGAGCTGATCAGCGAGACCAGCAGCATCCTCGACTTCACGCTGGAGCGGGCGGCGAGCTTCAAGACCACCCTGGGCGCCGCCGACCGTGCGGCCGTGGACAACTATCTCGATTCAGTCCGCGAGGTCGAGCGCCGGGTTCATAAGATGGCGAGCCACGATTTGTCCGGCCTGAACCTGCCCGACCCGCCGCTGGGCGTTCAGGACCAGTTCCCGGCTCAACAAAAGATGATGTTCGACCTGATCGCGCTCGCCTATCAGGGCAATCTGACCCGCATCTCGACCTATATGATGGCCGCCGAGGCGAGCATGAAGGCCTATACCAATCTCGGCATCTCCGAGGCCTTCCATCCGCTGTCCCATCACGGCAACAAGCCGGACAAGCTGGACCGGCTGCAGAAGATCCAGGCCTATCATGCCAAGATCTTCGGCGATTTCCTGAAGCAGCTCGCGGCCATGCCGGACGGCGACGGGACCGTCCTGGACAATTCGATCCTGCTGTTCGGCAGCAATATGAGCAACAGCGACCTGCACAACAACGATCCCCTGCCCTCGGCGATCTTCGGCAAGGGCGGCGGCACGGTCAAAGGCGGCCAGCACCTTTCCTATCCGCACAACACGCCGCATGCGAACCTGCTCCTCACCATGCTGATCCGCGCCGGCGTGCCGATCGAGAAATTCGGCGACAGCACGGGCGAGTTGACGGAGATTTAGGCGCTTGCCGAGCATTCTTTCGCCCGTCATTGCGAGGAGGCCGAAGGCCGACGCGGCAATCCAGAAGCCCGGGCAGTCGAACGGTGTTCCCGGATCGCCGCGGCCGCTTCGCGGCCTCGCGATGACGGTTATCGCTGCGACGGTTTTCCTGACGGCACAAGCCGCCCATGCTGCCGATCCCGCCCTGGTCAAGGCGGCGCAAGCCCGGAACGACGCCGCGGCGATCAAGTTGATCGAAGGCGGGGCGGATGTGAACGCCGCCTCGAACAACGGCACGACCGCGCTTCTTTGGGCGGCCCATTACGGCGACGAGGATCTGGTCAAGCGCCTGCTGAAGGCCGGCGCGAAGCCGGATACGCGCAATCAGTTCGACGCCACGCCGATCGGCGAAGCCGCCGTCATCGGCAATGCGCCCATTCTCGAAATGCTCCTCAAGGCCGGCGCGGACGCCAGCACTCCCAATCATGAGGGACAGGAGCCCCTGATGGTGGTGGCGCGCACCGGCAATCTGGACGCCGCCAAGGTGCTGCTCCGTCACCACGCCGACGTCAACGCCAAGGAGCAATGGGGCGGTCAGTCGGCGCTGATGTGGGCGGCAGCGCAGAGCCAGCCGGAGATGATGAAGCTCCTGATCGAGCACGGGGCCGATATCAACGCCAAGGGCGCCGAGCGCGACTGGCAACGCCGGATCACGTCCGAGCCACGCAAGAAGGATATGTACCACGGCGGCTTTACGCCGCTGCTTTATGCCGCGCGCGAAGGCTGCCTGCCTTGCGTGAAGGTGTTGGTCGACGCCAAGGCGGACCTCAATCTCGCCGATCCCTTGCGTCTGGCGCCGCTCAACATCGCGCTTCTGAACCGGCATTTCGACGTTGCCGCCTATCTGATCCAGTCCGGCGCGGACGTGAACAAATGGGACTTCTACGGCCGCACCCCGCTCTATGACGCGGTGGATATGAGCACGCCGCCCTCGAGCGTCGGTGGGCCGGTCGCGGATGAGAAGACAGCCGTGGATATCGTCCAAATGCTCCTTGACAAGGGCGCCGATCCGAACATCCAGCTCAAGCATCGCCCGCGCTACCGTCAGGCGGTGTTCGAGCGCGGCGCGGACATCATTCTCTCGGCCGGGGCGACGCCGCTTCTTCGCGCGGCGCGGGCGGCCGATGTTCCGGTGATCAAGCTTCTCCTCGCCCATGGCGCGCTGGTCGAGCTGCCCGATCAGTTCGGCGTGACGCCTTTCATGGCGGCGGCGGGCCTCGGCTTTGGCGCGCGTGCAACCCGCGGCCGAGGCGTGAGCGAGGAACGCCGGATCGAAGCGCTCAAGATTCTTCTGGCCGCCGGGGCCAAGGTCAATCGCCTCACCAAGCTCACCGGCCGCATCCCGCCGCCGGACAAGAACACCTTCCTCGACCGCATCCGGATACGGGCGGGCAATCAGCTCTATCTGTTCAGCTATGTCCCGCCCGAAGGCCGCTCCGCCATCCACGGCGCGGCGATCAACGGCTGGAGCAAGGTGGTCCAATTCCTGGTCGACAAGGGCGCGAAGATCAACGTGGTCGACGCCATCGGCAAGAACCCCTACGACCTCGCCGCCGGGCTTTACGAACCCGAATACCTCGTGCCGCCCGCCGATCCTCATACCGACACGATGGCGCTGCTGAAGACGCTCTGCGCGAAGCAGACGGGCTGCACGATCGCGGAAGCGAAGGCCGATAAGGCTGCGGCGACGGGAAAACTCTAAGTCCGACCATGTTCCGTCATAGCCGGGCTTGATCCGGCTATCCACGCCTTCCCTTACAGCCAAAAACGTGGATACGCGGATCAAGTCCGCGCATGACGAAAGTGGGACTTCAGTGCGCCGTCTGGGTCGCTTTCGGCCCTTCGTTCACCGTCGTGCCCTTCTGCTCGGCGTTGTAGGCTTTCCAAGCCTCCGAAATCAGATAGGCGTGGATCGCGTTAACGTCGGCCTCGGAGAGCACGTCGTCCCATTGCGGCATCCCGCTGAAACGCCGCGCGCCTTTGAGGACGATGTCCTCGAACTCCTTGTGGGTGGCGGCCGTCATGCGGCGGAGATCGGGGGTTAGCCCATGCGCCTGATTGGCGTGACAGAAACCGCAGGTCCGGCCGAACAGCGCCGCGCCCTTGGCGACTTCCTTGGCCGAGGCGGTGGTCGTCACCGGCGGCTTCGGCATCGGGGGCTCGGGGCCGAGCTCGGGCGGGATCGGCACCGCGCCGCCATCGAGGGTGAAGGCGACGATGCGGCCCTCGTTGCCGTATTTGACCGCCGCGCTGGTCGGATGCGGCGCGAACCAGCCGCCGCCGCCCCAGGCCGCCATCACGGCGATATATTGCTTGCCGTCGATCGAATAACTCATCGGTCCCGCCATGATCGCGGTCCCGACGTCGATATCTTTCAGGATCTTGCCGGTTTTTGCGTCAAAAGCGATGAAATGGCCGGTGTCTGTGCCCTGGAAGACGAGGCCGCCCGCCGTCGAGAGCACGCCCGCGCGGTCCCACCAACCGGATGTCTCGTGCTGCCAGACGACCTTGCTGGTCAGGGGATCCCAGGCCTTGAGGATCGCTCGCGATTTCGCTTCGCCGGTCTTTTGAGCTTGCTCGACGACCGGCTGGATGTCGGACGGAAAGGATTTGGGATCCTGGGTCAGGCTGTCGCCGAAATAGATCATGTTTCCGGCATTCGCCTGCTTCGGCCGGTATATGTGGCCCTTGGTGGCGTCGAAGGTGATGGACGCGCCGTGGATCGCCGGGATGTAGACGAGGCCCGTCTGCGGATCGAATGACATCGGGTTCCAGCTATGGCCGCCCATCCCTGAGGGATAGATTAGCTTCGGCCCATTCCAATATTCCGAGTTCTCGGTGAATTGCGGCCGGCCGGTCTTGAGATCGACATGGGTCGCCCAATTGACCGGCACGTAATTGTCGGCCGAGAGAAGCTCGCCGGTCTTGCGGTCGAGGATGTAGAAGAAGCCGTCCTTCGGCGCCTGCATCAGGACCTTGCGTTTCTCGCCCTTGATGGTGAGATCGGACAGCACCATCGGCTGGACGGCGGTGTAGTCCCAGCTTTCGTGGGGCACTTCCTGATAATACCAGGCCATCCGGCCGGTATCCGGGTTGATCGCCAGGATCGAGGCGAGGAACAGATTGTCGCCGCCCGAGGGGCTGCGCTCCTTCCAGTCGAACAGGGCCGCATTGCCGGTGCCGATGTAAAGGAGATTGAGCTCGGGGTCGTAGACCATCGAATCCCAGGCCGTTCCGCCGCCGCCGACATCCCAGCGGCTGTTCGGATCCCAGGTCTTGGCGGCCATGGCGAGCTCGGGATTCTCGACGGGCTTCTTCGGGTCCGTCGGCACGATGAAGAAACGCCACTTCAAGTCGCCGGTCTTCAAGTCATAGGCCGAGACATAGCCGCGCGCGTCATAGTCCGCGCCGGCGTTGCCGATCACCACGACGTTGCCCGCGACCTCGGGCGCGCCGCTGCTCGAATAGGCGCGGTTCTTGTAGATGAACGTGTCGACCTTCCAGACCACCTTGCCGGTCTTGGCGTCGAGGCCGAAGAGATGGCCGTCGAAGGCGCCGACATAGACCATGCCGTCCCACACCGCGAGGCCGCGATTGACCTCGTCGCAGCAGGCATAGCGGTCGAACTGGCCGTCGCTGTGGGGATCGAAATACCAGATTTCCTCGCCGGTGCGGGCGTCGAGCGCATAAACCCGGCCGTTGACGCCGGAAGCATACATCACTCCGTCCACTTCGACGGGCGTGGCTTCGAGGCCGCGATTGGTCTGGGTGTCGTAATCCCAGGCGAAGCCGAGACGGGAGACCGTGTCGGTGTTGATTTGGGTGAGCGGCGAGTAATGGCCCTTGCCGAAATCGCGGCCCGTGGTCATCCAGTTGCCGGGTTCCTTATCGGCCGCGAGCAAGCGATCCTTCGTGATATTGCCGAAGGAGGTCGGCGGCTCCGGGGTCTTCTGGGCGGCAGGTTGCGCGGGCGCGGGCGCGGAGGACGAGGACTCCTGCTTCTGGCCGCATCCGGCCACAAGGCTTGCGGCGACCACCAGCGTAAGGATCGTCTGCTTGTTCATGACCTTCATCTTCAGTTGCGGGCGACCGGCTTCATCGGCGCGGTGCCGCCGGCCGCCGGATTGGTCGGCGGCATGGGCTTGCCGGTCACCGGATTGGGATAGTGATAGGGCGGCGCATAGAAGCTGGGATAGGTCAGATAGACCACGGTCGGCGGTAGATCCGGCGGAATCGTCGCGGGATCGGACGGCGTCGTGTTCGTGATCGCGTAGTCCTTCCAGCTCTTCTCGTAATTCGTGTACATCATGAAGGGTGCATGGATGTGCTTCACCTTCCAGACGCCGTCTTCCTTGACGTATTCGTTCTCATAGATGCAGTCGCCCCAGATAGCGCTGCCACGTCCCTCGGCCATGACGAAAGCGGTCCAGCGGCCCCAGGCATGCTTGCCGTCGGCCGAGACATTGACCACGCCCTGGAATTGCTGGTGGTCATACATTGCGCCGTAGCTGATGCCGACGGGGCCGAGCCGGTGGAGATATTGCAGCGCGCGCTTCGGCCCGATAAAGACGCCGCGCCCGCCGATTTCGTAGGTGCCGTCGGGCGCGAACATATCGGCGATCGCCGGCCATTGGCCCTTATCGACATAGTAGCCATAAGCGCGTTGGATTTTCTCAACCTGGTTCTGCGCCTGCAACCGCTCGATCTTGAGTCCGAGGATGCCGAGGTCTTTCTGAATTTCTATGAGCTCGGCGCGATGGTCCGTCGCGGCGCGTGCCGGCAAGACGAACGCCGCGGCCGCCAGGGACAGACCGATCAGAAAGGCGATGGGCTTGCGCGCGGCGATCATGGCTCCGCGACGGGTTTCATCAGCGCCACGCCACCCGCGGCCGGATTGGGCTTCGGCATCGGCTTGCCGGTCACCGGATTGGGATAATGGTACGGCGCCACATAGAAGCTCGGATAGGTCAGATAGACCACGGTCGGCGGCAGATCGGGCGGCGGCGGGAATTTGTTCGGCCAGGTATTCTTCATCGCGAATTCCTGCCAGCCGTCCTTATAGTTCGTGTACATGTTGAAGGGAGCGCGGATGTGCAGGACCTTCCAGACGCCGTCCTCTTTCACATATTCGTTCGAATAGGTGACGTCGCCCCAGCCGCCCGACGACATGACGAAGGCCGTCCAACGCCCCCAGGCATGTTTGCCGTCGGGCGAAACCGTGACCAGGCCCTGGAACTGCTGGTGATCGATCATCTGGTTGTAGCGCGTGCCGATGCCGATCGGCCCCAGGCCGATGACCAGATAGTCGAGCACCCGCTTCGGCCCGACAAAGACGCCACGCCCGCCGATCTCATAGGTGCCGTCCTTAGCGAACATGTCCGCGATCGCCGGCCATTGCGCCTTGTCGACGTAATAGCCGTAAGCCCGCTGGATCTTCTCGACCTGATTTCGGCCTTGAAGCCTTTCGATCTGCAGGCCGAGCGCATCGAGGCTCGCCTTGATCTCGACGAGCTCTGTCCGGGTGTCGGTCACCGCGTGCGCCGATGGGGCGGCGCCCAATGCCACGAGAGTCAACGCGAAAGCTGGACCGGCCCTCATCGTTGCGCCACCGGCTTCATCGGCTGCACGCCGCCCGCGGCCGGATTGGGCGCCGGCATCGGCTTGCCCGTCACCGGGTTGGGATAGTGATAGGCCGGCACGTAGAAGCTTGGGTAGGTCAGATAGACCACGGTCGGCGGCAAATCCGGCGGCGGCGGAAACTTATTCGGCCATGTGTTGGTGACGGCCGCGTCCTTCCAGCTCTTGTCGAAGCTCGTATACATCTGGAACGGCCCGCGAAGATGCTTGACCTTCCAGACCCCGTCTTCCTTGACGTATTCATTCTCGTAGATGCAGTCGCCCCAGCCGGCATAGCCACCGACCGACGACATGACGAAGGCCGTCCAGCGGCCCCAAGCATGCTTGCCGTCGGCCGAGACATTGACCACGCCCTGGAACTGCTGATGGTCGATCATCTGACCATAGCGCGATCCGATCCCGATCTTGCCCAAGCCGACGACCAGATATTCGAGCACCCGCTTCGGCCCGACGAAGACGCCGCGCCCTCCGATCTCATAGGTGCCGTCCTTGGTGAAGAGATCCGCGATTGCCGGCCACTGCGCCTTGTCGACGTAATAGCCATAAGCCCGCTGGATCTTTTCGACCTGGTTGCGGCCCTGCAAGCGGTCGATCTTGAGGCCTAGCGTTTTGAGACTTTGCTGGATCTCGATGAGCTGGGTCCGGGTGTCCGTCGCCGCATGCGCCGGCGGGGCGGCACCCAATGCCACAAGCGCCAGCGCCACGGCCGGCCCCAAGAGGCGATGGAGACTCGCGCTCATTTTTTCGGCTCGGGCTTTTCGGCCCGGTCGGGCCCGTAATGGACGGGCTTGTCCGTCACCGGATTGTTGTAGTGATAGGGTGGGAAATACACCCCCGGCAGGGACTTGTAGACCACGGTCGGCGGCCGATCGGGCGGGAATTCCTTGCTCGGGCCTTCCATCGGAAACGGCTTCTTGCCCCAACCCTGGTCGTAATCGCTCTCTTGCGTCACGTAATAGTGCAGCGACTGGAATTTCCAGGTGCCGTGGTCGTTGACATAGGTGTTCTCGTAGACGCCGCCGCCCCAACGGCCCTCGCCGTTCTTCTCGAGGAGCACGTCGCTGCGCCAGCGCGCCTTGGCGGTCTTGTTGTCCGGCGCGACGTCGATGATCGGTTGCAGCATCATGTAATTGTTGAGCTGGCCGGGCTCGAGATGCTCGGGACCGAACAGCGCGAGCGCCTTCTTGATATGGGCCGGCCCCACATAGACGCCGCGCTGCCCGAATTCGTAAGTTCCGTCTTTGGCGAAGAGCGCGGCTGCCTGATCCCACAGGCCCTTATCGATGTAATAGCCATAGATCGCCTGAAGCCGTTCGAGCGCCTCATGCGATTTCAGGACTGCGACCTCCATCTCGTATTTGTTGGCAGTCGCTTCGAGTTGCTCGAGGGTCGGGGCCTTGGCCTCCTCGGCGGCAACCGGCACGGCCGCGAAACCGAGAACCACAAGGGCGGAGAGGATGCTGGTTGATGTCTTGGTCATGGCTCTTCCCCCTTATTTGCCCGTTACCGGGTTCTTGTAGTGGAACGGCGGCACATAGATGTCGGGGAACGGCTTGTATTTCGTGCTCGGCGGGCCGTCCGGCGGGAACTTCTTCGCGACTTCCGAGGCCCAATCGTCGCCCTTCACAGGCTTCAGGCTCGCCCAGCCTCCCTTATAGGGCGCGACGAAGGTCTGGTAGTAATGCATCTTCTTGATCTTCCAGACGCCGTCTTCCTTGACGTATTCGTTCTCGAAGATGCCGGCGGCCCATTTGGCGTATTCGTGGAACTGGCCGAGAAGGGTGAATTCGCGCCACCGGCCTTTGGCGGTCTTGCCGTCCGGCGCGACGTCCACGACCGGCTGAAGCTGCATATGGTGATAATACTGGCCATAGGGCAGGCCGGGGCCGGGATTGCCGCCGCCATAAAGCTTGATCAGCTTGCGGATATGGTCCTGGCCGACATAGACGCCGTCGTCGCCGAACTCGGCCGTGGCGTCCTTCGCGAACAGATCCGCCGCCTCGTCCCAATATCCGCGATCGAGATAATAGCCATAGGCCATCTGGAGATTCTCGATCTTGTTGGTGTCGTCGACGAACTCCGCCTCATGCGACAGCCGGGCGATCTTGGCCTTGAGCGCCTTGATCCGCGCGGCGTCATCGGCCTTCGCGGGATGAAGCGGCGCGAAAGCGACGAGCGCCGCGCCGAGGGCGACCCCGGAGAGCCAGCGGATTGTACGTGTTCTTATTCATCGGTTGTCCCCCACGCTTATGGCGTGCTGTTGAGTATCAATGCTCCCAGGCCGTCGGCATGTCGTACGGCAGGAACACCGAGACCGCCTGGATGCGATAGATTTTGCCGTTGCGGATTTTGAAGATTTCGATCTCGCCACGGGAGTTCGGATAGCCGATCTGGATGTCGTGGCTCTTGCCGTCGGTCGTATCGTATTTGGCGTCGCGCGCCGCATGATCGATGAAGGCGACCGAGACGACCACGCCCCGCTCCTCGTCCACTACCGGATAGCTCCGATCGCGGATGTGATCGACCGGCCTGTAGACGCCGAGCTTGAACTGCGCCTCGCAGCCCTTGGCCAGCTTGGCGGCCCAATCGTCTCCGCTCGTTGTCGCTTCGCCATTCGCGATGCGCTGACAATCGGGATCGAGCTCGGTCAGGATCTGACCGTCGTTCTGCTGCTTGGTGCTGAAATAGCCGTCTACCAGGGCGACCATGCGCTGGCGCGGCCGGCGCTGATCCTCGGGCAGAACCTGATCGAACACCGGGTCGGCGACGAATTTGGTCGGATCGCCATAGGGTCCGGGATTGCCCTTGCGCGCGACGAAGCTCTGGACCTCGGCGATCTTGTCGCCCGAAACCCGGAGCCGCATCCCGTAGAATGCCGGCTGGCCGTGCTCGTCCACCGTGCCGAACCAGGCGACATTGCCGGTCTCGGGATCGGCGGCGTAGATCGGCTTGGCGGACTTGCCATTGATCGCGCCCCAGAGACCGTCACCGATCATCATCGGCACTTCGTTCTCGGAGAAGCGCGACCTTCTTGGCCCAGGGCATCTTCTTGTAATCCTGCTTCACCAGCCCGGCCATGTACTTGTCGGCGAAACCGATCAGACAGGCACGGTCGCAACTCGGCGGGGCCTGATTCGCGAGCCCCGGCGCGGGCGCTTGCGGCGGCACGGCGGCCGGGCCGGCGAAGGGCGAATGCATGAAATAGGGCACATAGGTGAAGACCGCCTCGATCCGATAGATCTTGCCGGATTTGATCTTGAACGCTTCCAACAGCGTGATCGAGTTCGGCCATTTCAGGACCGTCTTCATCTCGCGCCCGTCGGTCAGCTTGTAATGGTCGAAGGTGTTGGCGTGATCGAAGAAACCCGAGGCGACCACGACGCCGCGCTCGGTATCGACGATCGGATAGCGCCGCTCCCGCACCCGCTTGTTGATGCGGTAGATGCCGAGCTTGAACTGGGCCTCGCAGCCTTGGGAGATCGCCGCCGCGCCGCCGCCGCCCCGCGTGGTGCATCATGCCGTTCTCGGTGCGGGCGCAATCCTTGTCGAATTCGGTCAGGACCTGGCCGTCATTGCGCTCGACCGTGCTGAAATAGCCGTTTGCGACCGCGACGAGGCGCTGACGGGACCGCCGCTCCTCCGGCGGCAGAATTTCGTTGAAGGCTCGGATCGTGCTTGAGCTTGGTGACGTCGCCGAACGGCTTCGGCAGATCCGGCAGGCGATTGACGACGGTCTCGACCTCGGTGATTTGCCGGTCGAGAACCTTGATCCGCATGGCGAGATAAGCCGGCTTGCCGTGCTCCTGAACGATGCCGAACCAGGCGGCATTGCCGGTTTCGGGATCGGCGACCTCGAGACGCGTCGCTTCGAGACGCCGGTCGACCGTGGCCCATAGCCCGTCATTGCCGATCGGCATCTCGACGTCGTTCTCGGTGAAGCGGACATCCTTGGCGAAGGCCACCCGCGAGGGGTCGCGATGCGCCAGGCCGTCGATATAGCTCTCGACGAAGGAGATCAGGCAGGCGTGATCGCAATCGCCGCCCAGGGGCACCGCGCTCATCGCGCCGGGAGACTGGGCGAGGGCCGGCCCCGCGACGAACAGACCTAGAAGGCCTGCCGCCAGTCGCGCCGAAGATCCGATTCGCTCGATTATGCGCTCGTCCCGTCACACCGTCCCCCCTCTTCTCGGCCCTACCGCGCGAGCGGCACGGCAATCGCCTTGAACTCTCCCGGATCCTTGCCCTTGAGCTTCGGGTCCACCAAGTAGCCGATCTTGCCTTCGATGACATAGGCCGTATCGCCGACCGGCGTGGTTGCCGCCGGCTGCATCAAGCCTTCCTTGAGCGTTTTGATCGTCGCTTTGTCGCCGTCGATCGTCACTTCGTCGAGCTTGCCGCCATTGCCCTCGGCGAGGACGAAGCGGTTGCCAGAGATGAGCCGGAAGCCGTCCGGCCCGGCGATCGGTTGGGACAGCTTCAATTCCGTGATATCGCCTGCGGTGCCGTCGGGCTTGATATCGACCCTGAGCAGCGTGCCTTTGGTCACGTTGTTGGCATAAAGCGTGCCGTCGCCACCGAAGACGATGCCATCGATGCCTTTGAGCTTGTCGTCCTCGGCGAATTGAACGAGCGCGCTCGCGCCGGGCTTCAACAGGAAGATGCGGCCGTTGCGCGTATCCGAGGCATAGGCCGTGCCCTCCTTGGCGATGGTGACGTCGTTGCAAACCGAGGCCGGCGGCGGGAATGGATAGGCGCCACGGCGCTTGCCGGTCTTGAGATCAAACGCCATCAAGGTCGACGGCTTGGTCGAAGGCGGCCCGCCGCCGAAGGCGTTCGGCATGGTGCAGAGCCACAAGGTGTTGGTTTTCTCGTCGGCCAACACGCCGAGCAGGGACATCAGCCCGTTCTCGGGCGTCGGCTTGATCCAGGGCTTGGCATGGCTCTCACCCGGAAGAGCGCGATACACGATGCCCTTGGAGCTGCCGATATAGATCGTGCCGTCGGCTTTGGACGACATGCTTTCGGGGAAGACCTTGGTGTCGTCGACGACGATATCGCCATGGACCGGCGAAGCCGCCATGACCATGGGTGGGGCCAATGTGCCGAGCGCGAGAAAGGCCGAGAATACGGCCCCGCTGATCTTGATATGACCGTAGTCGGCTACCTTCATACGTTGCACTCTAACCTCGCTCCGCCACACCGCCAATCGTTCCGTTACATTGCAACCGTCGCCGCTCGCTGGCCGCTTTCCTTCCAACGGGACAAACGCCCGGGCCTAATGCTTCTCCGCATCCGACCCAAACTGACGCCGGGCGTCTTCCAACGCCTTAGCTTTCAATCTCAGGGCGTCATCCTGCAGGAGCCAGCGTTGCTCGACAAGCCGATCGATCGCACCGTCATAGAGCGTGACATATTTCGCCGCCGATCCATAACGACGCATGAGCTCGTCCGGCGAAAACTCATTTCGAAGGAGAAAAATGTTAGGATACTGCTTGCCGGACTGACAATTCGGCTTGTCGTTCCCCTCATAACGCCCATACCGGGCAATCGGGACCTGATACTCGGCGGCGCGTATGCCCCCCACCACGTTGCCTACGGCATCTCGGGCCAGGTCGTTGCCCTTCCAGATCAAGCGCTTCGCATGGGGCGGCGCTTGGCCGTCAAGTACCCAATGACGGAGATTATCGACTGCCGCTCTGACAAAAGCCCCCATCGGAAGATCGCTTTGGGGCACCGAACACGAGAAGACCGGGTCCTTCGACACCTGGCGCTTCGGATAGCCGTGCTCGACCAGCTGTGTCAGGGCCGGTTCTTCGTCATTTGGCTTGCTGGGATCGATTAGGCTCGAGACGTGGATCACGCCGCCGAGCTCATAGACCCGATAGCCGCCGATTGAGTTGTCGTTGTCCGGTGCTTCCGGATCATGGTTCGCATTCAAGCCCACTTCGCTCTCGGTAAGGAACTCGATCACCCGGGCGTCGGTCTTTTTCAGCGCCCGACGAGGATCATTCACCGGCACGAAGGGTTCATCATTGTATAGAGGCAGGTAGCCGGGGCTGTTCCATCGAGACGAAACGCCGATCAGATAGGCGTCGAACACCGGCTTGCCGTCCGCTAGCCGCGAACGATCGTGAAATCCTTCATTGATAAAGACGCGCTGAAGGCTTCCCGTATAGGACCAACCACTGACAAGCATGGCCCGAACCTTCATCCCGCGCAGTGGATTGTCCTTGTCGTTGCTGCGCAGTTTCCGGCCGATTTGGCTCATGACATCGAAACGAATGCCCTCTTCCTGCGGCCAGCTCAGCGCCTCGTACCGTTTCGGCTCGAACCACTTGGTAACCTTTAGCTCGCCGATGGGAGCCGTCTGATTGGGCGAAGATGGGCTGCCGGACCATCCGGCATCGGCATCCCCGAGGGCCACGGCGACATAGATGTCGCCGCGAGACATCAGATACCGGCTGAGCACGAACCATGAAAAGGTAACGCCCTGCGTCGGATGGATTGGCTCGAAATGCACGACTCCACTAAACTGGGAGGGATCCTTGGGCCGCCGCACGATGATCCGCGTTGTGTAGGGAAGGTCCGACTTTTCCGGTTTCAAGCCAGTGGCGGTGTGACGAAAGGCCGTCGCCTTGCCTTCGATGAAATACTCCTCTTCAACATAGTCATAGCGTTTGAGATCTACCGACAATGCCGCATGCGGCACGTCTGCAGCTCCGAAGATGCTGTTGTTCGGGCCGGCCAAGATCGGCCCCTTCACCATGCTGATTTGTGCCGCGGCATGCATCGTGAGGCCGAACCACGCCAAACATGCCAACGCAAATGCGTTGAAGAGAAACCTCATTCCAGACCCTCTCTTCGCCAGCCGTCGCGAGTTGAACCAAAGCGCCCGTTGTCTTTGGCCCTAAGACCGAACGACTTCATCAGTTGCTCACTTTTTGTCTGCCAGTCCCAAAGCGAACCGCCGGACTGGGGGACCCCACCCGGCGGCCTTCTTCGAGCTAGAAGTTCTTCCTCACCGTGATCGCCCATTCCCGAGGCATGCCGGGGTGGCCGTCGGTATAGGTCGAGGTGAATTTGTTGAGATAGTAGAGCTTGTCGAAGAGGTTGGTGATCTGAAGTGCGATGCTCCAATCATCGCCCATCGGGCGATAGGTCAACCTGAAATTCGCGAGATTATACGCAGTGTTGCTCACCAGCGGATCGCAATTCAGATTTCCGCAGTATCCTGGCGTATGCGAAATGTCGAAGCGCGGCGTCAGAGTACCCTCGGCGACGAATGGGATCGCATACTGGATGCCCAGGCTCCATTTGATGTTGCCGATGCCGGGCGCCGACTGACCTTTAACGACGCTGGCCGTTTGAATAAAGGGCTGTTGGAACCGGAAGTCGAGCCAACTGAACGAACTGTCAATCTCCAAGCCTTCGATCGGATAGACCTCGGCCTCGACCTCGACGCCATCCACCTTGGCGTTCGCAATGTTTTGATACTCACCGCAAGGAGTGTTGTACGGCGCGGGAAGGATATTCCCGTTCACGTCCACGCACTGTGTCGGCGTGCCCTGGTAATTCCTGTACTGGTTGTGGAAGATCGACGTATTCACCTGCACCTTGTTGTCGAAGAAGCGGCTCTTCAGGCCCGCTTCATAAGCTCTCAAGGATTCAGGCCCGAACGGAATGGCTTGCTGCGGGAAATAGGGCCGCGGAGAAATTCCGCCTCCTTTGAAACCGGTCGAGAACTGGACATAGGTCATGATGCTGTCCGTCCACTGATAGGACAGATCGGCGCGGTAATCGACGTGAGAACCCTTGTAACGAGCCGTAAGACCGCTCAAGGGGTTCGCGGGATCGCTCAGCGGCAGGAAGGTGGTCCTCCCGTCGACGTTGTAGCGATAGAAAGTGTAGCTCTTGTCCTGCTCCGTGTAGCGAATGCCGCCGGTCAGATCCAACTTGTCGGTCACATGCCAAACCGCATGGGCGAAGCCGGCATACCACTTATTGACCGTCGGATCGTTCTGAATGAAGTCGAAGATCGGACGATTGAAGGGGTCGGTCCCGATCGGAATGAAGGGCGCATGGACCCGAAGTTCATAGTAGGTCTTCTGGCGGAAATAGATGCCGCCGACCGTATAATCGACCTTGGAATCCAGCAGCGACCCGGTCAAACGCACTTCTTCGCTGAACTGCTTGTGCCTAATGGTGTCAAGCCCCAGCAAGACAGGAGCGGGAGACCCATCGTTGTCCTCTGCGCCCTCGGACGAAAAGGCGCGATACCCGGTGATCGACTTCAACGATGTCTTGTCGTCAATCTGGTAGTCGATATTGCTCGTCACGCCCCACGCGCGCAGTCTATTCGTGGGTTCAATGGTGTAAGACCCGTTTGGCGCCCCAGGCGTGCCGGCTGTGTCGATCGGGGTATAGGTCACCGCCGGATCGGAGAAGTTGGCATAGGTTACATAAGGGCTGTGCAGCACCGTGTCGCCGGCGTTCGGCCCCCATGCCGTGTACCGATTGTCGTATGGGATACCCGAGTAAGACGCCGACAGCCCTGGAATGAATTCTGCCGCATTGAGAAGGGTCGCCGCCGTGGCGTTGGAGTCGTCGTGCGTCCCGTCGGCTGAAATGTTGATCTCGAGCTTGTCGGTCGGCAGCCATCTGATTTGCGCTCTAAGGGCCGACATGGCCTGTCCACCCAAGGTGCCGAGCTTACAACTCTGCCCGCTGTTTCCCCGAGGGATCGCGCCGGAAATCACATCGGGATCGGTGGGATGGAGACAGGCGTAGTCGTACCGGGTCACATAGCCGTTGTGATGCCGCGACACGCCCGCGATGCGGACGAACAATTGGTCCGGAATGATCGTGAAGTCGCCCGCGGCACGGACATCCTTGCGGCTCAATGAACCGGCGGTGGCCTCGAGATAGCCGCTATTGTCGCCGGTCGGCTTCTTGGAAAACAGCTTCACCGCGCCGCCCATGGAGTTCATGCCGGACAGCGTACCTTGCGGGCCGCGCAGGATTTCGACGCGGTCCAAATCCATCAGATCGAAAATCGAGCCCGTGATGCTGGCAAAATAGACGTCGTCGATATAGATGCCGACGCCGGGGTCGACCGCCGGATCCAGATCGGACTGACCGACGCCTCGAATGAAGGCGCGCATGGAATTGCCGGCGCCCGCCGCGTTTTGCTGAAGCTGCACGTTCGGCGCCTGGGCCGTGATGTCGGTGATCGAGGTCTGGCTGCGGGCGTCGAGCATCTGGCCCGTGATCGCGGTGATGGCGATTGGCGTGCTCTGGACATTTTGCGCGCGGAACTGTGCGGTGACCGTTACCTCCGGAATGCCGCCCTTCGAATTGTCGGTCTTGCTCGAGTCGGTCTGGCCGCTCGACTGACCGCTGTTCGTCTCGGCGGCATAGACTGGAGCGGCAATCATTCCGGCGGCGGCAATCGCGAGAGCTGAGACGCCGCTGATCAGGCAAAGACGGATTGGTCTTGTTGCGTTCGTTTGCATAATTTCCCCCGTATTAAGGTCTACGTACCTTGTTGCGCTTCGGGCCCGCGGTTGCCCTGCGCTTATTCTTTCTTCCGCAGCTTCGGGACATCGGGCGACGTTTATCGTCCGCACCCCCGTTTGTCCGACAAGGGCGGATCGGCCGCAAAATCCTGCGACGACCGCTCCAAATCCACTAAGACGCCTGTCGAAAACGGTGCTGCAACTGAGAGATAGAAGTACTATCATTCGAAAAAACCCGCGTCTTGCCTAAGCTGGACACGCGAGTTGATCAAAATGGAAGCGCACACGCTCGTCGATTTAAGTCTGGTCAAGTCTGAGGATCGGTCGTTCGCCTGGACTCAGGCCGTGCCCTCGCTTTTTCCCGGCATGAAGGTGAACGAGATCAGCGGCCGGCTGTCGGTCGGGCTGGTCAAAGGAGCGCCCCTCGCCGCCGGGCGGTTCTGGCTGATCGATTCCGGCCCTCTGGTGGTCAGCTACTCGCCGCGCCAGGGCCCGGCCAACAGCGACTACTCCTTCTCGCTGATGCTGCAGCTCGAAGGCGCCACGGTGGCCCGCCAGAAGACCAAACGGGACAGCAAGCTCGGCGTGGGCGCGCTTTGCCTGATCGACGAATCGGCGCCGTTCCAACTCGAGATCGACGACGGCCATTCGAAATTCGTCTTCCTGCAATTCCCGCGCTCTATGGTCGTGACCCGCTATCCCTATTTCGAGCGGATGACGGCTTTGCCGATCCAGCCCGACCATCCGGGCGCGCAAATCCTGGCGACGACCTTACTCAGGACCCTCGAAGCCGATCTCGAGCCGAACCAGCAATGGGTCGCGCTCGGCGGCCTCGTCCAATTCCTCGGCCTGATCGAGAAGCCGGCCACGGACATGTCGCGCCGCAACGACTGGCGGGTGCAGCAGGCGCTGGCGATGATCGAATCCCGGCTGTCGGATCCGTTACTTTCGGCGCAGGACATTGCGGACGACCAGAACATCAGCCGGCGGCAGCTCGACCGGACCTTCCTGAACGAATTGGGGAGCACGGTGAGCGGCCGGCTTTGGGAGCGTCGGCTCGCCCGCGCCGCCTACAGCCTGCAGGATCCCACCCGCCGGTCGAGCACCATCACGGAAATCGCGGTCTCCGCCGGGTTCGAGGACGCCGCCCATTTCACGCGCTCGTTCAAGCGGCGCTACAGCGTGCCGCCGAGCCGCTGGCGGCAGATGCATTCCTGATCAGACCCCGATTAGGCGCTGTCGACAATTCCCTGAAGCACGGCGGCCAGCCGCGCGATCGTGGCTTCCTTGGGCTCCGTGGCCACCGACGGATCGCAGACGATGCTGCGCATGATCGCGACGCCCATCATGACCGATGCCGTAAGCCAGGCCTTCTCGACCGAATCCGACCCGCCGAGCCATTGGCTGAAGGGCATGGTGAAACGCTGCTCGATATGGTCCCGCACCCGTTCGCCCGCCGCCGCCGACATGGTCGAGCGAACCGCGAGATTGATGAAATCGACACTTTCGCGATGGGATCGTTGCTCGGGGTCGAGCATGGCCTTGGCGACGCGTGATCCGAACGTGCTCCTGTCGCCGGCAAGCACTTCCATCGGATCATCGCAGGTCGTCGCCACAACCTCGGCGAACAACTCTTCCTTGGATCCGAAATAGCGGCAGATCAGCGCGGCATCGACTCCGACGTCGCCGGCGATCTGGCGAACGCCCACCTGATCGAAGCTCTCGACGAGGAATCGGGCGCGCGCGGATTCGAGAATCGCGGCGCGGGTCGCAGCGGCATTTCTCGGACGTGTTGGCGCCGTCAGGATGGTCGTGTCGGTCATAATTCGAACGCACAATAGCCAAACCGGATCGCTTTGTCATCACCCGTTGACAAGACCCGCGGACAGCCCCTAAACACAGTCATCGGACGTTGACTTCTCCCCCGGTGTAACTCCCTCCGTCCGCAGTAAACATAAGAAACAGGCCGCCATGAAAGTTCATGCCGCGCTTGCCGCGTTGGTCCTGCTGGCCGCTACCACTCTGTCGGCTTGCGGGAGCAAACAGACGGCCCAGGCGCCCCAACCGCCGAAAGTCTCGGTAGCGACTCCCCTGGTCAAGCAGATCGTCGATTGGGACGACTATATCGGCCAGTTCCAGGCCGTGCAGACCGTGGAGATCCGGCCGCGGGTTTCCGGCTATCTGGTCAAGGTGCATTTCGACGACGGCCAGCGCGTGAAGGCCGGCGAGACCCTGTTCACGATCGATCCCCGCCCGTTCCAGGCCAAGCTCAACGAAGCGAAGGGCCAGGTGGGCGAGGTCCAAGCGACCCTCGCCAATCTCAGGACCCAGCTCGCGCGTCAGGAGAAGCTCATCGCGATCAAGGCGGTGAGCCAGGAGGAACTGGAAGCGACCCAGGCCAAGGTCAAGGCGGCGGAGGCTCAGCTCACGGCGGCCGAGGCGGCGGTCCAATCGGCCGAGCTCGATGTCGGCTTCACCGAGGTCAAGGCGCCTGTCGACGGCAAGGTGTCGTATCGCCGGGTCGATGTCGGCAATGCCGTCAATGCGGACCAGACCGTGCTGACGACCGTCACCACGGTCGATCCGATCCGGTTCGTCTTCCAGGGCTCGGAAGCGCAATATCTCCGGTTCAAGCGTCAGCACCCGAACGGCGATATCGCCGGCACGCCGGTGCGCATCAAGTTGCAGGACGAGGATAGCTACGACTGGAAGGGCAGCCTCGACTTCCTCGACACCATGGTCGACACCGAGTTCCGGCACCATCCGGGGCCGCGCCGTGGTGCCCAATCCGAACGGATTCCTGGTGCCGGGCATGTTCGGCCATATGCAGTTGCAGGCCTCGCCGCCGCACCGGGGCATTATGATCCCGGATACCGCGGTTGCGACGCTGGCCGGCGAGCGCGTGGTCTATGTCGTCAATCCGGACGGCACGGTCGCCGTGAAGCCGGTCGAGCTCGGGCCGCTCAACGAGGGCCTCAGGGTCATCCGATCGGGGCTTTCGGCCGACGACCATGTGATCGTGAACGGCCAGCAGCGGGCGAGGCCCGGCCAGAAGGTCGAGCCCACCATGACCAAGATAGAGGTGCCGAAGGCCGACGCCACCCCCGATAAGGGCGGCAAGTGACGCTGCGGAACGCGCGATGAAACTCTCCCATTTCTTCGTCGATCGGCCGATCTTCGCGGCGGTCATTGCCATCATCATCACGCTGGTCGGGTTGTTCTCCTATCCGGAGCTGCCGGTCTCGCAATTTCCCGACATCGCGCCGCCGTCGGTGAATGTGAGCGTCAACTATCCCGGCGCCTCGGCCGAGGTTCTCTCCGAAACCGTGCTCGCGCCCCTGGAGCAGCAGATCAACGGCGTCGAGAACATGCTCTATATGACCTCGACGGCGGTCTCGAACGGCAGCGGCGAGGTCTCGGTGTCGTTCAAGCCGGGCACGGATCTGGATACCGCCCAGGTGCAGATCCAGAACCGCGTCTCGACCGTGTTGCCGCGCCTGCCGGAGCAGGTGCGCAATCTCGGCGTGACGGTGCAGAAACAGTCCAACGGCTTCCTGATGCTGGTCGCGCTCAAATCCACCGACCCCAATGTCGGCATCGACTATCTCGGCGACTGGGCCAATACCATCCTGCGCGACCGGCTGCTGCGCCAGCCGGGGATCGGCGAGATCCGGGTATTCGGCGGCAGCACCTATGCCATGCGGATCTGGATCGACCCCGACCGCGCCGCGATCCGCAACCTGACCGCCGGCGATATCGTCGCGGCCATCCGCAGTCAGAATGTCCAGGTCGCGGCCGGCTCTCTCGGCCGGTCGCCGTTCAAGAAGGATGCGCCCGCCTTCGAGCTGCCGATCCAGATGCAGGGCCGTCTCGTCACGCCCGAGCAGTTCGACAATATCGTCATCAAGACCAGCCCCGACGGCGGCGTGACCCGGCTCAAGGATATCGGCCATGCCGAGCTCGCGCGTCAGAGCTATGGCATCCAAGCCTACGCCGGCGATGCGCGCACCATCGGCATGGCGGTGATCCCGCAGCCCGGCGCCAACGAGCTGGCCTCCGCCGAAGCGGTGGTCAAGGAGATGGAGGCGAGCCGGCCGGACTTTCCGCCCGGCGTCAGCTTCTCCGTGCCCTACGACCCGACGTCATTCGTCTCGGCCTCGATCGAGGCCGTGCAACACACGCTTATCGAAGCGCTGATCCTGGTCGTGGTCGTCGTCCTGGTCTTCCTCCAGACTTGGCGCGCCGCGATCATCCCGATCGTTGCGATCCCGGTCTCGCTGATCGGATCCCTGGCCGTTCTCCTAGGCCTGGGATTCAGCCTCAATTCGCTGACCCTTTTCGCCCTCGTGCTGTCGGTCGGCATCGTGGTCGACGACGCGATCGTGGTCGTCGAGAATGTCGAGCGCAACATCCGTGGGGGGCTCAGCCCGCGCGACGCCGCAATCCGCACCATGGACGAAGTGTCGGGCGCCGTGATCGCGATCGGCCTCGTGCTCCTGTCGGTGTTCATTCCAGCGGCCTTCGTCTCGGGCATTCCAGGCCTGTTCTATCGCCAGTTCGCGGTCACCCTGTCGGCGGCGGCGGTCATTTCGGTGTTCCTGTCGCTGACATTGACACCGGCCCTCGCGGCGCTGCTCCTGAAGCCGCATGAGACGGACAAGAAGGCGGAATGGGCCCCGCTTGCCGCGCTCCATCGCGCCGAGGCCGTGTTCAATCGCGGATTCGACCGGCTCAGCGAGCGTTACGGCCGGCTGACATCCGTGACCGTCCGCCGTGTCGGACTGATGCTGCTGATCTATGCCGGGCTTCTGGTGTTCACCGGCTGGCGCTTCATGGAGACGCCGAACGGCTTCATCCCCGACCAGGACCAGGGCGCGCTGATCGGCGTGATCACCTTGCCGCCGGGCTCGTCAAGCCAGCGCACCGACGATCTGATGATCAAGGCGATGAACATCGTCAGTGACATGCCGGGCGTCGAGGAAGCTCTTGCCTTCTCCGGTTTCAATGCCGCGAGCTCGTCCCAGGAATCGAATTCCGGCGCGCTGTTCGTGAAGCTGACCGATTTCGACAAGCGCACGGCCAAGGGCATGGATTCAGGCTCGCTCGCGCCGCGATCTCGCCCAGCGCTTGTCGGTCATCCAGGGCGCCAGCATCAACGTCATCGCGCCGCCGACCGTGCGCGGCATGGGCAATGGCGGCGGCTGGCGCCTGATGATCGAGGACCGCAGCGGCACCGACTACCAAGCGCTCGAAAAGGCCGCCAACGACATGGTGGCGGCGAGCCGCAAGGTGCCGGCGGTGGCGGGCGTGTTCAGCCAGTTCAACACCGGCGCGCCGCGCCTGTTCGCCGAGCTCGATCGCGACAAGGCGCAGATCCGCGGCGTTCCGCCGGACGAGGTCTATGCGGCGCTCAACATGTATATGGGCTCGCTCTATATCAACGACTTCAATCTCAACGGCCGGACCGACCAGGTCATCGCCCAGGCCGAGGGCAACGTACCGCAAGACGCGGCCGGACATCCTCAATCTCAAGGTCCGCTCGGCTTCGGGCGGGATGGTGCCGCTCGGCTCGCTCGTCAAGCTTCAGGCGAGGATTCGGGCGCGACCCGCGTCGTGCGCTACAACCTGTTCCCGAGCGCCGACATTCGCGGCCAGGCCGCGCCGGGCTATTCCTCCGGCGATGCGCTGACGGCGATGGAGCATCTCGCCGATCAGGTTCTGCCGGCCGGCATGGGCTATGAATGGACCGACATCGCCTTTCAGCAGAAGCTTGCCGGCAATACCGGCATGCTGGTCTTCGTGCTGGCCGTCGTGTTCGTGTTTTTGATCCTGGCGGCGATGTATGAGTCCTTCTCGCTGCCGCTCTCGATCATCCTGATCGTGCCGATGTGCCTGTTGGCCGCGATTCTCGGCGTCGACCTTCGCGGCATGGACAACAACATCCTCACCCAGGTCGGCCTCGTCGTGCTGGTCGCGCTCGCTGCCAAGAACGCTATTCTGATCGTCGAATTCGCGCGTCAGAACGAGGTCGATCACGGCATGAGCCGGTTCGAGGCCGCCGTCTCCGCCGGCCGAGTCCGCCTGCGCCCGATCCTGATGACCTCCTTCGCCTTCATCCTCGGCGTTCTGCCTTTGGCGATCGCGTCGGGCGCGGGGGCGGAGATGCGGCAGGCCCTCGGCACGGCGGTATTCTTCGGCATGATCGGCGTAACCCTGTTCGGCCTGATCTTCACGCCGGTGTTCTATGTGATCTGCCGCGCGCGCTCCAAGGCAACGAAGGCGGCCGCGGAGATCCTCAGGCGACGGAGCGACGGTATGACGGCGCGGCGCGCCCTGACCGCGATCGCCTGCGCGCTGGCGCTCGCAGGCTGTGTCGCCGGACCGGATTACAAATCGCCCGAGCCCGATGCGCCCGGTCAAACGCCCTTCGCGGGCGCGGCGTCGTCCCATGTGACCTCGGGCCCTCCAGCCGAGCAATGGTGGCATCTCTATGAGAGCCCGGCCCTCGACGGCTATATCCAGGAGGCTTTGAAAGCCAACACGGATCTCCGCGTCGCCGAGGCCAATCTGCGCCAGGCCCGCGCTGTCTTGCGCTCGGCCAAATTCGCCCGGCTGCCTTCGACAGATATCGGCGCCAGCGTCAATTATGGGCGGAAGTCGGCGGCAGAACTGGGCAAAACCGTCCCCAGACAAACACGAAACGACCTATGACGCGGGCATCGATGCCTCCTACCAGGTCGATCTGTTCGGTCAGGTGACGCGCGCGATTCAGGCCTCGCGCGCCAATGCGCAAGCGGTCGAGGCCGGCTATCACCTCGTGCGCATCACGGTCGCCGCCGAGGTCGCCCGCGCCTATGCCGATGCCTGTTCCTATGGGCTCCAGCTCGACGTCGCCAATCGGAGCGTCAAGCTTCAGCAGGACCAATACGATCTCACCAACCAGCAACTCAAGGCCGGGCGCGGCACCGGCCTCGATCTCGCCCGGGCGGGCGCACTTCTCGATCAGACCCGCGCCCGCATTCCAACCCTTCAGGCCGGCCAGCGCAGTGCGCTCTATCGACTGGCGGTGCTGATGGGCAAGGCGCCGGCCGACTATCCGAAAGAAGCCGAGACCTGCCGCAAGCCGCCGACCATCACCACGCCGATTCCGGTCGGCGACGGCACGACGCTCCTCAAGCGCCGGCCCGATGTGCGTCAAGCCGAGCGGCAACTCGCAGCGGCGACCGCGCAAATAGGAGTCGCTGTGGCGGACCTCTATCCCAAGGTAACTTTGGGCGCTTCGGTCGGCACGACCGCCTTGTCGGTAAGCGATCTCAACAACAAGGAGGCGCTGCGCTTCGGCCTCGGCCCGCTGATCAGCTGGAGCTTCCCGAACATCGCCGTCGCCGAGGCCGAGATCCAGAGCGCCAAAGCATCCGCGGCGGCGGCGCTCGCATCCTACGAAGGCACTTGGCTCGACGCGCTGCGCGATACCGAATCGGCGCTCGCCAACTATGCCAACGAGCTCGACCGCACCGATGCGCTCCGCTCCGCCCGCGATCAGAGCGAGCAAGCCGCCAAACTCGCCCGCGCCCGCTACGACGCCGGCGGCGCGAGCTTTCTTGATGTTCTCCAGGCCGAAAGCACCCTCGCCGACAACAGCCTCGCCCTCGCCCAATCCCAGAGCCAGCTCGCCACCGACCAGATCGCCCTGTTCCTGGCGCTCGGCGGCGGCTGGCAGTAAAGCTGCGACAAAACGCGGCAGGCGGCGGCTCGCGCGCATAGAACCGTGTTGCCGTCGTCGAAGGCCGCGGTTTAGGCTGCGGCATCGGCCGGGCGGCACCGGACGCTATCGACGAGGGGGACAGTACATGTCGCAAAGTGAGCTGCGGCGCGCGCCGATCGGGCTCGTCCGATGACCGACAATCCCCGCGTGTTCGACGTTTCGGCGTTCTTCGACGAACACAAGCTGTCGCCCTTCAACTATATGCTGATCATTCTGTCCTGGCTGATCACCTTGTTCGACGGTCTGGACATGCAGATGATCGGCTACGTGGCGCCCTATATTCAGGACGATCTCGGCCTGTCGAAAGACCAGCTCAGCCAAATCTTTTCCTGGGGCATCGCCGGCGCGGCCTTGGGCGGGTTCCTGTTTTCCTATATCGGCGACCGGATCGGCCGGCGTCCCGCCATCATCATGGCGGGCTATGCCTTCGGTATCCTGACCACGGTGATGGCCTTCGCGACAAGTTACGAACAGTTGCTCGTCCTGCGCTTCGTCGACGGACTGGCGATCGGCGGCATGCTGCCCTTGGCCTGGTCGCTCAATATCGAATTCGTGCCAAAGAAGTTTCGCTCGACGGTCGTGACCTCGATCATGATCGGCTACAGCATCGGCGCGGCCGGCGCGGGGCCGATGACTAACCTGATTGCGCCCCACTATCACTGGCACGGCGTGTTCTTGGCGGGCGGCGGCGCGACACTGATTTGCGCAATCATTTTGCATGCCGCACTCCCGGAATCCATTCGTTTTCTCGTAACCAAGGGGCGCAGTCCTGAGTTAATCGCAAAGACGGTTAAACGCATGGACCCACGCCAGGATGTCTCGGCGACAGACACCTTTATTCTGACGGACGAGAAAAAGGCCGGGAAGGAATTCAGGATCGGCATGCTGTTCCGCGGCGATCTCAAATTCATCACGCCGCTCATATGGCTCGGCTATGGCATCAGTTCGCTCGGCATCTTTTTCATCGCGAATTGGGGACCGCTGCTCCTGGAGGCGCTCGATTTCCCGCGCACGACGGCGGCCAATATCTCCTCCATCAACGCGTTTCTCGGGGCCGGGATGGGCTTGGCGCTGATGCGTTTCACGGATAACCACGGGCCGGTCGCCGTCTCCGTCTTCCCGGCGCTGACCGTGCCGCTCCTGATTCTGATGGGGCTCGGCTATGTGCCGTCGGGCATCTTCCTCATCATCTTCACGCTCTCCATGATCCTCGTGACCGGCGGCCATTTCGGCATCCAGTCTATCGCCGGCGTCTATTATCCGAGCGCGATCCGGGCCAGCGGCGCCGGATGGGCCTCGTCGATCGCCAAATTCGGAGGCTTCTTGGGTCCTCTGATCGGCGGCAAGATTCTGGCGAGCGGCTTGCCGGTCCAGACCATCTTCACCTTTCTCGCCGTCTGCCCGGCGATCCTGGTTATCTGCGCCCTTAGCATCGCGCGCGTGGTCCGCGCCCGCGAAAAACCCGTCCTGACGTATGGGAGATCCGCATGAGTGAGTTACGCAGCCTGAAAGCAAACACCGCCTATCGCCGCGCCCACTGGCGCACCCTTGGCCTGTCCGAGGAGGACATGCTGAAACCGAAGATCGCCGTCGTGAATTCGTCGTCCGAATTGGCGGTCTGCTATGCCCATCTCGACGAGGTGGCGAAGGTCGTCAAGGAGGAGGTCCGCAAGGCCGGCGGCGTGCCCTTCGAGGTGCGCACGACCGCGCCGTCGGATTTCATCACCGGCGCGGGGCGGAACGGCTCCTACATCCTGGCGGGCCGCGAGCTCGTCACCAACGATATCGAGGCCCAGGTCGAGGCGGCTTTGCTCGACGGCATGATCTGCCTGACCTCCTGCGACAAGACGCCCCCGGGCCAGCTCATGGCAGCGGGACGGCTGAACATCCCAACCATCCTGGTCATCGGCGGCTATCAGCCCCACGGCAAGATCGGCGAAGAGGACATCGACGTCGAGGAGCTATGGATCGCCACCGTCGGCGAGGCCATGGGCAAGGCCGGCAAGATCAGCGCCGAGGAGATGTCGTTCCAGGCGATCAAGGGGCCGGGGGTGTGCACGGGCATGGCGACGGCAAACACCATGCACTGCGTGGTCGAAGCCCTCGGCATGTGTATCCCGGGCTCGGCCCCCGTCCGGGCGAAGAGCGAAAAGATGTACGACAATGCCCGCAAGGCGGCGCATCGGATCGTCGGCATGGTCCAGGAGGAGTTGACCCCCCGCAAGATCATGACCGCGGGAGCGTTCAAGAATGCCGTCGCGACGGTCCTGGCAGTGTCGGGCTCGATCAATGCGATCAAGCACTTGCAAGCCGTCGCGATCGAGACCGATGCGAATGTCGATATCTTCGCGCTGTGGGACGAGATGGGCCGCAAAGTGCCGGTGCTGACAGCCGTGCGGCCGAGCGGCAAGGTGCGGCTCGAGGACTTCGAGGATGCGGGCGGCGCGGCCGCGACGCTCAAGCGGCTCGCGTCGGTGATCGATACGAGCGCTCTCACTTGCACCGGCAAGTCCTTGGCGGAAAATCTTGCGGCCCTGCCGGACGGCGATGCCGAGATCATCCGGCCGCTCGACCGGCCGATCTCCGAGGGCCCGTCGATCGCGATCCTCAAGGGCTCGCTCGCGCCGGAAAGCGCTGTGGTAAAGCTCGGCATCCGCGACGGCAGCCGCCCCGAATCCTTCGACGGTCCGGCGCAGGTCTTCAACAACACGGCCCTCGCGCTCGACGCGATCAAGGACGGCAAGATCAAGAAGGGCGATGTGCTGGTGCTCCGCGGCCAGGGCCTCAAGGGAGGGCCGGCCATGGGCGGCGGCGCGTCGATCGTGCTGTTCGCGATCGATCTCGCGGGCCTCGCCAAGGACGTGGCCTTCGTGACCGACGGTCAGCTTTCGGGGCTATGCCTCAAAGGCCTGACGGTGGCCGAGGTCGCGCCGGAAGGGGCGGTCGACGGGCCGCTCGCCCGGGTGCAGGACGGCGACCGGATCGTGATCGACGTCGCCGGCCGCAAGCTCGATCTGATGGTGCCGGCGGAAGAGCTGGCCAAGCGCCCTGCCCCTTCTCAAGAGTTCCCGATCAAGGCGAGCGGGTGGCTCGGCATGTATCGCCGCGACGTTCAGCCGATGTCCACCGGCGCCGTCCTGATCGATATGGGGGAATAGGCCCCGCTATTCGGCGGCGGCCTCCGATGCCTCTTTCGACGCGTCCGCCGCATCGCGGAGATGGACGCCTTGGGCGCGAAGGGTCTTCCTCAGCTCCGAAACATCGATCGCGCGGGGCTGCAGGTTGCGGTTGGCAGCGATGGCCGCTGCCGCACCCGCCGCCTGGCCGGTGAGCCAGCATTGCGGGATCTCGCGCATGAAGCCGTGCGAATTGGCGTCGCAGGAGATGTGGCGGCCGCCCGCCACCAGCCCGTCGAGACGCCGGGGAACCAGGGCTCCATAGGGCACTGAAATGACCGGGAACTTGGGTGACACCGAAGGGCTGACCCCGACCTCGTCTGAGAACGGCATACCGCGGTCCCACTGGTTGCGCTCGATGCGGCCGATGCCGGCGAGACGCCTTGTATGGCGAACACCGAGCTGGGACGCGCTTTCGATCATGTAGGCGTTCTCGAAGCCGGGCGCGTTCTCGCGGAAGAACTCGCAATGGGTTTTCATGAAGCGGTGCGAGCGGATTTCGAGCTCGGTCATGTCGTCCACATCGAGTGCCGAGAGGCCGGATTGCCGCGGGCCCAGGAACAGCGCGATGTCGTTGCGCCAGGAGACATAGGGCGGCTGGAAATAGCCGCAGTGCTCGCGGCCTAGCCGGCAGAATTCGCTGAACTGATCCGGCTCTTCGGCGCGGAATTTGAGCCAGGTCTTCATATCGACGCCCGCCAGCATGAAGGCCGTGTTGGCGCTGTGATGGACGTCGCCTTCCTCGATGTCGGTGTCGAACTCGGCCCCCGCGCGGGAGAAGATGTCGCCGTCGCCGGTCGTATCCACGACCACCTTGGCCATCAGGGCCTGACGGCCGCCCTTGCTTTCGAAGATGACGCCGGTGACCCGGCCGTCCTCGACCACGGGCACGGCGGCCCAGCTATGGAACACGAGGCGCACCCCGGCGGCGAGCAGCATGTCCTGGGTCGTGACCTTGAGCCGCTCCGGATCGATGGTGGGCGCCCAGGCGACGATGCCGTGGAAGGCGGAGGTGCGCTGGCCCCAATAGGCCGCCTTTTTGGCGTCGCGCGAGCCCCAGTCCTCCTGGGACGGCCCGGCCTTGCCCTCGGGCGGGAGCTTGCCGAGGATCTCCTCGGCGAAACCGCGGATGATGTGCTTGCCCTGCCAGTCGGTCATGCGGTCGATCCAAATCACCAGACCGCCGGTCGACAACCCCCCGAGATGATTGTAGCGCTCCAGAAGCGTCACGTCCGCGCCGGCCTTTGCCGCCGCAAACGCCGCGGCACACCCGGAAGGCCCGGCGCCAACCACAAGCACGTCGGTCCGATGATAGACGGGCACCGACCGCCCCGGCTCCTCGATGAATCCGGTCCCGTTCCGCGGCGGCAAAGCCCGCTCGTTGCCCTTGAAGACATCCGAGGCCAGGAACCGGTCCTGCGTTTGCTTGACGCTCTGAACCTCAGGCTTCCCGCCGTCCTTCGACCCTGCCATAACGCTCGCACTCCTTGAAATCCGTAGCTTCGGTCGTAACGCAGAGCAGGCGGCGGCGTCAAACTATTCTCCTATGGTTAGGCCGGCACTGCGAGGGATCGCCTATGGATAAGCCTAAGGAACCATGATCCGCCTTCTATTCGACGGGAATTCCGGCTATTCTTCCGATTGGCCGCGCGCTTGGGGACGCAGGCTCATCTATCGGCGGCCAAGCAAGTCTGAGGGGGGCTCATGACCGATACAACCGCTACGGCTGCCGCCGGCACAGAATTCAGCCTCGGCAAGGTTCTGCGCGACACGTTCTCGACCTATTTCAACAATTTCGTCCAGTTCATACTGCTCGGCCTCCTGGTCTATGTGCCGGTCGTGGCGCTTTCGGCCGCATTGCTGGGCATCGGGACGCCGTTGCAGCAAAGCCAAGTGCTCGCGACAGCCGGCACCACCTATTTCTTTTCGGGGATAATCAGCATCGTTACGCTGGTCGTCTATGCCTTCGTCAATGCCGGCATTACCTTCGGGTCGATCGAGAGCCTGAACAACAGGCCGTTCACTTTCGGTGCATTGATCAACAGATCGTTTTCCACGTTTTTCCCGATCCTTCTGGCGACAATCCTGGTCTACATCATCGTAGTCCTGGGAATGATCGCCCTCATCGTGCCGGGCATCATCGCCCTGCTGATGTTCTCGGTCGTCTATCCCGTGATCATCGCGGAGCGCAAGGGCCCCTCGGGAGCTCTCGGCCGTAGCCGCGAACTCACCAGAGGGCATCGTTGGGCGATCCTGGGCGGCTACATCGTCTACATCGTGATCGCCTATGTGGTTGTTATCGTCACCCAGTTGGTGGCCGTGTTCTTGGGGCCGATCGCCGTCCTGATCGCGTCGCTGCTGACGAGCGCAATCAACGCGACGCTCGCGGCGAGCTATACGGCGTCGCTCTACGTGAATCTTCGCATGGCGAAAGAAGGCGCCGGGATCGAGGAGTTGGCGTCCGTCTTCGATTGAGCCGGAATGCGGCGCGGCGTCTCTGTCACGCCGCGTCGTGCTTCGACTCCCGGCGGCGGCCCATCAACATCTGCCCCTCGAGCCGGGAGCGCAGGGCGACATAGTAATCGTTGAGGAAATTGAATGAGTCGGTTCGGAACTCGTTGCCGGTCCATTTGATCTTCCTCGCGATCCGTTCCGCCACGACCACCAGGTTCTCGGATCCCCCGAGCTTGCCCCGCCGGAGCAGGCTTTCCAGAGTCTGCAGCTCATAGATGCCGTAAACGTCGAGCTGGGCCTGGGTGAAGTGGTAGCGCGGCTGTGCGGCCCTCGGCTCCGCCCCCCTCGCCTCCGCACCCGCGAGATCGGCAACCAGCAGCGCCTTCGGCTTATGGACGACGATCGTGCCGGCGATGAGATCGCCCGCGCGGAGCTTATCCCGGTTGAAGAACGGCAGGAGCACGAGAATGCCGACCCAGACGATCGCCGACAGAACCGTCCAGCCCGCGGAACCGCCGGCCGCCCCGGCCAAGCCTAGCAAGGAAAGAGGCAGGAAGATCTCGACCTCGCGCATCAGATTGCGGGCCAGGATCGCATCCGTGGTCAACCGCCCGCCCGAGCGATTGATGACCAGGAGATGCATGATCCGCTTGCCCGGCGTCTGGCCCTGCCATCGGATCTCGAAAAGCGTGAAATAGAAGCTGCGTAGAAGGAACATCAGCAGGATCGCGCCGACCATCGCGGCGAAAGGCGACCGGATCACGCCGCCGAAAACGATAATACCGATCGTCATTGCGACCATTGCGACCGCCATAAAAAACAGATCGAGCATCAGCGCGCCCGCCCGCTCGCCGATATCTGCAAGCTGAATCGTCAAGGCGACGCCCTCCGGCGTCACGAGATCCCGGGCGACGCGCCCGCTCGGCCCGCGCCGAACCGGCGGCTTAGGATTCTTGCGCTTGAACAGGCGCATTCGACGCTCCCCGTCCGATCAGGGTGAAATAGCCGAGCCAGAGAACCAGCATGCCGCAGGCGATGGCGTAGCGTGTCGTGGTGTCCGAGACGAGTTGCCGGGCGAAGCCTTCCAGGAGGCCCGCGACCAGGAACATCATCACCGCCCCGATCACGATGGTCGCGGCCCGCTGACCGCTTTCGGCGAGGCTCTCGAGCCGGCCCATGAGACTCGGAAAGACGAAGCTGCGGGCGATGGCGAGGCCTGCGCCGCCGCACAGGATCACGGCGAACAATTCGGTCGATCCGTGAATCAGAAGCCAGCCGCCGAGCTCGAGGCCCAAGCCCCTACTTGCATAGAGTCCGAGAAAGGCGCCGAGCGTGGTCCCGTTGACGAACAAGAGCCAAACCGTCGGGATTCCGAAGGCGAAACCGAGCGCAAAAGCGAACATGCCGATCTGGGCATTGTGCGCGAACAACGCGACGGCAAAGATTTCGAGCGGTGTCGTGGTGGTCTTCTTGCTGCCATCGATGACCGCTTTAAGATCTTCGGTCGAGGCTTCGGGCGAGCGTCCCTGGGCCATCTGGCTGCTGACGAAGGTGTAGAACCAGTTCGAGTTCTGCATGGTCAGGGAATAGCCCGCCACGGTTCCAAGCAAGGTGATGAGCGCGGCGACGGCGATTTCAAGCCAGGCGCGCCGGATCACCGAAGGCAACCGGTGGAGGAAGAAGGTCTGGATCGGCTTGGTGGCCGCCTGACGACCGGCATAGATGACGAAATACGCGCGGGCGCAGAGGGACTCCATATATTCGACGACATTCGCATCGAGCGAGATCGAGCGCGCCACCGACAGGCCCGATAAGGATCCGCGATAGAGCTGGGGCAGCTCGAACAGCTCGTCGGCGGAGAGAGCCTTGAGCCCCTTCTTTTCCGCCCGTCCCACGAGCTCTTCCAGGCGACGCCATCCCGCCTCGCGCTCGCGGCGGAATTGCACGCTTCTGAGGGTTCCCGCCATCAGATCAGCTCCCGGTTCTTGATATCGAGATACTCGTTGACGATGGCCGGCCCGATGAAGCCGCTTTTCGGCTGCAGGCATCGGATGCCCGCCTGCTCCAGCGCCAGGAACAGCTTGCGCCGGTCGTCGGAGATCTCGCCGCCGATGACGATCCGCGCGATCGTGTCCATATTCTGCGGAAAGGTCTCCTGAAGACGCGCGAGATACGGATCGCGGATCGAGGTGAAGATCACCATATGCCGGCGCGCAAGGCGGCGCAGATTGTCGCGCATCAATTCCGCGCTGACCGTGTCCACGAAGTCGGTGAACATCACGATCAGGGAACGGCGCTGGAGACGATCCAGGAGATGCCGGGTCGCCAAGGTGAAGTTGGTCTGCTCCTGGCTGTAGTTGAGCCGGGCGAAATGGGCCGCGATCGCCTGATAGGACGCCATGCCCGCCGCGGCGGCGGAAAACACCCGGACGGTCGAATCGAAGGCGATCAACCCGATACGGTCGCCGCCCCTGAGGCAGGCATGGGTGAGAAGCGCGGCGGCGTTGATCGCATGATCCAGCTTGGCCAGCCCGTCGAGCGGCTCGCACATGAGATTGCCTGTGTCGAAGGCGAGGATGACCTGCTGATTCCGCTCGGCCTCGAACTCCTTGGCGAGCAAGGTGCGGTAGCGCGCCGAGCGCTTCCAGTCGATCGAGCGCGGATCGGTGCCTGCGACATATTCCCGGAGCGCCGAATATTCGCTGCCCTCGCCGCGCATCCTCACGGTCTTCGTTCCGAACAGAGCCGAGGAGGTGACGGCGGCTTTCAACTCGTCCTGATAAACCGGCTTCATTTGCGGGAGGATGCTGACTTCCAGCCCACAATCGATTCTGTGCTGCCGCATCATTAGGCCGATGACCGAGCCCCATCTCAGCCACACGCTCTCGATCATGCCGACGCCGCGGCGCTCGCCGCGGAGCGCGATGTCGATACCCTCCTCCGCTGCAGTATCGACAAAAAACGGGCCGTCGGTCACCACGCTCAGCATCTCGTTCGTGCCGACCGCGAGCTCGATGGGGCTTGCGGGTTTGCCAGACAATGGGCGGATGGTGATCGACAGGGTGCCCGACCGCCCGACCGCCAGCGCCGGCGGCTCGACGATCTCGATCTCGAACTCCCCGATCGCCGGGATACGCCGGATATCGAGCAGCATCAACGCGATCACGGTCAGGAGCGGGATCACGGCGAGGCCCGCATAGGCCGGGATGAGCACGGCGAACAGCAGAGCGACCGGCACGCATAAGGCAAGCCAGAATATGCCGCGTCGCGAAGGGTATACCGCCATCTCAGCCTCTCCTCGCGCGCTTTAGCGCGGTGCCGGGACCTGCTGGAGAATCTGCTCCACGATCGGGTCGATCTGGCGATCCTCGATCTCGGCCTCGGGCGTGAGCGACAGCCGATGCCGGAGCGCCGGTACCGCCAGTTCCTTTATATCGTCGGGAATGACATAGTCCCGCCCCTCCAGCGCGGCATTGGCGCGGCAGGCGCGGCCGAGCATGGCGGCGGCGCGCGGCGAGGCCCCGATGCGGATCGACGGGTGCTCGCGCGTCGCCCGCACGACATCCACGAGATAGTCGAGGACGTCGTCGGCCATGGCGATGCGCTCGATTGCGGCGCGCATCTCGGTGATCGCCGCCAGATCGCAAATCCGCTGAATCTCGAATTCTTCGATAGACGGCATGGTGGCGCGATGACCATGGCGGCGGACGATGGCGCGCTCGTCGTCGCGGCTCGGATAGTCGAGGATATGCTTGAACAGGAAACGGTCTAGCTGAGCTTCGGGCAAGGGATAGGTTCCCTGATGCTCGATCGGGTTCTGGGTGGCGATGACCATGAAGCCGGCGCCGAGATCATAGAGCTCGTTGTCGATCGTTACCTGGCGCTCGTGCATGGCCTGAAGCAGGGCGGCCTGGGTTTTGGGCGGCGTGCGGTTGATCTCGTCGGCAAGCAGGATTTCGGTGAAGATCGGTCCTTTGACCAGCACGAACTCGTTCTTCTCGAAGCTGTAGATATTGGTGCCGAGCACGTCGCCGGGCATCAGATCGGGCGTGAACTGAATACGGCCGAAGCGCAACGAAAGCGCCGCCGCGAAGGTCTGGCCCAGCATCGTCTTGGCGACGCCGGGCACGCCTTCAAGCAAGATATGCCCCTCGCTCAACAGCGTGATGAGCATCAACCGGACCGCCGTCTCCTGGCCGACGATGACCTTGCTCACGCCCGCATCGATTTGCGCGACGCGCTCCTTGATCTCACTCACCTCCACGAATCATCTCCTGTTTCCAACGATAAACGTCGCCGGCGAGGGCCAGCCTGAGGTCGTCCGCTTCCGTCCAGCGGGGTCCCTTTTCCCGATCCATTCGCCGGGTGAACGAACGGGCCCGAAGGTTCTGCGGCAGGCCCTTACGCGCGGCCAGATCGTCGAGCCAGGCGATGAGCGAGACTCCCTGCAGCCCCTTCGGCGCATGAACGATATCGGCGACCTCACGGATCGTGCGGTCGACATAACGATGGACGACCTGACCGCCATGTCCGCTCGTGGTCAGCAGCGACGCCATGATCGACACGAATGCCACCTTGCCGTCGCGTATCGCCGCCTCGATGCGCCGGACCGGCCCGAAGCGGCGGGTCGCCGCGACCATGAAAGCGGCAAAGGCAAGGACCACGGCGATCGAGACATAGAGAAATGGCGGCCGCAGCATGGTCCAGGCGAGGCTCGGGTCGAGCTTGAAGCCGTGGATCGTCTCGTCGATCACGACATGGCTTCCGGCGGGTGCGATGAAGTTCATCAGGGCCCCGACCAGGCCGGCATTGGTCTTGTCGGCAAGGCCGTGGGTCTCGATCAGGTCCGGATCGGACAGGATCCAGAGATTATGGTCGTCGTCGATTTCTGACGAGACCGAATAAGGTTCCTTTGTCGGTCTTGATGAGCGGTTCGATCCGGTCGGACTGGACGAGCTGCAGGTCCTTGATATTCGGCGTGGCCTTCGGTTCAACCTTGAAGGTCCAATCGAGCTTTCCGGCATCCTTGGCCGAGACCCGGACGACCTTCGTATCCGCAACGACGCCGTCCAGGATCTTTTTGACACTGACTTGGGGCACCATGAGCCAATAGGCGAGCCAGGCCGGATTGCCGGGATCCACCGTCCCGGTCCGTTTCGGCAAGACCAGCAGCACGTTGTCGGCCTCAAGAAGACGGCCGAGCTCCTTATCCGAGATGTCGGCGCTGCGCGGCTCGAGCAGCATCAGGGCGTCCGCCGCATTGGCCTTTCGCACCGAGTTGAACTGGCTGACGACGACGGTTCGGTCGCTCGCCTTGAGCGCTTCGATGAAAGCGCGATGGCCCAATGCCGACCGGGAGAACCCGTTCGTGCCGGCCGTGACCGTGAAGTTGCCGTCGCCGATGAAAAGCGAGCTGATCGCCATCATCAATCCGGCGGCGATTCCGATCGAGATCACCCACACGACGGTCCGGGGCGAGAAGGGCGTTCGGGATCCGATCATGACGCGGGACGCCGGGCGAGCGCGTTCGCCAGGGCGAGATAGTCGCCCCGGCAACGGGCGTAATCGGCGTCACTCAGGGGCTGGCCGGCAAAAACGCCGAATTCTATGGCGGCGACGATCGAAGCGAGCCGGTCCCCCACCTGGGTCCTGCGCGCGAGGCGCACGATCTCCCGGCCGGTCTTCTCCCGGCCGACCCGGATGATCCCGTTCGAAATGAGATCCATCACCGCGAGATTGAGAAGGACCCGGAGCGCTTCGGCCCAGCTTCCCTTGGACGCCAACGCGTCCGCATCTTCGAGGCTTGCCACGGGCGGCCGTTCCGTGATCGGTCGTCGCGCCGGCTCCGCCTTGGTTTTGACGGCCTCGTCGGGCCTCACCCGGCGTCGCCATCCCATCAATTCGGCGACGAAATGCCAGATCAGAAAGGCAAGCCCCAGGGCCGCAACGCCCATCATGGTATAAAGGATCAACAAGGCCGCCCATCGCGGGAGCTTGGGAAGATTGATCCTTTGGTCGGCGAGGGACGGCGGCAGTGTTTTCTGGTAACGGCTTTCGACCAGCTCCTTCGACACGGCATCCGCGAAGGTCACGTCTTTATCGGACTTGGCGGCCTGAGCGACGGAATGCCCCGGGCAGAGGCATACCATCCCCGAAAGCGCGAAAGCGCATATCACGCAGGCGATCAGCTTGAACACGTGCCAGCCCTCTTGCCCCCAAGGCCACCCACCGAACCGCGGCGTCGAGGTGAAAGACTGCCGCCCGCGCGGAGGCCCCGAGCCCCGCCTTTCCTCCTCAGCCACAGATGAAAGAGGAACCAACCGCCGGGCCACCACTTTGACATTCCAGCTAGGCTATCTCAATGAGAATATCGGCGGGCGGTTTACGCGCGACGGGTGCGCGGGCCTGAAGGACTTTAAAGGTTCTCCGCCGTCTCCTTGTCCTTCTTGGGCTCCGGAGGCAACGTGCAGTCAGGCTGTTTCGCACAAAGATCCCGCAGCAGCTTGGCCGTATCCTCATGAATATCGGTCCGATCGCCGCCCGCGCCGCCGCGCCCATGACCGCCGTCCCGTCCCATCGCCGCATCGACGGGCGTCATGCCGGCGATATCCTTGGCGTCGATCTTGGCGCCGTGTTTGGCCAGGAACTCCGCGACCTTTGTCCAGCCCCAAAACGCCGCTCCATGAAGCGCGGTCTGTTTCCGGATGCTGGTGAAATATTTCCCGCGCTTGCGGTCATCCCGGGCGTTGACATCGGCCCCAGCCGCCACCAGAAGCTTGAGCGCCGCCACCGTTCTTTCCTGCACGTCCGCGTCGAGATAACCCGGCCCGCCCCGCGTATCGCATTCGACGGACCCTACCCCGGCAGCAGCCATTATCGGCGTGACGCCATTGACGTTCGGCAGGTTCACATCCGCGCCATGCGCCAGGAGCAGCTTGATGGCGGCGGAATCAGAAACCTTGGCGGCGCGCAGAAGCGGCGTCGCCCCGATCGTCAGGATGCGATCGCAGCCGCGGTCGTCCTCCAGATGCCGGTATGGCGGGAAGAGCTTCAGTTGCAGATTCGGGTCGGCGCCATGATCGAGCAGCAACTTGATCACCTCGAGGCTCGTGGTCGTGTCCGTCGACGGACGGTCTTCGCGGCCGCCGTTGGGCACCGTGTTCATATCCACCGCGGCATAGAGCGGCGTCCGGCCCCACCAATCCCATTTGTTGACCATGGCGCCGGCCTCGATGAGGTATCTGGCGACATTGAAGTGGAAGTTGTTGATCGCGATGATCAGCGGAGTCTCGCCGTCTCCGTTCGGCAAGTTTAGATTGGCCCCCGCCGCAGCGAGGGCCTTGATGCAGTCCAGACAGTCGTTGCGCGCCGCATATAGAACCGCCGAGAATCCGCCGGCCTGAACGTCCTGCGGGCGTCCGAAGCCGCCCTCGTTGGTCTCCTGCCGGGTCTTGACCACCATCTTGGACTGCGCGTTCACCTCCGCGCCGTGTTTGATGAGGAGCGCAACCATTTCGGGACGGCGCTTGGCCGCCGCCCACATCAACGCGGTCTGATCACGCAGGTGCTCCTTGGCATTCACGTGAGCCCCGTGGTCGATAAGAGCCTTGGCCGCCTCGACATTGCCCGACCGGGCGACGACCATTAGAGCCGTCTGTCCGTCGGCGGCCGTCGAGTTCGGGGTCAGCGCCGGCCTTCAGCAACGGCTTGATCACGGCGGGATCCGCCGCGACGGCGGCCGCCTGCATCGGCGTGGCGTTGTAGTCGTTGCGCGCGTTGGGGTCGGCGCCCTTGGCCAACAGCCGCTTCACGAGATCGACATCGTCGTTATAGGCGGCCCAATGCAGCGCCGTGGTGCCGTCGACCGACGGCGCATTCACGTCCGCGCCGCCCTCGATCATCTTGATCGCTTCGGCCTTGTGCTCGAAGCGCACGGCCGAGACCAGCAATTCCGACGCCGAGGCCACACCACTGGTGCCGACAAGCAAGACGACCGCAAGCAACCACGCTTTCATTGGATGCCCCCTATAAGGACTCGATCTGGCCAGTGCTGTCGCCGACCGACTCCATTTCGATCCCGCCACGGTTCAGAAGCGTCAGCAGCAGATTGGCAAGCGGCGTGTGCTCGGCGCATAGAATGTGCTGATTACCCGTCAGCTTGCCGCAGCCGCCCCCGATAACGGTGGACGGCAATGGATAGTTGTCGTGGCGCTGGCTGCTGCTCATATTGCTGCCGTAAAGGAAGATCGCCTGATCCAGCAACGAGCTCTCGCCCTCCTTGATCTCGGAAAGCCGCTTCAGGAACTTGGCGAAATTCTCCGCGAAATAGGTCTGGATCTTGATCAGCTTCAGGCACGCATCCTTGAGGTTGGTCTGATGCGATAGCGGATGGAAGGCATCCGGGACGCCGAGGAAGGGGAACGGCTGGCCGCTCACCTCCGCCGCGAACATCATCGTCGACACCCTTGTAATGTTGGCCTGATACGCGACCGCGATCATATCCAGCATCAGTTTGAGCCGGGTATCGAAGTCGAGGCTTCCGACCGGGATATGCGGCAGCTCGATGCTTGAGGTCTGCTGCCTCTGCATCTTCTGGACCCGACGCTCGATCTCGCGGACATTGTCGAGATAGTCGCTCAGGACCGTGCGGTCTTCGGCGCCGACCCGCGCCTTCAATCGGTTCGCATCCACGGACACCATATCGAGCAAGCTGCCGTAATCGTGCTGGATTGCGGCGCGCTCCTCAGGCGTATTGCCGCGGCCGAACAGCTTGTTGAACATCTTTTGCGGGTCGTCTTCCATGGGCAGCGGCGTTGTCGGCGTCGCGAAGGAAATCGTCTTGCCGAAGCTGCATCCATAGGTGCCGTCGCATTGCCCGCCGCCGCCTTCGATTTCGGTGGCGACCTCAATCGACGGCAAGGTGCTGTCTTGTCCGATATGCTTGGCGGCCATCTGGTCAACGGTCGTCCCGCCCAAGGGAGACTGGGACTTTCGCGGCGGAACGCATCCAAGCCAAGTGCCCGGCGTGATGGCGTGGACCGACGAGCTCTCGGCGGGCCTGTTATGCAGGTTGCTGACGACCGTCACATATTTCCGAAACGGCTCGAACGGCTTCAGAATCGGCTTGAAGTCGAAATCGGCGCCGGTCTTGTCGGGCGTCCAGGCATTCATTTCGGAGCCGAAGCGCGTGTTGTTCATGATCGCGCCGTGGGGAAAGTAGAAGAAGCCCATCCGCGGCTTGGGCGCGGCGGCGGTCTTGCCCAAGGCGGTGGCCGCGGGAACCATGGCGCTCAGGAAGGGCAAGGCGACCGTCACGCCCGCGCCGCGAAGGACCGTGCGCCGGGAAATATGCTTTTTGGTGACGTACATTTCGAATTCTCCTGCCGCGCCAGCCTCCTGGTAACAGCCTCCTATTTCCCCAAACGCGTCTCTATTGCGCCAAGCCGGCTTCCTGGGTCGGCGAGGCATCCTTCTTATCACTCGGCACCCGCTCCATCTGGAACGGCGCGCTCGTCACGATTCCCATGACGATCGACGAAAACCGATAGTCATCCTTCTTGGCCGCATCGACAATTCGACGGACCTCCGGCATGTCGGCATAGGTCGTAATGCGGCCCAGGGCATAGGTCAGAAGCTTTTCGGTGAAGGTCCCGACGAACTGATTCGGATGCATCATCAGGGCGTCGCGGATATCGCCCGGGCTTGCGACCTTTTGGCCGGTCGCCAGCTCGCCGCGTGCATCGATGGGGGTCTGGGTGTAGCGGTCGATCGTCCGCCATTGCCCGATCGCGTTGAAGTTTCCAAGCGCCAAGCCCAGCGGGTCGATCACCCCGTGACACATATTGCAGGACTTCTCGGTGCGATGCGCCGCCAAGCGCTCCCGGACCGTGGTGATCGCCTTTTCCGGATCCTGGTCGAGATTGGTGTTAACGCCCGCCGGCGGCGCCTCGGGCGGCGCGCCGAGAATATTGGCCAGCAGCCACTGACCGCGCAGCACCGGCGACGTGCGATTGGGATAGGACGTGATGATCAGCACCGCGCCCTTGCCCAAGATGCCCCAACGATGCGGATCGTCCAAGGTCACGCGGCGGAATTTGTCGCCATTGACGCCGGATATCCCGTAGAAATCCGCCAGCCGCTCGTTGAGGAAGGTGTAATTCGCGGTGAGAAGATCGGTGACGTTCCGGTCGCCGCGCAGGACGTTGTCGATGAAGAGCTTCACCTCCTCGCGAAAGTCGTCGACCAATCCCTCGTCATAGTCGGGATAGCGATCCGGGTCCCGCGCTTCGAGCGTGTCGAGCTTGTTGAGCTCGAGCCATTGGAAGGCGAAGTTCGTGACCAGCGATTTCGAGCGCGGATCGGCCAACATGCGCTCGACCTCGCGCCGGAGAACCTTGGGCTCGTGGAGCTTGTTCTTGAGCGCGACGTCGATCAATTCGTTGTCGGGCACCGAGCTCCACAGGAAGAACGACAGGCGCGTCGCCAGTTCGAGATCGGTAAGATGATAGATCGACCCCGGCGCCGCCTCCTTCGGCGCGATCACGCCGCGGTACAGGAATTTCGGCGTGGCCAGGATCGCCATGATGCCACGCTGGACACCGGTCTTGAATCCGCCCTGGTCGTGACCGGACTGATAGAACTTCACGAGGGTCTGCATATCCTCGTCGGTGACCGGCCGCCGATAGGCGCGGCGCGCGATATTGGCAAAGATCTTTTTGGCACAGGGCAGCTCTTCTTCGGCGGTTTGTGGACGGCAGATGAAGATCTTCTGCTGGCTCTCGGTTTCGGTCTGCCCCGTCGGATGATAAGGCCCGAGGATCTCGACATTCTCGACCGAGGAAAGCTTGTCGTGCCCGCCGGTTTCGCCGCCGGCATCGAAGCGGGTCCGATCGATCGGCTCCAGCGTATAATCCGAGTCGGCCATGCTTCCGGCAATGAAGGTGACGCCGACCCGATGAACGCCGGCGGTCACATGGGCCTGAATGTTCTGGAAGCGCTTCCGGATCTCTTGCAGCGCCTGGGTCTGGTTCTCGAAGACGCCCTTGAGATCGTCCTTGGTGCCGATCGCCTGCTCGAACACCTTGCGGTCGTCGATGAGTAAAATCACCTTCTGGAGCTGCTGCACACCATAGACATAGCGCCCGCCGACCAGCATTCGCCCCGAGATGTTGAATGTATAGTCGCCATCGGCCGGGAAGTAATGCTTGACCACCATGCCGCCGCGCGTGCCGAGGGGCAGCCCGTCGATATGGAGGGCCTGATCCTGGGTCGGCGCGACGTAAAGCGCGCGTTCCGGGCCGAACGGCGCGTTTCCGACCGCTCGAATGCTGATTTCCCGCGCCGCGCCGAGATATTGATTGAGAAAGGTCGGCGAAATCTTCAGGACATCGGCGATATTGTCGAACCCGCCGCTTTCGGTGTCCGCCGGCAACCACGCCGCGGGCTTGATGGTGACCCCGAGCAAATCCCTGACCGCATTCGCATATTCGTCACGGTTCAGCCGATGGAGCGACACATATCCCGGCTGCGGTCCCTCCGCGTCGGATACCTGATCGAGATAATCGGCCAAGGCCGCCGCGAAGGACTGCCGCAGCTTTTCGGGCGGTTTCGGATTGCCCGGCGGCGGCATCAACCCGCCATGGAGCTTGCGGATCGCGGTTTCGAAAATCTTCTGATTGTCGGGAACCTGATCGGGCGTCAGCGTGTCGAACGCGATCTTGCCGGCCCAGTCCGTGAAGTTGTGACACTTGACGCAGTACTGATCCAGCATGCCCCATTGCTGCTTCAGCGCGGCCGGCGGCGGGACATTCGCCGCTTTCGGGGCATCCGCCGCCCACGCGCCCGTAGCCGCAGCCATACCGACGGCGAGGCCCGCAAGGATGGGGCGAAGTCGCTTGGCCGCCGTCATTTCGCTGCTCCCGACTTGCGCGCTTTCAGGGCGCGTGTCAGCCCGAACATATCACCGAGATGACCGAAAATTCCTAAATAGACGTTGGTGACGAACAATGTCGGGTCGCCCCAAGCGGCGTCGAACTCCTTGGTGACGCCCGCAGCCAGCATCTCCTCGACGCTCTTGCCCTTGCTTCGCATGCCGTCGATCCGCTCCAGCACGGTGACGAGCATATCGTGCTCGGCCTGCAGGTTAGCCCGGGTCTGCACGGGTCCATGCCCCGGAATGATGCGTGTTTTAGCATCCGTCATATCGAGCAACGTTTCCGTGGCGCCGATCAATTCGCCAATCCAACCGCCGGTCACGTAATCCAGCACCGGATACTGCCCGGCCGAAACGACCCCGCCGGCCACGACGACGTTGTCCTCGGGAAAGAAGACATAGATGTCGCCGTCGGTGTGAGCGCGCGGAAGATGGCCGTATTCGATCCGGCCCTTGCCGAACGGCATTTCGCCGGAGTCCGTGAAGGTCTCGGTCGGTAGAGCCATCGGCGCGCGCGGCTCGTAGGTGCGGTCCTGCCAGTTGATATAGACCTCTGTGCCCATCCATTGCCTGGTGAACTTGTGGGCGACGATCTTGGCGCCCGATTTGGCGAATACCTCGTTCCCGCCGGTATGGCAGACATGCCAATGCGTATTGAACAGGGTGCGCACGGGGCGCTTGCCGAACCGGCGCGACACGAGGCCCGCAAGCTCGCCGGCCCGATCCTCGACGCCGCTGTCGACCATTACGAGGCTGTCCCCGTCCGGCGCGACCAGAACATTCCCGCCGAAACCGGTTATCAGACTTATCCCGGAAGCGGATAATTGGACCACGGAAGGCTCGGGCCGCGCTTTCGCCAGCGCCGGCGCACCGAACGCACCAAGATCGGCACAAGTCAGCGCCGCCCCAGCGACGCCTCCCATCGTCGTCCTCAGAAATCTCCTTCGGGCCACTGCCTTCATTTTGCGCATTGTAGCGATTTCGGCCCGGAATGAAAAACGCTACGGGCAGAGCCGTCACGGGCAACCGCAACGCCTGTTGAAAGCTCTAAGGCTGTAAGTTCGACTTTCGACGTTTGGTGCCTCGTCATCAGCAGATGCGAGGAAGCTGTTCGCCACTTAGCATATCGACGACTCGCACCGCCCCGAGAGGTCCTCGCATCGTAACTCGTCCGCCTGGGTTATCGGCAACCGAGCCGACCACAGCCGCGTCGCGGCATGTATCGAAGCGCTTGAGAATCCCTAGAGCTTGCTCCACGTCTCCGGCCTCGACGAAGGCCACGAAGCGGCCCTCATTCGCGACATAGATCGGATCGAGGCCGAGCAGCTCGCAAGCCGCGCGGACGTCCTCGCGGACGGGGATACGGGCTTCGTCGGCGGCTATGGCGAGGCCCGACGTCTCGGCGACTTCGACCAGCGCGCTGGCGAGACCGCCACGGGTCAGGTCGCGCAGGCAGTGGAGATGGATGCCGGCTTCGATCAAGGCGAGCACGGGCACGGCTAGAGGCGCGCAATCGCTGGTGATCTCGGATTCGAGGCCGAGCTCGTGGCGCGCGGCCATGACGGCGATGCCGTGACGGCCGATATCGCCGCTGATGATCACGGCATCTCCCACGTGAACCTGCCGCGGAGCAATGGGATCGGGCGCGATCAATTCGCCGACGCCCGCCGTGTTGATGTAGAGCCCATCGGCCTTACCTTTATCCACGACCTTCACGTCGCCGGTAACGATCGGGACGCCGGCAGCCAATGCGGCCTCGGCCATCGAGCCGACGATCCCGGTCAAAGTCGTCATCGCAAGGCCTTCCTCGAGGATGAAGCCCGCGGTCATATAGCGCGGCCTCGCGCCGCACATGGCGAGGTCGTTGACGGTGCCGTTGACCGCGAGCCGGCCGATATCGCCGCCGGGAAACACCAGCGGCCAGACGACATAGGAATTGGTCGTGAGCACCGAGCGCGGGCCGGTCTCGACCAAGGCGCCGTCATGCTCTTCGGCCAAATAGGGATTATCGAAAGCCGTGCGGAAGACACTGTCTATCAGTCGCTTCATGGCCCGTCCGCCGCCGCCATGGGCGAGCTGCACCGTGTCCGGCAAGTCGTTTGGCAGCGGGCAAACCGGGGTGACATCGATGGTCATGAGCTTGCACTCGCTGCTGCCTTGCCGCGATACCGGTAATAGGCCGCGCAGGCGCCTTCGGAGGAAACCATGGTGACGCCGAGGGGCCGCTCGGGCGTGCAGCGCGTACCGAAGGCCGGGCAGTCCGGCGGCTTTTTCTCACCGCGCAGGATCGCGCCGCTGATGCACTCGCCGGCCGCCTCCGTCTCCGGCACGACGAGGCCGAAATGGGTCTCGGCGTCGAAGTCGGCATAGGCCGGAGCGAGCCCGAGCCCGCTTCGCGGAATGTCGCCGATGCCGCGCCAGCGCCGGGGAATGACCTGGAAGACCTCTTGCATGATCTCCTGTGCCGGCCGGTTGCCCTCGCGCTTCACTGCGCGGGCATATTGGTTCTCGACCTCGGCCCGGCCGGATTCGAGCTGGCGCACCGCCATATACACGCCTTCGAGAATATCCAGCGGCTCGAAACCCGTGACGACGATGGGTACACGGTATTTCTCGGCGAGCGGCAGGTATTCCTCCCACCCCATCACGGTGCAGACATGGCCCGCGGCCAAAAAAGCCTGAACCCGGTTCGTGCTCGACGAAAGGATCGCTTCTATCGCCGGGGGCACGAGCACGTGAGAGACAAGCATCGAGAAATTCGCGAGGCCTTCGCGCTTCGCCCGATAGGCCGCCATGGCATTGGCCGGCGCCGTGGTCTCGAAACCGACCGCGAAGAACACGACATGTCTGTCGGGGTGCTTGCGGGCGATCTCCAAGGCGTCCATCGGCGAATAGACGATGCGGATATCGCCGCCGCGCGACTTCGCCGCGAAGAGATCGCTTGTAGAGCCCGGCACGCGCAGCATGTCCCCGAAGGAGCAGAAGACGACATCCGGCCGCTCCGCGATCTCGATCGCCTTGTCGATGTATTCGACCGGCGTCACGCACACCGGGCAGCCCGGCCCATGAATGAGATGGACGGTTTCCGGCAAGAGCTGATCGATGCCGTAGCGCACGATGGCATGGGTCTGGCCGCCGCAAACCTCCATGATGGTCCAGTCCCGCCTCGCCGTCGCGCGGATCGCCTCGGCGAGCTTGGCCGCAGCGGCGGGATCGCGATATTCTTCGCGGAACTTCACGGATGCGCCTCCTCATCGGAGAGATCGTCGAGCGCCCGGAGATGGTCGAAAATGCGGCCGGCTTCTTCTTCGTCGATCACGCTGATCGCAAAGCCGACATGCACCAGCACATAGTCGCCGATACGGGCTTCCGGCGTGTAAGCGAGGTTGATCTCCTTGACGACCCCGCCGAAATCCACCCGACCGACCCGCATCAGATCGTCGCCCGCGATCGACGCCACCTGTCCCGGAACCGCTAGGCACATGGCAGCTCTCCCGTCCCTATCATTCGCGCCGCCCAATAGGCTTGGCCCAGCGCCAGGCCGCCGTCGCCGGGCGGCACGATCTCATGCCAATAGACGCGGTGGCCCTTGAGGTCCAAAGCCTCCACGGCATGGTCCATAAGGACGCGGTTCTGGAAGCAGCCGCCGGTGAGCAGGACCGATTCGACACCGATCCCGTGCGCCATCTCAGCGATCGCCTTCGCGAGGCCGGCATGAAATCCCGCGGCGATCAGGCTGGCGGGAATGCCGGACTGCACGTCGTCCAGAATGGCCTGAAGCGCGGGCGCCCAATCGATGACGCTTCCGGTTACAGTGAAGGGATAGGCCGACCGGCTGTCGGGAGCCGTTGCCCATTCGAGCGCGCAGGCGGCCTGGCCCTCGTAACCGTTTCGCTGGCTCAAACCGAGCAAGGCCGACACACCGTCGAACAGCCGGCCGGCGCTGGTGGTAACCGGCGCGTTGACGCCGTTCTCCAGCATCGCGGCGAGAGTTCGGCGTTCGGAGTCGGAAAAGCTTGCGACGGACGGCAGATCGCCTCGCGCCGCGACATCCTCGCCGAGCATTTCGTAGAGAAGCCCGAAAGCCGCCCGGCGCGGCTCGCGGACCGCCGCCTCTCCGCCGGGAAGTCGGAACGGCCGCAAATGCCCGACGCGTTGCCAGCCGTCTCGCGCGACGAGCAGAAACTCGCCGCCCCAGATCGTGCCGTCGGTCCCGAAGCCCGTCCCGTCCCAGGCGACGCCGAGGACCGGCGGTTCGAGCCCGTGCTCCGCCATGCAAGCGGCGACGTGAGCGAGGTGATGCGGGACGCGCGTGACAGGGAGGCCGCTCTCTTTGGCCCAGGCTTCCGCGACGTGCGTCGAGTGATAGTCGGGATGCAGATCGCAGGCGAGGACGCGCGGTGTGGCCTCATAGAGTTGCAAGAGGCTGCGGACGGCCCACTCGAATGTGTCGCAGGCCAAGACGCTTTCCAGATCGCCGATATGCGGACTCAAGATCACCTCGTTGTCCCGCGTCAGCGCGGCCGCGGCCTTCAGATGCCCCCCGAGCGCCAGGATGCCGGCGGGCATCGACTCGACCGGAATCGACGCCGGCGCGTAGCCGCGGCCCCGACGCAGAATCTGCGGCCGGCCGCGAACGACGCGGGCGACGGAGTTGTCGACGGGCCGAACGATCGTCCGGTCATGGACGAGCAGCAGATCCGCGATGTCACCGAGGCGATCGAGCGCCTCGTCATTGTCGATGGCGATCGGTTCGTCGGAGAGATTGCCGCTGGTGGCGATGATGGGGAAATCCAGCTCGGCCATCAGGATGTGATGAAGCGGCGTGTAGGGCAGCATGAGGCCGAGAGTGGGATTGCCCGGCGCGACCTCCTCGGCGATGCCGGCATCCGCGCGGCGGCGCAGGAGCGCGATGGGGCGTTCGCGCGCGGTAAGAAGCCACCCTTCCGCGTCGTCGATGTCGCAAAGCGTCCGCGCCGCTTCGAGCGACGGCGCCATGATCGCGAACGGCTTCTCCTCGCGATGCTTGCGGTCGCGAAGCCGCCGGACGACATCGGGATCGCGGGCATCGACAACGAGATGAAATCCGCCGAGCCCCTTCACCGCGACGATCTCGCCGCGACGGATCGCCTCCGCCGCCGCAAGAAGCGCCGCGTGACGAGCCGCAAGTGTTTCGCCATTCCTACCCAAGAGAGCGAGCTGCGGGCCGCAATCCGGGCAGGCATTCGGCTCGGCATGGAACCGCCGGTTCGCGGGATCGGCATATTCCGCGGCGCAAGCCGGGCACATCGTGAAGTCGCTCATGACCGTGCGGTCGCGGTCGTAAGGCAAGTCGCGGATGATGCTGTAACGCGGGCCGCAATTCGTGCAGTTCGTGAAAGGATAGAGATAGCGCCGGTCCAGGGGATCGAAGATCTCGGCGCGGCACTCGTCACAGGTCGCGAGATCCGGCAGGACCGACGTGGCGGGCGCGCCCTCCGTCGCGCTTTCCCGGATCGCGAAGCCGGCATCGCCCAAAAGCGGACAATCGGCGGCGGCGACGTCCCGGACGACGGCATGGGGCGGCGGATTATGGCGAATGTCCTCGACGAAGGCGGCGATCGACTCGGCAGGACCCTCGACCTCCGCGATCACGCCCTCCGAGCCGTTCATCGCGAAGCCCGAGAGTCCATGCGCCGATGCGCGGCGATAGAGGAACGGCCGGAAGCCGACACCTTGCACCGTACCTGCGATCTTGAGGCGCTTGCGCTCGCGCGTGTCGACGAGGATTTCGGTCGCGCTCATGAGTCGGGGGTCTCCAGCTCCAAGCCTTCGAGGATGATCTCCTGAGCCTTGGGATCCGTCGTGTCGTCCGACAGCGTAATCTTCAGCGCCGCACCCTCGGCGAGCGACCCCGCGGCGGCCTCGACGAAATGCTCCTTGAAATGCTCGCGTGACATGTGGCTCAACGCGCCGAGCCAGACCTGAACGCCGACGACCCGGCAGGCATTCTCGGCGTCGGCGATTGTCGTGATCCGGCTCATCAGAATCCCGCATCAGGGAGGCTTCATGCATGGCGCTCTCCAAGCTCCTCGAGGATCCGCTCCCCGACGGCCTTACCCGCGTCATCGATGGCGGGTGACAGCGGTCCGCCGCCCTCGAACGACCGCGCTTCGATCCCATAGACGACACAGGGCGAGGGCAGGCAATCCATCGCCCGTGCGAGCTCGATCGCCTCGGCGAGCCCCAGTCCATGGGTCGATGTCGCGAAGGACGCGCTCGGCAGAGGCTCGGCGCCCACATCGAAGCGGTGAACGGTTCCGGGCTCCCCGCCCGAGGACACCGCATCGATCAAGTAAGCCGCCTCGGCCCTCTCCAGGTAATCGAGAAGAGCCGTGACCTCGCCGTCCAGCGCGGCAACTTGAATTCCGTCGCCAACTTGTCCCCGAAGCTGTTCCGCAACCATACGTCCGATTCCGTCGTCGCCGCGATCCGGATTACCGATGCCGATGACGTACCGTGCGCGCATCAGCCGCGATCCATCTCGAGGCGTAGGAAGTGCGTCGCGCAGGAAATGCAGGGATCGTAGTTCCGCACCGTCTGCTCGCAGCGCCATTTGAGCTTGTCGTCCGGCATGTCGAGCCAGGCCGGAATGAAGGCCGTCAAATCCTCTTCGATGCTGGCCTGGTTCTGGGAGGTGGGCGGGACGATCTTGGCGTCGGCGATGGTGCCGTCGGGTTCGATCCGATAGCGGTGATACAGGAGCCCGCGCGGCGCTTCGGTCGCGGCGTAGCCAATGGCGGCAACCGGTGCGGCTTCGACCGCGGGCGCATCCGGCTCGTCATAATTCTCAATGATACGGATCGCTTCGTCGCAGGCCTGCAACACCTCGACCGAGCGGACGATGATGCTCTTATACGGGTTACGGCATTCGGGTCCGAGTCCCGCCGTCTTCGCCGTCTCCCTGGACAGTTGCGAGAGCCGTTCGAAATTGAGGCTGTAGCGCGCCATCGGTCCGCAGAGATAGGCCCCGCGCTCCTTCAAGTGCGAGCGTAGAGCCGTCGTGCGCGCGGCGTGAGTTTCCTCGAAATGATCGTCGTATTCGCGGGCCGAGATATCGAGGCCCTTGTTGGAGACGATCCGCCCGTCGCTGAAGGGATATTCGTTCGAAGGGCGGAGCGCGACGAATTCGTAATCGCGCTCACAGTCCGGAAATTCGAAGGTGCTTACCCAGGCGACCGTTTCCAAAGCGAGATCTCGCGCCCGCTTCAACTCCTCGAGGAGCCCGGCGAAATCCGGCTTGCGCGGCACTTTGTAGAAGCCGCCGACCTTCACATTGATCGGGTGAATCTCGCGCCCGCCGACGAGGTTCACGATGGCATTGCCGGCTTTCTTCAGAGCCAAGCCCCGGCGCACCGTGTCGGGGTGATCCTTGGCCATCTCGACCGCGCCCTCATAGCCGAGAAAATCCGGCGCATGGAGCATGTAAATGTGCAGTCCATGGCTCTCGATCCATTCGCCGCAATAGAGGAGCCGGCGCAATTGCCGGATCGGCTCCGGCACCTGCAAGCCGATCGCGTTCTCCATGGCATGGACAGCGCTCATCTGGTAGGCGACCGGGCAGATGCCGCAAATCCGCGCGGTGATGTCCGGCGCTTCGGTGAAGGCGCGACCGCGCAGGAAGGCCTCGAAGAAACGCGGCGGCTCGAAGATGTTGAGCTCCGCCGCCTGCACCGCGCCGTCCCTGAGCGTCACCTTGAGCGCACCCTCGCCCTCGACCCGCGCCATGTAATCGACCTTGATGGTCTTAATCGCCATGACGCGCGCTCTCCTCGCGGAAGGCCGGGGCGTTCGTGTTGAAGGTCCGATAGATCCTCAGCAGGGCGTCCGAACTCATGCCGAGATCCTTGAGCCAGGCGCTCAGGGAAACCGTGTTCGGCGTCTCCTTCGGGCCATAGCAGCCATAGCAGCCGCGATTATAGGACGGGCACAACGCGCCGCAGCCGGCGTGTGTCACCGGCCCCAGGCACGGCGTGCCGTGCGCCACCATGACGCAAACATTGCCGCCACGCTTGCATTCCATGCAGACGGACTCGGACGCGACAGCCGGCTTGCGCCCGGCGAGAAAGGCGGACATCACCTCGAGCAACTGGCGCTTGTTGATCGGACAGCCATGGAGCTCGTAATCGACCTTCACATGGTCGGCGATCGGGGTCGAGGTCGCCAGTGTGTCGATATACTCGGGATGGGCATAGACCGCCGCGACGAACTCCTTCACGTCCTTGAAGTTGCGGAGCGCCTGAATGCCGCCGGCCGTGGCGCAGGCGCCGATCGTCACCAGGAATTTGGATTGCCGACGGATATCGCGGATTCGCGTGGCGTCATGGGACGAGGTGATGGAGCCTTCGACGAGCGAGAGGTCGTAGGGCCCGTCCAGGGTCGCGCGGGTCGCCTCCATGAAATTGGCGATATCGATCGCGCCGGCGATGTCGAGCAGCTCGTCTTCAAGATCGAGAATCGAAAGCTGGCAGCCGTCGCAGGAGGCGAATTTCCAGACCGCCAGCTTGGGCTTTGCGCGTTCACCCGCCATCTCAGAGCTCCCGGATCGCGAGGATATCGCGCAAGGCGTCGAAGCGGAACACCGGCCCGTCCTTGCAGATGAAGGTCCGGTTGAACTGGCAATGGCCGCAAAGGCCGATGGCGCATTTCATGTTGCGCTCCATGGAGATGTAAATCGCGCTCGCCGGCAGGCCCGCATCCATCAGCGCCGACACCGAAAACCGCATCATTACCTCCGGCCCGCAGAGGAAGGCGATCGTATTGGCGGGATCGAACAGATCGGGCGTCACAAGCGTCGTCACCACGCCGACCGGACCTTTCCAATCCGAGGCGGCATGATCGACCGTGACCGCGATATGCGTGTTCTCGTGCTGCGCCCATTCGTCGAGCTCCGCATGGAAGAGGATGTCCTCGGGACTGCGGGTGCCGTAGAGCAGGCTGATCCGGCCGAGTTTTTCGCGCTCGGCGAAGACGCGATAGAGAATGGGCCTGAGCGGCGCGAGACCGATACCGCCGGCCATGATCACGATGTCCTTGCCGATCGCCTCGTCCACCGGCCAGGCCGTCCCGAAAGGGCCGCGGACGCCGAGTCTGTCGCCCGGCTCCAGGGCAATCAGCGCGTCCGACACCGCGCCGACGCCGCGGATCGTATGGACGAGGCCAGGCTTTGCCGGATCGCCGCTCATGCTGATCGGCACCTCACCGACGCCAAGCACATAGAGCATGTTGAACTGGCCCGGCGCGAAAGCGGGCTCGCCGTGCTCCACCTCAAGCTCCAGGGTCCAGACGTCATGGGTCTCCCGCTCGCGGTCGATGACCCGCGCGACACCCGGCGTCATCGGGTCCTTCTCAGCGGTGTGAGCCATAGACATCGAGGAGTTGCAGGCGCGTGGCCTGAAGGCGTTGCACGAGGATGGGGACGAAGCGGGTCATCATCTCGTAGCCGAGATCGTGATCCGTGTCGCATTTGCCGCGCAGGCATCGGGCATCGAGGGAGATCGCGCGCACCATATCGATCGCGCGGGCATCATAGGACCAGTGATAGGGCGGGACCAGCCAGGACACGCCGATGATCTCGCCGGGGCCGACGGTCTGGAAGACGATCTCGCGCTGGCCCGGCGCATGGACTTCGAGCGCCACGCGGCCTTCGCGGATGAGATAGAACTCGTCGGCCGGATCGCCCTCGCGCAGGATATAGCTGGCGGCCTCGAAGCGGACATTCTTGGCGCAACCGGCAACGAGATGGCAATGCTCCGGCCCGAGCTCAGCGAAGAACGGATGCTCGCTCACGATCCGTTCGAGCCCCGCGCGTCCTCGTTCCTTGAGATCGTCGGTCATTGCCCGCCCTCGCTTTCCCGGATGGCCCGGACTTCCTCGGTGATGTCGATGCCGACGGGGCACCAGGTGATGCAGCGCCCGCAGCCGACGCAGCCGGAGGTGCCGAACTGATCGACCCAGCTCGACAATTTATGCGTCATCCACTGACGATAGCGCGATTTGGTGGAGTGTCGCACGCTGCCGCCATGGAGATAGGAGAAGTCCAAGGTGAAGCAGGAATCCCAGTGCCGCGAGCGGGAGGCCTGGGCACCCGTGAGGTCGCTGGCGTCGACCGTCGTGGTGCAGAAGCAGGTCGGGCAGACCTGGGTGCAATTGCCGCAGGACAAGCACCGCTCCGCGACCTCGTCCCAGCGCGGATGCTCCACGTTTCGTCGCAACAGGTCGGGAACAGTAGCGGACTCCATATCCCGCCCCATCTGGGAGGCCGTGTTTTCAACGGTCTCATGGGCGCGCCGAACATCATCCGCGTCGGCGTCCCTGCCCGGCAACTGCGCGAGCAAAGCCTCACCGCGTTCGCTACCGGCTTCGACGAGAAAGGAATGCGACTCGCTATCCATCAGCTCGGTCAGGGCGAGATCGAAATCGCGGGTAACGGCGGGACCCGTTTTCATCGAGACGCAGAAGCAAGTTCCGCCGGCCTGACCACAGTTGACGGCGATGAAGAGATTGTCCTCCCGACGGGCGGCATAATGCGTATCGCGATGTAGGCCGTCCTTGAGAACCTTGTCTTGTATGGCTATCGCGTGAATCTCGCAGGCCCGGATCCCGATAAACGCATATCGCGGTGGAGCGGTCTCGACCGGATTGATCGTCAGGACGCCGCCTGAATCCCGTTCGGCCCGCCATAGCTCCTGCGTAGGCACGTGAAGAAATCGCTTGAAGGACTGTGGTCCGACCGAAAAGCCGAAAAAGGTGCCGTCACCGCGATCCTTCAGCCGGTAATAGCCTCCATCTTGCTCGTCGGTGCGGCCAATCGGCAAATCTTCGATCCCGTCGAGCGCGTCATAGACAATGGCCCCGTCACGGACGGTTGGGCCGATCACCTTATGGCCCTCATCTCGCAGCAGGCGGAAAAGGACGGATAAACCGTCGCGAGCATCGATCAAACAAGGACCTTCGGGCATCACGCTCTCTTAGGTCAAAGGCGGGGTCCGATGATTGCATACATCCCGCGATGTGTTAACCGAGCAGCCACGAATGTACATAGGGCCAGACGCGCCGTCTTGATATCTCTCAAAGCCGTTGCGTGAAACTTGAGCGGAAATCAATCCCATCGAGGCAGCCCTTAGAACCTTGGAGAGGGTCGATTTCAGACGCCCCCGGAGCGACTGACCGACGCGGTTCTACGTGAGTTGAAGATTGCCGACAACAGGCGCGCTTTTTGTGCCGGGCAGCAAGATCGGCGATCAGAGACTTCCAGGTCGCTTCCCGGCAAATGCATGTTCCTTGTCGGCGCCCGGATCGGGTAAGGCCGCCAGATCCTCCTCATGCTCGAGGCCGCGAATCCAGATGACCGAGAGGCCGACGGACACGGCCAGCAAGATGGCGCCTTCGAAGAAATTTCGGCCCGTCGGCGGGAGGATCAGCTTGGCGCTGCCGATGAGCGCCGCATAGACCGCCCCTGCGGTCACGAGCGCCAGGATCAATCGGTGTTTCAGCCGGCGCAACGGCGCTGACGGATCGTCGCCTGTAGCGCGGGCCGTTCGGGTCCAGAATCCCATCGGCCGTACATGGTGGTAGAAGCGCTCCAATCGGCGTGGAGAGGTCCTTGGTGTGATCAGGCTAACGGTCACCACGGCGGCGGTGGAAATTGCAGCCATGGCGGACAGGCGAATCCATTCGTCCTGGTCGCCCGGGAAGAGCTTGAGAAGAATCAGTCCGGCGACGAAAGAGACGACCATCGCGGTGATCTCCGAATAGAGATTGATGCGCTCCCATAGCCAGCGCAGCACCAGCACCGAGCCGACGCCCGCGCCGAACAGAAGCGAGATCTTCCAGCCCTGCTGGATCGAACCGAGCTCGACTCATGACGGCGAGCGCCAGAGCCAGGACCAGGAGATTCGACAGCCGGGCAACCAGCACCAATTCCCTCGGATGGGGCGCCCGCTTGAGCCAGGCCTCATTGATGAGGCGCTTATAGATATCGTTGCTCCAATAGCTTGCGCCCCAATTGAGCTGCGTATCGACCGTCGAGGCGAAAGCCGCGACCATTGCGGTCAACATGATCCCGCGCGCCCCAGGCGGCAGCAGCGTGTCGATGCCCTGAACGAAGGTCATCTCGCGGGCGGCCTTGAAGGCGTCGCCCGTCACGGCGCCTTCGTGGAACGGGAAAATCACCAGGAGGCCGATGCCGATCACCAGCCAAATCAGGCTGCGCAGCACGATCTGCGCCCAGGTGAAGACGACGGCGGCCACGCGCGCATCGCGGTCCGTCTTGCAGGCCATCGAGCGCTGGGCCAGATAGCCCGTGCCGTCGCTGTTCATCTGAAACAGCCATTGCAAAGACAGAATGACGAGGAACGGCATCAGAAGGGCATCGCGCTGGGGTATGAAGGAGACGAACCGCGTGGCCTGCGCCGCGCCATATAACGCCGTCAGACGCTCGCCCATGGCATCCAGCCCGCCCACCGACCGGACGACGACCCAGGCATAGAGAGCCGTGCCGAACATCGCGATCGAGAATTGCATGACGTCGGTCACGATCACGCTTCGTAGCCCGCCGGTCGCGGAGTAGAGCGTCGTGAACGACAACAGCGCGACCACGGTGATGATGTTGTCGGTGGTCGCGGTCACGGGGTCCAGCTTGGTGACCTCGCCCGCGAGGACGATCCCGGACGCTGCTACGCCGTCCCTCAGAAAGCCGAAAACGCCTTCGGGCAGCCACTCGTGCCACGGCAGGAAGACCTGCGCCACGCGGACGGCCGCCACCAGCACGAAGGCCATGGTCACGCAATTGATGACGGTCCCGTAATAGATCGCTTTGAGGGCCCGCACGGCCAGCGTGCCGGGGCCTCCGTATCGGATTTCGGTCAATTCCGCGTCGGTCAGAACGCCGGCCCGCCGCCATGTGGCGCTGAACACGAATCCCATCAGGAGAAAGGCGATGCCGTAGCTCCAGAGCTGCCACAGAAGAAAGACGCCGCCCGTCGCGATGAGGCCCATGACCAGGAGCGGCGTATCGGCGGCGAATTGCGTCGCCGCCATGGACATGCCCGCCTGCCAGCCCCTCACGGCGCGGCCCGCGAGGAAATAGTTCTCGAGATCCCGCGATGCCGCACGCCGGTTCCAGAAGCCGACGGCCAGCGAATAGGCCACGAAAGCGAGCAATATGGCGAGATCGAGCATCGGACCTCATGCCCGGGAAAGGATTATTTGTCGAATTGTAAGGAATTGGGGCGGTATTACAAAATGGCGAGTTGGTCCGCCCGGTGTTGCCTTTTGATCCCTGTCATTGGCATGTTTCGTTCGTCGGGCCATACGAAACGATCTTGCGTCTGCGTGTCTTCCTGGCGCGCGGGAACCGCACAAACCCGAGCGGGACGATCATGGACAGTATCGTTACGCCTGAAACGATGAGGTTGCCACGTCTCGAGGACTTCGAGAGCCTGGTCGGCCCGCAGACGGTGGACCGGATCACCGCCAAGGCGGCGGCCCTCCGCGATCTCCATGTCGTCAATATCAATTCGACCTATTACGGCGGCGGCGTAGCGGAGATTCTGTCATCGCTCACGCTTCTGATGAACTCAGCCGGCATACGGACGGGTTGGCGCGTGCTTCAGGGCCGCCCGGACTTCTTCAGCGTCACCAAGAAGATGCACAACGCGCTTCAGGGCGACGACATCAATCTGAGCGACCTCAAGCAGAACATCTATGAGGAAGTCGTGTTCGAGAATGCGGCCCGCATGCATCTCGATCACGACATGGTCATCGTCCACGACCCGCAGCCCCTGCCGCTTATCCGCCATTTCCGCAAGAACGCTCCGTGGATCTGGCGCTGCCATGTCGACCTGTCGCATCCGCATCCCGATCTGTGGGCCTATCTGGCTTCCTTCGTCGAACACTACGACGCGGTCGTGTACTCACTGCCCGAATATGCTCAGAAATTGTCGGTGCCACAGCGCTTCATCATGCCGGCGATCAACCCGTTTTCGACGACAAATAAGGATTTGACCGAAGAAGAGATCGAAGAACGGCTCGATCATTATGGAATTCCCACCGACCTGCCGCTCGTGGTGCAGATATCGCGATTCGACAAATGGAAGGACCCCAAAGGGGTCATCGATGCCTTCGAGATCGCCCGGAAGGAGGTCGACGCGACTCTCGTTCTCGTCGGCAATGTGGCTACGGACGACCCCGAGGGCCAGGAGGTTTTCGCCTCGGTCTGTTCCAGGGCGGAGGACCGAATCGTCATTCTATCGGTTCAGGACTCGGCTCTCGTCAACGCGCTGCAGAGACGGGCGGCGGTCGTGCTGCAGAAATCGCTGAGGGAGGGCTTCGGCCTCACCGTCACCGAGGCCATGTGGAAAGGAGCGGTGGTGATCGGCAGCGATGTCGGGGGGATCCGCCACCAGATTCAGGATGGCGTCAACGGCTTCCTGGTCGAATCGGTCGAGGAAGCCGCCGAGCGTATCGTTCACGTCCTCAAGAACCCGTCGCTCCGGGAGCAACTGGGCTCGGCGGCTCGGGAATCGGTCAGGAGCCAGTTCCTCTTGACCCGCCTGATGGAGGAATGGCTCGATCTGGTCGGATCGTTCGAAGCCGACTTCCGCTTGCGCGCGCCCATGCCGAAGTCAGGGCCCGAAGTCGGCCTGAGGCATGGGCGACCGACGTCAAGACCGTCTGACCGGGGAGTGGGTGATCATCGCTCCCGACAGGCATCTTCGTCCTCACGCATCGCGACACCGGTCGCCAAAGCCCGAAACCGCGCCGGCTTTCGACCCGTCCTGTCCGTTTTGCCCCGGAAATGAGCGTCTGTTGGCCGAAATCATCAAGGAAGTGCCGGCCGACCATCCGCCCGGATGGGCGACACGGGTGGTGGCAAACAAATATCCGATCGTCGAGATATCGAACGGCAAAGACGCCGCCGCGGCACACGGTCATCACCAGGTGATCATCGAGACGCCGCGGCACGATGTCGATTTGGCGGAAGCTTCTCTTGCCGACTTGAAAGCCGTGATCGAGGCCTATCAGGAGCGGGAAATAGCTCTCGGCGAGCTTCCCGGTACACGAGCCGTCATTCCGTTTCGAAACCACGGCCGGTCCGCTGGGGCGTCCCTGGCCCATCCTCACTCGCAAGTTATCGCTCTCGGCTGGCTGCCGCCGCAACTCCAAGCGGTCAAACGGCGTGCCATCGCTTTCCATAGACGATCCGGCCGTTGCCTCCTCTGCGACATCCTTGAGGAGGCGGCCAGCAGCGAGCGCCTGATTGCCGAGAACAAAGGCTTCGCAGCGTTCATTCCCTTCGCAGCCATGGCGCCGTTCGAGACCTGGATTGTCCCCAAACGGCACGATTCGCGCTTTTCCGCGATGAATTCCGGGGAAATTCGCGATTTCGCGGCTCTTCTTCAAGGCATTCTCGCGGCCCTGAAGACGGCGCTCGACGATCCGCCTTACAACTACGCCATCGAGACCTTCCTCGATGCCGGGAGCGCCGCCTCCGCACTGCATTGGCGGCTCCGGCTGGTGCCGAACATGGCCGCTCCCGCGGGTTTCGAGCTTGGGGCCGGTGTGACCGTCAATCCATCGTCGCCGGAGGCCGATGGGGCCGTTCTCCGCTCGGCCCGCCGACCGACCTAGATCAAGTCATGCTGCGCTGCACAAAATTACCTTTGATCCATGTCAATACGATGTTAGACTTAGCTCATATAATGAACATTCTCGGTATTCGAATTTGAATGGAGGGAATTCCATTGCCACGGCTCATAGCCGTTTCCAATCGCGTACCTACATTGAAAGCCACAGGCTCGGTCGGCGGGTTGGCGGTCGGATTGGAAGCTGCGCTCAGGACGCGCGGCGGCATGTGGTTCGGCTGGAGCGGGGAGGTCAGCGACGAGCCCGACAGCGCTCCGCATCTGGCGTCCGGCCCCGGTTTCTCGCTGGCGACGATTTCCCTGACGACAGAGGAATACGACGGATATTACCAGGGCTATTCCAACCAGACGCTCTGGCCGCTGTGTCATAACCGCCTCCAGAGAAGCGTTATCGACCGACACAATTTCGAGATCTATCAGCGCACGAACGCCAAGTTCGCCGCAAATCTCCAGCCGCTTTTGAAGGCGGATGACACGATCTGGGTTCACGACTATCACCTGATCCCGCTCGGGCAGGAATTACGGCAGCGGCGCGTCAAGAATCCGATCGGCTTCTTCCTGCATATCCCGTTTCCGCCGCCCGAGACGTTCATGGCGCTGCCCCAGGCGGTCGACCTGGTAAAGGCGCTATCCTATTACGATATCGTAGGTTTTCAGACCGGCTGGGATTATCGGAATTTCCGGGACTATGTCTCGCGCGTTCTCAAGGGTGTCGTTTTCCCGGACGGCAGCGTCAGCATCTTCGACAGGCGCTTTAGGACCGGCGTCTTCCCGATCGGAATCGATGTCGAGAACTATGTGCGCCGGGCTTCCTCCGAGGCCGCCAGGAAGTCGGTCGAGCAGTTGCTGAAAAACGCGTCGGGGAAGTCTCTGGTGATCGGCGTCGACCGCCTCGACTACACCAAAGGCCTTCCGGAGAAGTTCCGCAGCTTCGAGCTTCTCTTGCAGGACTACCCCGATCTCCGGGGCGAGGTGGGCCTCATACAGATTGCGGCGCCGTCGCGGGAGAGCGTTCCCGAATACAAGGAGATCCAGTCCACGCTCGAAGGCCTCACCGGTCAGATCAACGGCCGGTTCGGGCGGCTCCACTGGACGCCGATCCGTTACATCAACAGAAGCTTCAGTCCGCTTCGTATTGCGACGCTCTATCGGCTGAGCCGGGTGGGGCTGGTAACGCCGTTGCGGGACGGTATGAATCTGGTTGCGAAGGAATATGTTGCATCGCAAGATCCGTCCGATCCCGGCGTGCTCGTTCTGTCGGTGTTCGCCGGCGCCGCGGCCGAGCTCGACCACGCGCTTATCGTGAATCCATACGATACGCTCGAAGTCGCGCAGACGATTGCCAAAGCCTTGAAGATGCCCTTGCAAGAACGTCAGGAGCGTTGGGCATCGCTGATGGCGCGGATCAGAAAATCGGATATCCATATCTGGTGCCGAGACTTCCTCAAGGCGCTGGACGACGCGCACGCGGAAAATTCCCGATATGACGAGGTCGCGTAGCCGTTTTCGCGGCTTGTCGGCGAGTTAGCGGTTGCGGGGTGCCGGTGTGGGGCGCTAAGTCGAGGTCATGTTTTCCTCGAAGTGGCGCGGCCATGGCTCTTTCCGAAGCAAACGACGTCCGAAGGCGGGATGAGGGCTTGGCGACCCCGGTAATGCCGAAGCCGCTATGGGACGCCCTCGACGAAATCGCCTCGCGCATCAATGAACGCAAGATCGCGGTCTTCCTGGATTATGACGGCACCTTGACGCCGATCGTCCAGCGGCCCGATCTGGCGGTGATTTCTCCGAAGATGAAGGCAGCCGTGTCAACGCTGGCGGGCCTTTGCCCGGTTGCGGTGGTGAGCGGCCGGGCGCGTCGGGACGTCGAGGACAGGGTCGGCCTGACATCGGTGATTTACGCCGGCAGCCACGGCTTCGATATCGCCGCCCCCGACAAGCATGAAATCCGCAACGAGATCGGCGCCGCCTATGTCCCGATTCTGCGCGACGCTTGCAGACGATTGCGGGAAAGGCTCGAAAATACGGCGGGCGTCATTATCGAAGACAAGATCTACTCGGTCGCCGTGCATTATCGGCAGGTCGCAGACCGGGATGTCGGAACCGTCGAAACGGCGATCGACGATGTGCTCTCCCAGCGTCCCGAATTGCGCAAGTCCTTCGGCAAGAAGGTCTTCGAGCTCCGGCCCAATATCGACTGGAACAAGGGCCGAGCGCTCGATTGGCTGCTCGAAGCCCTGGGCTTACGCCGGAAGAAGATTGTTCCGCTCTATATCGGCGACGACGTGACGGATGAGGATGCGTTTCGTGTGATTCGTGCGAGCGGAATCGGCATCCTGGTCGCCGAAGAACCGCATCCGACTCACGCGTCGTTCCATCTGCGTGACACGGACGAGGTTGGCAGGTTTCTCGAATGGCTCTGCCGGCTCCTAAAAGAGGGACGATCGTCGGGCCAAGCCTAGCGGACCGACGCCCAGGACTTGCTCAGGATGACCGCGTTGTGGATCACGCCGACGAGCGAGTAGGTCTGCGGGTAGTTGCCCCATAACTCCCGGGTTTCGGTATCGATATCCTCCGACAGCAGGCCGAGATGATTACGCGCCGATAGCATTGTCTCGAAGATCTCGCGCGCTTCGTCCGTCCGCCCTATCATCGCCAATGCTTCGATATACCAGAAGGTGCAGATATTGAAGGCTGTTGTCGGCTTGCCGAAGTCATCCGCCTCGGCATAGCGATACAGATAGCCGCCCCGGCGCAGTGACTTCCGGATGGCGTCGATCATGTTCGCGAACCTCGCGTCGCTGGGATCGAGAAACCTCAAATCCAGAAGCTGCAACAGGCTCGCGTCGAGTTCCGACCCGTCGAAGCTGTTCACGAAGGAATTCAGATCGTCGCGCCAGGCGCGGCTCATGATCTTCCCGTGAATTTCATCCGCGCGGCTTCGCCAATCCGCCGCCTTGCGAGTCATGCGCAGGTGGTCGGCGATCTTGGACAGCCTGTCGCAGGCCGCCCAGCACATCGCACTCGAATAGGTGTGGATCCGGCTCTTGGTCCTCAACTCCCAAAGGCCCGCATCCGGCTGATCGTGCAGCCGATAGGCCTGCTCGCCAATCTGCTCCAGAGCCGGAAAGTCGCGTTGGCCGACCCGGCGCAGGAGCCGCTGGTCATAGAAGGCCTGCGCCGTCGACAAGATGATCTGCCCGTAGACATCGTGCTGAAGATGCTCATAGGCCTGATTACCGACGCGAACGGGTCCCATGCCGCGATAGCCCGCGAGCGTATCGATCTCGCGCTCGGACAAGTCGTCTTCGAGATCGATACGATAGACCGGCCGAATGCGGCCGCCGTCTTCTTGGGCGGCGATGTTCCGCAAATAGCCGAGATAGCCTTCGAGAATGTCGATGGCGCCGAGCTTGTTGAGCGCCTGGACGACGTAATAGCCGTCGCGCAGCCAGCAGTACCGATAGTCCCAATTCCGGCCGGAATCCGGCGCTTCCGGAATCGACGTCGTCATGGCCGCGATGATCGCGCCGGTTTCCTCGTACCAGCACAGTTTCAGCGTAATCGCCGCCCGAATCACGGCGTCCTGCCACTCCACGGGAACCGCGAGATGACGCACCCAGACGCGCCAATATTTGAGCGTGCTGTCCAGGTGCTCGTCGACCGTGTATTCGACCGACCGGCGAAGAGGCTCGTCGGGCCCTAGGAACAGGGCCGTCTGGCGCTCGAGACGGAACCAGGTCTCATTCAGGACATAGGAAACCGGCGCACTGGTCGTGAGGCGGAGCGTCATATCCGGTCCGACATATCGGATGTGATTGGAGCCGCGGGTGATCTCCGGCGCGATGCCGCCGTAATCGAATCTGGGCCGCACCCGAATCCGGATGCGGGGCGCGCCGACCGCCGGGCGCACCAGCCGCACGATCGCCATCGGCCGGTAACGCCGGCCGAAATGGGTGTAACGCGGCGCGAAATCGATGATCTCGAGCGCTTGGCCGTCCTGATCGTCGAGCCGCGTGATGAGAACCGCCGTGTTGTCGATATAGCGCTGCGAGGCCTTGGCGAAATTCTCGATCTCGATCTGATAGATACCCTGGACATCCTCCGAGCCGGGATATCTGTCCGACAGAAGCGCGCAAAACACGGGATTGCTGTCGAACCGAGGCATGCAGGCCCACACGACGCTGCCCTTCTTGTCGATCAGCGCGCTGAAGCTGCAATTTCCGATGACGCCGAGATCCAGATTGGCCTGAGATTCGGCTCGAGTCTCCGTGGGCTGTGGCGGACGTTCGGACAATGCGGGCTCGCTTTCGGACATTTCGGGATTGGATGGGGGGATAATATCCACTCAGCGCTGCAATAAGAAAGAACATCGCCTGGAAAAAATCATTGCAGAAATTACGTTGCTGGCCCGTTCGTGGGCCCGGAAGGTCGTCGGGACGGGGGGCGGCTTCACGGCCGAATGGAATAGTCGAGAGGTAACCTCTTGGACGGCAGCGCTCAACTTTCCTAGGGCAGCGCTCACGGCGAATCCAGTCTTGAACCAATTAGCTCCTCTAGGAGCGGCCACCGCTCAAGGCCGTCTCGGCTGAAATGATCACCACTCAACTTCACTTCGCAGCACAAGTCCAGGTCACGCCTGCCCTGTCGGCTTGTCTGGGGATTCGAGCTTGGCCCTTTGACTCAAGCCGTCGAGCGTTCACGACGAATGCCTCAGTCGCGATTAACAAACCAATGTTGCACTAAATTTCGGCACAAGGAGTGAAGCAACGGATGGCAACAATCGCGCCTGCTTCAAACCAACCGGCCATACTGGTGCAAGAGATCCAGATGCGGAGTGCCGCCTCTGCTCTTAACTCTTGCTCTTTGCCTCCGCGACGCCTGCCATAAGGTCTGGGTCAGCAGGGAATTGCTTCAGGCCCTGCTCATAAGCCTCGCGGGCGTCGGACCAGCGGCCTAGAACGCCATAGGATTTGCCGAGGCGAAGCCAGCCGTCGCGATCGTTGGGGTTGGATTCGAGGCGAGCACGGAGACTTTCGACCATGCCGTCGATGAAGGCGGCGCGCTGCGTGGGTGTCAGGGATTGGGCGGCTTCGACATCCGCTTGGCTTGGACCCCGTTCGGCTGGTGCGGGCGCATCCGGTGTGGGCGCGGCCACTTTGGGCGCGGCCATGCCGAGCTTGGCGCTTGCTTCGTCGAGGCGGGCTTGAATCTCGGGGCGCCAGGGCGAGGCCTGCGGAAGGCCGTTGGCCAGGTTCAGCCAGTCGGCGCGGGCCTTGTCGGCATGGCCGGTTTGAAATTCAAATAGCGCAAGGTTGTAGCGCGCTCGCACATTTGTCGGATCGTCGGCGATCGCCGCGTCGAACGCCTGGCGGGCGGCGTCCGTGACGCGGCCGTTGGCGGCGGCCATCAGGCTCTCGCCATAGGCAACCTTGACGTCCACATTGTCGGGCCACTTCTTCATGGTCTGCCGAAAGACCGTATTGGCGCGGTCCCAATTTTTAAGGGCGGAATAGGACCGGCCGAGCAGAATCCAGCCATCGACATCGTCCTGCGCCGTCTCCAACTTTTTCTCAAGCCCGGCGGTGACGGCTTCGAGCGACATATTGGGATGGGACGACGGCGCTGGGGCGGAGGGGGGTGAGGAGAGCGATCGGCCGCCTTGATTGTCGATGAAAGCCTGGAGCTCCGCTTCGTCGCGATCCGTCATGGCCTGGGAATGTTCCGAAGCCGACATCGTGACCTTCACCGCCAAGGGCGCCCCTGCGACCAGGACCGCCGCGCCGGCGACGATCGCGCGCCGAACGATCTTCTGGCTGGCATGGCGCGTCCAGGGCCAGAACGCGAAAGCGATAAGACCGCCACTGACGACGGCAAGCGCGATCAAGGCGGTCCAAAGAGTCTCGGCTTCCATCACATGGTCCTTTGCTGCGGGCGGTCCTAACGCGAGAGCTTTGAGATCATCGGTAATATGACGGTGTCGACGTCCTTCTGCCTCAACCTCCCGCGATGGACGTAGACGATCTTTCCGGTCTTATCGACGATCAGCGTGCTCGGGATGCTGTCGAATCCGAAGGCGGACAGCGCCTTGCCGTCGGTATCCATGCCGATCGAAGTGTACGGATTACCCAACTTGGCGAGGTAGCGATCCGCGGCCTGCGGCTTATCCAAATAATCGATTCCGACGATGGGAGCGGCAGCCTTCATCTTCATCAGCAGCGGATGTTCCACCTCGCAAGGCCCGCACCAGGACGCAAAGAAATTCAGCACCGAAACCCGGCCCGTCGCAAGATCCCGGTCGGTCACAAATCGCTCGGGCGCGTCGAGGCGGAAGACGCTGAATGGCGGTATTCCAATGCTGTCTCCGGCTTCTGGCCGATGACGTACAGAGAGGTCATAAGCCACCAAGCCGATTTGCACGGCGACCAAAACACCGGCGAACCCGGCCGCGAGCCGCCGCGGCGTTAGGCGTGATGAGGTAGCCATGGCATCCATCTAACTAAGACCGGGTAACCAATCATGCGCAAAAGCGGCCTTTTCGCAAGTCATTGTCAAAATCGTTCTTAGAAATATGAAACGGTTACTTCTTTATTAATAGTAGTAATCGGAATATACAATATTCTATCTGGAACATATTGCCTTATATTTGCCATATTTACTTTTCTATCTTTCAAATCTTAGAGAATTTACGTTTAGGTAACAAGTAAAAGTAAAGAATCCTTCCGAAGCGTCGGTATCCGTTTTGGGGCATGGCCGCCTGGCCAATTGGGTAAGAGGGTCACTGACGAGGGGAAAACCGTTGGAGCGGTAAGTACGGCTGTGTCAGTAGCCTTTGTGATGTCAGTGCTGGCGTATGGCCTCCCGATCGGAGGTCTCGTCATCGGTTATCTGGTTCTGGTCAAACATAGGGACAGGCAGAACCGGCAGGCGCTCGCGGAATCTCATGCGGCAGGGTTGACCGAACCGGCGTCGCTCCATCCGGTCATCAATGCGTCTCTCTGCATCGGGTGCACGTCCTGTGTCCGCGCCTGCCCGGAGCAATCGGTACTCGGTATCGTCGACGGCAAGGCGGAGCTTATCAATCCGACCCACTGCATCGGCCACGGCGCGTGCCGCACGGCCTGCCCGATGGGGGCGATCACCCTCGTGTTCGGCAGCGCGACGCGCGGGGTCGATATCCCGCTGGTCGGTCCGAATTTCGAGACGAATGTGCCTGGGATCTTCATCGCCGGCGAGCTTGGCGGCATGGGCCTGATCCGCAACGCAATCACCCAGGGACGCCAGGCGATCGACGCTATCGAAAAGTATGTGAGGGAAAACGGCGGAACCGCGCGCTCCGCCGAAGCCGTCGACGTCGTCATCGTCGGCGCGGGGCCTGCCGGCTTCGCGGCGTCTTTAGCGGCGAAGGAACGCGGGCTCCCTTACGTCACCCTGGAGCAGGAAGATTTCGGCGGCACTGTTTCGCATTATCCCCGCGGCAAGGTCGTCATGACCGCGCCGGTGGACCTTCCCATTGTCGGGCGCACGCGGTTCAAGGAGACGACCAAGGAAAGCCTGCTGGACTTCTGGCGTGATGTCCGCGAGCAGAACGACCTTCGTATTCGCTACTCCGAGCAGGTCAAGGCGATCGAATTCGTGGACGGCGGGTTCGCCGTTGTGACGACCTCGGGCCGCCATGTCGGCCGCGCGGTTCTTCTGTCGATCGGCCGGCGCGGCACGCCCCGCAAGCTGGGCGTCGAGGGTGAAGAGCTTTCGAAGGTCGTCTACCGGCTGATCGATCCGGAACAATATCAGGGCAGCCGCGTGCTGGTCGTCGGTGGTGGCGACAGCGCACTCGAAGCTGCGATATCCCTCGCGGAAACACCCGAAACCAAGGTCTCGCTCAGCTATCGTGGCGACGCCTTTTCGCGCGCCAAGCCAAAGAACCGCGACAAGGTGGAAAACGCGGCGGATTCCGGTCGCCTCGACATTTTCTTGAATTCGGAGGTGAGGGAGATCGGCGAGGACACCGTCTTACTGTCGAGAGACGGACAGGAGCTGGCACTCCCAAATGATGCGGTCATCGTGTGCGCGGGTGGCGTATTGCCGTCCGCGTTCCTCAAGACCATCGGTATCGAGGTCGAGACGAAGTATGGCTCGGCGTAGGATACCGAACGGATCGTCGCTAAAGGCCTTCGCCCATTTCGGGCTGGGCCTCGCAGCCTGCTTGTTGACCTCGTCGCCGGGCTTCGCCGCGAAGACGGATATCGACGCCGCGCGGCAGGCTATCCTGCATCGGGATTACAAGGCCGCCATCGACGTCCTCGGCCGCGCGGCCGACCAGGGCGATGCCGAAGCCGCCTATCAGCTTGCCAATCTCTATCGCAACGGCATGGGTGTCGCGAAGGACTACGCCAAGGCCTTCGAGCTTTATGGGCGCGCCGCCAAGGCGGGTAGCGCGGATGCGGCCTACAGTCTCGGCAAGATGTACGAATATGGCTGGGGCACGGATGCTGATCCTGCGCAAGCGCGCCATTGGTACGAGATCTCGGCGAAGTCCGGAAACCTCGCGGCTTCCGAAAGCCTGAAAAAACTCGAAGCACGGCAGACCGCCGCAGCCGGCCGATCGCTTGCCGACGCCGCCGGGACCGAAAGCGCCGGCGATATCGCTCGGCTTCTTCAGCAAGGGGCCGATCCGAACAAGCCCGATCAGTTCGGCCGGACGCCGCTCACCGAAGCGATCGGTCATGGCCGGGCGGATGTGGTCAAGCTGCTGCTCGATCACGGCGCCTCGGCCGATCTTGCCAACCGGGCCGGCGACACGCCGCTGACCCTCGCGACGGAGGCGGGAAACACGGAAGCCGTCCGCCTGTTGATCAAGGCGAAGGCGCATCTGGACCGGGCCAACCGCAGCGGCGCGACGCCGCTCATCCTTGCCGCAACAGGCGACGATCCCGGGATCGTCAATCTTCTACTCGCGGCGGGCGCGTCGGTCACGGCGAAGGATCCACTGGGCCGAACGGCGCTCGATATCGCCGTGCAAAAGAGCAAACCGTCGATGATCGCGGCGCTCAAGAAGGCCGGCGCCAAAGAAGCGACGACGGCGGCCGCGCCCGAGCGCGACGATCTCGCCGCGATCGCCGCAAGCAACCCGGCCTTCTTCAAAGGCTGGACGCCCCTGATGATCGCCGCCTGGCGCGATCGGCCCGATCTGGTCCGACAGTTGCTGGGCTCGGTGGCCTTGTCGACGCGCAATCCGGCGGGCCAGACGGCCCTCTCGATCGCCGCGTCTCAAGGCCACGTCGAGGTGGCCAAGCTCCTGCTTGCCGATGCCAAGGACGAGGGCTGCAATCGTGATCCCGGCTGTCACCCGCTTCTGGCGGCCGTGAAGGCGGGCAATGTCGAGATGGTTCGCGCGATCGAGCCGGCCTTTCGCGAGACTCACAGGCTTCGGCGGCGTGCTCAACCAGGCTCTTGCCGAGTCGATTTCCAAGCAGCGTTGGCCGGTAACATTGGAACTTTTGAAATCGGGCGCGATCCTCGCGAATGCAAAGGGCGACATGTCGCCGCTCGTCGCGGCCGCGCCTGCCGCACCGCCCGATCTGATCGCCGCTCTGCTCGATCGCGGTCTCGACATCGACGCGACCGACAGCGCGGGCCGAACGCCGCTCATTCTCGCCGCACAGAACGGACGGGCCGAAACCGCCGCGCTTCTGATCAAGCGGCACGCCAATCTCAATCACGAGGATTCGCTTCATCAGTCCGCCTTGATGAAGGCCGCGCGATACGGCCATGCCGATGTGGTGAAGGCGCTGATCGGAGCGGGAGCGAATCTCGCCCTCACGACAGAGACCGGGAACACTGCCCTGATGCTGGCCGCCGAAGCCGGCACGATCGAATCGGCGAAAGCGCTGCTGCGTGTCACGAGCGCGCTCGACACCAAGAACAATGTCGGCGACACGGCGCTCATTCTCGCGGCGCGCAATGGGCATGAAGATGTCGTCACCGCCCTACTGAAAGCGGGCGCCAATCCGCGCCTCAAGAACAATCGGCGGCAGGAGGCTGCGGATGTCGTTCCCGCCGACAAGCCGCAGCTCGCCAAGCTGATCTCCGATGCCAAGGCGTCGCGATCCTGGATTTCGGAGATTCTGCAATGACGGCGAACCCGGCGATGTCAGCGATCGAGCGGCCGGCCCCGCCGCGGCGGCAGTCGCTACGCCGCCGGATATCCCGCTCCGTGCCTTGGATATTCGGCATCTCGGTCGCGTTGGTCCTCTTCGTGGCCTATAGGCTTCGGCATCTCGACTTGATCACGGCGGAGAGCGGCGTCGGCTATTGGTTCGGCATTTCGGGCGCGACTCTGATGGCGCTACTGCTGATCTATCCGTTGCGCAAGCGCGTGAAGGCGCTCGCGATCATTGGCGGCGTCCGGTTCTGGTTCAACACGCACATGATGTTCGGCATTCTCGGGCCGGCGCTGATCATCCTTCACTCCAATTTCCATCTCGGCTCGACCAACAGCAACGTTGCTCTCGTTTCGATGCTGATCGTGGCGGGCAGCGGGCTGATCGGCCGCTTCATCTATATCCGCATTCACCACGGGCTTTCCGAGCGCAAGACGAGCCTCGCCGAGCTGCGGAAGGATTTGGAGCAGAGCCGCGACGACGCGACCGATCTCTTCGCCTATGCGCCGACGGTCAAAGAGATCCTGTCGGGCTATTCGGCCCGAGCCTTGGGCCCGCGTCCGAGCTTCCTTGCGAGCTTCGTCAAGCTGCCGTGGCGCCATCTCGACGGTATCGTGACGGGATTCAGAATCCGATCGCTCGCCAAGCGCGAGGTGCGCGAGATCGGCGGCTCCCAGGGCCTCGATCGGCGCGACATGCGTGCACTCACGCGGCAAGTTCGGCGGAGCGGCAAGCACGTTATTGCGAATGCGCGGCGCGTGGCGAGTTTTTCATTTTACGAGCGGCTGTTCTCGCTGTGGCATGTGCTCCACATCCCGCTCTTCATCGCACTCGTGGCGGCGGCGATCTTCCACGTGATCGCCGTCCAACGGTACTGACGTGGAACGCCATGCGCATGGGTCACATCAGTTCGCTTTTCCGCTGGATGCTGGTCATGACCTTGATGCTCGCATCCGGCGGTGTCGAGGCGCAGACATTGCAGAAACTGGTCATGCCCGGCCCCTTGTCCGCGTCCCACGCCAAGCTCGAAGGCGACTGCAACCAATGCCATGCGCCGTTCAGCAAGGAGACGCAGAACTCGCTTTGCCTCGCCTGCCACAAGGACGTGGACGCAGACATCAAGTCCAAATCCGGCTTTCACGGCCGGTCCGGCTCGGTCGCGGGCGTCGAGTGCAAATCCTGCCACACCGACCATAAGGGCCGGTCTTTCGACATCGTCGGACTGAACCGCGAATCCTTCGATCACAACGCGACCGACTTCCCGCTCACCGGCGCGCACGGCAAAGCGAACTGCACCCAGTGCCATGCGGCGGGCACGAAGTTTCGCGAGGCCTCGAAGGATTGCGTCGCCTGCCATAAGTCGGACGACGTCCACAAAGGCTCGATGGGTGCGAACTGCGCTCAGTGCCATACGACCGCGTCCTGGTCGGTTTCGGGCTTCGATCATTCCAAGACCAGGTTTCCGCTCGTCGGCAAGCACGCGACGGTCGATTGTGCGGCCTGCCATCCCAACCGCGCCTATAAGGGGACGCCGACCGATTGCGCCGCCTGTCACGTCGTCGATGACGCCCATGGCGGACGGTTCGGCACGAAATGCGAGACCTGTCATACGCCGGCGGCCTGGAAATCCATTACCTTCGACCACGCGCGCGACGCCAAATTTCCGTTACGCGGCGCCCATGCCGGCCTTGCCTGCAACACATGCCATGTGAGCCCTAAGGCGAACGCCAAGCTGCCGACGACCTGCGCCGAATGCCACGCCATCCAGGACGTTCACAAGGGCCGCAATGGGCCGAAATGCGAGTCCTGCCATAACGAAACGAGCTGGAAAGCCGTGTCCTTCGATCACGACAAGGACACCAAATTCCCGCTCCATGGCGCCCACAGGGGTCTGCAATGCACCGATTGCCATCATGGCAATCCCCGCGAGGAGAAGCTCGCCACGACCTGCTTCTCGTGCCACGCGACGGACGACCCGCACAAGAAACAACTCGGCGAGGCCTGCGATACCTGCCACGGCATCGTGAGTTGGTCCAAGGACGTGCGCTTCGATCACGATCTGACGAATTTTCCGCTGCTCGGCCTCCATGCGGCGGTCGCCTGCGAATCCTGCCACGTCACGCTTGCGTTCAAGGACGCCAAGGCCGGCTGCGTCGATTGCCACCGCGCCGATGACGTCCATAAGGGAACGCTCGGCGAGAACTGCGCCCAGTGCCACAACCCGAACGGCTGGGACCGTTGGCAATTCGATCACGCGACGCAGACCGACTTCCCCCTGACCGGCTCGCACAAGGATCTCGGCCTGCAAGGAATGCCATCACGAGCCGGTCTACAAGAAGTCCAGCCAGACCGCGACCTGCTACGCCTGTCACGCCAAGGATGACGAGCACGCCGGCCAATTCGGCCAACGCTGCGAGCAGTGCCACCAGACCGACAGCTTCAAGAACATAAGGATCCGGCGATGACGAGACGGTTCCTTATCGCCGCCAAATCCTGGGGCTGCTCTCTCCTGGCCGTGACGGCGAGCGCGGCCGAGGCGCCGAAGGATTTCGATCACTTCTCGACCGGCTTCCCGCTCGAAGACGGCCATGCCGGCGTTCCGTGCGAGAGCTGCCATGTGAACGGCGTCTTTGCCGGCACGCCCCGGCGCTGCGTTCAATGCCACGAGCGTGGCGGGCCGATCAACGCCGAGGCCAAGCCGGTCGATCACATCAACAGCCTGGACGACTGCGACTCCTGCCATACGCTTGAAGAACTTCACGACCACGACCCGCGTCGATCACGGCTCGGTCGTCGGCCCCTGCGTGAGCTGCCACAACAACGTGGTCGCCGAAGGCAAGAATGTCGGCCACATCCAGAGCTCGAACAATTGCGACGACTGCCATACGACGACGATCTGGAACGATGTCCGCTTCGACCACACCGGCATCACCGGCAACTGCGTCAGCTGCCACAACGGCGTGACGGCGACCGGCAAGAGCGCCACCCATATCAACACCAACACGATCTGCGAGGATTGCCATACGACGGTCCGTTGGGCGCCCGTCATCTCGCGTCGACCATGCCGACGTCGTCGGAACCTGCTTCAGCTGTCATAACGGCACGGTCACGGCCGGCAAGACGCCGAATCACGTTCAAAGCACCAACACTTGCGACGATTGCCACACCACCAACGCCTGGACGCCGGCGACCTTCGATCATACCGGCGTCACCGGCAATTGCGCGAGCTGCCACAACGGCACGACCGCGACCGGCAAGAACGCGACGCACATCAACACCAACACGATCTGCGAGGATTGTCATACGACGACGGCCTGGACACCGGTCACGCGCGTCGACCACGCGGACGTTATCGGCACGTGCTTCAGCTGCCACAACGGCACCGACCGCCACCGGCAAGAACGCCGGTCACATCCAGTCGTCGAACAATTGCGACGGTTGCCATACGACCACGGCCTGGACGCCCGCCAACGTCAATCACGACAACATCACCGGAAGCTGCTTCAGCTGCCATAACGGGACGACGGCGACAGGCAAGAACGCGACCCATATCAACACGACCAACACTTGCGAGGATTGCCATTCGGTCACGGCGTGGACTCCGGTCGCCAAGGTCGACCATGCCGATGTGATCGGCACCTGCTACAGCTGTCATAACGGCACGATCGCGGCAGGCAAGAACGCGGGACACCTGGCGACCAGCAACAATTGCGACGACTGCCATGTGACGACGACCTGGACCGACGTCCGGTTCGACCATACCGGTGTCACGGGCACCTGTTCGAGCTGCCATAACGGCACGACGGCGACGGGCAAGGGCCCGACCCATGTCATGACCTCGGCCCAGTGCGACGGCTGCCACACGACTTTGGCCTGGACGCCGGCCAATTTCGACCATGCGCTCGTCACCGGCTCCTGCTCGAGCTGCCACAACGGAACAACGGCGACCGGCAAGTCGGCGGGCCACTTCGTGACGACCGTGGAATGCGACTCCTGCCACACGATCACAAGCTGGACCTTCACGCATTTCACGCACACCTCGCCGAACTATCCCGGCGATCACCGCTCTAGCGTCACGTGCCTCGATTGTCACACGACCAATAGCCAGACGATCGCCTGGCCCTTCCCGGCTTATCAGCCCGACTGCGCTGCCTGCCACGCCAACCAGTACTCCGCTGGCGCCCATCGTAAGATCGCGAACCCACCGACCAATTATACGGTCAACGAGCTGCGCGACTGCTCGGGCGCCTGCCATACCTATACCGACTCCACGCTGACGACGATCCAACGAAGCCGTACCGGCCATCACAGGCCATCGGACGGAAGCTTTGACTGATGCAACGGGCTGAGGGGCGCGGAACAGGTTGGTCCATGAGCCGGATTCGTTCATTCGTCCTGCGGCTAAGCGTTGCCGCGTATTCCGCTTTTTCGCTGCTTGCGCTGGCGCATCCTGCCGATGCCGGCGTGCTCGAACAGATCGATGTTCGACGGAGCGACAACGGCTTTCAGCTAAGGGTGACGCTCTCCGTACCCATGACGTATCAGCGCCATTCGCCGCAAGGCGCCGCCCGCGAATTCATCATTGAATTGATGCCGCTACAGCGAGGACTTGCGGACGCCGACCGATCGATTGAATCGCATGACGAGATCGGGCTCGACAAAGATTCCTCAGCGCCAATCGACGACATCGTTTACGACGGGTCTGCCCCCCCGCGTCCAACTCTCACGCTGAGGCTAAGCCAAGGTGCGACAATCGACGTACGAAACGCCGACGATCGCAAAACTCTGATTATCGACATCATGCCGATTGGCATTGTCGCGCCAATTGCCGCAACCCCGGTCTACGACGACAGCATCTCCCAAGTCGATCTCGCGCTCGCGCCCGTAATGGCCGAAGCCCGCCAGGCGCTCACGGATGGGAACCTTGCTCGCGCCATCCAGCTCTTCACCAAGATCGTCGAATCGGGAGACGGCCCTCTGCGGCGGGAAGCGCTTGAGCTTCTTGGCGTGACGCGCGAACGCAACGGCCAGCTCGCCCAAGCCAAAGCCGAATACGATCGCTATCTCAAGGATTATCCAACTGGGCCGGATTCCGATCGCGTTCGCCAGCGGCTGGCAGCTCTCGTCACGATCAACGCGCCCAAAACAGTTCAAGCACAATCGAAGGCCAAATCGGCCGACAACGGAAAATGGCGGACGGATGCCGATGGAAGTCTGGCGCAATACTATTATCGCAATACCGTCGATCCGCCGGGAGGCCCAACTCAGACCACGCAATCCGCACTCACGACCGATGTTGATCTTCGGGTACGCGCACGCAGTGACGCTTTCGACATGCGGGCGCTATTCGTCGGGAGTTACGACGCCGACTTCCTCGGCACGTCCGACGTCAAACGGCTCTACAATGCCTCCATCGAGCTTCGTGACCTCAAGCGCGGTCTCTTCGGCCGGGTTGGCCGGCAATCTCAAAACACCCAGGGCGTCTTTGGCCGCTTTGACGGCGTGTCGCTCTCGGCCGACCTTCTCGAACATCTCCGATTCAACGGCTTCTTCGGCTATCCGGTCGAAAGCAGTCGGCAAACCAGCGTCGAGACCTCCCGCAAGCTCTATGGCGGCGGATTGAGCTTCGATAATGTGGTGGGCGCCTGGTCCTTCGGTACGTATTTCATTCAGCAGACAAACAGCGGTCTCATAGATCGGCGGGCTGTCGGCGCCGAAGTGAAATATTTCACTCCCGGCCGGAGCCTCTATGGCTTGATCGATTACGACATCTTCTTCAAGGAGCTGAGCACCGCCTATATCGTCGGTAGCCTCAACATAGGAAAGCGGACGACTTTGAACGCTACCCTGGACTACCGCAAAGGTCCGTTTCTCACGACGGAAAATGCGATCGTCGGGCAAGGCGTCGCATCGCTTAGCGATCTCCTGGGCGTCTTCACGCCGACCGAAATCTATCAGCTCGCGTTGGACCGGACAGCGACAAGCCGCTCCGCCACACTCGGACTGACCCAAGTCCTGAACGACCGACTGCAACTCAATTCCGATTTCACCGTGTCGAGCCTGTCCGGGACAATCGGCTCCGGAGGCGTTCCTGGCTATTCGGCCACCGGCACGAATATCTGGTGGTCAACGCAGTTGGTCGCGACCGACATCTTCCGCCAAGGTGCAATCTTCATCGGCGGGCTGCGATACGCCAAGCTCGACAACTACGATAGTTACGGCGTGACGTTGAACTACCGGTTTCCGGTCACACGAAATTTTCGGATAAATCCCCGAGTCTTTATTGATTACCGATCAAGCCAACTTGGCGGCACAGACCGCGTTCTCGTCCGGCCTTGGATTAGGATGGACTACAGGTTGACCCGTTGGGTGCAATTCGAATTCGAAGGCGGCGTCGAATGGTACAACGAGCTACTAGTGAACGCACCCAGCGCGCAAACGACCGGCACCTTCTTCTACGGCGGTTATCGCATCATGTTCTGAGAGACGATCGGCTGCCTGGTCCGAGATCCAGCCGTTCTAAACCGATTAAGTTCCTGTCGGAACTGGCGGCACCGGCGGCCGTGACGCTCGAAAGGGCGGTGCTCAGTTCAACTCAGGCAGCGCTCAACTCCACTTTGGCGGGACAAAAAAGGCCTTCAGCCTCTGTCCGTTTGTTCTCCGAAGCCAAAGGTTGCAGGTTCCAATCCTTTCCGGCGTGCCACCTCTTTTCGAAGCTCTATTCGATCCGGCTTGCCGCCGAATCTGTGGCGCCGCACGCTGGCACCCCGGCGTTCTGTTTAATTGTCGTGTCAGCCACCCGAAAGCCCGGTCGTACTTGCCGTCGCGGGTGAGGGGGCGAGAAGACAGAACGACTGTCGTAGAGCGATTAGGTATGTCGGAAGGCGCGTTCCGCCGCGGTCGGCAACGCGAGGCTCGAAAATCGGATAGGTAGCGCAAATTTCCCGGTCGTCGACGTCGAACGGCAAATCGTATACGGGACGTTCAACTTTATGCGCCGCGGCGATGTCAAAGGCGTGACTCTGGACGGAAAGACTTACGAATATCCGGCGGGGATGCGGTATCCCAACGAAATGCTCAACAGTGAGGCGTGGAAATTCGTGGATGGAAAGATTACACGCATCGAAGCGGTGTTCACAGGTCCACAGGCCTACAAGCTGGGCACCGGGTGGGGCGGCACTAAGTCGGTTTCCCGTCCCGTTGGGACAAAGTGATGTATGAGTCGTGCTTTCTCCGAGGATTGGGGGATGGGGTATCGCGCCGAGAGGGCGTGCCAGCCGAATGACACGTCGCGCCATTCAAGATACGTGGCAACGAAGGACGTCCTCTCCTTCCTTGTTACCCGGCAAGGGAACGAACGGAATACAACGCATTGGGACGCATTTAGATTGCGATACTGTGGTCGTTAGTGATGGAATCACTTGTGTTGCAACAGGGGCGCGAAGCGCATCGATGAGACTATTGGGCGTGTTCAAATTGCCGAAAGAGGTGCATAGTCCGAAAGAGGGGACAGAGAAAATTGTGGGGGGAAGTCATGTCTACCCGGAAGGCGTTTGCCGGAGAGTTGATCTCCGAATGTATCGCGGTGTTCATCATTATCGCGCTCGGTGATTCCGCTGCAGCGATGTACTTTCTTTATGACCCAAGTCCTTATCAGCACGCCTATTGGGGCGTTTGCATAGCCTGGGGTCTGGCGGTCACGATTGCGATCTATGTCACGGGAGATGTCTCCGGAACCCATGCGAATCCTGCCGTCACCTTAGCCCTGACGCTGTTTCGCGGCTTTCCTGTGCGAAAGGCCTTGCCTTACGTCGCGGCGCAAGTTCTCGGCGGGCTTCTGGGGGCGGCGGTCGTCTATCTTATGTTCTCGCCGATTATCGACAGCTTCAACGCCGCGCACGGTATGACTCGGCTAGACGGCGGAGCGGCCGGTGTCTTCTTTACGCATCCCGGCGACGGGATTACGCCGCTCCACGCGTTTGTCGACGAGATTGTTCTTACTGGCATTCTCGTGCTTGGTATCTTCGCCATCACCGAAGAATTCAACGAGATGGCGCCAAAGGCGAATGCGGGCGCGTTGATCATCGGTCTGCTGGTAGCCTGTATTGGCGCCTCCGCCGGCTATCTGGAAGCATGGCCGATCAATCCGGCCCGTGACTTCGGACCAAGGCTCTTCGCTTTCTTCGCGGGATGGGGGTCGGCGGCTTTGCCGGCGCCACAGAATTACTGGTGGGTGCCGATACTCGGCCCACTCACGGGCGGCATCGCGGGGGGAGGCCTCTACCAGCTCGCGATCCGGCCTTTCTTGCCGTCTCGGCATCGCGCCGTCGTCACGGTCGAAATCGACGAATCGACTTTCTGACAAGAATTCGTAAGGGGCTGAGCAGCAGTCAGGTTAGCCACTACGTCAAGGAGATCTGCCATGGCTCGCCAAAAATACGTTCTGGCCATCGATCAGGGGACGACGTCAACGCGGTGCATCGTGTTCAACGACGCGGCATCACCTGTGGCCACGGCACAACAAGAGTTTCCTCAGCACTATCCTCAACCGGGTTGGGTGGAGCATGACCCGGAAGACATCTGGCGAGATACAGTTGCGATGATGCGCCAAGCGCTGGAGAAATCGCAAGTCGATGTCCGTGACATCGCCGCTATCGGAATTACCAATCAGCGCGAGACGGTCGTTGTTTGGGACCGCGCCACAGGCAAGCCGATCCACAATGCGATCGTCTGGCAAGATCGTCGAACCGCGGACTATTGCGCCAAGGTCAAGACCGATGGTGCCGAGCCCATGGTCACGGAAAAGACAGGCCTTTTGGTTGATCCGTATTTTTCCGGCACCAAACTGGCGTGGATCTTGAACAACGTCCCTGGAGCGCGGAACCGGGCAGAGAAAGGGGAGCTGGCATTCGGTACGATCGACAGTTTTCTGTTGTCGCGACTTACCGGCGGCAAGAGCCACGCAACGGACCCCACCAATGCTGGCCGGACTCTCATCTTCAACATCATGAATCAAAGCTGGGACGAGGAGTTGCTTCGGCTCTTCAATATTCCGGCGTCTCTTCTCCCCGAAGTGAGAGATAATAGTGGCCTCTTCGGCTATACGGACAAGGCTATCCTCGGTGCTGAAATTCCCATCGCGGGAATTGCGGGTGACCAGCAAGCTGCGCTGTTCGGACAGGCATGTGTGAAGCCAGGAATGGCCAAGGCCACTTATGGAACCGGCTGCTTTCTGTTGCTGAACATCGGCGACAAGCCGGTAATATCTAAGACACGGATGTTGACCACGCCAGCGTACCGCTTGAACGGCCGCACCACATACGCGCTTGAAGGATCGATCTTCGTGGCGGGGGCCGCGGTGAAATGGCTGCGTGACGGCCTCGGCGTAATCACACACGCCTCTCAGACTCACGATATGGCGACTCGTGTATCTGACAGCCACGGGGTTTATATGGTGCCCGCCTTTGTTGGCTTGGGCGCACCCCATTGGGACCCTAATGTGCGAGGTCTTATCTGTGGTTTGACACTCGATGCTACGGCTGCCCACCTTGCGCGCGCCGCTCTCGAGTCTGTGGCTTATCAGACGTTCGATCTCACCAGCGCAATGGCGAAAGATGCTGGAGCCCAAGCTGCGGCATTACGTGTGGACGGGGGTATGGCTGCCAACGACTGGCTATGCCAATTCCTAGCCGATATCCTGCAGGCGCCTGTCGAGCGGCCTGCGAGTGTGGAGACGACGGCATTGGGTGCGGCCTTCCTCGCCGGACTGGGTACCGGCATGTGGTCCAGTCTCGATGATGTGTCGGCGACCTGGGCGCTCGATCGCCGTTTTGAGCCCGTCATGAAAGCGGACCAACGGCAGAAAATGTTGGACGGATGGCAACGCGCGGTCCAACGGACTCTTATGAATTGAGGGCTTCGGGCGAGCTTCCCGAGTTTGATTCGCTCTGAGGCGTGTACCGCCGGATCTTCGTTCTAGGTCGTAGACTGTCGCTCGCCCGCCAGATGCTACGCCCATCTTTGACGGGATCAATGCGGCCGCCGATAAAGGCGTCAGGCCCGGCTCCGGTGGCTGGGCCATGGCCTGTCTCGTGGTCGGCGCTGAGAAAGGGGCCAATCATGAGCCCGATGAAGGCCTCAAAGCAATCATGAACATGGCAACGAACGCCACCAACGATCCGGTGCTGAAGAAGCCGGAATTCGGCTGTGTGCTGAGCGGGACCAAGGGCGAATACAGGCCGCATCTGGACGAAGGCACTTTGAGAATTCTTGAAGCCGTTCGGAAGACGGCAGCACAGCGACCTAGGAGAGGTCTTCTCTAAAATTTTCGGACACGCTCACTCCTCGCCACAGGCGTCGGCGCTTGTCCGGCACCCGCAAACCGGTCATCCTTGCAGCACGGGGCATCCTTTACTGATATTCGCGAAAGGTCGTTATGGTCACAGAACCTCGCGCACCGCGGCTGGCTGTTCTGATCGATGCAGATAACGCATCTGCCCGTATTGCGTCCGGTTTGTTTGAAGAGGTTGCCAAGATCGGCGAAGCGAGTGTCAGACGGATTTATGGGGACTTCTCGGGAACCAAGCTCAAGGCATGGGCCGATGTCCTATCCACCCACGCGATCATACCCAGCCAGAATTTTGCCTATACGTCGGGCAAGAATGCATCCGATATCACGCTCGTGATCGAAGCGATGGATCTGCTGCATAGCGGTCGTTTTGACGGGTTTTGTCTAGTGTCATCGGACAGCGATTTCACGCGGCTAGCCGCTAGGATTCGCGAACAAGGTGTCGACGTTTACGGGTTCGGCGAACAGAAGACGCCGGAGAGTTTTCGCCAAGCGTGCCGACGGTTTATATACACCGAGAATCTTCTGCCGGAAGCCGCAAAATCCGACCTTTCGGTCGAACCGGAAGGGCAAGTGATTTCCGCTCTAAAGCCGCCAAGCGCCGCGACGCCGTTGCTTCGCAAGGCGATCGCGCAACTCGACAACGAGGATGGATGGGTGTCGCTCGGCCGCGTCGGGCAGCAACTTGCCAATCTCGCTTCCGACTTCGATCCGAGGACCTACGGCCATACGAAGCTGAGCGACCTTGCAGAAAAGTCGGGCGCGTTCGACATCAAACGAGATGCAGGCGGCGTCCATATTAGGCCCAAGACTAGAACTCAAAGAAAACGGGCATCTTCTGGAAGATCATCCAAATAAGACCGTTCAGCTTGTGGCACGGTCCTCGTGACCATCAGAAGACCTAATAACGACGGACCGGTGCCCAGTTCCATCCTGCCCGGCATGCTGCCGACCAGGGTGATCTTGGCGCCGACTACACCGAAAGCGGCGCTCAGGGCGTCGCGCTCAAAGGAGCCCGACGCACTTCGATCGTAACTCGTGGGCCGCAACACTCCAACCTTTGTCTCGACATTAGCGCTGGCCAGAATTCTGGCCAGTAAGTGCGGCATAAGATTTGCGGTCATTCGACAGGTTCGACCATTCGCCCAACTTGAAATCAAATATGAGGCTTCTCCAGTTCAACGCGAAAGTGACTTTCCGACGGATTTGCGGGCCTCATCGCAGGCGGGGCACTTGGAAGAACTTGTTAACGATTGGAAGAAAGAATCGCATAGATGAGGCGGCACTTTCCTTCTTCCGAGGTCCAGACTTTCGGGCCGAACGAAACGGTTCTGGCGCGCGCGACCGGGTGCGCGCTGGGCTTTCTAGTGATTGCCTTCCCCACGGTTCGCATTGGCATAGTCTTGTTCGTTCCGGGTGGCGGGACGGCTCTGGCAATGCGCTTGTTCACCGGGATCCTGGAGCTTGTCGTCGTCTATCTCGTCGCAACCGACAAAAACACGAAATGGCCATCGCCTAAATCGATACCACGATGGCTGCGCTGGAGCGTAGCCCTCTGGCTTACCTGGTCGGTGCCGTCGATCCTGCTTTCTTCCCTTCCGGGCTTGGCGATCATCCGTCAACTGGAATGGCTTATCCACGGACTATTCGGCATCGCCGTATGGTCGTTTCTCACGGCCTATAGCGAATGGCGGCCGAGAATTGTTCATTTCATCGTCTTCGGCTTCCTTCTTTACGCGGTTGTCATAACTCTCCTTCTGACGCACGTGCCGGATCCAGACAGCTATCCCTGGACGGCCGGAGTCCTTGGTTTCGCGAACGTACGGCATTTCGGGCATTTCGCGTCCATCGCTCTCGTCGCGGCTTATGCGCCTCTTTTTGCAGCGCCTATCGAGCGAGGCCAACGGCTTCGGACGTTCGTTGTTTTGACGGTGATATACGGCTTCCTGGTCTGGGCGGGTGGACGTGGCCCCTTTTTGGCGATCCTGGGCTCTCTATGTCTGTTACCAATCTTTGGTCGCATTTCAAACGTGCGGCAGATTTTAACGCTGACGGCAGGCTCGTTGACCATAGGAACCTTCATATCGATACCGTTGACGCCACCTAGTCCTAGCTTCGGCGTGATGAGGTTTCTTGTTAGCGCCAGCCGCATAGACAATCCTGACGCTTTCGCCTCGGGCAGAATGGAGATCTGGGGCAAAGCTATCAGAGATATTCTGCGGCACCCCATCTTCGGTCTGGGGCCGGATCAGTTTCGGGCGACATTACATGACAGCTCGACTGTTTTCCTCCATCCCCATAATGGATTCCTGCAGGCCGCAATCGAATGGGGCATTCCCGGTGGCGTGCTTTTCTGCATCGTCTTGATTGGGGCAGGCGTGCTGGCCTGGCAACGGGTCGACGTCTACAACGATCCCACTGGTCTGATTGGCCTCTGGCTGATCTTGATGCTTCTTACACTCTCTTTGGTCTCGGGGACGATGTATTTCACTTTGCCGCTATCCGCTCTTGCCATCGGCTTTGCTCTAACCTTCAGCGGACCAATCCGAACACCATTCGCTCGCGCCATTGGATGATAACTCCCCCGTCGGTAATTCGTACCTCTGCCGGACAAGACAGTGCCCTTGCCGGTATATATGTGTCGTGTTGTCTGGTCTGATTTGGTCCAGACTGGCACGTTGGAATCGCTGTGCGACGATATATAGGGGCATGTTCTGCCCAGGGCGTTGAAGGACAGCGGCTCTATATATGCGCGCGTGTCGCCGAATGGCAATCAACTTGACCCCACAATGCTACGCGTCAACATGATACTTTCTAACATTTGACTTTGGGGTGCCTCCTCGGGAGTTCGGCCAATGACCAGTCGACGAAAGAGCCAGCCGCTATGCCGAAGCACGCCATGTAATGTGGTCTGGAGAGCTGCATGAGGCGGGGCATCATATTGGCGGGTGGAACCGGGACACGGCTTTATCCGCTCACGAGACCGGTATCCAAGCAGCTCATGCCGATCTACGACAAACCGATGATCTATTATCCGTTGTCGGTGCTGATGCTTGCCGGGATCCGCGAAATCCTGATCATTACGGCGCCGCTGGACCAGGCTCAATTCCAGGCGCTTCTGGGAGACGGCAGCGGTTGGGGCCTGTCGTTGGAATACGCCGTTCAGCCCGAACCCGGCGGTCTGGCCCAGGCGTTTCACATCGCCAAGGATTTTGTGGCTGGAAAGCCGTCGGCCCTCATTCTCGGCGACAATGTCTTTTACGGCCACGGCCTTCCTGAATTGCTGAGCGCCGCAAACCGGCGCGAGGTCGGCGCCACGATCTTCGGATATTATGTCGGCAACCCCTCGGCCTACGGCGTGGTCTCATTCGATGCCGATGGCAAGGCCAATGCCATCGAGGAAAAACCGGCGACGCCCAAATCCAACTATGCCGTAACGGGTCTCTATTTCTATGACCAGCGGGTCGTGGAATTCGCCCATGCGATCAAGCCCTCGGCTCGCGGAGAGCTTGAGATCACCGACGTGAACCGACTCTATCTGGAGGCTGGCGCTCTTCATGTGGAAATGATGGGACGCGGTTACGCCTGGCTCGACACGGGAACGCATAGCTCTCTCCTAGACGCGGCGCAGTTCGTCCGCCTCGTTGAGGATCGACAGGGGCTGAAGATCAGTTGTCCGGAGGAGATCGCTTATCGAAAAGGTTTCATCGACGCGGAGCAGCTTATGCGCCTGGCTGAGCCGCTTCGCAAAAGCGGTTACGGTGATTACTTGTTGCGGATCCTAAAGAGCGGCCAGGTATGAAAATTTTGGAAGCCACATTGCCGGGCGTTCTTATCATCGAGCCCACGGTTTATGGCGACAATCGCGGCTTCTTTATGGAGACGTGGAACGCGAGAACTTTCCGAGAGAACGGGCTGAACTGGACCTTCGTCCAGGATAATCACAGCAGGTCCGGGAAGCATATCTTGCGTGGGTTGCACTATCAGATCCGCCAACCCCAGGGAAAACTTGTGCGCGTGTCGGCCGGTCGGGTATTCGATGTGGCGGTCGATCTCCGGCGTTCCTCGCCTCATTTCGGCAAATGGGCCGGCGCCGAACTGAGTGCCGAAAACAAGCGGCTCATCTGGGTTCCGCCGGGCTTCGCACATGGCTTTCTTGTCCTCGAGGACAACACCGACGTTCTTTACAAATGCACGGACTATTACGCCCCAGCGGACGAGCATACGATCTTATGGAACGACCCGGATCTCGCGATAGAATGGCCGCTCCCGCCGGGTACCGATCCGGTTCTTTCAAATAAGGATTTGGCCGGCGTCCCATTCTCCGAGGCGGAGGCCTTGCCGTGACAATCGGATCGGGTGATGTCTAATCTGTTTGTAACCGGGGGCGCGGGCTTTATCGGTGCGAATTTCGTGCGCTACTGGCGCGAGCACCATCCCGATGACGGCATGACAGTCCTCGATGCCCTGACCTATGCGGGCAATCGCGCAAATTTGGACGGCCTCAGGGACATAGAGTTCGTCCACGGCGATATCCGAGACTATGAGCGCGTACGACTGCTTATCGCTGAACGCCACATCGACACTATCGTCCATTTCGCGGCGGAAACTCACGTGGATCGCTCGATCCACGGACCGGACGCCTTCATCGAAACGAATGTCAACGGAACCCACAGCCTTCTGAAGGCGGCCAAGTCGATCTGGCTGGACCAGGGCAACGGCCGCGATCACCGATTCCATCATGTTTCTACCGACGAGGTCTATGGGTCGCTCGGACCGGACGATCCACCCTTTTCAGAGACCACCGCCTATGCGCCGAATTCGCCCTATGCGGCATCCAAAGGCGGCTCCGACCACTTGGTGCGAGCCTACCACCACACCTACGGGCTTCAGACGACGACCTCCAACTGCTCGAACAATTACGGTCCGTATCAGTTCCCCGAAAAACTGATCCCGCTGTTCTTGATCAACGCCCTGCATGGCAAAACGCTGCCAATCTACGGCGATGGGCAGAATGTGCGTGATTGGCTTTATGTGATGGATCATTGCCACGGCATCGACCTGGTGCTCGAGCGCGGGCGAATTGGCGAGGTTTACAATATTGGCGGCAATTGCGAACTCACCAATCTAGAGCTTATTGATGGGCTATGCGCGCAACTCGACACGGCATTCGCCAACGACAAAGCCCTCGCTAAGCGTTTTCCCGAAGCGCCCGCCGCCCGCGGATGCCCAACAGCCGGCCTCATGACATTCATCGCCGACCGTCCTGGGCATGACCGGCGCTATGCGATCGACGCCCGAAAAATCACCACTGAACTCGGCTATGCGCCCGCATACGATTTCGAAACCGGCTTCGCCGCGACTCTCGCCTGGTATATCGCCAACGAACCCTGGTGGCGCGCAATGCAGACCGGGGAGTATCGGCAATGGATCGAGACCCACTACGGGACCTGACGATCGCACGCTTGACATAGCGCGTGTTGTGAAAGCGGCAGCGGGTATCGGATCGTTTGACACCGTAAATATGACGCGGTCATTCAATCGGCGCTGGTTGTTTCGGGACGTGTTTGCTGAAATTTGGCATCAATATAGCTCCTCTTAGGTGAGGCAGCGTTCAGCTTATTTTCGCGAGGCGTCCTCCTATCGGCGGCAGCACTCATCTTATTTCGGGAAGCTCTGAGCAGAGCGGTGTTTTGCCGAGCTGAGCTTGTTGGCTTCTTTAGTTGTAGGAAGCTCACAACGACAAGAACCAAAGTTAGCAAATCCGCCGATCTATGCGAACTCAGAGTCAGAGATTGGCGAAAGCACTAAGTGCCTCTTGCTTGATCCTCGGACGAACCTAAGGCTCAGCTTTCAATGCGCCAACCGGATCACGAACAGACAGCAAATCAGGAGTCAACATCACTAATGAGAACTGTGCTCCAATTTCGGTTGCCTCGAGATATTTGCCGGCGGCCGTCGTCAGGGGAACGATTTGCCGGCGATCGCCGGGAAATACGCGAAAGTTGTGATTAGCAAGAACTTCAAAATTAATCGCTGGAAAGCCGAAAGGAAGATCAGGTCCATAAGTGACCGTCACGGGCCCTGAAGCCCCTCTGTTCGTCATGATAGGAGCCCAGTTGCCACCGTCCAAAATTCTGTTACCGGTTACATTAAGCACCATTTGATGAAATCGATCTGAAATGATGCCCGCCCCCTCAAAGAAGATCGGGCCCCTAGAACTCTGGAGCCCGGAAACCTCCCGAGGATCGACGAAATCGATCTTCGATACGGCAATCGCAGATCTTACGTTCTGAACGAACAGGACGCGATGGGTATATTTCTTGATCCGGTTGTCAATGCATCGTCCCCCAAGGATGTCTATTCCACCCAACACATCTGCCTGATACGGCGTCGCCATACCGTTGTATATCGAGATGCAGTTCTTGTTCATCTCGGAGGTCCAGTTGCCGCTGTACGCATTGATCATGGTAGGCTGCATAAACACAACATTAGGTCCCGCGACATCTTTGTTTTGCACCCAAATTGACGACATCCGGGTATTTCGAATCGTCGGATACACGAACGTGATGCGACCAGTAGGCCGGCTGCCGGTCACGCCCGCATAAGTTACAGATATGCCTCGAAAATCTCGATCTGAATCCACATTGAGCTTAACGTCGACGGGCTCTGAGCTAGCGCGCAAGCAACTCAAGTTTACTAAAACCGCGGACCCTTGATTGTTGGAAGAAACTATTGCCCCTCTGATGTTCCTTAGAATGTCAGTCGGATAGTCGGGTTCTAAATCCACCGCGGCCCCAGGTGACGTGCCATGAGTGCCGTTTGCATTTACAAAGAAATCGATGTCCTCTGCAGAGATTATCGACATACCTTGGCGGCGATTGTTGTAGGCCTTTCTTACGTAAATTTTGCCATGTCTAGTGGGGTTGCCGAACGAGTCGTATTGCAAAATCAGGCCGTCGCCCCAACAGTCTGAAATCTCATCGGCGTCTATTTCGAAATTTGAACATCCATAAAGAGCTATTCCGTGACCCCACTCACCGTTTTTCCCGAGATGCGTGCTCCTATCGCCGAATATTTTCGCGCCCTCTATCGTGAAATTCGATGTATCCAAACATCGAATGACCTCATAGCCGGGATATGCATTCGGAGCGAGATGCAGGCTGCCTGAGCTGATGAACTTTAGGACAACTCCTGATTTTATCGTGACAGCAGGAGCATCGTTGATGTTTTGTGGTTTCCTCGCTGAAACCAAAGCGGGCCCGTCGATCACGACCTCACCACCTCCAGACGCACTAGCCACCGCTATCGCTGTATTAATCGCGTCCGTGTCATCAGTGCCCGCTTCTCCATTCGCATCAAAAACTGCACCATATCTCTCAGGGCGGTTTGGCGGGTAACTGTAATTGGTGGGTGTAACGCCAATCGATATCTCGGTCTTGGTACGTGGAAATGATGTGCGCCGATCATCAGAGATGTTCACCAGTCCAAAGCAGAGACCGCGCCGATGTCCGATCATGTTACCTGCGAGAATTTCGGGCGCATCACTGTAGCAACTCGCACGAAAGACTGTCTGGTGGAGCATTGACAAAGCCGAAAGTCCTGGATTTAGGGCAGTGACCGCGAGTGACGTTTGGACGTCACTATTCATTGCCGTCACTTGACTGTTACCATGACGCCACTCGCCCGACGGAGGCCTAGCAGTCATGCTGAAACCTACCAAATCGCGTCGTCCATTGACTTGTTCGAAATGACCTATTTGGGAAATCGAACCGAAGGCGATTGCGATGAGAATCAGACGACGCACATTCATAGCTCGACATGCCTATTTCTATTCGACCCTCTTGGTCTGAACGTCGTCGGTACTGCCTGTATTTCAATGACCGTACAAATGGCCGTTTACCGCAGCTAGAAACCAAGACGCCTCGACGGGCGTTTCCTTGTTCAAGGCGCGCCGCCAAGACGCTATCTCGATAGTGTAATAGCGTTTGGTCATCAAATGGCAGACGTATCAGCCCTCACAGTTCTTGGCCGCGTCAATGCGCGAGAAATATGACCAAGAGCAGGTTGACGTTTCCGAACGCCTCGTTGAAGATTTTCCGAAATTAGCTGGATGCGAACCACCACTGCTACCAATCCCTAACTTATCGTTTCGACCACGGTCTGTCAGGCTCGGGGATTGGTTCAATCCCTACAGCCACGAGCTTGCCAAATCTTGAGCGGTTTACTCCCGCGATGACTTCAGCTAAGAATTTGGCGTCAAGGGTCTCGCCTATCTAAACAACGCCAGCTCTCAGTTGAACGGTCACCTATCGTACTTCGACGCCGCACTCAATTTGGGTTCACGTTCAGCAGCAAAGATTAGGCTATTTGTATGCCCATTCAGTACGTTTACCAATTGCCGCTCAATTTAGGCTTTGTGGGCGTCGACTGCGCTTTCGCGCAAGTCTTATCTTGGATACAGGCTATAGATATGCACTTAGCGAGATCAGGCTTTGCACAAACTGTCCTGGCTAGAACGCAATCAGCATGATCGGAAAAGGGCGGCCAATCGAAGATTTGGAAGAAAGTAGATCAGAGATCTATTTCTTGTACGGATCAATACGCAGAAACAGGGTATTATTCTTTTGTGGGGTTTTCACTCTAATATTTGTATGCGTAATATATCTTGTATTCGCTGAGAAATTATACACTTCCTCTATTAAGGTCGTGCCTAATTCAGAACAATCTTCAACTAGTAGCATCGGATCTGCTTTAGGCCAATTCGGAAGCCTGGCCAGTCTGGCGGGCTTACCGATGTTTGCCAATTCCCCAAGCGACAACCTCCAAATATTAGAAGTCTCGTACACTCGCTGTTGAATTTGCCCAAAAGAATGGCGTGCTGCCGCTGCTGTTTAGACGTAGGTGGGATGACAAGACCAAGAGTTGGATGCAACGCCGACGTGGAATTCTAGAGACGTTAGCTCATTACATAATGCCGGCAGACACATCCGCCGGACAATTGCCAACTGAACCAACACCCGACGAAATATATAGAAGGTTCAAGGACTATATTTCTATTCGACATGATGATCTGACGGACACAACGACTATTGAAATTGCATGGCGTGACCCTGCACTCGCCGCTCGTTGGGCCACCGAATACGTTAATTTGGCAAATGAGCGAATTCGCACGAGAACGCTGGCCGAGGCAGAACGCAATCTCTCCTACCTATCCGACCAAATCGACAAGATGAATATAGCAGAAATCAGGGCCAGCATCTCGGCCTTAATGCAAGAGCAAATTAAGCAGATAATGCTGGCTCAACAGAAGAGCGATTTTGCGTTTCGCGTCGTCGATGAATCCTTTGTTCCATATAAGAAAAGCCGCCCGAGGTCCTTGTTACTTCTTGGTATTTCGCTATTTTCCGGAATAGTCTTAATGAGTCTCGTTGTTTTCATCAAAGAAAGTTGGTCATCGGCACGGCATTCTGATGCCTGACAAGTTGCTTTTCGATCTGGCGGCTTGTCAAGAACAGGGGGGTGGTCCGCACGGCGGCTCAGAATATGCTATAAGTATATTTGAATTCGTATTGCGGCGTGCTTCAATCGGCACTATCGAGTTTTTTCTTGATGCTCGAAGAAGCATCGCACCTCAAATCATAGATGGCATTAAGGCACGTGGATTTGAAATCCATGAGATTTCCGGTCCGCGTGATCTCCAGCGAGTGCTGAATTGCTTTCAGGGAGGCCGTTTCTTTTCCGCTCTTGCTGATGGATATGAGAGCTTGGACTTTGGAGACATGCATGTAGTGATAACGATACATGGTATGCGTCCGGTAGAATTGCCAAGCGATCCCAAAATGCTCCGATACTCTAAGAGCAGTTCGAGGTTTATCAAGGACGTTGCTCGAATTACCTTCGAAAAAACTTACAGAAATCTGCGGAAGAGGAGCTTTCATCGTCTAACACGACTAAAGTGTCGTCAACAAACCATCATAGTGCCATCCTATCATACGAAATATGCCCTTCTCACTGCGTTCGATGATCTGGAATCATCGCAGATCCGTGTTCTCGCAAGTCCTCCGACTATCGTATGTAACACTGAACCCGGAGTTTTGGGATTTGACTTGGAGCCCCGTTCCTACTTCCTGCTAGTCAGTGGCCAACGATGGGTGAAGAACGCGTTTCGCGCCATGCAGGCTTTTGAGCTGCTGTTGTCTCGTCTGCCTTCGAGCCAACATAAGCGTTTGATAATCGTTGGCGGCGCACCCGCAAGAATGAATCGACATTGGAAGGACGTCTTCGCGTTTCTTCCTTATGTCGATTTGCCTTCTCTTGCGGCGCTTTACGCCAACGCATTTGCTCTGTTGTATCCAACATTAAATGAGGGCTTTGGGTATCCTCCACTTGAAGCCATGCGTTTCGGAACCCCGGTGATCTCTTCAAACGTTTGTTCGCTTCCGGAGGTCTTGGGTGATGCTCCGCTCTATTTTGATCCCCGCAATGTGGAGGAGATCACAAATCGTTGTTATCAGTTGATTGATCGCCGCGATCTATGGGGGCAATTGGCAGACCGCGGAAGGTGGCACTATGCGCAGATGGGGGATCGGCAAAGAGTTGATCTAGCAGCGCTCGGCGATCTACTCCTCGACGGACTTGGCCATGAGTGAAGCGCGGCTGCAGGCCTCGGCGCAGGTACTTCTATTCGCCTGTGTCTCGGTCGCGCTCTTGATATTTAGTCCCGAAAGCCTCTTCTTTTTTATCGCATCACTCTTCATCGTATTGGTATTCGGAAAACTCTTTAGATTTTCTCCCTTGTCCGACGTCGCGACGGTCTTTCTAGGCTATTCTGCCGGTGCAGTTCTTCTCTTCTTGCTGCAGCTATATCTGCTCCCTGCCTTCCATGGCATGTCCGGCCCTGAGGGTGGTTACGGGACTGACGACGGATATTACTTCTCCTTGGCATCGCCCATCTTGCCACATGACTTCCCGACGCGACCTGGCTTCTATCAAATGAGCAGCCCTTATGCTGCTATCTTCGCGCCGATCAGCCAGTTCGCCTATGCGGCTTTTGGTAAAATCAACGTCCTGGATCTCGTGATGCCCAACTTGATCTTTTTGACGATAATTCCTTTCGCAACTCGAGACCTCGCCAATCAATTGTCGGACAGAGCAACAGCGCAACGTGCCTTTTGGCTATGTGCGTTTGGGCCATTCTTGTTAGCTAATGGGCTCATTTTGGTGCGTGATGCGTGGGTGGCGTCGTTTCTCGTTCTTGCTTCCCTTCTGGCGCTGCAACGGCGTTATTGGATGACGCTGTTCGTAGTGGCCCTAGCGCTTTACGTCCGGATTGGTACCGGTTTGTTAACGATTTTTGGCGCCGCTGTCTTTATCGCTCTTCACGTCGAGCCCCACGATGGGGGGCTTCGAATTTCCTTCGGCCGGCGAACCTTGTACTTCTCTGTGGTTTATTTCGTCGTTGCGGCGGCGGCTCTTGGGGCTACAGTCGTCTTGGTCGGAAGCGACACCATTTTCGCTCTGATTGATCGGGCCGGCTTCATTACTGGCTTCCTGCGTCAGGAAGTGGCTGGCGATAGTGGCACGTCGACTCTGTATTCAATCGCGACCCTTCCATGGCCGCTATCTCTGCCACTCGGGACCCTGTTCTTCTTTGGCTCCCCCTTTTTGGATCTTCGCAACGTCATTTTTTCGGGCACGGCGACGGGCTTTGTTTTGCATTCCGTCTTCAATCCTCGAGCGGCAATGTCGTCCCTTTTCGCAATTCTATTCATAATCTATGTTGGGTGGTTCTTTCGAGGCATTATGCGCGGGATGCGCGCTCATAACGTAGGAGTCATTATCCTCGCGATTATCCTATTAGTCGATCTCGCCGCAATCGCTCAATTTTCTTTGGTTTTGCGCCATAAGGTTAGCATCCAGCCCTTATTTTATGTGCTGACGGCATATGGAATCGGCCACACAACTTCCGACGCGAGAATCATTGGGTATATCGGTGGGCTTGGCGTGCTGTTGTTAAACCTCTATGTGAACGCACATAACCTAAGGCTTTTTTAGGATGTTGGCGTCATACGTGGCCCTGCACACCTTTCCGGTCGGGCCTTTGTGTCGCGGATCCGACATCAATAAGCTACCTCGATGCTCGTAAGAAAGTCAGTCGGCTACACGCTCGCCCGCGGCTTACCTGGGCTCGTTACCTTTGCGGCCCTTGCGATCTATAGCCGTCTTCTTACACCGGCAGATTACGGGCTTTACACCCTCGCGCAATTTTCCGTGCTCTTCGCCGATTCGATCTTCTGCAACTGGCTCGGTGTGAGCTTGGTGAGGTTTTCACAACGTGGAAGATCGGCAGATTACAACGCGCTGATATCAAACGTTCGCACGGTTTTCGCTGCAATTACACTCAGCATCGCTGTCGCGGGATTCTTTGTCGCCCGACACCTGAACTTGACCGCGCCATCTTGGATTATGGCGCTGATCGTTTCGGTACTTTTGATAAGCGAACCTTGGCACAACATGAATTTGAAGCTCGCAATCGCCCAACTTGACACTTTCCGGTACGGGAAAATCGCATCCATTCGTTCGCTCGCGTCGCTGGCCGCAGGTGGCAGCCTGGCCGCTCTGGGCTTTGGCGCAGCGGGAGCACTAACGGGCCTTGCTATCGGGAGCGTTTTGTCGAGTTTGTGGCCCAGTGTTGTGAGACGCTGGAACGTCGGTTCGCACAAGCTCCAGCCGGCATTAGTTAAAGAAGTTGCTTCTTATGGTCTTCCTCTCGCACTGACATTTGCATTGACCTTCGTCGTTGGGTACTCAGACCGCTACTTGCTTGCCCTGCTCTCTGATCGAACGTCCGTAGGCCATTATGCAGCTGGCTATGATCTCGCTACACTCGCTATGGCGGTGCTGACGACGATTAACATGGCAGCCTACCCCTTGGTTGTCCGTATCCTTGAAAAAGAAGGCGATACTGCTGCGCAGCGGCAGCTGGAAAAGAACCTACAGCTATTTCTATTAGCAGCCGTCCCAATCCTAATATTGGTAACGATTTATGCGCGCGGGCTTATCGACATCGTGATCGGCGCGCAATTCAGAGAAGCTGCTTTGGGCGTTACGCCGATCGTTGGCCCGGCAGTTCTCCTAGCCGCGCTTCGGTCCTATCATCTCGACGTTTCCTTTCACCTAAGACGACGAACATGGCCTATTCTTATCATCGTCGCTTCCGCCGCCCTGACCAACGTAGCCCTTAATGCGATATGGATTCCAAAATACGGCATTTACGGTGCGGCTTGGTCGACGCTTGCGGCCTACGCCTTAGCCTTTGCCATTAGTCTTGTACTTGGACGAAAGCTTGGTTTCCGCCTTCCAGGAATTGACAAGCAAGCGTTGTTCATCATCTTGGCGGGGGCAGGAACGTTTCTTCTTTGCATGCAAATCACGTTGCCTGGCATCGTTGGTTTTGCACTTCAGTGCTCGGCTATGGTCGTTTCGTATACTCTTTTGCTACTCGTGTTTCGCGTCGACTTAGCACACCGGACCCTGCATTTAATTTTTGACCGTGTCTCTACCGTGCGCAGATCCGCATTTACTTCTCCATCAAGGAGCCCGAAGTGACAGACCTGAATCGCTTAAGGAAGACAGCGATGGCGTTGCATAAAGTGCCGGGCACCGGGCGCATGCTAGAAACGCTGCGACGTCGCTACGCAGGCGCCGGGGAAAGAACTGTTGATGACTTTGACGGAAATATCCGAATTTCGCTTCGTTTATCCGAACATATGGAAAGCAAAATCTTTTGGTACGGAAGTTATAGTCCCAGCATTCTGATCGCATTACGCCGACTACTGCGTCCGGGAATGACTATGCTCGATGTTGGCGCAAATGTCGGTGAGATTAGCACAGTTGCCGCCAAGCTCGTGGGGACGCGCGGTAAGGTCTACGCATTTGAGCCAATGCCTGAGCTAGCCGCTAGGCTACGTCATAACAAAGAACTTAATGGCTTTCAGCGGATTGAAGTGATCGAGTGTGGCCTGGGTCGTGAGCCCGGAAAATTTTCTTTATATGCCAGCGACCATTACAGCGGAGATGGCATGGCACATTCGGGGATGATGACCATGTTCAAGACCAAAGACCGAGCGATTGACACCGGCACCGTTCCTATCATGCGCTTGGACGATTTCGTGAATCAAAGATCGATTGAACGCGTCGACGCAATTAAGATCGACATTGAAGGGGCTGAACTTCCGATGTTGGAAGGGGCGGTCGAGACGTTGAAACGAGACCGTCCAATGTTGATCGTCGAAGTCAATCAAGAAACGGCCCGGGCCGCGGGTTATGAACCACAGGACATTTTGACTTTTCTCGAAACGTTCAATTACAGGTTCCGACGCCTTTGGCGCGGCGGCATTTCACTTCCGACATCCAGTCGGAAACTCCGCCCTTGGCAGAACATAATTTGCCTGCCATAAAAATTCCCGCCTTGCCAAATTAGACCATGCATCATTTCGAAACTGAACGGTTTATGCTCGTCGATCTTAAGGCATACAAAGCTTTCCTAAGATGTCCCATTACGAACGAAAACTTGATCTGGGATGAGGACGACTTTGTCTTTGAGAGGTCGCGCGGCACACGCTTCCCGATTATCGATGGGCGACCAATTCTTGTTGACTTTGATAGAAGTGTGCTGAATAGCGATGAGGTCATCGCCAGCCGGGGAAGATCCCAACTTGGCAGAAAACCCACATATCTCGGCGGAATTCAAAGATTTCTTACGCAGCCTGCGATTAAGGTAACGGACAAAAACATAGCGAAGATCATAAAATCCTTCGAAGAACAAAGTGTTCGGCCACGCGCGTTGATTATTGGTGGCGGAGCTGTCGGCATCGGAATAGAACAACTGTACCAAGACGAGAATGTCGATTTATTTTCATTCGACATATACTTAAGCGATAACGTTCAACTCGTTGCAGACGCTCATGACATTCCGTTCGTGGACGATTTTTTCGATATTGTAGTCGTACAGGCTGTTCTTGAACATGTAGTTGACCCGTACTTAGTCGTAAGCGAGATCTGGCGCGTTCTGAAACCCGACGGGATCGTCTATGCGGAGACTCCTTTTCTGCAGGCTGTTCACGAAGGACCATTCGATTTCACGCGCTTTACCGAAAGCGGCCATAGGTATCTTTTTAGAAATTTCGATTTGATCGCATCCGGAGCGTCTGGTGGCTGCGCCGATCATTTCTTGCGTGCTCTGGATGAATTGCTCACCGGGGTTTTTCGTTCGAGAAAAGTGGGGCGCGCGGCCAAAATGATGGCCTTTTGGGTGAAGTACATCGACCTAATCGTGCCGGCCGAATATTCGATCGACTCTGCAACTGGTGTATATTTTCTTGGTCGAAAATCTGCGAATAGAATAAGTGAAAGACAAATCATTGCGCACTACAAAGGCGCGCAACACTGACCCACTCTTTAGGCCAGCGAGATGGCGCTTGATCATTCAAGGTGATGCGTGAAGTTTTTATTCGCTCATGACTGTTTTTTCGTCTCTGCAGGAGGAGTGATCTACACGGATCCGCAATTTTCGGCGTCGATGTGGGACCGTTATCTTGCCGTGTGTGAGCAGTTGATCGTTGTCGGTCGTGAAGGGCGACTACAGCCCGGAAGAAGCATCGATGACCTCGCGATTTCTAGTAGACCAGAGACCGATTTTAGATTCCTTCCAAATTTGTCTAGCGCGATTGCTCAAGTTAGCCGACGACGCGAGGCCAAGAGGAAGCTGGACGCGGCAATTGCCGAAGCCGATGCCGTCGTGGCTCGCCTTCCCAGCGAGATTGGCTTGCTCGCGACGAAATTGGCCGAACGCCAAGGCAAACCTTGGGCGGTTGAAGTCGTAGGATGCGCGTGGGGCACGATGTGGAATTATGGAAACTGGCAGGGAAAGGTCTACGCCCCCGTAATGGCGTTACGGACGCGGACGGCAATTTCTAGAGCAAAGTTCGCACTCTATGTGACCGACCGCTTTCTCCAGAGTAGATATCCCAACAAGATTGGCGATAAGTATTTCCTGTTCAAACGTTCAAATAGACCAACCAAATAAAGCCGTCCTGCAACAACGCCTTCAGCGCACGAAGACGCAGACGGCGGCGTTGCGATTAGGCCTCATTGGAACGCTTCGGACAAGATACAAGGGCGTTCAAACCGTTCTCGCGGCCCTACGTGATTTAAAGCAGGACTTTCCCCTAATTCGTTTCCATGTCCTGGGTAACGGAGATCCCACGCCATGGCTAGAGATGGCTCATAGCCTCGACGTTGCCGACATGTGCCGCTTTGACGGTATCCTGCCGCCGGGCCGGGCCGTACTTTCCTGGCTTGACGACACTGACGTGTATCTACAGCCAAGTCTGCAGGAGGGTCTCCCGCGCGGCTTGATAGAAGCGATGAGTAGGGGCTGTCCATCCATTGGATCCACACGAGCAGGCATTCCTGAGTTGTTGGACCGAGAAGACATGATGCAGCCAGGAAACGCGAAGCAACTCGCCCACCTCTTGCGCCGAGCTCTGACGGATCAGGCTTGGAGAGAAGAAAGAGCGACGCGAAATTGGAATGTTTCGAAAAGATATTCTAAAGATATTCTCAACAAAAGACGCCTCGACTTCTATCGGCGATTTTGCGAATCCATAGCCAAATGAAAAGCGAACTTATATGATACCCGTAATGTCATCATTTTTCGTTATCGAAAGTGAACCAGCCAAGCAAAAGTAATGATGATGTATGGCCTCAAGTGAGTACTATACGGCCTCACCCGATATTCGAAAAAAATGCGCAATCAAGTAGTGTTTGATAGACACCTCGAACGAGAAGACGCGATGAAGGATGTTGAATCAATCGAGAGGGCTCCTCCGAACAACGTAGATCAGGCCACATCTCTGGGTTTTGGCGATGAATGGTCACGATTCGATCAGTCTGCGCTGAGCGACGCGGCGCGGAGGCATATTTTCGACGAATACTTTGGCATCTTTCCGCAACAGGCACTAAATCTCTCGGCTGTTGGAGCAGATTTCGGTGTCGGAAGTGGGCGATGGGCTGCGGTCATCGCACCACAAGTCAAACATCTCATTTGCATTGATGCGAGCCACGAGGCTCTGAACATCGCGAAGAAAAATTTGAAGAGCTACAAGAACTGTAGCTTTCAACATTGCACAGTGAATGAGGCGGATATTCAAGCAGGATCATTGGATTTTGCTTATTCGCTCGGCGTCCTGCACCATATTCCAGATACCAGAGCAGCTCTCAAAGCTTGCGTCGAAAAGCTGAAGCCGGGCGCACCTCTCCTTATCTATCTTTATTACCGTTTCGACAACAAGCCTGCTTGGTTTCGATTCATTTGGTCCGCGACAGACATTTGCCGGAGGCTCACGAGCAAACTTCCTTACGGGCCACGGTATTGGGTGAGCCAGCTTTTGGCGGGAACACTTTATTGGCCCCTTGCGCGCATATCCAGAGTTCTTGAACGCTTTGGCATCTCAACAACCAATCTTCCTCTGTCATACTATCGGGATAAACCGTTTTATGTGATGCGCAACGATGCGCTTGACCGTTTCGGAACACGTCTAGAGCAACGATTTACGAGGGCTGAAATTAAACAGATGATGTCGGATTGCGACTTGACTGACATCGAATTTAGTCCGGCGCCGCCCTTTTGGTGTGCCGTCGGATTTCGAAGGGCTGCCTAGGTTCAATGTGTGGCATCGCAGGCTTTTTGACGCGGGGCCAGGCCCCGGATCACGCCGATCGTATATTGGCTGCGATGACTGATAGAATCGCCAGTCGCGGGCCAGACAGTGCTGGGACTTGGTCGGATCCTCAAGATGGAGTTGGATTAGGCCATAGACGTCTTTCAATTCTCGACCTTTCTCCAGCAGGCCACCAACCCATGACTTCGTCGTGTGGGCGCTTCGTCCTCGCCTACAACGGCGAGATATATAATCATAAAGATCTCAGGCTGGAGCTTGAGGCGGCCAACGCGTCACCTCGCTGGAAGGGACACTCGGATACCGAAGTTCTGTTGGCGGCGTTAGCGTATTGGGGTGTTGAAAAGACGCTCAGAAGAGTCAATGGAATGTTCGCATTCGCTCTCTGGGACCGCCACTCGAAAATTCTTCATTTGGCACGAGACCGCATAGGAGAAAAGCCACTCTATTACGGATGGAGTAACGGGGTCTTTCTGTTCGGTTCGCAACTGAAAGCCCTTGCAGCTCATCCCAACTGGGAAGGACAGGTCGATCGGCGGGCCCTGACTTTTTACTTGCGATTCGGATATATTCCGGCGCCACACAGTATATGGACGGGCATAACTAAGCTTCAGCCGGCACACTACATTGCTATTCGAGGTGGCTCGGTAACTGCGGGCCAGCCCCAATGCTACTGGGATTTTGATGTTGTCGCTCGGCGGGGAGCTGACCTTCAAGGTGACGCCGACGAACTTACAAACGTAATTGAGGCCGCCTTGGCAAAGGCAGTGCGAATGAGGATGGAAGCCGATGTACCGCTAGGCGCTTTTTTGTCGGGCGGGATCGACTTATCGACGATTGTAGCATTGATGCAGTCGCAGTCGTCGCGTCCAGTCAGGACGTTTAGCATCGGTTTTCATGAAGATGGATTTGACGAAGCCATAGTCGCAAGAGACGTCGCCACTCACCTTCGGACAGATCACACCGAGTTTTACGTTACTGCGGCTGATGCGCTGGCGGTCGTACCCAAATTGCCTAACATTTGGGATGAACCGTTTGGCGACGCGTCGCAAATACCTACCTACCTCGTAAGTGAATTGGCTCGCCGCCATGTCACCGTCAGCCTGTCCGGTGATGGCGGGGACGAACTTTTTGGCGGTTACAACCGATACGTCCAATCACCATCCATATGGAACCGAGCGTCAAAGTTGCCCCAGGGGCTTCGCGAGACCTTCGCTCGGTCCATCCTTAATCATAAAGTCAGCCATGCGATCGGGGCCCTAAACCAACGATTGCCCCACAGGTACCGCCTGCCTGCGATCGAATTCCGCTTACCCACGTTGGCAGCGATCCTGGAGGCGAAAGGGCCAAGAGACCTCTATCGCGACATAATCTCAAACTGTCACTGTCCAAGCGCCATTGTACGGGACGGAGGCGAACCACGCACCGCGCTCGACAACAGCCTTGAGGACACGGGAAATATCCCAACGCAGATGATGTACTGGGATACAATTACGTATCTGCCCGATGATATACTCGCCAAGGTAGACAGAGCGACGATGGCAGTGGGCCTGGAAGCTCGCGTGCCGTTTCTCGACCACGAGGTTGTCGAATTGGCGTGGCGCCTGCCTTTGGCGCTTAAGATCCGCCGCGGACAAGGCAAATGGATACTGCGGAAAGTGCTTGCCAAGCACGTACCACCAGCGTTGACAAACCGGCCCAAGATGGGGTTCGGCGTTCCGATTGGCTCTTGGCTTCGGGGGCCACTTAGAGATTGGGCGGAAGACTTGCTCAACGAGCGCAGACTCATGGCGGAGGGGTTCTTTGAGCCCTCTATAGTCCGAGACTTGTGGTCAGAACATAGCAACGGGAGCCGATACCGACATGTTGAGCTTTGGGACATTCTAATGTTTCAAGCATGGTGGCAGGAGCAGACCAAGAGCACTGGGATGTGGTCGCAGAATACCGGCGACAAAACTAGCTTGGTTGGACACCGCACATGATAGACGGCAGCGACGAAAGGGCCGTCGATACATATGCGAAAGCGGCAGATATAGTCGTCTTATCGCGTTGCTCGTGGACCCTCTATAACTTTCGCCGGAATCTCATGAGGGAGCTTCAGAAAGTCTTTCGACATGTTATTTGCATAGGTGGGGGCGGAGACGGGTTTGATCTCAAACTTCAATCCGAAGGTTTCGAGTTCCAACCCGCTCACGTCAGCCGTCGTGGCATTGACGTCTTTCAAGATTTGGTTCTTTTCATTCAATTGTGGCGGCGATTTAAGAGAGAGCATCCCACCATCGTCCACAGCTTCACGATCAAGCCCGCAATTTACGGAACCCTGGCGGCAGCGATGGCCGGAGTTCCAGTTCGCATAGTGACAATTACAGGCATTGGGCACGTATTCATTACCGGAAAGAGTTGGCTAAGGTGGGCCGTCAAAATGCTGTATCGTGCTGCCCTTAGCCGAGCGGATTTCGTGTTCTTCCAAAATACCGAGGACCGTTCGTTTTTCTTGGAGAACCGACTCGTAAGCGCAAAAAGAACAGCTTTGGTGCCGGGATTTGGAGTGGACACTGAACGTTTCGTTCCTGCACCTCTACCGTATTTAGATCGTGGTGTTCCGACTTTCTTGATGATTGGTCGCCTGATCATCGAGAAAGGCATTCGAGAGTATGTGAAGGCCGCGAGAATTGTTAAGAAGCGCCACCCGAGTGTTCGGTTTCAATTAATTGGCGGGATTGAATCCCGCAATCCCAGCGCCCTTACTGAGAAGGACTTCCTTAAACTCAACGCTGATGGAGCGGTTGAGTGGATTGGAGAGGTCGATGATGTACGTCAATACATCGCCTCGTCTGATGTTGCTGTCCTGCCCTCATATCGGGAAGGCACACCACGTTCGATGCTTGAGGCGGCGGCAATGGGCAGGCCGATACTCACGACCGATGCAGTGGGGTGTCGTGAAGTCGTGATTGATGGAGTAACCGGCTATTCAGTTCCGATAGCTAATGTCGAAGCTTTGGTAGATGCGTTCACGAAATTCATTGAAGACCCTTCCAACATCGAGACAATGGGTCAAGCAGGAAGAGATTTTATCAAAAACCGCTTCGATGAACGGACGGTGATCGAAATGACTGTTGCATCATATCGCCGATTGTTTCGTGAGAAGGCTTGCTATGCCTAGACAGCTTTTGTTCATTGAACTGAACGAGTTGAATTTCGACTTTGTTCGACGATACGCCCAAGACGGGGAGCTGCCCGCCTTCGAGACTTTAATTACCGAATCCGGCTTGCACGAGACCGCCTCGGAGCAACCCTACCACCACTTGGAACCATGGATTTAATGGATTACGGCACACACTGGGCTTTCACTCGCTGAACATGGCGTCTTTCGCTTGGGAGACATCCTAGAGCACGATATCCCCCAAGTCTGGGAACGCTTGGAAGAAGCAGGTCTGCGTGTCGGCGCGATGAGTTCGATGAACGCCAAGAACCGGTGTCACAAAGCTGCCTTCTTCGTGCCGGACCCCTGGACGCCATCCGAACTGACAGCTCGTCGGCTACTCCGCAATTTGTATCGAGCCGTGAGCCAAGCTGTAAACGACAACGCCCAAGGTCGTTTGTCGGTGGACTCGATTATCTGGTTGCTGGCTGGGGCCGGCGCTTACGCCAACCCCACGAACTATGGAACGTATGGCAAGATTGCGGCTGGAGCGAAGTCCAAACCATGGAACAAAGCCATGTTTCTCGACTTGTTGTTGGCCGATGTCTTCATTCGAGAAACGAAACGCACGAGGCCGGATTTCGCGAGCCTGTTTCTTAATGCGGGAGCGCACGTCCAGCATCACTATATGTTTAATTCAGCAGCTTATCAAGGCACGTTGAGGAATCCGGACTGGTATGCCCCACAGACTTTGGATCCGGTTCTCGATATTTATAAGCTCTACGACCGCATCCTCGCGCAAATCCACAACGCGTTTCCCAGCGCACGCATTATGATCGCTACAGGCCTGCATCAGGACCCACACGCCGGGGTTACCTTCTATTGGCGCCTAAAGAACCACCCTAACTTCCTAAATAGACTTGGCGTGCCTTTTGCCCGCGTCGAACCAAGAATGTCGCGTGACTTTGTAATCTTTTGCAACTCCGCGGAAGAGGCCAACCAAGCCGAGCGAGTTTTGACGTCTGTGAACGATGAAAGCGGCATCCCACTGTTCGAAGTGGACAACCGCGGATCGGATCTCTTCGTGATGTTGACCTATCCGCACGACGTTCCTGATGACTTTACTTGCCGTGTGGGAAACAAGAACCTCTTAGGGCTCAGGAAAGACATCGCCTTCGTAGCGATCAAAAATGGCCAGCACAATGGCATCGGATATTTCATCGACACGGGGGCCGCTCCTGGCAGCCTTCCTGAACAGTTCCCCTTGGCTGAAATTCCGTCCCGGATTTGTGACGCACTTGGTGTAAGGTGGTCTCCGAAGGCGGCAGCCGCGGAATAGCTAGTAGCTCGACGTGACCGGCGCTCCATCGGCATGATCGTTTCCCTGCTTGTACGCCAAATTCCCTGTTACGGCCTGCGAAATTCCCTGTTTCGTTTCGTAGGGAAATGGGATCCAAGGCATTGAAATTCGTGGGAGAATTCGCACCGAATTCGAACTGGGCACGGCTTGTTTGGACGAATTTCCCTGTATTTTCCCTGATAACAGGGAAATCGGCGCGATTTATATGCGTCGACCCGAAGGGCCAAAAAACTCGCAGATTTCTGGGAAAAAACGTTGGCGCACTCGACAGGATTGAACCTGTGACCTCTGCCTTCGGA
>CAVTAV010000009.1:0-160280 GCA_963732795.1 uncultured Alphaproteobacteria bacterium | reverse complement strand
GGCACCATGTGCTACCGCCACGGCGACACCTACCTTCTGCCCAACAGCGTCTTCGTTATCGCCATCTTCTGATCACGAAGCCATCGCCTCCCGCGCTGTGGCAGGGCCGGCTCCGGGAAACCGGGGCCGGTCGCTTTTTGAGGCGGCGTCAGTAAGGCAGTTGATCGGGACGGGCGTTGGCTGGCGGGATGGGCGTTACGGGCCGCCCATAGGTGTCGGCGTGGTTGTCGCAATATTGCCGGGAGTTCACGCAGGTATCCCGGCCGATGCCGTAGAGAGTTTGGAAGAACGGACTGTCAGCGCAACCGGAGGCCAGCAGGGCAAGCCCCGCGACGGCGATAGCTCTGAAGATTTGGCGACTTCATGTTGCTCTCACTTCAATGGAACCGCATTGGATAACCCTAAAATATGAGCCGGAGCGCGCAATGATTTTCCTCAATCATGCCGCGCGACCGAGCGCTGGAAAAACCTGTTGGCAAGGCCGGTTGACTTTGATACTGTGCGAAAAGAACAAAACATGAATATATAGCGTTCTGAACGGGAACATCGGAGTCGGTCATGTTTGACCAAATCGTTCATTTTGCGGGACTGGCCTTGTTCGGCGCGGCCTGGCTTCTGGTCGCCGGATGGGCCATGCGCGCCGCGATTCGGCACCTCGGCCCCAGGCCGCGCCCCCGAGTGGCCCCGCTTGCCTCGATCCGCGCTTGACCCCAGAATGATCGGCGCGCGGCGGGAATAGCCGATCGTCCCGGTCGCGGCGTGAAAGGGTGCGCTCGATCGGTGGGGAGGCGGGATTATGTCGAGGCTTGGGGCCGCAGCGACCATCGCGGTCGGCATCGGCACGGTTGTTGCGTTCGGAGGTGGACTCGGGTTCTTTGTCCCGGCCGGCCTCAGCGGAGGTGAATACCCAGGACCTTGCCGAAATGTGCCGCGGGCACACCGGAAACCCCGAAGTCGGGATCGCGATGTGCAACATGTATATCGCCGGCGTGACCGACATGCATTTCTATGCCGAATACGAAACCGGCCAGCGTTTCTTCTGCTTCAAGGAAACCACGGTCACCGGCGCCGATCTCCGCAAGATCTTCCTCGACTGGCTCCAGAAGAACCCCGACATGGTGCATCAGAGCGCCCGCTACACGCTGATCCAGTCCCTGATCGACGCGTATCCCTGCCGGGACTGAAGTCGGATGTCAGAAATCGGAAGAACGGCCTTCTGAGTTCCGATCACCGATCCTTCGGATCGAGCGCGTCGCGCAGGCCGTCGCCGAGGAAGTTGAAGCAGAGAAGCGTCACGGCGAGGAAGAAGGCCGGGAAGATCAGCAGCCAGGGCGAGGTTTCCATCTGCTGTGCGCCCTCGGAGATCAGCACGCCCCAGCTCGTCAGCGGCTCCTGAACGCCGAGGCCGAGGAAGCTCAGGAAGCTCTCGACCAGGATGACCTGCGGAATGGTGAGCGTCGCATAGATGATCACCGGCGCCGAGCACGTTCGGCAGGATATGGCGGCGGATGATCGCAGGTGTCGTGGCGCCCGAGGCGACGGCGGCTTCGATGAAATCGAGGCCCTTCAGGGACAGGGTCTGGCCGCGCACGATCCGCGCCATGGTCAGCCATTCCACCGCGCCGAGCGCGACGAAGATCAGCATGATGTTGCGGCCGAACACGACCATCAGAATGATCACGAAGAAGATGAACGGCAGGGAATAGAGGATGTCGACGAAGCGCATCATCAGCGCGTCGACCCGGCCGCCGAGATAGCCCGCGACCGCGCCGTAGGTCACGCCGATCATCAGGCTGACCAGGGTCGCGACGAGACCGATCAGCAGCGAGATCCGCGCGCCGAACATGGTGCGCACGAACATGTCGCGGCCCAGCGAATCCGTGCCGAAGAAATGGCTATGGAGGAGGGTCGGCGGCAGCTCGATCGCCTCGAAATCGACGTCGTCGATCTGATACTGGCTGAACATCGGCACCAGGATCGCGAGGCACACGATGACGAACAGGATCGACCATCGCCGCGATCGCCGCGCGGTTGTGCAACAGGCGCGCCCGCGCATCCTGCCACAGGCTGCGGCCCTTCTCGGGCGCTGACGTCGGCAGTGCATCGATTCTCGGCGGTCATTTGAAGCGCACCTTGGGATCGAGCGCCGCGTAGGCGATGTCGACGACCAGATTCAGGATGATGATCAGGCTGGCATAGAGAATCACCACGCCCATCACCAAGCGTGTAGTCGCGGTTGAGCGCCCCCTGGACGAAATAGCGCCCGATGCCCGGCAGGCCGAAGATCTGCTCGACCACCAGGGAGCCGGTCAGCACGCCCGCCGCCGCAGGACCGAGAAACGTCACCACCGGCAGGATCGCCGCGGGCAGCGCGTGACGCCAGATGATGATGCGCATCGGCAGGCCCTTGGCGCGGGCGGTGCGGATATAGTTCGAGCGCAGCACCTCGATCATGCTGCCGCGCGTCAGCCGCGTGATATAGGCGACGAGCGGCAGGGCGAGCGTGGCCACCGGCAGAATCATGTTGCGGAGCGCGCCGTCGTTCCAGCCGCCGACCGGCAGCACGCCGAGATAGATCCCGAAAATGAGCGTCAGAATCGGCGCGACGACATAGTTCGGGATCGCGATCCCCGCGACCGCGAGGCCCATCGCCGCATGGTCGCCGAATTGGTTCTGGCGCAACGCCGCGAAGGTGCCGAGCGTGATGCCGAGGATGAGCGAGATGACGATCGCCGACGCGCCGAGCCTCGCGCTGACCGGCACGCCGGACTCGATCAGCTCCGTGACCGTGAAATCCTTATAGCGGAAGGACGGCCCGAAATCGCCGTGCACGACGCCGCTTGAGATAGTCCCAATATTGCGCGATAAGCGGCTTATCGAGGTTATAGGCCTTCTTGAGATTGGCCTCGACCTCGGGCGGCACGTGCCGCTCGGTATCGAACGGCCCGCCCGGCGCGATCCGCATCATGAAGAACGCGATGGTGACGATCGCCAGCAAAGTCGGAATCGCGCTCAAGAGCCGGCGGAGGAGATAGACGATCACGGCCGCGGGCTCCGTGAATTTTGGGCCGTTCGGACTGAGCTCGTTGGACGATCGCGTGCATCCGCTCAGCGCTCCAACGAGAGGAAACGTGTCGGATGCACGTCTTCGGGATTGTCGATCCAGCCCTTCACTTGGGTCGAAACCAGGTTCTTCGAGACGTAGTAATAGATCGGCAGGATCGGCGCGTCCTCGATGGCGGTGATCTCGGCCTTGCGCATCAGGGCCGCGCGCTGGTCGATGTCCGTCGCGTGGGTGGCCTCGTTCATATAGCGGTCGAAGACCGGATTGTCGTAGCGCGAATAATTGATCGCCCAGGTCTTGTCGGAAAACAGCATCAGGAAATTCTGGGCGTCGTTGTAATCCGCGATCCAGCCCGCGCGCGCGACCTGGAAATCGCCTTCGCGCAGCGCCGCGTAATGCACGGCGACATCGGAATTCTGAAGCTCCGTCTGAACCCCGGCGCGTTTCCACATGGCGGCGATGGCGGTCGCGATCTTCTTGTGATTCTCGCTGGTGTTGTAGCGCAGGGTGATCTGGAGCGGATGGTCCGGCCCGTAGCCGGCGTCGACCAGAAGCTGCTTGGCGCGCTTCACCCGCTCGGCGGGATCGAGCATCGCGAAGGAGGCCCGCACCGGACCGTCGTAATGCGCGGTCCCCGGCGGCACCACGCCGTAAGCCGGCTTGTCGCCGGTGCGGAGGATCCGGTCGGTGATGGTCTCCCGCTCGACCAACATGGAAAGGGCCTGCCGCACGCGCTTGTCGTTGAACGGCGGCTTCGACATGTTGAAGACGTAGTAATAGGTGCCGAGATAGGGCGCGATCCTGAGCTCGTCCGGCATGTTCTTTCTTGAGCCATGCGATCTGGTCGATCGGCACGTCGTTGTTAATGTCGAGCTCGCCGGCGCGGAACCGGCGCAAGGCCGCCGAGCGGTCCTCGGTGGTGTAATAGTCCACCTCGTCGATCTTGACCGACGCCGCATCATAGAAGTCAGGATTCTTCACCGCGCGGATATAGGACTGCGGCACCCATTCGGCGAATTTGTACGGCCCGTCGGTGACGATGTGATCCGCTTTGATCCAATCCCGCCCGAATTTCTCGACCACGTGCTTCGGCAGCGGATAGGTCACCGGATGGGACAAAAGGTCGATGAAATAGGGCGCCGGCGCCTCGAGATCGATCACCACGGTATGAGCGTCCGGCGCGCTGACGCCGAGCTGGTCCGGCTTCATCTTGCCGGCATTGATCTGCGGCGGCGTTCTTGATGATGTAGAGGAGCGAGGCGTTCGGCGAGGCTGTGAGAGGATTGACCGCGCGCCGGAGGCCGAACACGGCGTCCTCGGCGGTGACGGGCGTGCCGTCCGTCCATTTCACGTCGTCGCGAAGCTTGAGCGTATAGCGCGTCTTGTCGTCGCTGATTGTCCAGGATTTCGCGAGGCCGGGGATGGTATCGGCATGGGCGTCATCGGTGGTGAGCCCGAGGAAGAGATCCTCCACGACGATATGCTCCCAGGTGCCGTTGATCAGTTCCGGATCCAAGGTGCCCGGCTCGCCGCTGATGCCCCGGTGGAGGACATTGCCCTGGGCCAAAGCGGCCGTGGCCGAAGCCGTCAGAATAAGCGACGCCAGGACCAGGCGGAACAAGGGGCGCATCGTCATCGTCCGTTTACGAACTCCCGAGATGAAGACGAAAGGCGAAGCGCCCTAACCATAAAGGGATCGGCTCAAGCCCACGCCATGACTGATATGCCGCAGGCCCGGCCTCAGCGTTGCAGGGTGAGGAAGCGGGTAGGGTGGATGTACTGCAGGTTATCGACCCATCCTTTGACGGCGGTCGATACCAGCGACAGATTCACGCTGTACCAGACCGGCGCGATCGGCACGTCGTTGATCATCGTGACTTCGGCCTTGCGCATCAGATCGGCGCGCTTCTTGATGTCGACCGTGTCGGTTGCCTCCTGCATGTATTTCTCGAAAGTCGGGCTCTTGTAATGGGAATAGTTGAGCGAGCCGCTGTGGTCCTGGAATAGCAGCAGGAAGTCCTGCGGATCGTCGTAGTCGGCGATCCATCCGGCGAGCGCCGCCTGGAAGTCGCCTTCCCGTAGCGCTGCGTAATGGATCGTCACGTCGGCATTCAGGAGGTCGGTCTCCACACCGGCGCGTTTCCACATGGCGGCGGTCGCCGTGACCAGCTTCTTGGCATTGCCGCCCGTATTGTATCGAAGGGTCACATGCAGCGGATGGTCCGGGCCGTAACCCGCCTCCTTCAAAAGGTCTCGCGCCTGCTTGAGTCGCTCGGCCGGAGAAATCGAGGCGAAAGACGCCTTCACGGGCTCACCGTAATTCTTGATGCCGGGCGGCACCAACCCATAGGCCGGCTTCGACCCGGTCTTGAGGATTTTGTCGGTGATGATCTCGCGCTCGATCAGCATGGAGAGGGCCAGTCGGACCCGCTTGTCGTCGAACGGCGGCTTGGTCATGTTGAACGCGATATAGAACATGCTGAGGCTGGGCGTCAGGTGAAGCTCCGCCGCCATGTTCTTCTTCAGCCAGGCGAGCTGGTCGAGCGGCGCGCCGTAGGTGATATCGAATTCGCCCGCGCGAAACCGTTGCAGCGCGGCCGCACTGTCTTCGAGCGTGTAATAGATGACCTTGTCGATGCTGACGGACTTGGCGTCGTAGAATTCGGGATTCTTGACCGCCTCGATATGAGACTGCGGGACCCAGTCGACCAGCTTATAGGGCCCGTCGCTCACGGCATTGGCGGGCTTGATCCAATCCTTGCCGTATTTCTCGATCATGTGCTTGGGCACCGGATAGGATACGGGATTGGTCAGGAGGTCGAGGAAATACGGCGCCGGCGAGACGAGATCGATGATCGACCGTATGATCGTCGGGCGCGCTCACGCCGAGCTTGTCGACCGGCATCTTGCCGGCATTGATCGCCGCGCCGTTCTTGATGATGTAAAGCAGCTGCGCCATCTGAGCGGCCGTCGCCGGATCGAGCGCGCGCCGCAGCCCGAACACGGCGTCCTCCGCCGTGACCGGCGTCCCATCGGACCATGTCACACCGGGGCGAAGCTTGAAGGTATATCGGGTGCCGTCGGGGCTGACGGTCCAGGATTTCGCAATGCCCGGTATCGCGTCGCCCTTGGCGTCGTCCGTGGTCAGGCCGACGAACGAGATCCGAGGTGACGATCGTCTCCCACACGCCGCTGATCAGCTGAGGATCCAGGGTCCCCGGCTCGCCGCCGATGCCACGGCGAAGGGTCGAGGCTTGGACGGATGCCGGCTGCAAAGACTGCGGCAACGCATACGAAAAGCGCCATGGCTCGGCGAATCGACCGTAAGGTCATCAATATCCGATACGCCCTCCCGATAAGAGAAAGAATTGCCTATATTGGTACGATAGAAGCATCGCGCCGAATGATGCTACGGCTGACACCCCATGTCGAGACCAGCGAATCGCCGGAGGCCCCGAAGGTCATGAGCGTTATCGAGCGGATTCAATCCTTTCATTCCGAGCTGACCGAGATCAGGCGCGATATCCATGCCCATCCCGAGATCGCTTTCGAGGAGGTGCGGACCTCCGATTTGGTGGCGGGACGGCTGGAAAGCCTCGGGATCGAGGTTCATCGCGGGCTCGGCAGGACCGGCGTGGTCGGCACGCTTGAAGGCCGGCCAAGGCAACCGGGCGATCGGGCTTAGGGCCGACATGGATGCGCTGCCGATCCATCGAGCACAACACCTTCGCCTACAAGCTCGCAGCATGAGGGCAAGATGCATGCCTGCGGCCATGACGGCCACACGACCATGCTCCTGGGTGCGGCGAAATATCTCGCCGAGACCAGAGAATTTCGACGGCACGATCCATCTCATCTTCCAGCCCGCCGAGGAGAACGAGGGCGGCGCCGACGCGATGATCAAGGACGGGCTGTTCGAGAAGTTCCCGATGGAACTCGTATTCGGGATGCACAACCTTCCGGGCCTTCCGGTCGGACGTTTCGCGGTCCGGCCGGGGCCGATCATGGCGGCCTATGACCAGTTCGATATCATCGTCACCGGAATCGGCACCCATGGCGCGCTGCCGTATCAGGGCATCGATCCGATCGCGGTCGGCGCCGAGATCGTCGGCGCGCTCCAGACCATCGTCAGCCGCTCGATCGACCCGTTCGACAAGGCGGTGGTTAGCGCGACCCAGTTCCATGCCGGCGATACCTGGAACGTCATCCCCGAGGTCGCCGTCATTCGCGGCACCGCGCGGAGCTTCCGCTCGGAAGTTCAGGACATCATCGAGAAGAATCTGCGGGCGATCTCGACGGGCATCGCCGGGGCGCACGGGGCGACGGCCGAGGTGAGCTATAGCCGGCTCTATCCGGCGACCGTCAACAGCGAGGACGAAGCCATGCTCGCCGGCGACGTCGCGGCGACCATCGTCGGCGAGAACCATGTCGACCGCGCCGCCATGCCGCTGATGGGCTCGGAGGATTTCTCCGTTCATGCTCCAGAAGAAGCCCGGCTGCTATCTCTTCATCGGCAATGGCGACGGCGAGGGCTCGTGCATGATCCATAACCCCGGCTACGACTTCAACGACGCCATCCTGCCGCTCGGCGCCAGCTATTGGGCGCGGCTCGCGGAGACCGTCCTCCCGAAATCGTAGAGGAGGTCATTGCGAGCGACCGAAGGAAGCGCGGCAATCCACCTCTCTGGCATTTGGATCGCCACGGCGCGTCGCGCCTCGCGATGACGGAAATCTCTACCCCGACGTGAAGTCCCGGGCGGCTTCGATCACCCAGGTCCAGAAATAGTCGGCGTCGAAGGCGCCGACATGGGCGTCGATATAGGCGCCGGATTCCTCGTGATAGAGGATCACCGGCACATCGGCGACAAGGGTGCGGATGACGGCGCGGGGCTCGAAGGCCTTGGCGCCGAGATCGACCGCGCAGCCCTTGGCGAGGACCTCGCGGAGATGCGGGCCCGCCGAGCCGGAGCGTCGTGCGGCTGTCCGAAAGATCGGTGATCGGCGGCGTCGAGTCCCTCGACGGCCGAGGTCATCCGCGCGACCATCGCCTCGCGTTCGGCTTCTTCCGAGTACGAACAGCCAGGACGAGGCGGACATCCACAGACACAGCACGTCCTTACGCACGGAGGTGTTGGGCATGCGCGGCAGCGGGAAGCCGAGCGCCTTGCCGACCGCGTCGACGACGGTCCGGTCGCGCCCGTCGGCCTGCAGGAGCACGCGGCCCAGATAGGGCATCTCTTCGATCGACACCGCGTCCGAGCGCACCCGCGCCGGGACGACGCCGATCCAATGTTGGCGGAGAGGCGAGGCGCGCCGGGTTTCAGGCATGGGACACCTCCTTGGTCTCGGACGGGAAGCCGGCCGCCATTACTCGGGCCGGCCGGGCCTTTCCGTCGAAGAACACCGAGATCTTCTCGCCGATATGGCCGCGTCCGGCGTCGAGAAAGCCGATTGCGGCGGATTGGCCGAGCTTCGGACTGATCTGGCTGGCGATCACATAGCCGGCGGACCGCTTCGCCGCCTTGCCGGGCACCAGAAGCGCGCCGGGCGGAATATCGAGGTCCTCGTCCTCCGGCACGATCCCCACGAGCTGTGGCCGCACGACCTCGCTCGTAGCGATGTTGAGCGCCATGCGCCGGCCGATGAAATCCTCCCGCTTGGTGACGAGGCCGTCGACCGAGCCGAAGTCGCAAGGCGACCACCGTGCCCCGTAAGCGACGTGAAGCGGCAGGTTGCCCGACTGAATCTCCGCGGCGTTGCGTGCCTCAAGCCCGACCGGCGTCAGCCCCGCATCGGTGCCGATGGTGCCAAGCCGGGTCCAAAGGCCCGCGCCCATGGCGGTCGGCACATGAATCTCGACCTCGGCGACGTCGAGCGAAGCCGGTGCGAAGATCCGGCAGGGATGATCGGAAAGCGTGGTCTCGACGCAAGCGCCCGGAGCCGGCGGCTTTCCGTCGCCGAGAATGTGAGCGGCCACCTCCGCCGCGCGCGGGCCCGAGATCGAAAGCGCCGTCCATTGCGCGCTCACATCTGCGATGAAGACCGCCAGCGCATTCCAGCCGAGCTGGTGCCATTCCTGGAACCAGCGCTCGATCGCTCCGCCCTGGCCGAGCCCCGTCAGCAGCAGGAACGTCTCGCCGAGCCGCGTGAGCCGGCAACGGTCGATGATCATGCCCGCATCGTCGAGCAGATAGGTGTCGACGATACGGTCCTCGGCGAGCGCGTTGACGTCGGCAGTGACCATCCGGTTCAGGAACTCGGCGGCATCGCGGCCCTTGATCTCGATCTTGCCGCCGGCCGAGCGGTCGAACAGGGTCGCGCCGTTCCAGCCCGCCGTCGTCTCGCGCCTGACCGCCTCCGCCCGTCCCTCGCCCTGACGGGCGTAATAGGCCGGCAGCGTCCAAGGGCCGTAGGTATCGAACACGACGCCCGTATCGATATGGCTTTGCAGGAGCGGCAGGGTGCGGAACCGGCGGCGCGGATCGACCGGCCTGAAGGCCTGAAACGGCACGGGACGCACCGGCCAGACCGGCCGCTCGCCGAGACCATCGGGCTTGAGATCGAGCGTCTCGCCGATCAGCACCCGCGGGATCAGCGCACAGGACAGCGCATCCTCTGGCCCGCGGAACAGGCCCGTCCGCGCGGAGATCTGGTCCAGGGTCAGGAAATTGTTCTTCGCCGCCGCTTCCATATCGGCGAGCGTCACGTCCGCCGCAAGATCGATCCATTTCTCGGCCGGCGATTTGGCCGCGCCGAGCGGCGGACGATAGGGAAGGCGCGGCGGTGTTGGCTCGGCCTCGTCGGTCTTCGGACTCGCCGGCAGGGTCGCGATGCCGCATTTCAGGGCCTCCGCCGCGTCCCGGCCCGCCTCGTAGCCGCTCTGGATGCAGTCGCGGATCAGCGCGTGACCGGCGGCGGCGCCGACCACAGTCACGTCTTGCGTTGCTTCTCCGGGCAGGAAGCTCGCCGCCGTTTCGTCGAACAGGATCTCGCCGCCGGATTCGTTGAAGAGATGGAGATCCGGGTTCCAGCCGCCGGACATGCACAGGAGATCACAGTCGATCTCCTTCGATCCGCGCGGCCGCGGCTGCCCGCGCTCGTCGACGCTGGAGACGACCACGCCGGTGATATGGCTCTTGCCGTGGATCTCGCTGACGATGTTGGCCGGGATGATCTCGACGCCGCGCTCGCGCAGGATCGCGGGAATGCCGGTCTGCGGGCTTTCGCGGATATCGACAACCGCCATGACCCGCACGCCGACATCGAACAGGTCGATCGCCGTGCGATAGGCGCTGTCGTTGTTGGTTACCAGCACCGCCTGGCGGCCCGCGATCACACCGTAGCGGCGCAGATAATGCCGCACCGCCGACGCCAGCATCACGCCGGGGACGTCGTTGTCCGGCATGACCAGAATCTGCTCATGGGACCCCGTCGCGAGCACGACCTGGCGCGCCCGCATCTTCCATAGCCGGAAGCCAGAGCGCCGCGGCGCCGTAAGGCCAGGCGGAACGGCGTCCTCGATGCGCTCGGCGAGATGGACGAGGTTCTGTTCGAAATATCCCGTTGCGGCGGTATTTCTCAGCAGCCGGACGTTCGGCAGCTTGTCGAGCTCGGCGACCACGGAGGCGACCCAACGCTGCGGCGCCGCGCCGTCGATCGCGGTGTCGTCCCACATCAATTCGCCGCCAAAGGCGCGGCCGGCTTCGACGAGGACGACCCTGGCGCTCGCGCTGGCCGCCGTCCGCGCGGCGGCGAGGCCCGCGGGGCCGCCGCCGACGATCAGCACGTCGCAGGTATCGAACCGCGTTTCCGCGGGGCGTTCGACGATGGATCGGATCGGCTTGCCATAGTCGCCCGCGTGATTCCGGCCCGCCGGCCTGCTCTTGCCGCGCTCTTCGGCCCAGCCGATAGGGGCCGGCCCCCGGTTGGCCGTGCGGGCGCGCAGCCCGTCGTAAAGCTCCAAGGTGGCGGCGCAGGCAAGGCGCTCGCCGGATTTAGGTTGGTCGACGATGACATAGGCGTTGGGCTCATCGCGCCCCGCGCCCACGATGCCGCGCGGCCGATCGTGCCGGACGCTGCGGGCGATCTCCATCACACCATTCGCCAACAGGGCGGACGCGAGCGTATCACCGGCGTACCCGGTATAGGCCTTGCCATTGAACCAGAATTTGAGTTCCTTGCTGCGGTCGATCGTGCCGCCGATGGCGAGCCGGTTTACGAATCCGTTCACGACGATTCTCCGTCGTTCGGCGGATCGGGAGGCGGTCCGGGAGTCGGGGGCGGCGGTTCCTGCGGGCGGGGCGGAGGGGCCGCGAGGCGGGTCGCCTTGCCGATCGCGCCGGTCTCGATATCGCGTTCGAGCAGGAACCAATGGCCGCAGCCATGGGTGTGGCACCAGCGTTCCTCGCGCTCGCCGGGCGCGACGGCGTCGTGAAACAGATAGGCCGACCAGGCGTCGTTCTCGTCGAAGGCCTCGGGTCCGGGACGAATGCGGTCGGTATCGGTCCCGCCCGTGAATTCCGGCTCGGGCCGCGGTCCGCAATAGGGGCACGGGATCAGAAGCATGACGCACCGACCACCGACAGCTCGGCCGGAATCATCGCCGGGCGCAGCAGCGATCCCGACAGGAACCGGACAGGCGAGAACGGCGCGATCAGGTCGTTGACCGTGAACCGTCCCAGAAGCTCGGCGAACAAGCGTCCGCTCGCGGGCAATGCGGCATAGCCCGCCGCGCCCCAGCCGCAATTGAGGAAAATCCCGTCGATCGGCGCACGGCCGATCAGCGGCTGGCCGTCCGGCGTGACGTCGATGCTCGCCGACCAGCGCCTGACGACGTTCGCGCCGCCGAGTCCCGGCAAAAGCCGAACGGTCTCCGACAGCAGCTCGCCGACCTGCGCGCCCGCGCCCCAGGGCGAGCGTGATGCATAAGCGCCGGGGCCGTTCCAGGCGACGATCTCGCCGCCCGCCGTCTGACACAGATTGACGTTCGAGGAGCGCGAGATCACGGCCGGCTCCAGGATTGGCGCATAGGGTTCCGTAGACACGAGCTCGATGGTCCGGGCGCGGATCGGCAGGGTGACGCCCGCCGCCGCGGCGACGTCGCCGGCATAGCCTTCGGCGGTGACCGCGATGATTGGCGCGTCGATCTGGCCGCGATTGGTCATCACGCCGGTCGCCTTATGGCCGTCGAGCAGAATCTCGGTGATCTCGCAATTCTGCACGATGTCGATGCCGAGCGCCTCGGCGGCCTGACCGTAGGCCCAAGTCAGCCGGTCCGAAGGGGCGAGGCCGCCCTTTGGATAAAGCACCCCATCGAAGTGCCGTTCGGGATTGCTGTCGAGCGTCGCAAGGAAAGGCAGCTTGCGGACCGTCGCATCGTGGCCGAGCGACTCAGCGGTGCCGCCCGCGAGCCGCATGAGATCGGCCGCATAATGCATCGCGTCCGCGCCGACGCCGTTCTCGGCGACTTCCATGACACCGCACCGCCGGATGCCGGTGTCATAGCCGAGCTCGGCCTCCAGTTCGCCGAACATGGAGACCGCGCGATCTTGAAGGCCGGCCGCGTCGGCGTGATCGGGGCCGTGCCCGAAGACCGTCGGCAATGCCCAGGACGTCTCGCCGATCCAGCCGCGCTCCAACACGGCGGCGCGTCTCAGGCGATGGACTTTGGCAAGATAATAGGCCGTGGCGAGGCCGTGGCCGCCGCCGCCGATGATAATCGCGTCATAGCGCGATTGCGGGTCCGGATTGCGCCAATCGGTCTGCGGGTCGGGCAGCCTGGCGATCGGACCCCGCCGCAAGCTTGCTCTCCTCCGGGACAATACCATTTGCCAGGGTCTTTCTGCGCGTTTCCCCTATCTTTTCCCCGATTGAGGTTAACAATCTCCAGATTTGCCGCAAATCCGTGAATCCGTCGCCCCCGGACACACGCGCGAAATTTTGACGTTCCGTAAACTCTTCCTTGACCCTGCCGCCTGTATTCTCCGCCCGAATAGAGGGCTGTAGGAACGAGGTTTGACTATGGAGAGCGGCAAATTTACGCGTTGGGCGCGCGTCTGGGCCGACGAGCGCGGCGCGACTGCAATCGAATATGCCTTGATCGCCGCGCTGATCGGGAGCGCCGTCGTCTTTCTCGTGCTGGGTATCGGTCAGACGCTGGTCAGCTTCTTTACGGGCGTATCGAGCGGCCTGACCCCGACCTAAGCGCCCGGCGAAGCGCGGGTTTTTCGCCATGTTATTGAATGATCGGCGGTCAGAGCGTAGATTCTCTCCTATGAGTATGGGAGAGACGCGTGTGACAAGCAGCGACGTCGTCCGCCGCGCAAAGTTCAGTATCGGGCAGATCGTCCGCCACCGATTCTTTCCGTTTCGCGGTGTCGTGTTCGACGTGGACCCGGTGTTCAGCAACACCGAGGACTGGTGGCTGTCGATTCCGGAGAATGTCCGGCCGACCAAGGACCAGCCCTATTATCATCTCCTCGCCGAGAACGAAGAGACCCACTACATCGCCTATGTCTCGCAGCAGAACCTTGTGCCCGACGACAGCGGCGAGCCGGTGAACCATCCGAGCGTCCGGTCCTATTTCTGCGGCATGGAGAACGGCAGCTACATGCCGCTCCCGCGGCAGGCGCATTAAACAGCCGAAGACTTTCCGGTAGGACTAGCGGAATTCCGCCGGGCGCATGGCCGGCGCGGTGACTTGGGCCGTGGCCGCGTCTTCGAGGCGAAGCGCACGGAGCGTGATGATCGTCGCCTCATGGATGATGAGGTCGATTCGCTCCGGCGTGAAGCTGTGCCAGTTGAGCCGGGTCCACAGCACCTGCCGGATGATCAGGAAGCTCACCATCTGGCCGATCAGGCACTGCACCTGGACGATGGTCTCGGGCGATTCCGGCGACAGGTTCCCCGCCGCCGCGACGAGATTGGCGAGCGCGGTCTGCAGGGGACGCGCGGCCTCCGAATAGAACAGGCCGAAGCCTTCCGACCGGCGGGCGAATTCGCGCGCCACGATGGCGGTGCGGTCCTGCATCTGCGGATCGCCTAGCATGGCGTTGAAGAAGGAGCGGACGAATTCCGTCGTGACGCGGGCCAGGCTCTTCTTGTCCCGCCCCGCAACCGCGACGCCGTGGCTGAGCGAGGTCAGGGCCGGGCCGATCGCGCGCTGAAAATCCGCGCGGACTTGGGAGAAGACCGCCTCGTAGAGGCCTTCCTTGCCACCGAAGTGATAGGCGATGCTGGAGATATTGGTGTTCGCGGCGGCCGACAGGGTGCGCGTCGTAACGCCGTCATAGCCGTGGCGCGCAAACAGGTGAAGCGCATTGTCCACGAGCCGCGCCCGTGTCACGTCAGGGACATTGTTTTTCGCCTGCTGTCCACCGACATGCATCGTCCGTGCGCCGAACCGTACGGCTACCATCCCTCACGCCCCCTAAAGTAACGCACTCGCTTACTCGGCACTGAAACGCCCATAATCAATTACTGAACGCGAACTCAAGCCGCAGAAAACCCGATGGACAGCCCCTTATTGTCCGAACCGGCTGCATCTCAAGAGTCCCAAATCAAGACAGCGCATTCTGCCCGATTCCTTAAAGATTTACAAAAAATTGCTCAGAATCTTTCTAAGTATACAGCCGTAAATCCCTGATTCCTGCGAGATTTGCAATTAACCATAATTGCCTTGGGGATGAATCTGTGAACAAAACGACCGATTCGTGCAAATGCGATTCGCGGGAAGTCTTAGCGGATCATGATTTAGCTTCGATTTCCGCCGTAACTGTTGGTTAATCATTTTATACTAATAATAAACGCTCGGAGTATGCCCTAGTGAGTTTACGATGGCGACGAGGCGGTACGAAGCGTCGGTTTTCAATCAGTTGGTACGGGAAGCAGTGGAGATCGGGGAACGTCATCGCCACTTGCCCGACTTTTGGGCCGACCAGCAACTGATCGAAGTGTCCGCGGACAGCGCGGCGCAAGCCTTCGAGATGATCGCGGACCGCTATCCGACCGACAAGGGCTATGTCATCTCGACTCTGCTCGAGGTCAAGTTCGACGAAGATTGATCGCCACTAGGACGCGCTTTCGATCGCCTTGATCAGGGTTTCGATCGGCAGCAGCACGCAGGTGTGACGATTGCGGACCGGGACCACCGGTTCGAAAATCCCGAAATCGTCCCATGGCGCGGACGGCGCGGCTGCGTCCTCCTTGAGCATGGCCGTCACCGCCGTCATCAGCCCGCCGATCTCCGCGCCCGTACGCCCGATGGCATGCTCGCCGAGGATCGAGGCGCTCGCCTGACACAAGACGCAGGCATGGAGCCGATGGCCGATCTTCTCGACGCGGCCGTCCTTCACCGTCACATCCATCGTCACCCGGTCGCCGCAAAGCGGATTGTCGAGCATGACGCTCGCATCCGGATGGTCGAGCGCCCCCGCCCCATGCGCCGCCGCGGCGTGATGCAGCATCTCCTTGTGGTAAAGGCCGATGGTGGTCATCGCACCAGCTCGCGGGCGGTGTCGAGCTCGTCGGGCGTGTCGATATCGGTAAAGATCGCATCGTCGTCGAGCGCGACCTCGCAGACCGCGTCGGCATGCTCGCCGATCAGGTGCTTGGCGCCGACATCGCCGGCGAGCGACTGCATTTCGGTGAAGAACTCGGCGGACCACAGGATCGGATTGCCGCGCTTGCCCCCGCGGGTCGGCACGATGATCTTGCGGCCTTCCTCGGGATCGTGGGCGGCAAGGAGCTTGCGCATGTGCCGGGCCTTGACCCGCGGCATGTCGCCGAGGCACACCAGCGCGCCGGTCACGCAGGAGGGCAGGGCGCGGATGCCGGTCTTCAAGCTGGCGCTCAGACCCTCCGCGTAATCCGGGTTATGCACGAAGATGACGTCGCGATTGGCAAGCGCCGCGCGCACGGAATCGGCCTCGTGGCCGGTTACCACGATCACGGGCCTGAGGCCGGCGTCGATGGCGGCGTCTACGGCATGGGCGACCATGGGCTTGCCGGCGATGTCGGCAAGGAGCTTGTTGGACTTGCCCATGCGCCGCGACGCCCCGGCCGCCAGGACCACGCCGGCAATATCGGGCGCGATGACCGGCTCGGGCGTGCCGCCTTCGCGGGGCTGGGGCCGGCCGGTCATTTCCTTCAAAAGCCCGCCCGCGCCCATGCGCGCGAGATCGGCGGCGCTCGGCTCGATATCGGCCAGCAGGCGCTGCAGCACCCAGTCCCAGCCATTGAGCTTCGGCGAGCGCGCGCAGCCGGGAAGACCGACCACCGGCATGCGGTCCAATCGGCCGAGAAGGAGGAGGTTGCCCGGATCGACCGGCATCCCGAAATGGATGATCGTGCCGCCCGCCCGCTCGATGCCGGCGGGGATGACGTCGCGCCGGTCGACGATGGCGGAGGCGGCGAAGATCAGGATCGGGCTCCGTCCGCGCGTCTGAAGCGCGGCGATGGCGTCGGCGATCGAGGTCTTCGTGGTGCTCGGCGGTGAGGGATTCCGCGAGCCGGCTCCCCAAGGCCTCGACCCGGGTGCGGATTGCCTCGACGGTCTTTTCGATGAGCGATTCCTTCTGGCCTTCGAGCCGCGTCACGATGAGCCCGACGTCGTGCGGCATGAGCGGTGCGACCCGCATCAAGGGGCCGCCCTTGCGGGCAAGGCCCTCGACCTTATCGAGCACGCTGCCGGGCACGGAGAAGGGAATGATCTTGATAGTGGCGACCATCTGCCGCTCGGCGACGACGGCGAACGGTTCCAGAGTCGCGATGGTCGTCGCTTCGTGGGTGAGGTTGAGCGCGTCGAGCCGGGCGTGGTCATAGACCAGAAGCCCCGCACCCTCGGCATAGAGATTGGCCCGGCCGGTGAAGGGCTCGGCAACTCTGAGCCCGGCTCCGGCGGCGGCCTTTGCCAAGCGAGACGCCGCCTCGTCCTCGGGAACGTCGCCGTCCTCGAGCCGGGCCGCGAACACCGTCCCGATTCCGGCCTGGGTCAGCGCGGCGACATCGGCGTCGCTCAGCACGCGGCCTTTCTTGAAGGAGACGCTCCCCGTCTTGACGCTGTGCGCAAGGACCGCGCCGCCGGCCTCCGTGGTCGGAATGCGGCCGAACTTCATGCGCCTTCACTCCGTTTCGGCGTCATCCAGCCAGCCAACCGCGCCGAAGTGCAACGAAGGCGGGTCATGGCGACTCCGTCGTCTCGGGGGCCGTGCGCAGAACCTCGGTGATCTGGGCCATGATGGCGACCGCGATCTCGGCCGGCGAGCGGGCGCCGATCTTGAGTCCGACGGGGCCGTGGATGCGGGCGAGGACGTCGTCGGTGAAGCCCATCCGGCGCAGCCGCTCCAGCCGCGCCGCATGCGTCTTCTTGCTGCCCAGGCTGCCGATATAGAAGGCGTCGGAACGCAACGCGCGGTCGAGGGCGGGATCGTCGAGCTTGGGATCGTGGGTGAGGGTGACGACGGCGGTCCGCGTGTCGGGCTTGAAAGCGTCCATCGCCTCGTCGGGCCAGTCGGTCACGAGATGGGTGTCGGGAAAGCGTGTGTCGGTGGCGAAGGCGCGGCGGGGGTCGATGACCGTCACGTCATAACCGGCGGTCCGGGCGATCGCGACCAGCGGATAGGCGATGTGCACCGCGCCGACGATCGCCATGCGAAGCGGCGGATTGAACACGTTCAGGAACACCGCGCCCTCGGGCGCATCCACGGTCCGGCCTTGGTCGGCCCGCGCCGCCGCTTGAATTTCCTCCGTCAGATCGTTGCCGCCAAAGGAGAACGGACCCTTGTCTCCCGGATGGAACAGTGCCTCCTCGCCGGACTCGAGATGGGTCGCCAGCACGACCGGCCGCTTGTCGGCCTTGTCCTTGAGGAGCTGATCGAGAATTTCCTGTTTCATGATTGGTTCGACCGACCCGTCATCGTGAGGCGCGCGGCACCGCGGCGACCCAGACGTCCTGGATTGCTTCGCTTCGCTCGCAATGACAATGGCGTGCGCGTCATTGCACCCGCTCGACGAAGATTTTGATCTTGCCGCCGCAGGCGAGGCCGACTTCCCAGGCTTCGGAATTGCTGACGCCGAATTCCAAGAGCCGGGGCTTGCCGTCCTTGATGGCGTCCATGGCCTCGGTGATGACCGCGCCTTCGACGCAGCCGCCCGAGACCGAGCCGATGAATTCCTGCTTTTCGTTGACCACGAGCTGGCTGCCGACGGGCCGCGGGGCCGAGCCCCAAGTCGTCACCACCGTCGCCAGCGCCACGCCTTGGCCGGCGGCGCGCCAGGCGCGGGCCTGTTCGAGAACGTCTTCGTGGGCCAGATTTTCGCGGGTTTCCGTCATGACACTGTCCTTACGCCGGATTGAGGGCGGCCGACAATCCAAAGCTTCGATCGGGCGACCAGCCGGAGGTGGCGGGCTTCGACAGGGCCTCCGCCAAATCCTTTAGCGCCGCCAGATTGTGCACCGGCCGAAATTCGTCGACATGGGGCAGAATGGCCCGGATCCCTAAGGATTTGGGCTCGAATGCCTTGTAGCGCAAGAGGGGATTGAGCCAGATCAGCCGGCGGCAGGAAAGATGCAACCGCTCGACCTCGGTGCCGAGCCCCTCGCCGGCATTCTGGTCGAGCCCGTCGGTGATCAGCAGCACCACCGCGCCCTGGCCGAGCACCCGGCGCGACCAGTCCTTGTTGAAGGATTTCAGGCAGGTTCCGATGCGCGTGCCCCCCGACCAGTCGGGCACCGCTTCCGAGACCTTGTCGAGGGCGTAGTCGACGTCCCGGTTCTTGAGCTGGCGGGTGATGTTGGTGAGCCGCGTGCCGAACACGAAGCTGTAAACCCGATCGCGGTCGTTGGTGAGCGCGTGCAGGAAATGCAGCACGATCCGCGAATAGCGCGCCATCGACCCCGAAATGTCGCAAAGCGCGACGAGCGGCGGCGGACGCTCACGGAGCCGGGCGAAGCTCAAAGGAATACCGGCATGGCCCATCCGCAAGGACTTGCGCAAGGTATTGCGCATGTCGATGGCCGCGCCGTGGGGGGCCGATTTGAAGCGGCGTGTCCTCAGAGGCGCGACGGGCAGGCGCATGGTGGAGATGATCGCCTTGGCCTCGGAAAGCTCGCGCTCCGTCATGGCCTCGAAATCCATATTGCGGACGACGTCGGTGGCGGCGAAGGTCTCGGTGGAATCCTGCTCGGTCAGGGCCTGGCGCTCGGTCTTGACCGGCGGGCGCTCGGGGAGAAGGGCGTCGAGCACCCGGCGGCGGACCTCCTCGGACGATTCCTGTTTGGCCCCGCGTGGGCCGGTATCGCCGACGATCTGCTCCAGCATCGAGGTCAGCTGCTCGGGATTCTGCCAGAACAGACGGAAAGCCTGGTCGAACAGCTCGTGCTCTTCGGTCTTGGAGACGAGCACGGCATGGAGCGCCCAATAGAGATCGGCGCGGCGGCGCACCCCCGCCGCTTCGGCGGCTTCGATGGCGCTCAGGATCCGGCCCGGCCCGATCCGCAACCCGGCGGCGCGCAGCACACGGCCGAAATGCAAAATATTCAGGGCGAAGGCGCCGGTCTCCCCGGTGCGGGCGGCTTCCAGGAACGGATGATCGTCGGCCATGGCCCCCTCAGGCCTTGGCGGACTTGAGCTCGGCGTCGTCGTGAATGGCGCCGAGAATGCGGTCGGCTTCCTCGCCGCGCACCCGCGCGATGTCGTCCTGATATTTGAGGACCACGCCCAGGGTATCGTCCACGGCCGCCGGATCGAGCTCGCGTTTGTCGAGCGCGACGAGAGCGTTGGCCCAGTCGATGGTTTCGGCAACGCCCGGCGCCTTGAACAGGTCGCCTTTGCGAAGCTCCTGGGCGAAGGCGACGATCTGCGCCGACAACGCCTCCGGCGCGTCGGGGGCCTTAAGCTTGAGGATCTCCCGCTCACGTGCCGCTTCCGGATAGCTCACCCAGGAATAGAGGCAGCGGCGCTTGAGCGCGTCATGGATTTCGCGGGTGCGGTTCGAGGTGATGACCACGATGGGAGCGTGGTCGGCGGTTACGGTCCCGATCTCGGGGATCGTCACCTGGAAATCGGCCAGAACTTCGAGGAGAAACGCCTCGAACGGCTCGTCGGCGCGATCGATTTCGTCGATCAGCAGGACCGGCGGGCCGCGGTCGTCCGGCTCCAGGGCTTCGAGCAAGGGCCGGCGAATCAGGAAGCGCTCCGAGAAGATGTCCTCGCCGAGCCGCTCCCGGTCCGTCACGCCTTCCGCCTCGGCGAGACGGATCTCGATCATCTGGCGGGCGTAATTCCACTCATAGACCGCCGAGGAAATGTCGAGGCCTTCATAGCATTGCAGGCGCACGAGCTTGCGATCGAGCTGCTCAGCCAGCACCTTGGCGATCTCGGTCTTGCCGCTGCCGACCTCGCCTTCGAGGAAGAGCGGCCGGCCGAGCTTAAGCGCGAGAAAGACGGCCGTGGCCATGGCGCGGTCGGCGACATAGTCGCCGCCGGCCAATAGCTCCACGGTCTCGTCGATGGATGTCGGCTGTTCCTTCACGAAGCCGATCTTACGTCAATGGATCGGTGCTTCAAAGAAGTGGAAGAACAACGCCATCACGATGCTCGACAATACGAGCGTCAGAATCATCGCCGGCGTGCCCGTCTTGAACCAGACGCCGGGCGTGATTCGGAGCGACGGATCGTTTTCCTGTCGCGCCAGGCGCTCGGAGATGGTCACGATATAGACGTTCGCGGTCGAGCCGATATGGGTGCCGTTGCCGCCCATGCCGACGCCGATCGAGAGGCCCCACCACAAGGGCGTCACGTTGATGCCCTGCGCCTCCATGCCGAGGATGATCGGGATCATCGCGGCGGTGAAGGGGATGTTGTCGATCATCGCCGAGAGGAACGCCGCCACCCACATCAGCGCCAGGGTAGCGATCAGCACGTTATGCGACACCAAGGGCAGGATGTGCTGGCCGATATAGGCCAGGAGATGGGTCTGCTCCACGCCGCCGATCAGCACGAACAGCGAGATGAAGAAGATCAGAAGCGCGATCTCGACGTCTTCGAGCGCGTGGTCGAGGACGACCGAGCGGCCGATGAACAGCAGGAGCGTCAGGCCGAAGGCGCTGACCATCCAGGGTGCCCAGCCGATTTTGTCATGAATGGTGAACATGATCACCATCACGCCCATGACCACCAGAGAGGCCTTCCAGATCTGAGGGTTGGTGATCGGCTGTTTTTCGATCTCGGTGTTCTTCGGTTTTACCGCCAGTTCCTTTCGGAACAGGAATTTCATCGAGAACAGGGTGCCGAGCCAGGCGATGAGAACCGGGAACCACATGCGCTCGACGAAGGTGTTGAAATCGATGTGAGCGGCCGAGCCGATCATCAGGTTTGGCGGATCGCCGATCAAGGTCGCCACGCCGCCGGTATCGGTCAGCAGCGCGGCGGCCATCAGGGTCGGCACGGGCGAAAGCCCCAGCGCGCGGCAGATCAGGATGATCAGCGGGCCAAAGATGACCACGGTCGTCACGTTGTCGAGGAGAAGGCTGATCACCGTGACGGCGGTGCCGAGATAGACCAGGACGAGATAAGGCTTGCCGCCGGAGAGCCGAGCAAGCCAGCTCGCCAGCGCGTTGAAGCCGCCGGTCGGGATCATGATGGTGACGATCGTCATCATGCATCCGAGCAGGAAGACCACGTTCCAGTCGACGGCGTGGACCGCCTGCTCGGCGTTATAGAAGCCGAAATACTGTCCGAAGATGAGCATCGCACCGGCGCCGAGCATGGCGAATTTGGCGCGGGCGAAGCCGTGAAGATTTTCCGTGAAGATTCCGATGAATGTCAGGACGAGAATCACGCCTGACAGAATCATATTATTGGTGAGTTCGAGGTGTTCCATGTAAGTCCCCGATTGTTTATCCGCGGTCCCCCGACCGCGACTGGCTGAAAAACAAACTCTCTTTGACGGGGGTATCGGCGCTCGCTGAGAGCGGGGATATTACGTCAATGGATCGGCGCCGCAAAGAAGGGAAAAAAGGCGATGAATACAATGCTTGCGAGCACCAATGTCAGCAGCATCGCCGGTGTCCCGGTCTTGAACCACGTGCCCGGCGTGATCCGGAGCGCCGGGTTGTTTTCCTGCCGCGCGAGACGCTCGGAAATGGTTACGATATAGACGTTTGCGGTCGAGCCGATATGGGTGCCGTTGCCGCCCATGCCGACGCCGACGGCGAGCCCCCACCACAGCGGCGTAACGTTAACGCCCTGAGCTTCCATGCCGAGAAGGATCGGAATCATCGCCGCGGTGAAGGGGATGTTGTCGATCGCGGCCGACAGAACCGCACTCACCCACATGAGCACGATCGTCGCCAGCAGCAGGTCGTAGGAGACCAGCGGCTTGATGATCTGGCCGATATATTCCAGGAAGTGCGTCTGCTCCACGCCGCCGATCAGAATGAACAGCGAGATGAAGAAGATCAGCAGAGCGAACTCGACCTCTTCAAGCGCGTGGTCGAGGATGACCGAGCGGCCGATGAACAGCAGCAGCGTCAGGCCGAAGGCGCTCACCATCCAGGGCTCCCAGCCGATCTTGTCGTGAATCGTGAACAGCACGACCATGATGCCCATCACCACGAGCGACGCCTTCCAGATCCGGGAATTCGTGACCGGCTGCTGCTCGATGTCGGTGGTCTTCGGCTTTATCGCCAGTTCTTTGCGGAACAGGAACTTCAGCGCGATCAGGATACCGATCCAGGCGACGAGCACCGGGAACCACATCCGAATGACGAAGGTGTTGAAGTCGATATGGGCGGCAGAGCCGATCATCAGGTTGGGCGGATCGCCCACCAACGTCGCCACGCCGCCGGTATCGGACAGGAGCGCGGCGGCCATCAGGGTCGGCACCGGCGAAATGCCCAGGGTTCGGGCGATCAGGATGATCAGCGGGCCGAAGATGACGACCGTCGTCACATTGTCCAGAAGCAGGCTGATCAATGTCACGGCCGTGCCCAGCAGCACCAGCATCAGATACGGCTTGCCGTGACTTCTTCACGGCGAGCCAGCTCGCCAGCGCGTTGAAGCCGCCGGTCGGGATCATGATGGTGACGATCGTCATCATGCAGCCCAACAGGAAGATGACGTTCCAGTCGACCGCTTCGACGGCGAGGTCTGGGGTGTAGAAATCGAACAGGAGCCCGGCGCCCATCATGAAGCCGGCGCCCAACAGGGCGAATTTTGACCGCGCGAATCCGTGCAGATGTTCGGTGAAGATGCCGATGAAGGTCAGCACCAGGATCGTGCCGGACACGATCATGTTGTTGGTCAGCTCGAGATGTTCCATGAATTCGTTCGGCGTTGGCGACGCGTATCTATTGTCGAAAAGGGTGGCACGCAACTGTGAGCGGGGCATCAGCCCGCCGCGACGGCGCGGGACTTTACGTCAATATGCCACGTTGGAAAAGGCTTAATGCAGGCTTCCGACGCCGGAAATCCACATCCCGTTGGTAAATAGGTCGCCGTTGAGCCAGAGATGGAGGGCGATGCTGGCGATATAGCCTAGCATGATCGCCCAGGCCCATTTCAGATGGCCGAAGAAAGTATAGATGCCCCGCGCCTGACCCATCAGCGCCACGCCGGCGGCCGAGCCGACCGAGAGCAGGCTGCCGCCGACGCCCGCCGTCAAGGTCACCAGAAGCCATTGGCCCTGGTCCAGGGGCGGCGACATGGTGATGACGGCGAACATGACGGGAATGTTGTCGACAATCGCTGAAAGGACGCCGACAACGGCGTTGGCGACGGTATGGGGCATCCCGCCGTAGAGCGTTTCGGAGGTGATCTCGAGATAGCCTATCGTCGCGAGGCCTCCCACGCAGAGCAGTACGCCGCAGAAGAAGAACAGCGTGTCCCATTCCGACTGGGCGATCTTCTGGAAGACGTCGAAGGGCGTGCGGCTCTCGATCTCGCCGCGCCGGATCATCCGCTGCTCGGTTTTCTTCAGGTAGAAGGCGAAGAATTTGAGGAAGGAAAGGCCGAACAGCATTCCGTAGACCGGCGGCATGTGAAGCGCCTGATGGCCGGCCACGGTGATGGCGATCGTCAACAGGAACAGGAAGACGATCCGCTTGGCGCCGATCTTCATCGCGACGTCCTCGCCGAGCGCGTGCGGTTGCTCGTTCGGGACCGCGAAATGCATAATCGTCGCGGGAATGAGGAAATTCACCACCGACGGCAGGAAAATCGCGAAAAACTCGAAAAAGCCTACCTTCCCGGCTTGCCAGACCATCAGGGTGGTGATGTCGCCGAACGGGCTGAAGGCGCCGCCGGCATTGGCCGCGACGACGATATTGATGCAGGCAAGGCTGATGAATTTGGTGTTGCCGGCTCCCACCGCCATGGTTACGGCGCACATGAGAAGCGCGGTCGTCAGGTTGTCCGCGATCGGCGAGATAAAGAAGGCCAGGATTCCGGTAACCCAGAAGACCTGCCTGCAGCCCGAATCCCTTTTGCACCAGCCAGGACCGGAGTGCCTCGAAGACGTTCCGCTCGGCCATCGAGTTGATATAGGTCATCGCCACGATCAGGAAGCCGAACAGCTCGGCGAATTCCAGAAACACGTGGCGGAAGGCCTCTTCGGCGGCTTCGTTCGGGATTTGGGGGTCGCTGGCGATATGCCAGGCGATCATGGCCCAGACGACGCCGGCCGCGAACAGGACCGGCTTGGATTTCCTCAGATGAGTGAATTCCTCCGCCATCACGAAGCAGTAGGCGACGACAAAAATCGCCAGGGCCGCGAAGCCGAGCAACGTGTCGGACATGTGGATGTTGAGGGTCGCGGTCTCGGCGGCGGCCGCTCCGGTCGTGGTCACAAGCAAGGCCGGCACGACCGAAAGAACCACCTTAAAGCGTGGCGACATCCCCAAGCTCCCTTATTCCGATTTGCCGACAGACCGACGGATTGACCAGCGCAACGGGGACTCTAGATAGTGTCCCGATACCGTCGCGGCCAGTCATTTTCCTCACCACTATTTTACTTTCCACAACCGCAGAATCGCCAAATTCTCAAGTAATTGCAGGGCTTAGGGAAGCTATTCACAGCGCCCTGCATCGCTTGGTAGTAAACGTAAACCATGTTATCCTTGCACCGCAGTACGGGGTAGAAAATGAGTACCACAGCATGGGTGAGGCGAGCCAACGCGAAACGATCGCACCCGAGCGCGCGGTTGAAGTTCGGGGCACTATAAAGTGGTTTGACGCTGTCAAAGGGTATGGATTCGTAATACCCGACGGGGGCGCCGCCGATATCCTTTTGCATCATTCGGTTCTCCGCGAATTTGGACACGCGACCGTGCCGGAAGGCGCGACCATCGTGTGTGAGGCTTTGGAGCGGCCGAAAGGGATGCAGGTTACGACGATTTTGGACCTTGATCTAAGCACGGCCGTCGCGCCGGCGCCGAGACACGGCGCCACGCGTGATAAGGGGAGCCGCCCGCCGCTGGAAGCGGACGGTGAGTTCGTTGAGGCGACCGTGAAGTGGTTCAATCGCGTACGGGGATACGGCTTTGTCTCCCGCGGGGAGGGAACTCAGGACATTTTCGTTCATATGGAAACCCTGCGCCGTGCAGGGATCGTGGAGATACAGCCGGGGCAGATGATCCGGGTCCGCATCGCGGATACGGAGAAGGGGCCTCAGGTTGCCGACATCGAAGGGCCCTAATCGGGGCGTTTCGGCGTCACTCCCGACTTTCCTAGGACCAGGTTCCGAGTTTCATTCGAGCGGCGAACCGCGTTAAAATCCGTTGCGGCCGGGTGTCTGGCCGTAAACGTGAGGTTTTTGTCTTGAGCATGGCGCGGCGGCGTCTCCCATTTCCTGTCCAGACCTGGCTTGCGGCGCTCGTCCTCGCCGCCGGGCTTCTGGCGTCGTGCAGCGCGCCTCCGCCGCCGAAGCCGACCGACGACCCGCGCAACCCGGTCGGGGAATTCTCCGACCTCGTGGTCGAGACCTCGACGGGCAAGCACCATTTCCAGGTCGAGCTCGCCGATACGCCCGAGGCCCGCTCGCTCGGCCTGATGTACCGGTCCCATCTCGACCCCGACAAAGGCATGCTGTTCGATTTCGGCCCGCCCGATCCGGTGTCGTTCTGGATGAAAAACACGCTGATTCCGCTCGACATCATCTTCATCGGCGCCGACGGCCGCGTGGTGAACGTCGCCGCCGACGCCATCCCCGGCGACCTGACCCCGATCGATTCCGACGGCGCGGTCACCGGCGTCCTGGAAATCAACGGCGGCGAGGCCGCCAAGCTCGACATCGAGCCCGGCGACATCGTGCGGCATCGGATGTTCGGGAATGTGGGGGAGACGCCGTAGGTCCCACTGATCTGGAATCGGAAAGCCGAATTGATTCCCGTCAACGCGCTTCCGTTTCGGACGCGCGACGCTCGATCCCCTAGCCGGCTGAAGGGAGGGCATGATCCATGGCACATTTTCCGCACAATCCGGGCTTCGAGGGCGTGCTCCGTCCCGGTCGCATCGAGATGGACATCCTGGATGTCGAGATGGAAGGCGATGTGCCGGAGCAGTTGAACGGTACCTTCCACCGGGTTCATCCGGACGGCCAGTTCGCGCCCAAATACGAGGACGACCAGTTCTTCAACGGCGACGGCATGGTCACCCTGTTTCGGTTCCATGACGGCCAGATCGACCTCAAGCAGCGCTATGCCCATACCGACAAATGGAAGCTCGAACGCAAGGCCGGCCATGCCCTGTTCGGCCATTATCGCAATCCGCTGACCGACGATCCCTCGGTCAAGGGCCGGATCCGCGGCACGGCCAACACCAATGTCATGGTCCATGCCGGCAAGCTTTACGCCATGAAGGAGGACAGTCCCTGCCTCCTGATGGACCCGCTCAGCCTGGAAACCGACGGCTACACGGATTTCAACGGCGCGCTCAAGGATCTGCAAACCTTTTGCGCCCATCCCAAGATCGACCACGCGACCGGCAATATGTGCGCCTTCGCCTATGGCACCAAGGGCCTGATGACCAAGGATATGGCCTATATGGAAATCAGCCCCGAGGGCGAGGTCGTCAGGCTGATCGAGTTCGAGAACAAATATTACTGTATGATGCATGATTTCGGCGTCACCGAGGACTATGCCGTCTTCGTCACGATGCCGCTGATCAGCAATTGGGAGCGGCTGGAGAAGCGCATGCCCTTCTTCGGCTTCGACACCACCCAGCCGTCCTATATGGGCGTGATGCGGCGCGACGGCGACGGCTCGGACCTGCGCTGGTTCCAGACCCGGAATTGCTTCGTCGGCCATGTCATGAACGCCTTCAACGACGGCACCAAGGTCCATATCGATCTGCCGATTTCGGAGAACAACAGCTTCCCGTTCTTCCCCGACGTTCACGGCGCGCCGTTCGATCCGGTGGCGGGCCAGGGCTTCCTCACCCGCTGGTCGGTCGACATGGCCTCCAATTCGGACGAGTTCATGGCCCAGAACAAGCTCACCCAAATGCCCGACGAGTTCCCGCGCATCGACGACCGTTACGCGGCCCAAGCCTATCGCCATGGCTGGATGCTGGTGCTCGACCCGGACAAACCCTATGAGGGCCATGGCGGGCCGTTCTACGGCCTCATCAACACCTTGGCCTATAAGGATCTTTCGACCGGCAAGGAGAAGACCTGGTGGTGTGGCCCGCAAAGCGGCATCCAGGAGCCTTGCTTTATTCCGAAGAGCCGGACCGCGCCCGAGGGCGAGGGCTATATAGTCGCGCTCGTCGACAACCACATCACCAATTACTCGGATCTCGCGATCTTCGACGCCCAGCATATCGACGAAGGCCCCCTCGCCCGCGCCAAGCTGCCCGTGCGCCTGCGTCAGGGCCTGCACGGCAATTGGGCGGACGTTTCGCAGCTTCCGAGGGCCTGATGCGCCTACCCCAGCGCGGGTCATCCCGGAAGCCGGTTTGTCCGGCATCTTTGATGCCGTCGGCAAAACGAGCTATCCGGGACCCATTGTCATAAGCCTGAGCCTGTGACCCTGGATCCCGGTTCATAAGCCTCGTACCCGAAGCAGAGCTTCGGGCTCGGCTAATGGCCGGGATGACGGAGGGAGGGACGAGGCGTCCCAGCGCGCCATCCTGACGCGTTGCCCGGACCGGCCAGCCCGTCTATAGTTTCAATCGAACGTCCGACCTCCCAATCGAACGTCCGAACCGCGAGATCCCGCCATGGACGCGTTGACGCTGGCCCGCATCCAGTTTGCCGCAAACATCTCGTTTCACATACTTTTCCCCACAATTACCATCGCGCTCGCCTGGGTGCTGCTGGGTGTTAAGCTTGCCGCCAATCGAACGCATGATCCGAAATGGATGGCGATTTACGGCTTCTGGGTGAAGATTTTCGCCCTCAGCTTCGCGATGGGCGTGGTGTCCGGCATCACCATGAGCTTCCAGTTCGGCACCAACTGGTCGGGCTTCATGGAGCACACCAGCAACATCGCCGGGCCGCTTCTCGCCTTCGAGGTGCTGACCGCCTTCTTCCTGGAGGCGGTGTTCGTCGGGATCATGCTGTTCGGGATGCGCCGGGTGCCGAACTGGATGCATACCTTCGCGACGGCCCTCGTCGCGGCCGGCACCAGCCTCTCGGCCTTCTGGATCCTGGCCTTGAATTCCTGGATGCAGACGCCCGCGGGCTATGTATTGGTCGACGACGTCTTTCACGCGCAGGACTGGTGGGCGATCCTGTTCAATCCGTCTTTGCCCTATCGCTTCACCCATATGCTGATCGCCTCGGGCCTGACGGTTTCCTTCATCATCCTGGGGCTTTCGAGCTATCGCTGGCTCCGCGGCGAGCGCACGGCCGAGGTGATGACCGCGCTCCGCATGGCCGGCGCCATGGCGACGGTGCTCGCCCCGGTGCAGATCTTCGTCGGTGACCAGCACGGGCTCAACACCTTGGAATATCAGCCGCAAAAGGTCGCCGCGATCGAGGCCAACTGGCAAACCCGCGACCACGTGCCCCTGGTCCTGTTCGCCTGGCCGGACGAAAAGGCGCGCGAAAACCGCTTCGAAGTCACGATTCCCGACGGCGCGAGCCTGATTCTCAGGCATAGCGCCATGGGCGAGGTGCCTGGACTGGACCCGAACGGCGAGCATCCGCCCGTCGCGCCGGTGTTCTTCGCCTTCCGCATCATGGTCGGCCTCGGCTTCCTGATGCTCGCCGCCGCCTGGACCGGGGCCTTCATATTGAAGCGCCGCAAGGATCTGACGCCTTGGCTGGCCCGGACCTATGTCGCGATGACCTTCGCCGGCTGGATCGCCACGCTCTGCGGCTGGTACGTGACCGAAATCGGCCGCCAGCCCTGGATCGTGAACGGCCTTTTGCGCACCGCCGATGTGGCCTCGCCGATCCCGCCGGGCTGGATCGGCCTCTCGCTCGCGGGATATCTGATCGTCTATATCGCGCTTCTCGCCGCCTATATCGGCGTGATCTTCTATCTTGCGCGCAAGGGCGGGGGCGGCGAGGACCCGACCAAGATAGCCCCGGCCGTCGCCGAGCCCTCGGAAGCCGGGGCGTAGGAGGGGCCATGGACTGGTTGCCGCTGATCTTCGCCGCGCTGATGGGCCTCGCGATCCTGATCTATGTCTGCCTCGACGGCTACGACTTGGGCGTCGGCATCCTGTTCGCCCGCGCCGAGCCCGACGAGAAGGACCGCATGATCGCCTCGATCGGCCCGTTCTGGGACGCCAACGAGACCTGGCTGGTGCTGGCGATCGGCATTTTGCTGGTCGCCTTCCCCACGGCTTACGGCACCATCCTCTCCGCGCTTTATCTGCCGGTCGCGGTTATGCTGCTGGGTCTCATCCTGCGCGGCGTCGCCTTCGAGTTCCGCGCGAAAGTGAAGCCGGAAAAGAAGCCCGCCTGGAACCGGGTGTTCTTCGCGGGCTCGCTCGCCGTGGCGCTGGCCCAGGGCTTCATGCTCGGGCTTTACATCATGGGCCTGGATTTCAGCCTCGCCAGCATCCTGTTCGGGTGCCTGACCGCGATCTGCCTCGCCGTTGGATATTCTTTCGTCGGCGCGACATGGCTCGTGCTCAAGATGGAGGGCGCGCTGCAGCACAAGGCGATCACTTGGGCGCGGGTCTCGATCTGGTTCGTCGCCCTCGGCTTCTTGGCGATCTCGGCGGCCTCGCCCTATGTCAGCCCGCGGATCTTCGACAAATGGTTCCGCCTGCCGGAGATGATCTATCTCGCGCCCCTGCCGCTCGCCGCCGGGGCGAACCTGATCTGGCTGTGGTTCCAGCTCGGGCGTTTGCGGCGCGATCCCGCGCGCGGCGCGTGGCAGCCTTTCGTCCGCGCGGTCGCCATTTTCGCGCTCGCTTTCGCGGGGCTCGCCTATTCCTTCTATCCCTATATCGTGCCCGACAAGCTGACGATCTATCAGAACACCGACCGCGCCCGAGAGCCTACTTTTCATGCTGATCGGCGCGCTGATCGTGCTGCCCTTCATCCTCGGTTATACGATTTATGCGTACTGGGTGTTTCGCGGCAAGGCGAGCCACCTCAGATATGATTGATTTTGCGGGCAAATCCGGCATTCTTGCCACGAGGACGCGAAACGCATAACGTCGCCGCCGCCGGGGCGTAGCGCAGGCTGGTAGCGCACCTGCTTTGGGAGCAGGGGGTCGGAGGTTCGAATCCTCTCGCCCCGACCATCCGCCTTCGCTTGCGCTACGGCGTGATTGGCAAAGCCGATCCGGCGAAGCGCTAGAGAAGCGGATGCCGCGCCGAAGTGAAACGAAGGCGGGCGGGGCCCGGCGTGGCGTAGCGCATGAAGATCGGGTGACGGTTGGAGACGGAGCGGCCGAAAGCGTGGCCGGCGCCGGCGAGCGCGGTACCGGCGGCAATCACGATCGCGACACAAATGTAAATTCGCCGCCGCACCCGAGATTTGCGCAAATCCTCTTCGAGCTCCATCTGGCCCGCAAGCCCTCGGTAATTGTCCATCTTGCGCACGGTTTTGGCGATCCCCGGTCGTGAAATCCTGCATCTCAACTCTTTTCAAGACTCTGTCGCCCGATTGCGGACTCTGCAACCGCGAATATCGCACCTCACGCAAATGTGGGATCCGCAGAAAGTCGAATTTCGGTCAGTTTACACTTAAGACCTTGTGCTATAAACGTGACGCGCGGCTTTGGGCCGAGGGGCGCGGCACGGACCGATCCGCCGGCTCCCAGCGAGACATTCGCGACGGTGATGGACGCAATTGAGCGGAGGGATTTGGATGCTTGCGCGGATATATAGACCGTCGAAAACGGCTATGCAGTCGGGCCGGTTGGGCACGCGCCGCTGGCGCCTCGAATTCGCCCCCGACACGCCGCGCACGATCGACCCGCTGATGGGCTGGACCAGCTCCGGCGACACCCGCACCCAGGTCCGGCTGAATTTCGCCACCGAGGAAGAGGCGGTCGCCTATTGCGAGAAGCACGGCATCCCCTACGAGGTCGAGCCGCCGCACACCCGCACGATCCGCCCTAAGGCCTATGCGGATAATTTCCGGTAAGAGAAGGCGGACACGCGAGGTGTCGCCGCGAGGCCGTCATCCCAGCGAAGGCCGGGATCCAGTTCGAAGAGTCATCACGCGCCCGTAGCTCAGCTGGATAGAGCACGAGCCTTCTAAGCTTGGGGTCGCAGGTTCAAGTCCTGCCGGGCGCGCCACTTTTATATGATCATCAATAGGTTAGCTGCATTTTCTAGTAACTCTCGTTCGGCGGCGGTGATTAGGTAACGAATAGGTAACGCACGGGAAGGCTCGGGGAGCGGGAATGCGGCCGATGATCGAGCATCTGCCACCGTTCAATCGTCAGATCGATTTGGACTGGTCGAGCGTAATCCTCGCTCGATCGAGGTACAGGGGGGGGGGGGCGCATAGTGGCGCGCATAATTTGGGCTTGCTTTCCGGAATCGACTGTGGCACATCTCGGCTGATCACGATGATGGAGGTAAGATGCCAGTACCCGACGAAGCGACAGTTAAGAGCGTGCTTGCGAAGCACGGACGCGACTCTCTTTGTCGCGGAGCTGTGGAAGATGCATGGGCAATTGTGCGGAAGAATTATCCCGACGTAGCTTGGTGGAGGCGGAAGTCAACGCGGGCCGGTATTATGTGGGAGCAGTCCGTGCAGAACGTAATTGCCGCGCTCGACGGAACGCCGGATGTAAAGATCATTTCGCATCACGACACGGTTTCCATCATTTTCGATGACCTAGTGCTCGCCCGGCTGAAGAAAGCGAGTATCCAGTTGCGGACGTCCAACTATCCGACGCCGATGGCGCAACTCTTCCATCAACATCAAGAAGAAGACTTGTTCGGGTTTAAGGGCCATCATCGTGTCGAGATCGCCCACGTTTTGAACCGCTTTGGAACTGAACTGGATTGGATCGGCGTGGTGGCACGCGAGCGAGACCAAGTGCTCTGGCATTTCGAGTTCGGGGCGACCGGCGGGGCGGTGGTGGAGCAATTCCCCCTTCAGCCGAAACCGGCGCCAGCAGCGGAACGCGTTTTGCGTTCCGTCACGCATAGCGACACTACAGAAGCCGAAGACACGAGCGAATAGAAATGGCTGGAGAATTTAATCCGGCCCTGCTGCTTCTCGCGAGGCAGTACAGGGGGACGAGTTGAGGCTCAGGTCGCGCGCGATGCCGGCCTGAACCAAGGTCATTACTCGCGCATCGAAAACGGACTGCTTCCCGAAGGTCCGTCGGATGAGAATTTGGTGCGCATCGCTCGCGCATTGGCGTTCCCCGTCGACTTCTTTCGCCTTCAGGATGGGCTTTCAGGGTTGCCGCTGAGCGTGCATCCCATGAATCGCAAGAAGAGTGCAGTCGGGGAGCGCGTTCTTCGGCAAATCCACGCTGAGCTGAACATGCGCCTTATTCACCTGCGCCGGTATATGCGGGCGGCGGCGCTCGAACCTGAACTGACTTTACCCCAAATCGATGTGGATGAAGGCGATGGGCCGGCGGAGATAGCGCGCGCGGTTCGCCGCGCTTGGTCAATTCCTGACGGGCCCATCGAAAACTTGACGGACCTTTGTGAGCGCGCCGGCATAATGGTTGTCTGGTGCGATCTGGAGAAGGGCATCGACGGCGTTACGATGACCGTGCGCGATTTGCCGCCGTGCGTCTTTCTGAACAAGAACGCGCCGCCTGATCGCATGCGGGCATCTTTAGCGCACGAGCTTGGTCACATCATTATGCATCGTCTTCCGACGGACTCTATCGAAGACGAGGCCAACGCTTTTGCCAGCGAGTTTCTTGTGCCTGAGCGCCAATTCAGACGTTCATTGATCGGCCACCGAGTGACGCTCGAATGGCTGGCACGGCAGAAGGCATATTGGAAAACGTCGATGGCTTTCTTGCTGTACAAAGCCGGGGCAATTGATGCCATTACCCGTCACCAGGGCGAGTATCTTTGGAAGAAGATTTCGGCATTGGGTTGGAGAACCCGGGAACCTGTAGAGACCGACTTTCCGTATGAGCAGCCTACGGTCTTCCCCGGACTGCTTAAGATGCATGCCGAGGATTTGGAATATGACTGGCCGAGCCTCGAAACCCTTTTGTGTACTGGGATCAGCGACCTTCAAAGGATCTATGGAGGGTATTTCGGCAAAGGCAAACCGGGCCTTTATCTCGTCAAGTGAACGGTCGCCTTCACTGATGTTGGAGTGCCACCTCAACTAACCTCGATCCTCGCCAGTTCGTTATGTGTTTGGGGTATTACGGTGACAGTGCATTTAATCCCATGCCGACGCCGGGAGGACTTTACTGGCCCCCCCTGCACGGCCGCTTTCGTGACCGATCAATCCGTAATGTGATGGCGGGTTGGTTCTATTTCCCGAATACCTTCTTCAACAGCTCGGTGGTTCGCTTCGCGGGGTCCTCTCTGATCGCGGCTTCCTCACGACCGAGGTAGAGGAATACGCCGTCGATCGCTTTGCCCACGACATAGCTGGTCAGGTCGGCTTTGACATCGGGCACGAAGGGTATGTTTTTGTATTGGCCCATCATCTTGTCGTATGAGGCGATCGCGCCGACACTCGAGAGCTGATCGTCGACGATCGGGGTCCATTCGGACGTCAAGCGGCCGGACATCTTCTCGCGGAAATATTGAGTTCGCGGAGTCCTTCGGGCCGGTCAAAATCTTTCTCGCGTCTTCAATGCTCATTTGAGAAATCGCGTCGACGAACAGGTCCTTGGCCTTCGGCACGGCCGCTTCGGCGGCCCGGTTGAGGCGCAACTCCAGATCGTCGGCGAGTTTGCTCTTGCCGACCTTGGCGAGGACCTTCTGGGCCTTCTTCAGGGACCCCGGCAGAGGGATATGAACATCGGCCGACTTGTTGAACCCATCCGTACGTCCGAGCGTTGCGACCACTCGTTCAGCGCCGACGCGCAGCGCGTCGCGCAAGCCGCCGGAGATTTCGGCGGACGTCAGACCGGAAAAGTCGCTGGAGGACGCGACTCCCGACTTCTTCAGCAAGTCGGAGAGCGCCCCGGATTCAGCGGGCACGGACGCAACAATGGCGGACGCAACGATAATTCCTACCGCACCGATATTTCGAGCCCTGCGCATAGCGATCGGCCTCCGACCCATTTGAACCGCCGTTGAGACATTCAAATCGTCACGGTCGCGGAGAAAGTTCAATGATCTGGATCATGACGATGCGCCAGCCCATCAACGCCGCCTCAAGATCGAAGGGTTGAAAAATACTGCGACCGCGGCTTAATCTCACGCACTCTAATCCCCGCCTGGGAATTACGGTGACAGTGCACTAAATTCAGGGATTGATGACACTCGTCTATTAAGCTCAGGTCAGGATCGAGGGCCATCCGAACGGCAACTGAAACCGCAATATCCATTGCCCAGTTTCATCCTGTCCGGCGCGCCATCTTCTGTCTCGCACCCAAACAGCAAGTAGGCGGCTCCTTGCGGAACCGCCTTTCTGAACTTTCCTGAGGCTCGGATGCGCCCCGATGCTTGCAGGCCTTCGCGGCCCTAGAACTTCCGCCCACACTTTGGCGTCGTGCATATCGTCACCTCGTGGATGTAGCGAGTTCTTGCCACCTTCGACCCGGAACATCTGGCTGGACGGGGTTCCCGAGTGATAGGGCCCCAGCCCGGCATCAATCCAGGAAAAATTGTGGAAGACGGAAACGGCGCCGATGGTCTCATCGATGACGTAGCGGCGGTTGCCGGTTTTAATTGGCTGCGGGAACGCCCCCATGTCGCAGGTATTCGCCTTCGGGTTCTTGGCTCCCGTGAAAATGCGGCCCTCAAGCCGGGCACATGGCGTACCGTGCGGCACGGGAAGATCCGGATCCCCCCAATTGTTCAGATACGCATCGGCCACCGCCTTAAGAACCCCTCGCCTGTCGCGTTTGTCCTTAGGGATCTCGCCCCAATTCTCCACCCGCGTCTCGGCAAGGTGCGCGTCCGCGCCGAACATCCAGTCGCCCTCGTCTGACACAACAAACTCCATCACGCTCACCTTGCCCTCAGCGGTCACCTCCATACGCGTATGGATCACGTATGGGTGCGCATTCGTGGCGGACACCAGCTCCGTGAAGGTGGCGCATTGCGTGGTGTCATAAAAGCTGCGGGTGAAGTCAACCGGCAGGGCTTGGGACAACACGCTGGCAGCTATGGCCACGGGCAAATCGTTCTCCCCGTAATATGCGCCTTTCGCGAGGGGCACCATGGCGGGCTTCCCGGTCGATTGGGCCTCGACATAGGTGGCGGTCAGACCCTTGAGCATCTCACGATCGCATGCCGCCTGGGCACTGGTCGTGAAGGCCACGCCAGCGATGACGATCGCCCAGACCTTGATGGTGGCTCTTGCCAACATCGGCAGCCGGTTTCCCAATGCTATTTCTCTTCTCATTTAGGCGTGCCCTCCCCCTAAATTCTTCGCTTCTGTCATGTGCCGAATTCTCCCCCGCGTCTGCAGAAGAGATACGCCAATTTCGAACGTTAGCGCGAACCTGATGGCGCAACAACCTTCGGGCAACACAGTGCCCAGTATTAGGGTGACAGTGCACTCAATTCCGGGGTCGATAACATCAGTCGATCAAATGCACTGTCACCAACCATGCCGGAAAAAATGCTGAGTTCAAATCGTTGACGATCATAAACAAATTGTTTATATTTCAATTCGATGATCCGCAGCTTCGCCGATGCCGAAACAGAGAGATTTTTCACAACCGGCAAGTCGCGCAGGTTGCCTCCCGATATACTGAAGCGGGCGGCGATGCGGCTTCAGCAGTTGGATGCGGCGACGCGGATCGACGACATGCGCATTCCGCCGTCGAATCGTCTTGAGGCGCTAAGGGGCGGTCGCGCCGGACAATATTCGGTCCGCGTCAATGACCAATGGCGACTTTGCTTTCGGTTCGAGGACGGCGACGCCTTTGACGTCGAGATCGTGGATTATCATTGAGGTTCCAGGCCATGCCAAAGAACGGACTTGCGCCAATCCACCCCGGAGAGTTTCTTGCCGAGATTCTCGAGGACCTTGACCTGTCCCAGGCGGGCTTGGCGCGCGCGATCGGGGTGTCGTCGATGCGAATTTCGCATGTCGTCCGGGGCACACGGCCGGTTACCGGCGAGTTGGCGCTGTTGTTCGGGAAGGCCTTTGGCCAGACACCGGAGTATTGGCTCAACCTTCAGGCGGCATACGACTTGAAGGTGGCCCAAGCCGCCATCGGTCGGAAGGTCAAGGCTGTCAAGCCTGTCGCGGCGTGACGTCCTCGACGGCGCGCCTCAAGATCGAAGGGTTGAAAAGTACCGCGGCCGCGGCCTAATCTCTCGCTCACGACGGCCCGCCCGCGATTGAATCCTCGGACCACGCGCCCGACCAAGAGGAGATATCATGCCTTTCCAGCTCCCCTCCCTGCCTTATGCGCAGGGCGCTCTTGCGCCCCATATCTCGGAACAGACCCTGGGCTTCCATTACGGCAAGCACCATCAGGCCTATGTGAACAATCTCAACAACTTGACGGCCGAGTCGCCTCTCGGCAAGGCGACGCTCGAGGAAGTCATCAAGGAGACCACCGGTCAGGCAGACAAGGCCGGCATCTTCAACAATGCCGCCCAGGTCTGGAACCACTCCTTCTATTGGAATTCCATGAAGCCCGGCGGCGGCGGGGCTCCGTCCGGCGAGATCGCCGGTCTGATCGACAAGAGCTTCGGCGGCTACGACAAGTTCGCCGAGGCCTTCAAGACCGCCGCGGCGACCCAGTTCGGCTCCGGCTGGGCCTGGCTGATCGTCGACGGCGATGCCTTGAAGGTGACCAAGACGGCCAATGCCGACACGCCCGTCGCCCACGGCCAGAAGGCGCTTCTGACGATCGACGTCTGGGAGCACGCCTATTACCTGGATTACCAGAACCGGCGGCCGGACTATATCGGCACGTTCCTTTCGAGCCTGATCAACTGGGACTTCGCCAACGCCAATCTCGGCTAAGGCAGAGCCGGTTCGGCCAGGGGCCGTCACGGACAACGCGACATAGCGACGATCCTGCGATGGACGGCGACGGGCTCACCGCCGCCGGTTCATCCGCCGCATCTGCTCTTCGAACAGGAACCACACCCCCGGTCCGAAGGACATGAACAGGATCGCGAGGCCCGTGGCGATGCCGTAGGCGCTGACCATCGGCGCGCAGCACTGATCGCGCTGGCTCACGAGGGCGTGGGAAGGGACGGCGATCAGGAGCTCGGCGACGCTGCCTTTGACGAGCAGACGGTAAGGCCTTGTCTTCCGGTCCAGGAGCCGGGCGCGAAAGCGGTAGAAGATCGCCCCGCAGACCAGCCAGACGACCGCGACCGGCGCGAGGGCGAGCAAGATCTCGCCGGGGCCGGCCGATGTGCCGGGCACGCCGAGAACCGTGAAGAAAGCCCCGGAGCCGTAGCCCAGAAGGTCGGCCACAGCCTTATCGCCGAGCACCGACACCATCAGCGACGACACCATCGCGAGCAAGAGCACGGCGGCGGCGAGCGCGGTCGCGGCAACGGTCCAGGCGAGATGCCGTTTGGGCACGACCTGGCGCTCTCTCGTGTCGACATGAACGAAAAGAAGGACCAGCGGCCCCGCCGCCAGGATCGCGATCCAGAGCCAGGGATGCCAGGTCGCATACCAGGCCATCCAGCCCGGAAACCGGATCCGGCCCCCGGTGAGCGTGGCAATGCCGTAACCGACCATCGGGCTCGCCGCCGCGACGGCCACCACGTAGAACCCGGAAACCACCAGCCCCCATCTCCGCATGGCTCAGCTTCGCCCGGCGCGCGGGTTCAGGCAAGAGGGCGCGTCAGGCGTTGTCGGTACTCGGCAGCGCGAACAGGCCGATCGCGAAGAGAACAAGGCCGGCCGCCAGGACATAGACGCCGGGTCCGGCATGCTGCATCTCGGCCATGCGTTCCAGCCAGCCGCCCATCGGTTTCGCATTGACCAGCTCGGGCGTCTGGCCGCCGGAAATCGCCAGATAGAGCGAGGCGGCGAAGGCGGTGAGGGCGCCGGGGGCGAGGGCGGCCCACGGACGCAAATCCTTGAAGGGACCGGCCTTTTGAACGGGCTCGGTCGCCTGGACGGGCGCGGGAAGTTCGACGATGCGGGCGGCGATGGCCTCGGCCATGTCGCCGGGGGCTTCGATCTCCGGCAGGGCCAGGATTTCGGCCTCCATCGCGGTCACGGCCTCGAGGGCCTGTTTGCACCTGGTGCAACTACCGACGTGTTTGGTGATCGCGACGCGCATCTCCCGGGTCCATTCGCGGGCCGGCAGTCGGTCGATGAAGGGGCGGACCTGATCGCAAATCATGGGTGACTCTCCTGATTTTCCGGGCCGATCGCGGCGCGGAGCGTTTGCCGGGCGCGGAACAGCAACGTTTTCACGGTGCCGCCGGTCACGCCGAGCGCGGTCGCGACGTCGGCTAGCCGCATATCCTGGCGATAGAACAGAAACACGGCGGTGCGCTGGGCGGCGGGAAGCGCCTCGACGGCATCCCAGAGCGTCCGGCCGCTCTCGCTCGTGACGAGCATCTCAAGCGGATCGTCCAACGCGGTGGGCTCGGCCTCGGGATCGAGTTCGACGCTTTCCCGCCCATGGCGCCGCATCCAGCTTTGCGCCAGCCGCACGGCGATCGCAGCGAGCCAGGGATAGAACGGCCGCTCGGCGTCGTAGCGATCGAGATGGGTATAGGCCCGCACGAAAGCCTCCTGGGCAATGTCCTCGGCGGCTGCGGCGTTCTTCAGCATCATCATCGTCAGGCTGAACAGCCTTCTTTGATGCAGCGCCACCAGCCGGCCGAAGGCGTTGCGGTCACCGGAACGAACCGAGAGAACGGCGTCGCGTTCCGTCCTCCGGTCGTCTCGTGCCCCACCCCCCATCGGGCGGTCAGGTGCCTGGCTGCTCGCGTTCGTCGAACAGGCCGACGCCGACCGACCAGTACGCGACCTTCCTCACGCCGAAATAGAGCGGGAACACGGCGATGAGCAGCAGGGGCGGGAACAGAAATCCGATCAGCAGCAGCACGAGGCCCTTGAGCGCCAGATCGACCGCCTCCTTGCGTTCCCCATCGGTATGGGGCGTGGCCCGCAGGAAGGCCGAGAGGGAGGGATAGCCGGCCTCGTGGGCCTTGCGGCGCCATTTCCTGACGGCCGAGACGATTCACCAGATCAGGACCAACGTGATCAGAATCCCTGCGGTGGTGAAGCCGAGGAAAATCGAAAAGAGAGGCATTCCGGTATGCATAGTTTGGGCTCCTTTCCCAAGAAAAGACGAAGAATTGACCGTTTCGGGCCCGCAAATGCGGTTTCTGATCGTTATACGCCGCAAGATCGGGTTGGGTTGACAGGAGGTGCGGCGAATTTGGCGATTGCCCCGGAAGGTGCGTAGACTGGCGGGCAAGAAGAGCGGCGCGCCATCGCTGCAACCTTGGGGGATCACCGATGAAATCGTTCAAATGCTTGATCGGCGTGCTCTGCGCGCTCGCCGCCGTTGGGGGCGCCCGTGCCGCGCCAAGCCTAGTGCCTGAACTCCTGCCCGGCGCCGCCGGCGGGCGACAAGAAACCCTGGCTCGATCAAAGCTTTTCGCCTCAATGCCGGGCCAAATTCGTGCTCGATCATCTGGCGAACGACGAGGACAAGCTCGCGCTGATCGAGGCATCCGGCTTCGGTGCGCCGGGCGGCCGCAACATCATGAAGGAGCTCGGGCTGGAGACCGGGCGCGGCTCGGATGGCCCCGCCGGCTTCAACGGCGGCACGGCATGGCCGACGCCGCTGACCCTTGCCGCGAGCTTCGATCCCGATCTCGCCGAGCGGTATGGGCTCGCCGTCGGCAAGGAATTCTTCGCGTCGGGCCGCAACCAGATGCTCGGCCCGGCCATGGACATGACCCGGACGTGGCATTTCGGGCGATCCACCGAAAGCTTCGGCGAGGATCCCTATCTCGCCGCCAGCATCGTCGCGCGGGAGGTGCCGGCGATCCAGTCGCGCCACGTCATCACCATGATCAAGCATTTCGCCGCCTATACCCAGGAGCAGGGGCGGCTCGGCGACAACCCGATCGGTTTCGCCAACGCCGTCAACGAGGTCGTGTCCGAACGCGCGCTACGCGAGATCTATTTCCCGACCTTCCGGGCGGCCGTGGAAAAGGGACATGCCGGCGCCGTCATGTGCTCCTTTCCGCGGATCAACGACATCTATGCCTGCGAGAATACCTATACGCTCGGCGCTCTGAAGAACGATTGGGGCTTCGACGGGCTGGTGGGCCCGGACTTTCCGGTCGCTCAGCGAAGCGTGGTTCCCGCCATCCGAGCGGGACTCGACAGCGGCCAGTTCGAGCCGCGCAAAGGCCCCGCGCCGCCCGGTGCCACGCCCGATCTCTTTGCCGGTCAGAGCCTCCGCGAGGCGGTGGCGAAGGGTGAGATCTCTCATGAGCGCCTTGACGATCTGGTCATGCGCCGGCTGGTCGCGGGCTTCCGTGTCGGCACCTTCGATCATCCCGCCAAACCGACCGACCAGGATGTGACCACGCCCGAGGCTCTGGCCCTCGCGGCGGAGATCATCACTGACGGCGCGGTCCTTCTGAAGAACAAGAACGGCGTTCTTCCCTTTGGTCCGAAGGTGAAGTCGATTGCTGTGATCGGCACCCAGGCTGGGGACAAGGCAACTGTCGTCGAGCAGGGGTCGCCTTATGTCGAGCCGAAGCATCTCGTCACGGCCTATGCCGGAATCCGCAAACGCGCTGGCGACGATATTCAAGTCACCTATGCGCCCGGTATGCCGGGTCTGCGGGGCGGCGATCCCATCTCCGCCGACGAGCTGCGCACGCCCGACGGCAAGCCCGGCCTTGTCGCCGACTATGTCGCCAATCCCAATCTCGATTTCTCGGAGAAGCCGTTACTGAAGTCGAGTTCGAGTCTGGCGTCGACAACACATCGATCCCCAAGATCGATGGCCTGCCGGCGAACAAGCTGTGGTCCGTGCGTTGGCGCGGCAGCTTCGTGCCAAGTGAAACCGGGCTGGAAACCTTCACGCTTTCGGGCTCCGGCACGGCCAAGCTTTACATCGGCGGCACGTTACAGGACGAATTCGACAACGCCGATTTCGGCGCGCTCGCCTATGCCCTAGTGGACGTGAAAAAGGGCGTGCCGGTTCCGATCGAGGTTCGATATACCGCCCGGGTCACGCTCGCCGATCAGGCTCGCGAAATGTTCGCCACGACCATGGGGCCGGTCGTCAAGCTGAGCCATGCGCCGGCGAGCGCGTTGATCCAGAACGCGGTGGATGCCGCGCGTAAAGCCGACGTCGCGGTCGTCTTCGCCGGCCATATCGTGGGAGAGGGGATGGACCGGGCCCGTCTCGGCCTCCCGCCCATCGAGGACGCGCTGATCGAAGCGGTGGCCAACGTCAACCCGCGCACAGTCGTCGTGCTGACCACTGGCGGCGCGGTCACCATGCCGTGGCTCTCTAAGGTTGCGGGCGTCCTGGAAATGTGGCTGCCGGGCAATTCCTTTGGGACGGCCGCGGCTCAGCTCCTGTTTGGCGACGCCGCCCCCGGCGGCCGTCTGCCCGTCACCTTCCCGTTGACCGAAGCCCAAGGGCCGGGACAGTCGATAGCGGAATACCCCGGTACGCCGGACAGGACAGGCGCGCCCGCCGATGTCCATTTCGATGAAGGCCTGGTGATCGGCTATCGCTATTGGAACCAGCATGGACAGACGCCGCTTTTTCCCTTCGGCTACGGCCTGACCTATTCGAATTTCAAGGTGAGCGATGTCGTTCTCCGCAAAGCGGGCGAGGGAGCCGTGGTGGAAGCGGCCGTTCGGAATACGGGCAAGCGCACAGCGGCGGATGTGATCCAGGTCTATGTCGGCTTTCCGAAAGTCGCAGGAGAGCCGCCCAAGCAACTCAAGGCCTTCAAGAAAGTCACGCTCGCGCCGGGCGCTTCGGCCACCGTCGACATCCCCCTCGGACCCGAAGCATTTCAGGTCTGGGACGAAAAATCCCATACCTGGACCACCATTCCCGGCAACTATCAGATCATGGTGGGCCGGTCGTCCCAAGACCTTCTCGCGACGCGCCTCCTGAAGCTTGGGGGCTAATCCGCAGGCCAGGGATAGTCGGTCCATTCGCGGATCTTGCCGTCGACGACGTAGAAGAACGCCGAGATGTGATATCCGCTCTTCTTCCCTCCGTTGGTTCCCGCGTCGAACCTTTCGAGCAGCACCGTGTTGCCGATCGCGCTGGATCGAACGACATCGATCTTCAGGCTGTCGACCGTGGGGAACTTCTCCCTGGCGATGGCAAGGTAGTTGGCCTTGCCGTTCACGCTTTGATTGGCGAAGCGGTAGGTGAAGTTGCCGGCGAGGCAATCGCCGAGCGCATCGACATCGCGCTTCGCCAATGCCGCCAAGGCGCGCGTGACCACGGCGTCATTGGTGCGTTCCACTTCGGTCATGCTGTCTCCCGCGGCTTTGCCCTGGCTGACGAACGACAACCCCAAAACCATGACGACGCCGGCGATCAGCCATCGGCGCGCGGGCACAACCATGTGCTCGATCATGACTTGGCCCTCCTCGCCGACCGAATCCGGCCGCCCAGGATCACCGCCATCGGGCCGGCGACGATATAGGCGAACCAGAACCAGGCCGGCACGGTCTCGGACGTGGTCACCATGAGGGCAACCCCCACCGTACCCATCATCGCCGCAAGCGTTGCCGCCGCGCCGCGCCGGACCCTCGACGCACCGAAGCCGATCAGCATCATGACCGGAAAACCGAGCGTCATTCTGAGCGCGCCCGACAGCGAGAAGCCCGGCCCGAAAATCTCGGCGATCAGCGCATTCAGCGAGGCCTCCGTCACCGCCACGGCGACATAGGCCGCCAGCGCCGCGCCGAGCGTCGCCAGCCAGGCGCCCCTCTTGATCTCGGCCCAGGCGAGCGGCGGCAGCGATTTGACGACCTGCCGGAGATACCAGGCGGAGGCCGGGCCGGATTTAGACCGGAGCTCAAACTCTTCGGCGAGGTCGCCCAAGAGTCCCTCGCGGTCCTTCTCCGGTGTCAATGCCGCCAGAAGTCGGCCGGCCAGTTGCAGACTAAATCGGCGCATCATCCGACCTCCAGACTGCCCGTAAGCCCGGCGGACATCTTGCGGACGACCTCCTGAGACTTGCGCAGCGCCCGTTCGCCCGCGCCGGTCACCCGGAAATACTTCTTGGCCCGACCCCCACGCTCGGCGGTCGGCTCGCCCTTGAACGAGGTGACGAGGCCCTTCGATTCCAGCCGTTCGAGCGTGGCATAGACCGCGCCGATAGAGATATCCCGCCCCGCCCGCGTCTCGATCTCCCGCCGCACGGTCATCCCATACGCGTCCTCGCCCAGACGAAGCGCGGCCAGGAGAACGATCTGCTCCAAAGAGCCCAAGAGTTCATGATGCTCGACCATTTGTTCTGGATAATAGAACAAATGGGGCGGGGCGGCAAGTGACGGCGAACGGGGCCCCGAGGGTCGGGATGTCCTGCGTCTAGGTCCGGCTCTTCAGGAGCGGGGCATAAGCCTCCCGGTTCGCATACAGCATGAACAGATTGAGAATGACCAAGAGCAGCGCGGCGACGAGCGATCCCGTCGCGGGATCGAGAATGAGGTGAAACAGCAGGATGTTCAAACTGACCGGAAACAGGATGACCGAGGCGAGCGCCACATACCGGTTCGTCAAATAGGCAACGCTCGCGACGAGATAAGTCGCCTCTATGATCGGGATAATGTAGCCGGACCCGGCGATCGCATCCTGCATCGGCCGTCCGGCCTCGGATGCCAGGGGCGGCATCCAGCCAAAGAGTCCAAGGCCGAGCGCGAAAAAGACCAGCAAAAGTAAACCAAACAGGATTTGAAAAATGCGAATTACCGTCATCACGATCCCCCCGAATTCGAGTACACGGACATGTCGAAGCCTACTTATCCAATTGGTGGACGGCAACTATCGGTTTTCATGAACTCCTTCGGTGTGAGCGAAGCGCGAATGACTCACTTTGCGCCCGGCAGTCGGCCCGGGCCAAGGTGGCGAGATCAAGCGAGCCCGAAAACTCACGACGTTCGACAATACGTTTCGAAGAACAGAGCGAATGAAAACCAGCGGCAGGCGAGAATGCGATCTCGGGCCCAAACTGGCGAACGCGTCTCTTAATGGACGGTCTCTTTCGCTTGAAAGACCGGGCTGGGGGATAACTCGTCCGGGAACGCCGCGATGACGTAAGTATATGGCGTCAGCGTGACCACGCCGGCGCCAAGCATCGCCCGCACCATCGTGCCGTCTCTCTCCCAACTGAAGCGGTAAAGTATTCCCGGTTCGGGCCAACTGCCGTCCCAAGTCTTCGCGGTTCGGATCAGTTTGGGATCATAGTGAGGGAATCTCATTTTGGAACACTCCAATACGCAACGCACCTTCCAACCTGCAAGAAACGCGCCTGCGGCGATTTCTATCCACGCCACCCCCTTACGATCCGCTGCGAAACGATGTTACTGTCCGTCCCGAATTTCTGCAGAAACGCAGCACGGTTGAACACAACGCAGAAGGAGGGGTTGCGGTGGACGTGAATGACTCGGTCGAGGCGAGGGGCTCGACATTTCCTATTCGCGGGACGATGGATCCGCGCTTTCAGCCGGTGCTCGACGCCTTCAAGGAGAACTACCGGGTCGAGGACGAGACGGGCTCCGCCGTCTCCGTGGTTCTCGACGGCGAAACGGTGGTCGATCTTTGGGGCGGGTTCCGCAATGCCGACAAGACCGAGCCATGGGATGCGCACACCACCGTCTGCATGATGTCGGTCGCCAAGGGCATCACAGGCATCTGCTTCAATATGCTGGTCGACCGCGGGCAAGATCGATATCGACGCGCCGGTCGCGACCTATTGGCCGGAATTCGCCAAGAACGGCAAGGACAAGATCCTGGTGCGCTATATCCTCGATCACACCGCCGCCATTCCGGTGCTCACCAACAACCGCATGTATCCCGGCGGCATGTTCGACCGCGAGGCCTATGTGAAGGCGCTGGAGGACCAGGAGCCCTTGTGGGAGCCCGGCACCAAGGCGGCCTATCACGTCCATAACCAGGGCTATCTCCTGGGCGAGATCATGCGCCGGGTCTCGGGCAAGACGCGTCGGCCCGTTCCTGCGCTCCGAGGTCGCCGGGCCGTTGCACGCCGAATATTACATCGGCGGCATGACCGCGGAGGAGCAGAGCCATGTCGCCGAGGTCATGCCGAACATGAACGCGCGGCTGTTCGCGGCGAAGGATGTCGCGATGCCCGAGAAGGGCGCGGACTGGACCGGCGACGATTCTGCGCCCGCTCGCCTTCCTCCAGAACCCGGACGAGCCCTGGTATCAGACGTTGAACTCGCCGATCTGGCGCGAGGTCGAGATCGCCAGCGGCAACGGCCACGGCAACGCCCGCGGCGTCGCCCGGATCTATGGCGCGGTGGTGCGGCCGGAGGAGGGGCTGGACGGCGTGACGCTGATGTCCCGCGCCGGGCTCGAGCGCATGATCACCGAGCAGCATAACCAGACCGAGCTGCTGCAGGAGCGGCCCTATCATCAGGCCCTCGGCGTGCTGCTGAACACGCCCGAGGCGGTCTATATGGGCCCGAACAAGCGCGCCTTCGGCCATCACGGCATCGGCGGCTCGATCGGCTTCGGCGACCCGGACGCCAAGCTCGGCTTCTCCTATTCGATCAACAAGATGCACGCGGTCGGCACGAACGGCCCGCGGGCGGCCCGGCTGATCGACGCGCTTTATTCGGTGATGTAGGGGGCGGGTGCCCTTCTGCGCGAGGCTGAAGCGGCGCGGACATCACCCCCACCGGGCCTCCCCCATCAAGGGGGAGGAGCTCGATGGGGTGCTCCATAGAAGCCTTCCCCCTTCGATGGGGGAAGGTTGGATGGGGGTGATGCCGGAGCCGCTTCCGCCTTCAAAAAAAGCCTACCCCTCCCAATTCTCCGGCGGCCAGTATTTGCGCTCCGGATCGATCGGGCTCATGAGGCCGACGGCGATGCCGTTCGGATCCTCGACGACGGCATAGCGGGCGCCCCAGAAGGCGTCGAAGGGCGCCTGGAGGCCGCCATGGCCCGCCGAGGTCAACTCCTGATACAGCCGATCGACATCGGTCCGTGTCGCGACCTCGAAGCCGATCGACGACCCTGCCGGCGAGGTCGTCCCGTCCAGTCCAGCCTTTGTTCCAGACTTGCGCGAATTTCGGTCTGTCGAGATCGATCTTGAGGCCGTGTGTCGCCTCGCCGTTGACGTGAAACGGCTCGTCTTCGCCGGCGGGCTCCTCCATCTCGACGCCGAGGCGGCGGTAGAAATCGATCGACCCGCGCATGTCGCGGACGACGATGTTGATCTGATTCAGGGCAAGGGTTTCGTTGCTCACGTCACGGACTCCGCTTGAATTGACGCGGCATATTTTGGCACCCGCTCCGGCGCCTGTCTTGGATAAATGGGCGGTCCTACGCCAAGAGGGCTGGACGTGCGGCGGTGAGCAGTGATGATATGCTGCCGGCGTTTCGTTTCGAGGAGGGGGAAATCATGCCAGGCAAGCAGGGCGGATTCTGGAAGGAACGGCTGGATCATCTGCAAACCGTGATCGAAGACGATGTGGCGAAGGGGGCTTATTACGGCGCGGTGATCAAGGTGGCGCGCGGCGGCACGGTCGGCATCGAGGCGGCAATCGGCGCGGAAGACGCCGAGGGCAAGAAGCCGCTCCGCACCGACAACGTCTTCAGCATCTTCTCGACCACCAAGGCCTTCACCAACGCCCTCATCCTGCGCGCGATCGAGATGGGCCGCTTCGCGCTGACGACCCGGATCGCCGACATCATCCCGGAATTCGCCGGCGCGCCGCGCGACCGGGTGACCTTCTTCCATCTTCTGACCCATACCACGGGCATGCCCGGCGTCTGGATGCCGAAACCCGGCATGTATCTCGACCGCCTGGACGAGCTGGTGCAGGCCGTGGTCGAGAATGTCCACGGCGTTATCGAGCCGGGCCAGCGCTGCGATTATTCACCGCTCGCCAATCATGTGCTGATGGGCGAGGCGCTGCGCCGGACCGATCCCAAGGGCCGCCACTTCCGCGATATCCTGCGCGAGGATTTGTTCGAGCCGCTTGGCATGAAGGACACGTCCATGGGCCTGCGCGCCGATCTCAAGGACCGGCACGTCAAGCCGGATATGCGCGGCACCGTGCCGATCAAGCATCTGAGCCGCACGCTTCCCGGCGATCATGCGCTGTTCGAGGATCCGGATGTCGAGGCGCCCCATGTCGGCTGCGCCGCGAGCTGCGACAATATCTGGCGCTTCGCCGAGATGCTGCGGCGGGGCGGCGAGCTCGACGGCGTTCGCATCCTCTCGCCGCGGATCATCGAGATGGCGCGCCAGGTCTGGACCGGCGACCTTCACAACGAGATCTATCGCGGCGTGGCGCTCCGGGCCGGATGGGAATCACCGCCGGCCTATATGGGCCTCGGCTTCAATGTGCGCGGCACGGCGATCTGCCATCATCAGCTCGGCACCATGACCTCGCCCGAGACCTTCGGCAATTACGGCGCGGGCAGCGCGCTCTATCTGGGTCGATCCGAAGCACGATATCAGCTTCGCGTGCCTCACCGCAGGCGTGATGACCCAGGCCGCGAATATCGAACGTTTCCAGAAACTGTCGGATATCGTCGTCTCGGCGGCGATCTGAGGCCCGGCGCGGGGGCGCCGGCCGTCCATTATCGGAGGACTGTCTGATGAGAAAAATGGCGATAGGCTTGGGGTTCGTGGCGCTGTGCATGGCGCCAAGCTTGGCGATGGCGGGATATGCCGACGACCGGGCGGAGATCGAAAATCTCTCGAACCGATACATGGTCGCGGTCGATGCCGGCGATCTCGAAACCGTCATGGCGACCTGGGCCGACGACGGCGTGCTCTCCTGGGTCGGCGGCGTCGAGCATGGCAAGGAAGCCATCCGCAAAGCCATGTCCGGCTTCACCAAGGGCCTCAAGGGCCGCGCGCCGATCCCGGAAAACGCGACCTCGCGGCCCCGCACCCACCACCAGATCATCAACCATGTGATCGATGTCGATCCGGGCGGAAAGACGGCCCACTCCATCGGCCTATTGGTTCGCCATGACCAACCAGACGCCGCAGCATGACGTCCAGCTCGTCTATTTCGGCCATTACGAGGACACGCTGGTGAAGAAGGACGGCCATTGGCTGTTTAAGACGCGCACGGTCTATAACGAATCCGCGTCCAACCGGAAGCTGTTCTATCCGGGCCTCGGCGAGACGGATCCGAGAGCCACGCATTAGGGCCGTACCGGCTATTCCGGGCTCCCGGCGCCCATGGTCCGAGGCCTGAGTCTCGGACCCGGGTCCCTCTGCGTCGTGGCTGTGGTAAAGTAGGAGCCGGCGGCGTCCGGCTGGGGCGGCCGCGACGTTTGGGGAGACTTTGTCGCCATGAAAACCGGACATGGGCTGGTGGCCATCCTGTTCGTCACAGTGCTTGCTGTCGTTTCGCCTGGGATCACGTCCGCCGCCGAGAGCCAGACGGGCGTGTTTGTCAACGGCGCGCCGTTGTCGGGGCAAACGCTCAGCGATCTACAGCGGCTTTATCCTGTACCCATCGCACCCGGGCGCTATTGGTACGATCCGATGTCGGGAGCTTACGGCATGGAAGGCAGGCCGGTTACCGGCCAGATGGCCCCCGGACTAGCGCTCGGTGGCCCGTTGCAGCCGAATGCGTCGAATGGAAATTCGGGGGTCTTTATTAACGGCCGGCAGCTCACCGCCGGCGAGACCGCCTATCTCGAACAGGCCTGCTCGACGCCTGTCGCGCGTGGTCGCTATTGGGTGAACGCCCAGGGGATCGGTGGCTACGAAGGCGGCCCGCCCGCGTTCAATCTCGGGGCCTGCCGCGGCGGCTACGGCCGACGGCCCGGGTCGAGCACCCGCACCTTCTGCGACGCCAACGGCGCCTGCACGTCGACCGGGATTTTGGGGACGATCACGACGACCCCCTAGATCGGCGCATGTCCGTCGCGCGCCGAACTCGGCCAGGCTCCCTCACCGAAAATTAAGCCTTAGTCCATCTGATGCCACGCCATGGGTTACGCGCGCGACGACTATTATCCGGCCTTCGACTGGCTCCAAATCGTGCTCGCACTGGTCGTGGCGTCCCGTCACGCGGGCCTGATCGGCCTTGATCATGCCGGCAAGATGGCTGTCGACGTGTTTTTCGCCCTCAGCGGCTGGCTTATCGGCGGGATCCTGCTTCGCTCCCGTTTAGCCGACCTGCCCCGGTTCTATTTCAATCGCGCGACCCGGATTTGGATCCCTTACGCCCTCGCCATCGCCCTGCTCTCCCTCGCGAGCGTGCTAATCGAGGTCGGCATAAGGCACGTTCATCTGACCTCCAAATGGTACGAGATGACGTTCTACGACGTTACCTTCGTCTACAACTGGTTCTGGTCCGCCCCAACTCGCTACGTATGTTCAGCAGATGCCGTTGCAGGGCACGGGAAATCACTTCTGGAGCATCTGCGTCGAGGAACAGTTCTGATCTCGTGGCGCCGTTGGTGATCACCGCGCTGGCGTTTGGCCGGTCGGTCGTCTTTTGGGTCCTCCTCGCGATTGCGGCCTATATCTTTAATGTTTACGCGCCGATCGCCTTCGGCGTCTGTGCGGCGGTCGTCATGGAGCGTTTCGGCCCTTGGCACGAGCGCTATAGGCTTCATTTGGGCGTGGTCGCGGCTGCGTTGTTCGCCTGCGTCGTCGCCTTCGGGCATTACCATCGCTTCTCGCCCCCGATGGCGCTGTGCATCGTGCTCGCACTCGCGGTGAAAGGACCCAAGAAGCCGGTGGGGGCCTTCTTCGGCGGGGTGTCCTATCCGTTCTATCTGAACCATTGGATCGGCGTGTTCGCGGCCAATGCCGCCTTTGGCATGATCGGTCTAAAAGGGTCGGTGATCTCCAGGGTGGCGGCGGTGCTCATGTCCCTGGTCGTATCGGCGATCCTCTATCTTGTGATCGATCGCAATGTCATGAGACGCCGCTCGGAATATTTCACAAAGCGCCGTGGCTCAGTCCTCGCATTGATCGGTTATCTGCTCGTGATAATCGGCTTGGCGGTGGGGATCGCTATCACGTGACGCCATAGATCGGCGTCACTTCCGCCACGTATAGAGCGCGGACACGGAGAAATTCCAGGCGGAGCTGACCAGCGCGCCGGCGAGGCCGGAGAGCCACCAGATCGGCTCGCTTCGATAGATCATCGTCGCGACGCCGACATTCGCGGCCGCGCCGACGAGGCAGACGGCATAGAACGAGATGAGGCCCGACCAGAGCCGTGCGCCCGTCCGGCGCTTGTCGCCATGGGTCAGCGTATTGTTGAGGAAATAGTTCGAGGTCATGGCGACGACCGTCGCGGTGGCCTGGGCGACGGCGAAGGGGAATCCGCCGAGCTTCAGCCCGAGCCAGAGCGCGGTCAGGTGAACCACCAGGCCGGACGCGCCGACCATCGAGAAGATGACGAACTTCGTCGGCAGGATATGGCCGATCTTCTTGTCGATGATCATGACCAGAAACTGCCAGGCGACGACCGTATCGAGCTTGCTCTCGCCGTGCCGGCGGGTCCGGAAGGTGTAGGGCAGTTCCCGGATCCGCGTCGTCCTGGGCGCCGACAGTACGATATCGAGCAGGATCTTGAACCCGACGCCGGAAAGGCCTCGGACCGCGCGCTCGAAAGTCGGCCGGGTGAGGAGGAAGAATCCGCTCATGGGATCTGTGATCGGGGCGGGCAGGAACCGGGACGCGATCTTGGTCGCCCATCGGCTCATCCATTCGCGCGACCGCGCCCAGTCGCCGACCCCGCCGCCCTCGACATAGCGGCTGCCGACGACGATATCGGCTTCATCCGCGCGCGCGAGCTCGAGCATCCGGGGCAGCAGCGCCGGATCGTGCTGCAAATCGCCGTCGATCACCGCGAGATAGGGCGCCGAGCTTGCCAGCATGCCCTCGATCACGGCGGAGGAAAGCCCGCGCCGTCCGATCCGGTGGATGACCCTCACATGGGAGGTTTGCGCCGCGATCGACCGCGCGGCTTCCGCGGTGCCGTCGGGTGAATCGTCGTCGACGAAGATCACCTCCCAGGTGATGTCCCGCAGCACTTCGGTCAGCTCTTTGACGATGTCGTCGACATTGTCCCGCTCGTTATAGGTCGGGACGATGACGGCAAGCTCGACCGGAGCGGTCCTGGTCGCTGGTCTAGCCCGCGCTGAGAGATTTTGGTCGTCGACTGGGATCGTCTGCAATCACGCCTCCGGTGCGGCGTGGTTATCGGGTCACGGCCCAGCGTAACAAACGCTGATGTTCCGCTCCACATGGATACGGCCGGAGTGTGAACGCGATCCTAATGACGGCCGTCGGCTTTAACCGACCGTGTTGTACCACTCGATCTGGCCAGGATAGATCGCGCCGTCGTCCTCGCCGATCTCCATGTCGATCAGCTTGTTGGTCTTCTCGTTGAGCGACATGATGAGGTCCTTATGGTCCTCGGGCTTATGGGCGAGGTTGGTGATCTCATCCGGGTCGACTTTGACGTCATAGAGTTCGAGATCGTTATGGGCCGACGAGACTGTCCCAGTCCTTCGGCTCGTTGTGCTCGGTCACCTTGAAATAGCGGGCGAATTTGTGGCGTCCGTCGAACACGCCGCGGATCAGGATCCGGGGATCGTTCTCCGCCGGCTTCCCATCCGTCGGTAACCGACCTGGCGTCATGTAGTCGAACAGGATGCCGCGCTTGTCGCGCTCGGTGCGAGCCTTTCCGTCCGCAAGCACCGGCATCATGTCGACGCCTTTGAGGAACGGATACCGGTCCGCCCGCGCCGCGTCGTCGACGCCGGCTAGGCTGAGGAAGGTCGGCGCGAGATCGACCTCACCGAAAAGCGCCTGGGTCCGGCCCGTGTTTTTGACGTCCGGATGCCGGACCAGCATCGGCACGCCGATTGTCTCCTTATAGACATCCGAGCCCTTGCCGACCATTCCGTGGGCGCCGGCCCGATCGCCATGGTCCGCGGAGAGAATCACGACCGTGTTATCGGCGAGGCCGTACTGATCCAATGCGTCGAGCACGATCTTGATGTGGCGATCGACGTCGCGGATGCAGTTGAAATAATAGTTCTGATAGCGTTGCCAAGTCGCCTCGTCCCGTTCATGGAGCTTGCCTCGGCCCGTGCTCCTCCGCTGCACCGCCGGCTTGGTGGAGAGGTCGTCGGCATAGAAGCTCTTCGGCAGCGGGAAGTCCCATTCCTTCTCGAAGAACGCGGTATGTGGCTCGCTCTTCAAGAGGCCGAAGAATCCCGAGTGCGGCGTGCCCTTCGGATCGGCTTCGGCGTCGAACCACATGATGTCGTGGGGATTGATGAAATTCACGGCCATGAACCAGGGCTTGCCCTCGGTATGGCCGTTGGCGAAATTGTAAAGGAGGCCCGCCGCGTCGGCCGCGATGGCCTTGTCCTGAATGAAGCCCCCCCAGGTCAGGCCGGTATGCTCGCCGTCGAAGTTGTAATCGGAGAAACCGTAGGGCTCCAGCGCCTTGGCGTAATCCGGCGCGCGGCCCTTGGCGGCTTCCTGCGCCCGCTGGTTGAGCGGGCTTAGATGCCATTTGCCCTTGTACGCCGTGTAGTAGCCCTGCTCGCGCAGCATCTTGCCGACGGTCGGCATGTCCGTCGGCAGCTCCAAGGGCTTGGGGCCATTCGGACGCAGGACCGCGTTCTCGCCCGGCGGATTCGTATACATACCGGTGTGCTGGACGTACTGGCCCGTATACATGACCGAGCGCGACGGGCCGCACGGTGCCTGATGGACGTGATACCAGTCGAAGTCGCGCGCTTGTGAACGGAAATGCTCGTAGGTCGGCAGGGGAAGGCCCTTGGGAAGATCGGCAAGCGCATGAAGCTCGTCGACGCAGATATAGAGAATATTGGGCTTCTTCGTCGCCGTCGCGGCACGCGCCTTGCGGATCGGTCCAAGCCCCGCCGAGCCGAGCGCTAGCGCGCCGAGCCCCGCCCCGCCGAGCTTCAGAAAATCTTTGCGGGTGATCTTGGTGTCGGACATCGAAATTCCCCCTTTCGGCGCTGCCTCCGCCTTTTACCATATACCGATCTCGTGAGCCGACAAGGAGAACCTGAATTCGGATTTCCGGCACCCGGCGGCATCGGGGAGATTTCCGATCCGACCTTGAGGCCGCGTGCGGGACCAAAACCTACCCACCGCATCTAAAATATTGTATTTATAGTCAATTCCCGTCGACTGGTTGCGTTGGGATTGGCTGGATTTCGTTCCGTCGGGCCTTTGACCGTTTCGGAACGCGCTCGGCGCGACGGGGCCGGACATTCGAAAACCTTGGCGGGTCGATGAACCTTTTCCGCGAGCTCAGACGGCGAAGCGTTTTCAAGGTGGGGGCGGCGTATCTCGTCCTGGCCTGGCTCCTGGCCCAAATCGTCGTCGCCCTGAAGGCCCCGCTGCACCTGCCCGAATGGTTCGATACGGTCGTCGTCCTCCTGTTGGCGCTCGGCTTTCCGGTCGCGATCCTGTTCGCTTGGGCTTACGAGCTGACGCCCGTCGGCCTGAAGCGCACCGACGACAAGGCGGGCGACGAGTCCAAGACTCGAATTCCTGTCCACGACATCCGTACGGAGCACGGCGAAGTGCCCAAGGCCGCCGCGCCGGCCGCCGAGGACGCCCCGGCCGGCTCTCTGATGCTGCGCGATTTCACCTGGGTGCGGTCGGCTGCCCTGCCGAAGTCGTCCACGCCGACCGTGGGCCGCGAGGACGAGTTGGCGTCGCTCCGCAAGAGTCTCGAAAAGGCCAAGGAAGGCGCCGGGCGGATCGTGCTGGTGACCGGCGAGCCCGGCATCGGCAAGACCCAGATGCTCCGGGCCTTTGCCGACGAGGCGGGCGAGGCGGGCGCGACCGTGCTGTTCGGGCTCTGTTACGAGGAGGAGGGCGCGCCGTCCTACTTCCCCTGGCTGCAGATCATGCAGGCCGCCGGCGAGATGACTGATCAGCCGGAACTCCTGGCGCAACTGGCGGCCGAGACCGAGGCCATGACCGCGAGCGAATCCAGTACGGCCGCGCCGACAAATGCGCGCTCCGGTCTCGATACCGTCCGCGGAGTCATGTATCACACGACGATATCGCGGCTCGTGGATTGTCTTGAGGGCCGGCAGGTCGTGATCCTGTTCGACAATCTGCACTGGGCGGACGCGCCGTCCCTTAAGCTACTCGAATTCCTCGGCCGCGTCCTTTCGGAACATCCGATCCTGGTGGTGGCGACCTATCAGGATATCGAGATCACCCGCACGCACCCCCTGTTCGCGACGCTCACCACGCTCGGCCGTGAAGCCGAGGTGGAGAAAATGCGCCTGCAGGGTCTCGACCGATCGCAAATCCAGGCCTTGGCGACCCGCGCGCTCGGAAAGCCGGCGAACGACAAGCTGGTCGACGAAATTCTCCGGACCACCGACGGCAATCCGTTCTTCGTCAGCGAGGTCGTGCGCGGTGTCGCCGAGGAGCTCCGTACGACCAACGGCGAGCGCATCGAAATCCGCGTGCCCGACGGGATTCACGAAACCATCGGCCGCCGGCTCGACCGTCTCTCGACGGAGTGCAACGACTTGCTGTCGCAAGCCTCCGTGCTCGGGCGCACCTTCGAGACGCGGCAACTCGAAAAGCTCGCCGGTCTCTCGGACATCGAGGTCCTCTCGCTCCTGGAGGAGGCGATGGCCGCCGCGATCGTTCAGGAAACCGACAAGCTCGGACATTTCCAGTTCACCCACGCCCTTATCACCGAGACGCTCTACGACGAGCTGCCGATGTCCCGCCGGGTCGCGACCCATCGCGAGGCGGCCCAGATCCTCGAAGAGCTCCACGCCGACAATATCGAACCGTTCCTCGGTCAGATCGCCCGCCATTATCACCATGCCGCGCGGTCCGGCGAGTTCGACAAGGCCATCGAGATGGCGATCGCCGCCGCGCGCTATGCCGAGCGCATCGTCGCCTATGAAGATGCCGTGAGCTATTACGGCCTCGCGCTCGAGATGATTGCCTTGGACCCTCGGGACCGGCGCAGCGAAGAGGCGGAACTGCGTCTCGCTCAGTCGAACGTCCGCGCGAAGACGGACACTTCCTGGACGGAGCACGGCCAGAATCTGGAAGCGGCGATGAACGCCGCCCGGGAGTCCGGCAATCATCAGTGTCTGATCGAGGCCACCTGCCAATATGTCTTTGCGATGTTTCAGGTGCCGAGCCTGAAGATGATCGCGCAGATCGACGATGCCCTCAGTGCGGTCAAGCCCGGCGACTTCGTCTCCAACGCGCGACTCCTGGCGCGCAAGGCGGCGGTTATGGATACCCTCAGCGAGCATCGCAAGGCCGACGTTCTCGTTCAGCAGGCCATCGAGGAAGCGGAGAAGAGCGGCGACGCCTGGTGCAAGTGTGACGCGTTCGGCTGGGCATCGATCGTTCTTAGATCGCGCCCCGACACGCTGTCCGAACGCATTCACCTCGCCGAGGAATCGATCCAGCTCGCTTTGTCCGCAGAGGCTGGCGGGGCGCTCGGTCAGCGGGGACGGTCCGCCGCATGGGCGGCGAACGAAGCCCGCCGCTGGCTGATGCTGAATTGCCAGGAGGCCGGCGATACCGCGCGGGTCAAGGAGCTCATCCAGGAATTCGAGCAGTCGTCGGACAAGCGTCACTATTTCCTTCTTTTCGCCGAGGGCGCCAAGGCCTATTGCGCGCTTCTGGAAGGCCGCTGGGCCGAGGCGCGCGGTCTGATCACCAAGACCTACGAGGTGGGCCGGGGCACGGATTCGGAGGGCGCCGAAGGCGTTTTCGGGGCGCAGATGTTCCATCTCTTCCGCGAGCTCGGCCGCCTGCGCGAGGTCCAGCCCGTGTTGCAGCGGCTGGACTCGGGAAACGACCAGCCGGTCTGGCTATGCGGACTGGCGATTCTGCATGTCGAGGTCGGCAATCTCGAGGCCGCCCGCCGCACCTTCGATCAAGTTTTCGAGATCGGCCTCGACACCATGCCGCGCGACGCCGTCTATGTCACTAGCCTCGCGCATCTCGCCGAGACCTGCGCCGCCCTCGGCGACCGCGAGCGCGCGGGCGAGATTTACCGCGCCTTGACGCCCTATTCCGGGCAGATGGCGACGCACCCGACGGCGGTCTGTCTCGGTCCCGTGGATCGGCTGCTCGGCATGATGGCGCGCCTACTGCGGGCCCATAAGGAGGCTAGAGAGTATTTTGCGCGCGCGCTTGAGCTGTGCGAGACTGCGCAATCGAAGCCCTGGACGGCCCATACCAAGTTCGCTTATGCACAACTGTTACGCGACACGGGCGATGGAGCGGAAGCGGAAAAAATGACCAACGAGGCCGGCGATCTCGCGCGCCAATTCGGCATGGGCGGACTCATGCAGAAGATCGAGACGGACGCCGGTACGGACGGAGTTACGCGGGACCGGAGAGCGACGACCTAGCCCGGGCACGACGGACAAAGGAGGACGGCATGCCGTTATTCATTATCGAGCGGAATTTCGCCGAGGCGATCGAGCTCGACCGCGACGACCTGAACATCAAACGTGTCAACGACGATGTCGGGATATCCTGGATCTATTCCTTCCTCTCGGCGGACAAGAAGAAGACCTATTGTCTCTACGAAGCGCCGAGCCCCGAGCCGATCCGCGAAGCGGCCCGCCGGCTCAATATCCCGGCCGACCGCATCATCGAAGTCGACTCACCCGTCGGCCCGGAGCTTGTTCCCGCCTGATTTCGCTCACTGCTTGTTCGGCCGCGGTGCGGCGAGATCGACATACAGGATATGCTTGGCGAACAGCCATTTGCCGTCGACCTTGACCAGGGTGTCGTTGTAGTAGCCGATGCCGCCGATCTGCGGGCCTCTATCGCCGACATTGGCGATCGTCGCCCATGATCCGAAGACATGCGCGGTATCGCCGTCGATCTCGTAAGAGTCGTTCGACAAGATATGGCGGAGCCGGGGCGGCTTCGGCTGACCCGGCTTGGGCTTTCCGAGCACCGGCGTGATCATCTTCTGGATCGCTTCGCGCCCGACATAGTCATGGCCCTGAGACCGAACTAGGCCATCTTCGGTGAACAGCGCGGCATATTCTTCCGGCGTGCCGTAATCGACCACCTTGGCGTATTTCGCCATCGTGTCCTCGACGGCGATGCGATCGATCAGATATTGCAGTTGTTCGCCTGGCGGCGGCTGGCCTTCGGCAAAAGCGCTGAGCGGCACCGCCGCCATGATTGCGCCTGCGACGACGCCGATGAGCTGCGCGGACCGTCTCGTCATGCTCGGCACCTCTTCATCCCTCGTGACCCGCCGCGATCCTAGCCCAAAAGTAACACGGGTGCACATGTCGCGATTAGTTGAGATCGATTAAAGGGGTTGCTAGCATTGCTTGGGCTGTCAGGGATGCTCCTGTATGATCGGTATCTCAGCCTCATGGGAGGGCATCCGATGAAAGTGTTCCGCTTCCTAAGCGTGGCGGTGAGCCTGTGCGTCATGGGTTTGACGGGGCAGGCGGCCTGGGCGGGATTTGCCGGTCCGGTCATGACCGAAGGTGGCCTCATCCAGGGTACCGTCGACGGCGATATCACCGTGTTCAAAGGCGTTCCTTTCGCCGCGCCGCCGGTCGGCGAATTGCGCTGGATGGCGCCGGCCCGGGAGTCGTCCTGGTCGGGCGTCAAGGGCGCGACGAGCTATGCGCCGGCCTGCGTTCAGGTCAGCCGCGCGCTGCCCTTCCTCGGCATCGAGAAGGTCGATACCAGCGAGGATTGCCTCTATCTCAATATCTGGACACCCGCCAAGTCCGCCGACGACAAGCTTCCGGTCATGGTCTGGCTCCATGGCGGCGGCTTCACCATCGGCTCGCCGACCCTCCAGGCCTATGCCGGCGACAAGCTGGCGAAGCGCGGCGTGATCGTGGTGACGGTCGCCTATCGGCTCGGCGCGCTCGGCTTTCTCGCCCATCCGGACCTCTCGCGCGGAATCCGCCCATCACGTCTCCGGCAATTACGGCCTGCTGGACATGATCGCCGGCCTGCGCTGGGTGCGCGACAACATCGCGGCCTTCGGCGGCGACCCGGACCGGGTGACGATCTTCGGGGAATCGGCGGGCGGCGCGGCGGTCAGCCATACTGGCGGCCTCACCCTTGGCCAAGGGTCTGTTCCAGCGGGCGATCTGCGAAAGCGGCGGCTCCTTCAAGCCGGCCAGCTCGCCGCCGCTTCCGGGCGAAAGCATGCTGCGGCTCGCCGATGCCGAAAAGGCGGGCGTGACCTTCGCCAACAAGGTCGGGGCCAAATCGATCCGAGACCTCCGGGCCATGTCGGCCGAAGACGTCCTCAAGGAATCGGCGGGCGTCGATGGCATAACCCGGCCGAATATCGACGGCTGGGTCATTCCCGGCGATCAGTACAAGCTCTACGAGGCGGGAAATTATAACGATGTCCCCGTCATCGTCGGCTACAATTCCAACGAGGGCGCAAGCTTCCAGGGCCCGACGACGCCCAAGAAATACAGGAAAAGCGTCAAGAAGGACTACGGCACCTTCGCCAAGCAGATCCTGAAGGAATATCCCGCCTCCAACAAGGAGGCGCAGCAATCCGCCCAGGATCTAGCTCGCGACACGAGCTTCGGCTGGAATAGCTGGACCTGGGCCAAGCTGCAGTCCAAGACCGGCAAGTCTCCGATCTTCGTCTATTTCTTCGCCCATCAGCTCCCCAAGGGGCCGGTGTCGCGCGATATTCCGCCGGGCGCACCCCACGGCACCGAGATCGCCTATGTCTTCCAGCATCCCGAGAAGCAGAATCAGACCTGGGATGCGACCGATCAGGCGCTGTCGGACGACGTCGCGGACTACTGGACCAACTTTGCCAAGACCGGCGATCCGAACGGCAAGGGCCTGCCGAAATGGCCCGCCTTCGACAACGCCAATCCGAAATACATGCATTTCAACGACAAGCCCGAGGCCGGTCCCGTTCCGAACCCGGACCAGCTCAAGGCGGTCGATGCTTTCATCGCATGGCAGCGCAGCCAGGAAACCACGAACCCCTAACCGGCGCTTGAGCCAAACCTGGGAGAGACTTCATGACACGATTTCGCTTCGCGGACGTGACGGCCGCGCTGTGCCTGCTGGCGCTTTCCGCATCGTCGGCGGGCGCGGCGATGAACGGGCCGGTGACGACCGAAGGCGGTATGGTCGAAGGTACGGTCGAGAACGGCGTCACCGTCTACAAAGGCATTCCGTTCGCCGCGCCGCCGGTCGGCGATCTACGCTGGAAGGCGCCGCAGCCGGTCCGGCCCTGGTCGGGCGTCAAGCGGACGGCGGCCTTCGCGCCCGCCTGCATGCAGAACGGCGCGGCCAATCCCCGGATCGGCGCGCCGGCGATCAAGGTCAGCGAGGATTGCCTCTATCTCAATATCTGGACCCCGGCCAATTCTGCGCAGGACAAGCTCCCCGTCATGGTCTGGATTCACGGCGGCGGTTTTACGGGTGGCGCGACGTCCTTCGACCTCTATAACGGGGCGAATCTCGCCAAGAAGGGCGTCGTTTTCGTCAGCGTCGCCTATCGGGTCGGTTCCTTCGGCTTTCTCGCCCATCCGGCCCTGAGTGCGGAATCGTCCCATCATGTTTCAGGCAACTACGGGCTGCTCGATCAGATTGCCGGCCTGGAATGGGTCAAGAACAACATCGCGGCGTTTGGCGGCGATCCGAACAGAGTGACGATCTTCGGCGAATCCGCGGGCGGCATTTCGGTCAGCATTTTGGCGGCCTCACCGCTCACCAAGGGGTCTGTTTCAGCGCGTGATCTCCGAAAGCGGCGGCTCGTTTGGGCCTACGCTGAAATTCGGGATTCCCGGCGTTCGTGTCGAGCCATTGTCGCTGGCGGAAAAGGACGGTGAGGCATTCGCCCGCAAGTTCGGCGCCACGACCGCGGCTAAACTGCGGGCGATCCCTGCCGAAGCATCCAAAAGATCGATGATGACGCGCCCGGCATCCGGCCCGTGGCCCTGGACCATTATGTGATTATGGGCGACCAGTACGAACTCTATGAAAAAGGCCTATACAACGATGTCCCGGTGTTGATCGGAACGAATTCGGATGAAGGGGCGCTCTTTGTCCAGAAGACTACGGCGGCGGAATTCAAAAAGACGGTCAAATCCGGCTACGGGCCGTATGCCGAAAGCATTCTCAAGGCCTATCCGGCGAGTGGCGACGCCGTCGCTCTGCAGTCGGCGCGGGATCTGACGCGGGACACCAATTATGCCTGGTCCACCTGGACTTGGGCGCGGCTTCAAGCCGAGACGGGCAAATCGAAGGTCTTCCTATATTATTTCGCCCACAAGCCGCCCGAAGCGCCCAACGCGGCCTTTACCTCCAAGGGGGCGGCACACGGCGCCGAGCTCGCCTATGTTTTCCAACAGGACGCCGCAGCATACCTGGACGGATCAGGATCGGGCGCTTTCGGAGCAAATCCAGACCTACTGGACCAATTTCGCCAAAACTGGCGATCCCAATGGCACGGGCGTGCCTCGTTGGCCCGACTACCAGGCGTCCAATCAGACGGTCATGCATTTCAACAACTCGGCCGATCCCGGCCCGCTGCCGAATACCGAGCAGTTGAAGGCGGTGGATGCCTATATGGCTTGGCGTCGCGGACAGGAGAAATCTACACCGTAAGTCTCAATTCCCACCGATATACCGACACGATTTCCGAGGAGGTTTGCAGATGAAACGATTAGCTTTGGCGGGCATGGCCGCGGCTTTATGCCTTGTGGGACACATGGCGACGGCAGCGATAACCGGTCCGATCAAGACCGAAGGCGGCCTCGTTCAAGGGAAAGCTGAGGGCGATCTCACCATCTTCAAGGGCATTCCGTTCGCCGCGCCGCCGGTGGGCGATTTGCGCTGGAAGGCGCCGCAGCCGGTCCAGCCCTGGTCGGGCGTCAAGCAGACGACGGCCTTCGCGCCCGCCTGCATGCAGAACAGCGCGGCCAATCCGCGGATCGGCTTGCCGGCGATCAAGGTCAGCGAGGACTGCCTCTATCTCAACATCTGGACGCCGGCGAAATCGGCCGGCGAGAAGCTGCCGGTGATGGTCTGGATTTACGGCGGCGGATTCTCCGCCGGTTCGACCTCCTACGCGCTCTATGACGGCGCGAATCTGGCCAACAAGGGCGTGATCGTCGTGAGCATCGCCTATCGCGTCGGGCCGTTCGGCTTCCTCGCGCATCCGGGCCTGAGCAGCGGAATCGCCCATCACGTCTCCGGCAATTACGGTCTGCTGGACCAGATCGCCGGCTTGAAATGGGTCAAGGACAATATCGCCGCCTTCGGCGGCGATCCGAACAAGGTGACGATCTTCGGCGAATCCGCCGGCGGTATCTCGGTCAGCATGTCTGGCTGCCTCGCCCCTGGCCAAGGGCCTGTTCGAGGGCGCGATCTCCGAAAGCGGCGGGTCGTTTGGGCCCGTCCATTCCCCACCGGCGGCGGGCGAAAATGTCCAGCCCATGAAGATGCGGAAAAGGCCGGAGAAGCCTTTGCCGAGAAACTGGGAGCCAATGACCGTCGCGGATCTGCGCAAGATATCGGCGGCGGACATCCAGAAATCGTCGGGCGGACAGCTCGGCACGAGCTGGCCCGTGATGGACGGCTACGTGATCCCAGGTGACCAGTACAAGCTCTATGAGCGCGGCCAGTACAACGACGTGCCGGTGCTGATAGGGACGAACTCTGACGAAGGTGCGTTGTTCGTGTTCAAGACCACGGCCGACCAATACAAGAAGAGCGCCGAGGAACGGTATGGGCCGTATGCCGAGAGCCTTCTCAAGGTCTATCCGGCCACGAATGACGCGGTCGCGCTTCAATCGGCCCGCGATTTATCGCGCGACGTCACTTTCGGCTGGCACACGTGGGCCTGGGCGCAGCTTCAGGCCAAGACCGGCAAGTCGAAGATCTTCATGTACTATTTCGCTCACAAGCCGCCGGAAGCGCCGAACTCGCCGCTCCATTCGAAGGGCGCCACCCACGGCTCGGAAATGGCCTATGTGTTCGACAATCTGACGCCGGGCGTGCCCTATACCGACACGGACCGCAATATCGCCGACGCCATGTCCACCTATTGGACGAATTTCGCCAAGACCGGCGATCCCAACGGCGCGGGCGTGCCGGAATGGCCGGAGTTCACCAATGCCGAGCCGAAAGTGATGCATTTCACCGACAAGCCGGAATTCGGCCCGGTCGCCAACCTGCCGCAGCTGCAGGCGGTCGATGCCTATATGAAATAGCGCCGGCAGCAGGAGAGCCCGGCGACGGAGTAGAGATGTCGTCATTGCGACCCCGGCTCAAGGCCGGGGTCGCAATGACGGAAAGAAGTCAGCTCTTCGGCTTGACGAATTTGAAGATGAAGCGGTCGGTCATGTCGTGCATCGCTGTGCGACGGCTTGGTGTGGTCGTCCTTCGGGTTCGCCAGCATGTCGCTCTGAGGCCTCGAGCTTGAAGCCGACGGATTCGACTTCCTTCTTCACGAAGGCCGGATCGATCCGGTGCAGAGTGCCGACGTCCTCGGTGCCGTGGCCGGCAGCGGCCGCATGGTCGGCGACCAGGAAGACGCCGCCCGGCTTCAACGCGTCGAACACCTTCTTGTCGATCGCCTTCATGTCCATGCTCGAACCGCGGATTATGGAAGTCGTGGTAGTTCTCGGTCGTCCAGACGACGTCGAACGGCTCGGGCGCGGAGAATTCCGCCAGCGGCTGCTTTCTTCACGACGACGTTGGAATAGGCCGGATCGTTGGTGATCGGGCTCATATCGGCCGGAAGCCGAGCGTATAGCCGTAGACCTTGCCTTTCGGGCCGACGACCTTGCTGAGGATACGCGTGAAATAACCCCGGCCCGGCATGATCTCGCCGACCTTGTCGCCGGGCTTTACGCCGACGAAAGCGATGAGCTTGGCCGGTTTGCGATGGACGTCGCGCGCGGTGTCCGTCGTCAGGCCGGCCGCTGTCCATGACCGCGCTCTTGATATAGGACGGCACGTCCGCGGCAAAGCCGGCGCCGGTCGCCGCGACGAACGCCGTAAGGGCGATGATCGTGGTTTTCGAAATCTCTTGGACATCGTGGGGACCCCCATCTGATCTTGGAGAAATGTCGTAATCCGACTTGTACTCGAACGGACCCGGTAAGGCCCGACGGAACGCGAAAGCGGCATTGCCGGCAAAAACTGCGGCGGATTTGTGACGGCTTCCGGCTGCTTGCCGGCAGCCACGTTACGATATCGTTCTCCCCGGAATCGATAAACGCCCGAATGATCACGGCCCCGCGAGCGAAGCGTGATCGCCGGGCGCGGCCGAGGCCCATGCGGGTTTACGCTTGAGGCGCGGGCAGAGTACGATCCGCCATCCATCCGCCCCGTGGCCGAACCAAGCGAAATCAGATTCCGGTGATCCGCCGCCGATAAGACCAATCACAAGAAGAACGCGACCGTCGCCCGAGCCCGAGAGCGACGGACAGGCCCCGCGCGCCGCATCGCGACCCTGTCGCTGACCGCGCTCGGCGTGGTCTACGGCGATATCGGCACCAGCCCGCTTTATGCCTTCCGCGAGGCGCTGCGCCGGGGTCGAGCCGCGGCGATGACGCGCGTGCTCGGCATTTTGTCGCTGATCTTCTGGTCGCTGACAATCGTCGTGTCGCTCAAATATCTGCTGCTTCTGATGCGCGCCGACAACAATGGCGAAGGCGGCATTCTGGCGCTTCTGGCGCTGCTCAGCCGCTGGCGGCGGCGAAGCAGCCTCAAGAAAGCGGCGCTGATCGCGATCGGCGTGTTCGGCGCCGCGCTGCTCTATGGCGACGGCATGATCACGCCGGCGATCTCGGTGCTGAGCGCCGTCGAAGGCCTGGAAATCGCACGGCTCACGGCATCGACCCCTATATCATCCCGATCACGATCGCCATTCTGGCGCGCTGTTCTTCGTTCCAGTCGCGGGGCACGGAGCGCGTCGGCGCGCTGTTCGGTCCGGTCACGCTGGTCTGGTTCCTCGTGCTGGCCGCGCTCGGCATCGTTCAGATCTGGCACAATCCCAGCGTCCTCGCGGGCGCTGAACCCGGTCTATGCGCGTCGCTTCTTCTTCGTGCAGAACGGCGGACCGGCCTTCATCATCCTGGGCGCGGTGTTCCTGGTGGTGACCGGCGAGCGAGGCGCTTTACGCGGATATGGGGCATTTCGGCAAGGAGCCGATCCGCTTTGCCTGGTTCTGCTGCGCCCTGCCCTGCCTCGTGCTCAACTATTTCGGCCAGGGCGCGCTGGTGCTGGCGATCCGGCGCCACGCGGCCCAGCCTTTCTACCACCTCGCGCCCGGATTGGGCCCGCTACCCGCTGATCGGCGCTGGCGACCGCCGCCACCGTGATCGCCTCGCAGGCCGTGATCTCGGGCGCCTTCTCGCTGACCCGCCAGGCGGTTCGGCTCGGCCAATGCCCGCGTGTACGCGATCGTCCAGACCTCGTCGGAGGAAACCGGGCAGGTCTACGTCCCGGCGGTGAACATCACGCTCGCCGTCGCCACCATCGCGCCTCGTGCTCAGCTTCCGGTCCTCCAGCAATCTGGCGGCGGCCTATGGCCTCGCGGTCAGCACGACCATGGTGATCACCACCGTGCTGGCCTTCTTCGTGATGAAGGAGCGCTGGAAATGGCCGTTCTGCGCTGTCCGTGCCGCTCGCTCGGCGCGCTTGCTGGCCGTGATCTCGCCTTCTTCGGCGCCAACGCGCTCAAATTCGTCGAGGGCGGCTGGTTCCCGCTCCTGATCGGCGGCTTCACCTTCACTGCTGATGGCGACCTGGTATCGCGGCCGGCAGCTCCTGATGCGGCGGCTCAGGCAGAATATCGAGCCGTTCGATAAGTTCTTCGGCCGAGATCAAGGCCGAGCCACCGATCCGCATTCCCGGAACCGCAGTGTTCCTGACCGGCGATCTCTCCGGCACGCCGCCCATGCTGCCGCATCACCTGGAGCACAACCAGGTGCTGCACGAGCGGGTCATCCTGCTGACCGTGCAGACCGAGGACGTGCCACGGGTCGCCGCCGCCGAGCGCATCGAGGTCGAGGAGATGGAGCAGGGCTTCTGGCGGATCTACGTGCATTACGGCTTTATGCAGATGCCGAACGTGCCGGTCGCGCTGCGGTTCTGCGAGGAGTTCGGGCTCAAGATCGACCTCGATCACGTGACCTACTATCTCGGCCGCGAGATCGCTGATTCCGACCGACGAGTCCCCGGCATGCCGCTCTGGCGCGAGAAGATCTTCGCCTTCATGGCGCGGAACGCCGCTGGGGGCGACGACGTTCTACAAACTCCCGCCCGAACGGGTTGTCGAGCTCGGCATTCAGGTCGAGATTTGAGGAAAGTCATAGCACCGGCAAATTCACGCCTTAAATAGGGGCGGGGAGGCGATGACGCAGCGGACCAGCCAAAAGGATGGCACAGCATGGCAAATCGAGACCGTATCGAGAACCGCACCTTCGACGAAATCTCCGTCGGTGACGAGGCCAGCCTCACCAAGACCCTGACCTGGCGCGATATCGAGCTCTTCGCGGCGGTCTCGGGCGACGTCAATCCGGCCCATGTCGACGAGGAATATGCCAAGAGCGACATGTTCCATAAGATCATCGCCCACGGCATGTGGGGAGGCGCGCTGATCTCGACCGTGCTCGGCACCGAGCTGCCGGGACCGGGCACGATCTATATCAATCAGTCCCTGCAGTTCCGCCACCCCATCGGCATCGGCGACAAAGTCACGGTGACCGTCCGCGCGGCGCATAAGGACGCGTCCCGGCACCGCATTACCTTCGATTGCTCGGTGATCAATCAGAACGACCAGACCGTGATTTCCGGCTCGGCGGAGGTGATCGCGCCCACCGAGAAGATCAGCCGCAAACGCGTCCCGACTCCCAAGGTCGACGTCCTCGACGGCCGTCGCGAGGCAAGCTGAGCCCGTCCTTGATCTCGGCCCGGTCTCTGACCATGATGGGCGTCTAGGGACCGGAACGAACAATAAGGACGGAAACCATGGGAATCAGCCGATCGCCCCTCTGATTGCGCATCGCCGGCGGGCTGGCGCTGCTTTTCGCCCTGCCGCTCGCGGCCATCCCAACACACCGGCCGCCGACGGCGACAAGGATCACGGCAAGACGGTCTATATGGCCCATTGCGCGACGTGCCACGGCGATACCGGCGGCGGCACCAAGACCGGCCCCGAGCTTTTCTACGGCCCCGGTATGGCGGACACGGTCAAGATCGTGACCGACGGCAAGGACTCCGGAAAGCCCGACAAGATGCCCGCCTTCAAGGACCAGCTCTCCGAACAGGACATCGCCGACGTCGCGGCCTACGTCACCAAGGTGATCGAAGGCGGCGGCTGATCGCGCTCTAAGCCTTCGCGCCGACGAACCAGGCCATTCCGCCCATCGGACGCTGCCGTCCTTTTCGTGGCGGGCGAGCAGCTTGATCAGCTCGGCTTCGGCTTCCTTCTGGCGCTCTTCGGGCAGGTTCTTCAGCGCCTCGCCGACGAACAGGGTCTCCTTCAGGAAACGGGCCGCCGATGCCGCGTTCGAGCCGGGACCGCCGATATATTGCTCGCCGCGATAGGCGCGTCAGGTCACGTCCTTGAAGCCGGCCTTGCCCAGGATGTCGCGGAGATAGCTTTCCTCGCCCGAAGGCAAACGGCCCGGGCGCGCGGGGCGGGGGCGGCGGCAGTCGACATATTTCTGGACCAGCCCCATGACCTCGACGACCCAGGGGTTCTGCGGCTGCGGCCCCCAGCAGGCGAACATCGCCCGGCCGCCGGGCTTGAAGAATCCGTGCAGATGGGTGAAGGCGGCATAGGGATCGGCGAAGAACATGATGCCGAAACGCGAGAACAGATAGTCGAACGGCGCGCCGCTCGACCTCGGCCACGGAGGCGTCGCCGACCTGGAAATGGGCATTTTCGATGCCGAGCCGCACCGCCCGCACCTGGCCGTGCGGCATCAGCGTCGGCGAGATGTCGAGGCCGGTCGCCGAGCCCTTGGGGCCGACGCGGCCGGCGATCTCCAGGGTCGTCCATCCCGCGCCGCAGCCGACATCGATCACATGTTCGCCGGGCTGGAATCGCGCGGCATCGATCAGCGCTTCGCCGATCGGCGCGAGCATGCCTTCGAAGCGGTCGACATGGGTGTTCCACTTCTCGCCCATCTCGCCGGCCCAGCGCTCGGCTTCGGTCGGTTGCGGTTCGGATTCGGTTGTCATGGTGTTGTCCCCCTGTTCTTGTTGTGGCGGCACTGTAGCAGAAAGGCGGCGCGGCCGAACACTTTTGTCGATCCGGGCGATCTGCTCTAGGATCGACGCCCGCGATACCGCGTCAACCGACATCGATAAGGGGGTGTGCGATGACCGAAATTTCCGAAACGACGACCGAAATCCGAAGGCGCGACGCGCCGTAATGCCTTGGCCGGCTTGGCCGCCGCGCTCGGCGGCGCGATGGTCTTTGCCGCGAGCGGGCCCGCCCAGGCGGTCGAGAACAAGAAGGGCGACCGCTGCCTGACCGTGCTGTTCCCGAACGGCCCCGGCGTGAAGTTCGATATCGACTATTACGTCAATCATCACATTCCGCTGATCTTCAGCCTCTACGGCAAGTCGATCCGGAACTACGAGGTGTTTCAGGCCCAGGCCTCGCCGAACGGCCCGCCGCCGCAATTCCTCGCCATGGCGAATATCTGGATCGCCGACGAGAAGGCCTTCGCACAGGCAGGCCGCGACCACGCCAAGGACTTCGCGCCCGGACGTGCCGAATTTCACGAATGCCAAGACCATGTCGATGACCAACGTGGTCTACAAGGTGATCGACAACCCGAACAGGGCCGATCAGCCGAAGCGGAAACCCGGACAGGGCCTTGCCCATGATCCGGTCGCTGTAGTCGCGCACGGCCGTGTCGTCGCCGGCGGCGCCGGCCGCGACCATGAGGGGCAGGAGGTGCTCCTCGCGGGGATGGCAGAACCGGGCAAAGGGCGCGGATTCCCAGGCGGCGAGCTTCTCATCCCGTTCGTCGGGTCGCGGCCGTCGTCGCGTGGGTGAGCCATTCGTCGAAGGCGGCCGCGGCGATCGAAATGCGGGCATCGCTCGCGAACAGAGCCGCGGTTGTTGTGGAACGACATGCCGCTGCCGACGATCAGCACGCCTTCCTCGCGCAACGGCGCGATCGCGCGGCCGATCGCGAGATGAACCGCCGCATCGAGGCTGTCATGGAGCGAAAGCTGTACGACCGGAATGTCGGCCTCGGGAAAGGCCAGGAGGAACGGCACGAAGACGCCGTGATCGAAGCCGCGTTCGGTATCCTCGCCCGAGGCGAAGCCGCGCGTCGCCCAGAAGGTCGCGGATATGCCGCGCGAGATCGGGCGCGCCCGGCGCGGGATAGGTCAGGCGATAGGTGTGCTCGGGGAAGCCGTAATAATCGAACAGGAGCGGCGGATGCGCATTCGCCTGGACCGTCGGCACCGCCGCCTCCCAATGGCCGGAGACGACCACGATGGCCTTGGGCCGCGTCTCCAGGCTGGCTTCGATGCCCTTGAGATGGGCCGCGAGCCCGTCCCACATGTCCTTGGGGCCGTAGACCGGCTCCATGAAGAAGCAGGGTCCGCCCCCGTGATCGATGAAAAGGGTTGGCATCCTGCGGCCATGTCGGTCACGCCTCGATTATCGGAGACGCGGTCAGGCGATCCGGTTGAACCACCAGAGCGACAGGAACGCGCCGATCAGGACCAGGAACGCCGCGAAAGCCGCGAAGCCCGCCGTGATCTCGGTCTTCTTGGTCTCGAGCACGAATTCCGACTTCAGGGACTGGTAGATCTCCTTGAGATCCGTCGCGCTGGTCGCCCGGTAATACTTCGAATGGGTGATGTCGGCGATCTGCTTCAGGGTGTCCTCGTCGAGCTGAACCCGCATGGAGCGCCCGCCGAAGCCGAGGATCGCGCCTTCCGACGTGCCGATGCCGACGGTGTAGACCCGGACGCCGAGCTCGGCCGCCTTTTTCGCCGCCTCGATCGGGTCATAGCCGGTGGTGGTCTGGCCGTCGGTCAGCAGCACGACCACGGCGGAGGCGTAGGAGCCGGGCTTGACCGGCTGGGCCTTGGGCCGGTTGTCCTTGTGCTGATCGCCGAGCGCCACGCCCCGGTTTCCGCCGCCGAAATCCTGGCCGAAGCCGCCGCGGCCGCCGCCGAAACCGCCGCCGAACCCGCCCTGGCCGCCGGTGAAGTCGTCGAGGCCGATATCGAGGTTCTTGTCGTCGAAGATCGTCTGCAGCGAGACCAGGATGCCGTTGCCGACCGCCGTGCCGAACTGGCCGGAGAAGTGGTCGATCGCGTTGATGACGTCTTCCTTGTTGTTGGTCGGCGCCTGGACCACGAGGGCGGAGGCCGCGAACTGCACGACCCCGATCCGGACGTCGCTCGACTGCTCCTCGACGAAGGTCTTGGCGGCGTCCTGGGCGGCCTCGAACCGGGTCGGCTCGACATCGGTCGCGCGCATGCTGCCGGAGACGTCCATCGCCAGGATGACGGTGCCGCGCAGCGACGGCAGGGTAATCACCGCGGCGGGCCGCGCAACGGCCAGGATCAGGACGGTCAGCGCCGCGATGAACAGGGCCGGCGGGATGTGCCGCCGAATGCCGGGCCCCTTGCCCATGGCTTCCTTGACCATCGACAGGCTGGCATAGCGCAGCGCGATGCTCTTCTTGCGGCGCATGAGGAGGATGTACCCGCCGACCAACAGCGGGACCAGCAGCAGAAGCCACAGCAATTTAGGCCACAGGAACGTCATAGCTTCCTTCCAGATGGCTCGACGGGGCGCCGCCGGACAACATGCTTCGCTGCTTGCGGAGGTCGGCGAACCGGAGAATGGCGTCGACAAGGTCGTCCGTCGTCGAAAGCTCCAGGCAATCTACCCCGGCCTGCGTGAAAGCCCCCCGGAGCTCCGCCTCCCGACGCTCCGCCGCACGCGCGAATCGTACCCTAAATCCCTTGTCATGGGTATCGACAAAAAGCTGCTCGCCGGTCTCGGAATCCTGAACGACGAGAAGGCCGAGATCGGGCAGTTCCAGCTCCAACGGATCGAACAGCCGCACCGCCAGCATCTCGTGGCGCTGGTTCAGAAGCGCCATCTGACGCCCCCAGCCCGGCGGGCTGATGAAATCCGACACCACGAAAACGAGCGAGCGCCGCTTGATGATATTCGCCGCCGCCCGTCAGGAACTCCTGGAGATTGGTCTCGGGCGCGCGCGGCAGCTCCGGATGGTTCTGGATCGCGTTCATGATATGGAGAACATGCTTCCGGCCGCTTCGCGCCGGGATAACCTGATCCAGACCTGCGCCATAGAGAAGCGCGCCGACCTTGTTGCCGTGGCGGGTCAGACAGCCGGGAGATCACCGCCACGAATTCGGTCAGCACTGCCCGCTTCTTGATCTGAAACGAGCCGAAATCGATCGACGGGCTCAGATCCAGCAGAAACCAGGCCGTAACTTCGCGGTCCTCGTAATATTCGCGGACATGGGGCGATTGCATCCGCGCGGTGACGTTCCAGTCGATATAGCGCACGTCGTCGCTCGGCTGGTATTCGCGGATATCGGCCAGATCCAGCCCGAACCCGCGGAACAGCGTCCGGTAATCGCCCTGCAAAAGCCCGTCGAGACGACGGATGACCGTCCATTCGAGCTTTCGCAGGAGGGCTTCGGCCTTAGGCGCTGACCCGGACATGGGATTCCAATGGCTTCTCCGGCGCGGCGATATGCTGCAGGATCCGGCTTACCAGGTAATCGGCGCGTAATGCCGTCGGCCAGCGCTTCGTAGGACAGCACAAGGCGGTGGCGCATGACGTCCGGAGCCATGTCGGTCACGTCCTCGGGCAGGACGTAATCGCGGCCGCGCAGGTAAGGCGAGGGCGCGGGCGGTTTCGATCATGTGAATGGTGGCGCGCGGGCTGGCGCCGTAAGTGATGTAACGCGCGAGGTCGCCCATGCCGAGCCGGCCCGGATCGCGGGTCGCGGTCACGAGCTTGACGGCATATTGGATCAGCGACGGATCGACATAGACCTTGCGGCAGTCCTTCTGCATCTGGACCAGCTGCTCGGTGCTGCACACCGTCGCGACGGAAGTCGGCTCGCCGGTCACGCGCTCGACGATGACATATTCCTCCTCGTCGGTCGGATAGCCGACCAGCACCTTCATCATGAAGCGGTCGACCTGGGCTTCCGGCAGCGGATAGGTGCCTTCGGTCTCGATCGGGTTCTGGGTCGCCATGACCAGGAAGGGCAGGGGCACCCGGTGGGTCTGCCCGGCGATGGTGACCTGATATTCCTGCATGACCTCGAGAAGCGCGCTCTGCACCTTGGCGGGCGCGCGGTTGATTTCGTCCGCGAGCAGCAAGTTCGTGAAGACGGGCCCGAGCGAGGTCGTGAAGTCGCCGGTCTTCTGATTGTAGATCCGGGTGCCGACGAGATCCGCCGGCAGAAGATCGGGCGTGAACTGGATGCGCCGGAAATGGCCGTGGATGGTCTTGGCGAGCGTCTTGACCGTAAGCGTCTTCGCGAGCCCCGGCACGCCTTCCACCAGAAGATGCCCCTGGGCCAAAATCGCCACCAGCACCCGTTCGAGGAAGTGATCCTGGCCGACGACGACCTTTTTCACCTCGTAAAGGATCTTCTCCATCAATCGTGGCGACTTCGCCCCCGCCAGTCTCCGTGTCGCTCATCTGGGTTCCATCATGTGAGAGGTTACGCGATATGACCGTCTAGAATGGCGATTCTCCCGCCGCGGCCGCCGCAGACTCGATCGGAACGGCAAAGCCGATGCCGACAAAGGTGCGGTCGTCCTTGTTGGGATTGAAGATCGCCGTGACGATGCCGACCACGTCGCCGTCCATCGTCGTCAACGGACCGCCGGAATTCCCCGGATTCGCGGCGGCGTCGAACTGGATAAGGTTCTGGATCAGCTCTTTCTTGCTCGGATCCTTGTCGTCCTTGCTTGTATTCGCGGCGGAAGCCGGAGATCACGCCGGCGCTCACCGACTTGCCGATCCCGAAGGGATGGCCGACCGCGATCACCTTGTCGCCCATATGCAGCCCCTTGGTCGAGCGCAGGGTCGCGGGCTTCAGGTCGTCGGGAATCGTCTTCGGCTCCAGGACCGCGAGATCGAGCTCGGGCCGGACGCCGGTGACGTTCGCCTCGGATTCCAGGCCGTTATAGAACTTGACCATCACCTTGTCCGCGCCGCCGACCACATGGAGATTGGTCAGGATCGTGCCGGTGTCGGAGATCACGACGCCGGTGCCGATGCCGGTCTCGACGTCCTCCTTCTTGCCCTTTTCGTGCCCGTATTGGGTCACCTGGACGACCGACGGCGCGATCTTCGTTATAGGCCACCGCCTCCGGCGACGGCTTTTTCGGCTGATGCTCCAGCGTGTATTGGACCGCCTTGTCGATGTCGTCCTGGGTGTAGACGCGCGGACCCGGCATCACCGTATAGAGGATCGCCACGATGGCGAGGGTCGACACGACGGCGGTCGAGACCAGCATCAGGCGGTCGTGGCGCTTGCGGAATGCGGCCCAGCGGCCCCTCAATCCCGGCTTCTTCGGTGGCGCTGCAGCGTCTTCGGCAGCTTCCGGCTCGGGCTTGCGGCGCTTGCGCCGAGCGGTCCATCGGGCGGCTGCGGACCTGGCCCCTCCGGAACGTGCGGGGCCAGAACGACTGTACAAAACGGTCTTCGTCATCGCCGGCTAATCCTGGTCATTGATACCATCATCGCCGATAACACAAGGATATTCAAACTTCCGTTTAAGCGAAATGATTTTCCTTCAACCTAGGTCGTGGATGGCACGTGATTTCCGCCGGCCGGTTGCAAAACCGCCGCCGCCGGCACACAAGCTCGCACTCCTTGATTCGGCCTGATACAGTCAAATTACGTTGGTTTCACGTAGCGGCAAGCGGATGGCCTTTGCCGGCTTGAAATTTTATCCTTCGCGACCCTCGAAAAGGCAGGAGACTTCTATGACGCTTTCGGTCATCGGTGCGGGTTTGGGGCGCACCGGAACCTTGTCGCTCAAGGCGGCGCTCGAGCATCTCGGTTTCGGGCCGTGCTATCACATGGCCGAGCTGTTCCTGCATATGGAGCATGTGCCGCTCTGGATACGCGCCGCTGAGGGTGAGGACGTCTGGGACGAGCTTTTCGACGGCTATGTCGGGACCGTCGATTATCCGGGCTGCAGCTTCTGGCGCGAGCTTGCCGCGAAATATCCCTCGGCGAAGGTGATCCTGTCGGTCCGCGACGCCAATAAATGGTTCGAACTCGACCCAAGAGACGATCTTTTCGCCACGGATGGAGGGGATGCTGCAATCGTCGCCGCTCAGCGAGTTCTTCCGGAAGACCGCCTGGCGCGATTTCAGCACCGATCTGCACGATCGCAAAGCAATGGTAGCGGCATTCCAGGCGCACAATGCCGAGGTCATGCGGTCGGTGCCGAAGGATCGGCTCCTGGTGTTCGAAGCCACGGAAGGCTGGCCGCCGCTTTGCAACTTCCTGGGCGTGCCGGTGCCCGACGCGCCCTATCCTCGCGCCAACAGCCGGGAGGAATACGGCGCCGCGCATGCCCGCACCAGACATGCAGGGCCCGCTCGACCTGGCCCAATTCAGGTCGACGATCGAGGAGCGGCTAAGGAAGGCCGCCGTGAAGGGCTGATCCGGCCGACGGCTTCTATTCGTCCCCGACTACTTGCCGGCGTGCTTGGCTTCCCAGTCCTTGACCACGGCCATGGTGTTCTTGACGTGGTTCTCGGGGTTCCGGTCGGTATAGGTGTAGAGCACCTTGCCTTCCGGCGAGATCACGTAGGAGATGCGATTGGCGAGCTTGACGTTGGGGCCGATCTGGGCGTCATAGGCCTTGATGACCTTGAGATCCGGGTCGGCGGCGACGGCGAATTTGCTGCGGCAGTCCGAAACCGAGAACTTCACCAGCTTGTCGATCTTATCGGCCGAGACGCCGATGACGGTTGCGCCGAGCTTCTTGAAGTCGTCGGTCGCGTCGGCGAACTCATGGGCTTCGATGGTGCAGCCCGGCGTGAAGGCGGCCGGATAGAAATACAGAACGACCGGGCCCTTCTTCAGCGCATCCGCCAACGAGAAGGAGAATTCCTTGCCGCCGAGCGAGGCTTCCGCCGTAAAGCTCGGGGCGTCGGCGCCGGTATTCAACGCGGCAAGTGCGGGCGTGGCGACGAGGCCAAGCGCAACGGTGATCGCGGGCAGATATTTCATCTCAACGCTCCTGGCTGACCGTCCTGCGCGACGGAGGAGGCATGGTACGGGGTCAAACCAGGATCGGCAACTAACAGGTCCGTGACCGGGAATGGGTACACGGAGCGGCTGGATTGCCGCGCGCCCTACAGTCGCTCGCAATGACCTCCTTTTCGCGTCGTCGTCATCGCGAGGCGCGGTACGTGCCGCGGCGATCCAGAACTCAGTTCATATACCACCCGTGGCTCACCACCAGCGATTGGCCGGTCAGCGCGTTGGTGGGGAAGGCGGCGAACAGCAGGGCGATTTCGGCGACGTCTTCGATGGTGGTGAACTCGGTATCGACCGTGCCGCCGAGCATGATCTTCTCGACGACCTCCTTCTCCGAAATGCCCAGATCCTTCGCCTGTTCGGGGATCTGTTTCTCGACCAGCGGCGTCTTGACGAAGCCGGGGCAGATCACGTTCGCGCGCACGCCGTGCTCCGCGCCTTCCTTGGAGATCACGCGGGCGAGGCCCAAAAGGCCGTGCTTGGCCGTCACATAGGCGGATTTCAGGGGCGAGGCCTCCTTGGAATGGACCGAGCCCATATAGATCACCGACCCGGCGCCGCGCTTGTACATATGCGGGATACAGGCCTTGGTGGTGAGGAACGCGCCGTCCAGATGGATCGACAGCAGCTTCTTCCATTGGTCGAACGGGAAATCCTCGATCTTGTGGACGATCTGGATGCCGGCGTTCGAGACCAGGATGTCGATGCCGCCCCATTCCTTGACCACTTCCTCGACGCCGGCATTGACCGCCTTCTCGTCGGTCACGTCCATCTCGACGCCGATCGCCTTGCCGGGGCCCATTTTGGTGAGCTCGCTGGCGGCTTCGTTGGCGGCGTCGCGCTTGAGGTCGGCGATCGCGACCCAGGCGCCTTCCTGGACGAAGAGCTTGGCGATTCCGTGCCCGATTCCCCCGGCGGCCCCCGTTACGACGGCAATCTTGTCTTTCAGCTTCATAGCGTCTGTTCCTTCCTGTTGCGTGTCGTGGGTGATCGGTGCGGGACGTCGAAATGCTCCTCGGCGTCCTTCATGATCTCTTCGGGCACGAGCTTGAACTCGTCCTCATGGGTCAGATCCAGGATTTCGACGCCGGTCGCGGGCATTTGACGCTCGATCCAGCGCGGATGGGTCAGGCTGCGCCGAACATCGCTGATGCCTTCGTCCCAGTGGTCCTGCATCGAGGCCCTGGAAAACTCGAAGTCCTTGAATTCGGTGGAATAGGCCGCGCTGCGCTTGATCAGATGGACGATGGTCACCGCGGAATCGTCGCTCCACTGCCCGAGCATCTTCACGTCGGGATCGCTCTTCAACGCCGCCGGCAGCTTAGCCGAGCAGCCGATGACAGCGCGCGGCGGCGCTCGTGATCGACCTTGAACATGTCGGTGTTGAGCCGGGTCCGGCTGGAATAGCGGATGTCCTTCTCGCGCTCCGCCACGTCCGACAGCGTCTGCGGCATCAGGCCGCGGGCGCTGAAGAGGTCGATCTGGAAGATCAGCATGTCCTTCCGGCCCTTGTCGAGGACGTGCTGGAGCGGGGTGTTCGAGACAAGGCCGCCGTCCCAATAACAGTGGCCGTTGATCTCGATCGGTGGGAAGCCCGGCGGCAGGGCGCCGCTCGCCATGATGTGCTCCGGCCCGATCTCGCAGCGCGTACTGTCGAAATATTTGAAATTGCCGGTCCGGATATTCACCGCGCCGACGCTGAGCCGGATATTGCCCTTGTTGATGAGCTTGAAGTCGATAAGGTCCTCCAGCGTGTCCCGAAGCGGCTTGGTCTCGTAGAGACTCAAGGCCCCGCGCGTGTTCGGCGGATAGAAGAGCGGCGAGGGCACGCGGGGGGCGAAGAAGCCGGGCACGCCGTATAACGCCACAAGAGACGCGCTGGTTTCGTTGAAGGCGGACCGGGCTTCGCCGTCGGGGATGGGCGGAGAGGCCTGAAGATGGGCGGACACCATGCCCCAGAACGTCTTCAGCCGCTCGACCCGGCGTTCGGGCGGGTTGCCGACGATGATCGCGGCGTTGATCGCGCCGATCGACATGCCCGCGACCCAGTCGGGCATGATGTCGTTCTCGGCGAGCGCCTCATAGGCGCCCGCCTGGTAGGAGCCGAGCGCGCCGCCGCCCTGAAGGACAAGGACGCATTTCTCCGAGCCGAACGGCCCGTGGGACTTGACGCGGAATTTACCGGCGGCCGTAGGCGCAGAGGAGCCGTTTGTCTTGGGCTTGGAACTTTGGCCGTTGGATTTGGGGCGTGGGCTCATGATGGGCAAGACTCCGCGGTTGCGACATGTCTTCGCTTGGCGGGACCCGAGATCCGGGCCCGCCGACGGGCCGCGTTGCCCACCTCCCGACCGGACAAACGGGCGCAACCCGCTCCGGCCCAACGCGTAGCACTAATATGATGACGAACTCGCGAATGAACAACCCGATGCCGCTTTGGGGCGGTAAGTACCTGCCTGACCGGGTCGAAGCGGCTCCGCCATCACCCCCACCTAACTTCCCCCATCGAGGGGGAAGGCTTTACGAAGCGCTCCATCGATTCCTCCCCCTTGATGGGGGAAGTTAGGTGGGGGTGATGGCGGAGCCGCTTCCGCCCAAGCGCGGCTTGGCCCCGTCTACTGCTCCCAGCCGGTGTTCATGCCGTAGGGCACGGCGCGGGCGGCCGACTCGATGCGGGCGATCTTGCCGTCCTCGATCTTGAACAGCGAGACCGTCATGAGGGAGTAGGGGCCGGTCGAGATCGCGGGCCGCGTTACGTCGCCGATATCGGGCACCGTGACGGTCTTCTCGACATTGGGTACGTCCATGACGGCGACATCGAGCACGAGGCCCTGCACGTCGTCCACCACCCAGGTCCGTTTGCCGCGGATGAGCTTGATGTCGCTCTGGTAGCGCGAGTTGAGCCGGGCGGTGCAGCTGAGGCTGTTCGGGCGGAAATTCGGGAACGCCGGATCGGGCGCTGGGGCCTCCGCCACGCCGGTCACCGCCACGCCGTTGATGCGTTCCTTACAGCCGTCGGTGAAGGCGGCGGCGGAGCCATCGCGCTGCTCGATGCCCGAGTAATAGCCCCGGGCTGCGCCGATAAGGAGCTGCGAGAGATTGCGCTGGGCGGGCGGCACGGTCTGGGTCAGGACGGGATCGGGCATGACGAAATTCGCCGGATCCACCGTCTCGGGCAGGCGGGGCGAGAACATGCTCAAGGTCCCGCCGCGCGCGCCCGTGATCTCCTGCGGGACAGTGACGGCTTCGATCTCGTGGACCATGTTGCGGTCGACCAGCACGCGCACCGCCAGGATCGCCGGCGTCGAGCTCTCCATGATCGTGCCGTAGAACGCGGCTTTGCCCGACGCCGGGTTCGACATATAGACCTTGTAGCTCCCGATCCGGGTCGCCGTGCCCCACAGCCCGTCGCCGGGATTCAAGGTTTGACCGTTCTCGGTGTAGCGGAAGCCCGGCGCCATCGGGACTTCGCGCGGATCGTGCGTAACGATCGCATTGAGGAACTTGTCGACATAGCCGTTCAGGCAGATGCGGTCGCAGGCGAGTTCGTTGGGGACGGCGGGCGGCGGGTTGTTCTTGGCGCCCTCCGCGAGCCAGTCCTTGCCGCTGTCGAAGGCCGGCCGCATGCCATAGGGCACCTCGGCCAGGGTCATCTCGATTTCTTTGAGCTTCTTGTTGCGGTCGATCCGGTAGGCCTCGCCGACCTGAAGGGTGCGCGGCACGTCGAAATAGGGCGGCATGTCGTAGCTGCTGCCGTCCGCGAGATTGATCTTCCGGATGGTCCCGTTGTGATCGAGATTGGCGAAGGCGAAGACGGTCTGGCGCTCCATATCGACCACGAAGCGGCGGTCGCGGATCCGGGTCACGAAGGCGAGGCCGCCCTGCTTGAACTGGTCGGCGCAGGTCATGGTCACAAACTGTGTGTTGTCGGTATGGCCGATCTTCTCGGGCGCGGAATTGGTGGTCTGCCGGCCGTGCTCGATGCGGTTGCAGTCGTCGGCGAAGAACGAATAGTCGCCGTTCGCATCGTTGTTCTCCATGCCGGAGAGATATTTGTTGGCGATGCCGATCAGCTCCTCGCGGGAGGCGCGCTCGCCTTCGGGTACGCTTTCCATGAAGATCGGCAGCGGCTTGCCCAGCTTCTCGTAGGTCGCCGCGCCGTTCGGGTCGCGGATCGGCAACGCCTCGATCTCGGTGATCTTTTTGTGCTCAATCTTGAGCCGGAGGTCGTAGATGATCTTGGCGCCGCTTTCCTCGACCACCGTGATGGCCGCGACATTGCCGGTTTCGGGATCGGCGAAATAATGGCGGTAGGTGCCGAGCCCGGTCACCGTATGCCAAGTGCCCTCGCCGATTTGCAGTCGCTGGTCGTTCTCGACGAATTTGACGCTGGCGACGACCGGCAGACTAGATGGATCATGGTTGGCCAGCGCGGTCAGATACTGGTCGATGAAGCCTTCGAGGCAGGCCCGGTCGCAAACGTCCGAGCCCCCAAAGCGCGAGCAGCCTCCCAAAGCCGCGGCGGCCACAAGGGACGCCGCTACGGCGATCAACAGTTTCGTGCGCATCGGCCTCGACTCCTGCAGGACGGCGACCTTCCGGCGAGGTCAGCGTGCTGCCGGCCTCACCGGCGCCGGGATGTCGCTCAGCACCTCTCGTCTGCTGAACTTCCAGCGGCCGTTTTCGCGCACCAATTTGTCGTGATACGTCGCCAGAATCAACAAGTCGGGACGAGTGTCGGCGCTCTGGATCACGAACGCGCCTTTGCTGGTGCTGGTCGCGGTGTCGCCGTCGAGGTCGGTGACGGCATTGAAGAACAGATGGAAGTTCGGCCCGGACACGCCGGACGGGTTGGCCTTGAAGGTGTTTTCGAGCATTTGCCGGATCGCCTGGGGCCCATGGGCCGCGCCGCCGGGGCCGCCGCCGGCATAGACCGCATCGGCCGCGAAGAGCTCGGCGAACCCGGCGAAATCGCGGGCATCCAAGGTCCGGCCGTAATCGATCAGGAGCTGACGGATCGCTTCCCGATCCTCGAGCGCGGCGACCTTCTGGTTGACGTCCGCCTGCGTCGCTCTGGTGCCGGCGAGCGTCGCGGTCGGCAAGACCAGGCCGATAAAGAGGATAACGGGAAGCCGGCGAAGGATCAGCATGGCGCCGCGTCCAGACCCCTCAGTTGGACGTCTTCGGCGGGGCGGCCGGGATGTCCCCGTAGGCGACGCGCTTGAGGAATTTCCACTGGCCGTCCTCGCGCACGAAAGTGTCGTCGTAATGGCCGAGATAATAGGGCTGCGGCTTGTTGTCCTCGGTCGTGACGATGAACATCCATTTCGTGACGGCGGTCGCCATGTCGCCGTCCACCTTGATCGAGATGTTGGTAAAGACGTGGAAATTGCCCGGCTTGAATCCCGCCGGGCTCGTCGCCTTGGCATCGGTGCCGATGGTGGTTTCCATCATCTTCTGGATTTCCGCCCGGCCTTTGGCCGTGCCCATGCCGCCGACCCATTCGCCGTCCTTGGCGAACAGATTGGCGAAGGCCGCCCAGTCACGGGTGTCCAGATCATGGCCATAGGCGATGATCACGTCGCGGATCGCCGCACGGTCTTCGAGTGTCTGCAGCCGCGCCGCCGTCGCCGGGTCCACCCCTTGCTGCCGGGTGAGCAGGATCGAGGCGGGCACCGCCGCCCCCGCGCCGACGCCCAGGAAGAACAAGCCGACCGCCAGCCATGCTCTGCTGTTCGATGTCATAAGCCACCCCCAAATTCACAACGGAAGTTATGGCTTCCGCGCCCGGCCGGCAGTTTAGCCGTGAACACAGCGGTCGTCGAATTGCGTTCCGGCACTATCTGATGCGGCTGCTCAAAGCGCCGTCTATTTGGCATGGGCCTTGCGAGTATGTGCTCCAAGGAGATCGAGCACAGAATGGCCCTGAACAGCGGCATAGGCCTGGAACCGGCGGTTCTCAAGGCGATTCCGGCGAATATCGTCAGCTCCGTGCGCGCGGCGTCGGCCCGCACGGGGGTCGATTTTTCCTATCTGGTGGCAAAAGCTGCCGCCGAGAGCGGATTTCGATCCCCATGCCCAGGCCTCGACCAGCAGCGCCCGGGGGCTCTATCAGTTCATCGACAAGACCTGGATCGACATGATCAAGGAGCATGGGGCGGATTACGGCCTCGGCAAGCTCGCCTCCGAGCTGAAGGACGGCTCGGCCGGCCCGCAGGTTCGCGCCCAGGCCCTGGCGCTTCGCGACAATGCGCCGCTCTCGGCCGCGATGGCGGCGGAATATACCCGCGACAACCAAGATGCGCTCGAATCCGCGCTCGGCCGCAAAGTCGGCCCGACCGAGCTCTATCTCGCCCATTTCCTCGGCGCCCAGGGGGCGACCAAATTCCTCGGCGCGATGGGTCGGAATGCCTCGGCCCGCGCCGATACGATGTTCCCCGAAGCCGCCCGCGCCAACCGCTCCATCTTCTATGCGAATGGCCAGCCCCGGAGCCTCGGCGAGATCTATGACCGGTTTTCCCGGAAGATCGGCGTCGAGGGAGGGCAGGGCGCCGCTCCCGTCCAAGTCGCCGATGCCGCGCCGCCGGCCGCCCCCGAGCCGTTGCCGAGCGCCAGTGTTTCGGCGTCCGGGTCGGCACCCGTCTTCTGGCAGGGTCTGCCACGGGTGACGCATTTCGTACCGACGGCGGCCTCGACCGGTCCATCCGCTAATGGCTGGCCCAATCCCTTCAGCCGGCTGTCCCAGGACGCGATCCTGATGCTCGGCAGCCTGACCCCGCCGGAGAGCCGCAAGATCGGCGCTTGATTCTCTTCCCGTGGCCGCCGAGATGTGACAAACAGGCGCGGCACCGAAGGAGGATCCGATGGCCGACTGGAACGCCGCTCAATACCAGAAATTCGAGGAGGAGCGGACCCGGCCGGCGCTGGATCTACTGGCCCATGTGCCGATCGACGATCCGGGCGCAGTGACCGATCTCGGCTGCGGGCCGGGCAACAGCACCGAATTACTGGTCTACCGCTATCCCAATGCCGAGGTCACCGGCATCGATTCCTCGCCTGCCATGATCGCCAAGGCGAAGACCAGGCTGCCCGAGGTCCCGTTCGTGCTCGGCGACATCGCGGACTGGGCGCCCGAATTACCGCCCGACCTCATCTTCTCCAACGCCACGCTCCAATGGCTGTCGGACCATGCCGCGCTGTTCCCGCGCCTCGCCGACGTGCTGCCGCAGGGCGGCGCGCTGGCGGTGCAGATGCCGGACAATCTCGACGAGCCGTGCCACGTCCTTATGCGCGATACGGCGCGCTTCGGCCCCTGGGCCGAAAAGCTGGGACCTTCCGTTACCGAGCGCAGCGGCGCCCGCGCGGTGATCGGCACGTTCAATGACTACTACCGCATGCTCCGTCCGCTCTGCCGCCGCGTCGATCTCTGGCGTACGATCTATGTGCCCCAGCTCAAGGGCATCGACGGCATCGTCGAATGGCTCAAGGGAACGGGGCTGAGACCGTTCCTCGATCCCCTATCCCAAAACGAGCGCGCGGATTTCCTCGCGATGTACAGCGCCGCCCTCGCCACGGCTTACGACGTCGAACAAGACGGCACCGTCCTCCTGCCGTACCCGCGCCTCTTCATCGTCGCGCAGAAGTAGACCGACCCGTCGGCGTTGCGAGGAGGCCGAAGGCCGCCGTGGCAATCCGGGGCGTCTGGATCGCCGCGGCGCTACGCGCCTCGCGATGACAAGTCCTCTCCTAAATTTTCCCCTTGAAATTAATTGAACGTTCGATTAATTAGGCCTCCATGGTCAAGAAAGCCACGACACACACCAAGACGCGAAAGGCCCGCCGGCCGGGGCGGCCGTCCTCGGCCCATGGCGAGGATGTGCGGCGGCTTCTGATCGAGACGGCGCAGCGGCTGTTCTCGGAGAAGGGCCTCGGCGAGGTGGGCTTGCGCGAGATCGCCAAGGCGGCGGGCGTCACGCCGGCCATGGTGTCCTATTATTTCGGCGACAAGGCCGGGCTTTATGAAGCCGTGTTCGTCGAGACCTTGGAGACCCTGCTCGGGCGCATCCAGGCCGTCGCGGCGGACTCGGGGCCGGAGGGGCTGCCGATCGAGCGGTTCCTCGGGGTCTATTTCCAGACCATGATGGAGCAGCCCTGGCTGCCCAACATCCTGCTGCGCGAGGTGGCGACCCACGATTCGCCGTTCCGCAAGCTGTTCGTCGACAAATTCGCCGGCCAGGTGACCAAGCTGTTGCCGGGCCTGATCGCGCAGAAGATCGAGAGCGGCCAGCTCAGATCCGACCTCGATCCCAAGCACACGCTGCTTTCCATGCTCGGCATGACGGTCTTCCCGGTAATCGCCGCGCCGGTTCTCGGGCCGCTGCTCGGCTACAAGCTCGACAAGAACTTCGCCGCCGAGCGGATCGAGCATATCCAGCACTTGTTCATCGAAGGAGCCGGGTCGGCCAAACCGAGCCCGGGAAAGGACTCCGAGTCATGAAAAGAAGTCACGCCCTCCTCGGACTTGCGATCCTGCTGGCGGGTTGCGGCAGTCACGACGAGCCGCCCGCCGTCGGCACGTTGGAGCGGGACCGTTATGATCTCGTCGCGGAAGCGTATGAGCCGATCGCGCAGATTATGGTCAAGGAAGGCGATCACGTGACGGCCGGCGAGCCGCTTCTCAAGCTCGACACCTCCCGGATCGACGCGCAACGGATGAACAAGGACGGGCTCCTGATGCAGGCCAAGGGCCGGCTCGCCGAATTGGAGCGCGGGCCGCGCAAGGAGATCATCGAGCAGCAGCGCGCCGATCTCGCCGGGGCCGAAAGCCGGGTTACGACGGCCAAGAAGGAATACGACCGCGCCAAGGAGCTGGTGAAGCGGGGCTTCCAGTCGCAATCCGTCGAGGATGCCCGCAAGAACGATTACGACACCGCCGTCTCCGCCCGCAACGCCGCCCGCGCCGCGCTGGCCGCGTCGCTGAACGGCACCACGCCCGAGGAGCTGGAGCAGGCCGCCGCCGCCGTGGATGCCGCCCAGGCCGCGCTCGACGATGTCACCACGCAGGAGGACCGCTACACCATCAAAGCGCCGGTGGACGGCGTGGTCGATTCCATCCCCTATCGGCTCGGCGAACGGCCGCGCCAGGGGGACACGGTGATGGTGATGCTCAGGGGCGGGAACCCCTATGCGCGGGTTTATGTGCCGGCTTCCGTGCGGCCTCAGGTGAAGCCCGGCGTCATGGCGAGTGTGCATATCGAAGGCTACGACAAGCCGTTCAAGGGCCGGGTGCGGATGATCTCCGACGATGCCGCCTTCACGCCGTTCTTCGCGCTCACGGAATACGACCGCGGACGGCTGAGCTATCTCTCCAAGATCGACTTGACCGAGGCGACCTCGGTCGACCTTCCGACCGGATTGCCGGTCCAGGTGACGTTCGGCCAGGGAGCGTCCGAATAATGGCGTCCGACACCGATCCGGCCATCGTGACCCGCGGGTTGACCCGCCGCTTCGGCAACGTCACTGCCGTCGATCACGTCGATCTCGATATTCCGCGCCGCAAGATTTACGGCTTCCTGGGCCCGAACGGCTCGGGCAAATCCACCACCATCCGCATGCTGTGCGGTCTTCTGACCCCGACCGAAGGCGAGGCGACGGTGCTCGGCTACAAGGTGCCGAAGGAGGCCGAGGCGTTGCGCCGGAAGATCGGCTACATGACCCAGAAATTCTCGCTCTATGACGATCTCGAAGTCCGCGAGAACCTGGAGTTCCTCGCCGAGATCTACACGCTTCCCCGTGACCGGCGCCGGGCCCGCATCGCCGAGGTCATGGAGCAATTCAATCTGACCAAGCTCGCCCGCCAGCGCACCGGCACCATGAGCGGCGGCCAGAAGCAACGCCTCGCCCTGGCCGGCGCCATGATCCACCGGCCCGAGCTTCTGTTTCTCGACGAGCCCACCAGCGCGGTCGATCCCGAAAGCCGGCGCGACTTCTGGGAAAGCCTGTTCGAGCTTCTCGATCAGGGCACGACGATTCTGGTCTCGACCCATTACATGGACGAGGCCGAACGCTGCCATGAGCTCGCGATTCTGGAGAACGGCCGGCTTGCCGCCAAAGGCTCGCCCCGCGAATTGATGGACCGGATCGACGGCCTGGTGGTCGAGATCGAGGCCGAGGACTTCCGGCCCGTGCGGCAGGCGCTGCAAAACCAGCCCTGGGTCAAGAGCGTTACCCAGCTCGGCAGCCGGATGCATGTGCTGCTGCGCGAGCATGTCGGCGATCCGGCGGCGGCGGTGGGCGATGTCGCTCTCGAAGGAAGGCGTGGCGGGCGAGGCCCATACCGAACAGCCGAGCCTGGAGGACGTCTTCGTCGCGGTCACGCATGGTGGCACGAATGGCGGGCGACGCACGGTCAGGACGGGGAGCGCCGCGTCATGAAAATGCTCCGCCGCATCTTCGCGATCGCCCATAAGGAATTCATGCATCTCCGGCGCGACCGGCTGACCCTCGGCATGATCGCCGGCATTCCGCTGACGCTGACCCTGATCTTCGGCTACGGCATCAACCAGGACGTCCGCCATCTGACCGCGGGCGTCGCCGATCTCGCCGGCACCCAGGCCGCGCGCCAGCTGGTCGAGGACGCCCGCGCGACCCAGATCGTCAATCCCAAATATCTGGTCGATACGCCGGCAAAGCTCGAGGCGCTGTTGCGCGAGGGCAAGATTTCGATCGGCATCGTGATCCCGGCCGATTTCGCCAACCGCCTCGCGCGCGGCGACCGCCCGGCCGCCCAGCTTCTGGTCGACGGCAGCGACCCGACCGTCTTCGCCTCCGCGCGCCAACTCAGCCAGCTTCCCTTCATGACCCGCACCCCGCCGACCTCGCTCGACGTCGTGCAGAAGCCGCGCACCTTCGAAATCCGCGCGCTCTACAATCCGGAAGGCCGCTCGGCGGTGTTCGTCGTGCCCGGCCTGTGCGCGATCATCCTGACCCAGACCCTGGTGCTGTTCGCCGCCGCCTCGATCGTGCGCGAGAAGGAGCGCGGCAATATCGAGCTCCTGATCACCACGCCCGTGCAAACCTACGAGCTGATGATCGGCAAGATCGTGCCCTTCATCGTGATCGGCTATATCCAGATCACGATCATCCTGTCGCTCGGCGTGTTCCTGTTCAACGTGCCGATCGCGGGCTCCCTGTTGCAGCTTTATATCGCGGCGGGCGTCTTCATCGCCGCGACCCTCGCCATCGGCCTGATCGTCTCGGCCCAGGCCCAGACCCAGTTCCAATCCTTCCAGATTTCGATCCTGACCCTTCTGCCCCAGGTGCTGCTATCCGGCTTCATCTTCCCCTATGACGGGATGCCGCGCGCGGTCCAGATCGTCGCCGAGTTCATGCCGGTCACCCACTTCCTCCGCATCCTCCGCGGCATCGTGCTGCGCGACGCCACCGCCAGCGAAGTCTGGCCCGACATCTGGCCGCTTTTCGTGATTTTCCTGGTGCTGATTACCCTGGCGGTGCTGCGCTTCAGGAAGCGGCTGGATTAAGCCCGCAACCCGCCCCTCCGCTCATCCCGGCCCCCACGCGTCATCCCGGCCCCCCTCGCGTCTTCCCGGCCCCCCCACGCGTCATCCCGGCCTTGAGCCGGGACCCAGGGTCATAGGTCCGAGCGTGCGACAGTGGATCCCGGCTCAAGGCCGGGATGACGGAGGAGGAGACTTGTCTCAGCCGTCAGCGCCGTCCGGCCTTCGCAGCCGAAGTGGCTGCTTCGGCGGAGTAAGCTGGCGATCCAGACTCCTGACATCTGATTCCTGACATCTGACATCTGGATTGCCGCGCTCCCTACGGTCGCTCGCAATGACGGGGAAGGGGGGAAGGAAAAACACAAGCAACCGCGCCCGTCCGAGCGGACGGGGCGGCCCAAGGAAACGGCGGCCGACGCGGGGGTGTCGCCTCTTGTGTCCGAGCTCCACGGCTTGTTCAGGTCTCAAGCAGGATACTAACAACGCGTGGAGATTCAGGTGCGCCGGTAGCGTAGCCGCCTACCAACGAGGGCGACGGACGGCTTCGGCTGACGCACATCCTTTCGCAACGGGGCCCGATTTGATACCCGGACGACCCGCGCCGGCAGCCTGTGGTCTAGAAGGGCAAGCCCCTCGTCCCACCGGTTCCTCCCGGCCTCGCGACCGCCGGAAAGCGGGAGAACGATACGGGAACATTTTCACAGAGTCAAGGAAATTATTCATAAGTCAGTAGTTCTGTTCGTGCGAACTGAGCAACGGCAACATGGATGGTTGCGACCTTTGGCTTACCCGGAAATTTGGGTGTTCGAGCGCGCTTTCTATGGCTGGGCCATGGCTTTTGGGTGTATTACCTAGTTGCAGAAGACAAGGTTTTTGGATAAATTCCGTAGTCTCTATATACGATGATGTGCCAATTCAGGCTTGGTGGTTAAGAGTGGCTGCCCCGCCAGGATTTGGACCTGGACCTCGCAGCTTGGGAGACGCGCGTCCTACCGTTAGACCACGGGGCAGTTGGCTTTGACAAAGCCCGCTTCTGAAAGCGGGCTTTGTCGTTTACGAAAGCATTATCGATTTTTTGCGATAATTGTGTCAAGTCGGAGATCGCATTTTTGCGATGGACATTTGGGTCTTCAATGTATATATTTCGGACACTGGAGCGAGCCCGGTCGCGCGGTGGTATTCCCACATTGGCATTGAAGCCCAGGCGGAGTTTGATGCCGCCTTACTATTTCTGGCCTCTCGCTCGCGGAACGAGTGGGAGCGACCTACGTTCGCTCTCTTATCAGGACCTCAACGAGGCCTGGGCGAAATCAGATTTAAGGCGGGAAAGGTTCAGCATAGAGTATTTGGCTATTTCGGACCCGATAGGTGGCAGTTCACGATGCTTGCGGGCACCCGAAAAAAACAGAGCGTATTTGATCCCAAAAATGCTCTCGAAACGGCGGTCAAACGTATGAAGAAGGTATCAAGTGGAAAGGCAAGAGTAGATGTCTGGAATCCTTAGTTTGGCGCGACTTTTGCGAAAGCTGAAGAATAGGGACTATCGAAGGGCTTTTGTCTCGTCTCATGTTAGAAATTGGACCGCCTATCAGATAAGAGCGCTGCGACAACAAAGAAATTGGACCCAATCGGATCTTGCAGCCAAGGCCGGGAAGCCTCAGAGCGTAATTTCAAGGATTGAAGATCCTAGTTATGGGAAGTGGAGCATTCAAACGCTTCTGGATCTAGCGGCGACGTTCGATGTAGCTCTATCTGTTCAGTTTGTTCCGTTCAGTAAATTCATCAGTCGTACTTGGGATGTCTCGTCGTCGGCGATGAGGGTTAATTCATACGACGGTACTGATCTAGAGGCACTTCTGACTGGCCCCGATGTTTCCTTGACGGACGTAGGCGCTCCAATAATTGAAGACTCAGAACGATCGACGAATTCAGAGCATCACTTCTTCCTGCAGAATAAGACTTCTCATGTTGAGAAAGATATTTCGCTTTGGGAACTTGGATAGGTGACGATGACCTCGAGGAAAATCTATCAAAAAAAGTCAGATGGTAAAGGAAAGGCGTCCGCGCTCTTTACAAAAGAAGGCGGCGAACCAGAGATATTTGTCGATGGAGCCTGGGGCGTTCTATATGGAAATGGCGTTTGCAAGATCAACCTTTACTCGACCGCTGCTACGGATCCAGAGGAAAATATTGAGCGACGCGAAGTTGCAGTACGCTTGGTGATGTCTGTAATCACTATGCGCCAGTTGGCAGATTTCTTCGCTACCAATGTCAAGAAGATCGAAGATCGAATCAATGAGCTGTCAGAGGGTAAAGAGGAGAAGAAGAAAAAGAAGCCGGATGAAAATTAAATTCGTAGGCGAGATGTCACGATATTGGAATTACGGTGACAGTGCCCTCAATTGACGCTCTCAACTGAATGCACTGTCTCCTTAGCCTCTGACAACGCAAGCCGTGTCCCCGACGGCCCGAGATTCCGCCCTTCGCCGGAATGAGCGAAGGAGGGGCCGAGGCGGGTCGGGTCAACCCGAGCGCGGGTTTCTTGGCGGCCTCGTCGGATAGGGCTATTTGAAAAGCCGGGGCGCGAAGGCGTGCAGGTCGCGCCGCCAGGTGAGCCATTCGTGGGCGGTGCCCGGCGATGAGAAGAACACATAGCGGATCCCGGCGTCGTCAAGCATCTTGCGGAACGCGCCGATGGCGGCGGGAAACGGCTTCGGCTCGGCGGTGCCCATGCCGAGCCACAACAGCTTCACCTTCGCGTTGAACGCCGCGCCGTCCTTGAACCGCCCGCCAAACGCCGTCGCGGGGTCGAGCGGGTCGGTGTGCAAGCCATTCATGCCGCCGCTGAAGCCGCCGATATAGGCGAATTTGTCGAGATTGCCGGTGCCGACGCGCAGCGCCTCGTTGGAGCCCATCGAGAGCCCGGCGATGGCCCGATGATCGCGGTCCGGGATGGTTCGGAACGTGGCGTCGATCATGGGGATGACGTCCTGCAGCATGACGGCTTCGAACGCCGGGAAATCCGGCCGCAGCGGACTCGCGATCTGCGGATCCTGCCCGACATCGCCCGGCCGCATGGCGTAGCAATTGTCCATCACGATGATCATGGGAACGGCTTTTTTCTCGGCGATCAGATTGTCGAGAATCAGATTGGCGTGGCCCTGGAACGTCCAGCCGGTCTCGTCCTCGTTGGAGCCATGCTGCAGGTAAAGCACCGGATAGCGCCGCTTGGGGTGATCGTCGTAGCCCGGCGGCGTGTAGACGAAGGCCCGGCGCCACTTTCCGGTGACCTTGGAATGATAGAGCCGGATGCGCACGTCGCCGTGCGGAACATCCTGCTCGGATAATAGTCGACGCCGGTCTCGGGCACCTCGATGCCGCTCGAATCGTTGCCGGTGCCGTAAAATGTGCGGCTGCCCGGATCGTTGACCTGAACGCCGTCGAGAACGAGCGAATAGTAATGGAAGCCGACCACCAGCGGCGGCGTGGTCACGCTCCAGACGCCGTCGTCGCCCTTCGCCATGGCTAGGTTTGGCCGTAAATCTCCACCGCGACCGAGTGCGCCTCGGGGGCCTTGAGCCGGAAAATCGCCCGTCCATCGGGAAGAACGCGCGGGTAATCAGATCCCGGCACGTTGGTCGTCGCGGCCTGACCCGGCAGGTCGACCCGCGGCCAGTGCCGCCGTCGCTGAGGATCACGATGAACGCAATGGCTAGAAGAAGCTCTCCTTCATCACACCCTCATTCCTCCTATGGCCCTTCACGCGGGCAATCGAGTGAGCGCCTAACGCCGCGTGGCACAGAGGCTGGTCCTTGTCCTCAGCAGATATGCGCGCCGCGCGTGTTCACCCACATCATGTACAGGCTCTGGCTCGCGGCCATGAAAAGCTGGTTCCGCTTAGGCCCGCCAAAGCAGAGATTGGCGCAGATTTCCGGCAATTTGACATGGCCGATCAGCTTGCCCTCCGGATTGAAGATGTGGACGCCGTCATAGCCTTCGCCGGCCCAGCCCGCGCCGGACCATACATTGCCGTCCTCGTCGCAACGGATGCCATCCGAAGCACCGGCATCGGGCGCCGCGTTCAGCAGCCCCTTGTTGACGGTGAAGACCTTGCCGGCCTTGAGCTTCGACTCGTCGGCAACGTCATAAACGCGGATGTTTTTCGCATTGCCGGTATCGACGATGTAGAGCTTCTTGTAGTCGGGCGAGAAGCACAGGCCGTTCGGCTTTTCCAACTCGTCGGTCACCTTCGCGATCTTTCGGCCGTCCGGCGAAATCCGATACACCGCCTCCTTGAGCAGCAGCTTGCCCTTGTGGCCCTCGTAATCGCTCATGGAGCCGTAACCCGGATCGGTGAACCAGACGCCGCCGTCGGGATGAACCACGATATCGTTCGGCGCATTCAGCTGTTTGCCGTCGAAGCGTCGGCCAGCACGGTCACCTTGCCATCGAGCTCGTAGCGCACCACCCGGCGATTGCCATGCTCGCAGGTGACCTGCCGGCCGTGCCAGTCGAAGGTATTGCCGTTCGAGTTGCCGGCGCCCTGCCGCATGACGCTGACATGGCCGTCCTCCGGCAGATAGCGCATCTGGGCGTCGCCGCCGACGTCGCTCCAAACCAGATAATTGCCGCTGCCGTTCCACGCCGGTCCTTCGGCCCAAAGCATGCCGGTATGCAGACGCCGGATCGGCGCATTGGCCTGAATGTATTTGGCGAATTCGGGCTCGACCGCGACGACATCCGGATCGGGGTAGCGCACCGGCTCGTTGCCGGACCAGTCGCGTGCCCAAGCGGGCGTCGCCGCCGCCACGACGATCCCGGTGAGAAATGTTCGCCGCGAGGCTATCGGCCCGATCATTCCGGTTCGTGACTTGTCATTCATGTGTCCCTCCCAAAACCCCTCACCGGCTCAATTGATTAGGTAAATATGTATGAGTTTTGGCGGCGAGGAAATAGGCCGTCCGTTGCATCGATATGCCTGACGCCGGCTGCATCCGGTTATGCCCTAGATCCCGGCGCGGATACCGATACGCTTCCGAACGGGGCCGGATATGTCAATCCGAGATAATTGTAGGTTTGACGCCGGCCCGCCGCGCCTTGTAACCTCGCGCCATGCAAGTTCACATCGTCGCCGACATCATCTGCCCCTGGTGCTATATCGGAAAGCGTCAGTTCGAGCAGGCCTTGGCGAAGCGGCCGGACTTCGAGCCGACCGTGCGCTGGCTGCCGTTTCAGTTGAATCCCGACATGCCCAAGGAGGGCATGGACCGGGTCGAATATCTGGCGGGGCGGTTCGGCGCGCAGGCAGTCCAGCAGATGGACGACCAGATGACGCGGCTGGCGGAATCGCTGGGGCTGGAGATCCATTTCGACCGCATCAAGCGGGTGCCGAACACGGTCGCCGCCCATACGCTCGCCCGCTGGGCCGACGAGGAAGGGCTGCAGCATCAGGCGGTCCAGGCGCTGTTCGAGGCCAATTTCGTCAAGGGCGAGGATGTCAGCGATACCGACGTACTCTGCCGTATCGCGGCCGATATCGGCATGGATCCGGACAAGGTGCGCGAGCGGCTGGATCAGGAGCTTGATCGCGACAAGATCATCGAAGAGGATCAGATGATCCGCGGCATGGGGGTCCAGGGCGTGCCCTGCACGATCATCGACCGTAAATTCGTCGTCTCGGGCGCCCAGGGGGCCGATCTGTTCGTCCAGGCGCTCGAGCGCGCCAAATCCGACGAGGCCGTCGTCAGTCAGTGAGTTTTCCTAAAACCCTTGAGCTTCCCTAGGCTTCCTGCTGAGGAGTTCGACCATGAAGATGCTACTCGCCACGGCGCTGATGTTGGCGCCCGTCGCCGCTCACGCCGCGACCTATGAATTCCACACCACCCAGAACGGCAAGACCGACAAGTCCTCGGTTATCCTCGCGCCCAAGGCGCTGTGCATGTCCAACCAGGGCGTCGCGGACACGTCCAGCATGACCGACGGCACGATGGTCTATGTCCAGGACCCGCCGACGATCTATTACAGCCGCGCCGGCAAGGTCGAGAAGCTGGATCAGGCGCGCATCGACCAGATGCAGGCCGCGCTCGGGCCGAACTCGGATATCCGGAAGAAGATCGAGGAAGCCCTCGCCAAAGTCCCGCCCGAGCGGCGCGAAATGATGCGCAAACAGATGGAAAAGATGATGGGCGCGGCCATGCCCAAGGCGCCGGCGGCCGGCGAGAAGGTCGCGCGGACCTTCAAGGCGACCGGCAAGACCGCGACCAAGAACGGCTACAAGGCCGTCGAATATACCGTCATGGAGGGCAGCAAGAAGGTCGGCGACGCCTATCTGACGCCGATCTCCGCGATCCCCCAGGGCGAGGCGCTGATCGGTCGCCTGCAATCCATGATGAATATGATCAAGGGCCTCGTCTCCCAATTCGGCATGGGCAACAACATGACCGACGAGTTCCTGAACCTGCCCAAAGGCTATTTCCCGGTCGCCGCCACCAGTTTCGACGACAACGGCAAGGTGGAGAGCGAAATGATGCTTGCCGACGTCTCGAAGGACACGCCGGCGAGCTGCAAGATCCCGGAGTAGGGTTCTCCGGTCGCCCTCTGAGCCCGTCGAAGGGCGTCTCTCGACCATGCCCGAGCCGATCGCCGTCCAACTCGTGCCCCATGACCCGGCCTGGGCGGCGCTCGCCCATGCCGAGACCGAGAGGCTGCTGGCGGCCCTGGGGCCCGTGCTGACGGAAATCCACCATATCGGCTCGACCGCCATTCCCGGAATCAGGGCGAAGCCGATCGTCGATCTCATTCCGGTTGCGGCCAGCCTCGCCGGGCTCGACGAGCGCCGCGAGGCGGTCGAGGCGCTAGGCTACGAGTGGTACGGCGAATACGGTCTTAAGGGCCGGCGTTATTGCAAGATGGACGATCCTCAAACCGGCGCGCGCCGCGTTCAGCTCCATTGCTACGCCGTGGGCGACGTGTCGATCGACCGCCATCTGGCCTTTCGCGACCACCTGATCGCCCATCCCGACCTCGCCCGCGCCTACGAAGCCGAAAAGCTCCGCTGCGCCGCCCTCCACCCCGACGACAGCCACGCCTATACCGATTGCAAGGACGCCTGGATCAAGCGGGTGGAGGCGGAGGCGCTGGCGGCTTGGGGCGGGCCTTGAGGTGCGAAATGCCGAAGCGGCTCTGCCATCACCCCCATCCAAACCTTCCCCCATCGAGGGGAAAGGCTTAAGGGAAGCGCTCCATCGACTCCTCCCCCTTGATGGGGGAGGCCGGGTGGGGGTGATGCCCGAACCGCTTCGATCTGAACTTGAATCGCCCTAAGCCGGCACCGCCTCGGCGATCTTGGCGAGGCCACGGGCGAGGGTTTGGACGCCGTTCAGGCGGTCGTCGATCGAGTCCCAATTGCGCTGGATGACCAGCCGGTGATCGGGGCGGAGCTTGGCCGTGCCGGACTGTTTGGAGATGAAGTCCACCATGCCGGCGGGATTGGCGAAGCGGTTGCTGCGGAAGGCGAGAACAGCGCCACGCGGGCCCGCTTCGATCTTCTCGATCCCGGCGGCGCGGCAGGCGTGCTTGATGGCGACGATCTTGAGGAGATGCTGGACCTCGTCCGGCAAGGGCCCGAAGCGGTCGATCAGCTCGGCGGCGAAACCGTCGATCTCGTCGATCGTTTCGACGTGGGCGAGGCGCCGGTACAGCGCCATGCGGACGTTCAGGTCCTCGACATAGCTTTCGGGGATCAGCACCGCCGAGCCGAGATTGATCTGCGGCGACCACTGGCCTTCGTCCTCGAGCACCGGCCCGCCCGAGCGGATCTGCGCGACCGCTTCCTCCAGCATGGATTGATAGAGCTCCAACCCGACTTCCTTGACGTGGCCGGATTGCTCCTCGCCGAGAAGATTGCCCGCGCCGCGAATGTCGAGGTCGTGGCTCGCCAGGCTGAAGCCCGCGCCGAGGGTATCCAGGGCTTGCAGCACCTTGAGGCGGCGCTCGGCGTTCTCGGTCGGCACGCGGCGAGCGGGGATGGTGAAATAGGCATAGGCGCGCATCTTGGCCCGGCCGACCCGGCCGCGAAGCTGATAGAGTTGCGCCAGTCCGAACATATCGGCGCGGTGGACGATCAAGGTGTTCGCGCGCGGGATATCGAGGCCGGATTCGACGATGGTGGTCGAGACCAGCACGTCGTATGCCCCGTCATAAAAGGCATTCATGATGGTGTCGAGCTGGTGGCTCGCCATCTGGCCGTGGGCGAGGACGATCTTGAGCTCGGGGACATGTTCGCGGAGGAACCGCGCGGCTTCGTCGAGGTCCGAGACGCGCGGGCAGACATAGAAGCTCTGCCCGCCGCGATAGTGCTCCCGCATCAGGGCCTCGCGCACGACCACGGGGTCGAACGGCATCACGAAAGTGCGGACGGCGAGGCGGTCGACGGGCGGCGTGGCGATCAGGCTCATCTCGCGGACGCCGGAAAGGGCGAGCTGGAGGGTGCGGGGGATGGGCGTGGCGGTCAGGGTCAACACATGGACATTCGCCCGCATGGCCTTGAGCTTTTCCTTCTGGGTGACGCCGAAATGCTGCTCCTCGTCGACGATCAGGAGCCCCAGGATTCTGGAACTGCACGGTCTTGCCGAGAAGCGCATGGGTCCCGATCGCGATATCGACCTGGCCTTCGGAGATCGCTTTCTTGATCTCGGTGGCGTCCTTGGCGGAGACCAGCCGCGAGAGCTGCTCGACCCGGATCGGCAGGCCCTGGAAGCGCGCGCGGAAGGTGGCGAGATGCTGGCGGGCGAGGAGGGTGGTGGGTGTCACGACCGCGACCTGATAGCCCGCCATCACCGCGACGAAGGCGGTGCGCAGCGCCACTTCCGTCTTGCCGAAGCCGACATCGCCGCAAACGAGGCGATCCATCGGCTTGCCCGCGCCGAGATCTTCCAGCGCGTCGCCGATCGCGCCGAGTTGGTCGTCGGTCTCCTCATAGGGGAAGCGGGCGTTGAATTCGTCGAACAGGCCCTCGGGCGGCACCATACGGACGCCGGGCTTGAGCTCGCGCTCGGCGGCGACCTTGATCAGCGCCTCGGCGATATCGCGCAGCCGCTTCTTGACCCGGGCCTTCCGCGCCTGCCAGCCATGCCCGCCGAGCTTGTCGAGCGCGACCGTGGCATCGTCGGAGCCGAACCGGCTCAGGACCTCGATATTCTCGACCGGCACCAGAAGCGTATCGCCGTCCGCATAGCGGATCTCGACGCAATCATGGGGCGCGCCGGAGACATCGACGGTCCTCAAGCCCTCGAACCGGCCGATGCCGTGATCGACATGAACCACGTAATCGCCGGGCGCCAAGGCCGAGGCCTCGCTGATGAAGTTCTCGGCCCGCCGAGACCGCCGAGCGCGGCGCACGAGGCGGTCGCCCAGGATGTCTTGCTCGGTGATGACCGCGAGATCGTCCGCCTCGAAACCGTGCTCCAGGCCCAGCACCGCGAGCCCCGCGACGTCAGGGCCGAGCGCGGCGGCATCGGCGAAGCTCTCGATCTTCACCAGCGGCCCGACGCCGTGATCCTCCAACACGAGACCGAGGCGTTCCCGCGAGCCCTCGCTATAGCTTGCGATGATGGCCTTGCGGCCGGTTTGCGCCGCGAGATGGGCCTTTACCGCGTCGAAGATCGCCCCGTCGCGCGCCGCGCGTTCGGGGGCGAAATCGCGGCCCTGCTTGGCGCCGGCATCGACGCTCGTATCGGACTCCGGCGCGTGGAACGGCGTGAAGATGCGGGCGCGGCCGGTCGCCTTGGTCCAGCCGTCGTCGGAGAGATAGAGCCGGTCCGGCGGCAGCGGCTTGTAGGGCGGCATCCATTCCCCGCCGCCGCCCGAGGCCGTCCGCCGCGTCTCGTAATAATCGGCGATGGTGGCAAGCCGCGCGTCCTTCGATTCCTCGGCCAGAGCATCCAGCGTGACCAGCGCGTCCGGCACATAATCGAACAGGGTTTCGAGCGTCTCGTGAAACAGCGGCAGCCAATGCTCCATGCCCTGATAGCGCCGGCCCGCGCTCACCGCCTCGTACAGCGGATCCTCGTCCGCCACCGCGCCGAACAGGGCGACATAGCCGCTGCGGAAGCGCCGGATCGAGTCCTCGTCAAGCTTCATCTCGCTCGCCGGAATCAGCGCGAAGCCTTCCCGCTTGCCGGTCGTGCGCTGCGAGGCCGGATCGAAGGTTCGCACACCGTCCAGTACGTCGCCGAACAGATCGAGCCGCAGCGGTTCCGGCTGGCCGGGCGGGAAGATGTCGAGAATCCCGCCGCGCATTGCGTATTCGCCTTCCTCGGAGACGGTGCCGACCCGGGCATAGCCGTCGGCCGCGAGATAGGCGGTGAGATCGTCGAGATCGAGCTTGTCGCCGATCGAACGCCGGAACACCGCGTCCTGCACCATCGAGCGCGGCGGCACGCGCTGCAGGGCGGCGTTGACCGTGGTCACCACCACGCGGCCATGCCCGGGCACGGGTTTGTCGGAGGCCAGGATGCCGAGGGCGTTCATGCGGTCGGCGGAGACGGTCCGGTTCGGCGAGGTGCGGTCGTAGGGCAGGCAGTCCCAGGCCGGAATCGCGACAACCTCCACCAAGGGCGCAAAGAAGCGAAGCGCATCGCTGATCGCCGTCATGCGGAGATCGTCCCGGGCGATATGAAGCACCGCCCGGCCGGATGGGGCCAATCTGCGCGCCAGATCCGCGACGAGCCGCGCATCTTCGCCTTCCGGAGCGCCCGAGACCGTCAGCCGACCCGGCGCGGCTATGAGCTTGTCGATAACCATCAGCGCCGCATATAGCGCTCGAAATCCGCCATCATGCGCGTGACGTCATTGTCGCAATGCGGCGGGGCGGGGCGGAGGCCGGCGGCCCAGGCCAGGATGTCGTAGTCGTTCTCCTCCAGAAGGGCTTCGAGCCGGGCGAGTTGCGCCTCGGAGAAATCATCGATATGGGCGTCGACGAACCGGCCGATGACGAGGTCGGCCTCCTTGATTCCACGGTGATGGGCGCGGAATCGCGCACGCTTCCGCCGCGCCGTCAGCGAATCGGACGTCGTTTGGTTCAGATCAGGACTCATCGCCCGGACGATATAATCGTTTCGTTCCCCGCTGTCAGCACCCTGGTGGGTTGGGGTAAGCTGCCGCCCATGCGCCCTGAAGTCCTTTTTCCCCTATTCGCGCCCGTCACCAGCCTGCCGGGCATCGGGCCGCGCCTGAAAAAGCCGGTGGAGACTCTGGCGGGGCCCCATGTCGTCGATCTCTGCTGGCATCTGCCTTCGGGCCTGATCGACCGGCGTTTCGCGCCTAAGATCGCCGATGCGCCGGACGGGGTGGTGGCGACGGTGACCGTGACTGTCGACGATCACCGCCCGCCGCCGCGCGGCCGCGAGCGCGTGCCCTATCGGGTACTGTGCTCCGACGAGACCGGGTTCATGACCCTCGTGTTCTTCCATGCCAAGGGCGATTACCTTCTGAACGCGCTGCCGATCGGCGAGAAACGCGTGGTGAGCGGCCGGGTCGAGCATTACGACGGCCAGACCCAGATGACCCATCCCGATCACATCGTTCCGCTGGAGAAGCGCGCCGAGATCCAGACGGTGGAGCCGGTCTATCCCCTGACGGCCGGGGCTGACGCCGCGGGTGCTGGCGCGGGCGATCCGGGCGGCGCTCGACCGCGTGCCGGAGCTCGACGAATGGCTCGATCCCGCGTTCATGAAACGTGAGGGCTGGGCCGGTTGGCGCGAGGCGCTTCTCAAGGCCCATGCACCGGAGCAGGCTGCCGATCTGGAGCCGACCACGCCGACGCGCCGCCGTCTCGCCTATGACGAGCTCCTGGCCAATCAGCTCGCGCTCTCCATGGTGCGCTATCACACGGTTCGCAAGGCCGGGCGCGAGATTAAAGGCGATGGCCACCTGCGCGAGAAGGCCTCTGGCCTCGTTCGGCCATACGCTCACGGGCGCTCAGCAGGGCGCGTTCGATGAAATCCTCGCCGATCTGGCCTCGCCGCATCGGATGCTGCGGCTCTTGCAGGGCGATGTCGGCAGCGGCAAGACGATCGTCGCTTTCCTCGCCATGCTGGTCGCGGTCGAGGCCGGCGGGCAGGCGCGCGCTGCTGGCGCCGACGGAAATTCTGGCGCGGCAACATGCGGCGACCCTTGCGCCGCTCGCCGAGGCCGCCGGCGTCCGGCTGGTGCTGCTGACGGGGCGCGACAAGGGCAAGGGGCGGCAGAAGATCCTGGAGGATCTGGCGGCGGGCAAAATCGATATCCTGGTCGGCACCCATGCGGTGATCCAGGACGACGTCGCGTTCAAGGACCTCCTGCTCGCCGTGATCGACGAGCAGCACCGCTTCGGCGTGCATCAGCGCATGGTGCTGACGTCCAAGGGCGTCGGCGCAGTGGACGTGCTGGTGATGACGGCGACGCCGATCCCGCGGACCCTCAGCCTTACCGTTTATGGCGACATGGAGGTCTCGCGCATCACCGAGAAGCCGCCGGGCCGCACGCCCATAGACACGCGGGCGATCCCGCTGAGCCGCCTCGCCGAGGTGACGCCCGCCCTGGAACGGGCGCTCGCGGCGGGCTCGCGGGTCTATTGGGTCTGCCCGATGGTCGAGGAATCGGAAGCCATGGATTTGGCGGCGGCGACCGATCGGGCCCGGGCGCTTACGGAGATCTTCGGTGACAAGGTCGGCCTTGTCCACGGCCAGATGAAGGCGGCGGAGCGCGACAAGGCGATGGAGGATTTCGCCACCGGCCGCACCGGCATCCTGGTGGCCACGACCGTGATCGAAGTCGGGGTCGACGTGCCCGAAGCGACGATCATGGTCATCGAGCACGCCGAACGCTTCGGCCTCGCCCAATTGCATCAGCTACGCGGGACGGGTGGGGCGCGGCAAGTCGGCGTCGGTCTGCCTGCTGCTCTACGATACCCGGCTTACCGAGACCGCGAAGGCGCGCCTGACCATCCTGCGCGAGACCGACGACGGCTTCCGCATCGCCGAGGAGGACTTGCGTCTGCGCGGCGCGGGCGAGGTCCTCGGCACGCGCCAGAGCGGCCTGCCGACCTTCCGCCTGGCGGATCTGGACGTCCATGCCGACCTGCTGCCCATCGCGCGGGACGACGCGCAACTGATCCTGGCGAAGGACCCGGACCTCAAATCGCCGCGAGGGATGGCGCTCAAGGTCCTGCTCTATCTGTTCGAGCGGGACGCCTATGTGAAGTATTTCCAGGTGGCGTGACAGTCACCTTTTTCGTCATGCGCGGACTTGATCCGCGTATCCATGTCTTACGCAGCAAGGGAAGACGTGGATGACCGGGTCAAGCCCGGTCATGACGGACTTTGTTGACGCGTGCCTTACGGCGGCCCTTCCTCTTCCTGCGCGGGCTTCGCCTTCGGCTTTTCCTTGGCCTTGTCGGTGGTCACCAACCCGGCGGAGATGACGTATTTGATGCCCTCCTCGATGCTCATGTCGAGGGTGATCAAGTCGCGGCGGGGGACGAAGAGGAGGAAGCCGGAGGTGGGGTTGGGAGTGGTCGGCAGGAAGACGCTGACCATGGGCTCGTTCATAACCTTGGCGACCGGACCCTTGGTTTCGGTCGCGACGAAGGCGATGGCCCAGAGGCCCTTCCTGGGATATTCGACCAGCACGACCTCCTTGAACGAGGTCGAGTTCTGCGCCGCGATCGTGTCGAAGACCTGCTTGGTGGTGCCGTAGATGCTGCGGATCACCGGCATCCGGCTCATGATCTTCTCGGTCGTATCGACCAGCAGCCGACCGAAGAAATTCGCGGTCAGCGCACCGATGACGGTGAGGATCACCAGCGCCAGAACGAGGCCGAGGCCGGGGATATCGAACGGCAGATAGGTGTTCGGGTTGTACCTGCCCGGGATCAGCGGCGTCAGTCTGTGATCGATCCAGGCCACGATCGCCCAGACCAGATAGACCGTGATCGCAACCGGGGCGGTGACCGCCACGCCGGTGACGAAATAATTCCTGAGCCGCTTGCTGAAGGTCGGCGGCGGGGGCGGCGGCGTGTTCTGCAGCAGCGCGCTCAACGGTTCGGATTTCTTGTCGGATTTGGCCATGGGGGTCGGGTCAGCCGATCGCCTTCTCATACATGCGGTAGGTCTTATATATGCGGCATTTGATCGCAACCAACATTTCTCGCATGGCCGTGTTGTCTTCGAGAATCCACGACAGCTCGGCGAAATCGGTGCCGAGCGCGACCGTATTGAGGCGGATGGTCTCGATCAGGCTGAACGCGATCATCGCGCCCATGGGCGTCCCGTGATAGCGCTTGCGCACGCCCATCAGCGGCACGCGGCACGTCTTCGGTATCTTCACCTTCAGACGCCAGAGAAGCTTGACGATGTTCCAGGGCGTGAGGCGTCCGTTCAGGTCGCGGATCGCTTCGTTGAGGTTCGGCAGCGCGACCATGAAGCCGACCGGCTCGTCGCCGACAAAGGCGATATAGGCCATCTTCTCGCGGATCAGCATCTTGAGGCTCTTGACCGTGTGATCCACCTCGGCGGGGGTCGCGGGGATGGCGCCCCAATTGTCCTCCCAGGCCTCGTTGAAGATTTCGAGGATGTTGCGGAGGTCCCGCTCGTAATTCTTCATGTCGATCGGGCGGATGGTGAAGGCCTTCTGCCTCTCGGTCTTGCGCAGCAGCCGCTGCACGGTCGCCGGGAACTCGTTGCGGATGTCGAGAATATAGGCGTAGAGATCTCTCACCTTCTTGAAGCCGAGCGCCTCGACCCGGTCCTGGTAATAGGGCAGGGCGTGGGTCATCAGCAGCATGGGCGGTGTATCGAAGCCGTCGATCAGGAGGCCGCTCTCCTCGTTGATGGTCAGGTTGAACGGCCCGACCATCCGGTCCATGCCCTTTGATTTGAGCCAGGCCTCGGCGGCCTGGAACAGGGCGGCGAAGACGGCGGGATCATCGACCGCGTCGATGAAGCCCCAATGGCCCGTGGTCGCGCCGTGGCGTTCGAGCGAGAGCTTGTCGACCTGGGCGCTGATCCGGCCGACCGGCTTGCCGTTCTGGTAAGCCACGAAATACTGCGCCTCGGCATGCTCGAAGAACGGGTTCTTGCCCGGCGTGAGCTGGTTCTTGAGCTCGGAAAGGAGCGGCGGAATCCAGTTCGGATCGTCGCGGAACAAAGCCCAGGGCAGGCGGATGAAATCCTTCAGGCCCTTGGCGTCGTCGACGGCGCGGACCTGGATGGCGGCGGACAATTTCGATGGTTCGGCGTTCATGATCCTCGTCGGTCAGCCTTGAAGGGTGGGCTTGCGCGGCATGAAGCGCAGCCGCCGGAGGGTCCCCTTGGGGTCGATCGCCATCCGGTCGTCGGCATTCAGGCCCATGGCGAGCACGACATAATAGACCAGAACCAGCCCCGCGACAGCCACCGAAAATTTGGCCACGGTGCCGAGCCCGCCGGCCTCTGTCACGGCGAGGGCGAAGAGCGCGGAGCTGACGATCGTGACGGCCAGGGGTCTTGCAACCTTGAGGTCGTAAGGCAGCAGGTGATGCTGCCAAAAGACCTCGGTCAGCGCCATATAGGCCGTGACATTGAGGCCGATCGCCGCCGCGATCGCGCCGCCGGTGACGCCGTAATCGGGGATCAGGACGACGCACAGGACCGCCGAGGCGAGATTGCCGGTAAAGGCGTTGATCAGCGGCACGCGGTATTTGCCGATCATCTCGATGATCGACGCGGACGGCCCCGAAGCCGCCTCGAAGCCGCGCCCGATGGTGAGGATGACGAGGGCGGTCACGCCGGCGAGGAATTCGGGCTTCAAGAGGCCGAGGAGATCGCCGCCGAGCACGATCAGGAATGTCGCGATGGGAATGAAGAAGGCGAGGATAAGGCGCGTCGCGAAGGCATAGACGTTGCGCAGGCCCTGGATGTCGGCCTTGCCGTGGCGGTCGGAGGCAAAGGGGGCGAGGACGTATTCGAAGGTCTGCCGCACGACGGTCAGCCCGCTGACGAGCTTGCGCGCGACCGAATAGATCGCAACCGAGGCCGCGCCCGTGGCCCCGGGAAGCAGGAAATTGAGGAAGAAGACGGGCAGGAACTGATGCAGCTTCTTTCCGAAATTGTTGAGGACGATCAGGCCGGCATAGCGCCGCATCTCATGGCCGATCCCGCGCGCCATCGGATCGCGCTTCGGCAGGAGAAGACGGAAATCGTAGTATTTGGCCAGAAGGCGCAGGGCGAAGAGCGAGGCGACGGTCAGCGCGAAGAGATGTGAAACCACGAGGCCGAAGATCGTCGCCCAGCCGATCGCGTAGAACAGCACGCCCGAGACGAGGCGCAGCCCCTGCTCATAGAAGATCCGCACGCGGATTTCCGGCCCGAACACCCGCTGCGCCCGGATCGCCGCGGTCGCGACATCGATGAAGCACCAGAGCGGGATCGCGAAGGCGTAGATCCGCACGACCCGCGCCACCAGCGCGACGGGCAGATTGTCGGTCTGGATATAGGGCGCGATCACGTCGGCGAGCGCGGCGATCACGCAGGCGGTGGCGATGCCGATAACGGTCGAGATCAGGAGCGCGATGCGTACGACCCGGTGTTCGTCCTCGCGGCTCTCCTGGCTCGGCACGAAGCGCTGCAGGCACGAGGTCATGCCGAAATCGGTCAAGGTCTCGATGAGCTGGACTGCGGCCCAGAGATAGAGAAACAGACCATAGGTCGCGACGCCGTAAAGCGCGGCGAAGACGAAGACCGTTATCGGCTCGATGGCCGCGCCCAAGCGTCCGAGAAAGATGAGGCCGGCGCCGCGGACGACCGCGCGATGCTCGTGCTCGCCGGAGCCGTTGGCCTCTTGCCCGCTGTCACCCATACCGGCCTGCTATTCCTCGGTATAGATGACGATTCCGAGGCCGAGGAAGAGGAACAGCACGAAAGGCGCCCACACCGCGAGGAAGGGCGGCACCGTGCCGAACTGCCCGAGCGCCAGCATCAGATTGTCGCCCACGAAATAGGAGAAGCCGAGCGCCAGCCCGCCGATGAACCGGATGAACAGATGTCCCGACCGGTACACCCCGAATCCGACCAGCGAGGCCAGAAGCGGCATCAGCAGGATCGACAGCGGATTGGCGATCTTCTGATAAATCCAGGCCGACAAGAGGATCGTGCTGTGGCCCTCCTGGTTGAGCTCATGGACGGTCGAGAGCAGGGTCCAGAACGAGACCTTGTCCGGCTCCACGCTCAAGGCGAGGAAACGGTCCGGCGGCAGGGATGTGTCCCAGGCCATGACCGACTTGGTCTCCTCCTGGTGGTTGGCGACGTCGAAGGTCTTGACGTCGAACAGGGTCCAGGCGTTGTTCACATAGGCCGCGAATTTCGCGGTGGTGGTCGCCGTCAGCATGCCGTCGGGCTTGATGCGATAGAGCGTCACGTCGTCGAGGATCGTGCCGCCCTTGGTCACGCCGTTGACGCTGATATAGGTGTCACCGTCCAGGGCCCAGACATTGGTGGCGTTCTCCGGCCGCTCCGGGAGCTCGAGCGCGTAGTTGTTGTCCTGCCAATAAGCGAGCTCCTTGTTGGCGTTCACCAGGATCGTTTCGTTGAGCGCGAAATGGGCGACCGCGATGAAGGCCGAGACGAAGACGAGCGGCGCGATGATGTGAAAGGCGGAAAGCCCGGCCGCCTTCATGATCGTGACCTCGCTGTGCTGGTTCAACGTCGCGAAGGTGATGAGGCTCGCGAGAAGGCCGATGAACGGCGTCAGCAAGGAGAGGATCTGCGGGATGCGCAGGCTCGAATATTTGAGGATGGAATCGATGCCGGCGCCGGCGGGGGCCAGGATGTCGTCGGAATTCGCCAGAAGATCGAGGGTCTGCAACACGATCGTGATGCCGATCAGCAGGACCACGAAGCGCCAGAAATAGGATTTGGCGAGATAGATGAACAGCACATGGGGCGCCGTCCGGCGGCGTGCGGGAAGGACGTCGGCGGTCATGCCTTGATCTCACGCTTCGGCAGGAGACTACGGAGCCATATGACCACCCGCGTCGAGTAGTCCTCGAGCCTCGCCAGCACGCCGCCCTCCACCTTGTAGGCGCGCATATAGTACAGGTAGCCGCTCAGGCCCGCGAACAGGAGGAAGGGTATCCACATCGCGATCCAGGGCGAGGCATGACCGCTCGATGTGTAGGCGGCCGCGAACTCCTCGACCTTGTGATAGGTGAGCACCAGCAGCACGCCGGCCACCAGCCCGAAGCCGCGCCCCGATCGTTTTGACACCACGCCGAACGGTATCGCGAGGAACGGCAGCACAAGGATCGACAGCGACCGGATGATACGGTCGTGGAAGTCGGCGCGGTAGAGCGAGACCGGCTCGCCCTGGGGCGGGTCTTTCAGGGCATGCCAGAGCTCGGGCAGAGTAAGCTCCAGATTGGCGCTGCCGCGCGCCCGGAACTTCTCGACGAGCGGCAGCTTGATCGGCAGGTCGTAGGTCGTGAATTTGAGCACCACCGGCGTCGTGCCCCCGGTCAGGGACGAGATGATCTCGCCGTCCTTGAGGCGCAAAAGGATGGTGTTCTCGTCGTTGGTGCGCAGGAACGAGCCTTCCTCGGCCGAAATCGCAGTCGTCGCGCCGTTGTCGTGGCGCTTCTGGGCGAACAGGTTCACCAGCCGCTCGCCGCCGTCATGGGATTCGCCGATCCGGAGCGCGAAACCGTTGCCGAGCTTGTTGAACTCGCCGGTCTTGATGCTCGCGCCGAGCGCGCCGCTTCTGAGATCGAACAGTAGTTCGCGATAGGCGTAGCGGGAATAGGGATTGATGTAGAAGGCCAGAATCAGGTTGACGATCATCAGGACCGTGGCCAGTCCGACGGCGGGCATGATCAGCCGCGGAATGCCGAAGCCGGTCGACATCAGCGCATCGAGCTCGCTGGTCTGGGCGAGCCGCTGAAACGCCAGCAGCACGCCGAGAAACACCCCGAGCGGCAGCGCGAGGCCGACGTAATGCGGCACGAGGTTGCCGAGAAGCTGCCAGACGACGCCGATCGGCCCGCCCTGGTTGATCACGAGATCGAACAGCCGCAGCATCCGTTCCAGGAGGAGCAGCATCGCCGCGATCGCCAGCGCCATGGCGAGCGGGATGATGAATAGCCGGAGAAGATATCGGTCGATCTTGCTCAACATGGCCGGATCGTAGCACCTAAACGACTGTATGCGTTAGAGATATAGGGCGCGCCCGCTGCTATAAACAGCGCGTCCCTCGGGGGCAAGGCGAAATCCCCGGCGCGCCCGCCGGCCCCGCGGAATTTGCCTCAATTGCCGATCTATGCCATGAATCGCGCGTCATGCGGCATCGACCCTTGCCGAACCGCTGTCATTGGGGGCGCGGGCTGAACGGATCGTTTCATGCGTAGGACCGGGCCTGCGGCAATCCGACTCCTGGGACCTGTTGCGCTCGGACTGCTGCTCGCGATGAGCGCGGCCGTGGCGCCGTCGCGGGCCGAGGACGACTATTCCATGAAGGTCTCCAAGGATCCGCCGCCGCCCTCGCCGGAGGAGTGGAAGACCTGCGCCGAGGCCAAGCCGGACCAGAGAGTGCTGGTCCATGTCGACGGCATCAAGGACGACGAGGGCAATCTCCGGGTCCAGCTCTATGATGACAAGCCGGACCATTTCCTCGCCAAGGGCTGGAAGCTGTTCCGCCAGGATTTGCCGATCACCGGCGACGAGATGGACCTCTGCGTCCCCATTCCGAAGCCGGGCGTCTACGCCATCGTGGTGATCCATGACGAGAACAAGAACGGCAAGTTCGACGTCTTCCACGAAGGCTTCGGGTTTTCGAACAACCCCAAGATCCTGTTCGGCACGCCGTCCCACAAGGACGTCGCCTTCGAGGTCAAGCCGGGCGTCACCAAGATCGACGTCGAGATGAAATACATCTTCGGCGGCCGCAAGAAACGCGTGAGGCGCGGCGGGCGGTTTTAGGGCTTAGTAGCTCTAGGTTGATCGATAAGCCTCTTCCGCTCATTCCGGCGAAGGCCGAATCTCGTGCTTGGCGCGATGGGAGAGGATGGCTCTCCTGCCAGCCGTTAAATCCCTCCGCCTTCCGGGAAGTCCGCTAACACAGACTTGCTGTGTTATTTCTGCTTATCCGGTCCGTGCCGGACGCATGAGAACGAGATCATCGCCGACAACTTTTCCGTCAACCGTCACATCGCACTTGCCGACAATTTCAAAGCCGTATTTCAGATAAAACGCGACGGCTCGCCTGTTCTCATCCCATACATCGACAAAAATATTGTCCGCGCCTCCAAAGCGCGGATGTTCAAAGGCGGCATCCATAAGCATCCTGCCAATGCCTTTGCCCTGATAGTCGGACTGGACGTAAATAGCGTTGACAGCCTGATCGTTCGGCCCCGGCTTCATACCCTGTATATCGATTTTTACGTCACTGAGTTGAACGTAACCCACCAACTTATCGTTCATAATGGCGATAAGAATCGTATCGTTATTCATCACCGACCGGAAATAAGTTTCCGATCTGGTTTCCCTGATCTGGGTTTCCAGTTCTTCCTCTGTAAAACTACGACCGAAGGTTTCCGTGAACGTCTTTGCGGCCAGTTCTGCAAGCGCAGGAATATCGCTTTCCTTTAGTTTCCGAATGTTCCTGATCTTCCTTCCTTTATGCCGCTTTCGCTATTTGCAAGGCTCCTTGATCATAATGCCAGGGCTTATCGTCCCGCCATATCGACAACATGATCATGGCCAGCTTGCGAGCGACGGCGGAAAGAGTGGCGCTTACTTCTGATTCTCATCCTTCAGCGCGTCCGGCAGATCGAAGCCGCAGTTGAAGGTGCTGCACACCGTGATGCTGTGGATGTAGCGGATCGTGCCGCCCTCGATCCGGAACAGGTGGCTGTCGGGCAGTTTGTTGTTGCCGAAGGTCACGAGGCCGACGACCGAGCCGATCGCGGGATCGACGACGTAATGACGGTCGACGATCTTGACGCCGCTCGGCACGCCGACATCGCAGCTGTCGTCGGGCTGGTTCTTGCCGGTGCGCAAGCCGCCTTCCAGGCGGTTGCAGGGCGTGCCCCAGGGAACCTTGACCGACTTGTCCTCGAAATAGTCGAAATATCTGTCGGCCGCGGCGATCAGGGTCTTGCGGGTGTCGCGCTTGTCGAGGGGAATCGCGCTCCAGTCCTCCTCGGGCGACCACCGGAGGTCGTTTTTGGGGCTGAACAGCCAGTCGCCCTTGTCGGTCACCAGGATATGGATTTCGGCGACTTTGCCGTCCTTGAGCCGCAGGTTCGTGCCGAGCACATAGGGGTGCGCGGGATCGGTGATGATGACCTCGGTGAAGGTCTCGCAGGTCTGGGTGTCGAGCAGGCTGCGGTGGAAGTCGATCTTTTCCGGGCTGTGCAGGATGCCGGACGTCATGTCGATCTCCTTGTGGTTCTCGACATATTTGACCGGCGAAGCGAGCGCCATGCCCGAGGGATCGCCCGCTTCCTGCGCCGCGATGTAGCCGGCGACGGCACCGTGAAGCGTCTCGCGCGAGCAGGTCTGCGCAAGGCTTTGGCCGGAAACGAGGACCAGGACGCTCAGGATTGCGAGAGAAAGAACGGATCGAAACATGGCACCCCCCATCGTTCGAGTTCCGGCTGCAAGGATAGACCTCGGCGAGGCCCCGTCAAGGCGCCGGCGCGTCGCGGCATTCTCTCAGCTTTACCGCTTGTGACGGGCTGGGCTATTTTGCGCCGGGCTGGTCATCGCGGGGCATCATATTTTGGCGAACGGGCGAATGCGCATTGGGGTTTTGAGCAATCCGACAAGCCATACGAACAAGGCGGCGATGCCCGAGATCCGGGCGCTCCTCCGGGACCGCCCGGATGTGCTGCACCGGGAGATCACCGCAATGACCGACGTGGTGCCCCTGCTGCACGATTGGGCCGAGCAGAATCTCGACCTCGTGGTGGTCAACGGCGGCGACGGCACCGTTCAGGCCGTGATGACCGACATCCTCAACCACGATCCGTTCGGCCGGCCGGTCCCGCTCGCGATCATGCCGGGCGGCAAGACCAATATGTTCGCGCTGGATCTCGGCTGCCGGGGCAAGCCGGTCCATGTCCTGCAGCAGCTTCTCGCGGCGGCCGATGCCGGCACGATCGCCGCGCGCACGGTGGACCGCCCTCTCGTGGGGCTGAGACGGGTGCCGGGCGAGCCGGTGACCTACGGCACCTTCTTCGGTACGGCGGTCGTCGTGCGCGGCGTCCAATATTGCCGGGAGCATATCTATCCGCTCGGCCTGCCGAACTTCATTTCCCATGTCGTCGCCTACACCATGCTCATCGGCGGCTCGCTCACCCGCAATCACGGGCCGGACTCGCCCTTTCGCGCGGACGACATTTCGATCACTCTCGACGGGGATCAGCGGCTTTCGGGCCGCTATTTTATGATTATCGTGACCTCACTCGATCGATTGATCCTCGGCATGAGGCCTTTTGGGGCGCATGGGGAGGGCCGGCTCAACTTCCTGTGCGTCGATCATTCGCCGGGCGTGATCCTCGGCGTGAGCGCCAGGGCCTTGCTTACCCGGCCGAAGAGCTTCTCCGCGCGCGGCACCACGACGCGGCGGATCAGGAACGCGAAACTGATGCTGGACTGCCCGGTGATCCTCGACGGCGAGTTCTTCCATCCCGATCCCAACCAGCCGCTGGAGCTTATCGGCGACCGGTCGCTGCCTTTCGTCGAGCTGAAGTGATGGCGGGGGAGGGCTGGAGCGCGCTCCGGGAGACGATCGGCGACGAGCTCGCCCATCCCGCGCTGCTCCCCGCCGCCCGGGCCGCCGCCGAGGCGATCCGCGCCGATTTCGGGGATACGGTCGAGGCCGTCCTGTTCTATGGCTCGGGCCTCAGGGACGGCGACGACAACGGCAAGATCCTGGACTTCTATGTCATCGTCCGGCGCTACCGCGATGCCTATCACAATCTCGCCAAGGCGATCGCGAACAAGATCCTGCCCCCGAACGTGTTCTATTTCGAGACCCATTTCGACGGACGCGTCGTGCGTTCCAAAGTTGCCGTCTATTCGATGGCCGATTTCGCGAAGGCCGCGTCACGCGGACATTTCGATTCCTATGTCTGGTCCCGCTTCGCCCAGCCGAGCGCGCTCGCCTATGTCCGGAGCGACGAGGCGGCGCGCCAGGTCGCGGACGCCGTCAGTCATGCTGTGGTGACGCTTTTGGAAAAGACGGTTCCTCTGATGCGCTCGGCGTTCACGTCGGCCGAGCTCTGGACCCGCGCCTTCACCGAGACCTATAGCGTGGAGCTGCGCTCGGAGCGGCCGGGGAAGGGCGCGGAAATCTATGCGGCGAATGCGGTGCGCTATGACCGGCTGGCCAAATCCGCGCTGCCGTTCACGAAATGGGATGTGACGCCGGGGCCCGAGGGTTTCGTCGTGGCCAATAGCGCATCGCGGCGGTTCAGATCCGTCGTGGCGTGGCGGACGCGCCGGATCTATTGCAGCACGTTGCACGTGCTACGCCTGATCAAGGCGGTCTTCACCTTCGCGGGCGGAATCGATTATCTGGCGTGGAAGATTTCGCGCCACTCGGGGGTGGCGATCGAGATTACCCCGTGGCAGCGGCGGCACCCCCTGCTCGCCGGCCTGACGCTCTTTTGGCGCCTGCGACGGAGCGGAGCCTTCCGTTGATCGAGACGGCCTGACCGTTCGCGTTCGCCGCCTCGGGAAGGAGGCCGAGCTCCATGCCGATCTTGATGAACACGCCGATGATCGTGTCGATCTGGGCGGTGGTATGGGCGGCGCAGAGGCTGCAGCGCAGGAGATACCAGCTCTGCGGCGTGGCCGGCGGCACCATCAGATTGACATAGATGCCGCTCTCGATCAGCGAGCGCCAGAACGCGAAGGCGATCTCCAGCGAGGGCACCCTCACGGCCACCACCGGGCTCGCCGCCGCGCCGAGCTCGAAGCCCGCGCCCGACAATCCGCGATAGAGCCGGTTGGCGTTCGACCAGAGCTTCTTCCGAAGGCTCGGCGTGTTCTGGATGATGTCCAGCGCCACGGTCGCCGAGGCCACCACCGACGGCGGCAGCGAGGCGGTGAACATATAGGGCCGGGCGACGAGCCGCAGAATATCGAACTTGGGATGGTTCGAGACGCAGTAGCCGCCGATGGTGCCGACGCTCTTCGAGAAGGTGCCGACGATGAAATCGACCTGGTCGCCGACGCCGAAATGCTGAGCCGCGCCGCGGCCGGTCTCGCCGAGCACGCCCAACGAATGAGCTTCGTCCACGAGGATATAAGTGTTAGGCACGCGCGATTTGACCGCGACGAATTCGTCCAACGGCGCGATATCGCCGAGCATGCTGTAGATGCCTTCGACGACGATCAGCTTGTTGACGTCGTCGCCGAGGCGCTTCAGGCGCTTTTCGAGATCGACCGGATCGTTGTGCCGGAAGCGGATCACCGTCGCGTTGCCGAGCTTGCAGCCGTCATAGATGCTGGCGTGGCAGTCGGCGTCGATCAGGATGTAATCCTTAGGGCCGGCCAGGGTCGAAATCATCGAGAGATTGGCCTGGTAGCCGGTCGAGAAGACCATCGAACCCTTGGTGCCGTAGAACTCGGCAAGCTTGGTTTCGAGCGCCTTGTGGCCGCTATAAGTGCCGTTGCAATTGCGCGAGCCGGTGGTGCCGGTGCCGCCGGTCCTTCAGGCCCTTCTCCGCCGCACCGACCGTGCGTGGATCGAAGGTGAGGCCGAGATAATTGTTGGTGCCGACGAGGATCGTCTCGCGTCCGTCCACGATGGCGACGGTCTGGGAGACCAGCTCGTCCATGCAGATGCCGGTCGGGACGGGCCCGCCGGTGTTGAAGAGCGCATCCCGGTCGCGAATGAGCGGATCGAATTTGTCGAACAGGTCCACTAGTTTTTTCCCTGCACAATTGACTCAACTGCATCGGCCATCTGCCCGATCGTTTCGAGGTCGGGCAATATGTTCAATGGGACGGAGATATCGAACTCATCTTCGATCGCAGCTAGCAGGTCCATCACCGCAAGCGAATCCAGTTCGAGGTCCGTCGCAATATTTGTTTCCCTTGTGAGAGCGATACCTTCCTTGTTGAAGGGGGTGAGCAAACTACAGATTCTCTCAAGGATATCGTTTTGTTTGTTCAACGCCCAGACTGTGCTCCCAACAAGCCCCTGCAACCTTCCACTGTATTAACTTTTCCCGTGATTTATAGCAGAAGTTTGGCAGGGGTGATCAAACTTTGTTTCAGTAAGTTACAGCAAACCTTGGCTTTTATACCACGACAAAGTTGTTCGGAGCCCCTCTCTTGCGCCTATCTTAGGACGCCAGGGGGTCGCCTGTCGAATTGCCGTGCTGTCGGTCGCCCAATCGTCATGGTAAATCTCTCTGACCTTTCCGGGGGCCAGCATGGCGGGCTTCCGGGTCAGCTTCGCGACCGTCGCATTGCAATAGGCGACCGCCGTCAGGACGGGCTTTGGCACCGGCACATACAACGCGCGGCGGTCCAGATGTTCTCCCAGGGTCTCGTATAGCGCGCGCAGCGTGTAGCCGCCTTCCCGGCCGTCATCGACCTCGAACACCGCGCCGCCTTCGACCGGCGCGTCGAGCAGCGCCAGGACCGCCGCCACGAGGTCCGACACATGGATCAGCGAGACATGACCCTCGCCGCCGCCCGGCAACGCTGCGACCCGCGCCGCCGCCATGCGGAACATGGTGAGCGTCTCCTTATCGCCCGGCCCGTACACCGCGCCGGGGCGGAGCGCCCACCAAGTCAGCTTGTCGGAAAGCCCGGCCAGCGCCATCTCGCCCGCGCGCTTGCTGGCGGCGTAATCGGAGATATCCGGCCGGCGCGCGGCCACCGACGACATGTACAGAAATTTCGGCGGCGTCGGCATCGCAGCGGCGATTTTCGCGACCCGCTCGGTGCCTTCGGCATTGGCTTTATGGAAGCCCTCGGCGTCGAGCGCCTTGATCGAGGCCGCGCAATGGACCACGGCGTGCGACGCCGGCCAAAAGCTCCTGCAGCGCGGCCTCGTTTTCGAGCGTGCCGCGGATCCAGGTGACGCCTTCGGGATGTGTCTCGGGAGCGGGGACGGGGCGGCGGGTGAGGGCACGGACGGTCCAGCCGGCGTCCGCGAGTTCCCGGACGAGATGAGTGCCGACGAAGCCCGTTGCGCCCGTGACTGCGACGGTGCGGGCCAAGGAAATCAGCCCGCGATGGCCGGCGCCGGTTTGCGGCCGGAAGCGTCGGCCTCGACATCGCCGCCGATCGGCACGAGCGCGCCCGATAGCAGGTTCTGCCGCGCCTTGCTGCGCCGGAGCTTGCCCGACGACGTCTTCGGCAGCGAGCGCGGCGGCACCAGGATGACCCGGCAATTGACTCCGACATCGCGCTTCACGTCGCGCCGGATCTGACCGATCAGCGCCTCGCGGTCCTCGTCGGTGCGGGTGCGGCATTGCACGAGGACGGCCGGAACCTCCTCGGAATTCTCGGTCGGCAGGGCGATCGCGGCGGTGTCGCCTGTGCGGATGCCCGGGATCTGCTCGACCACCCATTCGATGTCCTGCGGCCAGAGATTGCGGCCGTTGATGATCATCATGTCCTTGGCGCGGCCGGTGATATAGACGGAGTCTCCGACCATGTAGCCCATGTCGCCGGTGTCGAGCCAGCGATCGTCGGTCAGCACCTGATGGGTCGCTTCCTCGTCGCCGAAATAGCCGGCCATGACGCTCGGACCGCGCACGAAGACGCGGCCGATTTCGCGCTCGCCGACGGGGCGGCCGCGGTTATCGCGAAGCTGCATCTCGTGCTCCGGCAGAACCTTGCCGCAATTGACGAAGTCCCGGATGCGGGCATGGCGCTGGGTCGCGCGCGGGTTCACGGCGCGGCTTTCGTCGGCCAGGATGTCTTCGTCGACGGAATCCAGGATCAGGCCCTTGCCGAGCCTTGAGAAACTGACAGCAAGGGTGCATTCCGCGAGGCCGTAGCTTGCGAGGAACGCCTTGGCGTCGAAGCCGCAGGGCTTGAAGGCGTCGCCGAATAGCCGCATCACGTCCGGCCGGATCATATCGCCGCCGATGCCGGCCGCGCGCCAGCAGCTTAAATCCAGCGAGGAGATCGTATCGGGCCCCGCGCGCCTCGCCGCGAGCTCGTAGCCGAAGCTCGGGCTGTAGGACACGGTACCGCGATTGCGGCTGATGACATTGAGCCAGAGCAGCGGCCGGCGGGCGAAATCGTCGGTCGAGATGAAATCGACCGAGACCTGCGCGGCGATCGGCGCCAGGAAGCAGCCGACAAGTCCCATGTCGTGATACATCGGCAGCCAGGAGACGCAGCGCTCGTCGTCCTTGGTCTCGACGCCGTCCCGCGCGATGCCGCGGCAATTCGCCAGCAGCGAGCTCTGTGTGACCGAGACGCCGTGCGGGAAGCGTGTGCTGCCCGAGGAATATTGCAGATAGCAGAGGTCGCCCGCGCCGACCTGCCGGGGACCGTCCTTGCTTTCGCCGGCGGCGGCGAGATCGTCATAGGACCCGACGAAATCGAGCGTGAGGCCCTTAACCGCCTGCTCCAGAAGCTCCAACATCCCCGCCGGGGCCACCGCCGCGCCGGCGGCGCAGCTGAACATCTGCTGATGAAGCTGCTGACAGTACCCGTCGCGGCCGCCGAACGCGGTCGGCATGGGAAGCGGCACGGGCAGGAGGGCGGCGTATTGGCAGCCCAGGAAGCAGCTCACGAAATTCGGGCTGGTGTCGGCGACGATCGCGACCCGGCTGCCGGGCTCGAGCCCGAGCCCGATGAATTTCCGGCCGATCGCGACTGCCCGGTCCCGAAGTTCGGCATAGGTGAGCACCGAAGCGAGCTCGCCGCGGCCCGAATAGAAATTGAAGCCGAGCTCCGTCGTCGCGGCGTATTCCAGCGCATCGACGAGGGTGTCGAAGGCGCCGATGCGGCGCTCGACCTTGGTACTGGTACTCGGCGTGGGATTGGTCATGGGCGACGCGTTTACTGGAAGTCGGGGATGTCGGCAAGGAAAATTCCCTGAGCCGACGGTCGATATTCCGCCGAAGCAGGGCGCGAGTTCGGTAAGTTCATCAGACGCTTAAGTCCCCTGTTGAAATGCAAGCGCCCGGCCGGCTGTCCGGGATGACCCCGTCTGCGGCATGGCGCCATTCCCTCGTCGGCCCCGATGCAAGCTTCCCCGCAGCGGAACCGTCCTTTCGGCGCACTTACCGCCCGAATAATAGCCTGAGAGGCCGATTACTAGCAAGCAAGGCCGGGTTTCGCACCTCCGCTCCCGGGATGTGTCGGATCGGCGCAGCGGGCGGTATATGGCGGCTCCCGACCCCATATGAAGGTCAGGATTCCAGCCGCCGGCACCGGCCTATTGAGCGGAATCAATTCCTCGGCCCCGTCCTTCGGCGACCCTGTCCACAGGCGGCATAGCCATTAAGGGGACAGCACCATGACTCACGGTGAAGCGATTTATCTGATTTTCGTCATCGCGGCCTTCGCGGCCTTCTGCGGCACGCTCGCTTGGGGCGTGGCCTATACGAAGAAGGGCCGGCACCAGCACTGACCGGCCGCAGGGCCGTCTGCCGCTGTTCAGGCCCGGTTCATCGCCCCGGATCTATCGTATGATTCGAGCGGCGGCCCCCGGCGGGCCGCCATGGAGAGCAAGGGAGCCGGAAGATGAGCAAGACCCTGTGGGCGGCCGTGATTGCGATAGGCGCCGTGATCGGCGCGGCGGGCGCGCCGCCGAACGCCGAGGCCGGCACTGTCTATGCGCGGACCGCCGTGGGCACGGCCGGTCAAAGCGGATATCTGGTCGATGTCCGGCATGACCGTTACCACCGTTACGACCACCGCGGCTGGGGCCGGCATCGCTATTACGGCCATCATTACCATAGCTATCACGGCCATCACGGCACGGGAGACGCGCTGCTCGGTTTCATGATCGGCGCGCTGGCGGTCGGCGTGATCGCCTCGTCGCAAAACCATGACCGCGGTCCGGACTATGCCTATGACCGGCCCGTGCCGCCGCCGCCCGGCGAGCAGGGGTGCCATATCGTCAACCGCATCGGTCCCGACCGCACCGGCCGGACGGTGAAATTCGCGGCGACCATGTGCTACGACGAGGACGGCACGCCCTATATCGCGCCGGGAACCCAACACATCATCGAGCGTTACTGACACCACTCATGGCGACTCCGCCGGGCTTCCGCGGCGCGATTTACGAAATTGTCGATCTTGCGCCGGCGGCGGCCGATGGGGTCCGCGCCATGGTTAAGGGATTTGTAATCCCGTCTCCGAGTAACCCATTGAAATAAAATGAATTCACGCCTCGGGACCGACGCCAATTTTCGATAAATTTGGTGTTTTTCCGTTTACCGAATTTTCAAGGTCGGGTGCCACGATTCGTCTCGTGCTTAACCGGAGTGCGTCCTTGCCAACGCGATTCTAGCCAGAGGGAATTTGAGGGGATCGCAGGGCGATTTGGGACGGCCAGAGTTGGGGGAGAGAAATGGGACGAGTATCCAACGCGCGCGACGGCGCTCATTACGTCGAGAAGTATCGTGCAAATGGCCGAGGGCGGCGAGCCCGAAGCTTTCTATAGCCTGGGCCTGGCCTTTGCGACGGGCCAGGGCGGCATCGAGGTCGATCTCGTATCGGCCCACAAATGGTTCAATCTGGCGGCGGTACACGGCGTCGAGCAGGCTCTGTTCGAACGCGCCGCGCTCGCCCGCGAGATGACCAACGCCGAGATCGCCGAGGCCCAGCGCCAGGCGCGGGAGTGGACCCGCGCCCACTGACGGATTCGACCGGGACGGGCCCGGGCCGGCGGACAGCGCAAGCATCTTCCGCCGGTCCCGCCGCCGCCCGGCGGCGCATCTGTTGACAAGCCCGCAATTCCCATTACCTTCCGCTCTCGGAGAGGTGGCCGAGTGGTCGAAGGCGGCGGTTTGCTAAACCGTTGTACGGCCTAAAAGCCGTACCGTGGGTTCGAATCCCATCCTCTCCGCCATTCAATGACTTAGCTGAAATTCGGGTCGGGCGCCGCGCTGGTACGAAGCGCGAACACGGCTTGTTTTGCAAACATTTTGCAAACGTTATCCCACCACGCTGTCAGGGCCGCAGCCTTCAACCGACCATTGGCAGCGGAATTTCTAACCCTTTATTCGGGTTTTGCCGTCAGCGTCTCTCATGCTTTACTTAGACGGAACAGACTATCGGTGCGCAAGGTCATGGGGGCAGAAGCTACAATCGTCACGATTAGAGATCGGCTGCTGAAGGAGCGACTGTCTCTCCTCGATCTCTCGACAAGAAACCCTTGCGCGCCAGTAAGACGCCGATGCGCATGAAGTCCCGGTCGGTCAGTTTCCGGAAGAACGCCGCGTCGGCGACATGGGGCAGGCTCGTGGTCGGAAGGTGAGCAACAAGGTTCAAAACGGCATCGGTGGCCGGCGTGTCTTGCGTGACGTAGCGATCCATTTCCTTGGTCCTGTCTTCGGGTTAGAGCCTGGCGTCTTCAACGGAACATGGCATCAAGAAGATCCGCGAAGGTCTTGGAAGAACTACGCCTCGGCGGAAAGTTATGCTATCTATGCCGTAGTGGGGTGCTTCGCGGAACTGCTAGTGATCTGGGAACAAGCCGTGCGAACGGCGGGAGGCGAATATCATGAGGACCTTGAACCAAGTCATGGCGATTGCCTTCGTGGCCATCCAGCCCGTCATTGCTCACGCTGCGGACGACTGCAAGACCAAGAGTGAAGTCAAGAAGCCGCTCGGATCGGCCCGCGTGATTGTGGAGAACGCCTCCTCGACGAACGGTATCTATGCCGGCTTCAAAACTCTGGACATGGGCGTGCTGATCAAGCGGGGAAAGCAACACAAGGTCTATGAGCGGAACCTCGCCTATGGATCGAATGAAATCGAAATTTGGCTAGCGCCCGCATCCCTGGTCGACAAGGCAATTGCAGCCGGCAAGTCCGTAGAGGAACTCGTCAGTCTTATCGGCACCAAGATGACGGTAAAGCTCACCGGCCAGCAAACTTCGAACGGAAATGGCAGCAACACCTTCGAATTGGCGACTTTCAGCAGCTCCCTGAAATGCGATCGCCAATGGGGCGACGACAAAAATCGTTGGACTTTCACATTCGCCTTCTGACGGGATCTCTTCACTCGCCCGGGGATGATGACGCCGGCTCTTCGGACCCCGCCGGTTCCACCGTGGGTCGGATTCACCGGAAGCGAGGGCGGCGGCTCGGCATCCGGACACCGCATGTCGATTGACGCCAACTCGGAAAATGGAGTGCCGACATGAACAAGCTATTGGTGATTGCCGCTGTGTTGGTAGCCGGGCTCGTCCTGAATGCGGTACCGGCCGAAGCGGCGGGTTTCTGCACGCGCCTCTATGGCAAGAACCAATCGGCCACCAAGGTGAATGCGACGATCATCCGCATCGACGGATCGGTGCAAAAGAAAACCAATTGGAACCCCGGAAATCGGGAACATTTCAAATTCTGTTGGAACGACTGCAGCAAGAAACAGTCGATCCGGAAATTCGTCATCGAAGAGCTGCAGAACAACAAGGAGATCGCCAGCGGCCAGATCAGCTGGAAGGTGAACGAGAGCGGCCACTGCAAGGTCAGCCACTACGTCGACCAGTTTAACGACGTCGCCGGCGACAACTTCACGGTCAGCTTGGATACGATCAAGCCGTTTAACGACGACCACAATTCCGATTACCTCATCATCTACATCAAGTGACAGCGCAACCGTTGCCGAGGCTTGTGCACCGAAAGCATGCGGGCACAGGCCCCGGCAACGGGACCCGGTCAAGCGGACGTTGCGCAAGGCGCCATTGCCGCCACCAGCGCCATCAGTCATCTATGGCAGGAGATCGGCCGCATCATCTCAATCGTCCCGCCCCACGAATGCACCAACTACTTCCGGCATGCCGGCTACGTTTCCGTATGATCGGAATCTGCTCTCGACTGAAGCGGCTCGGATATCACCCCCAGCGGACCTTCCCCATCAAGGGGGAGGACTCGATGGAGCACCTGATAGAAGCCTTACTCCTCGATGGGGGAAGGTTTGGACGGGGGTGATGTCCCGGCTGTTTCCGTGCAACTAGAAATTGCCCTACTTATTCGCCAGCGTCAGCTTCACGGTCATCCGCGCTTCGCTGGGATTGAAATTGCGTTCGCATTGGACCTTGACCGGGGCGCTGTTCGAAACATTGCATTGGTTCGAATCGAAGAGAATCTCGGTAGAGGGGGAATCGCCAGCCGGCCCGCCACTACCAGTCAGCCTAATCTTGAACTTGACGGTGCACTGTGCCGTATCGGCTCCGGAATTTTTGAAACTGACAGTCTTTGTGATCGTTTTCGTCACGGACCTGTAGTCTTCGTTCCAGAGGATGAGAAATTTGGTATCGAGAGATTTCGCATTGCTGTCGACTGTCCCTGTCCAAGCCTCGTCGCTTGATTGGTTGCGTGCCTCGATGCGCGCAACCTTGCGTCCGGATACGTCTCCCTCGCGCCAGTTCCCGGAAGAATCGCAACCGGCAGCCTGCGCATATGTCGTCGCGGCCATCCAAGCCGCGGCGGAAAGAGCCACGCAAAGGTAAAGATGTCTATTCATCTGCATTGTCCCTGAAAAGGCGATGTCGAACCGACGGCGATATTTTCGTCAGTTAAACGTGAAGGTTACGACCCAGGTGTTGGACTTCTCATGATATTGTCTTTCGCATCTCATTGTCTGAACGGTTTTCGTCTGGGGCAGGAAACGCGACTTTCCGTTCTTGCCGCGCGACGGGTCGATCTCGATCTTGAAGACTTGCTTCCAGCCCCATGGTGAGCCGTCCCGGTAATATCGCGCTTCGAAGTCGAAGCGGTTTATGCCGTCGGATAGGGGGGAGACCAGGTCTTGGTCGTTCCCGGCGAGGCGATCTTATCGTGGGCGCCGTTCCATCGGCCCTCAAACACCGTGGTCGCGCGAAGGTTCCGCAACTCGATGCGCAGCTCTCCGGGCGGCGCCTTCCAATCGCTCGTGGTAAGGCAGCCTTCGGCCCAGGCGGAAGACGGGCCCAAGGCCATGAAGACGGGCATCATGATGGAAACCAGTGCGGCCAGCCATATTCTGTTCATGATCGTTGTCTTCTGACATCTGCGATTATGCAGGTCTATGTCCACAATGCGGCGGTTGGGAGAAGCGATCGGCTGCCTCACGCCAAAACGCGTGAATTATCACCGAACGCCGATCCAGCCGCGATGCCCTTCTCCAGCCTCCTTGCCCAATGGCTATTTCGGTTGGACCGGAACAATCTTCAGGCCGTCGACGAGCGTAAACTTCACGTCCAATTTGTCGCGGTCGGGATTCCAGTTGCGCGTGCAGGTAATATCGACCGATTTGTTCGTCGATGTGTCACATTTGTACGAATCGTAACGAGTTAAGTTCACCTTTTGCTTGGGATAGTTCGTCCACTTCATGCGGGTAGAAAATTGTACGGTGCATTTGATTACAGCGCTGGCGTTCATTTGATTGACGCTAAAGCTCAGTGTCTCTGTCGCGTCCGCTGACGTTTTGCCGAGGTAACTACCCGTGGCCATTAGCAGGTAGTTCGGGCCGACGAATTTGTTGTTGCTCGCACCTTGCGGCGTGCCGTACCACTGCCCCTTCGAATCGCCGGAAATTTTGTCGCGGACCAACAAACTCACCGAATTCGAATAGTCGCCGGCCGAGTTTTCACGCCAGTTGCCTTGAGTGTTGCAGCTCGCCGCCATCCCAGGTGCGGATGTCAGGATCATGGCGCCGGCCGCCAGGGCGGCGACGATCCCGCGAGTTCCGAACGATGTATTGCGAAGCTTTGTCATTTTGAGTTCCCCTTCAAGTGCGGCCGTGCCGCTTTTCGCCTTTGGGTTGTCCAATTTCATGCATCAAGTTCGAGTCGAGCCACACAGCGATTGGAGCTTACGCCCCGCAATTGTGCCTGCAAAGCTTGGCTCGTTGTCCGACGCCGACGCCTTCCAAGTCGTGGAAGGCTACCGCTTCGCGTCGACAGCCTCAGCATCGGTCAGCCGCGCCCGATAAGCCATCTCACGTCGCGGTTATCGGATAGCCGCCGCCGCTTCCTCGGATCGATGGGCGGCGCCGTGACGGCTTACCGGCACTTGACCCCTTCCCAACGGGCGCCCGACGCGGATTTCGGAACGGTGCAGATTTCGGCGTTCTTCACCCAACCGCCCCATTTGACCTCAGCGATCTTGTTGCCCCTCAGCTTGAATATCTTGACGTAGCACCGGCCTTTGCCCTGGCCCGCGCAGTAGCGCGAATCCGTCTTGCCCGGCTCGACGTAGAATTGGGCCGCCGTGGACCATCTGGTCGTGTCCTTGCCGTTGTAGACATATACCCTGATCGTCTTTTCCCAGTTGTTCTTGACCGAGACGATGGTGTTGTCGGCCGCGAACGCAGCCGAAGCCAGGAATGAAGAAGCGACGACCGCCGCTGCTATGCTCACTCCGAATCTTGCAAAATTTTTCATCGCGGGTTCCTCCTGTTGCTGGATCATGTTGAAATTCTGCGAATTGGCGTAGGACAACACAATAACAGACGAATGTTATAGGCTAACACGCCCGGCTTTCCTGGAAAAACCCGTTGGAACCGAAGCTTCGCGGCGATTTGTGTCGATGCTCGTTACAGGGGGGCGATACCAGACAGACGCGCCTGCTATTGAATAGCGTGCGCGCCTGATAGATGCTGCAGGCTATGATAAAACGGCTCGCTCTAATAGTTCTGCTTGTCTTCGCCGCAATGCCGGCGCATGCGGCGATGTGCTATGCCGACTACAAGGCAAAGCGCAGCGACCCCTTGCAGCTCCAATATGGCGTGATCGAACTTCCCAATGACGCTTGCGGGAACATGCACCGGGCGGAAGACTACGTTAAGGCACGGCTCAGAAAAAATGGCTGGCAACTCCTGAAAGTTCTGTCCATCTTTGGCAAGGATGGCCTGAACGAAAGGAAGAAGAATGCCGGCGAGTACTTCCTCCGTTACTGACGCTCAGAGATCCGCAGCACGCGCGCTCACATGGGGGGTGGCCGTCGTTGTCGCGATCATGGGGGGTGCTGCACTGCTGTTGCTGTTCAATCTGCCCGACGCAAATGTCTTCAACACGCAGGTGGAGCAACTCTTCGTCAAACACGACGATCTGACAGCCCAGCCCGAAATTCAGCTGCTCGAAATCCTCGCGCAATCCGGAACGGCCTTCGAGCATGTTTTGAACAGTTATCGGGTCATCATCGCGATTCTGGCCGTATTCGCGACCGCGCTTTTGCTCGCGGCACTTGTCTTCGCGGTAATTCTGTTCCTGCTATCGCGGCGGCTGCGCGAGATCGGGCGTCGAGGCCTCGAGGTCCTGTCTTTCGAAATCAGCCGCGAACACAACACAGTTTCGATGAACGGATTCGAATTCAACTTGACGTCTGCGGCGATCGAGACCTTAGCCGTGCTTGCGGAGGCCCGCATGGACGACGACGTCTTGAGCGGAGCGGAGATCGAGGCTGTCATCTCCGGTCGGAACGCCGCCGATTGCGACGAAGCCGCGGGAGCCACGAGGATCAAGCGTTTACGCGATGTACTGGGGAATCAGCTGGTCAGCGAACTTCTCATCCGAAATGTGGCCCGCAAGGGTTATGTTCTGACCGTCGAAAAAGGCGTTCTGACCATCGCGTGATGCTCGATGGCCAGGGTCGTGTCCCGATCCACTGCGGCAACGCGCCACAAGTCGGGGAGGCCCGGCCGCTATAATCTGGTGTCCAGGCCACCTGACCGTTAACGCTCCGTGGTTCTACCCGAAATTACTTCACATTGACGGGCGTGACTCGTAGGTTATTCCTCTAGGGCGTTAGGCCAACGGGGGGGCCAAGATGTCAAAACGTCAGATTGCTAGGAGAACGCGTGCGGCAGTGGCAGCCGGCACGGACACGGATTTGTCGATCACCAGCGCGACAACATACTCGGCCCGCAAATACGCTGTGGGCGCAGTGATCGGCAACGGAAGTTAACAACAAACAGATTCGCATAGACGATTACCGGTGCGAGACCCCGAAGAAATATGTCGTCAAATGCGAGCGCGAATACGTCGATGCCCATTCGAGCCTTCTCGTCTACTTCACGGTGAGAGACGGGATAGCGATCACGACCGAGCCGAAATAGCAAATCGAACCGCCCGGCGCACGTTGGGGTGCGAACTGACGGAACAAGTCGACTGCCGGAATTGGTCATAATTGAGGTTCTCTGTCGGAGTTGCACGGCGGCGCATGGCATATTTTACAATCGGATCACGCTTGTCTCTGTTGGCCTTGACGGCTGCAATGGTCCTATCGGCATGCACCGCGGCGAACCGGCGTGATCACGACAGGTCGGCGATCGAGTTGCTGCACGCCTATGAGCGAAAGAACGACAGTTTGCCGGCGAATGGTCTTCCTGCTCCAATACCCGGCGTAGAGGAATTGCGTATCGACCACGCGGTCGACGGTGAGCCGCGGGTGTCGCTCATCGCCAACTCCACGCCAGTTCTTTCGCTGGTCCGAGCCGTGCTCGAAATGACTGGGAAGGACTATGCGATCGAAGTGGAGGATCTGCCCGGAACCTACACCGGACGCATCTCGAACCGCTCGTTGTCCGATGCGTTGGCCATGCTGCTCGACGGGCGCGGGGCGGTCGCGGATTTCAGCAAGAGGCAGCTGCGGATCGTGGCTGACCCGAAGGCCAACGCAGATGCATCGGATAACCTGATTATCGATAAGGACGACGGAACCGCGGTTGCAACCCTATTCTTTCGAAATATCACGGCCCAGGACGCGAAAGAGGCGCTCGCCACGCTCTACAACAGCGACAGTGATGATGAAGGGCGCGGGTGGGAAGCGCGGAGATCAAGGGGCGCAATGGATTGGTGCTGACCGGAGATCGTAGCCGGGTGCGACAGGCGGTCACTGCTCTACGCCAACTCGATACAAACGACATCCATATCTTCATTGAGGCGTTGTTGGTTGAGTTTGACGTCAACTCCTTCGTCGACCTGGGCACCGAGTTGAGTGACGCGCAATCCGGGCCGATTTCGAATGGGTTTCTGGATCTTGCGAACCTTGTCGGCGGAACCGCCGCGTTCACCTATACGGCTGGACAGGATTTTACAGACAGTTTTCGCCTGATGATCACCATGCTAAATGAACGCGACGAGGCACGCGTGCTGTCGCGTCCCTTCGTGACGACCATCAGCGGTCGCCAAGCCAAGTTGGACATCTCCGAAGATCGCTTCGTCGTTGCCCAGTCATCGAACGGGCTCATCGCCAATTTGCAGCAAGTTACGAGCGGCGTGGATCTTCAGGTGACGCCGACCTTGATGGGGGACGGTCGGATACTGCTGAATTATGACGTGACCGAATCCCGTTTCGTTCCAACATTGGAAAATGTCGAAGTGCGCCGCGCACGTAATAATGTGGCGTCGTACTCGGTGGTCCGGAATGGCGAAACGGTAATTGTCGGCGGGTTGATGAGCCGCTCACTAACCAGTGCGAAGGCGGGCGTCCCCGGCCTGCGCGACGTGCCACTTCTCAACTTGGGCGCGGGCCACAACGAGGATACCGAGGACGCGCATCAGATCATGGTCTTCATCACGCCCCATGTGTGGCGACCTGGTATGAAGGTTCCAGCGATTCGCTCGGAGTTTTTCGAGCATGGCGCCAAGTATTCCAAGGAACTCGGGAGCATCCTCCACGGAAGTAGCGGATCACAGACATCCGAGTCGCCCAAATCCGACAAATGAGCGAGTGCGACAGAGGCCTGGGCGACCGCCGGCAACCTATTTCTCCGGTCGTGGGGGACATCCGCCTATCGACTCTTACGAAGGCAGAAATTCGAAGGCCTTGCAGGGACCCCGGACAGGCACGTTAGGGGATAGCGTTCGGCTGACATTGCCTTTCGCGCGGCTTTCGGACCAAATCCGATGGCCGCTTCGCACAGGGAGCGCACAATACTCAAAGGTTCGCCAAGCAGGCGAACGCCCAGCAAAGGATAATCAGATGGCCAAAACGCATTTTACCATCCTGGCACTCGCGGCCCTGTCGATGGCTCTAACGGTCGCAACGCCAGCCCTCGCCGTCGAGCAGAAGGGCAACACCATGAAATTCTGCGACTCCGATAATGGAGATTGCAAGGCCATCTACGCCAAGAACGGCTCTGCGGCGCTGGTCACTTCTGTCAATGTCAAGGAAACGGGCGCGGGCTGTTCTGGCGAGAAGAAGGTGCACGAGGCCAACCTGGTCGGCAGCCTGGGCGACTATTTCACGATCAAGGCCAGAAAGACCTGCACATACGTGATCACCTTCAAGACCACGTCCGGCTGTGTAGGTGACAAGACGATCAAAGTCACCGGCAAATTGATGGACGAAGGCAAGGACGTGGCCAAGCTCGGCGGCGGCTGCGGCACGCTGAAAACGAAGGTTATCTCGCGCCTCGCCATTGGCTCTGGCCATGAATGAGGCGCATTGCCTAGCGTGGCGGTTACTCCGGCGCTTCTGGCGCGCGAACACACAACAAAGAATACCGGGCAAAGAATCCTGTTTGTGAGTACATGAGCAAGTACCTCGGATATCGCATAACACGCGCCTGTTTTTGGTTGTCGCGCGGCAATTAGAGTAGTTGAGCTTTATCGAAGCCGGGGTGACACCGATGCGCGGTGACACTCAAGGCTAACCGGCCACGAGAAAATCGAAAGGAATGCGACGATGTACAAGACCACAGTCGCCACATTCGGCAGAACGGCCGCGGTTCTCGCCGCGATTAATGCATTCGGCGTCGGGATCGCGGTTCCAAGCGCTGCAATCGCCCAGGACCAGATCCGCTATGTCCTCCACGATGGCGCCGGATTCAACATCGTCCGCATGTATCTCGAGAACTGTAAAGAGTGCCGCTCGCTCGATACGAGAGAGGCGAACTTCTCCTTAGGCCAGTCGAAGAATGTCAAATGGAACGTGACCGGCAAAGCCACGGGCTTTAACAGCCTCCATATCAGATACAAGTACGACGGAGGGTACGGGATCGAAACCCCCGGGACTTGCCCATCCGCCGCCATAAGCCTGGACTCCGACGCGCAGCAGATCACGAAGGTGACGTTGCCCGACGGTACAGACATCGCCCGCAGCGAGCTTGACGACAAGTTGGACCAAATCGTCCGCCTCGCCTTCAAAGTCGTGGGAACCACTACGAGTAAGAAATGCACCTACACGGGCTTCAAGGTCTACAAGCGATAAGGGAGAGAGACGATGTATCGACATTGCCACAAGGCGCTCAGTCGCGCCGGTCGCTCAACGCGCAACACGACGCTCGCGACCGCTTTTCTGGTTTCCGTTCTGTCTCTGTCCAGCGTGTCCACGTCCGCCTGGGCCAGCGACGAGTTCCGAAATCCGCGTTCTGAACGACGCCGGCTTCACGATCGAGAAGATTACCATGGTCGGCATGGTCGGCAAGAAGTCTTGGCCAATCGGAACTCGACGTGAACCGATCGAATTTCGCCCAGGGCAAGACGAAATCACTGAAATTGGATGCGGGTGACTATCAGACCGGGAGTTCCGTGAAGGACATCCAGGTCGTCTACAAGATCAACTCGGCCGGTATCACGGCAACCTGTTCGAAAAAATTCGACGTTTCGATCGAAGACGGCCAGATCACCCGCGTAAGCCTGCCCGACGGAGCGGTCATACAAAAAGGGGGGCTGTTGGACTGGACAGACCAGATCGTCCGCGTCGGTATCAGAATTTCTGGATCGGTCACCGCTCGCACCTGCAAATATCGCGGGCAACACGTCTACAAGCGATAAGGGAGAGAGACGATGTTCATGGTGCCCCGGATATCGCACAACACGTGCCTGTTCTTGGTTGTCGCGCGGCAGTGAGAGTAAATGAGCTTCATTGAATGGTATCGCGTCGGCGGCACCCTCGGGAATGTGAATTGCCTGCTCAGAAAATACTGTCTCGAGAACCGCTGACGCCCTAACTGCCGGGTCACGGCCGCGCTATTCGATATCGAACCATAGCGACCAGCCCGATCCAAGTTTTTGCACATGATATCGGATGTCACGTGCCTGTTTTTGTTTATCGGGCAGCCATTGCCGTAAACGAGGGGACCGCCAAGATCCGAATGCCAACCGGCTGTGGACTTAGTTGATCGGCCGCAAAAAGAAAATGCGGCCCGCCTTAACGGACAACGCGCCCGCCGCATTGAGATCGCTCCGATCACGTTACAACCGAAGGAAAATGCATTATGAGAAAGATCACAAAAGCGCGTCCAGCCTCGATCCTGGCCATTCTGTCGACCGTCCTTCTGGCGGTCCAGCCAGCTTTTGCCGGGAGCTGCGATAGCACTAGCAATACCCGGGCGAAATCGGGAAGTTCGAACTTCGAGATGCGCGTGAACTCCAAGATCTCATCCGGCACCGACGGTTGGTGGGTCATCAAAAAGTCGTTTCTCAAGAACATTGATGGCCAGGACTACTCAGTCGACAAGTCCGACAAGATCATTCCTTTGTCGTCGAGTGCGCGGAACGTCTATGCGCGCGACGTCAGGAATAGCAACAAGAAAACAACCTCGAAGTTCAGGATCACTTTTGCCAACGATCCGGTGACGAGCCGCGCGACTGCGACAGTTACGTGCAATTTTCCGGTCGAGACATGGTGGGATGGCAGTGGAACCATTGGTAAGCAAAAAGCTCACGCTCTGCGGCTTGATTGCGCCGGCAACGAGAACGTCACGACCTGTGAAAGGGTCTACAAGGCGGGCGCCAAAGATCGTTTCGAATGGACGATCGCCCTGAAGCCCTCGACGACCGAGTGAGGCCAGCCACGCGAATTGCATCGAGCCTCCACGCAATGCAGCTAGCGGTTGGTAGAGCTCTGAAAGTGACCAATACCGATGGCAATTATGTGGCCTCGATCCGGGTCGAGTGGCAATAGACGGATCCTGATCAGCATGTATGAGCGAAGGAAACAGAATGATGCCTAAAGGTCAGCGAAAATCTTTCTTCGAACCTGTAGTCCTTGCGGCAGCGATTTTGACAATGCCCCAATTCGCAATCGCCGCGAGTTGCGATAGTCCCGGCGAGTTCAGGCGCACCATTAATCATGATGATCCATTTAAGGTCCGTATTGTCGCTAAGGAGGATACCGTGGCGACGTCTTGGAAGGCCGAGATTGATGGCGCCGTGAAGGCTCTCGATTCGACGAAGCAGACGATCTGGCATGAGAGTTACGGTACAAACATATGGACCGAGGCTGAACCGGACGGAACGATCAAGACAATATCCAAAGACTTCACGATCAGACACATAGTTTACAAGGACCCAATTAGTTGCAACGCTACGTTTGAGCTCAAGAAGTCGGGACACCAAGGGCATCTCGAGCCTCGCGGACGGTTTGTGAGTGCGCAATGCAAGGTACCAGAAGCCGTAAAGATCACTGTCGATTGCAATCGTAATTTCAACAGTGACGAGAAGCGGCTAAGCATCAATCTTACTCTGCGGCCAAAAGCCGAAAATTAAGTGCGGGCTTGGGCCGACTTTCACGTTGGATGCACTGTGCCATGACAACTGATTACATGGCGCGGAAAAATTGTCTGAGCGCTAGTGTGGTCCAACGGGAGAAGGAAATGCGCCGTACGATGGCTCCGGTCTCTATCCTGCTTGCTGCCTTGACACTGAGTATGGCGGTTGCTCAGCCTGCATTGGCGGCCGATTGCAGTAACAATAGCTCAAAGCGTAGCTTTGATCGCCTCAATTCCCCTGGGACCGATGTATCTTTTTCCAATGATTTGGGCGGAACGTTCGATGTGACAATTCGCCGTGACAATTCCCTTAAGGACAGCAAGGCGGTGGGGGTCGGCGAGAACATTCGATTCAAGGCGAGCACACGCCCCAACACCGAAGACTGGGATATGACGGTTCGTATCGCCAATCCCGATCTGGCCGATGAGCGTGGGAAGATCCCCGCAGCGGTGTGCAGTTACACCGTTAACGTCAACAGCCCCAACTCGCACGTCTGGATATCCAAAGTGTCCTGCCGAAAAGTCGACGAGATCTGTAGCAACTGCGTGCTGAGCTGCGAACGTGGCTACAATGAGAACCAGTCGCTGTTTCGGGTGCGGCTGCATCTGACGCGGAAATAGCTTCCGACGGCTGGCCGGCATGTGTTTGGGGCCAAGATTACCCCGCAGCCATCGCTCACCGGAACTGCTGGTGACCGACCGACTTCCGTCGTACGGCGCCGCAATGAAGGTCATTGGTATCATAAATCGTCAGATATGCGGACAATGGCTCAACCACAGGGCCGAAAACTCACACCAACCGTTCCGTCGACGAGAGGGGCGATGGCACGGTTCAGGGACGTAAAGACCCTGCAGAAATTTGCCGTCGTCCATGCCTCGCTCCGTGCTTCTAGTCGACGGTGTTCCTGTAAACCTCCACATCCGCGCAATGCGGTGTTTTGACGACGTCTTTCCCCTCAGGAGGCAACCTGACTTCATAGTGATAGATGAAGTCTGTCACGTTGTGAAAACCGCTCTCGGATTTCAATTGTCCGCACTTATGCAAAGTGTCGACACCGAGCCGCGTGTCTCTGAGGCTCACCAGAACGCCCACTTTCACTTCCGGGCATCGCTCCTTGCTGGCGCGGATAGTCCCGTATTTGCCCTCGGGAACATCTTCGCCGACCGGGAAGGTGTCGATGTCACCGTCCGGCCTTTCGCAGAAGAATATAACCTTGCGTATTAAGACGCGATTGTGTGCGTAGACCTTATGGTAATTGCACCGCATGCCGGAATCGCAGTAAGGTGCTTTCTCCCAAATCTCGTCGTTATCCGCGTGGGCAGCAGGTGCCGCTAATGTTGCCGCTGCCAGAATCGCGGCGGAAAGTATCTTTCGTCCGAACATTGTCGTCATAGTCATCGCTGTAGCTCCTTCCTTGCGTTGCGGCCACAACAGTATTCAAGCAAGTCGACGGGACCGCGCCCGCGCGTGGCTAATTGTCGATCGCGATCCTTAGGGTATTGCCAGCCCTCGCAACATCCATCGTGTGGCCCCGGACCGCTCCCGTCGTAAGATTAGGCGTCTCGAAGACCACGACGCGGTTGCCGTTCTGTTTGATGGTCCGGACGACAATGTCGGTATCGACGACGCCTAGCCCGTTGGCCATGACCCAAAGCTGGCCGCTCTTCACGCGGCCACATTTCTTGAAGTTCTCCTTCCACTTGATGCTTTCCAATTTGGCCAGGTTGGTGTTTTCGAGGAATGTCCTGTCTTCAAGGTGGGGATTCTTGACGAGCTCGCCGTCATAAAGCCGCAGTTGAACCCATATGGGGCCGTCGGACGCATTGGTGATCTCGAACCTGGCCCTCTCTTCGGCGGCGCCGGCCACCGGCGAGATCCCGGTCAAAAGTACCGCTGCAAAGGCGATCTGAAAGCCCATTCTCCCGAACCTTTGGCCGAATGTATGGCACGCGGCACCGCGTGATTTCTTCGTCTGTGTCGACCGTGTCTGGTTCATTTTCGAGTCTCCCACCATTCGTGGTTGAGGTACTTCGTAGAACTGAGACCAAATCTAAGGAAGATTAGACGCAATGTCCTATTCGAAATCGACCGCAGGTCATAACCGTTCATTATAGCTGCAGCATGCTGGGCTGCTCGCGCGCAGGCATATCGGCAAGCGAGCAATCGCGGCCCGAATGTAGGAAATTGGTTCGAGCATTCTACAGTCCGTCGAGAGCTAAATGTACGGTCGCTTAGGCTTGGCCCTTATGCGGGATCTCGCCGATATAGAGTCTGTTCGACAGGATCTGATAGATGTGACCACGGGAGAACGGACGCCCGCCGATCCATCGGTCTCTTGCGCCTTCGCGCCGTTTGGTCCTCAGGCCCAGCCGGTCAACCTCACGTTTGACTTCGGCCACGGTTCCATAAGTTCGGTACAGGTCAAAGATAGTTCGAACAGTCTTGGCTTCAGCAACGTTGATTTCGAGGCTGCGATCCTTGGCATCGTAGCCGAGCGGTACGAACCCACCCATCCACATGCCTTTGGCCTTCGAGGCGGCGATCTTGTCGCGGATTCGTTCACCAGTGACCTCTCGTTCGAACTGGGCGAATGACAGGAGCACGTTCAGGGTCAGTCGGCCCATCGAGCTGGTGGTGTTGAACTGCTGCGTCACCGATACGAATGAGACTCCGGCTTCATCGAAGATCTCGACCATCTTCGCAAAGTCGGCGAGGGACCGCGTCAGACGATCAACCTTGTAGACGACCACGATATCGACCTTCGCGGATCGGATATCCGACAGAAGGGCCTGAAGGGCAGGGCGGTCCATCGTTGCCCCCGAGATCCCGCCGTCGTCATAATGAGCAGGCAGGCACTTCCAGCCTTCATGCTGCTGAACTCTTGATGAAGGCCTCACAGGCCTCCCGTTGGGCGTGGAGCGAATTGAAGTCCTGCTCGAGGCCCTCTTCGGACGACTTTCGGGTATAGATCGCACACCGTTTTCGGGTCGGCTTAACCGGGCTACGCGCGGGCATCGCTCGGCACCATTTTCGAACGCGCGCTGGTCAGGCCGAAGAAGCGTGGCCCGGACCAGTGAGCGCCGGTGATCTCGCGCGCGATCTCGGACAACGACCGGTACCAACTGCCTTCGAACTCGAAGCCCTTCTCCATCGCGGTCACCGAATGGGTCCGGCCCTGCCATTCCCGGATGAGCTTCGTGCCCGGGCGCAGGGATGAAGACCTCCTCAGCTTGAAGCCGGGGCTCGAAGGGCTGGCCGAGGCGAGCGAAAGAAGCGTTCTTTTCGTCGCGGGCTTCAGCCCACCGAGCTGCCTTTCCTGGATCCGGTAGGCGATGGACATGCGGAGCAGGCCCTGGCCGAGGCGGGGCGGCGGCACCCGCCCGTAGTGCCGCCGCCATTCCTCTCTCAGTTCCGTCAGGCCCATGAAGCCGAGCGCCGCTATCTCTTCGGAGATCGTCATTTTGCGGCAGCTTCGATGCGATATCGGCTGCCGCTCTCGGTGTTTCGATCCAGCGTGATCGAATGACCGCTCTTGCGCAGCCCGGTGATCGTCGCCCGGATGCTATGTGACTGCCATTCCGTCGCTGCGATCATCTCGTCTATTGAGGCTTTGTCTGGGCGTTTCAGCATGTCCGTAAGGATCGATTTCTTGGACTGCTTCGGTTCAGCCGACGGCGCCGTTGCAGCGGCCTTTCGTGCCACGGACCGGACCGGGCCCTTCCGGGGCGCAACCTTTTTCGGGGAAGCTTTCCTGATGGTCGATTTGCGGCTCATGGGGACCTCCTTTTCATATTCGACGCCCCTGTGGCGCCGTCACCATCGCAAGCCCCACCCGTCGGGGTCAGGGGCATCAAGCGGGGTCCGGAGGTCGTCCCGTCCTCTGCAATGCATGCTTGCTTTGAGAAGGAAGTCCAGATCTTTCAGCAGCGGTCGTCGGGGAGATCGGCGAGGATCGTGACAGCTTCCGCGATCGTCGCGATTTCTTGAGCGGCAACGCCCAAACGGGAGCCAAGTGGGCCAAGCGTCTTGCGATCAAGCCGCGAAGAATGGCCCGCGCCTGCGATCTCTATGGCATCCTCGAACATCGCCGTGGCCGCGGCGAAGAGGCGGTTTATGAGTTCTGTTTCGTCGCCGTCCATTGATTTCCTGCTATATGCAGGACAGGGACGCTTCCTTCCGCGACGAAGTCTAGAGATTTCGGGATGTGACGGCGCATATCGTCAATGTCGAAAGGACGACGTTACGAGCACGATTTTTCAGCGGCTACCTTTTTACAGGCCTCTGTTTCCCTGCGAGCCCTGGCTTCTTCATTGGCCTTTTCGCCTTCCGCGATGGCTTCGTCGAATGTCATCGTCTCGTGAACGAGTAGGTAGCATTGCGGTTTGATGCGTAGTGAAGCTGTTGTTGCGCGCTGAGCTGCGCAACGTGATCCTCCAGAAGCTTCTTATATTGGCTCTTCGACTTGTAAATGGGATCGACGTTCGTCGGCCACTTGTCGAGATCTACCTTGTCTCCTTCGCTCACCCGAAAGTCCTCGGTCTGTATTTTCATCGCATCCGTTCCCTCAGTTGAGTGTCAGTATCACTCGGTTCACTTGACTGTCTTCGAAACACTGTCGGTCGGTGTCTTCATTTGGCCATCTGGCTGAGGCTTGGATTTAGATGCGCGGGATCGGTTTTTCCTTGAAGGCTTCGCCTTGGTCTCGGCATTGGTCTCGGGCGCCTTCGGGCCGGCCGCGATGCTCGCTTTGGCCTGGCTGACCGCAGCGGCAATGACACGGCCGGCATCCTCCGGATCTTTGACGAGGCCCGCTACGAGGAGATCACCAAGTGAGGTATTGAGCAGTGTCGCAATGTCGGCGTTGGCATCCGGGTTCGGCTCGACTTCGGGCTTGGCCTCGATCGTCGCATCAGGCTTTGGCGCGGCCTTTGCTTCAGGGGTGGCCTCGGGTTCTGCGTCTGGCTTCGCCTCGGCTTGGGCTTCGGGCTTGGTCTCGGGCTTGGTTTCGGAATTGGTTTCGGACTTGACGTCCGGCTTGGATGCGGCCCCGGGTTCTGCGTCTGGTTTCGTCTCGGCTTGGGCTCCGGACTTGGCATCGGGCTGAGGCGCGGTCTTGGCTTCGGGCACAGCCTTGGGTTTTGCGTCAGGCTGAGGCGCGGCCTTGGTCTCGGGCTTAGCCACCGCCTTGGAATCGGTTTTGGACGCGGACTGAGGCTCGGCTTTGGACTGCCGCTCAAGTTGAGGCTCGACTTTCGCAACATCCAGAATCCGATACGTCAGCAGCTTTATGCGATCGTTTACGAGAGCCCAGGCAAGAGCGTAGCCCCAGACCAGCAATGCCCAATTCCAACCGAGCGGGGTCACAAGCCCAAGGCCAAAGATTGCAATACACGTCGCGACCGCCTGCGTTCCCAACACGGCCATCCACAGAATCCGCGCGGGGCGAATGGACCAGAATGGGCCGCGCGTTCGGGTCAGGAAGATCGTCAGATGCCCGGCTACCGAGAGCTTCAAATACATAAGCGTCTGGATATGCGCCCGGTCGAGATGAAAGACACGCTCGCCGAGATAGAAGAGTCCAAACGCAGCGATTACGCCAAACACCCCCAATACCGTGGAGATGCCCAGTACCAAGCGCATATTCCAAGCTTCTGGTGCGTTCTTGTACCGGACATTGTCATAAGCGATCGACAGGATGGCGCCGTCGTTGAGCAGCGCCAGCATCACAATCATCACGGCGGTCAGCGGATAGAAGTTGAACACGACTATCGCCAACGTCATAAAGAGCAACACGCGCAACGTCTCGGCGATGCGATAGATCGCGTAACTGTTCATGCGTTGGAAGATTCGGCGGCTTTCCTTGATCGCGTCGATGATCACCGACAGCCCGGGAGACATCAGCACGATCGCCGCCGCCGCGCGGGCCGCATCCGTTGCGCCCGAGACGGCGATGCCGCAATCGGCCTTCTTCAGCGCGGGGGCGTCGTTCACGCCATCGCCGGTCATGCCCACAATGTGACCGTGCTTCTGCAGCACGTCGACAATGTGGAATTTGTGCTCCGGAAAGACCTGGGCGAAACCGTCAGCATCTTCGATGGACTTGGTGGCCGCCGCGGATTCCTTCGTCTTGGAGTCACCGAGGGTGGCGCCGTCGAGAATATTCGTACCCATCCCTAAGGTCTTGGCGGTCTCTTGAGCGATCGCCAGTGCGTCGCCCGTCACCATTTTGATCTTCACGCCCATTGCGGCGGCGGTCGCGACGGTGGATTTTGCGTCTTCACGTGGCGGATCGAACAGCGGCAGAACGCCCAGTAGTCGCCACTTCCCGTCGCCATCGGCACGCGCCACGCCGAGAGCACGAAAGCCGCGCGCGGCAAAATCGTTGACGGCCTTGTCGATGGCGGGTTTCACGGCGGCCGCGTTGACCGACAACGCCACGATGACCTGCGGCGCCCCTTTCGTGACCTTGAACGTCTTCCCGTCCTTGTCCTTGACGGTTGCCTCGGTGCGTTTATGGACCGGATCGAAGGGCTGGAAATGCGTGATGTGATAGGGCTTGAGCGCCGCGTTGTCTTTCAATCCTCCGAGGACGGCAAGATCGATCGTGTCGTTGTTCTCGGCGCGCGAGGCCAGGGCGCCGGCAAGGATGACCTGGTCGGCCGTGATCTTATCCAAACAAAACGGATCGCCGAGGGTTAGTTTGTTCTGCGTTAAGGTACCGGTCTTGTCGGCGCAAAGCACGTCCACGCCGGCCAGTTCCTCGATGGCGACGAGTTTGCTTACGATCGCCTGTTTCTTGGCGAGCAGGCGCGCACCGACCGCCATCGTCACCGACAGAACCGTGGGCATTGCCACGGGGATCGCCGCCACGGTCAGCACGAGGGCGAACTGTAAAGTCGTGGGGATCGGGTCGCCGCGGTATATCCCAAGCGCGATGATCACGGCCACCAGCGCTACCGCCAGCATGATCAGATAGTTGCCGATCTTCAGCACGGCCTTCTGGAAATGGCTGACGGTAACCGCCGTCTCCACAAGTTCCGCAGTCTTGCCAAAATAGGTCTTCGTGCCCGTCGCGTAGACGATCGCGCCGATCTCGCCGCGACGCATGATTGACCCGGAGAATACCGCGTCGCCCGACTTGCGCGTAGCGGGCAACGATTCGCCCGTAAGCGCAGACTGATCGACTGAGACCTCGTCGCCGTCCAACAAACGCGCGTCTGCCGGCACGATGTCTCCCAGGCGCAAGCGAATGACGTCACCCGGCACCAGTTCCCGCGCCGGAGGCGTGACCCACTTCCCGTCACGCCTCACCCGGGCTTTGATTGCAAGCTTGGCCTTCAAGGCGGCGATCGCGTCGCCTGCCTGTCGTTCTTCCCAGAATCCGACCACAGCGTTGGACAGAAGCAGAACGAGAATGATCCCAAAATCCGGCCAGTGCCGGGCGACCGCCGACAGGATCACGGCCGCTTCGATCATCCAAGGTATGGGACCCCAGAAATAGGTGAGAAACTTCAGGAGCGGATTGGTCTTCTTCTCTGCGATCTCGTTCGGCCCATATTGGGTCAGCCGCTTTTGCGCCTCGGCTTGGGTGAGGCCGTCCGGCGACGATCCCAATTTTTTCTCGACCTCCGCCAGCGGCAGGGATTTCAGATCGTCCTTCGCCGAGGCTTCGAGCTTGACTCGGATTCGGGCGGGGCTTTTTTCCGCTGATCGGGGTGAGGTTTCATTGGGCGTATTCCATCTTTACGTGGGGCAAGGTTCGGAATCGGTCGCCGCGCGCGGGTTAGCCGCTGGTGCCGGCACCCGTGATCCAGGTTTTTGCCGCGGGTAAGTCGGACAATCCGAAAAGCCGGATTTCTCCATGAAAGAACGGCTTGAACATGTTGATGGTTGCGCCGAGCCATGCGTGATCGGTAACGACGGCGATTTTCCCGAAATCTCGCCAGTGATTTAGCCCGAACACGGCGTCATCCCACAGGGCGCCGGGCTCGAAGCCAGTGAACTTCTTGCCGATGACGTAGAGAAACTTGATCTGTCCCTTACCAAGCATGGATTCAGCCTTGGGAATTAGGACGTCGCGATAGTCATCATGCGTCACTTTGTTAAGCGCTTCGATCGCCAACACGTCCGGCGGTAACCCGTCGATAAATTTCAGCATTTGCTTCTTCTCCGTTGTCTGTCTCGCCAATCTTTCTTGTCCTACGGATAAATCAGCGCATGTGTGTGCTGCGCGATCATCAGTTCCTCGTTTGTCGGGATGACCCACACCGAGACCCGGCTGTCCGGCGTGGAAATACAAGGACCGTTGGCGGCGTTCGCCTGGCTGTCCAGCTTGACGCCGAGCCAAGCCAGCTTGGCGCACAGCGCTGCGCGCACTGGCGCGGAATGCTCGCCGATACCGGCAGTGAACACGAAGGCATCCAGCCCGCCAAGCACGGCGGCGTAGGCGCCTGCATATTTTGTCATCGCATAGACGAAATGTTCCACCGCCGCGACCGCTGCCGGTTCTTCGCTGTCCTGCAGCACGCGCATGTCGCCGCTCGTGCCGGACAGGCCGAGCAGCCCCGCGCGCTCGTAGAGCATCTTTTCCAACGACGCGTCGTCGAACAGCTTGCTGCGTAGCAGATAGAACAGAGCGCCGGGTGGCACATCGCCGGAGCGCGTCGCCATAGGAAGGCCGGATACGCCAGCGAAACCCATCGTGGTCTCGATGCTACGCCCGTCCAACAGGGCGCACATGCTCGCGCCGCCGCCAAGATGTGCGACGATCACCCGCCGAGCTTTGGGTGCGAATTTAGGCACCTGCCGACTGATATAGTCGTAGGAAATGCCATGATAGCCCCAGTGGCGAACGCCGGCATCGCGCACATCTTTGGGCAGCGAATAAGTCTGCGCGACCTCCGGCATCGTCCGATGGAACGACGTGTCGAAGCAGGCGACCTGCGGCAGGCTCGGGAACGCCTCGGCAAACGCCCGAGCGCCGCGCACGTTGAAGGCCTGGTGTGACGGTTCCATAGTCGAGAGCGATTCGAGATAATCGAGCACGTCGCCCTCGATCAGCGCCGGCGCCTCGAAGCGGCTACCACCGAGCACCACCCGGTGACCGGCCGCCATAGTCTTCGTATTCGCCAAGTTGGCTTCCAGCCAGCTGATGACGAAGTGTAGCGCTGCCTTGTGGTCGATCGCATGGCCGTCGCCCCATTCATGGGTGTCCAACGGCTTGCCCGCCGCGTCGTTGACGACGAAGTGCGGATCGCCCTGCATGCTGTCTATCCGGCCGCGGCAGAGCAGGGGCAGCGACCCGGCCGTGTCTACCGCGTACGCGCCGAATTTCAGGCTAGTGGAACCTGCGTTGAAAACGACGATGGCGTCGCTCATTGCCGATCACTCTTCGGTTTCGGGCAACACGATGGTGGGGTCACGTGCCAGGGCATCGGCATAGAGCACGGCGGCGGCGGCCGAGAAACGGCGCGCGGCGGCGGTGTCGGCGCGGCTGGTCAAAATCACGGGGACCCGCGCCCCGACCACAAGGCCCGCGATTTGTGCGTCGGCCATAAAGGCGAGGTTCTTATAGACCATGTTGCCGGCCTCGATGTTAGGCACGATCAACACATCTGCGAGGCCCGCGATCGGCGACGATATGTGCTTGATCCGCGCCGCCTCCGCGTCCACCGCCGCATCGAGGTCGAGCGGCCCGTCGACAATTCCGCCGACGATCTGGCCGCGCTCCGCCATCTTCGCCAAGATCGCGCCGTCGAGCGTCGCTTGCATCTTTGTCTTGACCATTTCCACTGCCGCCAGCACCGCCACCTTCGGGACGTCGATGCCGAGTGCACGGGCGAAGCCGATCGCGTTTTGGCAGATGTCGCGCTTCTGGTCGGTGTCGGGAGCGATATTTAGCGCGACGTCGGTGATGATGAAGCGGCGCGCATAGGTCGGCACCGACATCATTGCGCAATGGCTGATCGTACGCCCGGTGAGCAGCTTGGCGTCCTTCTGCATGACGGCGTGAAGGAGCTGGTCGGTGTGGAGGCTGCCCTTCATGAGCGCAGCGACCTCACCGGCACCTGCGGCCACGGCAGCTTTCAGGGCTGAATCCTCGGGGCCATCCGTGGCCACGATCCGACACTTGCCGAGATCCACGCGGGCTTGTTCCGCAATCTTCCGGATCTCGGCCTCTGGTCCGAATAGCACGGGCACGATCAACCCGGCCTCAGCGGACTCCACCGCACCCGTCAGCGCATCGGTGCTGCATGGATGCACCACGCCAGTCAGCATCGGCTTGAGATCTTTGCAGCGCTCGATCAGACCTTCGAGCCGATGTTCCGCCACTTGACGTTTTTGTCGCGTCGTCGGCGCCAGAATGTCCAGAATCGCGGTCGCGACGACCTGGCCCGCTGGGTCTGTGCACCGGCCGTCCAGCACGACAATCCCCTGATCGAGCCGTTTCTCTCGCACGACCAGTTGCACTGTCATCGCAACGGCAATCGGCAGCGCGCCCTTTATCTGCAGTGAGGTCGCGCGGACTGAACTTCCGGGTCCCGGAAGGGCTGAGCTAACAAGCGCGGTCATCATGGCCGTGACAATGCCGGCAGCCGCCTGGCTCTCTCCGGGAGCGGTGAGCATGCCCACTTCACCGAAAGCGGTAGTCCAAGCCCGCACGTCGCCGGCCTGCAGCGTGCGCTGGACCGACGCCACGTCGCCGGGAGCGATCTCGTCGAAGGTCTTGTTGACGACGGTCCGCATTGTTGAAACTCCGTGCACTTAGGCCTGTGCCACAGCGACAAACGGGATGCCGCCGTGGCGAAGTAGGAGCCGGGCGAGACCGTTCGTCGGTCAGTGCAACACGGCTCTCGGCCGGGTGGGCACACTCTTGCCTGAGGATCGCCGAACGGGTTTGGAGGCGACCGGCTTCTCGATCGGCGCCGCCAGCACTTGGGACACGCGGTCCAGTCGATCGCGCTCGGCGGCAAGCGGGGCGTCGCCCGCGCCGACGATCGCGCGCACTTGTTTTAGCAGTTCTTTCCGCTCGCCCGGTTTCGCCACGATGGTGGCAAGCGCCTCTACTGCGCGCTCGGCCTCGAGCTGCAACAGGAAAGACTGATCCCGCACCATCGCCTTGAACTCGGCGAGCGACAGGTGCATCAGCTTCTGGCGAGCGACGTTCAGCGCCAGCGCACAACGCTGGTCGATCATCCGCTCGGCCGCCGTGACGTAAAGCACCGCCCGGGTCAGCGCTTCGTCAAACCCACCGGTCAGCAGCTTCGCCGCCTCGACGTCCGCCCGGGCCTGTCGCGCCGCCAGTTTTTCGGGCGAAATGCCGGGGTGAGGCCGCACCTCGCTATCGGCGTCGAGGCCAAGCAGCGCCTGAACGAAGGGTGAGCCGTAGAAGCCGAAGAACGTCTGTTCGACCATTTGGTCTCGCGCCACGCGATAGGCGTCCAGGCCCGCCACGACCTGATCCGAGATTTGTGCCTGTAGTGCGAGGAACGGATTGTCCGCCGCCGCCGGCTTGCGCGCCTCTGTGATGGCCTCCGCCATTTCCTGCACGCCCTTCATCCACGGACTGCTGTCGGCAAAGATCGTGTAGCTGAGCCTGAGCGGGTTCAGAGTCCGCGCAAGGTCTGCCGCCGGCTTGTTGGCAAGCGCCCGGACAAAGGGCTGCATAAATCTTCGGTATATTGAGAGGTTAAGCTCTGACAGCTTGGCCACAGCCGCGAAGGCGCGATCGTCCTTGGGGCTGTTTCGACCGAGCGCGCGAACATCGTCGAGCGAGCGCGCCTCGAAGCGGGCGATCCAGTCACCGGTAACGAAGCCGCCCGCTGGCACCTCCGCTGGCCGCGGTGAAATGACCATCTCGTATAGACCTGGCGGCAGGCAGTCGATGACATCCATCATCTGCACGAATTCCTCGTCTTCCTTGGCGCCAACCTTGGACGAGACGAAGAGGGCGAGATGTCCGATCTTGTGGTTCAGCGAGTAGACGATCGTCCGGCCGGTTGCTCGGATGTCGTCGACATCGCGGTAGAGATCGAGAATCCAGCCGAGTGCCTGTGGCGGCGGACTGATGTTGTCCTCCGACGAGGTGAAGACGATGATCGGCGACCCGATGTTACGGACGTCGAAGGTCACGCCTTCGGTCGACTGCAGCTGATTGCGCGTCAGCTTGTCGCCGATGAAGAGGTTGTCCACCAGGAACTGCATTTCGTCGCCGTTCAACTCGATGAAGTCGCCCCACCATTTCTCGAACTTGAGGTACCGCTCCGCGCCGGTGTCGATGTGGGTGTAGACCTCGTATTGCTTGCTCCACAGCCAATTCGCCGGATTGAGCATGTCGAAGTTCAGGATCAGCCAGGTACCGTCGAACTTGCCATTGCCGAGGTCGCTGGTCATTGCTGTGAGCCAACTGCCGCCGAGCAGACCGCCGGAATAGCGCATCGGGCTCTTGCCGTGGACGCCTTGCCAGTACGACATCGGGGAGCCTGCGACCAGGCAAGGCCCGAACAGGTCCGGTCGCAACATGGCCACCATCAGCGTCTGATAGCCTGCCTGGCAGTTGCCGATGGCAAACGGACGCGGTGCATTGGGGTGCAGCTCGACCACCCGCTCGAAGAACTTCACCTGTCCCTCGACGACGTCCAGGAACTGCTGACCAGGAACTGGGGTTGCACTGAAACCGATGAAATAAACCGGGTGGCCGGCCTTCAGGGCATCGCCGATCTCGCTGTCCGCCTTGAAGCCGCCAATGCCCGGGCCTTGACCGGCCCGCGGGTCGACTACCACCACCGGCCGCTTGCGCCGATCGATCGCGACCCCCGGCAAGGGCAGGATGCGCAAGAGTGAATAGTTGATGGGCCGCGGCAACGACCGACCGCTCATCAGCTCCTCGTGGTCGAAGCGCAGTACGGTCGCCATCGGCCGTGATGTAATCTCGATCTCCTCGTTGCCACGCTGCCTCAGCAAATCGAGGAAGAGAACGCCGCGTTGAAACGCGTCGACCATGTATTCCGAACCGCACGCCATAGGCTCTCCGGAGGATGCCACGAAGGGGTTCGGTTGGGCCGGCCACTCGAAGCCGAGCGGGTTCATCGCGGTCGTTGACCTTGACGTTACCTTGTCTGTTGTCTTCATGGATTCGTGTCCTTGGCGCGCGCATTGGATTGGCGGCACGACACCCCCCGTCGACGGCTGGGGCCGATCGGATCGCTTTAGCCCCATGTTGCAATGCAGTATATCGGTTGTCGGTGCATCCGCGTGAGAGTCGGAAACTACCTAGCGGCCGTTTGTCGCATGATCATGAACCTGTTGTGTGGTGCCGAGTTCATCGACTCGAGGCCGCGTGAGTTACCGCGATCAACAGCGCAAGGGGTATCAGGATCCTGGGGGACCGGGCGTATCGGAGTCTTGGCTCGGATAGAGCCGCGCGGCAACCCTTCCGAGACTCAATCCTTGACCGATCATGGTGAATATGACGACGCCATAGCAGGCTGCCAGCAGGGGAGCTCGATAAGGACCAAGCGGTAGCGAGAGCGCCAGCGCGACGGAAATTCCGCCTCGCAAGCCACTCCAAGTCAGCAAGGTGATACCCCGGAGTTTCCGTGGGGCGCCGAGGTTTAGCGGCAGGCTGGCCACCGTAATGCTGAGGCCGCGCGCCGCGACCGACACGGGGATCGCCAGCCCCGCCGCCACGACAAAGCTCCATCGAATGTCTATGGCAGCGAATTCCAGGCCGATTAGCAGGAACAAAAAGGAATTGAGAAGCTCGTCCGTCAGCGACCAGAACTTCTTCAGATAATCTTGTGTGGTGCCGCTGACCGCGTATCGGACACCGATGCTGCCAATCAGCAGTCCAGCGACAACAACGGCCACTGGTCCGGAGACGTCGATCGTCTGCGCGAGTCCGAATGTGCCAGCGACGAGCGCAAGCGAAATCATCAGCTCGATGTTGTACTCGTCGATACCGCGCATCGCGGCGAGCGCCAGGCCTCCCCCTGCTACGCCCAGCAGAGCCCCGCCGCCCGCCTCGCGCAGGAAGTCAAGGAATACGCCGAGTACTGTAGGTCCCGCGTCTCCGGCGGTTGTCGCGTGGTGCAGGAAGATCGTGAAAAGAACGATACCGATGCCGTCGTTGAACAGGCTCTCTCCACCGATGATGGCCTGCAAGCGTGACGGAACGTGCACTCGGCGCAGGACGCCAAGGACGCTCACTGGATCGGTCGGCGAGATCAGTGCCCCGAAAACCAGACAATATTTCAAAGGGACGTCAATCCCGACCAGACGAAAGATGCCGTACATGCCGGCCGCCACGGCAAAACTCGACAGCAACACACCAACCGTTGAAAGGGCGAGAATGGTCCACTTGCGTTCAAGCAATTCCTTGAGGTCGACTTCGAGGGCCCCAGCGAAGAGCAGAAAACCGAGAAAGCCGTTGAGCAGAAGTGGACCGAAATTCGCCCGAGCGAGATTGTCGCGCAGCATTGTGGCAAGCCCCACCGAGGGGAAAGCGTGCTCGATCAGGCGCAGACCAAGGGATACCGCCAATGCGATGACCAACAGCCCGGAATTTCTCGGCAGTCGCAATAAGTAGTGGTTTGCATAGGCGAATCCGGCCGTTAGAGCGAGGAGCACGGCAATGTAGTCGAGTATATTCCACATTGGACCATTCATCGTGGTAAGTCTTCAGTCCGGGCCATACCTTTAAGTAGTTTCCGAGCCTAACGCACCAAGGAGTCATGCGATATCGTTTGGCTTCTGCGGATCCGACGGAATTTCCTTGTGCCTCACCGTCGACTCCACGTGTTCGGACGAGGCGCCGGCATTCGGCGGTTGAAATGGCGCATTCTGCTTCTGCTACTGAGCTAGGACCTGAGTTCCACGATTTTCTGTACGCGCCGATCGGCGAGGATAGGAATGGAATGCTGCTCAGCGTTCTTTCGGCATTGGCCCGATTGGATGTCGACCCTTGGCAGGAAGCAGCCGAATTAACCCGCTTGTCTGGGGATGCCGCCATCCGGAGATTGGCGGCGTTGATTTCAACACTGCCCGACGGTCCGTCGGGTCACCGAGACAGCGGGACAATTGCGGAACGTTTGATCGCGCTTCTTCCACGCAGAGTCAGCTCCAAGATTACGTCGGACACGAAGCCACCGATTGCGGTTGCGCCGACCCGTTCCTGGGTCATCATGTTCGTGCTTTTCCTGATCGTCTCGCTGGCTGTCCAATGGATGGTCGCAAGTCATCAGCCGCCTGCGCTATCTGGCGATAGGCACTCTCCGGCGTCCAGCACAGATTCCTCCCGTTAAATGCCCCCGCCAAGTCCGGATGGGCGACGATCAAGCATGATGGGTACAATGGCCCGTCATGTCCCGATGACGAGATCCAACTCGTTGCCCGCCGAGCAAAGTGAGCTGAGGTAAAAAGTCATTTTTCGACTCGAACAGAAATTGCGTACTACCGCGCCGGTTTGCAAACATTTTGCAAACGCACGGGTGGCGATGAGACGAAATTGGCTGATACGGGATGGACGCTAGCGGCTAAAAATCCCCACAAAACAGACCCTTCTGGATTGCTCAACACGAGGCGATACAGCGTTTCCGAATTGCTAAACCGTTGTACGGCCTAAAAGCCGTACCGTGGGTTCGAATCCCATCCTCTCCGCCACTCCTCAAGAGACGAATTTCTCCGATTATTTCGAGGGTTCATTTAAGTCCCAGCCTCTGCGCGGGCTAGGCTAGTTCGTTCCGTACCTGACCAGGCGAACATCGGTTCGAGAACCCTCTCTCTAAGCCAATATTCTCCGAACCTCTTGACTGAAACCAATACGTACGCTCGCTGAAACCAAGCGATTTCAGCAAGTTCGTGGCAGCAATCTCTTACGCGTTTCGTATTTCCTGCACTCACCAAACGTCCGAAAAAACTCAGCACGCCTGCAGCGCAAAACAAAGGGTGAGGTTCGTTTGAAATGATATGGGATGGCCAGTGGCTGGGGTTCCTGCCGCCCCAGCCAACCTAATAAAATCAATAACTTAGGACGGAAAAACAGGGGAACAGGGACACGAAACAGGGACACGTTTCGGGGGACTCTGGTGCGTAACCTGGAAACTATGAGAGAACTCGCGCCTGACTTATTCGCAATGCGATTTATCACGACGCGTGCATTTGAAGAGCACGAACCTCCAGAATTATTGTAAGGTTTTCAACTACAACTAGGGAGAGTGGGCGCTTCATATTAGAGCGAAACGATGAAACACGCCATTCACCCAAAGCATCGGCCGTTTATCGACGGATTGCGGGCAGTAGCTATCATTCCCGTCGTATTGTTTCACAGTTTTCCGGCGCTGGTTCCTGGGGGATTTGTCGGCGTAGACATCTTCTTCGTGCTTTCTGGCTTCTTGATCTCCTCAATCATATTCAGAAGCCTTAATCAGGATCGGTTTAGCTTTGCTGATTTCTACTTCCGCCGGATAAGAAAATCTTTCCAGCCCTCGTTGTCGTCATCACCTTTTGCATATTGGTGGGCTGGACGACGTTGCTTTCCGACGAATTTCATCACCTCGGGAAGCATGTTGTAGCGGGCGCATTGTTCCTCTCAAATTTCGTTCTGTGGCGCAGAGTCTGGCTATTTCGACGGACAAGCTGCATCCAAAATATTGTTGCATCTATGGAGCTTGGCCATTGAGGAGCAGTTTTACATATTTTGGCCGCTCTTGGTGGCGTTCGCTTGGAAGAAGCGATTTAACCTTGCAACTATAACGGCCGGGATCGCCCTACTTTCTTTTCTTGCAAACTTGTTCCTGATGCAAAGGCATCCTGTGGCCGCGTTCTATCTGCCTGTTTCGAGAGCTTGGGAACTCATGCTCGGGGAACTCCTGGCTTACTGGGAGATGAAAACCGAACGTAACTTATTACAGCGCTTCCCTAATTCCGTTGCCCTTTTCGGCTTCGCTCTCCTTATCGCCAGTTTCTACGGGATCAACAAATCAAGCGCGTTCCCCGGTGCGATAGCGCTCATGCCCGCATTTGGCGTGTTCTTTATCTTGGCGGCCGGGCAGCCAGCGTGGTTGAACCGGACACTGCTCTCAACACGCCCCGCCGTATGGGTCGGTCTCATCAGTTACCCACTGTACCTTTGGCACTGGCCTCTCTTGTCGTTCTTGCACATTTACGGAGGGACTACCTATCTGACCGTTGTCAAAGCTGGCCTGATTCTGGCATCGGTTCTGCTCGCTTGGCTTACATTTAATTTCTTGGAGAAGCCAATAAGGTTCGGCGTACTCAAAAAGAACGCCGTCTATTCCTTGGCCGCAACGATGGCAACTCTGCTGCTATTTGGCGTGATCATCGAGCGTGGCCAAATCGTCCAAAGAATCCATGATCCATTAATCGCGAAGGTCGTCCGCGCGCGCAACGATTGGAGCATTGGCGAGGGCCTCGTCAGATTTCAGTTCGAGCATGAAAAGTTCTGGCGATCAAGGAACGGCAGCGATTCTTCGACAGTCCTATTTCTCGGTGCACTCCCACATGGACCAGTATATGCCCAGAATCTCCAACCTCCTCAGAGAGAGGGGTAAAGACGTAAGGTCCGTCATCTTCGCGACCCACGAAGGGTGTCTACCGGTTCCAGATATCTCTTCTAGCAAATGGGGAAACGAACCCTGCAATTATTACCGAGATTCGATGTTAGCCATGCTGAAATCCGGCAATGTCAGGACGGTAGTCTTGGGGGCTTGTTGGGCTTGTTACTTGATCTATCACGTAGACGACACAAACAGCCCGCAGTACGAGTGGGAGATAAATCAGCGAGAATTGGCGCTACGGCATCTCAAACAATTTATCGAATTGGTTCGTCAATCAAAGATAGAGTTCTACTTGCTGGGTGACGATCCCGCGTCGCAATTGCTTTCTCCGAGCCACTATGTGAACGTAAACCGGTTCGGTTCTAGTGTCCTCTCGTCTTCTAAACCATATCCCGAGCGGGTAAGGGTCTCTCAGAATCAATTCGATCTTAGGGACACTTTACGAGACATCGCCGAACGAGCCGGTGCACATTTCATCGATCCGTTGTCGGCTCTCTGCGATGATAAGCGCTACTGCATCATTTCCTTTGATCAAGGTACGCCGATCTATAAGGACACTAACCATCTGCGTTCGACGTGGGTTAAGCGGTACGCTTCGTTCATGGACCAGACGGTCATTCCAGGGCCCCAAAGCTGACGTCCGCCGCCCCGTTTTGTCGACAAGAAATCTTCTCGGTCCACCACAACTTTCAATAGAATCCCCCGTCGAAGATTAGCTAGTCTATCATACGCGCAAACGCTCATGAGAGGCCAACATGAAGCACCTGTGGCGTATCCTCTTCGTCTGTTCATTCGTAACGGCCGGACTCGCTCACCAAGCGGTGGGCCGAGAGAAGGAGCATTACTGCAATTGGGACAGCGGCATTACGGAAGCCCGCATAGATGATGCCGACGCTCTTCTCTATGACGCCAACGATCCTCGCGTTCACGACGCCGTAGACAAGAACCTGCCCTTTGGGATGCCCGAAGAGACCGGGGACCGCCATGGCGAACACCTGTTGGCGCAAGACGCGTACATTGTTTGGTATGACGACGATTTGCGCTCCCCCTTATGGGTGGCCGAATACCTGCCGAAGGAGCGCGCGCAAGACGAACACCACCGCCAAGACTCCTTCAGGTCCGATCCGCGCCTAAGCGAAGATCAGCGCTCCGATTGCGCCGACTACAAGGAACCCATCTTTGACCAAGGCCACCTTGTGCCACGGGCGGACATGAACCGTAGCGACGCCGTGATGGACGACTCGTTTCTGATGTCGAACATGACGCCCCAACATTGCGCTTTCAATCGCGGCCCATGGGAAGTGTTGGAAGTGTCGGCGCGTGAATGGGCGTCAGAGGTTGACGACACGTGGGTTATCTCGGGCACGGTCTATGACCGCGACGACACGCTAGGCAGAGATGCAGACGCGAACGACTGGCGCATGAACGGCAAGCTGGGGCGGCGTGTGGCCATCCCTAGTGCACAATACAAGATCATCGTTCAACGTGACGTGGGAGGCTTCAAGACGCTTAGCTTTTTGCTGCCGAACAACGACATGAAGGTGCCCAAGAAGTACATGAAGGAATACCTGAGCGGCCATGTGACGTCCTTGGACACGATAGCCCAAGAGAGCGGCTTCAGGTTCCTTCAGTCGGAAACAGTTCACGAAGCCGGAGCGCTCAATAAGGAGCTATCGGGCAGACCGTTGGCTTCGGGATGCAGGCAATCGTATCCCGACAAGTGAGCGAGGAAAGGTGGCACTGAAATTCATTGTGGTGTTCGCGATGCTAGCGATGGTGGGCACGGTGGGACATGGTGTCGTCGCGAAGGAGCACACTTCGATCTCGCGGCCCTCGGCATGTGCCCAAGCGATTAAAGGAGCGACCAAGGGCGAACAAGTCGCCAAGAGGGGATGCTGTTCACATCACAAGGGCGTCTGCGGCTGTTCTGGTAACCGCCAACAATGTTGTGACGGAACGCTGAGTTCGTCGTGCTTATGCGGCGAAGTGGCTCCCGATGAAGCTCGAACACATGATGCCTGGGGGTGGCTGGTTGCTCGGCTAGAGACACCAACGACACAAGCTGGGCCAACGTGCACGGCCAACTGATAAGCTGTGCGGCGGATCGTGTTTGGCGCGCGTCTCAGTTAGGAATTCGAACTCGCTCTTGAACTCAGTGAGGTACGTGATTTGAACGACACTCGCCGAAAATATGTGGAGGCATCTGTCAGGGAAACTGCGTTCAATTGCCCCCACTGCGGCGTGCTAACAACCCAGTATTGGTATTCGATTTACGCCGACAGTTTGCCTGCCAAGACCCCGCCAGTGATCATCACTAAGGAGAGTTTTGGTCAGCTAAATTTCGGCCAGATTGAAGATGTGGAAACAAAGAAGAAATTCGTTTCTTGGGCTGAAAAGATGCTGGTAGGCAGACCCTTCATAGAGGCGAACGCAACTTACAGAGCCTATGACGTCCACAATCTTACAATGTCGCGTTGCTACGAATGCGATGAGTTGGCTATTTGGATTTAAGATCGTTTGATTTGGCCGTTGCTCGGAACAGCGCCGCTTCCAAATCCAGATCTCCCCAACGATGTTCGCGACGATTACCTAGAAGCTAGCGGTATCCTTGACACTTCTCCCAGAGGAGCGGCCGCACTATTGCGCTTAGCGATACAGAAGCTGTGTGAACATCTGGGAGAGGACGGAAAAAATATTAATGACGACATCGGAGCACTGGTAAAGAAGGGACTAGACGTGCGGGTTCAAAGGTCTTTGGACGTAGTTCGCGTCGTCGGTAACAATGCGGTCCATCCCGGCCAAATCGATATCAAGGATGATCGTGAGGCAGCAGAGAGATTATTTGGCTTGGTCAATCTGATAGCAGAAATAATGATTTCTCAGCCTAAACATATTGAGAGCGTTTATGGGGAGCTACCAGAATCCGCGCGCACTGCGATAGAAAAGCGCGACAAGAAGGACTAGCGGCTATCTTGCCTCAAATAGTCCCGCGTCATCCTGAGCCGCACTGTTGACCCGCTTAGACATCCGCCGGACTTCCAGCCAATCACTTGAGCACGGACGCAATAGCTCCTCGCCGTTCTAGGCCCGTAATCAATTCAAATGGCTTCGACCAAAACAGGAAAGAAGTAAGAGCGCCCGCTGTGACACGAGCGCTCCCCCTCTGCTAGCCCTTCGCTACCCTCTTAACATCCCTCTGCACACTCGCCATCAACTCCGACTCCCCGCTTTGCCTTAGACGCTCGGAGAGCACCGCGAGCTTTGCGGCAAGCCCCTTTGCCGAGACGGCTCGACATTTCGCAAGGTCTCGCTCAAGGGTCAGAATGCGTTCCGCCGCTGCCCCCATGCGGTCTTGGTCCTTCACTGAGATGCACCGTGCAGACTTGCGTAAGGTCGCAATAGCCCCCGCAAGCTGCACAATGTAGTCATCGGGCGTCGTCTGTCCGTCTATTTGGTCGCAAGATTTCGTCATTGTTCCTACCCTTGAGTGTTGGTCTCAAAGTCCACGTGATTGCGGACAAGGGATAGGAACACACGGGCTAGGCGTACGAGACTATACTGACGATTGGGACATGCGCGTCTTGGGGGCCACCGCTCTGACCCAGCCGAACCCGAACGGCCGCTTCGTTACCCTTGGGACCCTCGCGGACCACCAAGGAGTTCTGAGTGGGAGCGATGTTGTAGCGGGTTCGAAGTTGGACGGCGGGTGGCCTTCGATGATGCTGTAGAGCCGTCGTACTTCTTCCCAGGTCAAATGGTGTGTGAAGCGTCCGCACACGGCGCGCACTAGCCCTCGTTTCCGGGGCGTCTCCGTCGCGCTTCACGTGCGCTTTGGGCCTCGTTGGCCGCGCGTTCGTCGTCCTCGGCAGTCGGCATGTCCATGTACCCACCTTGACCCGGTTCCGTCCATTCGAACGTGCCACGTGGGGGGAAGTAACGAGCAAGGCCGCGCTTCGCCAAGCGATCCTTCCAGGAGAATTCACAGTAGACGTATCCGATGGCGAAGCCACCAACGGCAAAGAAGATTATCAAGGCTAGGACTTCAATGGACATGGCCTCAGTCCGTGTGTTGCCTCAGTGCCTGAATGAGTGTGACGTGTGTACTGCCGGACAACAAGGCTCGGCTCATCGACCACCATACTTGACATTAGCGCTAATGAGAACAGAACATGAACTATGCGCGACAGGCCAATATCATTGGATGGCTACAAACTGGACGACATAAGGCCGCATCACGATGTCCGGGCCTCATGTCGAAGGTGCGGGCATGAGAAGCGCTTCACCAGGGATGAACTTGTCCACGGTCGTCCGTTAGACACGCCGCTGAATAGCTTGCTCGATAAGCTAAGATGCAAGCGATGTAAGGCGAGGGGTTGGGCAATGTTCAACATCATTGAGATGGGTCATTAAGGGCGAAGGCCGGTGACCGAAGACACGATGACCAAGAAGATCGCCACCGGCTACAAGCGCGGCATGGGGATGACCCAGGTTTACAAGGACGGAACTCAGCGAGTTGAAATTTGGTTCGCGAAGAGTCAGCCGGTTCCGTATCTGTTGGGGGTGGCGGTGCCGGTGAAGTTTAAGTTCAAGGGCCGTGTGTATGATGGCAAGCTGAGAGCTACTGAGCGTGCTCTACGGGTCTGGTTGTCACCCACTCTACACGACGAAACGGGGCGGGTTCGGCTTGCAGACGTTCTACGTCCCGTGCCGATGAATGCGGCCGTGGACTTTGAAGTGATCGGACAACACCTGAAGGCGGTGGCCATCTATGGGCCGCGTAAGAGGGCACGGAGGAGGCGGAAGGAGTGATCACACCAAGGGGGCTGGGAATGCGGATTCTAATCGCGTTTTGTCTGATTTTGTCGAGTGGGCCTAAATCATTCGGCGATGACGACACAACACTTAGAAGCGCGCAAACGCTTTGCATCGTTGTAGATGGCACGGGCCTTACGAGCGAGAGATGTTCGATTTCGGTGCGGCGCTCATCGGTAGACGTACACATCGACACAAACAGCGCGGAAGCCCAGAAGATGTGTCGAGAAATGGTGGACTTAATGAGCCAGCAAGGATTCAGATTTGACGCGGGCTGGCAGATACGCATCTATTCGCCCTATAGCGGGGACCACACGATTGCGACTTGCGCGCTGAATTCGCTTTAGGTGCGGACAGATTCAAGCGTCAGAAAAGCGCCCCACTCTGTGGACTTAGCCTTGTGCATCCTTCCCTCAAAAGGCCTCTTGGATTCTGGCGCACCGAGGGCAGAACTGGTTGGCGCTTCCAGCTGCAACGAAGGTTCCACTGCTCTTAGGAATTTTGTGTTAGTATAATATTCACGGTGGGGTTGTTATGGGGGACAAGTAGGAAAATGGAGGCAACGGTGTTTCGATCAAGGCTGGTTCGCGCATGGACGTTCGCGGTTACCGCCGCCTTTCTAGGCGTTGTGGCACAAGCTCAGACGGCTTACTCCCAGGGTACCAACACCGGCCAGAAGGTTCTCAAACAGAAGATCGCCGTCGGGCGCTTCACCAACGAGACTCGATACGGCAAGAGCCTATTGCGAGATCAGGATCTTGATCCGCTGGGTAAGCAGGCGTCCGACATTCTGACCGCCTACCTGACGCAAGCGGACAGGTTCTTAGTTTTTGAGCGTGCCGACCTCTCTAAGATTGAACGGGAGCAATCCCGCGACGGCGGCGGAAATACCATTGGGGTGAACACACTCATTGTCGGCTCAATTGTCGAGTTCGGGCTTACCGAGGATGGGAAGCGAGGTCTCTTCAATCGGAAGAAGGTGCAACGCGCCCATGCGAAGGTGGCGATCCGCCTTGTAGATGTCCAGACGGGGTTGGTTTATCACGCGGTGACCGGTGAAGGCGAAGCCACGACAGAAACCAAAACGATCCTCGGAATTGGCAGCACTTCGAGCTACGACGGCTCGCTCGCCGATAAAGCAATTTCGGTAGCAATCGAAGACGTCATCGAAGGGCTGATCAACACTGTAGCGGCGCGGCCGTGGCAGACTGACATCCTGGAGGTGAAAGGTGATCAGGTTTTCATCGCGGGCGGCAAGAGCCAAGGCGTGGCCGTTGGTGATCAACTAGCGGTGATGAAACGTGGCGACACCGTCAAGAGCAAGCAGTCCGGCTTCGACATCACACTGCCTCCCACTCGGGTTGGCACGATTGAGGTGACGTCATTGTTCGGCCAAAGCGAGACCAACGAAGGCGCGGTTGCTCGCATCGTGTCGGGCAAGATCGATTCCAATGCCATTGACGGGCTGTTCGTGAGCGCGGCGAAGTAGCGCGAAGGGGGAAACAATGCGGAAGTTATTTCCAGTCGTCTTGTGCGCACTACTCTCTGCATGTGGCGCAATGCCCCATCATCAAGAACTTCGAACAAATCCGCTCTCGCATCTCATCGTCAGCGGATTCTCGGAGGGCGCGGTGGTCTACCTAGACGGCAACCAGGTGGCCACAGTGTCGAAGCACATGGACCCGCTTGTGATCAGTCAAGGGACCCACAAGGTGGAAGTGCGTGAAGGGGGATCGGTTTCCTACGAGCGCGAGTTGTTCATCGAATTGGGGACCGACCGCGAAATTCGGAAGGGCGGCTAAGGGGGGCAGCAAGTGAGCGATAATCTTAGACGGGGCAAGTGGCTATTACTTGCCCTCATGGGGCTATTGGCTTCAGCGTGTGCCAGCCAGAAGACGCTCTATACATGGGGCGACTATCACGCCGCCCTACTGAGCTACTACAAGAATCCCGGAGAGCTTCAAAAATACGCGGATCGCCTGTCCGCAGATATCCAGAAGGCCGAGGCTAAGGACAACGTCCCTCCTGGAATGTACGCGGAGTACGGATACGCACTCTTGAAGTTGGGCCAGCAGGACCAAGCGGTCACTTACTTTCAGAAGGAAGAAGAAGCTTGGCCGGAGGCGCGGTTCCTGATGACCAAAGTCATTACGCGTTTATCAGCGCCACCGCCGGAACCCGCTCCGGATGCGCCCACGGTGTCGCCAGGGGCAGCACCAGCACCTCCTGAACCAGCCGACTCATCAGGCGCAAAACCAGAGCCGAAGTATGACGACTCCATCTCGAATGGTGGTCCCGCAAGTGCTCCAGGGGGGACTCAGTGATGGTCAAACACTTGATTATCTTAGTAGCTGCGGCTGCGCTGATTGCGGGCTGCGCGACGACACCTCCGGCAAAGGACTACACGCAGTTCAGGAAGTCTGATCCTCATTCTTTGTTGGTCGTGCCGGTGATCAATCATTCCGCAGAAGTCGAGGCAGCTGACCTTTTCCTGACGACATTGCCAGTCATGCTTGCGGAACGGGGTTACTATGTTTTCCCCGTGAACATGACCAAGGGCATGATGGACGACGACGGCTTGAGCGACGCTCAGTTGGTTCACAGTTCAAATACCGTCAATCTCGCTTCACTGTTCGGCGCTGATAGCGTTCTGTATGTCGAAATTCTTGATTGGAAGGCACAGGACGCGATTCTATCGTCAAACATTCAGGTAGGGTTTCTGTACACGCTCAAAGACGGGCACACAGGTGACCTGATTTGGCAGGAGCAAAAGAGCTTTGTTTATTCGTCGCAGTCGTCGGGAAACATCCTGGCAGACATTCTTGCGGCTGCGATTACGACGATGATCAACAACACAAGATCGGACTATACGCCGGTTGCGATACAAGCGAACCAGCAGGCCCTGATGATGGCTGGACAAGGAATCCCTTTCGGTCCGCATTCTCCGATGTACGAAAAGGACGAAAAGGCCTTTCCATCAACGGGCACAGGAAACCTTTCCAACGCCACGAACGTCGCGGTCTCGTACCCTATAGAAAAGAGCGCCGAAGACGGTTCTCCCTGACAGTAGGAGCACGAAGTGGTGAACCATTGCTGCTTCGGCTCTCACTTTGCTGTGAGAAGACGGCACGGAAGTCGTTAATGCCTGGGAAAAAAGATACGGTAACTTAACTCGCGGCGCGGAACCGTTCGAACCTAGCCGCTAGCCGATCTCGATCAGGGCAGTCTTGTAGTCGGGCCGGAAGCCGAAGGCGTTCCCCATTCAGGTGCTGTATCGCTTGAAGGAAGGGGCCGTCGCGCGCCGCCAACAACCGCTCCGATATATGAATTCGGTAGTCGGCATCGACGCCGATCAGGTGCGCGTCAAAAGCGGCGTGATGGACCTTCGTGAGAGGAAGGCCGTTTGGAACAACAGGCTGCCCTAGCCGCTCGTCTCTGTCCGCGATGATATGAGCTGCATCGAGTAGGAGCGTCTCTGGTAACCCAGAGAGCGCGCATCGACCACCATAGGCGGTCACAACGGCCTCTCGAAAGGCGGTCTGATGCAGTCTTTGCCTAACGGTCCTGAGCGCGTAGCGACGCTCCGACGCCGCTTCCGGAAACTCAATTTGGGCGCTATCGACGTCTCCAAACACGATCCGCGCCTTTAGTGCCCGAGGATCAAAGCCAACCACAAATGTTGGCAGGAACGCTTGGTACAGCCCCGGAGCGACACCGAGAAAGTAAATAATGGGAATCTGGTGTTCCATAGCGTCCCGCAACCATCGATTATCGGCGGCGCCAGGGTCTTGTCCCATGAACGCGTAGTCGACAGTCTCCTCGCCCTCGAATATCTGGCGATGAACCTGCCGTTGGTCGTCATACCAAACCCGGCCTCCCGGTTTCGGATAGACGGTCTTGATCGAGAGGAGGTGGCGCATCTGCCGAGGCTTGAATATCCCGCGTTGCGGGTTGATTAGGGGAATACGGCCCCCCTGGAACGTGAAGCCTGCTCCCATCTGCGCCGCGGTAAGCCGGGGGTACGAAGCGACCAAGCCTCGGACATGCTCGAATGCCGCAAGGCGGAGAAGATGATCGACATCGCTTGACAATTCAGCCACGAGGTTGCACTACCCCCTAAAGATCGTCTCATTGTGCCAGGATAGCGCCGCCTGGTCCGGCCATGCGTCAAACTGATCCGGCCGCTCGATAGGATGGCCTTGCAGCGCGTAGTACTGGCGCCCGTTTTCGAACTCTTCCCGAATGCGACGGCTGACCTCGAAACGGAAGTCCGGGGTGATGGTCACATACCCAGAGTCGAAAAGACTGTGAATGTCCCGGCGAAGCAGGATCCCATTGCGCGTATCATGGCCGCCGCCTTCGGCATACGGCCGTATATGTGCGGCGTCGAGGGCAGGCAAGGTGCGCTCACCGGTCACGGCGCATCGACGGTGATAAAGATCGGTTACGAGTATCCGGAACGCCCCCTGACCCAGACGGGGCGACACCAGGACTGGATCGCCGTACCTCGGAAGGCGCTCGCGATCGGCCGAAGCACCGACTGCGGATAGGGCTGCAGATACTCGGCGCCAGAGGTCCGAGCCAGAAGTCCTGCGAGGTATCGTAGGTCTTGAACGAAACGATATTGGGTGACCAGTCATCGGGCACGGGTACCCACTGATCTTCCGGCAAGAAGAAGGGCTGGGTCAGAATTCGGCAGCCGATCACGAAATCCGTCCGATCTCCCTCGTGAGAGCGTCGGTATCGCATTATCCGCTTTCTCATCTCAGCAAGACTTGTGGCGCCATTGCGGACCTCGAACGCTTCCCAGGCCAAGGAGCAGGGCACGGTATTGGCATGGGCAAAGATGCCTCCCCCAACGACGAAGTTCCGAGGAGCGTGGAGTTTGAACAGGAACAGCTCGCCGGGATTGAGTGCTTTGAACGGAGCTCCGGACGGTGCCCGGAAATTCACCTCAGCGAGACCCGGAATATTTCGCAGGGTCTCGAACCATTCCCCATCTGTCACGGCTACTACGATCCGGAGCGTCATCCGCGTCGCTTTCCGGCAGTATTGGTTCGTCGCGGCCGATCGTCCGGCCGTGGTTCAAGAATATCGGTTGATGATCGATGGGGAAAGCGCGCGTCTGGTCGCTCGTCGAACTTTCAGACCAGGAAGCTCTTCTGCAAGTTCCAGTCCGGGGAAAAGGGCTTCAACAAATCCGACAATTTAAGTGCTGGCGGTTGGGTGCCGTTCAGGATGGCTTCTACGATCGGCGGAGACAGCAAGGCCAGGCGCAGGATGCGGCTGACGTAGGAGCCGTTGATCTTCTCTTTCTCGGCGATTTCCGCCAGCGATCCGTACTCTCCCTGCTCCAGCATTCGTTGCCAGCGGAACGCGCGCGCGAGCGCCTTTACCAATGTCGGATCGACCGTCGGCATTGTCGTCGAGACCGCAGCGTCTCCCTCAGGCATGATTACTTGCTTTCGGCCTCCACGGCTCTGGAAGCTGATGGAGACATGGACGGTGAAGGAGCGGCCATCTTCGGCGACGTCTATCTGAGAGGTCACGCCGCCTCCCTAAAGTCTTCCTGCGCGCCGCGCAAATCCTTAATGAGGCTGGCGAGGCCTTCGGACCTGATCTTGATTCTGACCTCGTCGGTGAGAAGGTCCACCCGCTCGACGAGCAATTGCACGATGCGTGCTTGCTCGACAGGGAAGAGTTCGTTCCACAACGGATCAAACTGAAAGAGCGCCAGCCGGATATCGGCTTCGGTCATGGTCGCGTCTTGAGCGCGCGCAGCCTGCCAGGTTCCGACAATGACCTCCGGCGATCGCAACACCACGCGCAGTTGATCAATGACCATGGCCTCGATCTTGGCCGCCGGCACGCGCGGGATCGAGCACGCGCCGGCTCCGGTCTTCAGGACCGTCTGGGAGACATAGTACCGGTAGAGCTTGCCCTTGCGTCGCGTGTGGGTCGGGCTCATGGCGGCGCCGTCCGGCCCGTAGATGAGACCCCTTAAGAGGGCCGGAGTTTGGGCCCGGTTGGCCTGGCCCCGCTTCTTGGGGCTTTCCTTGAAGATCGCCTGGACCTGGTCCCAGAGGTCCTGGGTGATGATTGCCCGATGTTCGCCGGGATAGGCCACCCCCTTGTGGACGGCCTTCCCGATATAGACCGGGTTCGTCAGGACCTTGTAGACCACGCCCTTGTCGATCGGCTTGCCGCGCCGGGTGGTCAGGCCATCGCCCCGCAGGGTCTCGGCAAGCTTGGTGGTCGATCGGATGGCAACAAACCCTTCGAATATCCGCCGCACAACCGCCGCCTCGGCCTCCCTGACCACCAGCTTGCGGTCCTTGACCTGATAGCCGAAGGGTACCGTGCCGCCCATCCAGATGCCCTTACGGCGGGATGCGGCGATCTTGTCCCTGATCCGCTCGCCGATGACCTCCCGCTCGAACTGGGCGAAGGACAGGAGCATGTTGAGGGTGAGCCGCCCCATCGAGGTATTGGTATTGAAGGACTGGGTGATCGACACGAAGGTCGCGTCGTTCCTGTCGAAGACCTCGACAAGCTTGGCGAAGTCCATCAAGGATCGGCTCAACCGGTCGATCTTGTAGACGACCACGACATCGATGAGCCCCGCCTCGATATCGGCCACGAGCCGTTTCAGGGCCGGGCGCTCGAGCGATCCTCCGGAGAATCCGCCATCATCGTATTGGTCGTGAACCAGGACCCATCCCTCCGCCTTCTGACTGGCGATATAGGCCTCACAGGCCTCCCGCTGGGCATGGAGGGTGTTGAACGCCATGTCCAAGCCCTCCTCAGAGCTCTTGCGGGTATAGACGGCGCAACGGCGCTTTATGACCGGGGACTGTTTCATGACCTGGCCCGGCCGTTCTTGAGGCCGAAGAACGTCCAACCGTTCCACCGCGTGCCGGTAATGGCCCTCGCGATCGCCGAGAGCGACTTGTAGGGCCGCCCCTCGAATTCATAATCATCGACCCGCACCGTCACGACGTGCTCGATGCCTTGCCATTCCCGGATGAGTTTGGTGCCGGCGATCGGCTTCAAATCGGTACGGATCCGCCGCTTGGTGATATTGCCGCCGTCGAGCTGGTCTCCCAGCGCCTCGAGGCGCTCGATGGTCTCCGGCTTCAAGCCGCCATAGGCCAGCTCCTGAATGCGGTAAGCCAAGCGGCTTTCTAGGAACCGGCGGTTATAGGGCGGCGGTGCCTTGTCGAAGAGTTCCTGCCATCGCTGCTTCAGCTCAGCGGTCGGCATGGTCTTCAGTGCCGCGAGCTGGGACAGCACGCTATCCCTGGAAGGATTGGTCTTATGCGGCGGCAATTCCCGCCGCTCGGCCTTCAGGTGTTGGCCTTTCATGCCCATTACGCGGTCCTCTCAACCTCGTCGGAGAAGGTTTGATGGACGCTCTGCTTGGCGGTGAAGTCCAGTCCGTTATTGGGGCAACTTCGATCGCTTGTGCAACCGCGCGCCCTAGCCTGAAGGCGGAGGATTCCCTGCACTAAGATGGCAGCTACCTCGCGTAAAGACGTCTCCGCGGAGGCACCAAGCGTCGGCGATCGTGAGACCATCATCGTGCGCGCCTCCTATCGCTGGGGGCGTCTAGTGTGCCGTGCCTCGTACTCCTCAATGACCGAAAACAAATACAGAATTCGACCACCGATCTTGATGTAGGCGGGTCCGATACCTTGCCAGCGCCACCGTTCTAAGGTGCGGGGGGACATCCTCCATCGGTGTGCCAACTCTTTCTGACTGAAATTAGTTGGGGTCATCGTCTCTCTCCATGTTCGATCGTGAATCCGAGCAATTCGGAGAGAAAATATGCGTATAGGGGTGGGCTGATGGGTGGGATGAACGGTGGGATGCGGTGGGATCACGGTGAATTTTTTGCTACGGACGCCGAAAACCTTCAAACTTTGAGGAAGTAATATCCATTTCCATCATGAGCAACGAGGTCTCGCCAGTCTGGCATGGTTTTGAATACATCATGGAGACGCCTCGATTTGGCATCGGCTTCAACGAGCAGCTCGTGCGAGTTGACCTTTGGCTGTCCAGCTAGCCGAGCCTCATTGAGATGTTGGACGATCTTTCTACGTTTCTCTCCGCGAATTTTGAAAGTGCGGCCGTGAAGGACGACGGTGCTGTAATCCTCTGAATGCGTGAACGGCTCGTCGGGCATCATCGATGGTTGATTGAGCATCTCTTTGGGAAAGACAAGAACTTCAACCAATGTCATTCCATCGATTTCCGCGTAATTTTCGTCGAAATCTACCCTGAGGCGATTCCAAAGATTGGAAGGAATTTTCTGCCGTTCCGAACTCAAGGTGCGAGGTAATTCGATCGCGGTCGCCACTAGTTCGCCCTGGCAGAGCGCTGCGAGCAAGTTCAGCTGTAAGCGCAATTGTAAATCGCGGAACCGCGAGAATTGACGGTCCTATAAGTCCTATTCAGGGCCTAGAGGCCCAGAAGATTCCGATCGTAAGGTTCAAGTTCCTTGTACAGAGCCGCGTCTTCTCGAGTGGCATATCGCTTGACGGCCTCGAGTAGCGTTGCTGCCCCTGCTCGTCTTTGATATTTCCGTTCTTTTCCGACGTGATTCCGTTGGGTAAAGCTCACGTAATACAACAAATGTATCTGCACAGGTGGTTGGAGAAAAAGCCACTAAGTCGCTCGTTACGCGGCGTAGGTGTCCGGGTTACGGCGCGCGAATGAGTTGATCAAATCGGCGACCAAGGGAGAGCTTGAGGAGCGTTCCCTGGTCGGTGGCCAACCTGACCATCAACGATTCAATATGGGGAAATTGGGTCGAGGGTGATTCTGCGTAGATTTTCGAAAACGCCGCACATTTACGGGCGCCGCGCGGTCACGTCAGCATTACTCCACCAGAAATGAGTGGGATGATTAGCCGTGACACATGAGAGTTCGCGAGCGCCTAAGCGTCAGACCGGTTCACGCGGAAACAGTAACGAGGGCGCCGTCGCCCAAATCCTCGAGTCCGAGCGTTTGATTTCGGACCGTGACGGCCGGGTTTTCCGCTACAACGGGCGCTACTGGGAGAAGCTGACGCCATTGGAACTTAGCAAAGTCATCTATGCTGTTGTGCCCCGGTACGCATTGACCTCGACACAACGTAAGGAAGTCGGTGAGCTCCTCAAGATCACAGTCTGCAAGAATGACCTGCAATGGGGGCGCGTGGCCGAAGACGAAATCGCCTGCAAATCCAGCGTCCTAAACCTAGAAACCGGCGATGTCAGGCCGCATCGGCCCGATGACTATTTGAAGTCAGGTTTCTTGCACACGACTTCGACCGCCACGCACACTCGGTTGCCCTCGACAGGGCCCTTGAAACTTGGTTTCGGTCGGTAGACGACGAGCGCGCCGTCGCCCTACAGGAGTTCGCTGGTTATGTCTTGATGTCTCATGCCAAGTACAAGAAGGCGCTACTGCTCTATGGACCAGGCAATACGGGAAAGAGCGAGGTACTCTCTATCCTGCAGCTCCTGGTTGGCCGAAACGCCTGCTGTGCTCTGACGGTTGATGCCATGGAGGACCCGGTCCGATTGACGGCAATAAGGGGCAAGCGTCTCAATGTCATGAGCGAACTGCCTCGACGGGCACTGGTCAGGGATGCCGGCTTTA
>CAVTAV010000008.1:0-40898 GCA_963732795.1 uncultured Alphaproteobacteria bacterium | reverse complement strand
CTTGTTCGGCAACCGGGCATACTCAGGCCCGGCAGATTTCGTTCCTGGCTCGAAACCGACCGTACGCAGATGGCCACGCCGGAAGCCAGGAACCTGTGTCGGGTCTGCGGGGAGGCAGTGTGGCGTTCGTCCATCTCGGCCAAGAAGCATACCTTAGTGGGGGCAGGCACTACCGGAGGGTAGCCGCATAAGCCACAGTGATGCTTTTGTTGCGATATCGCTTCATAACGCCGGGCAAGAAGGCGAGATTTCATTTGACAGAGTTCCGGTTTGTCCGATAAAATCAGATGCTACATGCAGGAAGTGGGCAGATGGGGGTGTGCGCCTGTAGGGACGGAACGGGCAGAGGTTGTGCCGTTCGGGCGACGGCAATTGTCTCATTTCCGTTTTATGCGGTTTTGTGTGCGTGTGCGGCGGCGTTCGCCGTACAAAGTTTCCTTATCTTTTCTTTTTTGAAGGAGTTGGTCACATGAGTGCTGTTCCTCGGAAGAGAGGGTTTACCCTCGTCGAGTTGCTGGTGGTCATCGCGATCATCGGCATTTTGATCGCGCTGCTGTTGCCGGCCATTCAGGCCGCGCGCGAAGCAGCCCGCCGATCCGCCTGCCTCAACAACCTGAAGCAGGTCGGCCTCGGTTTCCAAAACATGGAAAGTGCGTTGAAGAAGTTCCTGCCGTCCACGCATCTGAGGAAACCGATGACGTACGACGGCTGGAGTTGGTGCATCGATATCCTCCCGTACATGGAAGCGGGAGCCATCTACGAGACGCTCGACGTAGTCGGCGGTACGCCGATTATAAGAAGACCAGCTTCACCGGCTCCGGATAAGGGCCCGCATGCGGCGGCCATGGGCACGATCGTCAACGAATTCCATTGCCCGAGTTTCTCCGGGCACGCCGCACTGTCGACACTACCACCCAGGATGAAGCGATCACCAATTACAAGGCGTTGGCCGCGACCCACATGGGAAGCTACGCGGTTCCTTTCACCAGTGCGGCCTGCCAACGCGCCGGTGCCTGTATGCCCCCAAAAGCGGCAAGCACCCGGACGGCGGCATCTTCCCCGGGTCGAAGCACGGCATCAACGGATTCAAGGGTGACGGTTCGTCGCGCACCGCGTTGGTCGTCGAGTCGAACGAGCCGAATAGTCGCTCGCTGGACCGTTGGCGTCGAGGCAACCGTCGTCGGCCTGCCACCCGCCGGCACCTATGTCAACGCCGGCTTTCCTACTTTGCACCCAACGGCTACACCCCCGGCAATTTTTGGGACAACAGCACGATTCCGATTGGCGAAAACAAGACGTATTTGAACTGGGACTATACGAACACTCCTTACGACTGACCGGGGAATCGCCAACCAGGTCCGCGGCCAGGCGCCGCCCCTTGTTAAGGTTACCACCAACACCCCCCTCACGAATCAGTCTATGGCCCGAGCTCGAGCCATTCCGGCGTGACTCCTCACATGTTCGCCGACGGCAGCGTGCATGCCATCAGCAATGCCATCGACCGCGCGTTGTACATGTTCGTCGTCACGCGTAATGGCGGCGACCCCGTGCCGAGCGTTGAATCGGCAATAGTCTTAGTCGATCCGGCGATCACGGTCTGACGTGACGCCGGGTCTGCAACGATCAAGACAAGGCTGCTGCTCCCCCGATTTAGTGGGGGCAGCAGCCTCTTTTTTCGGGATCGGCCAGTCGGTCCGGGGACGGGGTTTTGTATCATGTCGCAGTGGCACGGCCATCTTGGCCGTGTTTCTTCACGGGCTGGAAGCCCATGCCACAAAACCTCTTACAGTCCCTGGCCGCAACGCAAGGCGAGAACTTCTCAAGTCGCCGGGTGGTGGCCCTTGCATTCTTGGGCCAACTGTTCTACAAAAGTAAGTGCTACGCCGAAGTGGCGGAATTGGCAGACGCTAGGTTCAGGTCCTAGTCCTCGTAATAGGGGGTGCAGGTTCAAGTCCTGTCTTCGGCACTTTGTAAGCGGCTGCTACGAAAAAGGGTTTGCGACGTTCATCGCAAACCCTTTTTCTTTGTATCAAGGGCAAGTCAGTTTCGCCGCCGGCCAGCAGAATGTGGGTAGCGGCTTGGGGCAGTAGTTGTCTGGGCACAGGCCGGGAACACAGCATGGGATGCATGGCCACGGCTTGCGGCAGTAATCGTCGCAAACGCCCGGCACGCGACAGCACGGAATGCAGGGCATCGGTTTGCGGCAATAGTCGTCGGGACAGCAACATGGCAGGGCGGCGCACCGGCTGCAACGGAGTTCGTCGCTCAGCGTCGTGCATGGCCCGGCCATGACCGCCTTCCCGCCCCACGATAGACACCCGAGAATCACCAGAAGAATTGCCGATCGTCTCATGGCTTGTCTTGGCTCCTGTGAGAATTGCGTCGCTGTTGGTTTGGTGAGATGTGCTGCTATTGGGAACTGCTGAGGACAAAAAGTGGGGCACGATTCCATCGTGCCTGGCACGTTGGAAACGTGCCCCACGGCCATCATGCGACAGTTATTTCCTCCGCGATCCTAGTGCCCCGACCGACCTGAACTGACGGGTGCCACGGTTGGCTTGTCCAACCGTGTTTCCAGCACTGCTGGACAAGCCAGCAGTGGCACCCAACGTGTCAACCGACCACGGTTGGGCCACTAGGCTGCGATCGCGGCCCTAGTGGCTCGCGGAACCCGGCGGCGGTGGCGGAAGAAGTGGATCGCCGAAGTCGCAGGGCGCCGGCATGAACTCGGCGGTGGGAGCCACGTCGGGTGCGGGCGTCGTGGCCGGGACCGGCCCGGTGCGGCCGGGGCCGGTCCGGGCTTGGGGCCTGACCGGGCGTCGGGGCATAGCCGGGCGTTGGAGCATAGCCGGGCATCGGGGCCTGGCCGGGCACTGCTTCGGGCTGATCGGGCGGTCCGGCGGGCATGGCCCCCTGGGGGCCGCATTCACCCGGCGGATTTGCCAACCGCCGCCGAGGCCCGGTAGAGCAGGACCAGGCTATTGGCCACGCCCCCCTCGGCGACCGCCAGGCCGTCTTGCACGCTGGTGAGGGTCTGCTGAACCGTCAATACGCGGTTGAAGTCGGTCTTCCCCTCCCATACTGCGTCTGAACCAACTCCAGCGACTGTTGGGTGGCCTGGGTGGCTGTTGAGCAGGGAACGGACCTGTTGTTGATAGTTGAGGAAGGCAATCAGGGAGTCCTCGGCCTCGGCGTTGGCCTGCAACACCGTGTTCTGATAGGTGAAGACCAGCTGCTGGAACCGGGCCTCCTGCACGCGGATGTTGTTGACCAGCCGGCCGTAGTTGAGGATGTTCCACTGGAACGACGGGCCGATGTTCCCAGCCATCGATTGCGGAGTGAACAGGTGCTGAAGCGTTCGGCGTCGACGAAGATCGAGCCGGAGATGAAGAAGCTGGGATAGAGTTCCGCCGTGGCGATGCCGATCCGGGCGCTTTGGGCGGCCACCTCGCGTTCGGCCCGGCGTACGTCGGGCCGGCGCCGCAACAGGTTCGCCGGGATCCCCACGGCCACCTTCGGCGGGCAGCGGGAATCACGCCCTGCGTCCGTCGAGCATCCCGTCGAGGCTGCGGGGCGGCATGCCCAGCAGGATGCAGAGCTGGTTGGCGGCCTGGCGGCGGGCGGTCTCCAGCGGCGGAATGGCGGCCTCGGTCTGCGAGAGGTTGGCTTCGGCCTGGGTCACGTCGAGCCGGGTCGTCGCCCCCGCGTCGAATCTCTCCTGGGCAAGGTCGAGGCTCTTCCGCTGGATCTGGACGTTCTGCACGGCGTAGTTCAGCCGCCGCTCCGCCGTGCGCAGGTCGACGTAGCGCTGGGCGACCTCCGAAAGCAGCACCACCAGCGCCTCGTCGTAGTTCTCGATCGAGGCGTCGAGCTGGCGTCGGCCGACTCGACCGCGCGGCGGTAGCGTCCCCAGAAGTCGATTTCCCAGGACAGCGCCTGCCGGTCTGCCAGTCGTCGTAGAATCGGTTGGCGGCGGGCCTTGGCGCCGTTCTGCTGTTCGGCGTTGCGCGAGTACGAACCGAAGGCCTCTTGCGCCTGCGGGAACAATTCGCCCACGGCAATCCCCCGCAAGGCCCGCGATTCGAGCACCCGCATCCCCGCCACGCCGCAAGGTCAGGTTCTGGCTATAGGCCGTTGGATCAGCGAGTCGAGGACGGGATCGCGGAACGTCTGCCACCAGCAGGGATCGATGACCGAGGCGGTGTCGACCAGCGGATTGCCGGTCTCGATCCACTGATCGGCGACCGGGGCCGCCGGACGGCAGTAGTTGGGACCGACCTTGAATCCGTTGCGAAAGTAATCGCACCAACTCGTGCAGCCGGTGGTGGCCAACAACATCCCCGACAGCAGGCAGCCACAAGCCATCGCACGGTTCGAGACCGCGTACCGGAGTCGTTGTTGTCCAGGCCTGTTTCTTCCTCCCGCCGCACGACGCCGTCATCGCCGTCATCGCCGTCCTCCTCGATAGACTCCATAGGTCCGATGCAAAGCATATATTCGTCGCGTTGCAGGCGACCGGCGTATTCCGGATGTACCGGGCATTGCGGAAATTCCCGATCCACCGGACCTCTCACGGCAACACATTCCGCACAACACAACCAGCTTGTCACGCCCGTGGTAAGACTAGGCGAGGCCGGCCAACCCGATCTACCGGGTTCGGGCCCCGCAGGCGGTTTTCGCCTGCAGCAGGTTCGACGGGGCGATCGTCTCGCGAGGAAGTTCGTCCGGCGGCAGTCAGACTGGCGGGCGTGCGAGAGGTTTACTGGAGCTCCGGATTATTAACGTCCGGTGCGAGCGTGCAGATTGCGCACTCCGCAGGCACATTGTCGTGATGCGACACTGTTGTTGCGTAGCATCAGAATCCGCTACTTTGCTCAACCGAGACGTTCACGTCCCGTGGTGACACAGCGTCGGGATCGCGGTCTTGTCCCGTAGGGTCGTTTGACAATAGCCCAGCGATTCATCGCTGGGGAGGGAGGGTCACCGAGGCCCAGTTCGTCCCGTAGGGACGATTGAAAATGATCCGCGAATCGCCCATTCAATCGTCCCTACGGGACGTAAAGACTGCGTATGTCTCCCATCCACCCAGCAGTGAACTGCTGGGCTACTATCGTACGTCCCTACGGGACGAAAATGTGGGTGAAGAAGGTAGGACGCCCACGAGTCAACGCCAGCCAGCTACGCGCCGGACGGACGGGAGATGCCGTTGAGAAAGACGTATTACTATCAGCGGCGGGTCCAGATGCCCGATTTCGGGGTGTCGCCGAGCGGCGACGGCCACTTCCACGGCTCGATCATCGCGGCGAAGAACATCTCCGCCAGTTGGCGGGGGTCGAAACGGCGAAACAACCCCTGCTCGATCCCCTGGCGGAAGACCGGGCGTACTGGCGGACGGCCGTTTCGCGGCGGGTGCGGCGCGGGCTCCAGCAGGACCGCGGCCGCGTCGTCGCTCAGCAGGAGCGTGAACAGCCCTGATGCTTCGCCGAGTTGCTCGAAGACGACGTCGACGCCGCTTCGAGCTTGGCGGCGGCCGGGCATTTCGGAGCGACGATTTCCGTCCACCGCCCCGACGATGGGATCGACGGTCGCGGGTGGACGAACTCAGGAGCAGCTCTCGCTTGCCGCGGAAGTAGTTGTAGAGGCTTCCCTTGGCCAGGTTGGCCGCGGCGGCGACGCGGTCCATGGTCATGCCCTTGACGCCGTGCTCGGCCAGCACGGCCACGGCGGCCTCGTAGATGGCCTCCTTCATCATCTCGGTGAGCAGTTTCTTGCGGTGCTGCTAAGCCTGGGCATGGATCTCCCTCCGTGGATCGAGGGTCGGAGACCGCGGCGTCGATCCGGCGACGGCGGCCGTCTCGCCTCGTGGCGACCTGGCGGCTCGCGGTCGCCGAACCACTGGATGACGTAGTAGAAGACGGGCGTGAGGAAGATGCCGAACAGGGTCACGCCCAGCATGCCGCTGAACACGGCGGTGCCCAGCGTGCGCCGCATTTCGGCGCCGGCCCCGCTGGAGAGCACCAGCGGCACCACGCCCAGGATGAAGGCGAACGAGGTCATCATGATCGGCCGCAGCCGCAGCCGGCAGGCGGCCAGCGTCGCCTCGCGGCGGGGCATGCCGGATTCCCGCTTCGCCTTGGCGAATTCCACGATGAGGATGGCGTTCTTGCTGGCCAGGCCCACCAGCACGACGAAGCCGATCTGGGTGAAGATGTTGATGTCCATTGCCGGCCATGGCCACGCCGGCCACCGAGCAGAGGATGCACATCGGCACCACGAGGATCACCGCCAGCGGCAGCGACCAGCTCTCGTACTGCCCGGCCAGCACCAGGAACACCAGCACCACCGCCCCGCCGAACACCAACACGTGGTGCTGCCGGCGAGATCGTGACTCGGGGCTGATCGTCTGGAACCCGGTCGCCGTCGGCCAATGGTTCGGCCCGGCGGCGATCGCTTTCCTGGCTTTTGGGCATATCGTTCCCGTTGGCAGCGCGGCCGTCATCATGGCGACGGAGGCCAGAATTCCGATCATCACGCTGGTCTTCGCCGTCGCCTTCCTCTTGAGCGGCTTTTTCAACAATCACGTCGTTCCGGTCATTCCAGGCACCGGCCCGTCCGTGGCGGACGCGAGACGGTTCCCGTGCCGCCTCCGACTGGCTCAAGACTCCAAACCCGAGTCCGATCCGAACCGCCCGATCCCGATTGTCTTTGTGTCGACGGCCGGCGGCGGCTTGCGGGCCGCCTATTGGACATCGACCGTGCTCGGCTCGCTGCGGGACGCCTGCGACGCCTTTGTTCCCCATCTCTTCTCGATCAGCGGCGTCTCTGGCGGCAGCGTCGGCACCGCCTTTTTCGTCGCGAGCACGAAATCGGGCATGACCGCGCCGTCTAGCGCCGCCTGCAGTCCAGACGTGCCCAAACCCGACAACCGCACGAACACCGCCGAGCAACTCATGCTGAGGGCAGAATCCGCCGACTTTCTGGGACCGACCGTAGCGGCCCTGCTCTATCCGGATTTCGTCTATCGGCTCGCGCCCCTGCCCTTCCTCAAGGATCGTGGCCAGGCGCTGGCCGATGCGTGGTCCGAATTTCCTGGCGGTCGCTTTGCACGGCGGGCGATTGCGCGGAAGCACGACGGCGACTTCTTCGACCAGCCGTTCCTGGTGAGCTCCGCGGAGTCGTCCACCGCGTGGTCCCCCGTGCTCTTCTTCAACGGGACGCACCAGGAAACCGGCAAGCGCATCATCGCGAGCAATGTCCAGGTGACCGACAGCGTCTTTTCGGACGCCCTGGATCTTCAGGGCGTGATCCGCGGCGACGTCACGCTGAAGACCGCCGTCCTGAACAGCGCACGGTTCACCTATGTCAGCCCGGCGGGCGAGTTGGTCCGCGACCCGAACGGCGCAAAGATCGACGAGGGCCACGTTCTGGATGGCGGCTATTTCGAGAACTACGGGGCCGTGACGTCCAAGCAGGCGGCGGAGGCGGCGCTGCGGCGAGCTGGACGACGAAGGCGTCGAGGTCATGCCGATCTTTATCCAGATCTCGAGCGATCCCGACCTTTCGAACGACGACGATCCGTCGGTCAAGACCTGCACGGGGTCGCCGGCCATGGCCGATGTGGCCCAGGAGACGAAGGACCAGACCAAGCCCTCGGGCCAGGGACGCCTCTGGGCCAACGAACTGCTCGCCCCGATCCGCGGCCTGATGGACACGCGGGAGGCCCGCGGGGATCCTGGCCATGAAGTCGCTGGCCTGTCTCGCCACTGCCATCCACGAAGGGCGGGGCTCGTACAAGCACGTGCCGGACGCGGTCTTCGTCCATTTCAGGATGTGCAACGAGCCCGGCAAGGAGCCGCCTCCGCTCGGCTGGCTCATGTCGAAGGAAGCCCGCAATGAAATCGAGGATCTGTTGGCCCATGGCTGCAACGGCCGGAACGCCAAAGCCTTCGCGACTGTGATGGCGGCGTTGAAGCGATAGGCAAGGTCGACCCCGGCATCAGTTTGGGCGTAATCTCGTCGCAATGACGCTCCTACCCACCTCCCTCGTCGGCAGCTATCCCCAGCCGGACTGGTTGATCGACCGGTCGGCTCTCCGCACCCAGGCGCCGCCGCGCGTTCGTGCGGAGACCCTCTGGCGGGTTGCGCCCGAATGGCTCGAGGAGGCGCAGGACGACGCGACACTCATCGCCATTCGCGATCAAGAGCGCGCCGGCGTCGACATCATCACCGACGGCGAGATGCGGCGCGAAAGCTATTCCAACCGCTTCGCCACGGCGCTCGAAGGCATCGATCTCGACAATCCGGGCTCGGCGCTCGACCGCTCGGGCCACGCCAACCCGGTGCCGCGCATCGCCGGCAAGATCAGGCGCAAATTCCCGGTCGAAGTGCGCGACACCGAGTTCCTGCGCCGCAACACCAACCGTCTGATCAAGATGACGGTTCCCGGCCCCTTCACCATGAGCCAGCAGGCCCAGAACGACTACTACCGCCATGCCGCCGACGCGGCGCTGGACTATGCCAAGGCGGTGAACGAGGAGATCAAGGATCTGTTCGCCGCCGGCGCCGACGTCGTCCAGATCGACGAGCCCTATATGCAGGCGCGGCCCCAGGCGGCGCGGCAATATCGGTCGGCAGCGCTCGAAGCCGCCCTCGACGGCGTCACGGGCACCACCGCGCTGCATATCTGTTTCGGCTATGCCGACATCATCCAAAGCCCGGCCGGAAGGCTATTCGTTCCTGCCGGAACTGCCACTTGCCAGTCGACCAGATCTCGATCGAGACCGCGCAGCCGAAGCTCGATACCGCCGATCCTGGAGAACCCGACGGACAAGACCATCATCCTGGGCGTCATCGATCTCGACGACACGACCGCGGAGAGCCCCGAGGTGGTGGCCGCGCGCATCACCCGCGCCCTCCCGCTACTGCCCGCCCGAACGCATCGTCGTCGCGCCGGATTGCGGCATGAAATACCTGCCGCGCGGCCTTGCCTTGGCAAAGCTGACGACGATGGTCGAGGGAGCGCGGATCGTTCGAAAGGAATTGGGCAACGCAACCGTGCTCGAGTAGACTGCGGTTCTTCGGACTTGAGGTTAGACTGAAACGGGGGGGACGAAAATGAAGCGCGCATCGATAGCGGTTCTCTTAGGGGCAGGCATCTGCTGTCTCGGCGCGACCGCCGGCCGAACCGCCGATACGGCCAACCAGAAATGCCAGGCATTGACGTCGTTCTCCTGGCCCAATCTCGTGGTCGAAACCGTGGAACACGTCGCGGCCGGTCCGGCGAAGGGCCGGCCCGGCGCACCGCCGGGCGCGAACTTGCCGGAACACTGCCTGTTCCGCGCGACTCTATCGCCTCGAAAAGGCGCCGAGGGGCAACAACTCGGCATTGGCATGGAATTGCGTCTGCCGCTCGATTGGAACGGCCGATTTGCCTTCCAGGGCGGCGGCGGCTTGGACGGCGTGTTGCAGCCGAGCTATGGCCAGGTCAACGGCGCTTATCCCCCTGCTCTCGCACGCGGATTCGCGGTTGTCTCGACCGATGGCGGCCATCGCGGCAAGTCCATGATGGACGCGTCTTTCGCGCTCGACCAGCAGGCTCGGCTGGACTATGCCTACAACGCCGTCGATCAGACGACACAAGTCGCCAAAGCGGTCTTGACCGCATTCTATGGCCGCAAGCCCGACTATTCCTATTTCGTCGGCTGCTCCAATGGCGGACGGCAGGCCATGATCGCCGCCGAGCGCTTCCCGACCTATTTCGACGGTATCGTCGCGGGCGATCCTACATTTCGCTTGGCCTGGACCAACGTCGATCAAGTCTGGAACGAAGTTGTTCTTGCCCGCGCCGCGCCGAAGGATGCTGATGGCCGCCCGATCATCAGCCAGGCCCTGTCCGAGTCCGATCTAAAGTTGGTCAGCGACGCCGTCCTCAATGCCTGCGATGCCAAGGACGGGTTGAAGGACGGCATGATCAACGACTTTCAGGCCTGCCATTTCGATCCTGCGGCTCTCACCTGCAAGGGTGCGAAGACCGATTCGTGCCTCGCGCCGAAGCAGGTGACCGCGCTGAAGGAGCTGATGGGCGGCCCACATGACTCCAAGGGCCATCAGCTTTACGCCGCCTTCCCTTATGATACGGGCATCTCGGGGCGCGCCTTCCGGTCGATGCATTTCGGATCGTCCAAGACCGGCCAAATGAACGCAGCGGATGCAACCCTCGGCTTCGACTCCCTCAAATACTACTCGATGACGCCGCCCGATCCGGATTTCGATCCGATGAAGTTCGATTTCGACCGCGATATCGACCGGATCCGCGAGACATCGAAAATGAACGACGGGGATACGACCTATCTGGTCACCTTCGCAAGCCACGGGAAGCTCCTGATGTACCACGGCCTCAGCGACCAAGGCCTGTCGCCGCTCGATACCGCCGGCTGGTACGACAAGCTCGAAGCCTCGACCGGCGGCGTCACCCAGGACTGGGCGCGGCTTTTCATGGTTCCCGGCATGACCCATTGCGCGGGCGGCGAGGCGACCGACCAGTTCGATCCGCTCGCGGCCCTTCAGGACTGGGTCGAAAAGGGCCACGCGCCCGACCGCATCGTCGCCAAGGCCGGTCCGAATACGCCCTGGCCGGGGCGAACCCGGCCCTTGTGTCCCTATCCCAAGGTCGCGCGCTACACAGGCAAGGGCGCGACCGAATCCGCCAACAGCTTTACTTGCGAGGAATGACCATGAGGCTACAACAAATTACGATCCCAACCGCAGCCATGCTGGCGCTGCTCGCGGGCGGCTCCCATTCAGTATATGCGGCGGAAAAGGCGGATGCCTCCAAGCCCACATTGGAATTCGTCTTCGAGGAGCACGTGACCCTGGACAAGGGCATTCCGGTCGGCAAGACGCCCTTGGGGACCCGAAACATCGTGCCGATCACGGGCGGCACCTTCGAGGGGCCGAACATCCACGGCACAATCATGCCCGGCGGCTGGGACTGGCAGCTCATCCGCGAGGACGGCTGCGTTCATATCAAGGCCGACTACATGATCAAGACCGATGACGGCGTCATCATCAACGTCCTCAACCAAGGCGTCATTTGCCGCCCGAAGGAAGGCGCGCCGCCGCCGGGCCCCGCCCATACGGTGCCCGTCTTCGAAGCGCCGGTCGGCAAATACGAGTGGTTGAATCAAAATACCTATGTCGGCACGCTCGAAGCGGCCACGGGCGGCGGGCCGCTCAACGCGATCAAGATCCGCTTTTATCAGGTGAAATAGCGGCAGCGTTCACGCCGGAATCCGGCCGCTCCACGGAAGCTCCTTGACGGCGTCCTCGTTGACATCGGCGCCCCATCCGGCCCGCGACGGCACAATGAAATGGCCGTCCCTGATTTCGGGAGCGTCGGTCAGGAGGCCGTATTTCCAGGGTACGTCGTCGCCCTCGATCTCCATGATCGCGATGTTTGGGGCGGCGGCGCAGAAATGGGCGCTCATGAGGTCGGCGAGCGGCCCGTAGAAGTTATGCGGCGCGACGTTGACCTCGAAGGTCTCCGCCATGGCCGCGATCCGGACGGATTCCGCGAATCCGTTCCAGGGCACGTCGACGACCGCCACATCCGCGGCCTGGGCCTGCAAATAGGGCCGGTACCCCCGGCGGCCATAGATGGATTCGAGCGAGGCGATGGGAATGCCCACCGCTGCCCGCAACGCGGCGAGGGCGGCGGGATCATGGACGTCCACTTCCAGCCAAGTCGGCCTGCTCGGCGCAATGGCCTGGGCGATGCGCCGCAGGGCTTCGGGCCGATAGGCGAAGTTCACGTCGAACATATGGCCGGCATCGGGCCCGAGCCCGTCTCGCAGGGCATCGACTTGGTCCGCCATCGCCCGCAGGGTCGGCTGATCCACCGTCTTGCCGAAATCGAGACCGTCGCGATTGAAGCCGGGATTCATGAGCCGGGGACCGGCGACGTCGAAAGCGATCGGATTCGTTTTGACGGCCCGGAAGCCGCGCGCGATCGCCTCCTGGCCGAGGCGACGGAAATCCTCCGGCTTGGTGATCCGCTCCTTGCCCATGACTTTTTCGAAAAACTCGGGATGGCGTACCCGGAAGGACCCGCAATGAGACCAATACAGCTCAATTTCGCTACGGAACGGTCCGCCGAACAGCGCGTAGACGGGCAGATCGGCCGCCTTCGCCGCGACGTCGATGCAGGCATTCTCGATCGCCGAGACGGCCTGCTGGCTGAGGCCACCGGCGGTGAACAAGGTCGTCGCGCGCAGTCGCTCCGAAAGCAGCGCGAATTGTCGGGGGTCGTCGCCGATCACGCTTTGCCCGAGCGCCTGAATGACGTCCGTGATCGCCGGGCTCCACGGCCCTTCGGAGAATTCCGACCAGCCGACCAGTCCCTCATCCGTTTCGAGCCTCAGGAACGAGAACGGCCGCCAGCCGCCATCGGCGCGAAGCGTGGTGATCCCGGTGATGCGCATGCCTGACTTTCCCCCTCGCCTTCGACGCCGCCATCCTACAACCGGCCGGCCCCTCGATAAACCAGAACTCGACCTCGTGGGCGGGCATGCCATAGTGAGGCAAAGGGGGATTCATGGCGAAGGAAATGCCGGCAGCGAACCGCACCGATCTTGTCTCGGCTGTCGACGCCTATCTGGACGCAACGGCCGCGCGGGATCCGGCGCGCGCGCCGTTGTCACCCAAGGTGCGGTTCACGGAGAACAGCCAGCTCCTGGAAATCGGAGACGGTTTCTGGGCCACCTGCAACGGGCGCGGCGTCTATAGGCACATTGCGGCCGATCCCGTGACCGGGCAAGCAGGCGTTCTGACGGTGATGCATGAGAACGACGTGCCCGTGATCTTCGGGCTCAGGATCAAGGTCGAAGACGGGCTGATCTCGGAAGCCGAGACCGTCGTTTCGCGCGATCCGATCCTGTTCTACAAGGACGGCCCGCAGAAGCTGGAAGCGATGGGCAAGCCGCTGCCGATCTGGCTTGAGCCCGTCCCCGCGGCCGAACGCCGCCCCCGCGAAGAGATGATCGCCGCGGCCGAGGCCTATTTCGCGACATTGGAGCAAAACGACGGGATCGTGCGCGCACCCCTCGCGCCGGATTGCGACCGGATGGACAACGGCGTAATGGCCACCCACGCGCCGGAGTTCGACAAGCCGGGCGATCCGCCGTTCTATGCCCTGGGCCCCGCCGAGCAGTTCAAGACCGGATATTTCCGCTTCGTCACCCGCGTGCGGGACCGGCGTTTCCCCATCGTCGACGAGGAATATGGAATCGTCTTCTGCCTTTGCTTCCTCGATCACGCCGGCTCGATCCACGAAGTGACGCTGACGGACGGGCGAACCGTGCCGATCGGCGTGAGGCGGCCCTTCGCTTGGCAGATCATGGAAATGTTCAAGATTTCCGGCGGGCAGATCCGCCAGATCGAAGTGCTGCTCAACCAGTGCTTCTACGGCATGCGCCCCGGCTGGCCGGCGGTCGCGTCGGAGCAACCGCCGGCCGGGGGATCTACTCGATCGGACGCGCCGTAAGCAGCGTCCAGAAGCGGCGCGAGGAACCGTCGAAGAACCCGACCTCCCCGTCGAAGGTCTCGGGGTTGCGGAAGGTTCCGAAGAGAATGTCGAACCAGGGCACATCGCCGTAATTGAAGGCGTGGACCCCGCGCTGATGATGCACCGAATGGCTTTCCGGCCGCGTGATGATGTAGCCGAGCCAGCGCGGCGTCTTGAGGTTCGAATGCTGGAACATGGCACAGAAGGTGTCCGCAATATTCACGACCAGCACCGCTACGGGCGAAAGGCCGACAATCCAGACGAGGCACAGTGAGCCGATCAGCGCCCAGCCGGTCATATCGAGCGGATGGAAATAGAACGCGCTCCAGATGTCGATCCGCTCGGCGCTATGGTGCGTCTGGTGAAACCGCCAGATCGGCGTGACGGCGTGCATCGTCCGGTGCCAGGCGTAGATTCCGGCCTGGAGAACGAAGAAGCCGAGCGCGATCTGGGCCCATAACGGCAAAACGGTGAGGTCCAACAGGCGGTGCACGCCGAGCGTCTCGTCCCACAGGAACGGCGCGAATGTCGCGACCGTGAAGTATGCGACCATCGCCGCGACCCCGATCGTCCGCCAGAAGCGCATTTCAGGGAACGTCCGGGCGCGATAGACCGTGTCGGCAAGGGCGAATGCGGCGAATAGCCCAGCTATGATATAGTAGAAGATGTCCATGGCCTTATCCCGATCGATTCAATGTTGGGCGAATCTTAGCGGCTGGCGTAGCGCACCTTCTAGCGGGCATGAGGTCGGTTTGGGACATTTTCGAAAAGTCCCTTTTTTATAGGGGCTTGGAGGTCATGAACCGCGATTTTGGGGAAGCGGGATGAGCACACAGCGAAGCGAAACTTTACCCGAGGTAGAGTCCGATCCGCAGCCGACCAAGGGCGAACGCACGCGCCAGAAGCTGCTCGATCTCGCCCAGGAAGCGATCATCGAGAAGGGCTTCAACGCCACCTCGATCGAGGAGCTGGTGGACGCCGCCGGCATCACCAAGAGCGGCTTCTTCTATCACTTCCGCGACAAGCAGGATCTCTCGCGTCAGCTCGTCGAACGCTGGATCGACGACGACAATGCCACCTGGGACGCGATGGAGAAGCGCGCCCGCGAGTTGAGCGACGATCCACTGCAGAGCTTCCTCATCTTCATCAAGCTGTTTGCCGAGGCGATGGACGACCTCCCCGCGGTGCACCCCGGCTGTCTCGTCGCGACGATCACCTATCAGGCTCGCTCATTCGATCCCGAGGTGAAGCGCCTGACCGCCGACGGCATCATTCTCTGGCGTCAGCGGTTCAAGGCCTGGATCGAGGAGATTGCCGCCATGTATCCGCCACGCGTGGCCATCGACCTCGAAGCCCTCGCCGACCACCTCAATGTCCTCGCCGACGGCGGTATCGTCACCTCGCGGATATACGAGGATAAGCTATTGATTGGCCGCCAGGCGCGGATGTTCCATGATCTCGTAAAGGCCCTATTCCAGCCCTTGCCGGGCAGGACCTGAGGCCAAATCGCACGGCAGGCGGCGAGTCCGGCCGCCTATGCCTCGGCAGTGCGATGCCACGAGTGATATTCGGCATTGGGCACCATGTCCGTCGCCGACGCCATACGGTTGGTGAAATTGAACAGCGCCGCGACCGAGGCGATGTCCCAGATCGCGCGGTCGGAGAAGCCGTGCCGGCGCAAGGCTTCGCGGTCGTCCTCCGAAATCTTGTAGGATTCCTCCGTAACCTTGACCGCAAAATCCAACATCGCGCGATGGCGCGGTTCGAGCTTTGCCGCCCGATAGTTCATGACCAGCAGTTCGCCCAGAATGGGATCGCCGGACATGCCCCGCACGGACGCGCCATGGGCCGTGAGGCAATAGACGCAGCGATTGACCGAGGAGACGACCACGCCGATCATTTCGCGCTCGAGCATGGTCAGGTCGAACTCATCGATCATGATGTTGTTGTAGATCTGCATGAAGGGCCGCATCTTCGCCGGATCGAAGGAATAGGCCTTCAGGACATTGGGTAGAAGCCCCTGCTCTTTTTCGAGAAAATCCATCGCCTCCCGGATATCGGGCTCCATCTCGGCCTTTTCCTTTAGCGGCAGATCAAGGGCTACGATACGTTGAGATTGGGACATCTCCGTCCTCCTGTGTCAGTCCAAGTGTTCAAGTCGATGTAGCGGTCCATCCCATCGACGAAGATTCTCAGGCGCCGACCTCTTCGGGCGGCAGCGTGCGTCCGCGCAGCAGATCGGCGGCCTTCTCGCCGATCATCATTGTCGGCACATTCGTGTTGCCGGATGGGTCTTCGGGCATGACCGATGCGTCGGCCACCCGCAGATTTTCAATTCCATGGACCCGTAGTTGGGCGTCGACGACGGCGTCGCTCCCGATCCCCATCTTACAGGTGCCGACGGCGTGCTGGCGATGCTCGGCCTGCTGCCGGATCGCTTCGGCCATCTCCGCATCGGTCTGGAAATTCTCGCCGGGCAGCAGTTCCTTTTCGACGAGGTCGCAAAGCGGCGACTGCCGGAAGAGATTGCGGCTCAGCTTCAACGCCTGAACCATCGCGTCGAGATCGGTCTTTTCAGCGAAGAAGTTGAACAGGATGCGTGGCATGTCGAGTGGATCGGCGGACCGGAGCTTCACCCATCCGCGCGAAATCGTGTGCAGCGCGCCGACACGCGAAGTGAAGGCGTATTTGGGCTTCCGGGTGAGGCCCGGAAACCAGAGTTCGCCATGCTGATGGACGGGCATGGTGATGAGCTGGATATCCGGCCGGTCGAGTTCCGGTCTCGATTTCAGGAAGATGTTGGCGATGGTGCCGGCGGTCGTGAACGGCCCTTCTCCCCGGAAATACCATCGGAGAACGGAAAGCGTCGCCCGGTCCCAGCGGAGAGACCGGGTCAGGCCGAGCTTGCCCTTGGCCTGATAGATATTGAGCAGATTGGGATGTTCGAGAAGGTTTTCTCCGACCCCAGGCAGATCATGAACCACCTCGACGCCGACGGAGCTCAGATGGTCGGCCGGCCCGATGCCGGACAGCATCAGAAGATGCGGCGATTTATAGGTCCCGGCTGACAGGCACACTTCGCGCGCGGCATGGGCCTTTTCGAGCTTCCCGTCGCGCAGATATTCCACGCCGATCGCGCGCCGTCCGTCGAGCAGGACGCGGGTTACATGCGCCTTGGTCACGACCGTGAGATTCGGCCGGCTCATCGCCGGGTGCAGATAGGCGCGGGCGCTGCTCGCGCGGCGGCCGAAATTCGTGGTGAGCTCGATCCGGCTGATCCCATCCTGCGACGCCGCGTTGTGATCGCCGCAGACCGCCACGCCCATATTGGCCGCCGCCTGCTGGAAATACGGAAACATCGCCTCGGTGTAGTTGACCGGCACGTTTCCGACCGGTCCTTCCGTGCCGTGATAGGGCCCCGGCCCGCGCCAGCTCGTCTCCAGCCGCTTGAAATAGGGCAGCACGTCGGCGTAAGCCCAGCCGTCGAGCCCCTGTTGGCGCCAGAGGTCGTAGTCTCTCCGGTTGCCCCGGACGTTGATCGAGGCGTTGATCGACGAGCAGCCGCCGAGCGTCTTGCCGCGCAGGATCGGCAGTTGCCGACCGTTCAGGCCGGGCTCGGGTTCGGATTCGAACGGCCACGTATAGGCGGGGCTGGTCGCGACCTTCGGAAAGGCGAGCGGCATGGCCATGAAGGGATGGTCGTCCCGCCGCCCCGCTTCCAGAAGCAGCACGGAGACATCCGCGTCCTCGCTCAAACGCGCCGCGACGATCCCTCCTGCCGATCCCGAGCCGACCACGATGAAGTCGAACTCTTTCATGTCGGATTATTCATAAGCCCTTATCTTTCTTGCAAAAGATCAATACCTGTTTCCGCTCCGGTGCGACATCCCTTTCGAGACGCCGAGTCTGTTCCTATAATCAAGCCTTCTGACGCAGAGGGAGGGATCCATGACTGGACAGAACGATCGGGTCGGCCGTCGCGCTTTCGTCTCGGGGCTCGGCGTCGGCGCGGCCGCGCTCGCAGCTGGTTCAGGCGACGCGCGGGCTGCCGAATCACCGCAATGGCAGCCTACGCCTGAGAATCAAGATGCCTGGATGGAGCTACCGGGCCGACATCGCTTCATGTTCGATTCCACCTCACCCGACGGCGGCGGACATGCGCTATTCTACGCGCGCAATTTCTTTGCGGCCAATAAGTCGGGCTATGGCCTCGAGCCGTCAGCGCTGGCCGTGATCATCGTCCTGCGCTCGCAATCCACGCCCTTCGGCTACAACGACACCGTATGGAAGAAATACGGTAAGAAATTGTCGAAGATGACGGACCTCAAACAGGTCCACATGACCAATCCATATAATGGAACCGAGCGAGGCCTCGCCAATCGAGGCGTCACGCTGTCGGAATTGACCATGGACGGCGCTCGTTTCGCGATCTGCGGGATGGCGACCATGGGCATATCGCATGGTCTGGCGGCACAGACCAAGGGCAACGCCGACGATATCCATGAGGAGCTTGTCGCCAATCTGATCCCTAACGGTCATTTGGTGCCGGCGGGCATCGTGGCGGTCAATCGCGCCCAGGAGCGCGGCTACGCCTTCGCGTATACAGGCTAGGATCAACGGAACAAAGCCGCGCGCGCCGGGGGAAAACAAGATGAAGCAAATCTTTTTTGTCGCCTTGGCGTTGGGAGCCTTTGCGGCACGACCCGCCTTCGCCATCGACGGGCATGATATCGCCACGAAAGGCACGGAGGACGTACCGGCCTGCGCTTCCTGTCATAGTGCCGAAGGGGAAAAGATATCTGCCGAGCCGAGCGCGCGGATGGACGGGCTGAGTGCCGATTATTTCGTTCACCAGCTCGCGAGCTACGCGGACGGCACGCGAAAAAGCGATACGATGACGCCCATCGCCAATCTCATGAGCGAAGCCGAGCGCACAGCTGTCGCGAGATACTATGCGGGCCTACCTCCTCAGAAAGCCGAAGCGGCGCCCGCGAATCTATCGAAAGTCACCGTTGGCGCGACGCTTGCCCGAACGGGCGATTGGTCGAGAGGCGTGCCGGGTTGCGGCCAATGTCACGGAGCTGACGGCAGCGGTGTCGGCTCGCTCGTGCCGCGCATCGCCGGTCAGTCGGCCAAATACATCGAAGCCCAACTCAAGGCCTGGCAGACCGGCACCCGCAAAGACGACCCGATGGGCCTGATGGCTGGAATCGCGCAGAAGCTCGACGCGACCGAGATCACCTCCGTCGCGGCCTATTACGCGGCAGCACCGAACGTGCCGGCGTTACCGCCGGTAAACCTAACCACCGGGACTGGCGCGACAAAGTCCGGGACGTTCGTGCCGCAGCCCGACACCGCAATACCGGACAACGCGTTCGGCAGGATGGTGCGGCTCGGAGAGAACATCTTTCGCGATACCCAGCGTTATGCCGCAAACTATGTCGGCAACACGCTGAACTGCCAGAACTGCCATCTCGACGGCGGGAGGATGGCCGAACTCGTCGCCGCTCTGGGCCGCCTTCGGCGAATATCCGGCCTACCGGTCCAAGAACAAGCATGTGAACACCTATGCCGAGCGGATTCAGGGATGTTTCCGGTACAGCATGAACGGCAAGGCGCCTGAGCTGGGAAGCGAGACGTTGGTTGCCCTCGAGACCTATTCCTTCTTCCTGGCGAAGGGCGTGCCGATCGGCGTCGACATCCCCGGGCGCGGCTATCCCGACATAAAGAAGCCGGCCGTGCCCTTCGCCTATGCACGCGGCGAAAGCGTCTACCGGCGGAGCTGTGCCCTATGCCACGGCGGGAACGGCGAGGGACAGAAATCCGCAAGCGGCGAACCGGTGTTCCCGGCTCTGTGGGGAGCCGAGTCCTTTAACTGGGGTGCCGGCATGGGCAACATCAAGAACGCCGCCGCCTTCATTAAGGCCAATATGCCGTTCAGCCAGGCCTCGACATTGTCCGATCAGGATGCCTGGGATGTTGCCGCCTTCATCGACAGCCATGAGCGGCCGCAGGATCCGCGCTTTACCGGCTCTGTCGCCGAGACCCGAAAGAAGTTCCACGACAGTGCAACCTGGATGTACGGCAGGACCGTGAATGGCGCCGTCCTGGGCGACCATTCGCCCCCATCCGGTCGCCAATAGCGCCTCCCGGCACCGTCACTCTCGCGGCCGATATGACGCGCCAAAGGTCCGACGCATCATAGATGATCCAACGGCCGGCCCTGGTGTGAGTTCGGCGATTGATGGAAATCAACGCGGTGTGTCCCGTTCTGTCGGAGAAGTGAACGGACATTACTGTGGAGGCTAGGATGGCGAGAATTATTGGCGGGATCGCGACGTCCCATACGCCAACGATCGGGTTTGCCTATGATCGGCGGAAGGAAGATGACCCGGTTTGGGCGCCGATCTTCAAGGGCTACGAACCGGTCCAGAGCTGGCTCGCCGACAACAAGCCGGACGTCCTGTTCTTCATCTATAACGACCACGTCACCTCGTTCTTCTTCGATCACTACTCGGCTTTCGCGCTCGGGATCGGCAATTCCTATGCGCCGGCAGACGAAGGCGGCGGTCCGCGCGACCTGCCGCCGATCGCGGGCCATACGGATCTCGCCCATCATATCGGGTCGGCGCTCATGGCCGATGAGTTCGACATGTCCTTCTTCCAGGGCAAGCCGATGGACCACGGCTTCTTCTCGCCGCTCTCGATGCTATGCCCCCATGAGCCGGAATGGCCGGTCAAGGTCGTGCCGCTGCAGGTCGGCGTTTTGCAGTTCCCGATTCCGACGGCGCTCCGCTGCTACAAGCTCGGGCTTTCGCTCCGCAAGGCAGTCGAGAGCTATCCGGAGGATCTGAAGGTCGTCGTCGTCGCGACCGGCGGCGTGTCGCACCAGGTGCACGGCGAGCGCGCCGGGTTCAACAACACGCCGTGGGACATGCAGTTCCTGGAAATGATCGAAAAGGACCCGATGAAGCTGACCGAGATGACTCATGCCGATTACGCCCGGCTTGGCGGGTTGGAAGGCGCCGAGGTCATCATGTGGCTGATCATGCGGGGCGCGCTGTCGGCAAATGTCCGGAAGATCCACCAGGCCTATTACCTGCCGTCGATGACCGGCATCGCCACGGCGATCTACGAGAACGAGGCCATCGAGCCGATGGAGACGGATACGACCTCGGCCTATCGCGCGCATGTCGGCCATCAGTTGAAGGGCGCCGAGGCCCTGGAGGGCACTTATCCGTTCGATTTCAAGCGCAGCGTCAAGGCCTACCGGCTCAACAAGTTCCTCCATGACCTGATCGACAAGGCGCACCGCACCAAATTCCTGAACGAGCCGGAAGCGGCATTCGACGATGCCGGGCTTACCGAGCAGGAGCGCGATTTGGTGCGCCGGCTCGATTGGCGCGGGCTCATCCACTACGGCGTCATCTTCTTCATGCTGGAAAAGCTGGGCGCCGTGGTCGGTGTGTCGAACCTGCATATTTATGCAGCGATGCGTGGCGAGTCGCTGGAGGATTTCCAGAAGACCCGGAATGCGCAGGTGCTCTATTCCGTGGCGGGAACCGACGCCGGCGATCTGGCCTGGGACAAACCCAGCGGCCCCGGCGAATGACACCGAATCTCGTCCTACGGGCCGTTGCGCTAGTCTACGCGATCGATGACGGTTGACGGGTGATCAGAACCTCGCCCGCCGCAGGGTAATGGTGTGCCTGAAGCGATCGGCGCGATAGAGATTGATCGCGACCCGGGCGATATCGCCTTTGGCCAATTTGTAGACCCGGTCCACCTCGATCGCGACGGCATCGCCCTCGATCCTCAACGCCAGGCCCGAGGCCGCGGCCGGTGACAGTCTCGCCGGTGTGCAACAGGTGATCGCGATAGCGTCGATCCGAAGCATTGGAGCGCCAACATCCTCGTTTCCGACGTCGAACTCGCGCGGCGGGAATGGTGCTGGAGGCAAAGCATTTCGACGTCGGTTACACGCTTATCCCGCGCGAAAGCGCCTGGAAACCAGAAATTTCAAAATCCTAGGCCTGAACGAATATTTCAGTGCGGCGCCGCGTGGATCGCTCCGTCTAATGAGCTATCGAGGCCCAACACCGCTCATGCGCGGGTAGTGCTCATGTTGTCCATCAACTTATCGATATCGGCCTTGCTATAACCGAGCCATCTAAGCACTTCTTCGGTGTGTTGGCCGAGGCGCGGAGGCGCTTCACTGACAACTGGCCCTCCGGATTGCATGGAGAAGCCCGCATTCACAATCTCAATGCGCTCCCTCTCGGGCAAGCCGTCCACATCCAAAGGCAGAACCGCATTTCGTTCGGCAAGATGGGCGAATGACGCGGCCTCGCCAACACTGCGCACCATGCCGCAGGGAATGCCCGCGGCGCTCATCGACGCCTCCCACTCGGCGGCACTACGTTTCGCCAGTTCCGCGGCCAACTCATCGCGCAAGGCATCATGGTTCGCATGACGACTGTGGGGCGTCTTGAACCTGGGATCATCGATCCAGTCCTCTCTGCCAAGAAATTTGGCGAGAACGATGAATTGGTGCTGCTGCACCACGCCAAGTGAAATCGTGCGTCCGTCCGCGGCCGTAAAGAGCGCAGACGTCGGCTGGCCGCTGTAACCGGTATTTCCTGTGCGCTCAAGGCTCTTGCCCGTTACAAGATAGGGCACCACAGCGGAGGTCATGAAAGCCAGACTTGCATCCAACATGGCGACGTCGATGTAGTCGCCACCGCCGGTGGTCGCGCGTCTAAAAAGCGCTGCCAAAATCGCGAAAGCGGCGGTATGGCCGGTTAACGTGTCCACAACGGGAAAGCCAATTCGCATTGGTGGATCACCGGGCTCACCACCGAGACTCATCATCCCGCTGGTCGCCTGCACGATATTGTCGATGGCAGGCCAGTCCCTCAAAGATCCGGATTGCCCGTATCCGGAAACCGAGCAATAGACGATTTCCGGGTTGAATTCCTTGACTACCTCATAGCCGAGTCCCAATCGGCCGATCACGCCGGGTCTGAAATTTTCAAGCAGCACATCCGACTTGGCTATAATCCGCTTTGCGACCTCGAGCTGGTCAGGCTTCTTGAGATCCAGAACGATTGACTTCTTGCCGGCATTCACGCCGATGAACGCAGGCGCCATGCCGTCAAAGCGGCGATCGGTTCCATAGTAGCGCATGGCATCGCCCCGACCCGGCGCTTCGATCTTGATGACCTCGGCACCAAGGAGGCGCAACAGATGGGATGCGTATGGGCCCGCCATGACGTGACTGAAATCGGCCACGGTTATCCCGTCTAGGGGTCGACTCATAAATTCTTGTCCTCGCATTCTATCGTGCCGTCGGGTTCGACGCTGCTGCGCGCCGTCTCAAAGACGCTCATACCATCGATGCCGTAGCGCGAGAGCGACGACGCGTTGCGCCTTTCTTGACGCAAGTAGAGCTCATCGAATCTTCGTTGATCTTCCGGTCTTGCGTCGTGAAACTCGACACCGCTCTTCTTCGCAACCTCGAGTCCCGCCGCCACCGCTTTTTGCGTACGCTCTGCGAGCGCCTTCTCCCAAATCGCGACTCCGCGCTCGAAAATCTGACGATCGACGGGCGGCAGGCTGTCCCACTTCTTCCGCGCCATAGCGCGCGCGGGATAAGCGCCCCGCGGGATCTCAAGCGTGTAGTAATAATGGCCAACCTCGGCGAAATGCAGCGCCTTGAACGTGTCGCCGGGCGCAACAACGCCATCGATGATGTCCTTGGCGAGTGCCGAATAGACGTCTCCCATCGGCATGTTGACCGGGTCGGCACCGAGATCCTTCAACACACTGAGCAGTTCGGTAGGCGCACGAATTCGCAAGCCCTTAAGATCGTCCAGATCGCGAATCGGCCTGTTCTTGGTAATGATGCCCGGGAGGCTGCCGCCTTGCACGGCGAGAACCTTCAGTCCCTTGAGTTCGCGCGCAAACTCGGGATGGCTGCTTAGCCATGCAGTGGTAAAGCGCAACTTGAGCTTCGAACGGTCTTGGCGCCGCTATAGAATCCGGACTGGATGCGGATCAGATGCGCCCCGCCTTTGGTGTAGATCGGCGTGATCAGGCCGATATCGGCGACGTCGTGGCGCAACTCCTCCATCGATTGATCTGACGATAGCAATGCACCGGACCAACTGGGTCGGATCTTGATTGCTCCGTTCGACGCAGTCTCGACGAACTTCATCCAGTCCTGGTCGGCTTGGCTGAATGGATGGTTCGGACTATAGGGCGACGCGTAAACCAATTCGGCCACGCCGCTCGGCTCCGTCCGCCCGCAGGCTGCCAGCATCAACGCAATCAGAATAACGAGAACTCTCATGCACCCGCCCTTTCGCGGAGGAAGTTCTCGACCATCTCCACCATGGCATCGTGATTCCAGTTCTGGGCATCGACCATGTCGGCGTCGAGCGACAGCACCGGCACGCCCGCGTCTTCGAGCGAGAGACGCGGTGATCTTGGTGCCCGACTGCGACAGCCGATTGTCAGGCGGGAGCAGCATGACCGCGGCATCGATGCCGCAGCGCTTGGCCTCGCTCGTCATCCAGCCGTTCATCCAGGGCGGCAGATGCAGCACTTCATTCATCGAGCAGATACGGCTGGCCAGCGCCTCCATTGGCTGCCCCTTGATTTCCCGGATGTACTGCGGCCCGGCAAAGGGCATATACATCGACCAGACGAACACCGCGCCGAGACGCAACTCTAGCGCCTGATAGAACGCCGGGTCGTGCCACAGACCGGCGCCGATCCACATCAGACGGAACTTCTCGTTCGAAGCGGCGCCGACGCCGTCTGGACACGGTCCGCCACTTCGTCCCGAAATCGCTTTGCGTGCGCCACCGCCCAGTCCGAACCGCGATGCCACTGCGGAATCATCGTGTTGGGCATCTGATCGGCGATCGAGACAGGGCAAGGCCGCGCCGTTGCCGATCATCCTGTGCCGCTTCCGCAATATAGCCTTCCTGCTCGTTGATGCGCTCCATCAGGACATACAGCTTCTCTTCCTCGAACTTCCGGCCGGTTTTCCGCTCCAGCGAGATCGATCAGTGCGTGCATCTCCTCGACCATCAGGGCGATCCGGTCGGGATCGTAAACCCGGTCCCAGTCGCGCGTTTGAATTCTTGAACCAATCGCGGATCCTTGTGCTCCCAGGCCGGCGCTTCCATGGCGAAAAAATCGGTGCCCAAGCGCTTCGGCCCATTGCGAAAAGACCTGCTGGATGCAGTCGCAGGTCAGCCGCGCGACCAGAACCGTCGGTCGCGGCAGGCCGCCCCAGGGTGCGGTTGTCGGGATCGTCGGCCAGGGTGCAGGCGAGTCCCAGCGAGCAATACTTGCAGCAGGTTGCCCGGATAACCCTGCTCCTGACAGCACGGCGAAATATCGAGTGGAGAGCTGCTTGGCGGAGATATAGGCCGACCACCATTGATTGGTGATCAATCGGGATGTCCATCGACATGGAAGATCTCGTGCGGCGTGTCGGCCTGCGCGATCGCGAAGGGCTCGCCGTGATCGACCACTCGCCGCTTTAGCTCCGCACCAAATGCTTTCTGGTAGGCTGTCGCGACCGCCGTGCAGGCCAGGTCCTTTCGGCTGCGCCCGCTCGGTCCGTCACTCATTGGAGGACTCCCGCCGTTTTCGAGTTCGCTGAACGCGCTCTTCGCTGAGCCCGGCAATGCCGCGGGCGATCTCGATATTGTGTTCTCCGATGCCCGGCGCGCGAAACGGCTTGAGAGCATCGCGCGAGAAACCGACACGGCGTTTTGATATGGCCGAACGCGCCGAGCTACGGATGATCGAGTTGAACCAGTGACCTGCGCGCGCGCGATCTGCAGGTCGCGCTCGATCAGGTCTTCGATGTCCTGGACCACACCCGCGGCGATGCCGGCCGCCTGCAGTAGGTCGACCGCCGTCTTGGTCCTCCCGATCGCGTGTCCATGCCGGCGATGTCGTCGCCGACGATCTCTTTCAGTCGCGGCGCGATCCGCCGCGTCGAACAGACTGATCGCCACCCAGCGATCGTCGCCCGCGCGCCGGGAAAACCTCCTGGAAAAGCCACCTGCGGATCGGCATTGCCCATTCGCTGCGGCGTCTCGCCGCGCTGCGCGGCGACAAACGCCGCGCATCTGCTGGACGCAAATCTCGTACATCGACGCATCGATGTGGCAGCCCCGGCCCATGCTCCGCGCCGATGCTGAAGCGCGGCGGCGATGGCGGCCCGCCATCACAAAGGGCACGATCACGTCGCCATAGGGAACGGCACCCGGAATCACCGGATCCCGATCCGGGCCAGCCGGTGAGGAAGGTGCGGCCCGAAAGCGCGCCGCCGGTGCCATCCACGCCCCATTCCTGCGCCAGCGGTCCGGTCTGGCCGTAGACGCTGCCTGACGCCATGATGAGGCCGGGATTTCGCTCGGCAAGCATGTCGTAGTCGAGACCCAGCTTCGCCATCGTGCCGGGCGAGAAATTCTCGACGACGACATCGGCCCAGTCGATCAGCGGGTCGAGCACCTCGCGCGACTCAGGGCGCTTCATGTCGAGAGCCAGGCTCCGCTTCGAACTGTTGAGATGCGCGAACCACGGCTTGTCGTCCAGATTGCCGGCCCGGGACGCCGAGACCTGCACGTCCAGGCGCGACAGGTCATGGTCGGGTGCGGCTCTCGATCTTGACAACGTCTGCACCCAGGTCGCCCAGCGTCTTCGTGGTGATCGAGCCGACCAGCGCCCAGGAGAAGTCGAGCACGCGAACGCCAGAAAGCGGGCCGGCCGCGCACGGTCTTGCCCTCTGTTCTGTTGTTTGCTTTGGGTCCTTCGCGCAGAAGCGCGAAGCGCGACGGTTCCTTGATATTTCCCGCTGTCCAGAAGCGACGCATCTTTAGATGCTCGTCCGCAAGGACATCCGCGGGCTCGGCGACCACGCAGGCGTTGATTCCTCGCTTCGCGCCCTTCGCTCGCCATTTCGGCCTTCGTGCGGATCTCGAAAAACGCACCGATCGCGTCCTCCCAATCCGCCCGTGTCTCTGGATCGGCAGCGTCGAGCGGTTATAGGTCAGCCAGTTGACCCCTTTGAGCGGATTGCGGACTTGCCGCTCGTCCATCCAATCCGACAGCGCCTGATTTGCCGGCGCGCCGAACCGGCCGGTCATCAGCGAATGGAAGCACCAGCCGTCGGCAAGCCTCCAAATCGCAGCGAACCGTGGCCTTGCCGTAGTTGAGTGCACCACCGACCCGATGCAGCTTGCGGCGATCGAACTGCCAAACAAGCACGCCGTTGATGTTCCGGCTGAACGCAACTTCTGGATCGACACGTCGACATGCTGGCCGAGGCCGTTCGTGCCGCGCGCGTAATGGGCCGCCATCGCGCCAGCACCCGCGACCATGTCGGCGTGAAAGGTGCAAGCGTCGAGCGCTTCCTTTACTGGTGCCCGGTCCGGCGACCCGGTAAGCCGGAGCGTCCCCCCCATCGCGGAGGAGACAAGCTCACCGCCGCGCCAGCGCGAGCGAGGGCCGCCGCTGCCGAATGGGGTCACGGACACATGGATCAGTGCCGGATTTTCCGTCTCGATCTTCTCACGCGTCAGGCCTCGGTCCGACAACAACTCAAGGCCAAGGTCATCGATAAGGAACGAAGTAGTCCCCAATACCTCGTAGTCTTCGACGATCGTTGCGCCCAAGCTGCGCAAATAGCGCGCCAATGGACGTTCGGCCATATCCCCGAGCGCCAGCACGATATGCCCCTGGAGAGGAGTCATGCATTCCGCTCCTTCAGGAATTGCGCGACTTCATCCGCTGTCCCATCCGCCGCGTCCCAACGTCGGCGCGTCAAAATGAGCGTCGGAATTTGAGCGTCTTCCAGCGCGGCTTTCTCTTCCGGGACACGCCAAAGACGAGCCTCGTCCTGCTCGATTAGCCAGAGAATGACCGCGTCGGCACGGGTCCGTCTGACGTCCTGCAGAAGCGCCCCGGTCTGATCTCCGAAGACGCGGGGCCCGACCGAGAGATAATGTGCCTGGGCGCCGATGCGCGCCGCCGGGTCACCCTCCCTGCGATCGATCACCGGTCCCAATCGTCCGAGCACCCGGTCATGAAATTCGCCGACAACGGTCCATCCGGTCTCCTCGACGGCTCGATGAACACGATCATCCGGCGGGGCCGACCCGGCAAGCAGTACCCTGCCCTCCGCATCTCCCCCAGGATGCTTGATGCCCGACAGGCTATCATCGATATCTCTAAAGAGGCTCGCCCGGGCGATGCGCTCATAGTAGGAGCCCGGTCCGTCACGTTCCGCCTCGACGGCAGCCAACAGACGGCGGCGCCTGTTCGCGACATCGATCCCCGCCCATAACGCGTCGTCGCCGATCTCCAGCCGCTGAGCCAATGTGCGGACGGAGGCCACGGTGTGAGCGAGGCTTGTCGGGCGTTTGACATGGGCAACGTCAAAGATCAAGGGTGTCGGGCCTGCAGCCAAACCTTGCCGCTGTAACTCGCAAATATAGTAATAAAGCCGCTGGGAAGAATCGTCGCCGCGAGAGAACAGGACATATTCGAAAAAATCGAATTGACCCTCCAGCCAGGCATCCAGCATCGAAAATGTCCACGGCGCAAAGCTGGTTTCGAGCCACCCCGCAGATCGTCCATGCGGCCGGTCAGCATCCCATGGCAGATGACAGGGGAATAGATCCGATGCCAGAAGCATATCGAGAGGCAGGTCCGGACCGACATATCCGATGGCCCTTCTCGCAGTTCGCGCAGCGGCCAGTGGATCGGCCAGCGTTCGGCTTATAACTTGCTCGATATCAGTCATTGTCCGACCCAATGCGGTAATGCCAGGACGATCGCCGGGAACAAAATGATCAACAGTACGTGAACGAAATCCGCCGCAAGAAACGGCAAAACGCCTTTGAAAATGCGGCTCAAAGGAATGTCCTTGGCGATTCGTCTGAATGACGTAAAGGTTCATCCCGATTGGCGGATGGATGAATCCGATCTCCATGGTGCGGACCAGAAAGATACCGAACCAGATCGGCGACATTCCCAGACCCGTCACGATCGGCAGAAGGATGGGCGTCGTAAGAAGCATGAGTGCAAGTCCATCGAGCACTGATCCGAGCACGAGAAGAAAGAGCGCGATCACGAGGGTCGTGACGACTTGGCCCGCGTCCAGGTCCGCAATCAAGGTGCCGATGGAGGTGGCGACGCCCGTCACGCTCATGAAGACCGCAAAGATCAAGGCGCCAATTATGATCACAAAGATCAGGCCGCTTGTGCTGAGAGTCTCTTCGAATGCATGTCGAAGCATGGCCCAGCCCAGCCGCCGGCGTACCGCGCAGATGATCAGGACGCCGACGACGCCCACCGAAGCGGCTTCAGATGGGCTGAACCAGCCCACCACGATGCCGCCGATCATGATGACGATCAGCAGGCTGACATCGGCAATACGTTTGACCGCCGCCAAACGTTCTGGCCAGCTCGCCTTTTCCATCGGCGGCGCGATTGCGGGCTTTAGCCGCACCAGGATCCAGACGACCGCGAAATACAGCAAAGTTTGCGTAATGCCGGGGATAATCGCCGCCGTGAAGAGTGTGCCGATCGACTGTTGGGCAATGATGCCGAAGACGATCAGCGCGGCCGACGGCGGAATCATCGGTCCCAAGGTCCCGCCAGCCGCCACCGCGCCAGCGGCGAGCGCGTCCGAATAGCCGCGGCTCCGCATTTCGGGAAGAGCCACCAGCCCGATCGTGGCTGCGGTCGCAAGGCTCGAACCATTGATCGCGCTGAATCCCGCGCAGCCCCCAACCGATGCAATCGCCAGCCCGCCCCGCCGGTGGCCCACGAATCGCGCCGCAGCATCGAAAAAGTCCCTGCTCGCATTCGCCGAAAGCGTGAGATGGGCAATCAGCAGGAACAACGGCAGGGTGCCCAGTTCATAGCGCGTCAACGTATCGAAAACGATGCACTCCGGACTTTATAAGCGCCGGCTCCGGACCAAGCGTGATCGCCAGTCCAACGATCCCGACAAGCCCCAGAGCCACACCCACCGGCATCCCCGCAACGAGAAGGATGAGCAGAACGACGATGCCGATCAGGCCTGTTCCTGGTGTCGCTAGCATCACCGGGTCCGTCTAAGCGCGCGAGCGAGAAAGACCACAGCAACGACGGCCAAGCCGCAGCACAACACGAAGCGAAGCGGGATATAAGGAATATGGAGAAGCTCGCTTTCCTCATGTCCGCTCCACATGTCCCCCATGATCCAAACTGACCCAGCCAAGAGGCCGAGAAAAAAGGACGCGGAGGCGACGCGATTGATCCGTTCCAGACCATGCCGCATCCTATGGGGCAAGCGCTCGACTAAGAGACGGACAACGGCGTGAGACCCGGCCAAAGTGGCCACGATCAGGGCGGCGGAACCAGACAGCAGAATCGCTGCTTGAACCAACTCTATCGATCCGAGGAACGGCAAATCGATATGCCGACCGATCACCGATATCGTGTCAATGATAGCGGCCGCGAGTAACGCACTGCCCCCAGCGACCACGAGCCAGGTCCGCACTCTTCCGCGGTTGTTTGGTTCCTGGCTCAAGACAACACCACCATGTCCTCACGCGCAGCCAACTTGATCGCTGGCAGCCCGGCCGCATGCGTAATATCCTCCAAATAGCGCTCGATTTCGGCGCTGCGTTTCTTGGTTGGAGGGATTGGCCGGCCAGGAGGCTCGACATCGATCGGGATAATGCCCGCCTCGATTCTGCCATCGGGATACCAGAGCACCCTGCCAAATATTGCGTTGACCGCTTCAGGATGGAATGGCGCCAACGTATAGGCCGGATCGGGCTCAAAGCCGAACATCTGCTTTCGTCGGCGGGCCCACTCGGCCCGAACGGCGTGATCCTGATCCGGACTGAGGGCGCGGGTGACCACGCAGCCGTTCCCAAGACCATGAAAGATCGGGCGCGATTTATAGAACTCTATGCCACGGACGATGTGGGCATGATGACTTATGACCACGTCTGCTCCCGAATCGACCGCTGCGTGTGCGATTTCGCGCTCGTAAGGCGCGAGCTTGGCGGGCATGTGAACGATGCCTTTGTGTAGCGCCACAATGATGAGGTCCGCCTGACTATGCGCTTGCGCGACATCGGCGCGAAGCACGGCGATCGCCTCATCGGACACACGATCCAGCGGGCTCGACGGCGCGATCGGCGATCCGTCGGCGGTTTCGATACGAAGATACGCGCACCCCGCCTTGTGCTCAGCCGCCCAGCCAGCCTGAGGTCCAACGCAGTTGTAACTGAGAAGTGCTATCCGGCGACCGTTGCATTCCAGCGTTGCAGGGCTGCGTGCCTCCGCAAGGTTCATGCCGGCACCCGTGTGAGAAATGCCGAGTTGATCGAGTGTTGCGATGGTGTCTGCGATGCCGTCGGGCCCGCAATCCGAGATGTGATTGCCGGCGAGCGTCACGGCAGAGAAGCCCGCGCGGGCCAGGGCCGCCAGGTTCTCGGGGTCCGCACCTGGGGCCGGAACGTCCCCCTTCATCTCGGTCCCACGGGAGCTGTGAGGCACTTCGAGGTGCCCGATCGAAATGTCGGCGGCCCGAATAACAGGTGCGATTCCCGACAGCCAATGGTCAGGATCCTCGACATCGAGAACAAGATCCCCCACAAACTGCACTGCGCAGGGACGAGGCCGTGTGGTATCGTTGACAATATAGTCAATCATACGCGACATACTGGTCCCCGAAAGGCAACGATCACCAGGAAGATAGCGGCAATGGCCAAGACCTCGACAGCAAAGAAGGCGCCGAGCCCCTCGAAACCGGTGACGACGAAGCAAGTCGTCGATTGGGTCCGGGACCGCATCCGCGTCGGAAAGTTCGTTCCGGGGCAAAGGCTTGTCGAGGCGGACATTATCAAGGCCACGGCTGCGAGCCGTGCCAAAGTCCGCGAGTCCCTGCAACGTCTGGAAACGGAAGGCCTCGTCGTCATCGAGGAATATCGCGGGGCTTCAGTCAAGATTTTCACCTGGGAGCAGGTTCAAGAAATCTATCGCACTCGCTCCGTTCTCGAAGGCTTGGCCGCGGCCGAATTTGCCGCCAAGAATGACCCCGAGGGGAAAAAGCAACTTCAGGTCCTCCAAGATGCTCTCAATTCGATGGACGACACCGGTGATCATCAACGATTCGCGCAACTCAATAGCCAGTGGCACAACTTGATCATCGAACGATCGGGTAACGAGTATCTTCGCCTTTTTCTGACACAGCTCAGCGTTCCGATCTACCGTCTCCTTTTCTCGACTTTCTACAGTTCGAAGAGAATTGAAGCCGCCAATACGGACCATCAGAGAATAACTGCCGCCATTGTCGCGGGTAAGGCAGACAAGGCGGAAGAAGCGATGCGCGAACACATCAGCCAAGGACTGCGAGCCATCTCCGAAATCGATTCCCAGTTCTTTGGCGAGGGGCCGGGCACCTGAGTTCTGTGCCCGCCCCTCTCCCTTAACCAGTCATCCCCTAACTGTCTGGCTAAAACCTCTTACGAACACTGACAGCGAACAGGCGCCCAATGGGACTCGCTGCTGACGGGTCATACCCGCCACCGCCGTTCCCACTGGGAGCGACGTTCACATATGGAGGACCGGAGTCGAACACGTTTTGGATCTCCAGGCCGATCGTGGCACCACTCTTGAAGAAGTCCGAAGAATTCAAGTCTCCGACGTGCCAAAACAGACTGAAATCGATCGGTGTGTAGGCGCTCACTTTTTCAGAGGGAGTTATTGCCGTGTTCTTGTAGCTGCCGACGTAATGCGCGAGAATTCGGGCACGTAGCGGGCCTTTTTCCCAGACAACGCTTGCTCGAGCTCGGAACCGCAACGGCTTATAGATCTCGTTGAGATGATCGACCAGCGGAGCCGTCGCGGAGATCGCCACTTTGTATGAGGTCAGATAGGTACCTCCTGCATTGAAGGTAAATACGCCCATGTCGTCGGCATCCAGACGATATGTCGCGTTGAAGTCGATGCCGCGGGTGATCGAGCGGCCAAGATTGTTGTTACGGCCATCGACATACAAAGTCACGTTTGCCGGATCGCCGCCGGGAAGCGCGCCGACGACGCGGAGGCCATCTGCAATCAACTGAGTCACCCGGTCCGCGGCATCCTGCCCCCTCAAGATGATTCCCGTACCCGCAAACTCAGACTCGCGGGACAGGATCGATAGATCGGACAGATAGGTTTCCACCTGATTCTTGTAGTTCACGCTAAAATAGGTGGCGCTCAGTTTGAAATCGTTTGCCGGCTCCCAATCGGCGCCCATCGACCACGTGGTTGCCGTCTCGGGACCGAGGTTAAGATTTGGCCCTGATTGCGCAAATCCCAAAATCGGCGGCCCGCCGTTCGGATCCTGATAGTTCTGGCCATAGATGGCGTTGCTGTTGCCGTAGATCTGCGAGATCAACGGCGCTCTGAACGATGTGCCGTAACTGCCCCGAAGCGTAATGTCCGGGGTCGGCATCCACGAAACACCGAATTTCGGATTGGTCGTATGTCCAACGTCACTATAGCTGTCGTACCGGATGGCCACATTCAGGTCCAACTTTTGAATGCCTGTCATCGCATTATCGGAGCCCACAATGGGGACCAGAAGCTCGGCATAGACCGAGTCAACGTGCCTGCTGAAGTCCCGGAAGCTCACGGGCGTGTCGGGAGCACCGCGAGCCAGACCCAGCTGCGTCTTGATGCGTTGGCCCTCGTATCCAACGGCAAGCTCGATATCGCCGCCCGGAATATGGAACAAGGGGCCGTTCGCGCTTGCTTGGTACCCAACGAAACGGTTCAACGTCGGCGCGATGAATATCTGATTTGCGATCGCGTCCAGTACGGACGGGGATGTACGCTGCAGACCGTAGGGATCAAAGGCGAGCGCCGGGTCGCTACTCGCGAGGGCTGCATTCAACGCCCCATTGTTGATGCCACTGTAAGAATTGGACTGGTCGTCATTCTTGCCATACGACAGCGACGCCTTCGCTTGCCAACCGTATGGAAGATCGACTTCGATACCGGGCGTGATCTGCCAGTTCTTCGCAGAACCGCTCGAGGTGTTACGCGGCAGATCCTTCATGAAGTTGTAACCGATTCGATAACTCGTGTCGGTAAAGCCCGGGGGGGTTACGAAGAACGCATTCGTGTTGGGTACATTTAGGGTAGCAGACGGAAATCCGGGATTTCGGACGAAGCTCCGTTTACTGTAGAAGCCGTCGGCAACGATCCTGAACCGATCGGTCACATCGAACGTGAATGTACTGTTCAGGGTGTCATATTTCTGGCTCGGGAACAGGTCCTGTCCCACCAGGTCGTTGCAGAGATTGGTGGTCCCCGCAACGAGGCTTCCGGCATTTGCCTGGGTCAGACCGCCGGCCGGAATGGCATAGGTGGTGTTGTCGGCGAGCGTGATTGTGCCGGGATTGCATTGGGTGACGCGATAGTCGGCGCCACCGAAGGCACGCTGGTCTGACGTAAAGAACTTGCGGTCGTTTCCGCTCAAATTGGACCGGTCGATGTGCTCATAAGCAACCATGAACTGCCCGCGGTCCCAGACTTTGCCGAACGCAGCGCCGACCTGCCACTCGTCGAAACCATCCTTCTCAGAAAAGCCGTAACGCCCCAAAACTTCGGCGCCGTCCAAATTCCGACGAGGGATGACATTGACAACGCCTGCGATCGCGTCCGAGCCGTAGATTGCCGATGCCCCATCGGCGACCACCTCGATTCGTTGAACACCGAGCGTTGGTAATATCGACGGATCCACGGATCGACTGTTGTTTACGACGCGGCGTCCATCGACCAGCACCAGGGTCGCGTAGGGCCCGATGCCGCGAAGGTTTACACTGTTGCCATAGACGATGTTGCCGTTGCCGCCGGCCTGCCCGCGCGAGTTTTCACTGACGCCAAGATCGTAGACCTGCGGTATCTCCTGCAACAGACGATCGATAGTGACATTGGTGGAGAGCTCGATCTGATCGCGATCGACCGCTGTCACTGCCGACCCGACAGGTGCCGTACCTCGAACACGTGTGCCTGTGATCGTTACCTCAGACGTAGCCGAAGGCGCCCCGTCCTGCGCTTGTGCCACCAACGGAATCGCGAGCGCCAAAGCGCTCGTGCAACACAACAAAGCAGACCTGGCTGCTCGCGAATTACGGACTTTTGCCATGATTACCCTCCCATGCGGATCGTTCTCGATTTCTTTAAGCCGATTGTTGACAATCTTGTCAATAACAAACTCCACTCCGCCGTTTGCAGGCCCTGCGCCTTATTGCGGCATGGTTCCCGGCGGCAAAAGAGGCAAGTCGATATGTGACGCCCTCTCCCCGCCCGTGAAGATCGTCAGATGGGGCGGTGGATCCTGGCGTATTTGTTCGAGATTGCGCTCTCGGGGGTCGGCCCCGTAACGGTGACACGAATTCGGTGCCCTGCCTTGAAAACATAGGCGCTGGGCAACAGCCCGAAGCTGAACTCAGCCGCCTTTCCGGGAACGAGCGGCTTCGCGTCCTGCTTCAGGCCGGAGTGCCATGGCAGCCCGAGCGTGTCGTAGGGTGCTTTCGATACTTTGCGGTATCTGGCTCCCAACCGGCCGAAAGAAATGACGCTCGCCTTGCCGCTCGGGTCGACGTCCTCCAGGTAGGCGAAGATATTGGCATCTTTACGGTCTGCGGCGACATAGAGGTGGATGATCGGATAGCCGACCATGGTGCGATCCTGCGCAAAGGCGGGACCGGTGAAGGTTGGTCCCTTGCTGTCCTGCGGCTGAACCCAGAATTGAAAATACTGCCCCGGCCCGACGTCATAATCGACGACGAAGTCGCTCTTGCCGACGGCCGGCTTGGTCTCGGCTAAGCTCTTGCCGGAGGAGAGATACCAGTTCTGACGCGGAACGCCCGCACCCGGCAGCTTATCGCTGAAGATCCAATGATGATCGTCGGATGCGTTGTTCAGCCAGTATCTGACCCGCGGCTCCTTGGCAAAACCGTTATCCAGCCCTTTGAGCTCGTGATCAAAGTAGCGGCGGACCTCGCGGGAGAGATCGAAGTGCGGCGGCGGAACGCAATGCGTCCCCGGTCCGATTAGAACCTTGCCGCCGAGATTTGCGGCCGCAATCAGAACCTGGCTCGTCGGCTCGTCCTGCCAGTTGCCCCAGAAATAGGTCGCAATCCCCGATTTCTTGAGTGTATCCAGATAGGTATAAGGCCCCACCTCTTCCCAGAAGCGGGTATGGGTGAATTCGGACATGCTGTCGCGGTAGGGCATACCGTACCACAAGGGGCCCATCGGCGTATTCTTCGCATGCTCCCGCACCGCTTTCTTGAGCATCGATCCGTCTTTGTCGGAGTCGACCGGCAGACTCATTTCATCCACGGAAAGGGGCTCATCGGGACGCGTGTTGAATTGCGCCGTAATGCCGCCGCGCCGCACGAATTCGAATTTGTCGAAATCGCTCGCCCCGGTGAAAATTGCCTTCAGGGCGGGCGGAGCGGTTGTCGCCACCTGCACTGTGGTGCCGCCGAGGTAGGAACAGCCCACCATGCCGACCTTGCCGGTCGACCAGGGTTGTTTGGCAAGCCATTGAATCAGGTCGCGGCCATCCAAGGCTTCCGTCCGGTCCTGGAATCCCCGACGATGACCGAATGACGCTCCCTTGCCGCGAATGTCCGCCGCGGCGATCACATAGCCGTAATTGGTAAGTCCCTTGAGGCCGAGCCGCTCTGAGAGCGCGACTTCCTGAATGACTCCCTTATCGTCCCGGTACCGTGCTCGGTAGGGCGTAAACACGAATATGACGGGATAGGGTGCGTCGACGGCTTTGCCGTTCTCGGAAGGGCGGTAAATGTTTATGGCCAGCTTGGTCCCGTCCCGAACCGCGACGTAGCGCGACTGGCGCGAAAACTCGGAGTACTTTTCACCTTGGTTCTCGCCGGCCATCGCCTGCATTGCGCTTACACCAGCGCAGATACACGCCAGACCCGCTACCCACACCTTCATAGGACCGCCCCCCCTTTGGAATGGTAATATTTTTGTTAACAATATTGCTGTCAGTTGAGCCGGTCAAGCATCGAGGTAGGTCCCTGCGGCGGTCGGCCGCGGCGGGCGATTATTTTCGGTCTACTTCGAGACGAAGCTCTTTACCGTCCAGGCCTTATCGACGCAGTAGCCGCAATCGGGGCCGGTGAACATCTTTGCGGCGCCTTGGTCGCCTTTAAGCTGCCATTCGAGCCACTTGGCGGCCATTTCCGCGTAGGCACCACCATTCGAAGCAGACCAGTACGTACCCCCGTGCCCTACGTCATTATAGGCAAAAAAGACGGGGACCTGACGGATCCGAGATACGTCATCGACCGAATTCTTGAAGGCGATGTCGGTGGGCCCTCCGTTTATGTAAGCCACGGGAGCATGGTAGTTCTTCAGCTCATCCTTGGTGACCTGAATCCCGCTCAGCCCGGAGTTGGGGCCTTCGTTGAGGACGCCGCTGTTCATGATGATAGAGGTGGACACGCGGGGGTCGGCGGAGGCGCGGATCGCCTGGAGGCCGCCGCAACTGTGCCCCGCGACCGCGATGTGGCCCACGTCAATCTTATGGAAGAAGGGTCCGTCGGACCGATTGGTCGCGGACGTGGCCCAATCGATCGCTTCGGTGAATTGCGACGCCTTGGTTTGATCGGGCGTCCTAGTCCGTTGCGATCGCGGCACAGGAGGGTTGGCTGGCCTCTCCATTCTTCCTTCCACCCGCGGGTAGCCCAGGGAAATAATGAAGAAGCCGTGCGACGCGATTTCACGCAGAAACGCCGAATACATCAAGCCGTTGTCAGCGCAGGCTCCATTTCCCCATACCAAAAGCGGCAAGGCGCGATCGGGCAAATCCGCAGGATGATACAGCGTATGGGTTCGAAGGGAGGCTACTGCCTCGGCCACCGCAGGCATGGGTCCAGTGCCGCTTGGATCACCGATCACACCGACAGGTTTTGGCTCGGGCTGCGCGCTCTCTTCTGCCATCCCGATCCGGATAAACATGGCGCTGGCGACCGCGAGCGATAAGGCGGTTAGGACGCCCCGTTTGACAAACGCACCCCGCATGGTCTTCCCCCGTGTTTTCGACAACCAAACACACACCCTCAACCCAACACTATTATCAGCTATTTCGTCAACAATCTTATGGTCGCACAGAATGCGCTGGAAAAAAAATCGATCAAACGACATAGCTGTGTCGGATTCGGGCGCTATTTCGATCCGGACATCTATCTATTTATCGTCCACCGCATCAAGAACATCATCATTCGCGGCGACGGGAACATAAGCCGTCTCGAAGTCGAGTCGGCGTTGTGCCATCATCCCGGCGTCATGGAGGCTTGCATCTTCGGCATTCCTGACGAACGCTTCGGAGAAGTTCCAGCCACCGTTGTCTGCGAGCGGGACGGCGCGACCTTGGGGGCCGACGAACTCAGGATGTTTCTCAAAGCGCATCTGGCAGCTTTCAAGATACCGGAGCGCTCTTGGATTTTCCGGGTCAGGCTCCTGCTCGGCACCACACGCAAGATCGATCGCCGAGGCCTGCGCCAAACATACCGGAAACGGTTCGAAACCGCGATGAAAGGGACATAGATGGATCTGGGCATAACGGATCGCGTGCGTCCAATGGTCGAAAAGCTACGGCGTTTCGTGCAGGACGAGGTGATTCCGGTCGAAGACGAGTATCACGCCGAGATCGGCCAATCGGGCGATCGCTGGCAGCCGACCGAGCGTATGGTGGGGATTATCGCGGGGTTGCAGAAACGCGCGCGATCGGAAGGCTTGTGGAACCTGTTCCTGACCGGCAACGAGCACGGCGCCGGCCTGACGACCGTCGAATACGCCTATCTGGCGGAGGAAATGGGCTGGTCGTCGCTCGCCTCCACCGCGACGAACTGCGCCGCGCCCGACGCCGGAAATATGGAGGTGCTGGCGCGCTACGGCAGCACGGCGCAGCAGGACACGTGGCTGAAACCCCTGCTCAAAGCCGAGATCCGCTCAGCCTTCGTCATGACCGAGCCGGACGTGGCCTCCTCGGACGCGACCAATATTTCGTTGCCGGCGGTGCTCGAAGGCGACGAATGGGTACTGAACGGCGAAAAGCATTTCGCGTCGGGCGCCGGCGATCCACGCTGCAAGATCCTGATCGTCATGGCCAAGACCGATCCGGACGCCGAGCGGCATCGCCAGCATTCGCAGATTCTCGTGCCGAAGGACACGCCGGGCGTGGAAATCATACGGGGCATGGAGGTATTCGGCCACGACAACGCGCCCCAGGGCCACATGCATATTCGCTTCAACAATGTCCGAGTGCCCAAGGACAACGTCATCTTGGAGCCCGGCCGGGGCTTCGAAATCGCCCAGGGACGGCTAGGACCGGGCCGCATTCATCACGCGATGCGCGCCATTGGGCAGTCCGAGCGGGCCTTGAAGCTGATGTGCGAACGCTCCCTCTCGCGGATCGCCTTCGGCAAGCCGCTGGCCCAACTCGGTGCGAACCACGACATCATCGCCGAGCGCCGCATGGCCATCGAGATGGCGCGGCTCCTGTGTCTCAAGGCCGCCTACGTCATCGATACGGCCGGCGTCAGGGAGGCGCAGCTCTATATTTCCATGATCAAAGTGATCGCCCCGCGCGTCGCCATCGAGACGATCGACGAATCCATCCAGCTCCACGGCGCGGCCGGACTGTCCCAGGACTTTCCGCTGAGCGAGATGTATATCTCAGCCCGCACCCTCCGCCTCGCCGACGGCCCGGACGCGGTTCACCGCCGCCAGATCGCCCGAGCGGAGCTGAAGAAGTATGAGAGCTAGCCGTTTCGGGACGCGATTGATCGGACGAATGCCACGTTTCGAAGGGCCGCAGCGCTATTCCATGGGGCCAAAAGCCTGCAAGCCGGTCTGAGACCGGCCCAGTACCAGGGCGTGGATGTCGTGCGTGCCTTCATAGGTGTTCACGGCCTCGAGATTCATGACGTGGCGGATGACGTGGAATTCGTCCGAGATGCCGTTTCCGCCATGAATATCACGCGCCGTTCTGGCGATTTCCAGCGCCTTGCCGCAGCAATTGCGCTTCAAGAGACTCACCGCTTCCGGAGCCAGCTTGCCCTGATCCTTGAGCCGCGAGGCGTGCAGTGCTGCGGATAGACCCAGCGTGACTTCGGTCTGCATGTCGGCAAGCTTCTTTTGCACCAGTTGCGTCGCCGCGAGAGGCCGGCCGAACTGCACGCGATCGAGGGCATATTGGCGCGCGGCGTGCCAGCAGAATTCAGCCGCCCCAAGTGAGCCCCAAACAATGCCGAGCCGGGCATTGTTCAGGCAGCTAAGAGCGCCTTTAAGACCCGTGACGTTGGGAAGGAGCTGGTCTTCGGGCACGAAAACGTCGTCCATGAGAACTTGGCCCGTCGAAGAGGCCCGCAAGGCGAACTTTCCCTCGATTTTGGCCGTGGCGAGCCCGTCCATCCCGCGTTCGAGGATGAAGCCCCGGGCGACGCCACCGTCGTCCTTGGCCCAAATGACGAAGACATCGGCGATTGGCGCGTTGGTGATCCAGGTCTTGGCGCCGGAAAGCCGGTAGCCGCCGTCCACTTTTCGGGCGCGTGTCTTCATGCTGCCCGGGTCGGAGCCGGCGTCGGGCTCGGTCAGGCCGAAACAGCCGACAACCTCTCCCGCGGCGAGGCGGGGCAGATAACGCTCCCGTTGCGCCTCGCTGCCAAAAGCATGGATCGGATACATGACCAGGCTGGATTGCACGCTAAACGCCGATCGATAGCTCGAATCGACACGTTCGATCTCGCGTGCAATCAACCCGTAACTGACGTAATTGACCCCCGCGCAGCCATAGCCCTGGATTGTCGCGCCCAGGAACCCCAGCTTACCCAGCTCCGACACGATCGCCCGGTCGAAAGTCTCGTGCCGGTTGGCCTCAAGAATGCGCGGCATCAGCTTGTTCTGGGCATAGGCATGAGCGCTGTCGCGGACCATGCGCTCATCATCTGTCAGCGACTCGTCGAGCCGCAGCGGATCGCGCCAATCGAAGGACGGTCTCTTAGGAGAATCGGTCACGGCGCCTCAAAGAGTTGTTCACGGGGCTAAGAGTACGCCCATCGCACCGCCTATGACGAGGGCCGTGTCCAGCGGGCATCATCAGAGCAACTCAACTTGAGCCAGGCCGAGAATGACCGGGTCGACGAGTAGGGAGCGCTAATGCTTCTTGCAGGCGAAGATCGCTTTGCCGAATGGGACCATCAACGTGCGGCGG
>CAVTAV010000007.1:162500-305763 GCA_963732795.1 uncultured Alphaproteobacteria bacterium | reverse complement strand
TGGGCGGGGTGGAGCCGCAGCAGACCCAATCGGGGATCTCCTCCAACTCGATCCCCAGCGCGCGGCAGACCGCCCGCGTGGAACGGTCGAAATCCCACGCCGTCGATTCCAGGCTGCAACCGGGAAAATAGCGTATTTCATGGGAGTCGAGAGTTGAGAGTCGAAGAAGCCGAGGCTAAAGCCCGCGGAAGAACTTTTGGAAGACGTCGACTGCACATGCTGGGCCCACCGGGGGCTGTTAGCCCCCGCTATTCGATCATGCCGTCTCTTCCGTCACTACATCCTGCTCCTCCACTACGCGCTCTTCCTCTTCCGCCCGGCGGAAGACTTCGCGGACCTCCCTTGGCCCCGCCGCTTCGCTTGGGCAGCAGCGAGAGCTTTCCCTTGGCCAGCATGTGCGGGACCTTGCCCACGTCGGAGAGGAGGTCCCGCGTGCGGAGCTTGTAGGCGGCCATCATGCCCAGCCTCGAACACGCGGCCGTGCCGGCGGACGCTGCCCAGGAAGCTGCGGTTGAACTGCTTGCCGCGGGCGTCGGGCAGGGCCACCTGGCGATCGACCGCCATGATCCGCAGGGCGTCCATCACGCCGGCGATGTCGATGCCCATGGGGCAACGCGTGGTGCACGCTTCGCACGACGCGCAAAGCCAGATCGCCTGCGACGCAGAGCACCTCGGCCTCCGCGCCCAGGTGCACCAGCCGCATGATCTGGCTGGGCAGGTAGTCCATTTCCGGCCCGATCGGGCAGCCAGTGCTGCACTTGTGGCACTGGAAGCACGCCGCAACCGGCGTGCCGCTGCGCCGCTCGACTTCGTCCAGACAGGCCGCTCTGCCACGTCAAGCGTTTGACATCGTGCTACTCCCCCATTGCTTCCATCTCCGCCTCGGCCTCGGCGTCTTTGCGGGGCATCACTTTGCGATAGACCTGCGACGGCGTCGGCAGGACGCCGTCGACGGTCAACAGGTCGCGATCGATGCGGATGTCGAACAGCCGCTGGTTTTCCTCCAGGTAGGGCAGGATCAGTCGCCAGTCGGCGGCCGACAGCGGCCGGTAGGCCCCGCCGTTGAGTTGCTCGTCGACCAGCGTGCGGTGCGGATCGCGGACGTAGATCGCCCCGCCGGAGGCCAGCGAAAGCAGGTTGCTGCCCGGATAAGGCAGCTCCAGCGGCGACCAGCCGGCCGTGCTGGTCGTAAGCGCAGACCGTTGACGATGGCGAAGCCGCCGCCGGCGTGCGGATCGCCGGCCATGAACGATTCGGCCAGGAAGTCCAAGGCCGTGCCGTTGATCACTACCCTGGGCGAGCCGACGGCGTTGATCATCGGGCGGCCGGCGGCGTTGCCCAGCACGTAGATCTCGCCCCCCTTGGCGCCGTAGAGGAACGTCTGGCCGACGTCGCCGTAGACGACCAGCTTGCCCCGCTTGCTGATCTGGCAGAGCTGGTCCTGGGCGTTGCCGTGGACGTAGATTTCCAGGCCGTCCATGCCGGAGCCGAGATAGTCGCCCGGGTTGTCGTAGCAGTCGATCCGCAGGCCCGCCGTGTTCGGGCCGAAGCCCCGCCGTGGAATCGCGTGCCCCGCGTGTTGTAGTGGACGAGGTGCCGCCAGCCCAGCTTGTAGGCCGCCACGGCCAGCGCCGCATCGCAGTCCTCGCCCTCGGGCGCAAAGCCCCGGGCGTCGATCAACAGGGTCGTCTCCCCCGGCCGCGGAGCGCGGAGCTGCCGACGCGACTCCCAGGTGATGCGGGGTGGTGGGGCGTTCGTTGCCGCTCGGCCTCGTCGCCCACAGCGGCTGCCGCTGGAAGACCTGCTCCAGGCCGCCGCGGAGAATCGCCAGCACGGAGCTGCGCTTCTTGTCGCCGTCGGATAGCGGCGATCGATCGCCAGCGTCAGCGCCTCGATGCCCAGGGCCGGTCCTCGTCGGCCGTCTGCCGGCCAGCCGGCCCACGAACCGTGCAGCCGGTGATAGTCCATCTCGGCGAGCCGATCGCGGAGATGGCAGAACCAAGCCGTGGCGTCACTATCCCGGATGGCACCTCTCGACCGCCACCGCGTCTTCGTCGGTCGTTCGTACGTTCCGGCTCTTAGCCGGTCTTCTCCGCCTGAAGGCGGACCTACGAACTTGGAGAGATCGCAGTGCACCTGCCCGGGAAGCGTGGTGACCGGCCGGGCCGAACTTGTTGGTCACGCGGAGGCGGTGGTCGCCGGCGTGGCCGCCCGACGACTGGCCCTCGGGCGAAACGGTCAAAGGAAAGCGCCGCCGTCGGTGTGGCTTCCGCCGCGCGCGTTCCAGTAGATGTCGGCGACCGGGGTAAAGCGCGGGTCTTCGCCGGCCAGGCTGGCCAGCGTGGCGTCGATCGCCTGCTTCTCCGAACAGATCAGCCCGATGGAAACCTCGCCCTCCTGAAGCGCGAACACCTGCGGCCGCAGCATGGCCGTGTCGGTGATCCCCAGGAGCTGAAATTCGCCGGTCTCGGCCAGGCTGCGGGCGATGATGAAAAACCACGGCCCGTCGGGCGAGGCGTGCACGTGAGCGGCCTGGATCTGGCGGTAGATCCGCTGTTTCTATTCGCGGTCACCGGCTCGGTGAACCAAAACGGCCAAGTCCAGGCGATCGGCGGCGTCAACGAGAAGATCGAGGGCTTCTACGATCTCTGCGAGGCGCGCGGACTGACCGGCCGCCAGGGCGTGCTCATCCCGGCCTCCAACGTGAAGCACCTGATGCTGCACCACCGCGTGGTCGAGGCCTGCGCGCGGCGGCGGTTCGCCATCCACGCCGTCTCGACGATCGATGAAGGCATCGAGATCTTGACCGGAATCAAGGCCGGCACCCGGGACGAAGACGGAAAATTCCCCGACGGCACGATCGGCGCGCGGGTCGAGCGAAGCTCTCCGCTCTCGCCGAATCGCGCAAGGCTTTCGCCGCCGACGGCGAATCGAGCGAACCGTGACCATGGCCGAAAACGGCAACAAAATCGCCCGCATTCTCGTCGCGCTCGACAGCGACACTCCTAATCGGACTACGATCGAAGCGGCGTCAGGCTCGCCGAGGAATTCATGCCGAGCTCGTCGGCCTGTTTGTCACCGAGGACAACGTTCTGAAGCTCGCGTCACTGCCGACCGCGCGTCATCTGATCGGCCATACCCTGACGGCCCAGACCCTGGAGCCCGGCACGATGGAACGGGCCTTTCGCGTTCTGGCCGACCGCGCGCGGGCCGACCTTGCCGCCGCCGCCGATCCACGGCACGTCAAATGGTCGTTCCGGACGGTGAGCGGGCGATCCGAAGAAGTCCGTGGTCACCGGAAACGGCCGGATTCGATGTCGTTGCCTTCGGCCGCACCCGATACCGCCGCTCGGTCTCCCGGGCCAGCCAGACCCACTACGGCGTCTTTGTCACGACGACGGAAACGCGGACGGGCCGGCCGATCGTGCTGTGGTCCGAGGGCACGCATGCGCCGGTCGAGCTCGCGATGCGGCTAGCCTATCAGGCGGGGGTCAAGCTCCTGGTCCTGGTGCCTTCAAACCTCGACGAGGCGTCCGTGACACAACTCGCCCAACGCATTGCCGCTGCAGGCATCCGGGGCGAGATCCGCCGGCGCGCCGCCGACACGCCAGGCGCCGCCTATCGGGCCTTACGGGGCGCCCGCCCGGGGCTGCTGGTGATCAATCGAACGAGCCCCCTCACCCAGGACGAAGACTTCGAGAGTTTTATCGATAGTCTCGATTGCGCGGTCTTTCTTGCTGCGTAACGGACTGCTCCTTTTTAACTAATTTGTTCAATACCGTTGCAATCCTCCGCAGGTTCTTATAAAGCCTTGACAGGTTGGGGGTTCCCGGGAAAAGCGTCGGTTTTCGAAGGCGTTCCACTGCTTTTGGGCCAACGGTAACAACAACGACGGTGGCGACTTCGGCTCACCGGCGGGAGGTGGTTTGATGAGTTCAGTCGTGAAAACGGCACGAAGGTGATGTCGCCGTCATCATGGTCGACAGCCCGCCGGTCAATGCCATTACCCAGGCCGTCCGTGATGGACTTAAGGATGCGCTCAACGAGCTTTCCGGTAAGTCGGACGTCAAGGCGATGGTGCTCACCTGCGCAGGGCCGCACCTTCTTCTCCGGCGCCGATATCGGCGAATTCTTCGGCCCGCCCAAAGAGGCCGAATTCCGCAAGCTGTTCGCCTCGCATCGAAGGGATGAACGTGCCGGTCGTCGCCGCCCTGTACGGCACGGCGCTGGGCGGCGGTCTGGAGACGTCGCTGGCCTGCCACTACCGCGTCGCGGCCCCGACCGCGCGCGTCGGCTTTCCGGAGATCAAGTCTGGGCATCATGCCCGGCGCCGGCGGCACCCAGCGCAGCCCCGCGTCTGACCGGCGCGCTGAGGCGACCCTGGAAATGATCTTTTCAAGGGCGCGCCGGTTCCCGCCGCGCGACGGCCAGGGAGCTCGGCTTCATCGACGCCATCATCGACGGCGACCCGCGACGGCGGCCTGGTCTTCGCCAAACAACTGATCGCTGACGGCAAAGGCCCGCGCCGGACCCGCGACATGAAGGTCGACACGGCCGGACTCGACGACGAGGCCATCGCCGGTCTGCTGAAAGCCAACGCCCGTGGCTGAAGAAGCAGTTCAACACCCAGAAGCCCGATATCGCGATCCGCGCGCTGAAGGCTCGCCGTCGACCTGCCCTTCGACCAGGGCATGGCCGAGGACGAGAAGCTCGCCAACGAAGTCCCTGGCCACGCGCGGATGCCAAGGCCCTGAGCCACTCTTCTTCGCCGAGCGCCAGACGCGGCAAGATCCCCGGCCTTTCCGACGGCAAGCCGGCGCGCCGTCAGCAAGGCCGCCATCGTCGGCGCCGGCACCATGGGTGGCGGCATCGCCATGGCCTTCGCCAATGCCGGCATTCCCGTGACCATGATCGAGGTCAGCCAGGAGGCGCTTGGACCGCGGCCTTAGCGTCATCGACGGCAACTATGAGTCACCGTGAAGCGCGGCCGCATGACCCGAGGAAGCCGAGGACAAGCGCATGGCCCTGATCACCGGCGTGCTCGTCGCTCGAGGCGCCGCGGACGCCGATGTCGCCATCGAGGCGGTGTTCGAAAAGATGGACCTGAAGAAGTAGATCTTCGGCGACCTCGACCCGCATCACCAAGCCCGGCGCCATCCTCGGCTACCAACACCTCGACCCTGGACATCAACGAAATCGCCGCGGTCACCGGCCGCGACCGGCGACGTCATCGGCCTGCACTTCTTCAGCTCCGGCCAATGTCATGCCGCTGCTCGAAGTCGTGCGCGGCCGACAAGACCGCGACGACGTGACCCGCTACCGCCCTGGATCTTGCCCGGCAGATCCGCAAGACCGGCGGTCCTCGCCAAGGTCTGCTTCGGCTTCATCGGCAACCGGATGATGGAGCCCTATTGCCGCGAAGGCGAACGCTGCTGCTCGAAGGCGCCACGCCGCGCAGGTCGACCGCGCGCTGGAAAACTTCGGCATGGCCATGGGCCTGCTCGCGGTCTACGACATGGCCGGCGTCGATGTCGGCTACAACGTGCACGTCGCCAATGCCGACAAGTTCCCGCCCGACCCCGACCTATTACGCGCTCGACAAAGTTCTGGTCGAGAACGGTCGCAAGGGCCAAAAGAACGGCAAGGGCTACTACCGCTACGAGCCCGGCGACCGCACCCGTTACGACGACCCGGAAGCCATCGCGCTATTCCGCAAAGAGGCCGAGGAGCTTCAGGTCCCGAAGCGCGAGCACAGCGAGCAGGAGATCATCGAGCGCTGCATCTATTCGATGATCAACGAAGGCGCCCGCATTCTCGAGGAAGGCGTGGCGATGCGCGCGAGCGACATCGATGTGGTCTACACCTCGGGCTACGGCTTCCCGCGCTATCGCGGCGGCCCGATGTTCTATGCGGACTCCGTCGGCCTCAAGACCGTCTATGAAGGCATCATGAAATACCGCGAGATCTTCGGCCCCATGCATTGGGAGCCGTCGGACCTTCTGGTCAAGCTGGTCAAAGCAGGCAAGAGCTTCGCCGACTGGGAACGCGAGAACGCCAAGGCGAACTAAGGCCATCGCCCCTTGAAGTTGATGAGTACCTGAGTCCTATTCTTTTCGGGCACATATTTGATTCGGGCTTGGGCACCGGGCCGTAATCGCGGCCGGCCCGATCATCAATAAGGGGATTTGGTCCATGAAATTGTGGATGGGTGGCATCGTTTTCGCGTCCATGGCCGTGCTCGCGGCCTGTGGCAAGTCGGGCGATCAGGCTTCCAACGACGATACGCAAACCGCCGCGGCCAAGCCGATGGCCTGCGAAGATCTGGCGAAGCTCGATCTGCCGGAGACGACGATCACCTCGGCCGTGGTCGTGCCTGCGGGACCGTTCACGATTCCGGGCCGGAAGCCCGATCCTACCTTCGGAAACATTCCGACGCCGCCTCCGGACGACCTGCCGTCGTTCTGCCGCGTCTCCGGCAATATCGACCCGACCAATCATTTCGAGGTCTGGTTGCCGATGAAGGACAACTGGAACGGCAAGTTCGAGATGGTCGGCGGCGGCGGCCTTGCCGGCGTCATCAGTTACAGCGCCATGGTGCCGGCCGTCAAAGCCGGCTACGTGACGACCTCGACCGACACCGGCCATCAGGTCGGCGACGATACCTGGCTGCGCGACAAGGAGAAGGTCGTCGATTACGGCTATCGCTCGGTCCATGAAACGACGCGTCAAGGCGAAGGCGCTCCTCGCCGCGTTCTACGGCAAGCCTGCCGACTACAACTACTTCAACGGCTGCTCGACGGGCGGCCGCCAGGGCATGATGGAAGCCCAGCGCTATCCCGACGATTATGACGGCATCGTCTCCGGCGCGCCGGTCAACTGGTTCGTCAACACCCATGTGACCCAGCTCTGGGCGCAGCTCGCATCCAAGGGCCCCGGCGCGGCGCGTCTGAGCGGCGACGATCTGGCCATGATCCACAAGGCGGTGATGGACCAGTGCGACGCGCCTGGACGGCGCGAAGGACGGGATTCATCACCGATCCGCGCCAATGCAAATTCGATCCCGCCGTTCTCGAATGCAAGACGGGCGAGACCAAAGGCTGCCTGTCCGCAGCGCAGGTCGATACCGTGAAGAAGATTTATGAAGGGCCGGTCAGCCCCGACGACGGGCAAGCCGTTCTGGGTCGGCTTCGAGCCGGGCAGCGAAGCGCCCCCGGGCTTCATTCACGGCTGGGGCTTCGAGGTGCAGGGCGACGGCCTCTCGGACATCCCGCTGCATTATTTCCGGGACATGGTGTTCCAGGACGACAATTGGGATTGGACCAAGTTCGATTTCGACAAGGACGTCAAGGAAACCGAGAACCGCACCGGCGAGGTCCTGAACGCCACCGATCCGGACCTCGACAAGTTCATGGCCCATGGCGGCAAGATCATCCTCTATCACGGCTGGGACGACCCGGCGATCCCGCCCGAAGGCACCGTGCGCTACTACGAAGCCGTGATCGATCACGAGAAGGCCAGCCATCCCGATAACGCCATGGCCGCGACCGAGGACTTCGCGCGGCTGTTCATGGTGCCCGGCATGGGACATTGCCGCGGCGGGCCCAAAGCGACCGACAATTTCGACATGCAGTCGGCGGTCGAAGCCTGGGTCGAAAAGGGCCAGGCGCCCCAGAGCATCATGGCGACCCATAAGGACATGACCGGCGCGGTGACTCTGTCGCGGCCGCTCTGCCCCTATCCGCAAGCCGCCAAATATGACGGCTCAGGCGACCTCAGCAAGGCCGAGAGCTTCTCCTGCGGCCAGTAAAGTCGACCCGCTAACATCATTGAGGGGCCGGCGCTTTGCCGGCCCCTCTTTTTGTGCGCCTCGGGAACAAATTCCTGGGAGGCGGCGTTGTCTATGTGGGCACCTTGAGAAACGGATCGAGACAAGAAAGGAGCCGATGAACATGATGTTCTCGGACGGGGCGGACCCGCCCCCCGATAAGAAATCGCGCCTTCCCACGCATCTCCCTCTGCTGATCGCCATTCTCGTGATCGTCATCGCGATCGGCGCCACGATGGGATCGATGTAGCCGGCGCATCAAAACCCGACCCGCGCCTCGAAGCGGATATCCCGGCCGGGCAGCACGACCTCGTCCTTGTTGAGCGAAACCGCGTTGCGCTGCGTACTGTTGGTCAGGTTATGACCAACGACCGACAGTTCGATTTTCCGGTTCGTCGCAAACGGCCGCAGGCTCATATTGGCATCCAGATTGACGAAACCACTGGTCGGCGCCTCGGTCGGTCCGACCTTATCCTGCTTCCCGGAATATTTGAGCAAAAAGCCGGCGTCGAACACGTCGCTCTCCCACTTCAGACCGCCGCCCAGATGATAGGGCGGAATGCGTGGCACGTTGCCGAGACCGGTCAGCTTCGCGCGGACATAGTCGGCCAGGACCTCCGCCGAAAGCATTCCGCCGTTCGCCGCCGAAAACGAGTGCGACAGTGCCCTTGCCTTCGAGCCCGCGGAAATGGGCGTCCCGCTGGTCGTAGAACAGCTGCTTCAAGTCGCCGATGCCCACCCCGCAGGTGCCGTCGTCCTCGCAGGTGAGGCCCGTCAGGCGGCCATAGATGAAATGACTGAAATTCGCCCCCCAGACCGAGCCGTCGAACGTGACCGGGTCCGTCCTGATCCGAAATGTCGCTTCAAGCGAATTCGCGCGCTCGATCTTGAGTGTCGGATCGCCGGTCTCGAAGGTGTTCGGCCCGTCATGTGGGCCGCGGGCGAAGAGCTCCGTCTGAGCCGGCGCACGGGCGGCGCTCGATAGGGTGAGGCCGAGCTTCAGCGCATCGGTGAGGTCATAGAGCAGCCCCGCCGAGCCGCTGATAGGCGTGAAGCTCCGCTTGGTGAAGACATCAGAGGCGGGCGTGCCGTGGATATCGACGGATTCGACGCGAGCGCCAAACTGCAGATGGAGCTTGGTCATCACTTGGCTCTCGGCGAAGGCGAACCCAGCCGCGCTCCGCGTCAGGGTCGGCGACAGATAATCCGCCGCCGCGCCGAGGCCGGAAAACCGCCGGTTCTGGAACTGGAACCCGAAAGCCGCCGCCGAGAACGGACCGAACTCACCGAGAAGCGCTTCGGCCCGCGTGTCGAGCTCCTTGTTGCGGAAGGTATCCTGCGGGCCGAGGGCGGGATCGACCTCGGTATGTTTGTAATTGGCATAGCCACCGTTGAGATTGAGCGTCTGGAACACGCCGCCGCCCAGATCGATCGACGACTGGAACAGGCCTTTGGTCTGGTGCATGTCGATATAGGTCGTGTCGCTCGGCACGCCGTACTTCGAATCGAAATGGATGATGGCCGCGCCGATTCGGCTCTTGTCGCCATTCCAGAAATAGGAGCTGCCAACCGAGGCGCCATCGCCCCGGTAGAAGGAATTCGGCTGAACGCCTCCCGGAATGTCGTAATTCCCTGTTTCACGATAGAAACCGTCGGCGTGGAGCGCGAAGTCCCCGGACTTGCCGTCGGCAAGCGCCGAGCCCTGGCGAGTGTTCGCGTCGGTGCCATAGCTTCCCGTGGCCTCGCCGGAGAAGTCTGCTTCCGGCATCATACGCGGAACACGATTGTTGATCGCATTGACCACGCCGCCGATCGCCTGGCTGCCGTAACGCAGGGTTGCGGCGCCGCGGACCACTTCTACACTCTGCGTCGCCAGTGGATCGATCGGCACTCCATGGTCCGGCCCAATATCTGAGACGTCGAAGCTCCCCACCCCGTCCTCGAGAATGCGCACGCGGTCGGCGCTGAAGCCTCGGATGACCGGCCGGCTCGCCCCGGCGGCGAAATTGGTGCCGGTCACGCCCGGTACGTTCTGCAAGACGTCAGCGAGGTTCGCCCCGCCGCTTTCCAGAATTTGCTTCCGGTTGACCTGTGAAACGATCGTGGCGAACCGGTCGGGATCGCCGATCAAGGGCGAGGCGGTGATGACGACTGTTTCGGGGCCGCCGAGTTCGGCGACTTGTTGCTGATTGTTCTGGGCTTCTTCAGCGAGCGCTGTGCTCCCTCCGAGGGCCAGGCCCGTGCAAAGGAACACCGCGGATGCGGTCGTAATCTCGGGGCGCATGATGCGTCCTCCATGTCACTGTTCTCTTGGGATGCCGGCCGGCGCGCACCCGGAGTCCGGGCGTCACGACGCGACGCGGCGACGATTCAGGCGTCAGAGAACGGTGGCGGGAGGAGCGCGGGGCTGGTTGCTCGGTGCGACGAAGACAAGCCGAGGTGCGGCATAGACCGGCGCGTAGGAGACCAAAACGGGGGTCTCCGCCGTCGTGATGACGGGGGCGACCGGCGCCGGCGCGGTTGAATGGCTGGCGACGCTGCAGATCGGGCAGTTGTTGGTCGTGCCCCAGACGTCGTGGCGCACCTCGTGGGCCACGGCGAAACCCTGGACGACGAAAATCAGCGCCGCCAGAGGCAGAAAGATCGAGCGCAGGGTGCGTCGGAATAGTTTCATGTCGACTCTATCCGCCTATCATATGACACGATTTCCTTCGCCAAGACAAGGACATGGCCCAACTGCCCTCGCCTGCGACACCGGACCGGCTTGTCCTTTACCCGCTTGGCGCGCCACAATGGCGGCCCCACATTATCGGGGGCTGTATTTTGCCCGGCACCGTTCGGCGCGCAGCGCGTCCATCCATCGAAAGGAGCCGACAATGCGTTCGTCCGTTTTGATTGGAGCCGTTCTGGCCGTGGCTTGGATAGGGCCCGCCGCCGCCCAGTCCAAGATCGATATTTTCGCCTGCGAGCCCGAATGGGCCGCGCTCGCCAAGGAGCTTGCCGGTGACGCGGCGGTCATCACCACGGCGGAGACCGGCACGGAAAACCCGCGCGACGTCAAGGTGACCGACGACCTGGTGGCGGCGATCAAGAAAGCCAATCTGGTGATCTGCTCCGGCGCCGGCCTGGAGGGCTCCTGGCTCCCCGAGCTTCTCAAGAAGACGCCCAATCCGAGCGTGCAGCCCGGCAACAGCGGCAACCTCATGGCCGCGGATTATGTGATCCCTCTCGACATCACGCCCACCCTTCCCGTGGCGGACGAGGCCGACGCCAGCGATACCGACACTGCATCCGACGCCGCCGACAGTGTCGACGAAGGCATCAGCGGCGATCCCCATGTCCACCTCAATCCGCACAACGTCCTGCTGGTGGCGGAAGAGCTTCAGCAACGCTTGAGCCAGATCGATCCCGACAATCGTGCCGCCTACGACAAGCTCTACAACGCCTTCTTCAATCACTGGCAGGATGCCATGGACCGCTGGGAGCAGGACGCCGCCACCCTGTTCGGCACGCCCGTCGCCACGGCGGACGATTCCTTCGCCTATCTGATCGATTGGCTCGGCCTGGTCAAAGTAGTCGCCATCGAGGACACGCCCGGCGTCGCGCCGAGCAAGGCGCGGGTCTCGTCACTGATCGCGGCGATGAAGAAGCGGCCCGTCCGCGCGATCCTGGCAACGCCGTTCGATCACGATCCGGCCACCAAGACCATCTCGGCCGCGATCGGCGCCCCGGTCCTGGTGCTGCCCTATACGGTGGGCGGCGACGAGCAGAGCCCGGATCTTCTTCAAGATGTTCGACCGGACTTTGCAGCTCTTGGAAAAGAATCTGTCGTCCTGACCCGGCATCAATTCGATGGCGGCGAATCCGGCGCGTCGGGAGCATCCGGCTGATCCGGTTGGTCCAAGGCGTCAGGCTGTTCCGCGCGCGGCGGCAGCTGGCGTGGAGACCTCAGTTCGAAATGGCGCGCGCCGGGCCCCGGCCGGTCGATCACCATCATCCGGCCGAATCCTCGCATGGGCCATCCGAGCCCGAGGCGTGGCCCGAAGGCCGCGGCCAGCAACAGCAGGCCGGCCAGAATAAAAACCCAGATCGACAGATACTTGCCGAAGCTCTTGATCGGTCCTTCGGCCTTGCTCGCCGCGAAGAAGACGAAATAGCCGAGAACCACGAGAAGGGTCACGGGCACGAGCACGATAAAGACGGCCATTTGAATTCCCCCTATCCTTGCCGGAGCGTCACCCGAGTCTCCATTGCTTGTGGATATTGTGCGCCTCTCATCGGCCCAACGCCACAAAAACCGGCGATACCCGCCAAAACTTGGCGGCGCCTATCCACCGGCAGACCGCGATCCGCCCGTTGCGGGAAAAAACCATCGGATTCAAGCCAAATAGTCGCACAAACGACCCCTAATATTGGGGACGCTCATCTCTTTGCCAAAGACGGCGCACATAAGCCGAATGTTCGATACGAAACCGTAACAATTCGGCCGCGATTCCGTGTGAAAGTTTTTTTGTTGAATCTTTAACGTCTTTGCCCAACTATCCTTAAAGATCCGGAAGGAGGGTCCGGGGCGGTGCAACTGAACGACTTCATCGAGGCCACCAACACTGCGGCGAGTCCCGCCGAGGTCTTCGGTTTGTTCGTTCAAGCCGCGGGCGATCTGGGCATGGACCGGGCGGTTTACGCCGACGTCACCATGCTCCCCGAGAGCGAGATCGTCCCCCAGACCTTCGTCGTCAATTATCCCGAAGACTGGACCAACTACTACTTCGAGCACGGCTACGACCGTGTCGACCCGGCGTCCAAGTTCTGCGCGGTCTCGTCCGGCCCGTTCCTGTGGGACGACATCCCCAACTACGTGGCGTATAGCAAGGCCGAAAAGCTGTGCATGGATCAGTGCGGCGAGGCGGGTCTTCACAACGGCGTGTGCATTCCGCTCTGGGGCCCGTTCGGCCAGCACAGCCGCGTCGGACTGGCGAGCAGCGACCCGCAGGTGGACGTGCGGCCCAATCTCGACATGCTCTATATGCTAACGATCCAGTTCAAGAACGCCTATTCCCGGCTGGTCGAGGCGAACCTCCCCAATGCACGCCGCGTCAAGCTCACCATGCGGGAGCGCGAGGTGCTGAGCTGGTGCTTCAAGGGCAAGAGCAGCTGGGTGATCGGCGAAATTCTCGACATCTCCGAGAACGCCGTGAATTTCCATATCAAGAACGCGATGCGGAAGCTGAATTGCAGCTCCCGCCTGATGTGCGTCCTCAAGGCCATCCGGCTCGGCCTGATTATCCCCTGATTTCAACGATCTGATACCAGCCCTACCAGACTTGGTAGGCTGTTTTGATCGCGCGCGCGTGGTTTGCTCTGTGCAGGATTTGGCACGGAGAAACCGACATGATCGACTGCGTGAATACGGAGACTGCACACCTGTTCGGCGACGCGCTCCCGGCGCAATTCCGCTTGCGCCACCGGATCTTCGTCGAGCGGCAGCGTTGGAACCTCTCAAGTTTCCGGGGCATGGAGTACGACCAGTACGACACGCCGGCGACCCAGTATCTGATCTGGCGGGAGCTTAACGGCGAGGCCCGCGGCATCGCCCGGCTCAACCCGACCGACCGCCCCTATATGTTCAAGGAAATCTTCGCCGACCATTTCGAGGTCGACGACATACCGTCCGCGCCCGATGTCTGGGAAGGGACGCGCTTCGGCGTCGACCGAGGTCTGGACGCCGGCTCGCGCAACCGGATCATCGCCGAACTCCTGTGCGCCTGCCTGGAATACGGGTTGAGCGCGGGCATCCGGCAATATCTCGTGCTGATGCCGCTCGTGGTACTGAAGCGCACCTTCCCGAACATGGGCTGCAAGGTGGAAGATCATCGGCGCCCAGAAGCGGATGGGGCTCGACATGGTCGCGCCGGCGCTGTGCGACGTCTCCCACGAAATCCTGGCGAATGTGCACGCCAAGACCGGCATCCGGCATTCGGTGCTGAGGACCGCCGGCGAATCTAGAGATGGGCCAGGCGGCGTGAGTTACAACCAGGACATCTCGCTCGACACGGGCGCGTCGCACGAAGTCGAGCGCGACATCATTCTCGGCCTCATCTATCTCGAGCGCGAGGCGCGGGTGGCGCGGCTCATGGGTCTCGCAAAGACCATCAAGAGTTCGATGAGCGACTACCTCTCGAACCGCACGGCACCCCCCGAAGACAAACAGTGGAGAGAGCAATGACACGGACGGACATGGATTTCTCGGCGGATTTCAGTGACGAGGACCTGCGCGGCCTGGCGCTGATTCTCGACTACGCCCATGAGCAGGCGCGCAAGCTCGACCTTGCGGACACGAGCGATTTCATCACCCGCGCGGCACGCTCGCTCGACGCAAAGCTGGCGGCGACCTTGCCCAACGCCCGCGACGAATGGACAGGCGAGCGTCCGGTGCGGGTGCTTCCGGATGGCGAGATCTGCGCTTGGCCCGCACCCGAATATCTCGGCGGCCCGATCGTCCTCGACGAGGCGTCGTGACCGAGGGCTCCGAGGACAGGCCGGACGTCGGCGGATCACCTTTCAGATGGGGAATGGGGCGAATGGCTAGAACGGATCATGGCGGCAGGAGGAATGCCGGAAGCCGCGCGGCCGACAGGGGCGGCAACTCCCGTCGGTGGCCGGCTTCCCGGCGGGTAGGACACCGATGAGCGCGGAACTGCACTATATCGAGTCCTGCGAGCGGTTCCTGGATCTCGTCGGCGAAGCCGCCGAGCTCCTGCATGCCAAGGCCAACAACTACTTCGATTCGGATCTCGCCAAAACGGCGAGCAGCCTGATCGAGGTCTCCTACCAGCTCCGTAAGGAGGTGCTGGTCGACAAGGCGACGGCCATCCTGGCGAACGCGCTGATCAACAACGCGGTCGATCCCTACGAACTCGCCAAGCCGATCATCACCCAGATCAGGGAGATCGATCAGGCGTACAACGACTACCGGCGGGTCTCGGGGACCGACGACTATATCGAGATCTGATCCGGCGAAGACACGAAGCGACAGAGACAGGGAAAGGCCGAAAGGAACGCGACGTAGGAAGATGATGGTCCGATGAAAGCCGTGTCCGTGCTCCATCCCGGCGGAACCCGCATCGCTACGGGCGAGAAGACGATCGAAGTGCGGCCATGGCGTCCCGACCTGGCGCCCAACGAGGACGTCGTCATCGTCGAGACCCACCGTCGGCTCGAGGCCGAGGACGACACCGATCTCAACGGCCGCATCGTGGCGGTGGCCAAGGTGAAGGAGGTACGGCCCTTCACGGTCGGCGATATGGGGCGCGCCTGCGCCTTGTTCTTCGAAGACGGTCAGCTCGCTTGGGAGCTGACCGAGGTGATACCGGTCCGCCCGCCCCGCGGACCGGTCACCGCTTGCCGAAAGCTCTATGAGCTGGATGTGACCCTGGAAGATTTGCTCGACGGCCCGCCCACGCCGAAGCTGCGCAGCGCTTAGAGCGTGCGCACGAAGCGGTGGCGGTCGATCCAGTAGCCCCACAGCACGACGAGCCACAGTGCTTCCGCCGACCAGGCGACGGTGGCGATACTGGGCGGCGGGGGACCGAGCAGGTTGGCGAAATAGACGGCGACCAGAAACACGACCAGCGACCAGAACCCGATAAGGCCGATCTTGTCGCGCGCCTTTGTCATCCGGAGATAAAGCAGCACCCCAATTGCGAACAGGCCGAGCTCAACGGCGAGCGTGCCCCAGAGCGAGTTCCAGAGCCCGAGCCCGAACGTCCCCGGCACGCCCGGCCCTAGCGGCATGTCCGGAACATGGACGATGTAATCCAGCACCCAGTGGCTGACCACGAGCAGTGCGATCGTGACGCCGGCAACGATCTTCGACCGGACCAGCAGCATATAGCCAAGCCCGAACAGCGCACCCCAGCCGATCAGCGGGATGAGCCCGTGCGAGTAAGGATAGCTCGTGAACACGAGCGGCGTGACCGCCGTCGCCCCCGGCATGATCGTGAAGCTCTCGACGTGAAGCAGCACCAGCGTCGGCCAAATGAGATCCGCCAACTGGCACGCCGCGAACAGCGCCCCGAGCGAGACCGCCGGCGCGATCTTCTTCGCCGCAAACCCCAGTGCGTAGTGCCCGATAAACATAAAGGCCCTCCCGGCGGCGGAGCTTATCGCAAGTGAGTCCTCAAGCCAAAGAGAACCCATGCCACCGTCATCGCGAGGCGCAATGACCGAATACCTAGCCAGCCGTTTCCTTGCTTCGCAGTTCGTGCGGGGTGCCGTGGCGGAGGGGGATCTCGGGGATGAACAGCACGACTCCGAAGGCGAGGAACACGACGATCAGGCTCATCGCGAACATGCTGGTGATCGAGACGGAGAAGCCGTTGCGAAGTCCATGCTCGGCGCGCTCGGCGACGGATTTCACCATGACCTGCTTGAGCTCGGCGAGCTCGGCGGTATCGCCCGGCGGATCGGGCTGCAAATCCACGATGGTGCCGCCGCCCTCGGCCGGCACGACATGCTCGAGCGCGAGGCGGACGGGACCCGGCAGGTCGGGATCACGCAACAGATCCGCGGCGGCCTTGGCGTCGCCGTGATAGGCGACCTCCAACTTCTTGCCCTGAAGCTGGATCGCATCGGCGAGCTTGCCGTCCATCAGATGCCCGGTGCGGGCCTGGCCCTGGACCTGGCTCAGATCGAGCATGTGGGGTTCGATGCCGAGGCTTTTCGGCAGATTCTTCGGTATCTCATAGGTCAGATTGACCGTCAGGAGCGTGCCGAAGATTGCGACGCCGACCGTCGATCCGATCTGGCGGAAGAACTGGCTGGAGCTCGTCGCGATGCCGATCCGGCTGACCGGCACCGCGTTCTGGACCGCGAGATTGTTGAGGCTTTGCGACGGTCCGAGTCCGAGCCCGACCAGCAAAAGCCGCCAATCGATGCCGAAAATCGACGTCTCGGGGCCGATCTGCGACAGGTTGATCACGCCGATCGCCAGCACGACCACGCCGCCGACGATGAACGGCTTGTAGTGCCCGATCCGCGCGACGATGTTGCCGCTCACGATGCTGCCCGTCATCAGGCCGGCCATCAGCGGGAACATCGCCATGCCGCTTTTGGTCGCGCTCACGCCGAGCACCACCTGCATGAAGAGCGGCATGAACATCACGATGCCGAAGAACGACATGCCGATCAGGAATCCGGCGAGATTGACCGTGCTGAACACCCGGTTCTGGAACAGGCTCAACGGGATGATCGGCTCGCGCGCCTTGGTCTCGACGAAGATCAGCAGGCCGAGCGAGATTACCGAGAGCAGCGACAATCCGATGATCTCGGGCGACGACCAGGCATAATCGTGCCCGCCCCAGGAAAGCGCCAGCAGGAGCGGCACGAAGGTGGAGGCGATCAGCGCGGAGCCGACATAATCGACGGTCGGATGTCCGACGCCCTCGATGAACGGCATCATTTTCATGAGCACGATCAGCGAAATGAGCCCCAGGGGCAGATTGACGTAGAAGACGAGCCGCCAGCCCGAGACGATATGGCCGAGCACTGTCATATCGCCGAAATCGGTCAGGAACCCGCCGATCGCCGGTCCGACGACGCTCGCAAAGCCGAAGACTCCGCCGAACAGGCCCATATATTTGCTGCGCTCGCGCGCGCTGAACATATCGGCGAGCGTGGCGAAGGCGATGGTGAACAGGGCGCCGCCGCCGATGCCCTGAACGCCGCGAAACACGATGAGCTGGGTCATACCGCCTCCGACGATCGGCAGGCTGCCGAACTCGCCGGAAAGCCCACAAAGCGCCGAGCCCATCAGGAACAGGCAGATGCCGAACATCAGAACGGGCTTGCGTCCAAACTGATCGCCGAGCTTGCCGTAGATCGGAACCGTGACCGTCGAGGCCAGAAGGTAGGACGTCGTCACCCAGGCGTAGAGATTGAGGCCCTTGAGATGCTCGATGATGCGGGGCATCGCGGTCGACACGATGGTCTGATCGAGCGCGCCCAGGAGGAACACGATCATCAGGGCGCCAAGCGTCGCGCGGCGTTCTTCTCTGGTGTAGCTTCTCGCGGCCATACTGTACTCGCGGCCCCCCTCGCCGCCGGCGCCTCGTAACAACTTTATGTCACAGTGTAAACTATTTATCCTTGGCGAGTCCGCATCGGCGCATCCCGAGCCGCTCACCGGGTCCCTGGCGTCATAGAAGTTAATTATTTCGTCACGGGCATCGGATAGGTCTCTTGCTAGGGAGTGTGTCCGTATGCGCCATTATGATTTGATTGTGATCGGCAGCGGGCCCGCCGGACGGCGGGCCGCGATTCAAGCTGCCAAAATCCAGAAATCCGTCCTCGTGGTGGAGAAGGGCCATCGCGTCGGCGGCGTCTCGGTCCATACGGGCACGATCCCGAGCAAGACCCTGCGCGAGACCGTGCTGAACCTCTCGGGCTGGCGCGAGCGGGGCTTTTACGGGCGCGGCTATCGCGTGAAGAAGGACATCACGGCGGGCGATCTGTTGAAGCGCCTGCACATGACCTTGAACCATGAAGTCGAGATCCTCGAGCACCAGTTCGCGCGCAACAAGGTCGAGACCGCGAAGGGCATGGCCCGTTTCCTCGATCCCAACACGATTGAGGTCGTTGGCGAAGACGAGGTGATGACCCACTTCACCGCCGACCGCTTTCTTCTCGCCGTCGGCACCAAGCCCCACCGGCCGGCCCATATCCCGTTCGACGGCCAATCGATCCTGGACAGCGACGAGATCCTCAATCTCGAAGTCCTGCCGCGCAGCATAGCGGTCGTGGGCGCGGGCGTGATCGGCACGGAATACGCCACCATCTTCTCGGCGCTCGACGTCAAGGTGACCCTGATCGACCCGACCGAGACGCTTCTCCCCTTTGTCGACCGCGAGATCATCGACGAGTTCGTCCACGACCTGCGCGAGCGGGGCATGACGCTCCGGCTCTGCTGCAAAGCCGAGAATATCGAGGTCGACGACTCCGGCTGCACGATCCGTCTTACGGGCGGCCGCGAGGTGCATGCCGACATGGCGCTGTTCACCGCCGGCCGCATGGGCGCGACCGCATCGCTCAATATCGAAGCGGCCGGCCTCGAAGCGGATTCGCGCGGACGGCTTAAGGTCGACAAGACCACGTTCCAGACCGAGGTTCCCCATATCTATGCGGCGGGCGACGTGATCGGGTTCCCGAGCCTTGCCTCTACCTCCATGGAGCAGGGCCGGATCGCGGCCTGTCACGCTTTCGGCGTCCAGGCCCACGAGCCGCCGGAATTCTTCCCCTTCGGCATCTATGCCGTGCCCGAAATCTCGATGATCGGCCTCACCGAAAGCGAGGCGCGCGAGAAGGGTATCGCCTACGAGGTCGGCGTCGCCCGGTTCCGCGAAACCTCCCGCGGCCATATCATGGGCATCGAGTGCGGCTTCATGAAGATGCTGTTCGCCCTCGACACGCGCCGGCTTCTCGGCGTCCATATCGTCGGCGAAGGCGCGACCGAGCTGATCCATATCGGCCAGGCCGTGCTCAATCTCGGCGGCACGCTCGACTATTTCGTCGAGAATACCTTCAACTATCCGACCCTCGCCGAGGGCTACAAGATCGCCGCCCTCGACGCCTGGAACCGCATGCCCCGCGAGGAGCCCCAGACGTCCACCGTCACCGAGCTCAAGAGCAAGCTCGCCCAGGCGCTCTGAACACGGCCGTCATGCCGGCGAAAGCTGGCACCCGGACACGAAACGACTGGATCATTTGGAAGGACGGGTGCGTTTGGCGGGCGCGCGTTGCTTCGGCTTCCCGTCCGGCTTGTAGTTCCGGAACAATTCCTCCGCCGATTCCGCTTCTTTCGGCAGGAGGCGGCGGCCGAGTTTGAGGGCCTGGCGCTCCAAGGTCGTCTGGCGCTTGGCCAGATAGTCGAGCAGCCGGTCGACGTCGCAGACCTTCTTGATCTTGCGGCGCTTCGCCTTGATCCGCTCGGCGAGCACCGCCATGTCGTGATGCTGGCCGAGGATTTCTTCGAGCTCGTTGGCGTCCTTTGCGCGGTTTTTCGCGCTTTTTCCGTAAATTCCGGCCAGAAGCCGCGTGTGATAGAAATGATATTTGACGAATTTCCGCCACTCGTGGAAATCCTCCTCGCTCGCATCGCCCCCCAGCACCTTGCGCATGAGCTCATAGGCGGTGTTGCAGGTTTTCAGATAGGACTTCTCGAGCGCCGGTAAATTGCGGGTGTGGATTTCGCTCGCTGCGATCTTGTCGCCGATCGAGGTGACGTCGGTGGCGTAAAGCGCGAGGCTCACCGCCTGGGCGCTTTCGCCGACGCCGCTTGTATCGGTGATGCAGGCATGGATCAAATCCGCCGTCTTCTGGTCGATCAGCCCGCGACTGGCCGCGGCGGCCGAGTGGAGAGCAGCCCGCATGACATCGCTGTCACGATAGGGCGCGAGCTTGCGGGCGGCGTCGCGCAGCTCCTTGTCGATCGCCTTTTCCACCCGCCCGAGCCGCTGAGAGGATTCGACGAGCCGCAACATGCCGCGCAGCTTCTTGATCGCCTTGCGCGCCTCGTGGGTGCGCACGTCCAGCGTCACCTTGGGATCGCGGATCGTCGTCAGCGTATCGTCCAGGAGCTCTCGCGCCACGCGTTGCGCGGCCTTGATGACGGATTCGGACTTGCGAAAGACGTAAGGCAAACACACCCCCCACTCGGGCCGCTACGCGGCAGCCAGAATGCTGGCGCTTCGACTCGCGGACGTTAGCCATTCGAGTCGAACCGGCAGCACCACACTTTGATATGGCGCAATGACGATTTTATGAAACGTATTAGTCCGCTAGGCGGCGGAGGGCGTCGATTTACGGATGTGTTTCCGCGCTTCACGCAGCGCCTGCACGTAATGAGCATGGAGCGGCAGCGACAGGGCCTTGCCGAGATCGATCATTTTGTATTCCACATGCTCCTCGCTCAGCCGCACCTTACGGCTTGAGGTCTTCACGTGGACCTCGCAAAGATAGGAGAGGACAAGGAGATCCTCTTCGTTCTCCCGACGTTTCTTGCCGGTGGACAGGAGCTCAATCGGTTTGACGGAGAGGCTGGTCTCTTCCCGGACCTCGCGGATGAGGGCGTCGATGACGCTCTCATCGTCGTTGACCTTGCCGCCGGGTAAGTCCCAATTCCCATTCTGCTGCCGCAGCATAAGAATCTTGCCCTCGGAGATGACGACAGCCTTCGCCGAGACCGGGTTGGCCTTGATCTTTTGCCGGAGCGTCTTGTTAAGCTTCAGTTTCACGCGTACTCCCCCTCGCAAGCGCGGGGTCACCCTCTCCCAAAGAGAGTAATATCACTTTTCGGGTAAACAGTTAATCGCAATCTCTGCATGTCGTTATGTTTCTCTTGACGACCGCTATATGAAGTGCCGATCGGCGAATTCGTCTTAATAGGAACGACCAGCCCGGCCGACGGTTCCGATCCATGCTCAGCTATCAACACCGCTACCACGCCGGCAATTTCGCAGATGTCCATAAACATCTGGTGCTGACCCTGGCCCTGCAAGGCCTGGCGCGGAAGGCGGCCCCGTTCACGGTGATCGACACTCATGCCGGCGAGGGGCTGTATGACCTCACCTCCGAAGAAGCGGCGCGTCATGGGGAATTCCGCGATGGCATCGAGGCCGTGCTCGCGGCGCCCGATCCGCCGCTGGCGGTGATCCCCTATCTCGATCGGGTGCGGGCAGCGAATCCGGGCGGCGGCTTTCGCTTCTATCCGGGCTCGCCCGATCTCGCCCTCGCCTTTTGCCGGCCGGATGACGAGCTGATCCTGGCGGAGCTGCATCCCCAGGCGCTCGCCGAGATCGAAAAACGATACCGGCGGGAGCGCCGCGTCCACATCCATCGCCGGGACGGATTCGAGGCCTTGCCCGCCCTCGTCCCGCCCCGCACCCGGCGCGGTTTGACGCTGATCGATCCCGTCTATGAACAGAAATCGGACTACGAGGCGGTCGTTCGAACGATTGAACGAGCCCATGCCCGGTGGTCCACAGGGCTTTATCTGGTGTGGTATCCACTCCTGCCCGCCGGCCGCCATGACGCGCTCCTTGCTCGCCTGAAAGCGAGCGGCATCAGAAAGATCCTGCGCAGCGAATGGCTTCACCGCCCGCCGGCCGAGGACCGCGGCCTCTACGGCTCCGGGATCCTCGCGATCAATCCCCTGTGGAAAATGGAGGAAGCCATCCGCGAGGTCGGCGCCTGGCTCGAACGGATCCATTTCGGCGCTGGTCCCGCCATCCTCGACTGGCTGGTCCCCGAATAGACCGCCTCTAATGGATCTCCTCGATCGTCACGACATGGCCAGGATAGGACGCCCTATGGGCTTGAGCGTCATGCACCGCGTCGAGCCGGCTAGCCCGGCGGGGGCCTTCCCAGCCGCGGATGATGCCATGCATCCGGCTGCATACCGCTTTGTAATAGGTAGCGCCGGATTCCGCCCGTATCGTTGCCGCACGCGGCCATCCCCGCCGCTAGCAGGATGGCGGCGAGGGCCGGAAGAGGCCGTGTCCTTAGCATCATCATGGCGAAAACCCGGCCCGGCGGAGGTGCTTCCGGCGTCGGGCCCGATCCAACCCTAAATTCATACCGTTAAGAAATTCTTGGGACTTTCGCCCGACCCGGCCTATCTTCCCTTTTGAGACTTAGCTCGCAGCAATTCACCACCAATCGCCAGGGAAGAGGGATTCGATGAAGAAATTCGCCATCATCGTCGGGTCGATTATCGTCATCGTCATCGTCGCGCTGATCGTCATCCCGTTCTTCATACCGATGGAGAAATACAAGCCGGTCATCGCCTCGGCGGCGGAGAACGCGACCGGACGACAGCTCACCATCACCGGCCCCCTCACCCTCTCGCTGTTTCCGAGCATCAAGGTCGGGGCCGAGAACGTGACCTTCGCCAACGCGCTCGGCGCCAAGCACGACGTCATGGCGAGCCTCGACAAGCTGCAGATTTCGTTGAAGGTTCTGCCGCTCATCTTCGGCTCGGTCGAGGTCAGCGGCTTCGTCCTCGACCACCCGGTCATCCATCTCGAAAAGGACGCCCAGGGCCACGCCAATTGGGAGTTCTCGACAGCTTCGACGCCCGCCGAGCCCGGCACCTCGTCGAGCGGCGGGTCGAGCTATCTCAAGAATCTGACCCTCGACAATGTCAGGCTGGTCGACGGCACCGTCACCTATGACGACGCCGAGACCAACCAGAGCCAGGAAATCTCGGGCATCAATGCCTCGGTCAAGCTCCCGGCCTATGCCGGCCCGCTCAATTTCGACGGCAGCGTCACCTGGAACAAGGAGAAGGTCGATCTCACCGCCATGGTCGCCAATCTCAAGTCGCTCATGGACGGCGGCAGCGAGCGGGTGACCGCCAAGGTATCGAGCGCCAAAGTGACCTTCTCCTATGACGGCGCGGTCAAGATGATGCCGGCCTTGGCCGTCGACGGCACGATCGACCTCAACGTTCCTTCGGTGCGCGAGCTTGCCGCCTGGGCCGGCTCGCCGCTCGACATGCCGGGCACCGGTCTCGGCCCCATGAAGATCGACGGGACGGTCAAGGTCGCCGGCGACACCTATTCCTTCGAGAACGCCAACCTTCAGCTCGACGATATCAAGGGCAAGGGCCAGTTCGCGGTCAACACGGCGGGCCCGCGGCCGAAGCTTACGGGCAATCTCGATACCGCCGCGCTCGACCTCAATCCCTATTTGCCGCCCGAGCCCCCGCCGAGCACCGAGCGCTTCGAATGGAGCACCGAGCCGATGGATTTGAGCGGGCTTAAGGCGGCCGATCTCGATCTCTCCTTCAGCACCGATTCCTTGAAGGTGCGCCAGATCAATATCGGCAAGAGCGAGCTCACCCTGAAGCTCGACAACGGGCTGATGACCGCCAATCTCGCCAAGATGGCGCTCTATGGCGGCAACGGCAGCGGCATGGTCCAGGTGAACGCGCGCAACGACACGCCGGCAATCAAGGCGAATTTCGATCTCTCGGGCGTTCAGGCCGAGCCGCTGATGAAGGACGCCGCCGATTTCGGCCGGATCACCGGCACCTTCAAGACCAATTTCGACGTCTCGCTCGCCGGCAAGAGTCAGAAGGACATGGTCTCGACCCTGAACGGCGGCGGCGCGGTCGATTTCCGCGACGGCACCATCAAGGGCGTCGATCTCGCGGCGGTCGCCGCCACGATCGAAAAGATCGCGAGCGGCATGAAGTCGGGCGGGACGAGCATGCTGGATTCGCTCAAATCCGGCAATCTCCTGGGCTCGCTCAAGGCGGTTGGCGACGATGTTCGGCGGCAAGGGCGAGGTCAATCAGGAGACCAAATTCACCTCCCTGACCGCGACCTGGAAGGCCAATCAGGGGACGATCACCAATGACGATCTCCTGCTCGAAGGGCCCAAGGCGAATGGCCGGACGCTCCTGAAGATGACCGGCATGGGCAGCGTGAACCTGCCGCCGCAGACCATCGATTACGACGCCGGCATCCATTCCTTCGCCAACGACACGTCGGGCACCGGCGTCGGCGGTCATGTGCGGCTTTCGGGCGACCTCCAGGATCCCTCGCCCTGTGTCGTCGTCGGCTCGCTCTGCATCGGCGCCCATACCAAGCCGAGCGATCTGGTCAAATCCAAGCTGGAGAACGTGCTGAAAGGCAACGGCTCGTCGGATTCGGACAAATCGGGCGGATTGAAGGGCTTGCTCGGCGGCTTCAAGAAGAAGCTCGAGAAGAACTGACGGCCGGCCCTACTTTGCGGCCGCCACGGCCTGGCGACGGGCCTGGAGGTGAATTGCGTAGGCGAGGACCGCGCCGGCCAGCACGAGCCCGGAATAGAACGGCCATTCCCGGCTGACGGCCGCGAAACCGGCGCCGGCGACGATCGGGCCGAAGACCTGTCCCAGGCCAAAGAAAGAATTGGCGACGCCGAGGGTCGCCCCCTGGTGATGCGGCAGGGTCTGGTGCGAGAGGATCGTGGAAAGCACCGGGTTGCAGGCGACGAGGCCGGGAAAGAAAGCCGCCAGCCCCAGGATCACCCATGCCGGCCGGTGCCCGAGAACGATCAACAAGGCGCCCGCGATCACGAGGCAGGCCGCAAAGGCCAGCACCTTCGGCTCGCCGACCTTCCGGGCGAAATGCCCCATACCGAAGAACTGCATGGCAAAAACCGGCACGCTGGTGATCGCGAAGACATAGGCGAGCTCGGACGAGGTCCAATGCATCCGGGCATCGGCCCAGAGCGCCAAAGTCGCCACCAGGCCGTTCAGCGCCGTCGCCACCACGAAGAACTGGGACAGGAGCAGAAGCTTCCCCCGATCCCGCAGCAGCGCAGCGGTGCGGAAACGCTGGTCGTGGCCCGAGGAGAGATGGAGTGCCCGGCGCTCCGGCGGCAGGGTCTCCCTGAGCCCGAACACGGTCATGCCTACGGCGCAGAAATAGAGCGCGGCGGCGACCAGGCCAGGGAGCAAATTGTCGGGCAGGCTGCTGTGGATGTCGGTGAGCAATCCGCCGAGGATCGGCCCGATCACAAAGCCGAGTGCCATGGCCGCGCCAATCCTTCCCAAGCCCTTGGCGCGCGTCTCGGGACTGGTAATATCGACCATGACGGCATTGGCGGCGGTCATGTTGCCGGCCATCAGTCCGGCAAAGAACCGCGCGACGAACAGCATCGCCACCGAGTTCGCGAACGCAAGGATCAGATAGGCGAGCGCGCTGCCGAGCAGGGTCCAGATCAATATGTTTCGGCGGCCGAACCGATCGCTCAAGCGCCCCGCGATCGGCCCGCCGATGAATTGCATCGCGGCGAAGCTTGAGAAAAGCAGTGTGACGGTGAGCGAGGAAGCCCCGAATTTGACGGCAAAATAGGGCAGGATCGGAACGATGATCCCCATACCCATGCCGTTGAACAGAACGACGACGAAAACCGGGACCATCCAGCCCCCCCGAACGCGCCCCGAAAATTGCCAGCCCTGAACTCTCCGAGTTCCGTCATCTTGTGTGGCATGGCAGTGGTACGACGTAAAGCCCGACACGCCGCCATCGCGGCCTTACGTGTTCACAATGCCGGGAGCGGGCCTCAGTGCTTGAGCGCCGCCACGGCCTTCTTGATCTGCTCCAGCGCCATCTCCCGGTCATTCGGGAAGTCCTGGTCGATCCACCAGGTCTCGACGGCGGCCAGCGCCTTTCGCACGCCCTCGCCCTGCGGCACGCCGGTGGCCACGACGTCCGCGCCCTTGACCGGCAGGGTCGGCCGCCGCCAGGCGCGGGCGAAATCGATGGTCCGGCGGATCGCCTCGATATCAGGCGGATCGTCCTGGCGCGCGGCGCCGAGGAACAGCAAATCGACGAAGCGGTCGCGGTCGAGCTGATACAGAAGCTTGCGCAGCGCCCGCTCGTCCGATGTCGGCGCGACCTCGGGCGCTGGCCGGACCATCTCCACCAGCCGCTTGCGGTCGGCATTCGACATGCGAAGCCGCCGGGTCAACTCGTCCATGCCGGGGCTGTCGGTCTCGACCACGGCGGCGAGCCGGCGCAACGGATCGACCGCCTGAAGCTCGGCCTCGAGCCGGCTCAGCCGCTCGACCCGGGCGACGCCTTCCTGCACGGCCTCCGACAGCACGTCCCGCAGAATGCCGACATCGACCATGGTCTTGAGGACCCGGCCCGGATTGGGCGCGCCCAGGAGCAGCAGCAATTCGTTCGCCAGCCGTTCGCCGGAGAGCTCCTTGATGCGCCGCGCCTGGTTCCAGCAGGCGGTCAGCCCGGCCTCGTCCAACTCGCCCTTGCCGTACCACGCGTGGAACCGGAAGAAGCGCAGGATGCGGAGGGCGTCCTCCTCGATCCGCTTATAGGGATCCCCAATAAAGCGGACATGGCCGTTCTTGAGATCCTCCAGTCCGCCGACATAATCGTGAACCGTCCCGTCGATATCGGCGTAGAGCGCATTGATGGTGAAGTCGCGGCGCTCGGCATCGGTCTCCCAGTCCTCGGTGAACTCGACCGTCGCCCGCCGCCCATCGGTCTCGACGTCGACCCGAAGCGTGGTGATCTCGTAGTGATGGGAATCGGTCACCGCCGTGATGGTGCCGTGCTGCAGGCCGGTCGGCAGCGCCTTGATGCCGGCCGAGCGCAACAGCGCCATGACGGCCTTGGGCCGCTCCGGGGTTGCGATATCGACGTCACGTACCGGAAGGTTCAACAACGCATCGCGCACGCAGCCGCCGACAAAGCGTGCATTGTGTCCGCCCTTCATCAGCGCGGCGACGACCTTCCGGGTATCCAAATCATGGAGCCAGGCCTGGCTGGCGAGTGTGAGCGCTTTGGGGGCGAAGTCTTCCATTCCGTCCGATCCTACTCGACATGCGACGGAACGATATGACCGTCCTCGTAATGCGGCGGCACATAGGTCTTGCTCGGATCGTCGCCTGTCCGGCTCATGATGATGGTCGCGGTCAGGCTGATCGCGAACAGGACGACGCCGGCCGCCACGAGCCAGCCCTTCGGGGCGTCCTCCCAGACGCCGCCCGAGACCTGCATCTGCCTCCGGACGAACTTCACCCAGCCGAAATAGACGACGAACGGCAGGAAGAACATCAGGAGTTCGGGCAGAAACCGGAGAAAGCGAATCATGCCGCGTCTCGCATCGCTTCGGAGAGGATCACGACCATGCGGGCGGTCGCGCCCCAGATTCGGTGGCCGTCATAGCACATTTGGAAGTAGCTGCGCGGCTTCCCCTGCCAGATCCTGGAATGAATCTCGTGATTGGCGGGATCGAGCAGGAAAGTGAGCGGCACTTCGAAGACCTCTGCGACCTCGTTGTCGTCGATTTTCAGGTCGAAGCCGGGCTTAACCACACCGACCACCGGCATGATCATGAACCGGGTCACCGTCTCGTAGCCGCCGAGCGCGCCGACGATGTCGACGAAGGAGCGGTCGAGGCCAATCTCCTCCTCGGTCTCGCGCAATGCCGTCTCGACCGGGCCCTCGTCATGGGGCTCGGCGCGGCCGCCGGGGAAGCTCACCTGGCCGGCATGATTCGAGAGATGCTCGGTGCGCCGGGTAAACAGCACGGTCATGGCCTCGGGACGGTCGATGATGGGGATCAGCACGGCGGCATTCCGGATGGGGCCCGCGGCCTGAAATTCGGCGCGGAATTCGGGATTCAGGTCGAAGTCGCTGCGCGCCGCCCCGATGGGCGTCGAAAATCCGCTCGGCGGCGGCGCAAGCTTTTGTCGAATCGCAACACGCATATTCACGCGAAACTACCGTCGTTCCTTCGGCCCGCCGTCAAAATCGAGCCCGTCGGCCGGTCCGATGGCAAAGAAAACCCCCGAGCTCCAGACTCCGTATAGATCGGAGCCGCCCCGCGCCTCGACAACCCCAAGCTCCACCATTTGATAGAACACGGGCCGGTTGATCAAGGCCTCCAGGCGATCTCGCACCAGGACATAGGGCGAGGGCTCGCCGGTTTCCGGATCGATCGCCACCCGAATGGGATGCTCGCGATCGGCCGTCACCACATCGTCGACATTCGTCCGGAAGGTCAGAACCTGATCCCGGCCGCCTCCCGTCGCCACCAGCTCGACCGCGACGAACGGCGCATCGTCCACGGTGATACCGAGCTTCTCCACCGGCGTTACCAGATAGTACCGCCCGTCGGCGTCATGCCGCAACACCCGGGAGAACAGGCGCACCATCCGCGGCCGGCCGATCGGCGTCTTCATATAGTGCCAGGACCCGTCGCGCGCGATGCGCATATCGATATCGCCGCAGAATTCGGGATTCCACAGATGGACCGGCGGCACTTTGTCGCCCGGGATATCGGCGAGAAGCCGCGCAAGCGCGTCCGAACCGCCCTCACCGCTGTCCTGCCGCCCCGACTCGCGGGCGGGTCTGCTCTTCCTCTCCGGCATTTCCGAGCCGGGCGCCGGGGCGCCCGCCCTTGTTATTGTTTATGAACCCTCTACAGTTAGACTGTGTTTCTTCAACGAGTATATGGCAAGCCATGCGACCAGCCAGCGACGTCGACACCATCGAGAGCTCCCGAGACCACGGGCGACGCCGCCGTCGTGGCGGATCTCGAAGCAACCGCCGAGCGGATCGCCGAGGTGCGCGCCGAGATCTCGAAGGTGATCTTCGGTCAGAAGACCGTGATCGATCTCGCGCTGACGACCCTGCTCGCCGGCGGCCATGCGCTTCTCGTGGGCGTGCCCGGTCTCGCCAAGACGCGGCTCGCGGAGACTCTCGGCCTAGTGCTGGGGCTCGACGAAAAGCGCGTTCAGTTCACGCCGGATCTCATGCCCTCCGACATCCTCGGCTCGGAAGTGCTGGAACAGGCCGATGGCGGCCAGCGCGCTTTCCGCTTCATCAAGGGCCCCGTTTTCAGCCAGCTTCTGATGGCGGACGAGATCAACCGCGCCAGCCCGCGCACCCAGTCGGCGCTCCTGCAGAGCATGCAGGAGAGGCAGGTCTCGATCGCCGGCACGCGCCACGATCTCCCCCGGCCGTTCCATGTGCTCGCCACCCAGAATCCCTTGGAGCAGGAGGGCACCTATCCCCTGCCCGAGGCGCAGCTCGACCGGTTTCTGATGGAGATCGACGTCGACTATCCCGACCAGGCGGCGGAGCGCGAGATGCTGATCTCCACGACCGGCGCCGTCGAGGACCGCGCGCGGCCGATCATCACCGCCGAGCAACTCATGCATGCCCAGACGCTGGTCCGCCAGATTCCGGCCGGCGCCCAGATCGTCGATGCGATCCTCGCGGTCGTGCGCGCCGCCCGGCCGACCGAAGAGGCGAGCGCAGAAGTGCAGCGCAATGTCGCCTGGGGTCCCGGCCCGCGCGCGTCTCAAGCGCTTCTCCTGGGCGCCAGGGCGCGGGCGCTGCTGGATGGAAGGCTCGCGCCGTCGGTCGACGACGTGGTCGCGCTGGCGCCGCCGATCCTCCGCCACCGCATGGCGCTCACCTTCTCCGCGCGCGCCGACGGATTGACGATCGACGACGTCATCGGAGATTTGATGCGGGCGATATAGAGCCCCCGGTAACACCACATGCCACGGATTTTCGCGTCTGATCCCAAGGCGGTCCCGGCCAGCCGGCATGGGGCGGACGCCGTCGCGAGCCGGTTTCCCGCCCTCACCGTCGAGGCCGACCGGGTCGCGCGCACCGTGGCGCAAGGCATTCATGGCCGGCGCAAGGTCGGCACCGGCTATGCCTTCTGGCAGTTCCGGCCCTATCAGATCGGCGACGCCGCCAAGGACATCGATTGGCGGCGCTCGGCCAAGTCCGACAAGTTCTTCGTCCGCGAGACCGAATGGGACGCCGCCGCGACGGTCTGGCTGTGGGCCGATCTCTCGCCCTCGATGAATTACGGCGCCAGGCCCGCGGGCACGACCAAGCTCGAACGCACCATCGTCCTCACCCTCGCCCTCGCCTCGCTGCTGACCCGGGCCGGCGAGAAGATCGCGTTGCTCGGCGCGGATGCGAGGCCGCTCGGCGGCTCGGCCGCGATCGACCGGCTGACCGAGCTTCTGATCGACCAATATGCCCGCGCGATCCGCCGCAGCGACACCGACGAAGACCCGAATGTCCGGCAGCGTGCCCCCGCGCGACGCGCTGCCCGCCCATGCGCGGCTCGTCTGGATCGGCGACTTTATCGCGCCCGACGGCACGGTCGAGAACGCCATCGAATACTATGCCGCCCATCAGGCGCGCGGGCATCTGGTACAGGTGTTGGATCCGAGCGAGGAGGACTTCCCGTTCAAGGGCCGGGTCGAGTTCCTCGGCATGGAGCATGACGGCCAGCGCCTCGTCGGCAAGGCGGAGTCCCTGCGCGACGGCTATATCGCCGCCCTGGCCGCGCTGCGCGAACGCCTCTCCGTAACCGCGCGGCGCGTCGGCTGGACCTTCGCGACCCATCGGACCGACAATCCGCCGCATCTCGCGCTGCGGGCGCTTTTCGAGGTCATTTCGGGCGAGACGGCCTAAGACCATGCTGCATTTCGGCCCGTTCATCTTCACCAGCCCCTGGGTGCTCTCCGCTCTCGTCGTGCTGCCGGCGATATGGCTGCTGCTGCGGGTCTTCCCACCCGCGCCGGAACGCATCAAGTCGCCGACCATCCGGCTGATCCTCGGCATTCCGGAAACCGAGCCCGAGGCCGCGCGCACGCCCTGGTGGCTGGTGCTTTTGCGGCTCCTCGTGGTCAGCTTGCTGATCTTCGGTTTCGCCCATCCGATCCTCAATCCGAACCAGAACCTCACCAATGAGGGCCCGCTGATGCTGGTGATGGACAACGGCTGGGCCAGCGCCAAGGATTGGGACCGCAAGCTCGCCGTGGCCAATAATCTGGTCGATCAGGCTGGCCGCGAGAATAGATCGGTGATGATCGTCACCACCGCCGCGCGCCAGACCGGCGCCGAGCCGCCGCCCCCCAAGGCCCTGAGCCCGGCCGATGCCCATGCCGAGCTCAACGCGATGAAGCCCAAGCCCTGGGCCACCGATCGGATGGCCGTGCTTCCCGTGCTGAACCAAATCGAGATGGACAAGCCGTTCCATGTCGCCTGGATCAGCGATGGGCTCGATGACGGGCATGCGAAAGATTTCGCCGAGAGCCTACAGCATTTCGGAACCTTGGAGCTGTTCCGCGACCGGCCGGAAGATCTGCCCGTCGTGCTATCCTCGGTCGACGGCGCGGCCAACGGTTTCGGCGTCGGCATCACAAGGGTCGCGACGGCGCTGCCCTTGATTCTCTGGGTGAATGTGCTCGACGACAAGGGCCGGGTCCTGGGCCGGGTGAATCTCACCGCGACGCCCCTGTCCGCAAACGAGACCGCCAATCTCGACATGCCGGTCGAGCTCCGGAACCGTGCGGCGCGGGCCGAGATCGAATCCTCGAGCACGGTCGGCGGCGTGATGCTGCTCGACGACCGGGTCTATCGCCGCAAGGTCGGCCTCGTCGCGAACAGCGAGTCCTCCAGCGCCCAGCCGCTCCTGACCGATACGCATTATATCGAGAACGCCGTGAAGCCCTTCGCGGACCTCGAAACCGGCACGGTAAAGGAGGTGCTGCAGGACGACGTGGACGTCGTCATCATGACCGATGCCGACGTGATCCCGAACGATACGGAAAACCAGCTCGCCGACTGGATTTCGCGCGGCGGGCTGCTTCTCCAATTCGCGGGACCCAAGCTCGCCAATCAGGGCAACGATCTCCTTCCCGTCCATCTCCGCGACGGGGCGCGGGCGCTCGGCGGCGCCATGACATGGTCGTCGCCCGCCAAGCTCGCGCCCTTCGACCGGTCGAGCCCGTTCTACGGTCTGGATATTCCGGACGATGTCGTAATCCGCCAACAGGTGCTCGCCGATCCGAGCCCGGACCTGACCCGGAAAACCTGGGCCAAGCTCGAGGACGGCACGCCGCTCATCACCGCCGAGGCCAAGGGCAAGGGCTGGACGGTGCTGGTCCACACCACGGCGAACCCCGACTGGTCCAACCTGCCGCTCTCCGGGTTGTTCGTCGATATGATGCAGCGGATCATCGCGACCGCGAACGGCGTCGCCGAGCCGGCCAAAGCCGATAAGACCGCCGCGCCGGGTCCGGCCGCAGCCGCCAAGAATGGCGATGTGTTGAGGCCGGTGAACAGTCTCGATGCCTTCGGCCGTCTCGGCCCCCCGATGGCGGGCGCCCAGCCGATTGCCGCCGATGCCCTCCGCACCACCGCCGCCGGGCCGGATCATCCGCCCGGAATCTATGGGGCGGCGGGTGTGAGCCGGGCGCTCAATCTGGCCTCGCTCAACGGGCCGCTTGGGCCCCAGGTCGCCATGAAGGCGATCGAGGCGCTGCCGGGCGGCGTGATCCTCAGCCGCTACGACGAGAGCGAGGAGACCGATCTCCGCGCGCCGCTCTTGCTGGCCGCGCTGGCGCTTGCCTTGACCGATCTCATGATCGCGCTGTTCCTCGGCGGCCGGCTGATGACCGGTGCGCGGATGATCCTCGTTGCCGGATTGGCCGGCGCGCTGCTTCACGGCAATCCGGCCCATGCGGCGGAAATGAGCGGCGACACGTCGGCGGCGCTTTCGCTGCATCTCGCCTATGTGCGGACCGGGGACGCGAGCGTCGATCAGACCAGTCGGGCGGGGCTGCGGGGCCTTTCCCAAGTGCTGAGACTGCGCACCAGCGTTCAGCCGGACGACCCCATAGGCGTCTCCATCTCGAACGACGAGCTGACCTTCTTCCCGCTGATCTACTGGCCTGTCCTTGCCGACCAGACCATGCCCGACGATGCGGCGCTTGAAAAAGTCCGGGCCTATCTCCGGAACGGCGGCACGATCCTGTTCGACACCCGGGACGGCGACGGCTCCCCGGCGCTCGAAGCCGATGCCGTGGCGCCGCCGGCAACGCTCGCCCTGCGCAAGCTCCTGGCCGCGCTTGGCCATAGCCGGCTCGATCCGCCGGGACCGAACCATGTCATCACGCGGTCGTTCTATCTGACCCGCTGGTTCCCCGGCCGCTTCGCCGACGGCCAGATCTGGCTCGACAAAACGCCGAGCGACATCCGCGACGGCGTTTCCAGCGTCGTCGCAGGCGGCAACGACTGGGCGTCCGCCTGGGCGGCGGATTCCCGCGGTTTGCCGACAAACGCCATCGTGGACGGCGGCGAGCGCCAGCGCGAGATGGCCTATCGCTTCGGAGTCAATCTCGTCATGTATGTGCTCACCGGCAATTACAAGTCGGACCAGGTCCATGTCCCCTTCCTGCTCGAGCGGCTCGGCCGCAGCCGCTCACAATGACCGGTCTGGGATACCCTATGACCATGTCGAAGCGGCTCCGGTATCACCCCCTCCTGACCTCCCCCATCGAGGGGGAGGAATCGATGGAGCGTCCCCTTAAGCCTTCCCCCTCGATGGGGGAAGGTTTGGATGGGGGTGACGGCAGAGCCGCTTCCGCATACACGGAATACGGTCAAGTCCCGTGACGTCGCACACCTCCTTTGTCTTCGGCTTCGCGCCGCTGATCCCGATGGTCGCGTTCTGGATCATCGCCGGCGTGCTGGCGCTCGCCGCGGCCTATGCCTTGTTCTGCCGCGCGCCGGGCGCGATCTGGCGGGCGCTCGCCTTCGTGCTGATCCTCGTCGCTCTCGCCAATCCGACCTCGATCCGGGAGGACCGGCAGTCCCGGCCGGACAAGCTTCTGGTCGTCAACGACAATTCGCCGAGCCAAAAGATCGGTAATCGCGAGAAGACGACCGAAATGGCGCTGAACGACCTTCAAACCGCGCTCAAAGACCAACAGAATCTCGATGTCGAGACGGTCGATGTCTCGAACACCCACGCGGATATCGACGGCACGCCGGTCTACACCGCCATCAAGGAAGGCTTGGCTCATATCGATTCCGACGAGCTTGCGGGCGTCGTCGTGGTGTCGGACGGCGAGGTGCATGACGTGCCGTCCGATGTCGGCAAATGGGTCGAGGACGAAGGGCTGAAAGCGCCCGTCCATGTCCTTCTCACCGGCAAGCATGACGAAGGCGACCGGCGGTTGGTGCTGGAGGAAGCGCCGAGCTACGGCATCGTCGGCTCGCCCGTGCGGATCCGCTACAAGGTGGTGGACACGACGCCGGGCGAGAAGAACGGCTCGGCCCATGTGACCTTGTCCGAGAACGGCAAGCCGATCGTGGACGGCACAGTGCCGATCGGCGAGACCGTATCCTCGACCATCGTGCTCGACCATCCGGGCCCGACCGCCGTCACTCTCGACGCCGATGCGGGCCCGCAGGAATTGTCGATGCGCAACAACCGCGCGGGCCTCGTGATCCGCGGCGTACGCGACCGGCTGCGCGTCCTCCTGATCTCCGGCGTGCCCCATCAGGGCGAACGGGTCTGGCGCAATCTCCTGAAGTCCGATCCGGCGGTTGACCTCATCCATTTCACGATCCTGCGCACGCCCGAGAGCCAGGATTTCACGCCTTTGAACGAGTTGGCGCTGATCGCGTTTCCGACCCGCGAGCTGTTCGAGGAGCGTTTGAACGATTTCGATCTTGTGATTTTCGATCAATACCGCCAGCAGGGCCTCCTGCCGGCGCAATATCTCGCCAATATCGCCGATTATGTGCGGAACGGTGGTGCGCTGCTGGTCGCCGTGGGCCCGAGCTATGCGACGCCGGCGAGCCTTTACAATTCCGATCTGTCGCGCGTGCTTCCGGCGGAACCCACGGGAAAGGTCGATACCGGCGGCTTCCGACCGGTGATCACCGATCTCGGCAAGCGCCATCCGGTGACCGCGCCGCTCTCATCGATGAAGGCCGATCCCGCTTCCGACGATCCGGAGAAATGGGGCCGTTGGTTCAGGGTGATCGGCGCGAATATCCGACACGGGACCGTGCTGATGTCGAGCCGGAAGAACGAGCCGCTGCTGGTGCTGGACCGGGTCGGCCAGGGTCGGGTAGCCCAACTTATGTCGAACCAGATCTGGCTCTGGGCGCGCGGCTATGAGGGCGGCGGGCCTTATGCCGAGCTGCTCCGCCGACTGGCCCATTGGCTGATGAAGGAGCCGGAGCTCGAAGAGGAGGCGCTGACCGCCGAGGATAAATCGGGCGACCTCGCGATCTCGCGGGTGAGCCTCGGCGATCTCCCGAAATCGGTCGAGGTGACGACGCCGGCGGGGAAAAAGCTGACTGTCCCCCTGACCGAGACCTCCCCCGGCCATGCGTCCGCCCGAATCCCCGATGCCGAAGCAGGGCTCTACACCGTTTCCGACGGCAAGCTCCAGACCATGGGCGCGGTCGGCTCGCCGAACCCGAAGGAGTTTTCCGATCTCGTCACCACGGATACCGCGCTCGGGCCGCTTGCCAAGGCGACCGGCGGCCTGGTCACCTGGCTCGGCGACGAGAAACTCCCCGGTGTCCGCCGCGTGCGGCCGGGCCGCGCCACCAGCGGCCGCGACTGGATGGGGCTTTTGGAAAACGACGCCTATACGGTCTCGAAGCTGGAGACCCAATCCCTGCTCTCGCCCTGGATTCTGCTGGCCCTGGCCGTCGGTGCGCTGGCGATGGCGTGGTACCGCGAGGGCCACTAAGCCGTCAACCGACCGACCGTTTCAGGGCCCGTCGAACGGACCTCCGGGACTCGGGGGCCTTGGGCGGAGCGACGGCGGTCTTGTGCTTGGAGCCGCGGGCGCGGCCGATAGGGCCGGCGACACCGGCGAGCGCGCCGGGTTCGAGCTCCAGCGCCAGCAGCCGGTCGGGATCGACCGGGCCGGGCATCCTGAGACCGGCAGCGGGAGCACGGGAAAAACCGACCCGGCTGTAATAATCGAGGTCGCCGACCAGCACGACGATCTTGGCGCCGCCGCCTTTCGCGGCGGCGAGGCCGTGCTGCATGAGCCCGATGCCGATACCTTGCCCCTTGAGGCTTGGCTCGACCGCGATGGGGCCGAGCATCAAGGCCGGCCGCTTGCGGGCCGGTTGAACCGACTCGTCCTTGATCACGACCGGCCAGAACCGGATCGTGCCCACGACCTCGCCGTCCTTCTTCGCGACGAAGGACAGCGCATCAACCGGCGGCACGCCCTCGCGCAGCCGATAGGCGGTCTTCTTGAACCTGTCGGGCCCGAAGGAAATATCGAGCAGCGCCTCGACGGCGGCGGAATCTTGGTCTGATTGGGGAAGGATCTCGAACATGGCAACCTCATGGACAGCGAACCGATGACAGGACGGCAAACATCACCCGCCCGCTCGGGGCAGGTGCGGCGTCTATTGTCGTCGGGTCCGCAACGCGTTCATGGGTCGTCGCTGTCTCCTGATCGCAGGCAAGGCGCAGCCGCCTTGCGCAGAACGCGGGCATTTATCACGGGTTTGCCCGCTTCGCAATGAATATTAGGACGAATAACCGCAATTACCAGTCGATTTGGCCTCGAAATCCGATGATTTCAAGCCGGTCCTTGCCGGCCGAATTGCGGTAGGCGGCACTGTCCGTCACGTCGACGATCGCGGCATTCGCCATCAGCCGGACATGATCGATCGGATACCAATTAAGGCCGACGATATATTCCGTCTGACGGCCGCCGTGGATGCCCTCGGCACGGTCTTCAAGATCGAGCCTGTCGATCCGTGCCAGCACCTCGACGGCGCCATAGCCGCCCGGCCCGAGCGGCCGCGCCGGCTTCACATGGCTCCATTGCCGCGCCTCATAGGGCCGCGACTCGCCCGTGAGGAAATAGCCGACCTCCACATAAGCGCCCGTGAAATCAGGGCTCGGACCGCCTGGGGTCAAGGGATCGACCTTGAGAAAGGCGGCTTCCGCAGTTGGCGTTCAATGGGCCGGCGAGGCCGGCAAGCTCAAGCCCGTAGATATGATCGCCTTTGGCCGGAATGTCGCCGGTATCGACGAAGCGCTGGTCGACGGGGTGGATGACCGGGCGGACGCTGTAATGGACCACGGGCGGCCCAAAACCGCGGTTGCGGCGGCGCACCGTGGCATAGGCGGCGAGATGGACCATCCGATCCTTCTCCGCGATCGGCAGGAAGACCGCCCGGGCGCTCAAGGCCAGCCGGTCGCGCTCCGCCTTGTGCTGGGAAATATTATCGGTCTGGACCGCGGTTTCGAGAACGAAGGGCCCGGCGGTCAGATCCAGCCCCACCCCGAGTTGCCGCCGGTAATCCCAGGCATCGGTGAAGGCCGCCCGTTCGAGCATATTGACGTTCGGCCCGCCGGTTTCTTCATCCATGGAGACGGCCTCGCGGAAATGACCGAGGGTCAGCTCGAGCGCCCCCAATCGCGTCTCGACGAAGGTGTCGGTGAATTTGGTCCGCCCCGCGACCCGAATCCCGCCGATCTTGTAGAAAATCCGGTCGTAAATGCGGCCCTGCGCGCCGAACTGGACGCTGCGAACCTCGATATCGTGCTCGGTCCCGAACCGCATACCAGTCGGCCGTGGCGTCCCGCGAGTCGCCGACCCAACCCATATCCACCTGGATGCGGCCCCGGAATTGAATCGTAAAGTTGGCGTCCGGCGTGGCCGTCTGGATCGGGAACAGGCCCCGCGCCGCCGCCGGCACCGTCAAAATGACCAGCACCAGTGCGGCCGCCACCGAAACCGGCACCGGTCGTCCCCCTCTCATGGCCTGAGTTTTCGCCTCCCCTGAGCCAGCCCCACGTCAGAACTCTATCGCAGGTTCCGCCCCCAATCAGCCGTCGATTTCGGGCGCGGAAACGCCCCATTTCACAGATCTATCACAAATCTTCCACCCAACCTTCATGGACCGCTCATAACGTTCCCTCGTCTTCCCAGGGGAGACCCCATAAGCGACTCACGCCATGCGTTTCTGCCGATGGACTTTTCCATCCGTCGGGAAAGGGCAGGGGGCCGCTGGTAAATGGAGCATGAGGTAAAACGCCAAAAAGGTGCCAACGGAGCGCACAAGGTGAAAGGAACTACCAAATGACGAAAAGAATTCTCGGCATGGCCGCCATGACGGCGATTGCGACCACGGCCATCGGGATCGCCACGGCCAGCGCATGCCGAGAGCAGCACGGACATCAGCGGCCGCATTTATGCCGACATGAGCAGCATCAGCGAGAAGATCGACGGCGTGAAGACCAGCAAGGATGGCTTTGGCTTCGACGTGAAGCGCTTCTATCTGGGCGTCGATCACGGTTTCGACGACATCTTCCATGTCGCCGTGACGACCGACTTCACCTATTCAGTCCGCCACCGGCCTGACCGACGTCTACATCAAGAAGGCCTATGGCGAAGCCAAGTTCAGCAAGGCCCTCGACGTCCGCATCGGCTCGACCGACCTTCCCTGGGTTCCCTTCGTAGAAGACCTTTACGGCTATCGCTATGTCGAGAACGTGCTCGCCGACCGCATGAAGTTCGGCACCTCGGCCGACTGGGGCGTCCACGTCAAGGGCACGGTCGGCATTCTGAGCTATGCCGGCGCGGTCGTGAATGGCGGCGGCTACAAGCACCTGCAGCGCTCCAAGAGCGTCGACTTCGAAGGCCGCGTCAGCGTCGAGCCGATCAAGGGCCTGGTCGCCGGTATTGGCGGCTATACCGGCAAGCTGAACAAAGACATGACCGGTACGACGACCTTCCACACCGCCACCCGTCTCGATGCGGTGATCTCCTACAAGACCGACTTCTTCAACGTCGGCGGCGAATATATGCACGCCAAGAACTGGAAGCAGGTCACGGCGGCGCCGACCGACAGCGCCGACGGCTACTCGATCTGGGCCGCGGTTCATCCCGGCATGGGTTTCGCGGTCTTCGGCCGGTATGACCACACCAAGCCGAGCAAGAAGCTGCAGCCGACCCTGAAGAACGACTACTTCAACGTCGGCGTCGAATACACGGCCGCCAAGACGGTGAACATCGCTCTCGTCTACAAGAACGAGAAGAATAAGAACGGCAACTGGGCCACGAGCAACCTCTCGGGCGGCGCCGGTATCAATCACAAGTACGACGAAATCGGCCTGTTCACGCAGTTCAAATTCTAGAACTTACGACAGCCAAGTCCTCCACAGGCGCGTCCTCTCCCCCAGGACAACCGCCGTACGACTTGAGCACCTGGCGGGGCCGGTTCTTCCGGCCCCGTTTTTCTTTGCCCGCGGCTTGCATCACCGGCCGGATCCTTTAGGTAGAGACTGAGGGGCGGAAACCAGGAGGACGGCAGCATGGGATATCTCGACGACGGAAAATGGAAGGAAGGCTGGTTTGATACCAAAAAGACCGGCGGCGCCTTCGTCCGGCCGGAATTGGTCTTCCGCAGCGCGATCGGCACCGACCAGTTCCCGGCGGAGATCGGGCGATACCATCTCTATGTCGCGCTGTCCTGCCCCTGGGCGCACCGAACGCTGATCACGCGCAAGCTGAAGCACCTCGACGACGCAATCTCGATCTCCATCGTCGACAATCACATGGGATCGGAAGGCTGGTTCTTCTCGGACGCCCCCGGCACGATTCCCGACACTCTCTATGGCTTCAAATATCTCCACCAGGTCTATACCAAGGCCGATCCCCATTATACCGGCCGGGTTACGGTGCCGACGCTTTGGGACAAGAAGACCGAGACGATCGTGAACAATGAGTTGGCCGAGATCATCCGCATGCTCAACACCGCCTTCGACGGCATGAGCGGCGTCGGTAATCCCAAGCTCGACCTCTATCCGGCGCCCTTGCGAGCGGAGATCGACTCGGTCAATGCCCGGGTCTATGACGGCATCAACAACGGCGTTTACAAATGCGGCTTCGCGACCTCGCAAAGCGCCTATGAGGCAGCCTTCGACGTGCTGTTCGAGACCCTGGACGAGGTGGAGCAGCGCCTCGTCCATCACCGCTATCTCGTCGACAACCAGCTCACCGAAGCGGATGTCCGGCTGTTCACGACGCTCGTTCGTTTCGACGCGGTCTACCAGTTCCACTTCAAATGCAATCTGAGACGGATCGAGGACTACCCGAACCTCTCGAACTATCTCCGCGACCTCTACCAGACCCCCGGCTTCGGCGAGACCGTGAACATGGAGCACATCAAGCGCCACTATTACGGCAGCCACCCGACCATCAACCCGACCGGCATCGTGCCCAAAGGCCCGATTCTCGACTTCACCCGGCCCCACGACCGGGCCCGTTTCGCAAGCTGGGCGGCGGAATAACGCACTTTGCCCCTTGGCCTCGGCTCGCCGCCTGCGGCGTAGGATTTGGCCGTCATCCAGGGGAGAGGCGATGAGCGAACCTTGCATCATCACGGTTGCGATCACGGGCTCGGTGCCGCGCAAGGAGAACAATCCGGCGGTGCCGATCACGGTTTCGCGAGCAGGTCGAATCGACCCATGAGGCCTTCGAGGCGGGGGCGAGCCTCGTTCATGTCCATGTCCGGATGGACGACCAGACGCCGACCTCGGACCCGGAGCGCTTCGCCCGGTTCAAGGAGGGCATTCGCAAGCATTGCCCGGATATGATCATCCAGTTCTCGACCGGCGGGCGCTCGGGCAAGGGCTCGGAGCGCGGCGGGATGCTGCATTACCGGCCGGACATGGCCTCGCTCTCCACGGGCTCGGTCAATTTCCCGACCCGGGTCTATGAGAACCCGCCGGACCTGATTCAGGAACTCGGCGAGAAGATGCTCGAATACGACATCAAGCCCGAGATCGAGGTGTTCGACCTCGCCATGCTCTACAACGCCTCGAATTATGCCGAGGCCGGGCTCTTGAAGCGGCCGCTGCATGTCCAATTCGTGCTCGGCGTGAAGAACGCCCTGCCCGCCCATCGCGATATCCTCGAATTCGAGGTCGCCAAGCTCAAGGAGCTGGAGCCCGACGCCACCTGGGTCGCGGCCGGCATCGGAAAGTCGCAGCTCGAGGTCAATCGGTGGAGCCTGGAACTCGGCGGCCATTGCCGCACCGGGCTCGAGGACAATGTCCGCTGGGACAAGGGCCGCCTCGCCGCCTCGAACGCGGAGCTGGTCGGCCGGGTCAAGGATCTCTGCGGCGAATTCGGCCGCAGCGCCGCGACGGCCAAAGAGGCGCGGGCGATCTTGAAATTGAGGGACGCTGCCTAGCGATTGGGGAAGACTCGAGCCAGGAGGGGAAGATGGCACCAGTAACGGAATTCGGATCGCTTGGCCGATTATCGGCCCGGCGGCGTTCAGGTGATCGAGGACGATCCGCGCAATTACGTGTTCTCGAACATTTTCGACGTGGCCAGCCGGTCGGCGCCCTATGAGCGGGTCGCGGTCGGCAAGAACTTCGAATATCTGATCGAATGCGTCCGGGCCGAGGGGACCTCCGCCTGGTATTCCTGCGCCCATGACGAATTCGCGGTCTGCATGGACGGAGACGGTCAAGGTCGAGCTGGTCAAGCTCGACGATCCCGACAGCGCGGCCGAGCCCGGCTCGACCGGCGGCCATAAGCTCGACGGCGAGCCGAAAGGCAAGCCGATGGGCTGGTCCAAGATCGGCCGCGGCCATATGGCGCTTTTGCCGCGTCGGCGCGGCCTATCGCTTCGTCGCCGAGAAGCCCGCCTGCATGATCATCCAGACCATCCAGGGACCCGAGACCATCGAGCGGTGGTCCGAGATTTGCCAGACCGAATCGATCTGACGAGAAGGGAACAGAGACATGGACACCAAGACTCTCGCTTCCGATTTCGATGTGAAGCCCGCCGACAACGAAACCGGCTACCGGGCGTTCAAGGCCGGTGCGTTCAATTTCAGCCGCGACGGCTATTTCGCCTATATCGACTATCCGAACGGCCGCCACATCATGTCGATCGACGCCTTCCTGCGCGCGCTGATGCGGGACGTGGCCTGGGGCTTCTTCTACGGCACGGTCAATTTCGACTCGGTCTTCGGCACGACGAACTACTACGGCGAAGTGGAGATGTTCGCGGGCCTCTATAACGACGCCTATACCAAGGCCGGGCGCGACTATGTCGAGCGCTTCAAGGCCGACGATCTGATGCGGATCTTCCGCGAGATGATCTCGGACTGGACCATCGACGGCTACGATCCCTTCGCCGCGCCGATGGAGACCGGCAGCGCCTGGGGCCCGAAGGTCGGCGACAACGAGGACGCGGTCGGGCGCAAGCGGGTGACGGCGAAGCGCATGGTCGGGCTGCCCGGCGATACGCCGATCCGCACCGACGAAAGCGGCTATCCGGTGAACCGCATGTTCGCCGATGTCGATCAATCCGAGCCGGAGGTTCATGCCGAGCCGGGCTTCGAGGGCGAGGTCTCGGCGTTCAACCTGTTCGCCTATCTCTCGCGCTCGGACGTGACCTGGAACCCGTCGGTTTGCTCGGTGGTGAAAGCGTCGCTGTTTTGCCCGACCTCGGAGGAATACATCCTGCCGATCGAGCACGGCAACGACCGCTGCGAATGGTTCCTCCAGATGTCCGACGAGATCACCTGGCAGATCAAGGACGGCAAGACCGGCCGCCCGCGCGCCCAGGTCGTCTGCCGCGCCGGCGACATCTGCTGCATGCCCGCCGATATCCGGCACCAGGGCTATTCGCCGAAGCGCTCCATGCTTCTCGTTTGGGAGAACGCATCGCCGGAAATCCCGGATCTCATCCGCGAAGGAAAGGCCCCGGTCGTCTCCGTCAAGGTCTAGCCTTGGAGCGCTTTACCTATACCGGTCTGCCGGCGCGGGTCCTGTTCGGCGAGGGGACGCTGTCGCACCTCGCCGACGAGGTGCGCGGGCTTGATGCCAGGCGTGCGGTCGTCCTCTCGACGCCGGGGCATAAGGGAAAAGCGCAGGACGTTCTAAAACTCCTGGGCGATCTCGGCGCGGGCGCTTTTGCCGAAGCCGTCATGCACACGCCGGTCGACGTGACCGAGCGGGCGGTCGATACCGTGCTCGATCTTGGCGGCGATTGTCTCGTCGCCATCGGCGGCGGCTCGACCGTCAATCTCGGCAAGGCCATCGCCTTTCGCACCGACCTCCCGCAGATCGCGATCCCGACGACCTATGCCGGCTCCGAGATGACCCGCATCCTGGGCCAGACCGAGGGCGGCAAGAAGACGACGATGGTGACCGAAAAGGTTCTGCCCGAAGTCGCGATCTACGACCCGGCCCTTACCTATTCCCTGCCGCCCCATATCTCAGCGACCAGCGGCATGAACGCGCTGGCCCACGCCGTCGAGGGCCTCTACGCCAAGGACCGCAATCCGGTGATGTCGCTCATGGCCGAGGAAGCGATAAGCGTTCTCGCCAAGGCCCTTCCCCGTGTGGTCGAAGCGCCCGACGACACGGAGGCGCGGGGCCAAGCCTTCTACGGCGCCTGGCTCTGCGCCATGATCCTCGGCTCGGTCGGCACCGCGCTTCACCACAAGCTCTGCCATACGCCCTGGGCGGCGCCTTCGGCCTGCCCCATGCCGAGACCCACACGGTCATCCTGCCCCACGCCGCCAGCTTCAACGCCGTCGCGGCGCGCGCGCAGATGGATCGTGTGGCCAGCCTCCTGGGCGCGGAAGGCGTCGGCCAAGGCCTGTACGACTTGGCCAGACGCATGAACGCCCCGACATCTCTACGAGAAATTCGGCATGCCCGAATCCGGCCTGGACCAGGCCGCGGAGCTTGCCACCCAGAATCCGTATTGGAACCCCCGCCCGTTCACCCGCGAAGACATCCGCGCGCTACTGGACGACGCGTGGCACGGAAGGCGGCCTAAGGACTGAAACACCGAATTCCGTTCGTCATGAGCTTGTCGAAGGGCGTGGGGGCGCGCTCAGGCGGCGGGCTTCGACAAGAGCTCAGCCCGAACGGAGTGTATGCCGGGTGTTGGGGAATCAGCGCGGGTGATTGCCGAAGCGGCGGCGTAAAGGCAAGGGATCATCTGTCGCCGGCTGATAGGTGACCGTGAAGTCGTGCAGCGACTTCAGCGCGTCCTCGATGCTGCGGTCCGAGCGGGGTTCGAAGGCGTTGAAGCCGACGCGGTGCATGTAGAAAATTTGGTCCTTCAGGACGTCGCCCACCGCCCGCACCTCACCCTTGTAGCCGTAGCGGTCGCGCAGGATCCGGGCCTGGGAGAAGCCGCGGCCGTCGCGGTAGATGGGGAAGTCGATGGCGACTAGGGCGATGTGATCGAGATCGGCGGCAAGCTCTTCTGCGAGGTCGTCGCTTGCGAGCTTCACGCCGATTTTGCCCCCGCGGGCGAGCAGCGCCTCACGCTCCGCCTGCCAGAGCTTCAGCGGCACGATGACATTGCCCTCGGGCAGATCCGCGACGCCGGCCTCTGCCGGGGCGTGGACCCAATCATCGTCGACGATGGCGCCGTCCCGGATGATCTTCATGCGTGGCCGTTTGCCGCGTAGGCGCGGTCCTTGAAGGGGGCCATGCCGAGGCGGCGATAGGTATCGAGGAAGCGCTCCTCGCCTTCGCGGTTCTCGACATAGACATCGAACAGCGCCTGCATCGCGGGCACCACCTCATGGCGCGCGAAGGCCGGGCCCATGATCTTGCCGATCGCGGCGTCGTCGCTCGCCGAGCCGCCCAGCGTGATCTGGTAGAACTCCTCGCCCTTCTTGTCGACGCCCAGGATGCCGATATGGCCGACATGATGATGGCCGCAGGCATTGATGCAGCCGGACATCTTTATCTTCAGTTCGCCGAGATCGTAGAGGTAATCGTATTTGTCGAAATGCTGCATCACCTCCTCGGCGATCGGGATCGACCGCGCGTTGGCGAGACTGCAATAGTCGAGGCCGGGGCAGCAGATGATGTCCGCGAGCGTGCCGATATTCGGCGTCGCGAGCCCAAGGCTGCGCAAGGCTTTCCACAGCGCATAGAGATCCGACTTCTTCACATCCGCGAAGACCAGGTTCTGCTCGTGAGTCACCCGGATTTGGCCGAAACTGTATGTGTCCGCGAGATTGGCGATCTCGTCCATCTGCCGCGCGGTCGCATCGCCCGGCGCGACGCCCGACTTTTTGAGCGACAGCACCACGATCGCATAGCCGGGGACCTTGTGGGCTTCCAGATTGTGCTTGGCCCAGGTCGCAAAGGCTTTGTCCTTCACTTTCGGGTCTTCGAAGGACGCATCGGGCTCGGACCGCTTTTCGTAGGGCGGCGGGGCGAAGAATTTCGCCATGCCGTCGATCTCTTCCTGCTCCAGCTTCAAGGCCGAGTCCTTGATCCGCGCCCATTCCTCGTCCACGCGGGCGCGGAATTCCTGGAGGCCCATCTCATGGACCAGGATCTTGATTCGCGCCTTGAACAGATTGTCGCGCCGGCCCCACTGGTTGTAGACCCGGAGGATCGCCTCGCAATAGCTCAAGAGATGCTTCTTCTCGATCCAGGGCCGAATGACCTTGGCTACCATCGGCGTGCGGCCCATGCCGCCGCCGGCCTGAATTTCGAACCCGACCTCGCCGTCCTCGTTCTTGACGATCCGGATGCCGATGTCATGGAAGCGTATCGCCGCGCGGTCGGTGGCCGCGCCCGTGACCGCGATCTTGAACTTGCGCGGCAGATAGGCGAATTCCGGATGGAAGGTCGACCATTGGCGCAGGATCTCGCAATAGGGCCGCGGATCCTCGAGCTCATCGGCGATCACGCCGGCATATTGGTCGGCGGTGATGTTGCGGACGCAGTTGCCGCTCGTTTGGATCGCGTGCATCTCGACGCTCGCCAGATCCTCCAGGATGTCAGGCACGTCTTCGAGCTTGGGCCAGTTATATTGGATGTTCTGCCGCGTGGTGAAATGGCCATAGCCCTTGTCGTATGTCCGCGCGATATGGGCCAGCATCCGCATCTGCTTCGAGGACAACAACCCATAGGGCACGGCAACCCGCAGCATATAGGCGTGAAGCTGAAGGTAGAGACCGTTCTGCAGCCTCAAGGGCCGGAACTCATCCTCGGTCAATTCGCCAGCCACACGGCGCCGCACCTGATCGCGGAACTGCGCCGCGCGCTCGCGCACGATCGTCTTGTCGAAGTCGTCGTAGTGATACATGGCGTCGTCCAATCGCGCGGGACTGCCCGGTTCTTCCCGGCCAGCCAGCACCCTTCCACCTTGAGACCTATTTCACAAATGAATTCTGTATATAAATCTATTTTACAATATATGATACGTAAATTGGGTTTTCAAGAGGCAAGGCTTGCCTGACCGGCGCGCCCGCCAGCGGTCAAATTACGCAGATAGATCAGGAAATTGAAGGGCTTTCGACGGGCCGGCCCGCTTGCCCTATCGGCGCCGCTCGGCAAATCGCATGGCCAGGCCGCGCGCGGTGCGCCGCTTGCCGACCCCCCGCTTCTTTGTTTTTCCGGAATCAGGCATCGATCGGCTTCAGGACTTGGACTGCCGCCGCGCGGCAATGGCCGCTACTACGGCCACGATTGCCCCCAGGAGGGGCGCATAACCGGCGAATTCATGGACCGTCTTGTCGGTCCCGGAGCCCGGCGTGATGAAGAAACAGCCGAGGATTCCGGCGATAATGACGGTCACCAGGCCGACGACGACGGCGATGGTCTTGCGCATGACCGCCTCCCCTACAAATCGACTACGGATGCATCGCCGAAAAAGTCAGCGACGGGGACGGTCCGGCCGGTCAGGGCGATCCGGACGATCGGGGCGGTCTTGGCCGTCGCGCCACCTGCAATTCCGCTTCATCGCGAAGATGATGAACAAGACGAGGAACGGCGCATAGCCGCCCCAGTAATGATGCGGCATGAAGAAGGCCCCGGCCGGGCTCCACCAGTTGAAGCCCGTGAGCGACGCCCAAGCGACCATCGCGGCCACGAAGACCGCGATTCCGACAACGATGCGTTGAGATTGATTCACGGGCGCCTCCATTTCAGGGCGGGGCCCATTGTGCCAGCCCAACCCCCTTAGCACAACCTAACCCTCGAAATTGGGACACGAGCCCGGTTTGTCAATAAAAACCGAATTGAAATTCGGAAGCGGCGAGCACTAATCCTGCGCCGTCGCGGCGCATCGATAGGGCTCCACCTTCTGGTCCGGAAGGTAGAGCCATTGCTTTCGCCGCGTAACGGACTCGGCAAAGTTGACCGGATCGGTTGCGGTCAGCACATAGTCCAAACGGCTGCCCTCCTCGATCGGCGTGAACCGCTCGACGAGCGCCGTTTTCGGGCTTTGAGGAATGCCGCTCTGATTGAACCAAGGCCAGTCGATTCGCGTCGTGCTGACGACCAGCGTCTCGCCGTCCCATCGCCCCACGGAATATCCGAGCGGCGAGGGCTTCGCGTCGGCAGGAGGCTTGTCGCGGTTCATATGGATGCGGCGCACGGTGTCGTACTCTTCCATGCGGAGGACGATGTCGTCGCCGTCACGACGGAATTCGATCGGATAGGGCTGCTCCATGATGAGCGGCATCCCCTTGGGGATACAGCCTTGGGTCGCAACGTTCCGTCCACTGGCCTTGAATTGTTGGACCGCCGCGCGGGCGACCGGGGTCAGCGGATAGTTGTCCGCCTCGTTCGCGCCGAGCCCGAACAGGCCCGGCAAGGCGATCGACGAACTCCAGACCCGATAGAGACCCAGCTCCGGATGGGACCGGTCACCGTTTTTTCGGCGCCAGAACGCGAAGCTGTTCTTCTGTTCCTTGGTCCAACGGGGCTTAGCCGAGACCCACAGGATCAGCTCCCGCCCCGAGGGCAGCAGCATGTTTTGCAGGAACATCTCCTTCCGTCCGGTCACGGGCGGCCAGCCGGCGACGCGAACCCGGTCTCCCACGGCGATGGTATCCGCGCGCAAGCCTGAACGGACGAGGGTGGCGGGCGCCGCTCCTTCGAGCTGCCAAGTAGCCCGCGCGCCCGCGCCGTCGACCGCGACGAGAGTCTAGCTCGACATGGGGGCTGCGCCAATGCACGGCGGTGATCACGCCCTCGACCTCCATGACCGACTTGGTGTCGAAGCGGCCTGCGGGACTGTGATGAGCCAGTGCCGGCGACGGCACCAGAAGCACGAGCACGACAAGGCTCAGAACGGCGCGCCTCATCGGTCCGGCATCCGAACGGCGTCCGGCTATTTCGCGGGATCGGGCTTGCACGGCGAGATCCCGTGATAGGGCAAGGCCGAGATATAGACCGTATCCTGGCCCTTGTATTCGCCTTGGAAATATTCGGGATCGACCGCGACATAGGACCTGTGCAGCGCGCCCTTTTCGGGATCGAAGTCGAATTCTCTCGGTGACGCGCATATCGCTGCCATGGGGCACACGGCCGTCGGCCGTCACGATGCCGGGCAGGAAACCGGTCGTCTCGACGATCAAGGTGTCGCCTTCCCAATGACCGACCGAATAGCCTGCGCGGGTCAGGGGCGCATCGTCGGGCCGCGCTTTCTTGTCCAGGTGAATGTGGCGGTCGAGGCCCCAGGAGCCATAGAGCATGCGGATCTCGGTGTCGGTCTGGACGATGCGGTTGATGTCCTCCTCGAAGGTCCAGTCGAACATGATGTTGGTCGGCTTGCACAGCAGACGCGGATTGTCGCTGGAGGATCCGTCGAAATCGCGCATGACGGCGGCGCCCTTCGGGGTCAGCGGCAGGGCGCTGCCGCGCTCGTTCCAATAAGCATCGACCGGATCCGCGGCCTCGGAGATCTTGGTGCCGCGCGCGCCCGGAAACGCCTGTCCGCCCTTGGGCACATCGCCGGGCTTGAATTTATCGGCGATGCTGAGCGGCACCAGGGTGCCCTTCTGGCCGCGTGGATCGGTCATGACGACCTGCTCCGAGGCCCAATCGCCGTCGATATTCGGCACACCGTTCGGACGCCGCGCGGGCCGGGATTTATCGACCGTCCGCTTGGGCGCGGATTTCAGTTGTCCATAGCGGTCGACCGACGATCCGTCCGGAAAGAAGATCGTGCTCGTATAGCAGGTCTTCGGATCGCGCCGATCGGGCGAGCCCGTGACCCGGATATGCATGCCGGACGGAAACATCGCCTCGGACCAGCCCGAGCGCCTGAGCACGGTGGCGCCGCGCAGCTCGCATCTGTAGCTCGTCTTCTTGCCGCTCTTATCGGTGACGTCGATGAAGAGCCAGGAATGCGGATTGACGAACTGCACCCGGGTCAGGGTACCTTCGATCTCGATGTCCTTGTTCAGATCGTAGTTCGCAAGTCCGTGATGCGCCTGAGCGACGCCCGCGCCCGCAAGCACCATGAAAATGGCGGCGACAAGTGCTCTCATGAAAGATCTCTTCGATGTACGGCGGCAGCCAGCCGATGTTTCCCCAATCGGGGATCATGCTACACCACACCGAAGAGCCGACGTAAGACCTTCGTCAAGAAATGCGGCCGGAGCGGGATGGATTCAGATCGCCCCACATTACGCCGCTCATCCCGACAACAGCCGGGATCCGACCCACGCAAGCCGTAGGCCAAGCGGTACGAGCGAATAGCGGCTGAGGTGGATCTTTCCGCCGAGGCTATTTCGCGATCTCGACCTGCCCGTTGCCCCGCCCGATGCGCCACCAGCGCCAGCCGTCGCTCCGCCGCTTCACTTCCGAGATCAAGGTGAGCGTATGGACGTTCGGGTCGTAGTTCGGGCTGCCGCTCACCGAGACCGGATCGCCGACCTTGAGATTCTCGCGCATCGCGCCGGAATAGCGTCGGAGCCGAGTTCGAGGACAGCCAGAAGACCTGATAAGTCCCCGCGTCCTTGGTCTTGACCGTCAGCACAATATGCGGGTTCCTCCAGTCGATCTTCTGTAACTCTCCCGTGATCGTGACCGTCTTGCCGCGGTCGAATTCGGCGTAGGAATGGTGCGCAAACGCCGGCGCGGCGGCGAGAGCCGAAGTGAGAGCCAAGGTTATGGTCGCGGCGGCGCAGGTGATCCTTTGCATTGCCAGCCTCCCGTTCCTCGCAATCAGACCATCGATGCCCGCAACTATACGCCACGGCGTGATCGCCGGCTTCAAAATACGGTTTCATTACGGTTACGAACGCCATTCGTTGCGGTTCGCAACGTCGGGAGACTCACCAATGCGTAATTCAAGTCCGGCGAGAACGGCTCCGGGTCGTCCTCACCCTGCCGGAGACAAAAGAAAGGGGCCGCCCGAAGGCGGCCCCCATGGTCTCGTATGGGTGACCGGACTTAGAAGTCCATGCCGCCCATATCCGGCATGCCGCCACCGCCGCCGCCGGCCTTCTTGGGCTCCGGCTTGTCGGCGATCATGGCTTCCGTGGTGATCAGCAGACCCGCGACCGAAGCGGCGCCCTGGAGGGCCGAGCGAACGACCTTGGTCGGGTCGATGATGCCGGCCTTCAGCATGTCGCCATAGGTCTCGCTTTGGGCGTTGAAGCCGAAATTGGGGTCCTTCTGATCGAGGAGCTTGCCGGCCACGACCGCGCCGTCCACGCCGGCGTTCTCGGCAATCTGCCGCACCGGGTATTGAAGCGCGCGGGCAATGATGTCGACGCCGACCTGCTGGTCGTGATTGGCGGGCTTCAGCTTGGCGAGCGACCGCGTGCCGTAGAGGAGCGCGACGCCGCCGCCGGCGACGATGCCTTCCTCGACCGCCGCGCGGGTGGCATGAAGCGCGTCCTCGACGAGGTCCTTGCGCTCCTTCACCTCGACCTCGGAGCCGCCGCCGACCTTGATCACCGCGACGCCGCCGGCCAGCTTCGCCAGCCGCTCCTGCAGCTTCTCGCGGTCATAATCGGAGGTGGTTTCCTCGATCTGCGCCTTGATCTGGCCGATGCGGCCCTCGATGTCCTTCTTCTTGCCGGCGCCGTCGACGATGGTCGTGTTCTCCTTGGAGATCGAGACCCGCTTCGCCTTGCCGAGCATTTCGATGGTGACGCTTTCGAGCTTGATCCCGAGAATCCTCGGAGATCATCTGGCCGCCCGTGAGGACCGCGATGTCCTCCAGCATGGCCTTGCGGCGATCGCCGAAGCCGGGCGCCTTGACGGCCGCGACCTTGAGGCCGCCGCGGAGCTTGTTGACGACGAGCGTGGCCAGAGCCTCGCCCTCGACATCCTCCGCAATGACGAGCAGGGGACGCCCGCTCTGCACCACCGACTCGAGAAGCGGCAGCATGGCCTGGAGGCCCGACAGCTTCTTCTCGAAGATCAGGATGTAGGGGTTGTCGAGCTCGGCGACCATCTTCTCGGCATTGGTGATGAAATAGGGCGAGAGATAGCCGCGATCGAACTGCATGCCTTCGACGACCTCGAGCTCGGAATTGAGGCTCTTGGCTTCCTCGACGGTGATCACGCCTTCCTTGCCGACCTTCTTCATCGCTTCGGCGATCATCTCGCCGATGGTCTTGTCGCCGTTCGCCGAGATCGTGCCGACCTGGGTGATCTCCTGGTCGCCGGCGACCTTGCGGCTGCGGCCTTCGATGTCCTTGATCACCGTGTCGACCGCGAGGTCGATGCCACGCCTGAGATCCATCGGGTTCATGCCGGCGGCCACGGCCTTGGCGCCTTCGCGCACGATCGCCTGGGCCAGAACGGTCGCGGTGGTGGTGCCGTCACCGGCGACGTCGCTGGTCTTGGAAGCGACTTCCTTGACCATCTGGGCGCCCATGTTCTCGAACTTGTCCTCGAGGGTGATCTCCTTGGCGACCGAGACGCCGTCCTTGGTCACGCGGGGCGCGCCGAACGACTTCTCCATCAACACGTTGCGGCCCTTCGGCCCCAAGGTCACCTTCACGGTATTGGCCAAGGCGTCGACGCCCCGGATCATCCGGTCGCGGGCATCGGACTTGAACTTGATTTCCTTCGCACTCATTGGATTGCTCTCCTTATGGCGCCCTGGTTAGGCGGCCTTTTTCTTGTTACCGCCGGCGGCCCGTCCTTCGAGCACGCCCATGATGTCGGATTCCTTCATGATCAACAGCTCCTCGCCGTCGATCTTGACCTCAGTGCCGGACCACTTGCCGAACAGAACGCGGTCGCCGGCCTTGACGTCCAAGGCAACCAGCTTGCCGGCCTCGTCGCGGGCGCCGGGGCCGACCGAAACGACCTCGCCTTCCATCGGCTTTTCCTTGGCGGCGTCCGGGATGATGATGCCGCCGGCCGTCTTCTGGTCGCTCTCGATGCGGCGCACGACCACCCTGTCATGCAACGGACGAAAACGCATGATGGTCTCTCCTATCCATTTGATTCTAATGATAAAGCGGGCTACCCGCCCCCTGAAAACCTGTTCCGGCCCCAGCGCGGCCGAGGCTCGGAAGCCCCAGCTTTAGCACTCCCTCCAAGAGAGTGCCAGGACCGGTGCTGCGACATATAGGCATGACCTTGGAGGTGTCAAGTAGCTTGCGCCGGAAATCTTTCCGGACGGCGTCTCCGGCATACTCAACGCCATGAAAACCACACAAACATCCCGGATTTTCATGGTTTCGAAGCCATAGCGGCGCTATTAGGTCGAAACGCGGCCTTTCCGCCAGGCTTCCGGCCCCTTTTTCCCGTTCGCCAGCCTTTTGATGGATAGCACGACCGAACCCGACCACCCCGCGCCCCGGAACCGCATCAAGGATCTGGGCGACAGGGTCGCGATCCGTCGTGCGCCAGAACATGCGCTCCCAGGAGCCGCTCCGGATCGTGGCGGGCGTGATCGTCGGCGGCGTGATCGGGCTGGTGGTCAATCTGCTGCGGCGGCTGGTCCAATGGCTCCATACGGTCGATTTCTCTCTGCCGCCGGACACTTTGCTTTCGACCGGCGTCGGGCAGGACACGATCCGCGTGTTGATCGTGCCGGCGCTGGGCGGCCTCGTATTGGGGCTGATCATGCTCGTTGTGAGACGATTACGCGCCAAGGACATCGTCGACCCGATCGAGGCCAACGCGCTTTATGGCGGGCGGATGTCGTTGATGGACAGCATCCGCCTCACCTTCAACACCCTGATCTCGAACGCCTCCGGCGCGTCCCTCGGCATGGAGGCCGGCTACAGCCAGCTCGGCGCAGGCGTGTTCTCCTCGGTTGCGCAATTCTTCCAGCTCCGCCGCGCCGACAGCCGGATTTTCGTGACCGCCGGGGCGGGCGCGGCGATCGCCGCCGCCTACAACGCGCCACTCGCCGGACTGTTCTACGGCTTCGAGCTCGTCTTGAGCGGCTATCTGCCCCATGCCCTGGGCCTGGTGGCCGCGGCGGTGGTTTCTGCGACGCTCGTCGAGCGGACCCTGGGCCACGGCATTCCCCTCTTCACCGTCGGCGAGATCGCCCAGTTCGCGACCTCGGCCTATCTTCTATTCGCGCTTGTCGGCGTCTTCGCGTCGGGAATCGCGATCCTCGCGATGAAGGCCGTCACTTTCACCGAGGAGGGGCTGCGCGCGGCCAAGATCCCCTATTGGCTCCGGCCGTTCCTCGGCGGGCTGGCGCTATCCCTGATCGCGCTGTTCTTCCCCCAGGTACTCGGCAGCGGGCACGGCGCGATCGAGTTTCACTTCGCGACCCGCATGGCGGTGACACCGCTCGTGGGACTCCTGGCCGCGAAACTCCTGGCCTCCGCGGTCTCGGTCGGATCGGGCTTCCGCGGCGGGTTGTTCAGCTCGTCGCTGTTCCTCGGCGCGGTGTTCGGCGGGCTGTTCGCGGAGGTGGCGAGCGCGATCGCCCCCGCGCTGGCGCCGCAATACGAGTCCTTCCTGATCGTCGGCATGGCCTCGGTGGCGGCCGCGATCGTCGGCGCGCCCCTGACCATGGTGTTCCTGGTCCTGGAGGCGACCGGCAACGCCCCCGTCACCGCGGCGGCCCTTGTCGGCGTCATCGTGGCGGTGACGATTACCCGGGTGTCGTTCGGCTTCTCGTTCTCGACCTGGCGCTTCCATGTCCGCGGCGTAGGGCTTCGCGGCGCTCACGATATCGGCTGGATCGCCGATCTGACGGTGCGCAAGCTGATGCGTGCCGACCCCGTTCTGGTGCCGCTCACCACGTCACTCCGGGAGTTGCGCGAGCGGTTCCCGCCCGGCACGACAAAATACGTCTTCGCCATCGATGCCGAGAACCATTTCTCCGGATCGGTGGACTTGGCCGCGATCTACGACCCGCAGCTCGACGACTCCCTCGATTTCCTGCTGGTCGCCGACATGGCCGGCCCCAAAAGCGCCTGCCTGCTGCCGACCGAAAACGTCCGCTCCGCCCTGACCCGCTTCGAGGAAGCCCGCCGCGAAGTCCTCCCCGTCCTCGCCTCCGGCGTCGACGACCGCGTCATCGGCTTCCTCACCGAGAGTTACGCGCTGCGCCACTACACCCAGGAAATGGAACGCCGCCGCAACGCGGAGTTGGGGCAGAGGGACCTGTTTTCGATCAAGTGAAAGGTCGGCGGCCTTCGACAAGCTCAGGCCGAACGGAGATATACCTCCCCGTCATCGCGAGGCGCAAAGCGCCGCGGCGATCCAAACTCCCGATTTCTGATTTCCGCCCCCGGCATCTGGATTGCCGCGCCTCTGCGAGGCTCTCAATGACGGCCTGAGGAGGCGTCAATCCTTCGGCATCACCGGCAGGCGTTCGCCGCAATGGGGGCAGAACTTCAGGTTGATCGCGGCCTCTTCCTCCAGCTTCTGCTGGTGCTGCATCTCTTCGGTCAGGCCGTGGGCGATGATGCCGGCGGGGAGCGCGAACATGCCGATCCCGAGAAGGGCGATGACGCCGCCGAGAAGCCGGCCGAAGAAGGTCACCGGGGCCATATCGCCGTAGCCGACGGTCGAGAGCGTCTCGATCGCCCACCACATGGTCGCCACGATGCTGGAGAACACCTTGGGCTGCGCGTCGTGCTCCGCCACGTAGATCAGGGTCGAAGACACCAGCAGCAGAATGACCGCGAAAGTGAGGCTGACGATGAGCTCCTGGCGTTTGCGATGAAGCACGTTGAGGAGCAGCGCCGCCCCGTGGAAGTGGCGTATGAGCTTGAAGATGCGCAGCAGCCGGAACAGCCGCAGCCCTCTCAAATCCACGCCGTGGATGACGAAGGCGAGGTAGAACGGCAGGATGGCGACCAGATCGACAATGCTGAAGAAGCCGATGGCGTATTTCAGCCTACCGACGACCGGCCGGTCGTAATTCGGATCGGCCGTGCACGACCAGATCCGCAGCACGTACTCCGCGGTGAAGATCGCGATGAAGAAGACTTCCGCGGCATAGAACTCCGCGGTGTAGTCCCGTTCCAGGTCGCCATAGGTCTCGAGTACGACGGACACGAAGCTCAGGACGATGGCGGCCATGATGAAGCCGTTCACCCACTTCCCCAGCCGGGTGTGGCCTTCGAGGATCTCGTGAACTTGCTGCCGGATCATCCCTCTGCCCCCTGCCGCCGGCGCGGCCAGCACTCTCAGGATTTCGAAACAAGACCCAAGAATACAACAAACTGTCGGCTTTGGAATCCGCTCCCAGGCTCGATTGCCGCGTCGGCCTGCGGCCGCCTCGCGATAACCGCGCTACGTGTCTAGCCCGGTTGAGTTCTCCGGCAGACGGCGTACATTCTCTTCCGAGGGGCAATATGCGCGCATCCAAGGGAGCCGGTCATGACCTATATGGAAACCATCAAGGCGTTGAAGCTTAAAGATTCCAAGCTGTTCCGAGAGCAGAACTATGTGAACGGCGGCTGGGAGGATGCGGACTCGGGCAAGACCATCGAGGTCACCAACCCTGCGACGCCGAAGTCCTTGGCACGGTGCCGAAAGCCGGGCGCGACGGAAACCAAGCGGGCGATCCAGGCCGCTGAGGACGCGCTGCCGGCCTGGCGCGCCAAGACCGCGGGCGAGCGCTCCTCAATATCCTGCGCAAATGGTTCGAGCTGATCATGGCGAACCAGGAGGACTCTGGCGGTGCTCATGACCGCCGAGCAGGGCAAGCCGCTGGCCGAAGCCAAGGGCGAGATCGCCTACGCCGCCTCCTTCGTCGAATGGTTCGCCGAGGAAGCCAAGCGCGTCTATGGCGACGTGATCCCCGGCCATCAGGCGGACAAGCGGATCGTCGTGATCAAGCAGCCGATCGGCGTGGTCGCGGCGATCACGCCGTGGAACTTCCCGGCCGCGATGATCACCCGCAAGATCAGCCCGGCGCTGGCGGTCGGCTGCACGGTCGTGTGCAAGCCCGCGGCGCAGACGCCCTTCTCCGCCCTGGCGCTGGCCGAGCTGGCCGAGCGCGCCGGCGTGCCGAAGGGCGTGTTCAACGTCGTCTGCGGCTCGGCCAGCGAGATCGGCGGCGAGATGACCGCCAATCCGATCGTGCGCAAGCTCACCTTCACCGGCTCGACCGAGGTCGGCAAGCTGCTGATGGCGCAATGCGCGGGGACCATCAAGAAGGTCTCGCTGGAGCTCGGCGGCAACGCGCCGTTCCTCGTGTTCGACGACGCGGATCTCGATGCCGCGGTCGCCGGCGCGATGCAGTCCAAGTTCCGCAACACCGGCCAGACCTGCGTCTGCGCCAACCGCATCTATGTCCAGGACGGCGTCTATGACGCCTTCGCCGAGAAGCTCGGCAAGGCCATGGCCAAGCTCCGGATCGGCGACGGCCTCAAGGGCGAGACCGACCAGGGCCCGCTGATCGACAAGGAAGCCGCTCGACAAGGTCGAGGAGCATATCGCCGACGCGGTGTCGCACGGCGCCAAGGTCGTCACCGGCGGCAAGCCCCATTCGCTCGGCGGCACCTTCTTCCAGCCGACACTTCTTGCGCGACGTGACGCCCGAGATGAAGGTCTCCCAGGAGGAAACCTTCGGCCCGGTCGCGCCGCTGTTCCGCTTCAAAACCGAGGAAGAGGCGATCAAGCTCGCCAACGACACGCCGTTCGGCCTCGCCGCCTATTTCTATGCCCGCGACATCGCCCGGGTGTGGCGGGTGGCCGAAGCGATCGAATCCGGCATCGTCGGCATCAATACCGGCCTGATCTCCACCGCCGTCGCGCCCTTCGGCGGCGTGAAGGAATCCGGCATCGGCCGCGAGGGCTCGAAATACGGCATCGAGGAATTCGTCGAGGTCAAATACCTCTGCATGGGCGGAGTGGATTGACACCGGCCGCGCTCCACGCCGACGCCATCGTCTGGGACAATCACGGCTGCCTCCCGCTGGAGGCGGACGCAGCGTTTCTGCCGCGTTCTCGACCGCTACCGACAAGCGGGGGTCGGCTTCCTCAGCCTGAACATCGCCGATTCCGACGTGCCAGCGTGAGCAGGCCTTGCGCGTCGTGACGTTCTTCCGCGACTGGCTCGCCGCGCGGCCCGAGGATTACGTCCTGGTCCGGACCGCTGACGACATCGTGGCGGCGAAGCACGCGGGCAAGCTCGCCATCGCCTTCGATATCGAAGGCGCGATTACGGTTCAGGACGATCTCTCCCAAGTCCAGCGCTTCTACGATCTCGGCGTGCGCTGGATGCTGATCGCCTACAACACCAACAACAAGGCGGGCGGCGGCTGCCAGGATCAGGACACCGGGCTGACCAGGCTCGGCGAACAGCTTTGCGACGAGATGGACCGGGTCGGCATGGTGAAATGCCTCAGCCACACCGGCTACCGCACCGCGCGGGACGTGCTTGGCGCGCACGAGGTCCCGGTCATCTTCTCGCACTCGAACCCGAGGGCGCTTCGGGACCATCCACGCAACATCCCGGACGATCTCATTACCGCCTGCGCCGAAACCGGCGGCGTCATCGGGATCAACGGCATCGGGATCTTCCTCGGCGACAATGACGACCGGGTCGAGACCCTAATCCGGCATATCGATTACGTCGTCGATCTCGTCGGCCCCGAGCATGTCGGCATCGGCCTCGATTTCATGGCCGATCTCGACGGCTTCAACGCGCTGATGGCCGAGAAGGGCCATCTCTGGCCGCCGGAATACGGCTATAAGCCGGGGCTCAAGATCGTGCCGCCGGAGCGGCTGCCGGAGGTGACCGAGGGGCTGGTCCGGCTCGGCTATTCAGAGCCGGCCATCCGTGGCATCCTCGGCGAGAACTTTTTGCGGGTTGCGCGGACCGTCTGGAAATAACCGCGCTCCCGCCGGTCAAGCAGAGGGGGATCATCATGCATATCGGCCATTTCATGTCTTCCGCGGCGGCCTTCGCGGTCGCGCTTCCGTTCCTTGCCGGCTGCACCATGCAGCAGTCGAGCCAGGGCAATGACGAGCAGGCCCAGGCGATCGCGGCGCTGACCGCCCGCGTGCAGCATCTCGAAGACATTCAGGCGATCGAGAAACTGCAGGCGAAATACGTCCAGTATCTCTTCACCCAGCATTACGACGAGATCGTCGACGAGTGCTTCGCCCAGCACACCGCGGACGTCTCGGTCGAGTTCTCCGACAGCGGCGTCTACAAGGGACTGGATCACATCCGGGCGCTCTATCACGCTTTCAACAAGACGAAGGAGATCCCCGGCTGGTTCATCATGCATATGACGGTGAACCCCTATATCGAGATCTCGAAGGACGGCAAGAGCGCCCATTCGCACTGGCTGTCGCCCGGCATTACGGGCAGCAACTCGTCGGCCGGATGGGTCTTCGGCCCCTATTACGTCGATTACGTCAAGGAAGACGGCGAATGGCGCATGCAGCACACCAATCTCGCGGCCCTGGTGCGCACGAGCTTCGAGACGAGCTGGGCCAAGGCCACCGACAACGGCACCGTGCGCGGCATCCTCGGCGTCGAGCCCGACGCGCCCTCGACGATCTACAAGCCCTATGTGGAGCGGAAGAAGACGACGAATATCTTCAAGGACTTTCCGGATCTTCCGGCGCCTTACTGACGACCGGTCGACAGTAACGCCGAGGCTGACAGATGCCAGAGATCGAGATGTCGGTAAATCGGACATCTGGCATCCGGACATCCGGAAATCTGACATCTGAGATGAGCGGAGCGAAACGGAGCGAATGACCTACAAAGTCGCATTCATCGGATTGGGCGTGATGGGGTATCCCATGGCGGGGTTTCTGGCGAGCCATGGGCATCATGTCGCGGTCTATAATCGGACGCGGACACGCGCGGAGAAATGGCTCTCCGACAATGACGAGGGGCCGGGCACGACGCACCGGGTGGCCGCAACACCGCGCGAGGCGGCGGAGGGCTCGGACTTCGTGTTCACCTGCGTGGGCGCGGACAACGATCTCCGCGAGATCGCCTTTGGCGACGACGGGCTGATCGCAGGGCTCGGGCCGGACGCCGTCTGGGTCGATCACACGACGGCCTCCGCGAATGTCGCGGTCGAGCTCGCCGTCGCGACGAAGGATGCCGGCGGGCACTTCATCGACGCGCCGATCTCGGGCGGCCAGAGCGGCGCCGAGAACGGGACTCTGACCGTGATGTGCGGCGGCGAGCAGCCTTCCTTCGACCGTGCCGAGCCGGTGATCGCGGCCTATGCCAAATCGGTCAAGCTGATCGGCGGGCATGGAGCGGGCCAGATGACCAAGATGGTCAATCAGATGTGCATCGCCGGGATCGTCCAGGGCCTCGCGGAGGGCCTCAATTTCGCCATCGAGGCGGGGCTCGATCCGCACAAGGTGATCGACGTCATCTCCAAGGGCGCGGCGCAGAGCTGGCAAATGGACAATCGGGCCGGCACGATGATCGACGGCAAATACGATTACGGCTTCGCAGTGGACTGGATGCGCAAGGATCTCGGCATCTGCCTCGAAGAAGCGCGGCGTGTCGGCGTGTCCCTGCCCCTGACCGCGCTCGTGGATCAATTCTACGCCGATGTCCAGGCAATGGGCGGCCAGCGCTGGGACACCTCCAGCCTGCTCGCCCGCTTCCGTCCGCCCGCCTAGCCATCTTCGGAGCGACGCCGGTGCAGAACGCCCTCGATTTCGCGAGCCTGGAGCCCATCCTCCGACTCGCCCTGGCCCTGGCGCTCGGGCTTCTCGTCGGCCTGGAGCGCGGCTGGCACACGCGGCTCGAAAAGGCCGGCAGCCGGGTCGCGGGCTTCCGCACCTTCGGCATCATCGGGCTATTGGGCGGCGCGTGGTCGGAACTTTCGGTCTATGTCGGGCCGATCATCCTCGGCTTCGCCTTTCTCGGCTTCGTGGGCGTGATCGTGGCGGCGGACGTGCAGGCCCGGCGCGCGACCGGCGATCTCGGCGCGACCACGGTGATCGCGGCGCTCGCAACCTTCGCTTTCGGGGCGCTGGCCGTCACCGATGCGATGGAGCTCGCGGTCGCCGGCACGGTCATGATGACCTTGCTGCTCGGCACCAAGACGACGCTCCACCACTGGCTGGACCGCATCGAGGAGAAGGAGCTGATCGCGGGGCTCAAGCTCCTGGTCATGACCCTGGTGCTGCTCCCCGTCCTGCCGAACAAGGGCTACGGCCCGTTCCAGGCGCTCAATCCCTACAAGCTCTGGCTGATGGTGGTGCTGATCTCCGGCCTGTCCTTCGTCGGCTATGTCGCGATGCGGCTGATGAGCGAGCGCAAGGGGCTGATCGCCGCGGCGGTGGCGGGCGGAATGGTGTCCTCGACGGCGGTGACCGTATCCCATTCAAAGATGGCGCGCGACAACCCGGGCGAGGCGCGTCTGTTCGGCGGCACGGTCGTGATCGCGAGCGCGATCATGTATCTGCGCATTCCGATCGTCACCAGCGTCGTGATGCCGAGCCTGGGCGTGAAAGTCCTCGCGCCGATGATCCTCGGCGCGATCACCTGTCTCGCTATCTCCGCGGCCTTCCTGCGCAACGTCAAGACCACCGGCCAGGAAACGACGCTCGAGGTCACCAACCCCCTCGAATTCTCGATCGCCCTGCGGTTCGGCGTCTTCCTCGCCGTAATTGCGCTCGCGGCCCAGGCGGTCAATCACTGGTTCGGCAGCAGCGGCATCTACGCGCTGGCCGGCCTTTCCGGGCTCTCCGACGTCGACCCGATCACGCTGTCCCTGGCGCAGATGGCCGGCAAGTCCGTGACGGCCTCGACCGCCGTCCTCGGCATCTCCATCGCGACCTTCGCCAATATGGTGACCAAGGCCGTCATCTCGGTGATAGGCGGCGGACGGGCGCTCGCCCGCTACACCGTCCCGGCGATGGCGGCAAGCGTTGTCGTGGCCGGCGCGGGCCTCGCTGCAGTGCTGATTTATATGGGTTGAGTCCGGCTAGACCCGCCGCCCCCGCATCGCTTGATACCGTTCATAGGCGTCCTCACGCCGGGCATACGAAACCAGCTCGTTCGACTGCACCGTCTTGCCCACCGGGAACAAGGACGCGCCGGCCAGCTTCAGATGCTGGAACGCGAACGGGATGCCGATGATCGTAAAGGCGAGCGCGATCGCCCAGAACAGGTGCCACAGGGCGAGAATCCAGCCGAACAGGACGAACCAGATCACGTTGCCGAAAAAGCCGATCGCGCCGGTTCCGAGATCGTCATAGCCTCTCAAGGTCCGCCTGGAGATCACGTCGTATCCAAAGGGCGCCAGGCTGAACCGCCCCAGCATGAAGCAGGAGCGCGCCCAGGGAAGACCGATAACGCTGATCGCCATGACGAGCCCGGCAAAGAACCATCCGAGTCCCGCAATCAGACCGCCGCAGATAAGCCACAGGAAATTCAGAGCCAAGCTCATCGTAGCCCCCTATGCAAATCGGTCCGCCCGCCGATATGGAATTTGCCGATCGACACCTGAAGAATGCCTATCGGCTAGAGATATCTAGATGTGAATGCGGCGCATCCGCCGCAAGCTCAATTTTGCGTTAGATAGGACGCGAGATTTTCGGCGGCGTCCGGGCCGGCATGGAGCCCGAGCTTGGTGCGCCGCCACAGGATGTCCTCGGCCGTCTCGGCCCATTCGTGCCGCCGCAGGTAATCGACCTCTGCGCGATAGAGCCCCGGCACGATCTCGGGGCCGAGGCCGGACAGGTCCGTCGCCTTGCCGATCAGCGTGTCGATCCGCGTGCCGTAGCACCGCGCCCATCGGAGCGCCAGCGCCGGCGGCAGCCAGGGATGGGAGGTTTCGACATCCCGCACGAAGGCCGAGAAATCGCCGTCCGGAAATTCTCCGCCGGGAAGTCGCGCTTTTTTGGTCCAGGGCGCATCCGGCCAGCCCATACGGCCTGAGAGCTTTTCCATGACATGCTCGGCCAGCCGCCGGCTGGTCGTGATCTTGCCGCCGAGGACCGACATCAGCGGCGCGTCCGAGCCCTCGCCCACGAGCTGAAGCACATAATCGCGGGTGACGGCGGAGGCATTGGCATGCTCGTCGTCATAGAGCGGGCGCACGCCGGCATAGCTCCAGACGATGTCGTCGCTTGCCGGACCGGCTTGCGGAAATAAGCATTGGCGGACTCGACGAGATAGCTGATCTCGGCGTCGGAAATCTTGGCCTCGCGGGCGTCGCCGTGGAAATCGATCTCGGTCGTGCCTATCAAGGTGAACTTGCCTTCATAGGGAATCGCGAAAATCACGCGGTTGTCGGGATTCTGGAAGATATAGGCCTGGTCGCCCTCATAGAGCTTCGGAACGATGAAGTGGCTGCCTTTGACGAGCCGCAGCACGTTGGCATAGGCGCCGCCCTCCGCCATCGCCCGCACCTTGCCGGCCCAGGGCCCGGCGGCATTGACCAGCACCTTTGCATGGACGTCCCGCTCCTCGCCGTTCTTGCGCAGGACCGCCCGCCACAGCCCGTCCTCTCGGCGAAGGCCGGTGCATTCGATGCGGGTCAGGATCTCCGCGCCGCGCGCCGCCGCGTCGACCGCGTTCAGCACCACGAGCCGCGCGTCGTCCACCCAGCAATCGGAATAGGCGAAACCCTGGGCGTAGCCGTCCTTGAGCGGCAGGCCTTCGATCGTTCCGGGAAGCCTGAGTCCGCGAGACGGCGGCAGCTTGTGGCGGCCGCCCAGGTGATCGTAAAGGAACAGGCCGAGCCGGATCATCCAGCGCGGCCGCAAGTGTCTCGCATAAGGCAGCACGAATTCGAGCGGCCAGATGATATGGGGCGCCGTGCGCCACATGATCTCGCGCTCGATCAGCGCCTCGCGCACCAGCCGGAACTCGTAATATTCAAGATAACGAAGCCCGCCATGGATCAGCTTGGTGCTGGCCGAGGACGTCGCGCCCGCGAGGTCGCCCTTTTCGACAAGCAGGACCGAATGTCCGCGGCCCGCCGCGTCGCGTGCAATGGCCGCGCCGTTGATGCCGCCGCCGATGATCAGGAGGTCATAGGGGTTCATGGATAGAGATCCCGCTCTGGATCACTTGTAAGCCACTTGATATTAATGTCGCCCGAACAAAACTAGAGACGTCTTACGGTAACAGTTCAGTCGGGAAAGGGGCCAATGGGAACGATTTTTGTCACGGACCGCGAGGGCGTCGAACATGCGCTCGATGCCGAACCGGGATTGACGGTGATGGAAATCACCCGCGACGCGGGCCTGCCCGTCGAAGCGATCTGCGGCGGCAACTGCATCTGCACGACCTGCCAAATCTACGTCGATCCGGACTGGTACGCCAAGCTGAACCCGCCAAGCGAGGACGAATCCGTGCTCCTGGAGGAATCCGGCCGGGCGCAGCCGACCTCGCGGCTCGGCTGCCAGATTCCTTATACGGACGAGCTCGACGGCTTCAAGGCCACCCTCGCGCCGGACTATTGAGGCCCTCATGGCCGACGCTTTCGCCACCCGCGCGACAAAGGCAACGCTGCCGATCCAGACGGTGACCCGCTCGACCCTGGCGCGCTGGCGTTCCGGCGCGGCGAAACGTCAGGCGGACTGGGTCGCGGCGACCGGCTTCGAGGGCGCGGCGGGCTCCTCCGTGATGATCCCCGGCACCGACGGCAAGCCAGAGCTGGTGCTGGCGGGCGTCTCGGAAGACGCGAGCCCCTGGGACTACGCCGCTCTTTCCGCGACCCTACCCAAAGGGACATACCGCTTTACCTTCGAGGGCGATGCGGTGCTGGCAACCCGGATCGCGCTCGGCTGGGCCCTCGGGAAATACAGCTATAGGCGCTACCTCTCGAAAGGCGCGAAGGACGGCGGCGGCAAGCTCGTCTGGCCCAAATCGGCCGACAGACGCGCGGTGGACCGCACCGTCAAGGCAACCTTCCTTGCCCGCGACCTGATCAACACGCCGGCTTCGGACATGGGGCCGGTGGAGCTCGCCGCTGCCGCGAAATCACTCGCCGAGGCCCACAAAGCCAAGTTCAAGGCGGTCGTCGGCGAGGCGCTGCTCAAATCGAACTATCCGATGATCCATGCCGTGGGGCGCGGCAGTCCGCGCGTGCCGCGGCTGATCGATATCCACTGGGGGCGCGCCAACGCGCCGAAGGTGACCCTCGTCGGCAAGGGTGTGTGCTTCGACACCGGCGGACTCGATATCAAGCCGGCGAGCGCCATGCTGACCATGAAGAAGGACATGGCCGGCGGCGCAACCGTGTTGGCGATCGCGCAAATGATCATGGAGGCTCGGCTCGACGTGCGGCTGCGGGTACTGATCCCGGCGGTCGAGAACAGCGTTTCGGGCGAGGCCTACCGGCCGCAGGACGTGCTGACATCGCGCAAGGGCATCACCGTCGAGGTCGGCGACACGGACGCCGAGGGCCGGCTGGTCGTGGCCGACGCCCTCTGGGAGGCCTCGTCCGAAAAGCCCGATCTTCTGATGGACTTCACAACCTTGACCGGCGCCCAGCGCGTCGCCTGCGGCACCGATCTCCCGGCCTTCTTCACCCATGACGACGGCCTCGCCGACGATTTCATGGCGGCGGCGGCCGCGACCGGCGATCCGGTCTGGCGCCTGCCCCTGTTCAAGGCCTACCGCAACGAGCTCGACAGCCCGATCGCCGATATCTGCAGCGTCGGCAAGTCCCGCACCGGCGGCGCCATCCATGCCGCGCTATTCCTGGAGGAATTCGTCGGCCCGGGAATCCCCTGGATCCACATGGACTACATGGCCTGGAACGTCTCCGGCAAACCCGGCAAGCCCGCCGGCGGCGAGCCCCAATCCCTCCGCGCGGTCTATGCGCTGATCGAGAAGCGGTTCGGGAAGAAGGGGAAGCGTTAGGCCGAACGCATATAGGCTAACCCCACTAAACCGCTCATCCCGGCGAATGCCGGGATCTGGCGAAGGCAGGCCGCAGGCGTAGTGGCGCGGGATTCCGGCTTTCGCCGGAATGAGCGGAAGAGAACCAGAGCCCTTGTCGAAGCCCGTTGCCGGGGCCAGGATTCAGACCGAAGACGCCTCCGTCTCCGCCTGCTTCTCCTCGTGGCGCGGGGCGCCGGGGAGCTTCATCCAGGGGATTTTGGGATAGCGCGCGGCGAGCTTGGTGAGCACGCGGCCATAGGTGCGCTCGCCCCTGTCCCAGACGCGCTGGGCCCAGGGAACGTCGATCGAGAGGATCGCGAGGCCCGCCGGAATCATCCAGAAGCCGACGATCGGCAGGAAGCCGAACGCGCCGAACAGCACGAAGAGGCTGCCCAGCGTGATACGCACCGGCTTGAAGATCTTCTTCCGGAAAAAGGCGTTATTCGGAATGTTCACGGACGTTTCCAGCGACACTGCACTTTATCGGACGATCTAAGCCCCACAATCGTCCGAAATTATGACCAAACATTGCTAACATGGGGGCGCCGGCCGATACTGCGGCCGTCACGATCCTCGACGTCGCATCCCCACTCAAATGGCGATACCGATTCCTTTCAACAAGACCTTCACGCCGACCTACGGCGTGCTGGAGGAGATCGGCCCGCTCATCCGCCGCATCGTGGCGCCCAATCCCGGCCCGTTCACCTTCACGGGCAGCGGGACTTACGTCATCGGCCGCGGAACGGTGGGCATAATCGATCCGGGGCCGGCGATCAAGGATCATATCGCGGCGCTCGTCGACGCGCTTCGGGGCGAGACGATCAGCCATATCTTGATCACCCACACCCATCGCGATCATTCGGGCGGCGTCGCCGAGCTCGTCCGCCTGACCGGCGCGACGACCTACGGCTTTGGACCGCACGGTTCCGGCCGGACGCGGGCGGTCGAAGGAATGGCGGATGTCGCGCTGGAGGAAGGCGCGGATCACGACTTCGAACCGGATATCCGGCTCAAGCACGGTGACCGCGTTTTGGGACATGGCTGGACCTTGGAGGCCATTCACACACCGGGCCACTGCTCGAATCATCTGTGCTATGCCCTGTCCGACGCCGGGGCGCTGTTCACCGGCGATCATGTGATGGGATGGTCGACCACGGTCGTCGCTCCCCCTGATGGCGACATGCGGGCCTATATGCAAAGCCTCGAAGCGCTGCTCGACCGGCCCGAGAACGTCTATTACCCGACCCATGGCGCGCCGATCCCCGATCCCAAGCCCTTCGTCGAGGCCCTTATCGCCCATCGCCACGAGCGGGAACGCCAGATTCTCGCGGCTCTCGAGCCCGGCCCCGCGCGCATACGGGACATGGTGCCGCGGATCTATGCGGATATCCCCGAATTCCTATATCCTGCCGCCGGCCTATCCGTCCTCGCGCATCTCATAGACATGGCCGAGCGCGGCCTGGTGAGATCCGACGGCCCGCCCCGCCACGATTCCCTTTTCGCATTGGACCCGTCATGACCGTGCTCAATTCCACCGCCCAGCGGGACATCGAAGCCCTCGCCCACCCCTATACCAATCTGGCGACCCATCCCCAGACCGGCCCGGTGGTGATGTACCCGAGGCAAGGGCGTGACCGTCTGGGACGACCAGGGCAAGGACTATATCGAAGGCATGGCCGGGCTGTGGTGCACGGCGTTCGGCTATGGCGAGGAGGAGCTGATCGAGGCGGCGGCGGAGCAGATGCGCAAGCTCGCCTATACCCATCTCTTCGCCGGCAAGAGCCATGAGCCCGCCGATCGAACTTGCCGAGAAGCTGAAGGAGATCGCGCCGATGCCGGTCTCGAAGGTGCTGTTCGCCTGCTCGGGCTCGGAATCCAACGACACGCTGATCAAGCTCATCTGGTACTACAACAACGCCAAGGGCCGGCCCGAGAAGAAGAAGATCATCTCGCGCAGAAGGCCTATCACGGCGTCACCGTCGCGAGCGCGAGCCTGACCGGCCTGGTCCCCGTGCAGCGCGATTTCGACCTGCCGGTGAGCGACCGCTTCATCTACACGGACTGCCCGCATTACTACCACGGGGCCAAGCCCGGCGAGAGCGAGGAAGATTTCGCACGCCGCATGGCCGCCAATCTCGAAGCCCTGATCGAGAAGGAAGGCCCGGAGACGATCGCCGCGATGTTCGCCGAGCCGATCATGGGCGCGGGCGGCGCGATCGTGCCGCCCGACGGCTATTTCGAGGAGATCCAGCCGGTGCTGCGACAAGCACGACATCCTGCTCGTCGACCGACGAGGTGATCTGCGGCTTCGGGCGCACGGCGAGCATGTTCGGCTGCGACCAGCTTCAACATGAAGCCCGACTTCATGACCGTCGCCAAGGCGCTGTCCTCGGGCTATCTGCCGATCTCCGCCGTCACCATCCCCGATTTCGTCTTCGAGGCGATGCAGGACGAAAGCCGCAAGATCGGCACTTTCGGCCACGGCTACACCTATGGCGGCCATCCGGTGAGCGCCGCCGTCGCGGCCAAGACCCTGGAGCTTTACGAAAAGCGCAAGATCCTCGACCACGTCCGGGCCGTGACACCCAAACTTCCAGAAGCGCCTCAAGGCCCTCGAAGACCACCCGCTGGTCGGCGAAGCCGTCGGCCGAGGTCTGATCGGCGGGGTGGAGCTTGTCGCCGACAAAAAGACCCGCCGCAATTTCGACTCCAAGCATGGCATCGCCAACTACTGCGGCGCCCGCGCCCACCACCACGGCCTCGTCGTCCGCCCATTGGCCGGCGACCGCATCGCCGTCTGCCCGCCGTTGATCATCAATGACGCGGAGATCGACGAGCTGTTCGACCGGTACGAGAAGGCGCTGGACGATACGCTGGATCATGCGACCAAGGGCAAGCTGGCCGAGGCCTGACGAACTGAACTGTCATTGCGAACCCCGAAGGGGTGAAGCAATCCAGCCTATCTGGATCGCCGCGGCGCTTTGCGCCTCGCGAGGACGGAGGCGGCATGCACGGCGCGCAACTCGGCCGAAACATTTAACCGTGGCCCGAAATTGCCATATATATGCTAAATGTTGACCGCCCGGGCGGCCTGCCGCTCGGGGCATTGGAGGCTCGATCATTGAACGACATGACGCCGGTTGACACGGCCAAGCTGAAGACCGCCGCCGATATCGATCCGTTCCTCGATCTGGAGGCGGAGATCGCGCGACTTCGGCGCGAGATGAATGCGGTGATCCTGGCGCATTATTACCAGGAGGCGGAGATTCAGGACCTCGCCGATTTCGTCGGCGATTCGCTGGACCTGTCGCGCAAGGCCGCCGGGACGGACGCGGATGTCATCGTCTTTTGCGGCGTCAAGTTCATGGCCGAGACGGCGAAGATCCTGAGCCCGCAGAAGACCGTGCTGCTGCCGGATCTGGAGGCCGGCTGCTCGCTCGAGGATTCCTGCCAGCCGGGGCCGTTCAAGGCCTTCAAGGAACAGCATCCCGGCCACATGGTGCTGACCTATGTGAACTGCTCGGCCGAGATCAAGGCGCTGTCCGACATCATCGTGACGTCGTCGAACGCCGAGCACATCATCAATCAACTGCCCAAGGACCAGAAGATCATCTTCGCGCCCGACCGGCACCTCGGCGCCTATCTCAACAAGAAGACCGGGCGGAACATGGTGCTGTGGCCGGGCACCTGCATCGTCCACGAGCAGTTCAACGAGCGCGAGCTCATCAAGCTGAAGACCGAGCATCCCGGCGCGCCGGTCGCGGCCCATCCCGAATGCCCGGAGCACATCCTGGCGCATGCCGATCATGTCGGCTCGACCTCGTCGATCCTGAATTTCGCGCTTTCGAACCCGAGCGACACCTTCATCATCGTCACCGAGCCGCACATCATCCATCAGATGGAGATCAAGGCGCCGACCAAGACCTTCATCGGCGCGCCCGGCGCGGACGGCTCCTGCGGCTGCAACAACTGCCCGTTCATGGCGCTGAACACGATCGAGAAGCTTTATCTCTGCATGATCAACCGCGCGCCCGAGATCAATGTGCCGGAAGCGACCCGGGTCGCGGCACTCAAGCCCCTCGAACGGATGCTCGCGATGTCGCCGAAACCGGCCGCGGGCGCTACGCCCAAGCCCGCGCTTTGAAACACGACGACGACTTCGAGCCGGTCACCACCCTCGATCCGGCGGCAATCGACGATCTGGTCGAGCGGTTGCTGGACGAGGATGTCGGCACCGGCGATATCACCTCCCTCGCGGTCATCCCCAAGAAAGCCAAGCTCGAAGCGGCGCTGGTCGCGCGCGAGGGGCTGGTGGTGGCGGGCTTGCCTGTGGCGATTGCCGTGTTCCGCCGGCTCGATCCGGATGTCGAGATCGAGGTCCGCATTCGGGACGGCCAGGTCGCGCGCGAAAAGGACGTGATCGCCACGGTTTCGGGCTATGCGCGGGAGTTGCTGGAGGCCGAGCGTTCGGCCCTGAACGTGCTGCAGCATCTCTCCGGCATCGCGACCATGACCCGGCGCTACGCCGTCGCCATCGAAGACACGGGCGCGAAGCTCCTCGACACCCGCAAGACCATCCCGGGCCTTCGCGTCTTCGCCAAATACGCCGCCCATCTCGGCGGCGCGGTCAATCACCGCATGGGGCTCTTCGACGCGATCCTCATCAAGGACAACCACATCGCCATCGCCGGCAGCGTCGCCGAGGCGGTGAAGGCCGCGCGCAAGAAGCACAAATTCGTGGAGGTCGAATGCGACACCCTGGAGCAGGTCGACGCCGCCCTCGCCGCCGGCGCGAACCGCATTCTCCTCGACAATATGAGCAACGATATGATGCGTCAGGCCGTCGCCCGCGCCGGAGACGTCGAGCTCGAAGCCTCGGGCGGCGTGCGGCTGGAGACCATCCGCGAGATCGCGAAGACCGGCGTCAACTATATATCCGTCGGGCGGATCACCATGTCCTCTCCCGCGGTGGACATCGGGATGGATTACGTTTCGGGCGTCTGACACAAATCCCATCCCTTTGACAATTCCGCAAGCTCTCCTACATTAGAGTGAGTTTGATTTTCATCGGCTTGCGGAGGATTTCGGAGCCATGGCGAGCATGTTTGCCGACAAGGCGCCGCCGGTCAGTGTGACGGCGAGCGCGGCGAAGCGGGTGGCGGAGCTGATCGCGAAGGAAGGCGATCCCGGGCTCATGCTGCGCGTGGCCGTGAATGGCGGCGGCTGCTCGGGCTTTCAATACGGCTTTTCCCTCGACGACAGCCGGAACGACGACGATTCCGTCATCGAGCGGGACGGCGTGACCGTTCTGGTCAATTCGATGTCTCTCCTCTATCTCACCGGCGCCGAGATCGATTTCGTGGAGGACCTGATGGGCTCCTCGTTCCAGATCAAGAACCCGAACGCCACGTCGTCCTGCGGCTGCGGAACGTCGTTTGCCGTCTGATTTGGCTTTCGCGGTTTAACCGCCCCTAGGCGCATGCTACAAAACGGGCCCGGATCGATCCGGGCCTTTGCGTTTTCGGGGCGCGGAACCCATGAAAATCGCCACGTTCAACGTCAATTCGGTCAAGGCGCGGCTGCCCCGCCTGCTGGAATGGCTCAAGGACGCCACGCCCGACGTCGTGCTCCTGCAGGAGACCAAGGTCGTCGACGATGCCTTCCCGGCCCTCGAAATCGAAGATCTCGGCTACAACACCGCCGTCCACGGCCAGAAGACCTATAACGGCGTCGCGATCCTTTCCAAGCAGCCGATCGAGGACGTGAACCGCGGCCTACCCGGCGACGAGAGCGACGAGCAGGCCCGTTATATCGAGGGCTTCACCGGCGGCATCCGGGTCGCGTCGATTTATCTGCCGAACGGAAATCCGGTCGCCAGCGACAAATTCCCCTACAAACTCGCCTGGTTCGATCGATTGATCGACTACGCCCGCGAATTACTCACCTATGAGGAAAGCGTGGTTCTGGGCGGGGACTACAATGTTTGCCCCACCGACGACGACGTTTACGACCCCGCCGGCTGGGCCGAGGACGCGCTGTGCCGCGCCGAAAGCCGCGCCAAGTTCCGCGAGCTCGTCTATCTGGGCTTCACCGACGCCTTCCGGGTTTTCCGCAAAGGCCCCGGCTTCTACACTTTCTGGGACTACCAGGCCGGCGCCTGGGCCAAAGACCATGGGCTCCGGATCGACCATCACCTCCTTTCCCCCCAGGCGGCCGACCGGCTTAAAGCCTGCGAAATCGACCGCACGGCCAGAGCGAAGGAGAAGGCGTCCGATCACACGCCGATCGTGGTCGAATTGGCGGATTAGGCTGTCGAGCCCCGAAGCGCGCTGTAATAGTACCGACGGAACTGCAGCGTCGCGGCATCCGTCGCGACCGACACTTCGGTGCCGGGAGGCGGAACTTCCGTAGGTCCGGTGGATTCGACCACCGCCTTGTCCTCACCGGCGATGAAGCCGTTTTGCCAGGAAAAGAACGGATTCAAGAGCCGCCATTTCGCGAAATCGCGCGAGCCCGCAAGGATCAAGCGCGTCCGGCCGGGCGCCTCGGGGATGATCAGGGCGTGGATGCGGAAATGCCGGCCCGGAATGGGGATATTCAGCACCATGATGTTCGGACGGAAATAGTCGAGATAGGCGGCACTTTCCTCGCCGTCCAGGCCCGACCAGGCGCGGCCGCCATAGCTGGTTTCTTGCCAACGGACGTCCATTCGGCTGTCCGGCCGGAGGCGGCGACGCATGGACCGGCCAATGGTCCGGCGATGGACGAAGGGAAGATGCGGACTGTCGAGCATGTTCTCCATCGCGCGTGTCCAGTGACACTCCCAGAGGCGCTCCAGATAGATCCGGGCCACGCCGGGCATCTTGAGGCCGTCTGGCGCAACCGGCTCGTCCGGGGCGTCGCGACCGGTACGAATCCAGATCAGGTCGCCGACTTGGCGGACCGGCAACGCCGTCGCCCCCAGCAAATCCCGCTTGGCATCCGGATTGAGCGGCGTGTAGCGGTTCGCGCCGGACCGATCGAAGCGCCAGCCGTGAAATGGGCATTCGAGGCAGCCGTCTGCGCCGATCCTTCCCAGAGACAAAGACGCGCCGCGATGGGGACAACGGTCGATGAGTGCGCCGATTCCCCCGGCGACATCGCGGAAAAAGACGACGGGCTCGCCGGCGACAACGACCTTGAGCGGCTTCCGGCCCAGGCGTCTGGCGAGGATCACCGGCGTCCAGAGATTGGCGAATCCGTCGAACATCGACCCGATTCTAGAGCCGAAATGCAGCGAAGGCGACCGGCGATGTCGGAGCGCGTCAAGCTCAGGCAAACGCGTTCAAGGGGAGCGGTCTATTCCGGCTTATAGACCCAAATCGCCGGCGGCGTGCCCTCCTGGCGGCTGACCGCGAGATAGAGGCGGTCGCGGTCGGGCGAGAACAGCCCGGTGCGGGCGCCTTTCACAGTGGGTGTCCGGCCGATCCGGAGATAGCCGTTCGCGTCGTATTGGAAGGTGTCGATGAAGCCCTGGCCGCAGATCACATAGACGCGGTTCCGCTTGGCGTCGAAGAACAGGTCGTCGGCGTCGCCGCAGGTCCGGCCGGCATAGATGACATCGCCGAAGCCCTTCTCGCCCTGAAGAATGTCGCCCTGGCGCGGCCTGCAGGACCACGAACCCGCTGGGCTGGCGGGTGGCGATCAGGACGCGGTGGTTCTTCGCGTCGAAGGCCATCGGAAAATTCGCACTAAGGCCCTTCAGCGGCCATTTGGCATCGACGTCCCCGGTGATGGTCGACGACGGCGACGCTCGAATCGCCGGGAAGATTGACGAAAATCCGTCGATGCCGAGACATCCTGTTCGAACCCTTCGGGATGGCCGCCGAGCTCGATTTTCTTCGGTCCGTTGCCTGCCGCTCGTCGACCGTGGCAAGCCCGGCGCCATAGCCGACCAGCACCAGATTGTTCTGCTCGTCCGCTCGGACATTGTCAGCGTTCCCACCGAGCTTGATCGCATCCGCAGGCTTGAGCTCGGGCCCGACAGAAAGGATGTAGGGTCCCGTCGGCCCCGCTCGCGACGTAGAGCGTATCGGCCGATGTGAGATAGGCGACGCCTTGGGGGGCGTTGATGCCGGTAAGCTGCCGCACGGCCTTGCCGGCCTTGAGATCCACGACGCCGACGCTGTTGTTACCCAGCTCGGCGACGAACAGCCGTTCGCGACGGAGATCTATCGCGAGATGGTCGATGCGTCCGGCGACATTGCCGAGCGGGATTTCGCTTTCGCGCACAAGGGGATCGCCCGCCAACGCCAGAGAGGCGTGGACGACAATGACGGTGCAGAGAAGGATTGGGGCGAGTGTTTTCATCGGCGGCTTTCGAGGCATACTGAGGCAGTTGGGGAAACGCCGGCCGCGGCGGAAGGTTCCGCAAATCTGTTCCTTTTTCGGACAGTTCAAATATCGCGCAGTCCCGAGCGTCAGCGCCTCGCCAGGAAGTCCCCCGAGCGGATCAGGGCACTGAGCTCGATCGGCCAGTTGTAGAGATAGGTCCAGACGTCGGCCGGACCGCCCTCCTCCAGCTCTACCGTGACCACCTCCCGCACATATTCCGTCGGCCGCCGGGCGGCGGGGCCGCAGCCTTCGTGGATGTCGAGGCGCTTGAGGACGCGGGGCGGGTGGGCGAGGCGGAAGACGTCGCCGATCACCCGGTCACGCGGATTGTCCGATGGGACAACGCCCGGATAATGCGCGATGCGATAGATCCGGCCCCTGTAACGCGCGAGGCCAATAAGCGCCGCATTCGTCACCAGGAAACGCGTCATCGGGCTCCGCGCGCCAGGACGCAAGGTGCCGTAGACGAAGAGAAGATCGGGGCTCACCGGGTTGCGGGGCGATAGACCCATACGGCCGGTTTGATATCGCCACGGGCCCTCACCGCGACATAGAGGCGGTCCAGATCCGGCGAGAACAGGCCGGTCCGCGCGCCGCCGACGGTCTGTATACGTCCGATGCGGCGATAGGTCTGTCCGTCGAACGCGAAGGTATCGACATAGCCTTCGCCACAGATCACATAGACGCGGTTGCGTTTGGCGTCGACGAACAGATCGTCGGAGTCCCCGCAAAGCTTGCCGCGATAGACCGGCTCGCCCGTAGCCGCATTGAACACGAGCAGGCGTGCGGGAAACCGGGTCGCCACGACAATACGCCCGTTCTCATGATCGGTCGCCATGGGGAAATTCAGATGCGCGCCGTGGAGCGACCATGTGGTCTCGACCGTCCCGGATTTGCGGTCGATCACCTCCACGCCATTCGAGACCGGGACGTTTACGAAGATCTTCGCGCCGTCGTCGCTGAGCTCGAATCCCTCGGGATGATGGGCCAGTTTCGCATCGGCCACGACCTTGCCGGTCTCGGAATCGATCGTGGCGATCCCGCCGCCGCCATACCCGACCAGCACGTCGTCCGACCGGGGATCGACACGGATATCGTCGGCGTCGTCATCGAGCGCGATTTGCCCATGAGGCGTAAGATCCGGGCCCTGATAGAGATCGACGGTGCCGGAATCCCCCGCCGCGACGTACAGCGTATCGGTCGTGGCGACATAGCCGAGACCCTGCGGTTCCTGCTCGTTCTCCAGGTTCCGGATCAGCTCTCCCACCTTGAGGTCGACGACGCCGACAGTGTCGTTGCCGAGCTCGGCGACGAAAAGGCGCTCGCGCCGGAGGTCGATCGCGAGATGATCGATCCGGCCCGAGATCGGCCCAAGCGGAATCTTGCTCTCCAGAACCAGCGGCGCATCTGCGGCCGCCGCAAAGGCAGGGCCCGCGAAGACGCTCAGGCTGATCGTCAAAACCAGAAGCGTCTTCACGGCCACACCTTAGAACCGCCTAGTAAGAGACGGTAAACCGCTTGCGGCTGTATTGCGGCTTCTCGACCTCGTCCAGCATGGCGGCGGCGAAATCCGCATAGGAGACGACCGACGGGCCGCCGTCCGGGCCGCCCATGATGGTCTCGGCCTGGGTGCGGTATTTGCCGGTGCGCGGGTCGTTCTCGTTGAAGATCACCGCAGGGCCGAAGAACGACCAGTCGAGCTCCGTCTCGGGCCTGAGATAATCGCGGTAGAAGTCGCGCATCGGCAGGGCATAGGGCCGGAACTCGGCCGGAAAGGCCGGGGTGTCGATGAGGAAGGTGCCGGGCTCGGTGTCCATGGTGCCCGCGCCGCCGACCATGATCAGCCGCTTGACGCCGGACTTCTTCACGGCCTGAAGCATGGATTTCGACGCGTCCAGCTCCTTTTCCAGCGCCGGATTGTTCGAGCAGATCACCACGTCGTGGCCCTTGAGGGTCGCAGCGAGGCCGTCGGTATCGAGGAGATCGCCTTTGGCCTTGGTAAGCTTGGGATTGGAGACGGTCACGTCCGTGTTGTGGACGATCGCCGTGACCTCGTGGCCGCGGTCCAGGGCTTCCTTGAGAATTTTCGAGCCGACTTTTCCGGCCGCGCCGATCAGGGCAATTTTCATGATTGAGCCTCTCGTTGATTTTGTGTCGATGATGCGTCTGGTGCGGCGGCGATCTTAGCCCCTAACCGCCCCATTCGAAAAGCACCCGAACGCGGATTCGAGTGGAAAAATCAACTATGCCGGCTCAATCCTTCGGCTTCACGAATTTGAGCGTGAAGCGGTCCGATTCACCGATCGCGGCGTATTTGTCGCGGTCCTTGTCACCGAGGCGGAAATCGGGCGGCAGAGTCCAGACACCGGCCGGATAGTCCTTGGTATCCTTCGGGTTGGCGTTGATCTCGGACTTGGCGACGAGCTTGAAGCCGGCCGCCTCGATCTGCTTGATCGCGCGGTCTTCCGACGTGTAGCCCGGCTCCTTGGATTCCATGCCGGGCTTGGCGCGGTGCTCCACCACGCCGAAGATCCCGCCGGGCTTCAGGGCGGCATAGACTTCCTTGAAGACATGATCGGTGAAGCCGCCCGAATCCCAGTTGTGAATGTTGCGGAACGTCACGACCATGTCGGCGGTGCCCGCAGGCGCGATGGCGCTGTCGGAAGGGCCGAGATCGGTCTCGACGACGTCCGAATAGAGGTCTTTGTCCGAGGCGAGCTTGTTTTCGAAGGCCGAGCGATAGCGGCCGAGACCGCGCACATCGCTGGCCACGTTGGCGCCGTAGAGCTTCCCGCGGGCCTTGAGGTAGGGCGCCAAAATCTCGGTGTACCAGCCGCCGAACGGCCAGAGCTCGACCACGGTCATGTCAGGCTTGAGGCCGAAGAAGGTGAGCGTCTCGCCGGGATGGCGGTATTGGTCCCGCGCCTTGTGTTCGGCGGAGCGCTGGGGTCCGTCGAGGACGGCCTTGAGCGCCGGGTCGACCTTCATGTCGGCGGCATGGGCCGGCGCCGCCAGCATCGGCGCGGCCAGAAGCGTCAGAACGGCGAAGGCCTTGCAAACATTCGGTGCGATCATGATGATCTCCCCCACTGCAGGATTTCGACGGTGCTTTCGCCGCCTAATATAGAGTCCGGAGGCCACGTGCCAAAACACATCTCGGTGACCGGGGTGCGCGGCTTGATCCGAATCACGACAAGGCATCGCCGGCCCTGCTAGCATCCGCCCTCGCTGCGACCGCAGCATTCCAGGGGACGTCGCCGGTAATCAGGAGACCATCATGTCGCTCAAAACCATCCTCGTCCATGTCACCAATGACGAGCACGGCGCACGCAATCTCGACGTCGCCTGCCGCCTGGCGGAACGGTTCGACGCCCATGTCACGGGGCTGCATGTCATGTATCTGGACGTCGTGCCGGCCTATGATTTGCCCTATGTCCAGGTGCCGCTGGAAATTCTCGAATTCAAGCGCGAGGTGGACCAGAAGAACGCCGACGGCGCCAAGGCCATCTTCGACAAGCGCCTCGCTCAGACGGGCCTCTCGAACGAATGGCGGGTGGCGTCCGGCGAGATCGTGCTCGAGCTGGCGCATCAGTCTCGCTATGCCGATCTGACGGTGGTGAGCAATCTCGACCCGAAGAGGCCCCGGTCTCGATCGCGACCTTGCCGGCGGATCTCGTGCTGGCGAGCGGGCTACCGGTGCTAGGAGTGCCCACGGTCGCGCCGGGGACGACCGTCGGCAAGCGCATCCTCGTCGCCTGGAATGCAAGTCCGGAGTCGGCCCGCGCGGTTCATGACGCCATGCCACTCCTCAAAGCCGCCGACAGTGTGGACATTCTGGTCGTCGGCAAGAACGAGCCGGACCGCCTTCTCGGCGCCGATATCGCCACCCACCTCGCCCGCCACGGCGTCAAGGCCGAGGTCGAGCAGGTGGAGGCGGTCAACACCCCGGTCGAGGATATCATCCTGTCCTCGGTGAAGGCCCATGGTGCGGATCTCATCGTTGCGGGCGCCTGGGGCCATTCCCGCCTCCGGGAATGGGTGCTCGGCGGCGTGACCAAATACCTCCTCGGCAACGCGGCCGTTCCACTGTTCCTGTCACATTAAGGCCCCGTCATTGCGAGCCCCCCAGGGCGCGGCAATCCAGCCTGCCTGGATCGCCACGGCGCTTCGCGCCTCGCGATGACGTTGGATGCGAAACCGGTGGCCTTACTCCGCCGGAGCCGGGGCCGCCTCCCAGGTTTCGGCATCCTCCAGGCATCGCCGATAGGCCTTGATGCCGAAAAGCAGGATGACCGCGCCGAGGGGGCCGAGGATGGCCGAGGTGACGGAGAGGGAATAACCGATCGCCTGCGTGTTGTGGAACACGTGGTCCGTCAGCACGCCGACCATGGTCGGGCCGAGACCGAGGCCGATGATATTGGCCAGGAAGACATAAATCGCCGAAATCTGCCCGCGCATCTGGTTCGGCACGATCGCGACGATGGTCGCGGGCGCCAGCACATGGAAATTGGTGAAGAAGGTCATCGCCTGGAAGAGCGCGATGGCCCACGCCGCGCTCGGCATCAGAGGCGCGACGATCCCGAGCGGGATGGCGATGAAATAGCCCCAGAGAATCACGATCATCGAGGCGTCCTTGATGCCTTTGGACGCGAGCCAATTGGCAAGGCCGCCGCAGATGAAATTGCCGCTCACGCCGACGACGATGCCGATCGAGCCGTAAAGGATGCCGATCTCGGTCGAGGTATAGTCGTGAACCCGGATGAAATAGGTCGGGATCCAAGCGTTGCTGGCATAACCGAGCGCGATCTTGAGGCTTACGCCGAGAAAAAGCGTGAAAAAGGCGAAACGGCGCGCCGACATGAACTTGAAGACCTCGGAAATCGGCACGCGCTGGGTCTGTTTGCCGCCGCCAGTCCCGATAAAGCCCCGGCGTTTCGGCTCCTTCACGGTCCACATCAGCAGCCGCGACGATCAGGCCCGGCAGGCCGACCATCAGGAAGACGAGCTGCCAGGAAAATTCGACATGGAATATCGGCACCTGGGAGAGGTCGACCTTCGCGACCAGCGCGATCACCGTGCCGCCGATGATCAGCGCCAGGCCCTGGCCGATCGGAATGCCGAGATGGAACACCGACATCGCAAGCGGCCGCTTCTTGGGCGGGAAGGCGTCGGTCACCATGGAAAAGGCCGACGGATTGAGCGACGCCTCGCCGACGCCGACCCCGATCCGCGCCAGGAAAAGCTGCGCATACCCCCGCGTCAGGCCGCAATACGCCGTCATCACGCTCCAGAGCGAGATGCCCCAGAACACGATCGTCCGCCGGTTCGCGCTGTCGATCAGTCGGCTGATCGGCAGGCCGACCACGGCATAGAAGATGCCGAACGCCGTCCCCAACAGATAGCTCATCTGGGTGTCGCTGATATGGAGGCTGCCTTTGATCGGCCCCACCAGCAGAGTCAGGATCTGGCGATCGAGAAAGGACAGCGAATAGGCGATCGCAAGAATCGCGACCATGTACCAGGCGGTCGCGGGACGCGGCCAGGCCTGGTCCTCGGCGGACGTGTTGACGGACATGCAGCGGCTCCCCCCGGATGCTGACGCGGCGACTACGAAACGACTATAGCTGCCCATGGCCGGCCGTCACCCAGCAATTGCTTTTGGGGCCGGCCAAAGGTCTCGGAATCCGTTAACAAACGGCCTGTAACAAACCGAAACAATCGCGATAACGGTAATTTACTGGACGCTTGACCGGCCATGTTCCAGGTCTAGGCAGGAAATTTCCGTGCGGGAGACGGGGCGGAGGCGCCCGCCGGAGCACCAAGGACCAAGTCGAGGCCACGGCCCCAAGGACCGGAAAGTCGCGAGAGAAATTTTGATCCGCCTCAACGACCTGCCGGGGCGGGCGTGTTTTCCTGGTCTTGAGATTGGGGCGGAATTTTTGAGTGAGCGCGAATTGAGCGAAGAACCCGTGCAGCACAGCCCGAAACGGGCCTGGTATCGGACGAAACCCGGCATCGGAGTGATCGCGGCCGCCGCCGTGATCGCGATCGGCCTGGGCGGCTACCGCTATTTCCAGATCCGCGAGATGGACGCCCGGTTCCTGATCTCCACGCCCGACACCGTCCCGAACAAGCCCGAGTTGGTCAGCTTCGCCCTGCCGCGGGGCAAATCAGCCTTCGAGAAGAACTGCGCCTCGTGCCACGGCACGACTATGAAGGGCGATCCGCTGAAAGGCATCCCCAACCTCACCGATAACGACTACCTCTATGGCAGCGGGCGGGTGAGCCAGATCGAGCGGATCATCATGTACGGCATCCGCTCCGGCAACTCGAAGGGCTGGGACCTCGCCAGCATGCCGGCCTTCGGCACCGAGACATCCCTATCCGCGATACAAAGTCATACCGCTCTCGCCTGAGGAATTGGACGACATCACGGACTATATCTATTCGTTCCAGCATCCCCCGAAGACGGTGGACGAGAAGCTGGCGGTGGTGCGCGGCGAAGCGATCTACCGCAATTATCTCAAAGGCGTGTGCTGGGACTGCCACGCCAATGACGCGTTGGGCGATACAGCGATCGGCGCCCCGGATCTCGTGGACAACATTTGGCTCTATGGCGACGGATCGAAGGCCTGGATTTATCACACCATCGCCCACGGACTCGAAGGCTATTGCCCGGCCTTTATCGACCGGCTGTCGCCGGTAACGATCCGCGCCATCGCGGTCTATGTGCATTCCAAGGAGCCGCCGCCCGCCCAAACCCAGACGGCGAGCGCGGGGAGCGTCCCATGAACAAAGTCGATACCGAGACCATCCAAGCCGACGGAGCCACCATGGATCAGGAACCGCCATCCGGCCACACCAAACCGGACAGCCGGCCGGATTTCCTCAAAGCCGACAGGGTCAGCGTGACCCGCGCGACCTGGTTCTATGTAATCGGCGTTGTCGGCGGATTGATCGTCGGCGGCATCGGCCTCTTCAACGCCCGCGGCACCGAGACCAATACGGTGCCGCCGCCGGATCTGGCCCTCGTGAACAACGTGCCGATCCTGAGGAGCGACTTCCAGATCCAGCTCGAGAACGAGACCGGCATCCCGTTCGATCAAGCCTCGCGCGACGAGAAGCTCAAAGTGCTGGACGAGATGCTGCGCGAGGAGCTTCTGGTGCAGCGCGGGCTCGAGCTCAATTTCGCCGAAACCGACCAGTCGTCCCGCAACGCCCTGGTTTCCGCCGTCGAGCAACAGGCCATCGCCGAGGTGACGACGAGCCAGCCGACCGAGGCGCAACTCCGGAAGCAGTTCAACGACCATCGCGCCCGATACGCCACCGAAGGCACGATGACGGTGCACAACCTGCTGGTCATGGAGCGCATCGGCGAGTCGGAGCAGGACACGTTGGCCCGCGCCCAACAGGCGGCCGCCGCGCTCAAGAACGGGACCCCGCGCCTCGATGTCGAGGAGAAATACGGCCTGACCCAGGCCAAATATTACGACGAGGACTTCTATTTCGCCGCCAAGATCCATCTCGGCGACAAGATCTACAACAACGTCGTCAAGCTGGATGCCGGCCAGGTCTCCGACCCGATCCTGATCAAGGACGGCTATCACGTCGTCGCCATGATCTCTAACACGCGGCCCGTTCCCTTGAGCTTCGAGAAGTCCCGCTCGCAGGTGCTGACCGACTATAAGAACAACGAGCAGCAGCGGCTGATGAACAATACCGTCAGCTTCCTGCGCAACCGCTCCAAGATCCTGATCGCCAAGGATTACCGGGGCGACTACAACCCCGACGACTTCCTGAAGGCCTACGCCCCATGAGGGCGCTTTTGCGCGTCGCCCTCGCGCTCGTCCTCTGCCTCGCCGGCGGGGCGCCCGTTCTCGCCCATACCTTGAGCGAGAGCCATAGCGCCTGGCAGGTCCAGGGCAAGAACGTCCATCTTCAATTCACCGTGCCGGATCTGGAGGCGAAGCGCCTGTCGAAATCGGGCCACGACATGCCGCAACCGGCCGTGCTCGGCAAATATCTCGCGGACCGGGTGGGCGTCCTCGCCGACAAGCAGAAATGCGACATGGCGACGGGGCCGACCGCCTTGGCTGCCACCTCCGGCTATTCGCGCTTCGAGTTCAATTTCAAATGCCCGACCGACAAGGGCGTCACGATCCATTCGGACGCGTTCTACGACCTCGTGCCGTCCCATACCGATTTCGCTCAGATCGAGAACTCCAAAGGTCAGTTCTTCGAGCAGCTTCTGGTCGACGACCACCGCTCGGTGAACGTTTCCGAAGCCAACGGCAGCAGCGAGCTGGATAACGCCGGCTTTCTGAAATTCATCCAGATGGGCATCTGGCACATCTTCACCGGCATCGACCATATGTCGTTCATGCTTGGCCTGGTGCTGATCTCGCGGCGTATCCGCGACCTGCTGTTCGTCGTGACGGGCTTCACGATCGGCCACAGCATCACCTTGGCCCTGGCGGTCACCGGCATTCTGAGACCCGAGCCGCAATTCATCGACGCGCTGGTGGCTTTCACCATCGCCATGATCGGGGCGGAAAATATCGGCGACAGTACCCACAAGCCTGCTGTGGTGGCCATCATCATGGGCGGATTGCTGATGCTGATGGCGGGGGTCAAATATCTCGGATTCGAGGGGCTGACGGTGACCTTGCCGATGCTGCTCCTCATCGGTGGCGGCGTGTTCGGCGGCAGTTACCTGATGATGACCGGCCATATGCGCGACGCCGGACGCGTCCGCCTGATCATGACCCTGGTCTTCGGCACGATTCACGGCTTCGGCTTCGCATCGAATATTCTGGAGTTGCGGCTGCCGAAAGGGAAGATCGCCGAGCTCCTGGTCGGCTTCAATTCCGGCGTCGAGATCGGTCAGATTACGGTCGTGATGACCGCTCTTCTGATCGCCTATCTGTTGTCCAAGGTTCGCCTCGCAATTCCGCGGCCGCTCTTCACTGACATCGCGGCGGCCTATCTCGTGGGCGAAGGCCTTTATTGGTTCCTGACCCGCAGCATGGTCCTCGGCTGATCTTTCGGCCGGTTTGGCGGTTGCACCGGGCGGCGAACTTCGCCACCATTGTGTCCGGGGGGATGACCAGCCAAGGGCCAACCCGACTCTATGGACATCCAGGAAGAGTATCCTCTGCTCAACGAGCCGAACATCATGCTGATCGCGCTGAAAACGGCGCTGCACGGGCCGATAACGCCCGAAGACTGCGTTCGGCAGCTCGAAGCGAACCTCGCGCTCGCGCATGAGGCGCCGCCCACCGACGAGGATCTGCTGCTCCGCCGGGTGATCGCCGCCTTCCGTTACCTCTGCGTGGCGGGCCTCCTGGATCCGGACGAGACCGGAACCTGCACGATCACGGAGCGGGGCCGGGATGTCCTGATGGACAATCCGACCGGCGTCGACCCGTCGGTGCTGATGGCGTTTCCCGAGTTCCGCTCCTATGTCGCCAGGCCAAATCCATTCCGACAAGAAGCCGAGTACGACACCGTCTCGGAGCCGACCAAGGAATTCGACGAGGGTTATGTCGCCCATCATTCGGGACTCGGTCTCACCGACAATCCATACGAATTCGACACCTTTGGCCATCTAGAATGGGAAAACGGTTGGTGCGACGCCCGGGACGAACCGTCCGAGTGAGGGGATAGGCCGCGCCGCCGGAAAGGTGTCTCGGCCCATGACGGCGGCGATGAAGTTCGGTCTTGTCGGCGGCGGTCTCGTCCTGGTGGCGGCGGGGCTGTGGGTCGCGAATCCGTCCTATGCCGAAAAGCCCTATGTCGAGGTGACCGTCGAGGACGGCAGCGCCTTCCACGTCTTTCCGCCGGGCAAGGGGTTCTCGATCAAGGTCGAGGCCGATGTGATTTCGGGCACCGCGCCCGCCGATCTCGGCTATCAATGGGTCGATTTCCGGGGCCGGACGCTTTCCAGCCCGTCGCCGCTCACCCCCGGCAAATCGCAGACGATCCGCTCGCCCTCGGCCGATATGCCGGTGGGCTATTACGGGCTTAAGCTGCTGCCGGCGGACGGTGTCTATTTCAATCCGAATTCGGGCGAGCGGCCGGAGATCGGCTTCGCGGTCCTGCCCAAGGCGGCAGACGGCAAACCCGATCCCGACTCGCGCTTCGGCCTCGTTCATTTCGAGGTCGGCGATCCCTATCTCAGCCCCGGCTGGATCAAGACTCTGACGGAGGTCCAGGCCGGCTGGAATGGCCACGGCGTCGACGCGGCCGAATGGCGGGCCGTGCTCGAGAAGCGCCATAAGCGGGGCGAGATCGAGCTGCCGCTGATCGCCGGCGATACCTGGAAATTGGGCTCGCCCCAAGATGTCGCCGCCATGATGGCGGACCTATTTACGGCCGATCCCCGCTTCGACGACGCGCCCTCGGTTCCGGCCTATGAGCTCGGGATCGAGGAAAACCTGGCCGGCGGCGATTACGAGGCCAAGCTCGCCGACCGGGCCGAGAAATTCCGCCTCGTCCAGGCCGAAAAGGCCGAACTCGCACCGTCCGTCAAGCTCGCCTACCAGGTCGCGAATGTCGATCTCGCGCCCTATCGCGCGCTTTTCGGGAGCCCGCTCGGCAAGCAAATCGACGTCCTCGCCGCCCATCCCTATCCCTGGCACGGCTGGCCCTCGCCCGACGAATGGCACGACAATTTCGTCGACGGGTTGCGCGCCGCCATGGCGGCGGCGGGCATCGATATCCCGATATGGTATACCGAGGTCGGCGCGGTGCAGAACGACGCGCATGTGCCGATCATCTTCTCCGGCGTGAAGCCGACCGGCCGCGCCCTCACCCGCGCCGAATACGCCGCTTATCTCGTCAAGCTCCACGCCCATGCCTTCGCCAAGGGCATCGCCAAGGTGTTCTGGTACAACTACCGCGATCGCTTCACCTCGACGACCGATTCGGAGGCCCATTTCGGCCTGCGCGATTATTGGGGCTTCCCCAAGCCCGGCTACCTGGCCTATGCCGCGACGCTCCGCTGCATGAGGGGCCGTGCCGCGAAGGATGCCTCGGCGGACGGCGTCATGCGCTATGTGTTCTCGGGCACGGACGGCGATTGCACGGTCGCCTGGACGGCCGACGGCACGCGATCGATCTCGATCAAGGACCTACACGTCAGGGAAGCCTTCGACACCGTCGGCACGCCGATCGATGTGTCCAAGGGCACGATCGAACTCGGCCCCTACCCGGTCTTCCTGATCAGCGGAACAGCGCGCTGACCTCTTTCGGGTCGACGGCCTGCATCAACTCGAAGGAGTTGCGGATCATCGGCTCCAGCACCGCGAGATCGACGTCGGCGAGCTTGTTGATATAGAGGCAGCATTTCCCGGTCTTGTGCTTGCCGAGCTTCTTCAGGGACTCGTCCCAGCCGGCCGTCGGCACGAGATAGAGGGTCAGCGCCTGGGCGCGCGGCGACAGGCCGATCGAGCACATCTCGCCCTTGCGCCCGCTTTCATATTCATAAGCGTATTGCCCGAAGCCGATAATGCTCGGGCCCCACATCTTCGGCTTGAGGCCGGTGATCTTCCGCATGAGATCCGTCACCGCCCGAGCATCCTCGCGCCGCTGGGCGTTCTTGACCGACGCCAGGAAGGTCTCGACGCTGGCTTCGGTCTTCTTGGTCTTCATCTCCGCCATGGGGGGAGATCAAGCCATGGAGAAATTCCCGGAAATCACATTTCGTCGACTGCCGGTCCCCGGTATCGGCGTCGGTTGACGGGCGAAGGACGGGTCTTCAGATTACGCCCCACGGAGGAATCGATCGCCATGGACTACACGACCCTGGGTCGGACCGGCCTGAAAGTAAGCGTCGCGGGGCTCGGCGGCGGCGGGGCGAGCCGGCTCGGGCGGGCTTACGGCGCGAGCTTCGAGGACAGCGTCGCGGTGGTGCAGGAGGCGATCGATCTCGGCATCAATTTCATCGACACCGCCATCGTCTATCGCACCGAGGACATCGTCGGCGCGGCCATAAAGGGGAAGCGCGACAAGCTGGTCCTCTCCAGCAAGGCCTGGGTGATCCGCGAGGGGGCGGGGCTGCACGATCTGGACTTCTGCTCGACCGCCGAACTTGTCGAGCGCGTCGAGTCCTCGCTGAAGCAACTCGGCACCGACTATATCGACGTCTATCACCTGCACGGCGTCACGGCCGAGCAGCTTCCGCATGCGCTCGCCGAATTCGTACCGGCGCTACGAGAAACTCCGCGATCAGGGCAAGATCCGCTTCATCGGCATCACTGAAAGGTTCATCTCCGACACCACACACGACGCATTCCGTCTCGCGCTCCAGGAGGATTGTTGGGACGTGATGATGGTCGGATTCAACTTCCTCAATCCCTCGGCGCGCCGCAGCGTGCTCGCCAAGACCCGGGCGAAGAATGTCGGCACGCTCGACATGTTCGCCGTGCGCCGCGCGCTCAGCAAGCCGGAGGCGCTGCGCGAGACCTTGAAGATCGCCGTCGATGCGGGACAGCTCGACGCCTCGGTCCTCGACGGCGACGTTCTTGGCTTTCTCCTGGAGGACGGCGGCGCCGCCTCCTTGCAGGAAGCCGCCTACCGCTTCTGCCGCCACGAGCCCGGCATCGACGTCGTGCTCACCGGCACGGGATCGCGCGAGCATCTGCGGGAGAACGTCAAGTCGATCAATATGGGCCCGCTGCCGCCGGAGCATCTGAAGCGGCTCGAGGCGCTGTTCGGCGCGGTGGATTCGATTTCGGGGAATTGATCGCGGATCAGTGATCCACGAAAACCGGCACGTCGGCGTAGCCCAAGAGCGCATTCGTCGACGAGCCGAGGATCACCTCGCGCCAGCCGCGATGGCCGTAGGCGCCCATGACCAGCATGCCGGTCTCGTGGCGGCGGACTTCGTTGAGGATAATGTCGGTCGGCGAATCGTTGCTCTCGACGACATGGGCGGAATTGCGGATGCCGTGGCGGTCGAGGAACTGGGTGGCGTCGCGGGCGATGGCCTCACCCAAGGAGCGCTTCTTGGCGACGGTCACGATCCGGTTGGTCCAGCCTTGCGCCAAGCCAAGGAGCACGAAGATCTGCAGCGCCCGCGCACAGGGAGCGCTCCCGTCGAAGGCGATGACGACATCGGTCGCCGTCGGCAGCTTTGGCGGCGCGACCAGGAGCGGCCGCGAGACATGCTTCAACAACAGGCCGACCGCGGAAACATCGCCGCGCATCGCCACCTGGCCGAATTTGAGGTCGTTGCCGAGCACGACGAGGTCATGGCTCATCGCCGCGCGGGCAAGCTCGGCATAGACCGAGCCTTCGCTTTCGATCACGTCGTAATCGAGCTTCGCCTTCTCGCAGCGTTTTATGAAGGCGTCGCGCACTTGGCTGAGGTCGCCCCGTCGGGCGGCGACGACCTGGTCTCTGTCGATGTCGGAATAGGCGAGCGTCTCGGAAAAGAACCCGACCGGGACGGTCAGGGCGTCGAGATCGAGCGCGCTGACCGCCGTTACCATCGCGCCCTGTTGCTTGGCGACGTCGACCGCGAGCCGTTGCGCGGCTTCGCCGCCCGGCGTCTTGTCGATCAGGACAAGGACGCTTTTCAGCATCGCGCCGTCCTAATGGACCTTGAGCGGCGTCACACGGGCAATCTTGAACGTCTCCGTGTCGCCCTCGCGTTCGCGGATGGAAATATATTCGCCCGGCGCGATCCGGTGCGTTTCGAGATGGAACATCGGCTCGTCGTCCTCCTCGCCGGGCGCATAGGAAACCGCCCAGTTGCGGTGCCTGGTGTGGATCAGGCGGCCCTCCTGATCCGGCTCGCCCTGCCAGAACCGGCGAACGGTACAGAATTCCTTGGCCGTACGCCAGGCGGCTTCGTCGAAATGGCCGTTCTCCGAGAGCGGCGCCTTGATCTCATAACCCCGGTTGGGGGCCCCTTCCGGGAACTCGGGCGACCGCGCCAGCTCAAGACGTATGCGATAAAAGCTCATAAAGCCGCTCCCTGCGGGAATTCGCCTCTTTTCCAAGGCACGGCGTCACCATAGGATGGTCGTAAAGCAGGGCATTGATCTTCGTCAATCGTCGTCAGCCAGAGCGCGCCGTGCCATACCAACTCCATAAGCAACATCCGACCAAGAAAGAAGTCGCCTCCTCGCTTGCCGCCGTGGAGGCAATGTACGAGGCGATTCTCGAAGCCGCCGTCGACGCCATCATCACCATCGACCCGGAAGGCCTGATCCAGTCGGTCAACCGCGCCGCCGTGAAGATGTTCGGCTATGCCGCCGAGGAGATGATCGGCCGCAACGTCAACATGCTGATGCCCGAGCCCTACGCCTCGGAACACGATGGATATGTCGACCGCTATCTCAAGACCGGCGAGGCGCGGATCATCGGCATCGGCCGCGAGGTCTCGGGCAGGCGCAAGAACGGCGACGTCTTTCCCATGGACCTCGCCGTGGGCGAAGCGCGGTTCGAGGGGCGGATCATGTTCACCGGCATCATCCGCGACATCAGCGCGATCAAGAAGAACGCCGCCGAGCAGGAACGGCTCGAATTCGAGCTTCGCCGCGCCCAGAAGATGGAGGCGCTCGGCCAGCTCACCGGCGGCGTCGCCCACGACTTCAACAATCTTCTCGCGGTCATCCTCGGCAATCTGGAGATGGTCCAGGACGAGGTGGAGGACTCGAGTTTCCTCAACGACGCGATCCACGACGCGCTCGAGGCGACCAAGATGGGCTCGCAGCTCACCAACCGTCTCCTGGCCTTCGCCCGGCGCCAGCCGCTGTCGCCCCAGCTCGTCGATCTCAACACGCTGGTCATCGGCATGTCGGACATGATGCAGCGGAGCCTCGGCGGATCGGTCCGGGTCAACATGGTGATCGCCAAGGGCCTTTGGAACACCATGGCCGATCCCGGCCAGATCGAGAACGCGCTCCTCAATCTCGCGATCAACGCCCGCGACGCCATGCCGAAGGGCGGCGACCTCACCATCGAGACCTCGAACGTCCCCGGCCGGCCGCGCGGCCGAGGCCGGGACTTCGTCCGGCTGACCATCGCCGACGAAGGCGTCGGCATGCCGCCCGAGGTGCTGGAGCGCGCTTTCGACCCGTTCTTCACCACCAAACAGGGCGGCAAGGGAAGCGGCCTCGGCCTCAGCATGGTCTACGGGTTCGTCAAGCAATCCGGAGGCAATGTCTCGATCGACAGCACCCCCGGCAAGGGCACGACGATCGCAATAGACCTGCCGCGCGCCCTGACGGAGACGGAAAGCGCCCCCGACGCCAAGGCCGACAAGGACACGGGACCGGCCAAAGAGCGTATTCTCGTGGTGGAGGACGACGCCCGGGTGCGCCGGGTCAGCGTCAGGCGGCTGGCCTCGCTCGGCTACGATGTCGTCGAGGCGGCGAGCGGCGAGGCCGCGCTCGAGGCTCTCAAGACGGAACCCGATATCGCCCTTGTCTTCTCCGACATCGTCATGCCGGGCGGCATGAGCGGCGTCGACCTCGCCGAGCAGGTCAACGCGCTTCATCCGGCGATCAAGGTCGTGCTGACCAGCGGCTATGCCAGCGGCGTGGTGGATGCCGCCGGCGCGAGCATCGACGCCGAGGACAGTCTCGGGCCGCGGCTCAAATCCGGCGCCTGGCCGATCCTCCGCAAGCCCCACACCAAAGATGAGCTGGCCCGCCAAATCCGCGAGACCCTTGAAGCAAGAAGCGGCTCAGCCTAGCTCCACCGGCACCGCGAAGATGTAGCCGGCGCCGCGTACCGTCTTGATCAGGGCGGGCGAGGACGGGTCCTCCTCGATCTTGCGCCGGAGCCGAACGACCTGGGTGTCGACGCTGCGGTCGAAGGGCTCCCACTCGCGGTGAGAGATCAGATCGAGAAGCCGGTCGCGGTCGAGCACGCGATTGGGATTCTTCAGGAACGCGACCAGGAGATTGGTCTCCCCGGTGGTCAGCGCCACCGTCGTGCCGTCCGGCGAGGCCAGTTCCAATTTCACGAAATCGAACGCCCAGCCGGCGAAACGCGCCACGGTCTTCTCGGCGGGGGCGGGCGCGGCTTCAGTCGGGGCGGGATGGGCGACGGCGCGCCGGAGCACGCTCTTGATCCGGGCCAAGAGCTCGCGGAGATGGAACGGCTTGGCGACATAATCGTCGGCGCCCATCTCCAGGCCGACCACCCGGTCGATCATCTCGCCTTTGCCGGTGAGGATGATGATGCCGATGTCGGACTTCTCTCGAATCCGCCGGGCCAGCATCAGTCCGTCGTCGCCGGGCAGCACCAGATCCAGGAGCACAAGGTCCACCGGCCCCTTGTCCAGGGCTTCGTCCATCTCGGCGCCGTTCTGGGCGAGCGAAACCGTGAAGCCCTCATGCGTCAGATATCGGTCGATCATCGACCGGATTTGCGGATCGTCATCAACGACGAGGATATGCGGCGCCATCTCTCTCGGTTGGAAAACTGCGGTTCGACCGGCCTCCCGACGCGCCGCGGGTGTGCCCCCACGGCCCTGTTACAAACTGTCACAAACGGCTTCCATTTGTCACCTTTTTCCGGCTTCCGCGACATCGTTGCGTTTCAGGCCCCCGGCATGATCACCCTCGAACCGGCATTCCGCCGCAACCATCGGGGATGAGACATGACGAACATCGACCTCAATGCTTTCGAGACCACGAAACCCGCGCATGCGTCGGTCCTGGCCGGCATCGGGACCGAGCATCCGAGCGGTGGAGCCCATAAGGCAAAAGTCGGGGCTAAGCAGATGGTCTTCTATGAAGGCGATTCTGCCGATTTCGTCTACGAAGTCGTGTCCGGCACCGTGAAGCTCTACAAGCTCATGGGCGACGGCCGGCGCCAAATCACCGGCTTCTTCTTCCCCGGCGACCTGATCGGCGTGGGGCTTCACGAGACTCATACCCACTCCGCCGAGGCGGTCACCGAGGTCGAGCTTCGCAAGTTCTCGCGCAACCGCCTGCAGGCCGCGATGAACCAGAATCCGGTTATCGGCCGGCAGATTTTCGGCCTGGCGGCGGACGAGCTTGCCGCAGCTCAGGACCAGCTTCTCCTCCTCGGCCGCAAGTCGCCGATCGAGAAGGTAGCGTCATTCCTCCTGAAGCTCAGCGAGCGCAATTGCGATCGCGGCGAGGCGCCGAGCCCGATCTATCTGCCCATGGCCCGTAGCGACATCGCCGACTATCTGGGCCTGACCACCGAGACGGTGAGCCGCACCTTCAGCCGGCTGCGCCGCGAGCGGGTGATCCGTCTCCTGGAGAGCCACCTGGTCGAGCTCGTCGATCTGGATCGTCTTGAAAACTATGCCGACGGCAGTGAGTTCGAGTTTGCCGATAACTTCATGCACCGTGCTGCTTGAACCGGCCGAAATGATCCTTTCTCCCGCATCCGGAGACCGGCCGGTGGACCAGCATCTCCCACAAAGCTCCCGCCACGCCGTCGGCGTCTTTGCCGACGCAGGTAGGCTGGGCGAGGCCTATCGGGAGCTGGAAACCGCCGGCTTCGGAGCGGACGACTTGTGCCTGATGGCGACCAGCGGCATGGTGAATGGCCGGACCGGCGGCAGCGGCCCCCGGCAGGGCGATTTGCGGCCGCTCAGCGGAGAAGAGGCGCGTTCTGCCTACGATTTGCTGCGGAACCTGACGGCGAGCGGCGCCTATTGCGCGGCGGGATCCGTTTACTCCTCGACCGGCTCGGTCCGGGCCTGTCTCGGCCAGGCGGAGGAGGACGAGGCGGGCGACTGGCTGGCCGATCTCCTCGGCACCTGGATCGCGCGTCATGCCGCCGAATATCTCGAAGACCGGCTTGCCGAGGGCAAGGCCCTCCTCTGGGCCCGCGTCGGCCAGGGCGACGACCCGAAGCGCGAACACTTGGCCTGCACGATTCTCCTGAATCATTCCTCCGAAAGCGTGCGCGTCCTGGACTTCTCCTACCGCGCCTGACGCTTTCCGCACGTTCCGTATCCGCCCGTTAGCATAGCGAAGGCTACGGTCCAGGCGATATCCGGGCGTGCACCCCTTTCACCCGTCAAGGAAGGCCTGGATGCCAGCCAGCGCTGGCACGACGGGCCACATGGCGTCATATCGCTGCCGCTCTTCCGACCACGCCATCGCCCTTGAATTTTCGCCCCCTTGATGTTATTTCGTATTTTCATGAAATAATGAAATGGGTCGGTTCACACGGCAATGAACGAGGTCTTCAAGGCATTGGCGCATCCGGCGCGGCGGAAGATCCTGGAGCTTCTCAAGAAGCGGGATCGGACGGCGGGCGAATTGGCCGACCTGGTGGGGGAAGCCCCTTCCACCATGTCCGGGCATTTCACGGTGCTGAAGAACGCCGATCTCATCCATGCCGACCGTAACGGCACGACGATCACCTATTCCCTCAATCTGTCGGTGCTGGAAGAGGCGCTGCTGGCCTTCGCCCGGGCCGTGGGCGTCGGCGAGGGCGAGAAGGAGTCCGGGACATGGAAGCCCGAAAAAGACTTGTCATAGTTTCGATCCTGGTGCTCGCGGCCATGCTCGCGGCGAGCGCCTGGGCCTGGATCGTCCTGCCCCAAGGCGCGCGAGTGCCGATCCATTGGGACTCGGCCACCCATGCGGACAATTACGCCGGCAAGGCCGTCGGCCTCCTCACGCCCCCCTTCATCGTGGCCCTCGTCACCTTGCTGTTCTATTTCCTGCCCCGTATCGAGCCGCGGCGGGCCCATTTGATGAGCTCATCCAAGCTTTACGGGACCTCATGGCTCGGCGTCCTCGCGCTGATGGCCGCAGCCCATGCCCATGTCGTACTGACAGCGACCGGGCTCTACGAGGGACCCATCCAGTTTCCGATTGCCGTCCTGGGCGTCTTCTTGATCGTGTTCGGCAATTATCTCGGCAAGTCGCGCAGCAACTTCTTCATCGGCATCCGCACGCCCTGGACTCTTTCGAGCGAGCTTTCCTGGCAAAAGACCCATCGGCTCGGCGGCCGGCTATTCGTCGTCGAGGGGATCGCCATGGTTCTGGCGGCCTTGGCGGTACCCGCGCTGGTGCCTCCGGTCGCCAGCGGGCTGGTCGGCATCGTGGTGATCGTGGTTGTCTACTCTTTCTTCGTCTGGCGCAGTGATCCGGCTCGCGGCAGCAAAACGAAGACCGTAGCCGGCTAATTTTAGGGATAATCCAATGAAATATCGGAACAAGCTGCTCATAGCCTCCGCCGTCGTCCTTGCTGCGATGCTGGCGGCGGCCGCCTGGGCTTGGATCGTCCTGCCAACCGGCGCCCAGGTGCCCATCCATTGGAATATCAACGGCCAGGTCGACAGTTACGGCAGCAAGGCCTTCGGCCTTCTCATGGCGCCGGTGGTCGTGATCTTGGTAACGGCTCTGATGATGGCCCTTCCCTATTTCGAGCCGCGGCGGGCGCATCTGATGCAGTCGTCGAAGCTCTATGCCACCGTCTGGCTCGGTCTTCTCGGCATGATGTCCCTGGCCCATGCCGACATCGTCCTGACGGCAACCGGAATCTATCAGCGGATCGATCAAACTGCCGCTGGTTGCGGTAGGTGTCCTCTTCGTCGTCCTCGGCAACTATCTCGGCAAGACGCGCAGCACTTTTCTGATGGGCATCCGCACGCCCTGGACCCTGTCGAGCGAGCTCTCCTGGGCCAAGACCCATCGTCTCGGCGGCTTGCTGTTCGTCACGCTGGGCATTGTGGTGATCGTCACGACCTTCGCGGCGCCGAAATTGCTGCTGCCCGTCATTCTGGGCGGCGTGCTGGGCCTGGTGGTGGTCGTTACGGTTTATTCCTACGTCGTCTGGCGGGGCGATCCAAACAAGCAGACGGGGGCGAGGCCGGCGGCATGACCGAAGAGCTCGACGCGAGACGCCTCGCGATCTTCCTCGCCCTCGCCTTCGGCATCGCCTGGGCAGGAGCCTATATCATCTATCGTCACGGCGCGCTGACGGGCAGCCCGGCCATCGCGCCCGGAACCGGCATCACCCTCGCATTTGCCATCCTCGCGACGGTCTATATGTGGGCGCCGACCTTGGCCCATGTGATCACCCGGCTCGTCACGCGGGAAGGATGGCGCGATCTCTATCTCCGACCGCGCTGGACCAATTCCTGGGTTTATCTGTTCGCGGCCTGGTTCGTGCCGGCGATTCTGGTTACGGCTGGCGCCATTCTGTTTTTCGTGATCTTCCCGCGCGACCACGACGCCACCTATCAGTCCATCCAGGCAATGATGGACAAACTGGCGGTGAACGTGGGCCGCAAGAAGGCGATGACGCCATACGACCTCTTGATCATCCAGGTCGCCTCGGCTGTCGCTCTCGCGCCGATCGCCAATGTCATCGGCACTTTCGGCGAGGAGTTCGGCTGGCGGGCCTATCTCCTGCCGAAGCTAATGCCCCTCGGCTACCGTAAGGCGATGATTCTGATCGGCGTGATTTGGGGCGTCTGGCACTGGCCGATCATCGCGATGGGGTACAATTACGGGCTCGATTCGCCCGGCTTTCCATGGGCTGGGATGCTGGCCATGGTCTGGTTCACGATCCAGCTCGGAATCATTCTTGGTTGGATGACCCTCAAGAGCCGGACCGTGTGGCCTGCCGTTATCGCCCATGCTGCCGTCAACGGCGCGGCCGGCATTCCTGTGCTTTATGCCCATTTCAGGCTGGTCACCACCGGCGTGAGTATCTTCAGTTATCCCGACTGGACCATGCCGCTTCTCGGCCCCGCACCGACCGGCATCATCGCGGCGCTTCCGATGACAATTCTTGCGCTCTGGCTCCTTTGGAAGCCGGGTAAATTCGCGACCTGACGACGCGGCCTGATCGCGATCATGGATATGCCGCAAAATCGCGCTATGTTAAGTCCCGAACTAGCCCTCCCCGAGCCAGGCCAGCCGGATGACCGTCCGAAATCTCGACGCCCTGTTCCGCCCTAAATCTCTCGCCGTGATCGGCGCCTCGGACCGCGCCCAGAGCATCGGCGCGCTGGTGATGCGGAACGTGATCGAGGACAAGTTCGACGGGCCCGTCGCGCCGGTCAATCCGAAGCACGACAAGGTCCAGGGGCTCAAGGCCTATCCTGATCTCGAATCCCTGCCCTTCGTGCCCGATCTCGCGGTGATCTGCACGCCCGCGCCGACGGTGCCCGGCCTGATCGCCGATCTCGGCAAGAAAGGGGGCCGCGCGGCCATCGTGCTGAGCGCGGGACTCGAGCAGAAGGGCGATGACGGCCGGACACTCCAACAGGCCATGCTGGACGAAGCCCGGCCCCATCTGATCCGCATCCTCGGGCCGAATTGCCTCGGGCTTCTCGTGCCGGGCCTCAAGCTCAATGCGAGCTTCGCACCGTCGAGCATCCCGGCGGGCCGCATCGCCTTTGCCGCGCAGTCCGGCGCGATGTGCACCGCGGTTCTCGACTGGGCGCTCGAGGAGGGCATCGGCTTCTCCCATTTCATTTCGATGGGGAACGTGGCGGATGTCGATTTCGGTGACGTGATCGACTATCTCGCGGCTGACCCCGACACCGATTCGATTCTGCTCTATATCGAATCCATCACGAGCCCCCGCAAATTCATGTCGGCCGCCCGCGCCGCCTCGCGCGCCAAGCCGATCCTCGCGATCAAGGCGGGGACGGCCGCCGAAGGCGCCAAGGCCGCCCACTCCCACACCGGTGCGCTGGCCGGCTGGGACGCGGTCTATGACGCGGCTTTGAAGCGAGCAGGCATCCTGAGGGTCGGGACTACCGAAGACCTGTTCGACGCAACCGAAACCCTGGCGCGGGTCGCACGCTTCTCCGGCGACCGGTTGATGATCGTGACGAACGGCGGCGGGCCGGGCGTGCTGGCCGTGGACGAATTGATCCGCGGCGGCGGCCATCTGGCGCAGATATCGCCCGAGACGGTGGCGGCCCTCGACAAGGTTCTCCCCGCGACATGGTCCCGCGCCAATCCCGTGGACATCATCGGCGACGCGCCGGGCGCGCGCTATCGCGCCGCGCTGGAAGTGCTGAGCAAATCGGCCGATACCGACGCGATCCTGATCATGCACGCGCCGACCGCCGTCACCAACGCCACGGAAGTCGCCGAGACCGTCGTCGAAGCGGCGAAGGATTTGAAGAACACGCCGATCTTCACCAATTGGCTCGGCGGACGGATCGTCGGCCCGGCGCGAAAGACGCTGCAGGATGCCGGCCTCGCCTGTTTCGACACGCCCGACAACGCCATCGCCGGTTTCCTCCAGAGCGTCGCGTATCGCCACAATCTGAATGCGCTGATGGAGACGCCGTCGTCCCTCCCCTCGGCCATCAAGCCCGATCCGGCCAAGGTCCGCGCGGGGCTTCGGGATATCTTGAAGACCGGCCGCACCGTGCTGACTCTGCCGGAAAGCATGGACATCCTGACGGAATACGGCGTCCCGGCGGTCAGGACGCGGATCGCCAAGGACGCCGACGAAACCCGCAAGATCGCCAAGGAGATCGGCTTCCCCGTCGCGGTTAAGCTCCTCTCCAAGGACGTCAGCCACAAATCCGATGTTGGCGGCGTGGTCCTCAACGTCGAGACGGAGGAAGCCGCTGAGCAGGCCGCGCACGATATCGTAACCCGCGTCACGCGCCACAAGCCCAACGCCACGATCGACGGTTTCCTGGTGCAGCAAATGGCGCTCCGGCCTGGCGCCTATGAGCTGATCGCGGGCGCGGCGACCGACAAGGTGTTCGGGCCCGTCATCCTGTTCGGCCAGGGCGGCATCGCCGTCGAGGTCGTGGGCGACCGGTCGATCGCGCTGCCGCCCCTCAACATGGCCCTCGCCCGCCATATGATCGACGAGACTCGGATCTCCAAGCTCCTGAAAGGCTTCCGCGACCAGCCGGCGGTCGATTTCGAGGCCCTGGAAGGGGTGCTCGTGCATATCTCCCAGCTCGTCGTCGATATTCCGGAAATCCAGGAGATCGACATCAACCCGCTGGTCGCCGACAAGGACGGCGTCCTCGCTCTCGATGCCCGGATGCGGATCGCCGAGGCCAAGGGGCAGCCCAACGAGCGGCTGGCAATCCTGCCTTATCCGCAAGGTCTCGAAGAGCATGTCGTGCTGCGCTCCGGCCGCGAGGTCGTCATGCGCCCGATCCGGCCCGAGGACGAGCCGGCCCATAGCGCCTTTTTCAGCCACCTGAACGACGAGGATATGCGCTTCCGGTTCTTCGGCCTCATGCGCGACCCCTCGCACCAGACCATCGCGCGCTATACCCAGATCGATTATGACCGCGAAATGGCCTTCATCGCCTGCGTCAAAGGCGCGGACGGCAAGTCGGAAACCCTGGGCGTCGCGCGCTCGGTCTCCGACCCGGACAACGTGACGGCGGAGTTCGGCATCATCATCCGCTCCGACGTCAAGGGCGAAGGCATGGGCTATGCGCTGATGTCGAAGCTTATCGCCTATTGCCGGGACAAAGGCACCGAGCGGCTTTACGGCACCGTGCTCGCCAACAACAAGCGCATGATCGATCTCGCCAAGGATCTGGGCTTCCGGCTCGAGAGCAATCGGGACGACCCGACCTCGATCACCGTGTCACTCGACCTCGGCGGCGAGCAGCGACGCCGCGCGCTCTAACTCCTCCTCGCGATTGACGTTGAAGAACGGATCCACGGGCTCGCTGGACCATTCGACCCGCGTGAGCTTCTGCCCCGCCGTCCAGCCATCGACCTTGCGCGCCCCTGCCACCATATCGGCGCGGAGCTTGGGCGCGAGCGCGACCTTCCAGAGCGCCGGCACGGGATGCTCGCGGCCGCCCGAGGCCACGCAGGCGATATCGGCTTCGGCCGTGAACAAGCGCCTCCGAAAGCCGCAGCGCCAGATCGAGCGGCAGGAACGGAATATCCGTCGGCACGGTCAACACGTAATCGGCCTCGGGGCATGGTCGCGCGTCCATTCCATGGCGGTCAGCACGCCGGCCAGCGGCCCCGCCTGCCCTTCGATCACATCGGCGACGACCGGCAGGCCGTATTCGCCGAACCGCGCGGGATCGCCGTTCGCATTCAGAATGATCCGGCCCACCTGGGTGCCGAGCCGGCGGATGGTGCGGGCGAGCAAGGTTTCACCGCCGAGCGTCCGCAGACATTTGTCGCCGCCGCCCATCCGCCGCGCCGCGCCGCCCGCGAGGAGCGCGCCGACGATACGGTCCGAGTCGATTGCGTCCGCCATGGGCCTGATCCCCGAATGGTTGCGGTCGAGGCGACTATGATCCCATTTCGGGCCGGTCGGCCAAGATTCGGGCATTCCGTGACGTTTCCTTGACCTCGGGCGTCTGCGATGCTTCATTCCGCGCGGGGGATCGACAGCTGGAGGGGCGTCGTGGGTTATTTCAATCCCGATCTCGTCGCGATTCTGAACGACGCGGCCGTGGCGGCGGGCGCGGAAATCCTGCGCATCCGCGACCAGGGCGCGGATGTCCGATCCAAGGAAGATTCCTCGCCCGTGACCGATGCGGACGAAGCCGGCGAGCGCATCATCCTCGCCGCGCTCGAAGCCGCCACGCCGGATATCCCCATCGTCGCGGAGGAAAGGGCCGCCGCCGGGCAGATGCCGGATTCGGTCGGCAGCCGCTTCTGGCTGGTCGATCCCTTGGACGGCACCAAGGAGTTCATCCGCGGCCAGGCGGATTTCACGGTCAATATCGGCCTGATCGACGAGCGCCGGCCGGTGATGGGCGTGGTCTATGCGCCGGCGCGCGGCGACCTCTATTTCGTCGGCGCGCCCGACGAGGCCTATCATGCGCACGCGCGCGCCCGATGGGAGCTGGACGCACCGATCAGCCCATCCATGTCCGCGCGCCGAACGCCGGACGGCCTCGCCGTGGTCGCCAGCAAGTCCCATCGCAATCAGGAAACCAACGACTTCATCGCCAAGCTCGAGGTGAAGACCCTGGTTTCGGCCGGAAGTTCGCTGAAATTCTGCCTCGTGGCGACCGGGACGCGGACGTCTATCCCCGGCTCGGGCCGACCATGGAATGGGACACGGCGGCCGGCGACGCGGTGCTGCGCGCGGCGGGGGGAACGGTGACGACGATCGACGGGAAGCCGTTTCTCTATGCCAAGCCCGATTTTCGGAATGGGTTCTTCGTGGCGCGCGGGGCTGTCTGATCCGCTGAAGCTAATGCCGGCGACCCTCTCTCCCTTGAAGGGGGCGAGGGGGATTTAAAAATCCGTCATTGCGAGGAGGCCGAAGGCCGACGCGGCAATCCAGGGTGGCTGGATCGCCACGGCCACCGTGTGGCCTCGCGATGACGGCGAAGCGCGGTCCCGTCACGCATTCGGATCCACCACCAACCTGCCCTTCACCCGATTGGCGATGATGTCCGCCGCCGCCTGCGGCACATCCTCCAGCGGAATCGTATGCGCCACCGCTTCGATCGCCGCGTCGGGCAGATCTTCCGCGAGCCGGCGCCAGGCTTCGATGCGGCGGGGCTTGGGGCACATGACGGATTCGACGCCGGCGAGCGTCACGTTGCGCAGGATGAAGGGGTAGACGGTCGCCGGCAGGTCGCCGCCACCGGTGAGGCCCGTCGCGGCGACGACGCCGTCATAGCGGATCATCGAAAGAATATTCGCCAAAGTGATCCCGCCCACGACATCCACGGCGCCGGCCCATCGCGCCTTGTTCAACGGCTTCACGGGGCCGGTGAGCTCGTCACGGCCGATGAAGCCGGCGGCCCCCAGGCTTTTCAGATAGTCGTGGGTCTCGGGACGGCCCGTGGACGCGATCACCGTGTAACCGAGCTTGGCGAGGAGCGCGACCGCCACACCTCCGACGCCGCCGGATGCACCGGTCACCAGAATCTCTCCGTCATCGGGCCGGACGTTCAGGCGCTCCAGGGTCATCACGCACAGCATGGCCGTATAGCCCGCCGTCCCGATCGCCATGGCTTGCCATGTCGAGAAGCGCTCGGGCAAACGGTACGACCCAATCGGCCTTCGCACCGGCGACTTGCGAGAAGCCGCCCCAATACCGCTCGCCGACCTCGAAGCCGTTCACCACCACCTTGTCGCCCGGCTTCAAATCTCACCAGTCTCGAGCGCTCGACCGTACCGGCGTAATCGACGCCGGGAACGATCGGCGAGGTCTTGAAAATCGGCGCCTTGCCGGTGAGGCCCAAACCGTCCTTGTAATTGACCGAGGAGTAATCGACCCGGATCACGACCTCCTGCTCCGGCAGATCCGCGAGGGTCAATTCGCGAATGTCGGCTCTGATTTTGTCGTCCGTCTTTTCGGCGACGAGGGCTTTGAACGTGTCGGCCATGACGGCGTCTCTCCGGGCGATGAGTTATCAACTTGCTTGAGGGCTTAGCGAACTTTCAATAAACTCTTCATAGGATTGTCACAGGTCGCGGGACCTTCGTCTCAGGCGACGTTGAAGACGGCAAACAGGTTCGAACAGGGAGAACAGGCACGGTCAGGATCTGACCACGCAAGTGGGGGCGTTGAGATCGTAACGGGAGTAGCGTTATGAGTGATTTCGAATTGATGCTTCGGATTACCGCCTGACGACGGCCGAAATCCTCTACCATATGCCGGACCACCCGTCGCTCCTGCAATCCTATGTCTGGCAGAACTACGACCTCGCGCCGAAATTCCCCCAGCTCAAGAAATTCCTCGACTTCTGGGAAGCCACAGCTGGACGGCAAGCTCCATTCGGTCAAGGTCGCGTCGCAGGCGCTGATCAGCCCGACCGAATTCCGCTACGCCACGGCGAGCCTGACGCTGCACTAGGCCGGCCGCGCCGCTCTAATTACGTCCTTGAGAAATGCCTCGATCGCCTTGCGCGTCTCTTCGGGCTGGGCTTCGATGGCCCGCATCAGGACGCGGACCTGCTCGCGCATGGCATAGGCCTGATCGAGAAGCGACAGCACCAGGGGAATCGCTTCCGCATCGACGCCCAAATCCGTGCGCATCTCCTGGATCAGCGTGACGCGGGCGAAATCCACCTCGCTGAACACATAAGATCCGCCTTCCTGCGCCGGCAGGATCCAGCGCTCCTCGATCCAGTAGGTGGAGCTCGGTCTCATCGAGCGTCTCGAAGGCGGCGACGACTTCCTGGAATGTCCTCATCGCACCCTCCTCAGACCTCGATCTTGGCGCGCGGATTGTCGGCCGGATCCGGTTCCCACTTGCGCCGCAAATTCCTCAAGCGCCTTGTCCGGCTTCGACGGCAGCACGACCTGCGAGCGTCACGTAATGATGACCGTATTTCCCGCTCTTGCGGTCGAGAATGCCCTTTTCCTTGAGCCGGAGCGTCGTACCCGTATTGGCGTTCTTCGGAATGGTCATGGCGACCGGCCCGTGGATCGTCGGCACCTCGATCTTGCCGCCCGTCACCGCTTCCTTGAGGCCGATCGGCACGGTCGAATGGACGTCGTTGTCCTTGCGCGTGAAATGGGCATGGGGCTCGACATGGACCTCGATATAGGCGTCGCCCGGCGGGCCGCCGCCGAAGCCGGGATTGCCCTGGCCGGCGAGCTTCAAGGTCTGACGGTCGGCGAGGCCTTCCGGGATTTTGACTTCCAGCACTTTGCCGTCGGGCAGGGTGAGTTTCCGGGTCGCGCCCTTGGCCGCCTCCATGAAGCCGACCCGGAGCGTATAGGCTGCATCGCTGCCGCGCGCCTTGAACTCCCGTCCGTCGGCGCTGTCCCCGGCCCGGCCCCCGCGCCGCCGAAGATGCCCGACAGAAAATCCTCCAGATCCTCGGGGTTGGCGAAGCCCTCCTGCGAATAATATTTCGCGCCCTCGCCGCTGTCCGCGTGGCTGCGGTAATATTGCCGCTGCGGCGTCTCCATGCCGGAGGCGTCGATCTCGCCGGCATCGAATTTGCGGCGCTTCTCGGCATCGGACAGGATGTCGTAGGCGCCGGAGATTTCCTTGAACTTCTCCTCCAGCCCCGCCTTCCCCGGATTGAGATCCGGATGGAATTGCTTGGCGAGCTTGCGATAGGCCGACTTGATCTCCGCTTCGGAAGCGGTCTTCGCCACGCCGAGGACTTCGTAAGGATCACGCATGGGGTTCAGATATGGCCGAGCAGCCCTTAGATTGAGAGTGAAAGCCGATCATCGGGCTTGAGATCGGAATTGCGTTGACGCCGGTCAAGGCCTCGACGCCAATGCGGTCCTAGCCTACCCGCGGCGATCGATCAATCGAAGAGTTTCCGAGGAAGTTTCCTTGAGCGACAGCAACAGCGACCAGGACGCCGTCATCGCCTTTCTCGCGAGCCCCGAGAGCCATGACGGAGCTGCGGTCGAGCTGATCGACACCCACATCTCCCATGTCTTCCTGGCGGGCGACAAGGCCTACAAGCTGAAGAAAGCGGTCAAGCTCGACTTCCTCGATTTCTCGACCCCGGAGAAACGCCGGAGAGCCTGTAAGCGCGAGCTGGAGCTGAACCGCCGGCTGTCGCCCGAGCTCTATCTCGACGTCGAGCCGGTCACCCGCACGAACTCGGGGTTTGCGCTCGACGGCAGCGGCGAGCCGGTCGATTGGGTCGTGGTGATGAAGCGGTTCGGCCAGGACGAGCTTTTCGATCATCTGGCGCGTGAAGGCAAACTGACCCCCGACCTGATCGCACGGCTCGCCGACCGGGTGGCGGATCTTCACGGCGAGATCGAGGTTCGGAGCGACTTGGGCGGCGCCGACGCCATGACGTCATCCATCCGCAACGCCTTCGAAGCCCTGGAATCGGCGCCGGCCTCGGGGCTCGGCCGCGAGGCCGAAGAGGATCTCTGCACCCGATTGCTCGAAGAGGTGCGCAAGCAGACCCCGCTGCTCGAAGCGCGCCGGCGGGGCGGCAAGGTGCGCTACTGCCACGGCGACATGCATCTCGCCAATATCTGCCTGCATGAAGGCGAGCCGACCCTGTTCGATTGCATCGAATTCGACGACAGCATCGCCTGTATCGACATCCTCTACGACGTCGCCTTCCCGATCATGGATCTCGTGGCCTTCGACGAGCCGGCGCTCGCGAACCAACTCATGAACCGCTATCTCGAATTGAGCGGCGATTACTCGGGTGTGGCGCTGATGGCCGCTGTTTCTCTCGGCCCGCGCGGCGATCCGCGCGATGGCGCTCGGCATGGCGGCGGACAGCCCGAAATCGGACAAGGCGAAGCGGGCGCGCCGTTATTTCGAGCTGAGCGGGTCGTTCCTCGATGTCCCCGCGGCCCGGTTGATCGCGGTCGGCGGCTTGTCGGGGACCGGCAAATCCGTGCTGGCCCGCGGGCTTGCGCCCAAGATCGGCGCGCCGCCGGGGGCGATCATGCTGCGATCGGACGGTATCCGGAAGCGGCTCTACGGCAAGCGTCAGGAGGACCGGCTGCCCCAGGAGGCCTATCGCGGCGAGGTTTCGGCCAAGGTCTATCAGCTTCTGCGGGACCAGGCCGGCCAATGCCTGACCCAGGGCGCGAGCGTGATCGCCGACGCGACCTTCCTGCGCGAAGCCGACCGCACGACCATCCAGGCCGTCGCGACGGAGAGCCATTGCCCGTTCAGCGGCATCTGGCTCGAAGCCGCGAATCGAGACCCTGACGGAGCGGGTCGAGGCGCGCTCGGCGGACGCCTCGGACGCCACCGCCGCGGTGGTCGCGCTGCAGAAGACCGAGAACACCGGCACCATTACCTGGCAGCGGGTTCGGGCCGATCGCGCGCCGGCAGACGTCCTTAACGACGCTTTCGAGCGGCTCAATCGACCGATTTAACCGAATATCGGCAAAAATTCGCATTAAATTCAGGCGTTAACCCTTTGTTAGGGCTGACAGAGCGGCCTTCAACCGTCTACAATCGTGGTGACCGGATGCAGGGCGGTCTAACGCTAACTCAGGGGGCGAAGAATGCCGCATAAGCACGCCCTGTACGTTTTGTACGGGATCGTGGCCGGCGTCGTTCTCGGCGTCTTCACCGGCTGGTATTTCGGACCGGCGATGACCGGCTTCGGCTGGTTCGGAACGCTGTTTCTCGACGCGCTCAAGATGCTGATCGTGCCGCTGATCTTCGCGGCGGTGATCTCAGGCGTCGCCTCGCTCGGCGACGTGCGCAAGCTCGGCCGGCTCGGCGGCGTGACCATCCTCTATTTCGTCGCGACCACCGGCATAGCGGTTTTCATCGGCCTCGTTCTCGTGAACGTCATTCAGCCCGGTGTCGGCGTGACGCTCGGGGCCGCCTCGGGACAGGCGTCCGCGCTCAAGAGCGCGTCGGCCAGCGATATCCTTCACACGCTGATTCAGCCCAATCTCATCCAGTCGGCGGCGGACGGGCAGCTTCTGCCCCTGATCGTCTTCGCCATCGCGCTCTCGGCGGCGCTCTCGACCCTCGGCAAGGTCGGCGAGCACGTGATCGCCTTCTTCAACGGCATCAACGAGGCGATGATGAAGCTTGTCACCTGGCTGATGTATCTTGCGCCGATCGGCATCTTCTCGCTAATCGCAAACCGTCTCGGCGTCGCGGGCGGCGGCGATGCCGTTCTCGCCGAGCTCAGGGCGGTCGGACTCTATGTGGGGACGGTCGTCACGGGGCTCGGCCTTCATTTCGGGGTCCTGGTGGTGATCCTGTTGGTCGTGGCGCAGCGGCGGATTTCCTATCTGTTCGGCCTGCTGCGCGCGCTCCTGACCGCCTTCGGCACCGCCAGTTCCTCGGCGACCCTGCCCCTGACCATGGAATGCGCCCGCGAGGAAGGCGTGAACCCCAAGGCGGTGCGCTTCGTGCTGCCCCTGGGCGCGACGGTCAATATGAACGGCACGGCGCTTTACGAGGCCTGCGCGGCGATGTTCATCGCCCAGGCCTATGGGCTCCATCTCGGGCTCGGTCAGCAGATCATCGTTTTCGTGACGGCCACGCTGGCGGCCATCGGCGCGGCGGGCATTCCGGAGGCGGGGCTCGTGACGCTTCTGATCGTTTTGAAGTCGGTCGGCCTCCCGACCGAAGGCGTGGCGTTGATCCTGGCGGTCGACTGGTTCCTCGACCGGTTCAGGACATCGGTAAATGTATGGGGGGACGCGGTCGGCGCCGCGGTGGTTCACCGCACGCTGCCCGCAGAAGCTTAAGGGAGTAATGCGTACCATGGGACGACTATCGACAAGCATGAAACTGGCCGGCGTCCGTCGTCGCCTGAGCCAGCTCGTGGCCGATTTCGGCGGTTTCAACGGCGCGGTGCTGATCAATCTCGGCCGCCACGGCGCGCTTCTGGTCGACCACGACCAGGTCTGGGTCTCGAAGGGCCACGAGCCTGTCAGAGCCTCGCTGAGCCTGGAGCTGCCCGATCTCGACCAGTTCCTCGGCGGCGAGCTGACGACCCAGATGCTGATGATGACGCAGCGGCTCAAGGTTTCCGGCCGCATGGGCGATGCCATGCGCTTCGCCCGGCACCTGGAAATGGCGATTCACGGCCGCTCGGCGCTGCCGGCTTAGGGGGCTCGTTTGATTGACAGTTCGGCAGGCAAGTTATACCAGTATTAAGGTGGCCCGGGGCTTAGTAGGGGCCGATTCTTCAACGTTCGAAATTCGGAGGGAGACCAAGATGCGTCTCATTGGAACCGCCTTGGCGGCTGCTCTAGTTGTGTATCTCCTGCCCGGCTCCGCAAGCGCCAAAAGCAGCGAACCGCCGGAAATCGCGAAGTGCGGCAAGGAACTCGGCACGCTCGCCGTGAAGGATGCTCAGAACGAGTGGTGGAGGGAATACCATCTCGGCAATCCCGAGGCCCTTATCAAGCTGATCGTCCAGAGATCCGGCTGCTTCAAGCTCGTCGACCGCGGACAGGGGCTTGCGATGATGAAGAGCGAGCGCGATCTCGTCGGTGACGACGAGCTGCAGCGCGGCTCCAATCTCGGCAAGGGTCAGATGGTCGCCGCCGATTACTTCCTCCTGCCCGATATCGTGACCGAAGACGCCAATGCCGGCGGAAACGCCCTCGGCGGCGCGGTCGGCGGGTTGTTCGGCCGTAGGGCGGGCGGGCTTCTGGGCGGCATCAAGACCAAGAAGCTCGAAGCCCATACCGTTCTGACCCTCACCAACGCCCGCACGGGCGTACAGGAGCAGATCGCCGAGGGAACCGCCAAGAAGACCGACGTCTCCTTCGGCGTGGGCGGCGGCATTTTCGGCGCCGGGCTCGGGCTCGCCGCTGCGGGCGGCGGTTACGCCGACACCGATATCGGCAAGGTCATCTCGATCGCCTATATCATCACCTACAACAACCTCGTGAAGCAGCTCGGCGGCATGTCCGACAACGCCAGCGCCTCCGCGCCCCTGCCGGCGCAGCGCATGGTGGAAGCGGCCCGGCTGTACAAGGAGCCCAAGGACGGCGCCGGTGTGGTGCGGATGCTGCGCCAGGGAATGCTGGTCTATCCGACCGGCAACAAGTCCGACATCTATTGGGAAGTCGAGGATCCCCAGGGCAACAAGGGTTGGGTCTCCTCGGAGTTCCTCGAACTCGCGAAGTAGTCCGTCCGGCCGGCCCGTTCCGGCCTGAAGACGAAAGTTCGGGCGTCCCTTATGGGGCGCCCTTTCTTTTGACCGGCCCCCCTTGCCCGCCCCGATTCCCAAAATGCGACAGAGAACGCAGCATTTGCTCTGAAGTTTAACCAAGTATTAGGCCTTCCTTTACCACTATGGTGCGGGCGCGCCGAAACGGAACATCGAAGTTCGGCCGCCATGGTGCGCGTCTAGGAAAGCAAGTCAGGGAATGGCCAGTTCACCCTCCGTCAGCATCGGCGAAAAGGTCCGCGGTCTCTTCAAGATGGCCCAGCAGGGCGATCGCTCCAACCGCGGTCAGCTCTATTCGAATGTCGCCGAACTCTTCGAAGCTCACGATGCGGATATCAACGACCGCGAGCGCGCGCTCATGCGCGATATCATGCGGCAGCTCACCCACGAGGTGGAGATGTCGCTCCGGATCCGGCTCGCCGAGCGGCTGGTGGCCCAGAAGGGCAATGCCCAGCACGACCTCGTCGTCGTCCTGGCCAATGACCGCATCGAGGTCGCCCACCCGCTGCTGGTCGCGAGCGAGGTTTTGGACGACGCCGACCTCGTCGAGATCGTCCACCACCGGTCGCTCCAGCATCAATTGAGCGTCGCCGTGCGCCACGACCTTTCGGAAGAGGTCAGCGAGGCGCTGGTAGAGACCGATAACGAGGACGTGATCGTCACGCTGCTGTGCAATCAGAGCGCCAATTTCTCCCAGGAGGTTCTGGCGCATCTGGTCGAGGAATCCGAGCGCGTCGACCGCTATCAGCGCCCGCTCCTCCACCGCCAGGAGCTGCCGACCGATCTCGTGAAGAAGATGTATGGCTGGGTGTCGGATGCGCTCCGGCACTACATCCTGGAGAATTTCGATATCGATCCGGCCGAGCTCGGCGAGATGATCTCGGATACCGAGGCGGAGCTGGTCGACGAAGTTCAGGAAAAGGCCAAGAAGGTCTCCGCGTCCCAGGCGCTGATCGACAAGCTCTACAATGCCGGGCAGCTCACCCCGACCTTCCTGTTGAAGGCGTTGCGGCAGGGCGAGGTGACCCTGTTCGAGCTCGGCCTCGCCAAGCTCACCAAAATCCAGCCGCCGATGATGAAGAATCTGATCTATCAGCCGGGCAGCGAGAATCTCGCGGTCTCATGCAAGGCGATCGGCATGGACCGCAGCGTATTCCTGGCGATCTACAAGCACATCCGGCAGATGCGCGACCAGAAGACCGACCTCACCGACGAAGAGACCAAGCGCATCAACGCCATGTACGGCACGCTCGACAAGGGCGAGGCCGACCAGATGCTCCGCCCCTGGCGTCAGAGCGGCGACAACGTCGCTCCCCCGTCCCAGCCCCTGCGCACCGCCGCTCGTCTGCAATAGTCCGCCTCACAGCGGGTTGGACGCCAACGCCCGCTCATTATATATATCGGTAGGCAACGAGAACGTTTTTGCGTACCGAAGAGGCGTATCTACATGGCGGATCCGATTACAGTGAACCCCGACAGCCGGCAGACGGCGCCGATGGTCGACCCTTTCGGGCGGCACATCACTTATCTGCGCGTCTCGGTGACGGACCGCTGCGATTTCCGCTGCGTCTATTGCATGGCAGAGGACATGACCTTCCTGCCGAAGTCCCAGGTGCTGACCCTTGAGGAGCTTGACCGGCTGTGCAGCGCCTTCGTGCGGCGCGGGGTGAGGAAGCTCGGCTCACTGGCGGCGAGCCCCTGGTGCGGCGGGACATCATGTCCCTGTTCCACGCCCTCGGCCGGCATCTCGAGTCCGGCGCGCTCGACGAATTGACCCTCACCACCAACGGCAGCCAGCTCGGGCGCTTCGCCAGGGAGCTGGCCGATTGCGGCGTGACGCGGGTCAATGTCTCGGTCGATACGCTTAACCCCGAGAAATTCCATTCGATCACCCGGCGCGGCGACCTGCCCAAGGTGCTCGCCGGCATCGACGCGGCGCTCGACGCCGGCCTCGAAGTCAAGATCAACGCGGTGGCGCTCCGCGGCATCAACGAGGACGAGCTTTCCGACATGGTCGCCTGGTGCGGCGAGAAGGATCTCGACCTCACCCTGATCGAGACCATGCCGCTTGGGCGAGATCGAGGAGGACCGGACCGACCGGTACCTGCCCTTGTCCCTCGTCCGCGCCCGGCTCGCCCAGGACTGGACGCTCGAAGATATCGACTATCGCACCGGCGGTCCGGCGCGCTATGCCCGGATCAAGGAAACCGGCAAGCGGCTCGGCTTCATCACGCCGCTCAGCCACAATTTCTGCGAATCCTGCAACCGCGTGCGCCTCACCTGCACCGGCACGCTCTTCATGTGCCTCGGCCAGGACGATTCCGCCGACCTCCGCCAAGTGCTGCGTCGCCACCGCGACGACGCGGTCCTGGACGCCGCGCTCGACGAGGCGATCGCACGCAAGCCCAAGGGCCACGACTTCGTCATCGACCGGCGACCACACCAAGCCCGCCGTCGAGCGCCATATGAGCGTCACCGGCGGCTGACGCCGCCTCTCAGGTCCTATTTCAAGCGTGATCTGGTGGGCGTAGGTCACACCGTCCGAGACAGTGATCTCCGTAAACCCCAGCATCTTCGCGAGATCGAAGAAGGTATAGCTGTCGGCCACGCCCAGATCGTTGAACATGCGTGGTCGAGCGCGCGACGGCGGTCATCTGGGCGAGGACGGCGCGGGCGCGGAAGAGCGTGCGCATCACGCCGTCGTCCAGGGCCACGATGATCAGCTTTTCGGCATCGTCGCCCTTGGCGAACATAGCGATCCGCGGCGCATAGGCGCGCGAGAGCTGCTGGGCGGTATAGCCGACGATGAAGGCGAGGCGCGTCGCCCGGGTCGCGCCTGCTTCGACTGCGGCCTCGGACTTATAGACCTCGGTGCTGGTGACCTTTGGATAGTAATAGCCTTCGTGGCTGTGCTCCTCGGAAGCGCGCGCCGGGCCGAGCATCGCCACGGCAAGCGCGACGCCGAGCCAAGCGGCCCGTGTCAGCGTCGCGATCGATCCCAATCCGTTCATCGGCGTCTCCGGCGCGCGAAGGACATAGCGTTCGCGCCTCGTTTCTTTATACTCGGCAAGTCTTGCGCGAGAGGTTAACGGGAAATGCCGGAAGCCGCCGCGGCCCGGTTGGAATTGCGGAAACGTCATGAAGACCAAGGCGATAGCGATCGTCTCCAGCGATACGCCCGAAGCCATGCAGGCGGGCAAGGTGTTGCGCACGCGCTACGGGACAGTGCCGGTCGAAGAGGCCGAGGTCATCATCGCCGTCGGTGGCGACGGCTTCATGCTGCAAACCCTCATCGCCAATATGGATCGCCACGTGCCGATCTACGGCATGAATCAGGGCACGGTCGGCTTCCTGATGAACGATTACCGCGAAGGCAAGCTGCTGGAGCGGCTCGAAGCGGCCGAGCTCACGACCCTGCACCCGTTGCGCATGACCGCGATTTGCGACGACGGAGAGGCCGTCACGGGCATCGCCATCAACGAGGTGTCGCTGCTGCGCGAGACCTTGCAGATGGCCAAGATCCGCATCTCGATCGACGGCAAGGTGCGGCTGGCCGAGCTTTTCTGCGACGGCGTGCTGGTCGCCACGCCGGCCGGCAGCACGGCCTACAACCTCTCGGCCCATGGTCCCATCATCCCGCTTCACGCGGACCTACTGGCGTTGACCCCGATCAGCGCGTTCCGCCCGAGACGCTGGCGCGGCGCCCTCCTCGCGAGCGACGCCAAGGTTCAGTTCGATATCCTCGAGCACCACAAACGCCCGGTCAGCGCCGTCGCCGGCTCGACCGAGGTGCGCAACGTCATTCAGGTCAATGTCGAGCAGGACAATGAGATGGATCTGCTGCTGCTATTCGATTCGAGCCATGACCTGGCGGAGCGGGTCTTGATGGAGCAGTTTACGCCGTAGTCCTTTGTGGGGCCGGGCCGTCGCTCATGCCCGTCATGCCCGGACTTGTCCCGGCCATAGCGGCGAGGAATTCAAAGATGTCATCGCGAGGCGCGGAACGCGCCGTGGCGATCCAGGCCGGCTGGATTGCCGCACTCCCTTTGGTCGTTCGCAATGACAGTGCGAGGCCTAGGCTGCCGGGAAGGTAACCGTAAACCGGCTACCTTCGCCCGGCTTGCTGGTCAAGGTAAGGTCGCCGCCCATCTCGCGGGCGAGCTGGCGGGAGATGTGGAGGCCGAGGCCGGTGCCTTCCTCCTTGCGGGCGAAGACGTTTTCGTCGATCCGCCGGAACTTTTCGAATACGGCTTCGTGCTGGCTCTCGTCGATGCCGATGCCGGTATCCCAGACGGTCAGGGCGACCATACCCGGCCGGGACGTGTCCGTTTCGACGCCGACCTTGCCGCCTTCTTCCGTGAACTTGACCGCATTGCTCAGAAGATTGACCAGAATCTGGATCGCGCGGACCGAATCCGCCTTGATCAGAAGCGCGTCGTCGAGCCGGACGGCATCGGTATCGATCGCCTTCTTCTTGGCCCGCGCGATGACGAGGTTGAGCGCCTTACGGAGGAGATCCTCGAGATCGAGCACCTCGATCATCATGCTCAGCTTGCCGCTGTCGATCACCGAGACGTCGAGCACGTCGTTGATCAGCGCCAGGAGGTGCCGGCCGGCACTGACGATGTCGTCGGCATAGCCGGCATAACGGTCGTTGAGGTCGCCGAACATCTTCATCGACATGGCTTCGGCGAAACCGATCACCGCATTCAGGGGGGTGCGGAGCTCATGGCTCATCGCGGCGAGGAACTCGTTCTTGGCGTCGAGCGCGGCGCGGGCCTGATGGGATGCGACGTCGAGCTCGATATTCTTGGTCGTGAGCTCCTCCAGGGTCGCTTCGAGCTCGGATCTCGCGGCGCGCGCCTCGGCCTCGGCCTTGTAGCGCTGGGTCATGTCCATGCCGGCGCCGCGATAGCCGACGAACGCGCCGCCGCCATTGTTGAACACCGGCACGCCGCTCAGATGGAATTGACGCAAGGCGCCGTCGGCCGTGCGCATCTCGAAAAGCTGTTCGCGGAACGGCACATGGGCCGCCATCGCGTCTAGCGCCCCCTGCTCCGCCGCGCCGGGCGACAGGCTCGCCGAGAAGGTGCCGATCGAGGTGAGCGGCTTGCCCAGCATCAGCGCCCTGGGCACGCCCAGAATGTCGGTCAAGCGGTCCGACAGCGAGGTGACGTTGCCGTCGCCGTCGGTCTCCCAGAACCAGTCGGAGGCGGCGCGGGCGAAATCCCGCAGGCGGTGCTCGGCCGTGGCCGCGGCCGTGACCTCGGCGCGCTCGGCGGTGCTATCGACATAGGTGCCGGCGACGGCAACGATATGGCCTTCGACGTCCTTGATCGGCACATGGGTCGATCGGAAGTAATGAAGCGCGCCGTCGATCGCCAGCCGCTCGTCGAGCCGGACCTCGCGCTCGGAAAGCTGCACCAGCGCGATGATCCCCCGTGCGGATTCGGGCAGAGCAGCGGGCGAGCCAGCCTCGTTCTTCTCCAGGGACGGCAGGCGGGCCGCGTCGTTCAGCTTGGCGAGCGCCCGATAGGCCTCGTTGGCATGAACCAGCTCGCCGCCGACCGTCGCGACATAGAGCGCCACGGCCGGATCGGTCTCGATGCTCGCGATGTGGTCGAGGATCGATTTCTTGATCGGATCGGGATTGCTGTTGGCCGGCGCGCCGGGGTCGAGATGGCGGTCGATCACGTCGGGCGATGCGATCGAGAGGCCGCTCGAAATACCGTGTCCCGCCGTCTTGGCCGCGGATGCGTCTTCGAGCGATCGTATTTTGGTGGTTTTCTGCGACCTAGCCAACGTCGTCCAGCGCCATCTGGTAATCGGCGTCGCGCTGCCAGAGCCTCAGGGCGACCACCGCGTTATTGCGTTCGATCGAGTCATACAGGCTCAGGATCTCGTTGAGAACACCGGTTCCCTGTCCCTGCCCGGGATCGCGGGCCTGCTGCAAGAGGAGGAACAGGGTAGTGAAGTCCGAGCGCGTCACGCCGATGGCCTTGCAGACGATGGCCAGGCTTTCTCCGCCCTTGTCCGAGAAGATGCGCCGGGCGATGGTAACGGTAAGGTTGGCGAGCACGGCGAGGCCGGCGACGAAAACCTGGGTGCGCTGCTGGCGGAGCGCCTGGATCAGGAACCGGACGGAAAGCTCGCCCTGCTCCCACATCTTATGGACCAGCTTGTAGGCCTTTGCGGTGCTGCCATCCATCGGCTCGTGCTCGGCGATGGCGCGCTTGGTCGCGTCCTCGATGACGGCGTCGATATCGAGCTCGTCGACCTCGAAATCCATGACGATCTTGCGGCGGAGCGCGGCCGAAACCCACCAATACATCCGATAGGCGAGATCGACCGGCAGATCCGCGCGGTTCACCAGCGGCTCCTGGAAACGGTCGACCCGGCGCGATTCCGCGACCAGATACTCCATGGCGCGGCGCGAAATCTCGGCATCCGGGTTCTTCAAGAGCGCCTCGATGACGTCCTGGTCGCCATATTGCACCAGCTCGTCGCTGACCTCTTCCTCGATGCCTTCTCGGAGCGCGATCGACAGGCGGTGCTCGTCGGTGCGGTGGCGGATGATCTCGATGAGATCCTCGTTGTGCAGGACCTTGCTTTTCTCGAGCACGGGTCGCGCGATCTCGATCATGTCGTTGGCGAGCAGGCGGATGACCTCGGGCGGCGTCGAATCGACGTCGGACAGGCGCTCGGACAGCTGGCGGCGCACCGCCGTTTCGATCGAGCCGATCAGCTTGACCAGGATGTCGCCCATGAGGGCGCGTTCGTGGTCATTGAGCCGGTTCTCGTTGGCGATGAACATGTCCGACATGTTGTCGAGCAGAAGCCGCCGGCTTTCGGCGGTCTTCTGACGGGCCAGATCGACGAGCTCCGCCACTTGCGACCGAGACTGTTCCGCCATGCTCCTTACAACCCGCCTCGCGGCGGCCCCCGAAAATGCAGGCCCCCGGCAATACAAAATCCCGGCGCCCCAAGAAGCCGCCGGAAACGCTTTAGTTAGCCGCGTCAGAGTTAAGAAAGCGATAAGGATCGCGGATCCCGGGGCTATGCTCAATATTTGTGCAGCGCCGAAAATCTGTGCTAAGTTTCCTCGTTCGAAGCGGTTCGGGTCCGACCATCCTGCCAACCACGGCCCGGCAGCCTTTGACAAGGGGTACGACTACCGGCTGATCGCGGCGTCGCGCCGTTCTCGGGATGAGCGTGGCGTGAGGCGCGGTTTGCGCTCAAAAGGCGTGAAAAAACGGGTCGAAGTCGGCGAAGTGCTCGTAGTTTCGATATTTCGGGGGATATTCATGACACTTTCACGCCTTTTCTCCGTGATTTCGGCGGTCTTTGCCGCCGCTGTGGCGCTCGCGCCGGCCGATGCCCTGGCCCAAAGCGCCGGCACGGTGGACACCGGCAACACCGCCTGGATGCTGACCGCCACGGCGCTCGTGCTGTTCATGACCCTGCCCGGGCTCGCGCTTTTCTATGGCGGGCTGGTGCGCCAACGGAACGTGCTGTCGGTCCTGATGCATTGCTCGGCCATTGCCTGCCTGGTCTCGGTGTTGTGGATGGTGGTCGGCTACAGCATCGCTTTCGGCGATGGCGGCGCGGCGAATGCCTGGTTTGGCGGGTTCGGCAAGACCCTGATGGCCGGGGTCGGCTGGGACGCAATGCATGGCGATATCCCCGAAACCGTATTCTTCATGTTCCAGATGACCTTCGCGATCATCACGCCGGCGCTCATCATCGGCGCCTATCCCGAGCGGATCCGGTTCTCGGCCGTGATGTGGTTCAGCGGCTTATGGCTGCTGATCGTCTATGCCCCCGTGGCCCATTGGGTCTGGGGCGACGGCGGCTGGCTCGCCGAGATGGGCGCGCGGGATTTCGCAGGCGGCCTCGTCGTGCATACGACCTGCGGCATCTCGGCGTTAATCGCGGCCTTGATGCTCGGCGCGCGCGACGGATTTCCCCATGACGTGAGGCCGCCCCACAATCCGGGCCTCACCATGATGGGCGCGGCGATGCTTTGGGTCGGCTGGTTCGGCTTCAATGCGGGCAGCGCGCTTACGGCGGGCTCGAGCGCCGGCATGGCCATGACCGTCACTCATCTTGCCGCCGCCACGGCCGCGCTGACCTGGATGACGGCGGAGTGGCTCAAATTCGGCAAGCCCAGCTTGATCGGCACCGTCACCGGCATGATCGCCGGCCTCGCCACCATCACGCCCGCCTCCGGCTTTGTCGGCCCGGCGGGCGCTCTCGTCTTCGGCTTCCTCGCGGGCCTCGTCTGCTTCTACATGGTGATGCTGGTCAAGAACCGGCTCCATATCGACGATACCCTGGATGTCTTCGCAGTCCATGGTATCGGCGGCATGATGGGGACCATCCTCTGCGGCGTGCTGTCGGCTGGCGGGCTCGGAATCTTCAGCGGGATCGGCCTCGCGGACGGCGTCACGATCCTCCACCAGCTCGGGGTTCAGGCCCTCGCCGTCGTGGTGGTCGGGGCGTGGTCGGGCGTAGGGACAGTGGTCCTCCTTGCGATCATCAAGGCCGTGGTCGGGCTCAGGGTTACGCCGGAGGAGGAGCGGCAGGGTCTCGATCTCACGAGCCATGGCGAACGCGGCTACAATCTCTAGGGCTTGCCGGGATGGAGATCATCGGATCGGACTCGCGTTGAGATACGCGGTCGCCCGCGATATGCTGGCGTCGACAGCGCGTCGGCTGGTGGCGTGCAACGAGGAAACAAATCATGAAATACATCGTCGCGATCATTAAGCCGTTCAAGCTCGACGAGGTGCGGGAGGCACTGAGCTCGGCGGGTGTCCAGGGATTGACGGTCACCGAGGTCAGCGGCTTTGGCCGTCAGAAGGGCCATACCGAGATCTACCGGGGCGCGGAATACGCGATCACCTTCGTGCCCAAGCTCCGCATCGAGGTCGCCGTGCCGGACAATCTGGCCGAGCGGGTCGTCGAGGTGATCGAGAGCGCCGCCAAGACCGGCGAGATTGGCGACGGCAAGATCTTCGTCCTGGAGCTCGACCAGGCGATCCGCATCCGCACCGGCGAAACCGGCGGCGAAGCGCTTTAGTCTCAACGCACAGCAATCGTCACCCCCGCGAAGGCGGGAATGACGTCGATTGGCGGCGCGAATGGCGCGCAGACGTTAACCGCGCCACAATTCTGCGCGAATTGATCCCGATATCGCCCTAAACCCTCCGTAACGCGGCCATATTGACTTGATTTTCTCAACTTTGGGGAGCCAAAGAGAGGAGAAGTCAAACATGTTGTCCGTCCATCGCCGCGAAGCGCGACTGATCGCCGTGGTCGTCGCCGCCGTCAACATCCTGGTCGCGGTAACCGCCCTTGCCATGAATGCCCGCGCGGAGACCACCTCCGGCATAAGTACGGCGGGCCTGGTAAAGCCGGGCGAGATGGGCACGGGCAGCATCCTGTTCAAGAGCAAGACCGACGGGCTCTATGTCCCGGCCCCGTTGATCGCGACCGACGTCGATATCAAGGTCGCCGGCACGATCGCCCGCGCCACCGTGACCCAGCGCTTCCGCAATGTCAGCGACCAATGGGTCGAGGGCATCTATGTCTTCCCGCTGCCCGAGACGGCGGCGGTGGACCGCTTGCGCCTCAAAGTCGGAAACAAGTTCATCGAGGGCAAGATCAAGGAGCGCGAGGAAGCCAAGAAGATTTACGAGAAGGCCAAGGCGAGCGGCAAGAAGGCCGGCCTCGTCGAGCAGGAACGGCCCAACATGTTCACCACCTCGGTCGCGAATGTCGGGCCGGGCGAGGCGATCGTCGTGCAGATCGAGTATCAGCAGACGGTGCATCTGTCGAAGGGCGTGTACAGTTTGCGCTTCCCGATGGTCGTGGGGCCGCGCTACATCCCGGCCCCCGCCAAGGTCGCGAGCGACAACGGCTTCGTGCCTCAGGACCCGGTGCCCGACGCGGCGCGCATCATCCCGCCGGTCGCTGCGCCGAAATCCGAGATCACCAATCCGGTGAGCCTGGCGGTCCATCTCGCCGCGGGTTTCCCGATCGGCGACATCGCGAGCCATACCCAGGACATCGCCATCGCCCATGACGGCGACGATGCCGCGACCGTCAGCCTCAAAGACGGCACGGCGCCGGCCAATCGCGACTTCGAGCTCGACTGGACGCCGAAGAAGGGCGACGCGCCGAGCGCGGCCCTGTTCCACGAACGCTGGAAGGGCGACGACTATGTCGTGCTCGGCGTGACGCCGCCGACCGACCTGCCGGCGAACACCGATCCGCGCGAGTTCATCTTCGTGATCGATATCTCGGGCTCCATGGCCGGCGAATCGATCCGCGAGGCGAAGGCTGGGTTGCTCTACGCGCTGGATACCTTGAAGCCGCGCGACAGCTTCAATATCATCGCCTTCAACACCGGCACGGCCTCGCTATTCTCAGCGCCGCGGCTGGCGAATGACGAAAGCCTCGCCAATGCGCGGGCGTTCATCGACGGCCTCCAGGCGAACGGCGGCACGGAGATGAAGCCCGCCCTCGACCGCGCGCTGGAGCAGTACGCCGACGAGGACCGGGCTCGCCTCCGTCAGGTCGTGTTCCTGACCGACGGCGATGTCGGCAATGAGGCGGAGCTGTTCCGGCTGATCGCGGACAATCTCGGCGACACGCGGCTTTTCACCATCGGCATCGGCTCGGCGCCGAATTCCTACTTCATGCGCCGCGCCGCGCGGATGGGCCGCGGCACCTACACCTATATCGGCAGCTCCAAGGACGTGCTCGACCGCATGGCCGAGCTTCTCGGCAAGATCGCCCATCCGGCGCTGACCGATATCAAGGTCGCCTGGCCGCAAGGCGCGAAGCCTGAGGCGATGCCCGATCCGGTGCCGGACCTCTATTTCGGCGAGCCGGTCGAGATTGCGGCGAGGCTCGACGACGCCAAGGGCACGGTCACGATCTCGGGGACGCTCGGCATCACGCCCTGGCAGACCACCCTCGACCTCTCCAACGCCCGGGATGCGAAAGGCGTCGCCGGGCTCTGGGCGCGCGACAAGATCGCTCAGCTCGAAGAGTCCGAAATCCGCGGCGCGGACCGCGACAAGACCAAGCAGGCGATCACCAAGACCGCGCTCGATTACGGCCTGGTCTCGAAATACACCAGCCTCGTCGCCGTCGACGTGCAGCCCGCCCGGCCGACGAATGCGGAATCTCACCTCGACCGACATCCCGACGCTCCTGCCCGCCGGTTGGGAATGGAACAAGCTGTTCGGCGGGGAAGAGCCTCAGCCCATTGGAACCCCACCGAACGGCGGTAGTGGCGGCAGCTTCGGCGGCCCGCGCATCCTCAAGACGGACGCCGCCGACACCGCCAAGATGCAGGTCGCTCAGCTCGCGGCCGCCAGCGTCGCTCCGGCGCCGGTGAGCCAGCAAATCGCCCTGCCCCAAACCGCAACGCCGGCCGAGGAAATGCTGCTCACCGGCCTGTTCCTGATCTTCTTCGGGGCGTTGAGCGGGATCGGCTGGCTTGTCTGGCCCCGGCTCCATCGCCACGGCTTGCGGAGGGTCTGACCATGAAACGCTCGATCACGAGGTTCGATCTCGGCCTGACGGCGCTTCTCCTGCTCGGAATCGGGTTCTGGCAGGTCGGCGCAGCCGGATATATCCACGCCAAGGCCTGGCTCGCCCAGGACCTCCTGGACCATGCCTGGCAACGCACCCTCGCGGGTGAGCGCCACGTCAAGGCGTGGCCCTGGGCCGACACCTGGCCGGTAGCCCGGATCGAGGTGCCGCGGCTTCATGTGAAGGAAATCGTGCTGGCCGATGCCGGCGGCGAAGCGCTGGCCTTCGGGCCGGCCCATGTCGCCGGCACCGCCAAGCCGGGCGAGGAAGGCACCACCGTCATCGCCGGCCACCGCGATACCCATTTCAAATGGCTCGGCGATGTCGAGCCGGGCGACAAGATCATCGTCACAGGGCCCGACGGCCGCCGCCATGTCTACGAAGTGAGCGACGGCAAGGTGGTGATGGCCCATGCCTCGGGCCTCTACCCCGACGAGGATCAGCACGAGCTCGCCCTCGTCACCTGCTGGCCACTCGATGCGGTCCGGCCGGGCGGCGAGAAACGCTATGTCGTGATGGCGACCGAAGTCGGCGGGATTTGATAACAATAAGAGACGTCATTGCGAGGCCCGCAGGGTCGCGCCGATCCAGGAAGCCTGGATTGCTTCACCCTGCGGGTTCGCAATGACGGTTCATCAGCCGGTCACGGCACCTTCGTCCAAGGCCCGTTCACACTGGTCTTGACGTACTCGCCCGACTTGGCGCTCTCGACCTGGGTCTTGCCGGCAACGGCCTCGACCTGATCGAGGCTCCAGCCGTTGGCCGTGGCCTTGTCGCGGTAGACCTCGCGGCGCTTCAGGTTCACGTCTTTGACGAGCTGCTGGATTTCGGGGCTCGGGCTTGGGGCGACGGCCGCGATATAGCCATTCGGCAACTCGCCGACCAAGCCCTGCGATTTCGCTTGCTGGTAGGTGATGGCATAGGCGCTGACCGAGACGACGCAGGCGATGAGAGCCGCGGCGAGCGCCGGAATGATGCGCGTGAGCTTAAACATGGCGTGCTACCTCCGCTCCTAGAAGATATCCGGGTTGTCTTTGATGGCGTCTTCGACTTCGCGCTCGATCTTGATCCGCACCTCTTGCTTTATGTTGACGTTGAGATTGATCACGATCGGCTTGTCGGGCGCCTGCACCTTGACCGTGGGCGAGCAGCCCCCGAGAGCCGTAATGAGGATGGCGATTGCCGGAATGTGGTACCGCATGGCGTTTCATGTCCTTACCAGATGGCGGTCTGACGGCCTTGGGCCGTTCGGGGGGACTTATACCCGATTTTCGGCCGGTTCCGATAATTCATTGTCCTTCCTTTAGCTTTTGTTGCAGGAGACGGGGAATGTTCATGCTGGCTGAGGCCGCGCGGGCGAGCTGACCGAGCTGGCCATTGACGCTGAGATTGAACTCGATCGGATAGCCGTCATAGAGGTTCGGATTGAACCCGCTGATATGGAATCCGAGATTAAGGTCTCCGGTGAGATCGCCATCGACCGTGATCGCGGCGGATTTGAACTGGAAATCGTTCAAGGCCTTGATCGCGAGGCTCGCCGAAGGGCCGCCGCTCGCGAACAGATTCGCCGCCTGCGGCGACATATAGCGGATCACGCCGCCCTTGCCGTCGTCGGTCAGCCTGCCGCCGCGGACGGAGGGCACGCCGTTCTCGATCACCAGAGGAAGCGTGCCGGTGATCGTGGATTCGATCTCCAGATCCTTCAAATCCATCAGCTTGACCAAGGCGGCGAGATCGACATTGTCGACCTGAAGCGGCAGGACATAGCGGCCCTCGCCGGTCTTGAGATGCACATTGTCGGCGAAGATCCGGCCGCCCGCCCAGGGCCAGGCCATATGCTCCAGAACATAGTCGCCGTCCGGCTTGATCTGGAACGCGAACTCGCCGTTCGGCATGACGATACCGGGATTGAGCGACTTGATGGTCACGCGCTGGTTGGGCGGCGTGGCGAGCGGCAAGAGGCTCGAAAAATGGATATCCGCGTCGATGCCCTCGATTCCGGCGATGAAGGTCTGTAGGCCGACATCGGAGACCGTCAGATCGGCCGATGACGTCGTGACGCCGTTCTTGCGCTCCAATTCGGCGTCGAGCCCCATTCCGCCCGTGACCGAGGTCACCTGGCCGCGCAGGACCGGGAACAACTTCTGCGGCTGAAGACCATTCTTTGTGAATTGGATCGGCGCGGCATGGAACTCGGCCGACGCGTCGCCCGTCGCCATGTCGTATGCGCGCGTCACCCTCAATCGACGAATTTGCCCGAGCTGTCGGCGAGCTTGGCCGAGAGCTTGGCCGTCTTCGCGTCGAACGTTCCGTCGGCGGAAACGTCGAAGGGCGAGAAATAGACGAGCTTGCGGGTATCGACGAGCCGTCCCTCGAGCGTGTCGAGCTTGCCCGAGACCCCCTTGGCCCCCTCGGTCAGATCGAGGCTGAAGCCGACATTCTCGACCCGGGCAAGATAGGCCGGGAGATCGAGCTTGCCGCCGCTCGTGGCGACATGGGCGCTGAAGGACCCGTCGGTGGACGGTTTCGTCGCCTCGATGGTCACGGGCGCGAGCGCTGCCGTCATCTCGACGGGATCGCCGGAGTCGCGTTCGATGCGAAATCTGGTTTCGCCCGTCTTCAACGCGCCCGCCAGCGCGACGGAGAGCCCCGCATCCGAAGTGAACCGCAAATCGGCGAGCGGCGCATCCTTGCGCATAGGGCAAAGCGACATTTCGCCCGGACGTCGCCGTCATCGGCCCCGACGTGATCGAGCCGGCCCGGACCGTCGCGCAGTCATTGAGAATGGCGTAAGTCGCGCCGTCGCGCCGGCCGATCGTCGCCGCGAGACGGACATGGCCGGAACCGATGCGCGCGGCCGCAGCCTTCGGGCTGTCGAGATCGAACGACGCCGTGGTCTCGCCCTCGAAGCTGTCGATCCCGCCGTTGATCTTCGTGGCCAGATCGAGCTTGGACAACCTCTCGCCCACGATCGTCATCGGTTTCGAGGTGGTGAGATGAAGATCGACCGGCATCGCGCTGACCGCCGTCTCCGCCGAGGGATCGATATGGATCGTGCCCTCGAGCGTGCCCTTTGCCGGCCCGTATCCGGTCGCGTCGAGATCGAGGGCGGCGGCGAGCTTGATATCGGCGGGTTGAAGCATCGGCCCGATGGTCGCGAGCGGCCCGCCGCGCGCCCCGACATGGGCCGAGCCCCGGCCCGCGACCGCCAAATCCAGGCCCTTCGGGCTCCGCACCGTCACCGCGCCGTCCGCGACGGCGATGTCGAGCGCGCCGCTTGCCATCGCGTCAGGCCCCTGATCGCCGAGCGTCACTCGGCCGCCGGTCAGCGTCACATCGCCCCGCAGGCGAAGCGCGCGCGGCACGACGTGGTTGGCGACATCCTCCGACACCGTGGTGAAATCCGCGATCGTGCCGTTGACCCGCACCGCCGCATGGCCGGAGACCGTCGCCGGCCGGCCGAAGCTGCCGTCGAGCCCGGCGAAGTCGGCGGCGTCGAGATCGGAGTCGAAATTCACCTGTATCGGCCCGCCGTCCTTATCCGTATCGACCTCCAGGCTCGCCGTGCCGGAGAGACGCCGATTGCCGGCATTGAGTTTGAGGTCGACCCGCGCCGTTCCCGGCTGGTAATCGGCTTCGCCGTCGATCGTTTCGAGCGTGACGCCGCCGAGCCGCGAATTGACCAGGGCGAACTGTGCGCTTGCCTCGTCGAGGCCCTCGAGCGAGCCACGCGCCGCGATATCCGCCTGGCCGCTCGCCACCGCGACGCCGTCGGCGGTGAAGCTGACCGAGGTCGCATGGGCCATGCCCTCAAACGCGCCGGAGCCTTCCATCCTGCCCGTCACCGTGCCCTCTGCCACGGCCGCGCCGCCGGTGAGCTTGACCTTGCCGTCGAGGGTGAGGCCCGCGGGCGAGGCGCTCTTGAGGGTCCCCGAATAGGCGATCTCGTAATCCCCCGCCGGCGAGACGATATTGAGGCTGGACTTGCGGACCCTGACGGTGTCGATCGGCAACACGATGTCGCCCGGCGTCCGCTCGTAATGCTCCATGAACGGCAGCGGCGGCTCGCCCGGCCGCATCGACGCCGCGACCGTCACCTCGCCGATCTCGGCCGAATTCACCTGATGGCGCAGAAGACCCGAGAATCGAGTAGTCGAGCGTAATGTCGCGGGCGGCCAGCGCGCGGCCCGGCCCGATAGTGAGCGCCGCGATATGAAGCCGCGTCGGCCCGATACGATCGATTCTCAAGCTCACGTCCCGAAATCCCATCCCTTCGGCGGTCCGGATCGCCATCCTGGTCACGATAGGGCGCAGCACGAAGACGCTGAGCCCGGCGACCACGACAATGATCGCGACAAGGACGAGGACGACGATGCGCAAGCGCGACATCACCGTCCGCCGCCACAGACGGGATAGTTAGCCGATCCGGTCTGACTGAGGATTGAATTCACCGTTCACCGGGGATTTAGGAAACGCCGCCCGACCCCACACCTCATATTCGCATGAGAGGGCCGGGCAACGCCATGGCCTCGGCGCCCGGACGGCCGGCCTATCGAAGGACCGTCAATCGTTCGGAATCTTGATCTTGACCCGCACGGTCTTTCCGTTGTCGCCCGGATAGCGCGAGAACAGCGCCTGGATCATATAGGGCATGACCTCGTTCAGATGGCTGTTCGTGCCGGCGCTCTCGACCTTGGCCTCGAAGACCTGCTGGTGGTTGGCCTCGTTGACGATCGCGAGATGGAGCTGGCGGCGATAGACCACCACCGAATCTATGTCGTTGTAGAACGGATCATAAAACGGATCGAAGAAGGGGTCGCGCCACCCCCAATAAGGGCCCCATCCCCACGGTCGGCCATAATAGCCATAGTAACCGTAGCCGAAGCTCGGCTGGGACCTGACCATCACCTTGCCGCCATCGACCGAATAGTCGAGCTTGGCGACATATTGCGGTTGGGCGCCTGTCGCCGTCGGCTTGAAGCCCTTTTGACCCAAGGCATCGCCGACCATGTTCGCATAGGTCTTGAATTCGAGGCTGTCGGCCTTCTTGGGATCCATGGCGACGACCTGAACCGTCGCCCCCTGCTCGACATTCGCATGCCCGAAGGTCGTGACGTCCGAAACCACCGTCCCGGCGCAGCCCGCGAGCGAGAATGAAAGCAGCCCCGCCCCCGCCACACGCAACATCATATTCATTGTCCGATCCTCCTTGATCGGGAACTCAACCATTCATTATTCGGCCGAAACGTAGCGAAAGCCAACTGAACCGAACATGAATACCGAAAATCCGCCATATTCAACCGATCTTGATCGCCGGCCGCCCTTGGCCAACATATAGTTATTCCCGCCGGAAATAGGAGACGTTGATGCAAAACAAGGACCCTGACAAGGACGCCAAGCTGCGCGCCGAATTGTCGCCCCTTACCTACCACGTAACCCAGGAAAAGGGCACGGAACAGGCCTTTACCGGAGAATATTGGAATACCAAGGACGCCGGCATGTATCATTGCGCAGTGTGCGGCGAGCCGTTGTTCGAATCGGACACCAAATTCGACTCGGGAACCGGCTGGCCGAGCTTCACCAAGCCGGTCGAGAGCGGCAATGTCGAAGAGCATCGCGACATCTCCCACGGCATGATCCGCACCGAGGTGACCTGCAAGAACTGCGGCGCCCATCTGGGCCATGTCTTTCCGGACGGGCCGGGACCTAACGGCTTGCGATACTGTATCAATTCCTGCTCGCTGAAGCTCGACAAGTCCGAAAAGTGACTCGCGGGCGATGCTGAAAGTCTGGGGGCGGGCGAGCTCGTTCAACGTTCAGAAAGCGATGTGGACGATCGGCGAACTTGGGCCTCGAGGTCGAGCGGATCGATGCCGGCGGCCAGTTCGGTCGACTCGACACGCCGGAATACCGGGCGATGAACCCGAACGGCCGAATCCCTGTCCTGAAGCACGATGGGTGGTGGTCTGGGAATCCCATTCGATCGTGCGCTATCTCGCCGCGACATTCGGCCGCGGGACGTTATGGCCCGAGGACCCGGCCGAACGGTCGCTCACCGACCGCTGGATGGATTGGACCGCCGCCACGCTCCAGCCCGCCTTCATGGACATCTTCTGGGGCTATTACCGCACGCCGGAGCCTGAGCGCGACTGGACGGTCATCCAGCGCGGCATCGACGGCTGCGCGCGCCTTTACGGCAATCCTCGATCGGCATCTGGCGGCGCAGCCCTTCGTCGCCGGCGAGCACTTGACCCTCGGCGATATCCCGGTCGGCGCGACTCTATACCGCTATTTCGAGCTCGATCTCCCGCGCCCGTCGCTCCCAATGTCGAAGCCTATTACGCCCGCCTCCAGGACCGCCTTGCGTATCGCCTGCATGTCATGGTCCCTTTCGACGAGCTCAAAGGTCATACGGACTATTGAGATGGCCGGCACCGCTGAAGATCGGGATTCTGAGCACGGCGCGCATCGCCGAGCCCTATATCCAGGAGGTGAAAGGCTCGAAATCGGTCGAGGTGACGGCCGTCGCGAGCCGGGACAAGGCGCGGGCCGAGGCTTTCGCGCGGAAATTCGATCTCGCCTTGGCCCATGACCGCTATGAGGATCTGCTCGCCGATCCCGATATCGACATCATCTACAACCCGCTGCCGAACAGCCTCCATGTCGAATGGTCGGAGCGCGCGCTCGAAGCAGGCAAGCATGTGCTGTGCGAGAAGCCGTTCTCGGACGATCCGGTGGCGACGCGGCGCGCCTTCGAGCTCGCCGACAAACTGGGCCTCTTGCCTGCTCGAAGCCTTTCCCTATCGCTTTCAGCCCTTCATGGATGACGTCAAGGCGATCGCGGCCATGGACGATTTCGGCCCCCTTCGGCAGATCTCGGCTTCCTTCGGCTTCACCATGACGGACGAGGCGAATATCCGCCTCAAGCCGGAGCTCGACGGCGGCGCGATCATGGATGCCGGCTGCTATTGCGTGAGCTTCGTGCGCGCCATGGCGGGCGTCGCGCCGAACCGCGTCAAGGCGGCTCCCGGATGCATCCGTCTGGCGTGGACGTGGCCACCATGGCCCTGCTCGAATTCCCGGGCGGCCTCCAGGCCGCAGATCTCCTGCAGCTTCGAGATCGGCTTTCCACCGCTCCGCCACCCTGATCGGCGCCCACGGCGTGCTCGATTTCGCCTTCCCCAACAGCCCGCTTCCGGGCGAACAGCCGACCTATCAGCATCCGCCGCGCCGAGCACCCGGAGCTATGAGTTCGACACCCATGCCGCTGCGCGCCGGCCCCGGTTTCCGTCTCGAATCCGAGGCCCTCGCCGACATGATCGCCGGCAATCGCAGCGATTACGGCGTCTTTCGCTCGAAGAATCCGTCGACAACGCCGCCACCCTCGCCGCCATCAAGCACAGCGCCGAGGCCGGCGGCTGGGTGGACGTCGCCAAGGCCGTAACCACCTTCCCCCCCTCGTCAAAAATGATATTGTGCGCGCGGGGTTAGTCAGGAATCAGGGGTTGTCGTGGCCGACCAACGTAACGCGTGAGTCGAATTTCCCGGAATGGTACCAGACCGTGATCCGCGAGGCGGATCTGGCGGAGACGTCGCCCGTGCGCGGCTGCATGGTGATCAAGCCCTGGGGCTACGGCATCTGGGAGCTGGTGCAGCGCGCGCTCGACAGGCGCATCAAGGAAACCGGCCACGAGAACTGCTATTTCCCGCTCTTCATCCCCTTGAGCTTCATCGCCCGGGAGGCCAAGCATGTCGAAGGCTTCGCCGCGCGAGATGGCGGTGGTCACCCATCACCGGCTGAAGATGATCGACGGCGAGCTCCAGCCCGATCCCGAGGCCAAGCTGCAGGAGCCGCTGATCGTCCGGCCGACCTCCGAGACGATCATCGGCGACGCCTTCCAGCGCTGGATCAAGAGCTATCGCGACCTGCCGCTCCTTATCAACCAATGGGCCAATGTCGTCCGCTGGGAGATGCGTACCCGGCTCTTCCTGCGTACGGCTGAATTCCTCTGGCAAGAAGGCCACACCGCCCATGCCGACGAGGCGGATGCGCGCGCCGAGACCATGCGCATGTTGGAGGTCTATCGCACTTTCGCGCAGGAAACGCTGGCAATGCCGGTGATCGCCGGAGAAAAACCGGAGAACGAGCGCTTTCCGGGCGCGGTCAGCACCTATTCGATCGAAGGCATGATGCAGGACGGAAAGGCGCTTCAGGCCGGAACGTCCCATTATCTCGGCACGAATTTCGCCGAGGCGCAGAACATCCGCTTCCAGAATGAGGACGGCGAGTTGGCGACCTGCCACACGACAAGTTGGGGCGTCTCCACCCGGCTGATCGGCGGGATTATCATGACCCATGGCGACGACGACGGGCTCCGCCTGCCGCCGACGGTCGCGCCGCGCCAGGTCGTGATCGTGCCTATCCTGCGCGACAAGCCGGAGGACGCCGACGTTCTCGCCTATTGCGATGCGCTGGCGAGCGAGCTTTCGGCGGCCCAGGCGCTCGGCGAGCCGGTGCGGGTGATCGTCGACAAGAAGCCCGTCAAATCCGCCGACAAGCGCTGGATGTGGGTGAAGCGCGGCGCGCCGGTGATCGCCGAGATCGGCCCGCGCGACGTCGCCGGCGGCCAGGTGAGCTTCATGCGCCGCGACGCGCTGAAGGACGGCGGCAAGCTCAAGAGCCAGGGCGTGCCCAGGGGCGAGTTCGTTGCCGGCATCGGCGCCCTCCTGTCGGACATCCAATCCGCCCTATACGCCGAGGCCAAGGCCCGGCTCGACGCCAATATCCTCAGCGGCTTCAAGACGTTCGAGGATGTCGCCGCCTATTTCGGCCCCAGCGCCGAGACCGAGGAGGACGAAGCCGGCGCGAGTTTCAAAGGCTGGGTCAAGGTCTCCTGGTCGCGCCCGACGGGCCCGGCGCTGGAGCAAGTCAGCGAACGCCTCAAGACCCTCAAGCTCACCATCCGCAACGCCCCCCTGGACCAGCCGGAAAGCTTCGGCCCCTGCATCTTCACGGGCGAGGCCGGCGTCGAGGAAATCCTGATCGGCCGAGCGTATTAGGCTCTCGCACCTAACGTTGCGTCATGCCCGGACTTGATCCGGGCATCTACGTCTTGACGGCGTGGATGGCCGAGTCGAGCCCGGCCAGGGTGAACTTTGAGAGTTAGCGGTCGAATTTCGTCGATAGCACAATCGACGAGGTATCCGCCGTAATCCCCGGAATGCGGCGGATTTGCTCGAAGGCGTTGTCGAGCTCTTCGGGAGTATCGGCGCGGACGGTGGCGACGAGGTCGAACATGCCGGTGACGGCGCGGAGCCGGCTTACCGAGCGGATGTTCTCCATGCTCTTGACCACGCGGTCGGCATGCTTCGGGTCGACCTCCAGCATGACATAGGCCGTGAGGCGGCGGTTGCGGTAGGACGTGCCGGTCCTGACCGTATAGCCGGTAATGACGCCGAGCGTCTCGAGCTTGTCGATGCGGTCCTGGACCGTCGAGCGCGACAGGCCGAGCTTGCGGGCAAGCGACGACACCGGCTCGCGGGCATTGCGCTCCAACAGGTTGATTAAGGCGTGATCGCGTTCGTCCATAGGCTCCCTACCGGGCAATGCAAAGCGCCCGAACGCGTGAGCCTAGTGCCAAGTAGTTACCAACGGCTTTATCCGAAGACGATCGGGTTTCCAAAGACTTAAGGATAACAGCCCGCCGTCCGGGCGCGTGCCTGGACGAGCGCGAGGACCGTATCGATCGATGGCGTCGGGACCCCGGCGAGGCGGCCGAGCTCCTGAACCGAAGCGACCAAGGCGTCGATTTCCATGGGCCGGCCGGCTTCCAGATCCTGCAACATGGAGGTCTTGTGCTCGCCCGCCTCCCGCGCCCCGGCGATGCGCTTGTCGACATCGATGGCGAAGCGGATGCCGAGCGATTCGGCGACCGACTGGGCCTCGACCATGATGGCGCGGATGACGGCGTGGACGGCCGGATCGTCGATCATGGCGCCGAGCGACTGGCCGGTGAGCGCGCTGACCGGATTGAAGCTGACATTGCCCCAGAGCTTGATCCAGATCTCCTCGCGGATATTGGTCTTGACCGGCGCGCGGACGCCGCCGGCGATCAGGAGTCTTGGACAACGCTTCCGCGCGGGCCGAGCGGCTGCCGTCCGGTTCGCCAAGGGTGAAGCGGTTGCCGTATTCGTGGCGGATGACGCCGGGCTCGACGATCTCGGCGGCATCATAGACCACCGAGCCGATCACCCGCTCGGGCCCGATGCTGATCCATTGCCGCGTCGCCGGGATCGACCGAGGCGAGCCGCCGCCCGTCGAACGGGCCGCCATGCTTGTAGAAATACCACCAGGGCACGCCGTTCTGGGCGGTCACCACCGCCGTCTCGGGGCCGAGCAGCGGGCCGAGGCCCTTGCGAAACAGCGGCGGCAGCCGGGGCCTTGAGGGCGAGGAGCACGTAGTCCTGCGGCCCGGCTTCGGCTGGCGTTTCGACGGCATGGACACGGACCGTCTTGCGCTCCTCGCCCGACAGGACGGTAATCCCGCGCGCCTGGATGGCGGCGAGCGTTGTCCCGCGCGCGATGCACGGTCAGCTCGGCGTCAGTCCCGGCGAGGCGCGAGCCGCCATCAGGCCGCCGATCGCCCCGGCGCCGTAGACGCAGATCTTCATGGGGTCAGCCCCAGTTTTTCGGCGAGGCCGATGCGGGTGAGCTTTCCAGTCGGCCCTTTTGGGATTTCGTCGAGGAACACGATCCGGCGCGGCACCTTGAAATCGGCGAGGCGCGCGGCGGCGAAATCGCGGATCGCCCGTTCGTCGGGCTCGGCGCCATCGGCCAGCACGATCGCCGCGCCGACCTCCTCGCCGAGCTTGTCATGCGGGATCGCGAAGGTGACGGCCTGGGCGACGGCGGGATGGTCCAGCAGAACCTCGTCCACCTCGCGGGGCGAGATCTTCTCGCCGCCCCGGTTGATGATCTCCTTCAGCCGCCCGGTGATGCGGAGATAGCCGTCCGCATCCATCACGCCCTGGTCGCCGGTGCGGAACCAGCCATTGGTGAAGGCCTTGGCGTTGGCGTCGGGATTGTTCTCATAGGCCGTCATGACGTTGGGGCCCCGGATGACGATCTCGCCGACCGCTTCCGGCTCCAAGAAGCTTCCCGTCGTCGTCCATCACCGCCACCTCGGGACCGGCGGCCGGCCCGACGCTTCCCGGCTTGCGCGGCGCCGGCGGCAGGGGATTGGACGCCATCTGATGGGCGGCCTCGGTCATGCCGTAGGATTCGATGACCGGGCAGCCGAACAGGGCTTCGAGCTCTTCCAGAATCTGCGGCGCGAGGGAGGACGAGGACGAGCGGATGAAGCGCAGGCCCGCCGCCTTGGCCGCCTCCGGCGTCGCGGCCGAGCCGCGCCAGAATCGCCTGATGCATGGTTGGCACGGCGGTGTACCAAGTCGGCTGCGCCTCGTTGAGCCATGCCCCGAATTTCAAGGCATTGAACCCGGGCGTCGCGAAGATCGACGCCCCCGCCGCGACACTGGAGAGCACCGCCGCCATCAGCCCGTGGATATGGAACAGCGGCATGATGTTGAGGCAACGGTCGGCGGGCGTGAGCGCGAGGGTCGTGCGGATATGGCGCGCGGAAGCGGCGATATTGGCCTGTGACAGGGGCACGATCTTGGGCCGCGAGGTCGTGCCGGAGGTATGGAGGACGAGGGCCGTATCGCCCGCCTCGGCCCAGCCGCCGCTTGCGGCCTGGCCGTCGCCCGCCTCGATGCGAAACGCCCCGGCCGGCGCCTCCGGCGGCACATGCAGGCGATGGACGGCGATGCCGAGATCCTCGGCCACCGCGATCGCCGGCAACTCGCTCCCCGCCTCGACCAGAAGAGCATCGGCGTGCAAGTCCTCGAGATAGAAGCGGAATTCATCGGTCCGATAGCCGGGATTCAACGGTGCGGTGGTGGCGGAGGCCGCGATGGTCAGGAATGCCGCCGCCATTTCGGGGCCGTTGGGCAGCACGATCGCAACCCTTCCGCCGCGCCCGACGCCCGCCCGGCGCAGGCTCGCCTGAACCTCACCGGCGAGCGCCCGAAGCCCGTCATAGGTCAGCGGCTCGCGGTCCGGCGCGATGATGGCGATGTCGGCGCCCCGGCCCGTCTTGAGGATTTCGTGCACGGTCTCTGCGGTCATGGCGTACCGATAGCACAAACACTTCTTCGTGACATGGCCTAGCGAGGTCTGATAGGCCCGACAAATCCGCCAACTCGACATTGTACCGGTCACACGGGGCGGATATATCAGGTGTTACAGTTGCTGCCGGAATACCAAGGGAGAGACGGAATGGGTCAGTTCGGACGGGATTTGAGGCGGATCGAGGACGACGTCCTGCTCAGGGGCGCGGGGACTTATACCGACGACCTGAAATTTCCCGAGGCCCTGCATCTCTATCTGCTGCGCTCGCCGGTCGCCTCGGCCGCGATCAAGAGCCTCGACGTCTCCGCCGCCAAATCGGCCGAGGGCGTGGTCGAGGTGCTGACCGGCAAGGAAATGCAGGAGGACCGGCTGGGTCGGCTGCAGCCGGTGATGGGCGCGGTGACCGACGCGAACGGCGAACCCGTCACCGAGGCCTCGTTGCCGATCCTGGCCTTGAACGAAGTGCGCTTCATCGGCCAGCCGATCGTCGCGATCATCGCCAAGACGCTGGCCCAGGCCAAGGACGCCGCCGAGCTTGTCGACATCGATTACGACATCCGGCCGGCGGTGACCAACGCGCTCGACGCCATCAAGCCGGGCGCGCCCCAGGTTTGCGAAGGGGTCGAGAACAATGTCGCCGAGCTGTTCGAGGCCGGCGACGCAAAGGCGGTGGAAGAGGCCTTCGCCAAGGCCGCCCATGTCACCAAGGTCCGGCTGGTCAACAACCGCATCGTGGTCAATTCCATGGAGCCGCGCGCGGTCGTGGCCGATTTCATCACGGATTCCGGCCGGGTCTTCGTCCATACCCAGACCCAGGGCGGTCACTTCATTCTCAACGACATCGCCGACAGCGTCTTCAAGATCGACAAGAAGGACGTGCGGATCCTGACGCCCGCGGTCGGCGGCGGCTTCGGCATGAAGAACGTCTGCTATCCCGAGCAGGCGGTGGCGGTCTGGGCGACGCGGCGGATCAAGCAGCCGGTGCGCTGGACATCGGACCGGAGCGAAGCCTTCCTTTCGGACGCCCAGGGCCGCGACCAGATTTCCGAGACAGAACTCGCCCTCGACAAGGACGGCAAATTCCTCGCGCTTCGCAGCAACATATACGGCAATCTCGGCGGCTATTGCTTCGCCGTCGGCGGCTATATCGCCCACGGCACCGTGCCCGTGCTCTCCGGCTGCTACAAGATTCCGGCGATCTACGCCAAGGTCCGGAACGTGCTGACCAATACCGTTCCGACGAGCGCCTATCGGGGCGCGGGCCGGCCCGAGGCGGCCTATATCGTCGAGCGGGTCGTCAACGAGGCGGCGCGCGAAATGGGCCTGGATCCGGCCGAAATCCGCCGGCGCAATTTCATCCAACCTTCGGACATGCCCTATCACTCGCCGATGGGTCCGACCTACGATGTCGGCGACTTCCCGGCGGTTCTCGAGACCGGCCTCAAGAAAGCCGATTGGGATGGCTTCGAGGCCCGCCGGCAGCAATCCGAAGCCGCAGGCAAGCTGCGCGGGCGCGGCCTCGGTTATTACATCGAGCAATGCGGCGGCGGTTTCTTCGAGACGGTCAATCTCAAATTCCCCGGCGACGGCACGGTGGTCGCCTATATGGGCACCCAGGACAACGGCCAGGGCCACCAGATCGCCTATCGCCAGGTCCTCGCCGACCAACTCGAGATCCCCATGGACAAGATCGTCATCCGCCAGGGCGACACCGATACCTCCGGCTTCGGCATGACCGGCGGCTCGCGCTCGCTTTCGGTGGGCGGCGGCGTGCTGGTGGGCGTGGTCGAGAAGGTGAAGGACAAGGGCAAGCAGATCGCCGCCAAGATGCTGGAAGCGGCGGTGGCCGATATCGAATTCGCCGACGGCGCCTTCACCATTGCCGGCACCGACCGCAGCATCAACCTGTTCGATCTCGCGGCCGCCGCGCTCGACGAGAAGAACCTGCCCGAAGGCATGGAGCCGGGCCTCGACGATTCCCACATGTATGGCGACGCCGGGATGACCTTCCCGAACGGATGCCATATCGCCGAGGTCGAGATCGACCCGGAGACGGGCGTGGTCTCGGTCGTGAAATACACGGCGGTCGATGATTTCGGGAACATCGTGAATCCGCTCCTGGTGGACGGCCAGAACCATGGCGGCATCACCCAGGGCATCGGCCAGGCGCTCTACGAGCACACGGTCTATGGCGAGGACGGCCAGCTCCAGACGGGGTCGTTCATGGACTACACAATGCCCCGCGCCGACGGCGTCCCGTCCTTCTCGCTCTCGACCCAGAACATCCCGGCGACCGGCAATCCTCTCGGCATCAAAGGCGTCGCCGAAGCCGGCACGATCGGCGCGCCGCCCGCGGTGATGAACGCGGTGGTGGATGCGCTGCATAGCCGGAAGGAAGACGTGCAGATCGACATGCCCGCGACGCCGCTCGCGGTGTGGCAGGCGATGAACGGCTAGTGCGCCGTCCTACTCGTTCGCGTAGTTGGGATCGCAGTCGTAGGGATAGACGTATTCGCCGGGCTTCCGCGTCCAAGAAATATAGCGCGCGGCGTAGCCGGCGAAGGTTCCCGGATCATCGTAAAGTTGGGTCGCCCAGAGCGTCTTGCCATCAGGGCTCAGGCGGAATTTTTCGATCACATGCATATTCTTGGTGTGATCGAATCCGTTGTTCATCATCGTTCCCGCCTCGAGATGGGTCGTGTCCACCACCAAGGTGTCGCCTTCCCAATGGCCGATGGAATTGCCGGCCTTCGAATGGGGCGCGTCGGCGGGCTCATGCCCACGGCCGTCCGTGAAGATGACCCGGACCATGTCCATATATTCCATCTTCATCACGATCATGTCGCGACCCTGATAGATCTCCATCGGGAACGGCGCCTGCATCAGGAAGGCCATGGTCGGCGATTTGCAGTTGTTCTGAACCTTGGTGTCGTCCTTGTACGAATAGTCCTGGGCCTGCTTGAGGGCGCGCGGCGTGAGCTTCAGACCGCTGAAGTCGCCCGCCTTCAATTCGAACGGGCCGGTGTCCTGGATCATGGTGGTGCCCTTGGGCAGCTCGTCGATCAGCGCCTGGCCCGACGGTGCGCGCTCGAATTTGACCGCCCAGAAGCCCGAGAGATCAGGATGGCCGTCCTTCATTTTTTCGGCGGCATTCGCGGTTCCGACCGACAATGCAAGCGTTGACGCGAGGATCCATGCTGCGTGCTTCATGATCATTCCTTGTCGTTGGCGGCGTTCGGGGTGGCCGCTTGACCAAGCAGCTTCTTGCCATCGGGTAGGTCGATCGTGCTCACTCGCATCAGGTTCGAGCCGTCGCGCGCGGGCCAGCCGGTGACCGTGATCACGTCGCCGACCTTGATCGAGTCCTTGGTCCAGCCGCGGCGCTTGAGGACATTCGGCGAGTTGGTCTCGGCCTTCCATTCTTCCACCTTGCCTTCCGGCGTCTTGACCGTGAAATGGACGATGCCGTGCGGGTTGGAGAACCGGAACTCGCTCACCACGCCCGTCACCTTGATGATCTTGTCGGGAAGATAGGCGACGACGAAGGAATGATGCGCCGTCGCGGCCAAGGGCGCGGCCAGGACGGCGAGAAAGACCAGAAGACGGATCAAGATGCGCATTGGTTTCGGTGTCCCATCGGATCGGCTCTTGCGCCGATTGTCACATTCGTTACGGCCTATTGTGAGTCCGCCGTGGTGAAACGTCAACGCGGTTGCATGCCGCTTGTCTTGGCCAAAACGGCAATCCGGCCTAGATTAGGATGTATCGGAGCAGAGGAGGTTGGCCCATGAACGCACTCTCTCGACGCCGTTTTCTGATCGCCGGCGCGGCGACGCCGATCCTTTTGGTCCCGGCCATCGTCCGGGCGCGCACCGTTTTGCCGCTGGCGCGCTCGACCGAAGGGCCGTTCTATCCGGATGTTTTCCCCGACGATTTGGACAACGATCTCGTCAAGGTCGAAGGCCATGTGAAGCGCGCGGGCGGGGAGGTTCTGTCCTTCTCGGGCCGGGTCACGGACAATGCCGGCAAGCCGATTCCCGGCGCCATGGTCGAAATCTGGCAGGCCGACGTCAACGGCCGCTACATCCATACCGGCGAACGCTGGTCGAGCGGTAAGCCCCGCGACCCGGACTTCCAGGGTTACGGCAAGGCGACCGTCGGCCAAGACGGCGCCTACAGCTTCCGCACCATCCGACCCGTCGCCTATGTCGGCCGCTGCCCGCATATCCATGTGAAGGTCCATGATCCGAACGGCCGGGGCCTGACAAGCCAGCTCTACATCGCGGGCGATCCCCGGAACGGCAGCGACTGGATTTTCAACGAGATGAGCGACACGGAGAAGGTGGCCTCGTCCATGGCCCTGACACGTCCGTCAACCGGCGCGGATTGGACGGCGAAGATCGATCTCGTGGTGCCCTGGCAGGGCTAGGCCCCATCTCATCGTTATTCCCGCGAAAGCGGAAATGATGTTTGAGGGTTAGAGCTTCCCCACCACCGTATAGATCCCGAAGGTCAGGAGCTTCACCGTCACCGGCTCGTCCGTCCGGTTCTCCCAATACCAGCCATGGTTGCCATCGAACGGCGCGTTGAGCGAGCCCGCAAGGCCCGTGGCCGTGCCTTCGGCGTAGCTTTCGAAATAGCCGGAGTTGTCGCCGTCGGGCTCGCCGTGGAAGTCGAAATAAAGCGCCACGGGGCTGGTCCAGGAATATTCGAAATGGTCGCCCTTCTTGACGTGGAGCTTGTATTCGAGCCCGCCCGCCGGGGGAATTTCGATCTCGACCGTATCCTTGCGATAGCCCTCGGCAGATTCGTCGAGGATATAGGTCTTTGCCGCTGTGGTTTTGGCGAGCTTGTCCAGGCCGAGGGCCTTGCCGGCGCCTGTCGGATCGATCCCGTATTCCGCCGGCAGGATGAACAGGACGAGGGCGATCGCGGCAAGCGCGAGGGCGCCGATCGAGGACAGCAGCAGCGTCCGGCCGGAGGCCTGGTTGTGGGGCAGTTCGTCGGGTGCAGCGGACATGGTGAAACTCTCTTACGTGGTCAGATAACCGGTCACCTGATAGCCGATCAGCATGAACCCCGCGGCCATGATCAGCGCATTGGTGACGGTCGAGAATTTGAGGAAGCTCTCATAGCGGCGCCACAGCATGATGCCGATCAGCACGAAGGTCAGCGCGAAGACCTGGCCGAGCTCGACGCCGACATTGAACGAGATCAGATTGGTGAGAAGCCCGTCCTTCGGCAGGTTGAACTGCTGCAGCTTGGTGGCGAGACCGAAGCCGTGGAACAGGCCGAAGATCAGCACCGCCGCCTTGGTGTTCGGCTGAAAGCCGATGAGCCGCTTGAAGCCGCCCAGATTGTCGAACCCCTTGTAGACCACCGACAACCCGATGATCGCGTCGATGATATAGGGATTGACGCTGATATGCCCCAGCACGCCGCTCAGCAAGGTGATGCTGTGGCCGAGCGTGAAGCAGCTCACATAAACGACGACGTCTTTCAGATGATAAAGGAAGAAGATGACGGCGATGAGGAACAGCAGGTGATCGTAGCCGGTCACCATGTGCTTCGCGCCGATATAGAGGAACGCCCCGATCGCGACGCCCTGGTTGGCGACCAGGAAATCCTTGGTCGCGCTATCGACGCCGTGCGCCTGCGCGGTGCCGACCGCTACAAGCGCCAAGATTTCCACCAAGGGCAAACGCCCCGGCCCGTCTCCCGATCCGCAATTCCAGCCTCCATATGGTCCCGAGGGACTCTGGAGAATGTAGTGGCGCGAGGGGCCGGGGACAATGCCGACTATGTTAGTCGGTGCTGCTTTCCTGCGTCTTCTTTGCCTTCGACAACCTGCTCGGCGCTTCGGACTTGACCATCGAGGCGACCTGACAGACATGCCCGCGCACGACGATGGAGCTGAATTTGTCGAAGGAACTGTCGGGCTCCATCACGAAGCCGATATGCTCGACATAGGGCAGGTCGAGGCAATCGCCCATCAGTTTGGCGTGATACCATTGATGGCGGATGCCTTCGATATAGAGGCCGGTCTCGCCGTCGGCGACCCAATTGTTGATGCCGCCGAGCGCCGCGAAGGGGATCCGGGCCTCCTGGGCAGGTGCGGTTTTTGCGCTCGTGCCGGATTCGGCGGCCCCGGCGATCGCGGCCCCGAGGACCAGCGATGCGGCGAGACCCAGCCTGATCATATGCCTGATCATGATGTCCTCCTTGCAAACGAAGTTGCGTTAACAACAACATGCGTCCGCAAACTCTCCATCGCCTGTCCGGCGCATTAAATCGCGGTAATGCAAGGGATTTCGCGAATCCGGATGGGCGCAACTTTTCCTGCCGGAGACTATGTACGGCTGGGATTTTTTTGTGCAAACTACCCGTGGAGCGGCCCGATCGGGGACGGGCTAGGCGAAGGCGCACCGCGCCTTTTGCTCTTAATTCGCAGGGGGACATTCACTTGACCGACACAACGACAGCGCCAGACCAAAAGGCTGCGGCGGCGAGCGAGCCTTGGCCGGCACCAAGCCGCGCTTGGTATGCCATGTTCGTTTTCATTCTCGCCCTGTTCTGCGACATGCTGGATCGCGGCATCGTCAACCTTCTCGTGCCCGACATGAAACGGGATTCTCGGGCTGAGCGACACCAAAATCAGCTTGCTGCTCGGCTTCGCGTTCGTCCTGTTCTACGCGATCTTGGGGCTGCCGATCGCACGCCTGGTCGATTCCAAGAGCCGCCGCCTGGTCATGGGAGTGGGCATCGCGATATGGAGCGTCATGACCGCGGCCTGCGGCCTGGCCCAGGGCTTCTGGCAACTGTTCGCGGCCCGGGTCGGCGTCGGCGTCGGCGAGGCCTGCAACGGCCCATCGACCTATTCGATGATGTCAGACCTTTTCCCGCGGGAACGCCTCACGCGCGCGGCATCGACGCTTCAGATCGGGTTCGTGCTCGGCACCGGGCTTGCCTCGATCATCGGCGGGGTCGTCTTGGCTTTGGTCGAAGGGATGCCGGAAATCTCAATTCCGGGCATTGGCATCCTGCGAAACTGGCAGCTCGTCTTCCTCATCGTGGGCATCCCCGGCCTCCTGATCGCCGCGATGATGGGCACCGTCCAGGAACCGAAGCGGCGCGGTCTCATTCAAGCGCCGGGCAAGGCCGCGGCGAAGATCAAGCCCATTCCCGTCAAGGACGTCGCAAAGTTTATCGCCAAACATCGACGCTTCTACGGGCCCATGTATCTTGGCCTCGCGGTAAACGGGTTGACCCTCGGAGCTCAGGCCTGGGTTCCGACCTTCTTCCAGCGGACCTACGGCATGAAGATGGTCGACATCGCCTATATCCAGGGTGCTGTCGTCATGGGATGCTCCTTGCTCGGCCTCGCCGTCGGCACCAAGCTCGCCGAATGGTTCTTGAAGAGAGGCTATCTCGACGCCAATCTCAGGCTTCTCATGATCGCCATGATCGTCGCGCTTCCGATCGCGGTCATCTATCCCCTAATGCCGACGCCGACGCTCGCGTTCACGTTCCTCGGGATAAACATGTTTATCCGTTTCCTCAGTCCGGGCGCGCAGAACGCGGCCCTTCAGGTGGTCACGCCGAACGAGATGCGCGGACAAATCACGGCGATTTTCATCTTCATCTTCAATCTGGTCGGATACGGGTTGGGCCCGATCTACATCGCCGTGATGACGGACTATCTGTTCGGCGCGGAAAGTGATCTCAAATACGCCCTCGCCACCGCCTCCGCCGTCGCCGGGCCCATCGCGATCCTCATTCTCTGGCGCGCGGTGAAGCCCTATGCCGAAATGTACGCGGAGGCCCAGAAAAGGGATTGATCGCTCGGGCGGTCAAGCCCAGACACGGAAAACACACGGCGGCGCCTGAAGGCGTCGCCGTTCCGTGTTTTTTCGTCCCGAAATAGGACGCAAAGTCTGCCGTGTTTCACCCGATGTTAAGCGGGGGCCACGATCATCCCGCCGGAACCATCATGGCGTTCCGGAGGGAATGAAACCGATGCGTATCAAGATCCTGACCCTGCTCGCGATCCTCTTTCTCGCGGCGCCCGCCACGGGCCACGCCGCCGAGCACGCCTTCAACGTTTCGGTGTTCGGCCACGGCCGTCCCTTCTTTATGATTTCCGGCCTCAGCGCGACCATGGAGGAATGGGACGACGCGGCAAACCGCTACGGCGTGCAGTTTCAGGTCCATCGCTTCACGCTCGCGGGTTTCGGCGGGGTCAAGCCGGTCTCGGGGCCGTTCGTCGATCGCAGCGTCGCCGCGATCAAGGCTTATGCCGAGAAGAACGACATCCACAATGCCATCGTTATGGGCCACAGCGTCGGCGGCATCATCGCGCTCAAGCTCGCGGCGGAAGAGCCCGAGCGCTTCACCAGCGTCATCGTAGTCGACATCCTGCCGTTCCTCGGCGGTGCGTCCTTCGGCGCCAAGGACGCGGTGCAGGCGGCGGAGATCACCAACCGGTTCAGATCCCAAATGCAGGCCATGACGCCGCAGGCCTTCCGGGCTCAGCAGAAGGCGCAAATCCCTTCCGAGGTTAGCGGCGCCGCCAATATCGAGATGTTGAGCCACTGGGCCGAGATTTCCGACATCGGGACCGTGATCGAGGCGACCTGCGAGCTCTATGGCTCGGACTACCGGCCCGTGCTGCCCAAGGTGACCGCGCCCACCCTCGTCGTCTATGGCTGGACCCGGGCCAACAACATCCCCGCCCAGACCTTCGACAAGCTCTATGCGGCGCAGTATTCCGGGCTTGCCCACAAGACCTTGCGGCGGATCGACAACAGCCGTCATTTCGTGATGCTCGATCAGCGGGCGGCTTTTTTCCGCGCGGTGGACGATTTCCTGTCGACGCCGGTCCAGCTCGGCTCCAGCCGCTGAGCGCCCATCCCTAACGCCGTTCGGCGCTTCACCATACCGCCGCTTTATGCTAAGCCGGTTCCCTGACCATCTGGGGGGATCGGACCATGCGATATCACCGCGCTACATATCTTGCCGTCATCACCTTCGCTCTCGCCGTGCTCGCCGGCTGCTCTCAGGGCGAGAAGGCCACGGGCGCGGTCTGGGTCGGCACCTGGGGCGCGAGCCCGATGGCGCCCGGCGGCTTCGGCCCCGCCAATGGCCAGGGCAATATGGTCGAGAACGCGACGGTGCGGCAGATCGTCCATGTCTCGGCGGGCGGCGACAAGGTGCGCATCGTGGTCTCGAACAGCTTCGGCCAGACCGACCTCAAGATCGGCGCGGCCCATATCGCCGAGGCCGGGGACGGCGCGGCGATCACGGACGGCACCGACCATGTGCTCACCTTCGGCGGCCAGCCCGGCCTGATGATCCCGGCGGGCGCGGTGGCCTTGAGCGATCCCGTGCCGATGACGGTAGCGCCGCTTGCGAACCTCGCCGTCAGCCTTTATTTCCCCGAGGCCACGGGCCCGGCGACGAACCACCAGCTGGCGCAGCAGACCGGCTATGTCTCCATGCCCGGCGATCACACCGCCGATGCGGATTTCCCGACTGATCACGAGGTCAATTCGCGCCTGTTCCTTTCGGGCGTCGAAGTCGAGGCGCCGGCCGGCACCACGACGATCGTCGCCTACGGGGATTCGATCACCGACGGCGCGGCATCGACCCCCAACGCCAATCATCGCTGGCCGGATTTCCTGGCGGCGCGGCTCGCCAAGCAGGAAGGCCAGCCCCCGGCGGCGGTGATCAACGAAGGCATCTCGGGCAATCGCGTGCTGCATGATGTCGCCGGCCCGAACGCCCAGGCGCGCTACGAGCGCGACGCGCTCTCCTGGCCGAACGGCTCCTCCATCATCGTCCTCGAGGGCATCAACGACATCGGCTTCTCGGCGCTCAAGGGCAACAACATCTTCCAGAACGGCACCGTCAACCTGACGGCGGTTTCGGCCGACGACCTGATCGCCGGCTACCGTCAGCTCATCGCTCGCGCCCATGCCCGCGGCCTCAAGATCTTCGGGGCCACGCTGACGCCCTGGAAAGGCGCGACCTATTATTACGAAGATGGCGAGAAGGTCCGCTCGGCGGTCAACGACTGGATCCGCACCAGCGGCGAATTCGACGGCGTGATCGATTTCGACGCCGCCGTCCGCGACCCCGAAGACCCCACCAAGATGCGTGCCGACATGCAGTCCGGCGACTGGCTGCACCCCAACGACAAGGGCTACGAGGCGATGGCCAACGCAATCGATCTGGCCTTGTTCAAGTAAGGGGCGGGGCCTTCAAGCCTCGTCGGCCGGCTCATCCTTGCTGTAGGTGGCGAACATCACCGCGAAAAAGGCGACGGTCCCCGCGCCGATAACAATCAGCTTGCCGCCAGGCGGGAATATCGGCAGACCGACGGCGATCACGAGCACATAGATCGCCGTCACAAGCCATCCCTGCCAGGTTCTGGGCGAGATCCCCCATCCGATGCGTTTCGGTCCGAACCAACCGCGTGTCTTCATCGGCTTGCCGTCATTGCCCCAGCGGGATCACTGACCGACCGAAGGTGGCGTTCGTCACGAGGCCGAAGCTCCCGTACATCGCGAGCACGCCGCAGACCAGCCCGAGAACTCCGCCTCCTTTGGTGAGAACGGACAGCCCGCTGATCGAGCCGATTCCCAACAAACCAAACGTCATCCACAGGGTGAGGAATATCAGGAATAGAATCCGGGAAAGGCGAAACGTACTGACCCACAGATAGAGCGTAAGCACGCCCCAGAGAAGCAGTGCCGTACCGACGGTTGGACCGGCGGCGCTGATGTCTATGACGTTCAGGTGCGCGAAGATGATCATGAAGGCAAACCACCACCAGAAGGCCCCGTAGCTGAGGAAGGCCGTCATGCCGAAGGTGTTGTTGAGCCGGAACTCGAGGATTCCGGCGACAATCTGCATGAGGCCGCCAAAAGCCAGCGCGAGCGGAATGACCACGTTCTCACCTGAGGCAGGTAAAACGCCTGCGTTCACAAGACTGAGCAACACTGTCGTGAGGCCGAACGCCACGAGACCGAGAGCGGCCGGATTGGCAGGCGGCGGATTTGCAACTTCAGACATTGATCGTCTCCCCGTTATGTCTATCGCTGCATGTTATCAGAACCCGGCGCCGTTTTGACCGCTGCCGCACCTTTCCCGCTCATCCGCCACGAAGCACGCAGACCGGGATCTTAATCACGCAAGTCTCAGGTCCGGTGACGCGAGATTCCGGCTTGCGCCGGAATGAGCGGAGAGCGGGAATTTTATCGTGCTCGTCAGCGACGTGGCGATCCAGAGTTCCAGATAGCTGGATTGCCGCACTCCCTGCGGTCGTTCGCAATGACCGGGAAGGCAAAACACAAGCAACCGCGCCCGTGCGAACGGACGGGGCGGCCAAAGAAAGCGGCGACCGGCTCTTCCGACGCGCGGGCATAGATGCTGTCGGCGCGGAGCGACATCATGCTGACTTAAGCCGCTGAATTGTCCTTCAGCCATTCCCGCAGCGCGGCATCCAAGCGCGTCTGCCAACCGGAACCGGTCGCGCGGAATTTCTTTACGACGTCCTGCGACAATCGAATGGTGATGCGTTCCTTGGTCGGGGCCTTTTGCGGGCCGCGACCGCGCGTCGCGATCTTGGCGCGCAGGGATTTCGGCAAAGAAGAGAATGGCTTGGCCCGGGCGAAATCCTCGGCATCGAGCTCACGCACCTCGCCGTCGTCGTCAGTCAATGGTTTTCGCTTTGCCATATTTCAAAGCCTCTCGCCTGTTCGCTTTGCGAAAACTGATGACACGGATGCCACCCTCCGTCTCGACAAAGCAGAGAACGTGCAGCCGGCGATCGAGATACCCGACAGCAAGGCGGCGCGTTTCGCCGTAGTCTCGCCGATCGTCGATGAAATAGACCGCCGTTTCGAATTCGAATTCCCTGGCTCGCTCGAACGACAATCCGCGCTTGCGGATATTGCGTTCGTTCTTGGCCGGATCGAACTCGATTTCCATAGCTATTTGTACATACAATATGTTATGCCGTCAAGCAAATTGTATGTACACTTGGCGCCAAACGAAAAGCCCGCCTCGATCTCTCGAAGCGGGCTCTTGTGTCTGTGAATGAGGCCCTGGATTCCCGTTTTCGCGGGAATGACGGGTTTGTCGGTCATCCGGTCTTGGCAGGCCTGGCGGCGACCTACTCTTCCAACGCTTAAGCGTTAGTACCATCGGCGCAGAGGGTCTTAACTGCCGAGTTCGGAATGGGATCGGGTGTGTTCCCCTCGCTATGACCACCAAGCCGGCAAAGACCGGACGAACGAGCAAAAAGAATTCGCATTCTCGCGTGAGCATTCACGTGCCTGCTGCAAGTGAGGCAAGGGCGTCCGCCCTTCTCACCGTGCATGGCAAGAAATCAAGCCAATCGAGCGATTAGTACCGGTAAGCTCCATGCGTTGCCGCACTTCCACACCCGGCCTATCAACGTGGTGGTCTACCACGGCTCTCAAGGGAGAACTTGTTTCGAGGGAGGCTTCCCGCTTAGATGCCTTCAGCGGTTATCCCGTCCGCACATAGCTACCCGGCAATGCGGCTGGCGCCACAACCGGTCCACCAGAGGTGCGTCCATCCCGGTCCTCTCGTACTAGGGACAGCTCCTCTCAATTCTCCTACACCCATGGAAGATAGGGACCGAACTGTCTCGCGACGTTCTAAACCCAGCTCACGTACCACTTTAATCGGCGAACAGCCGAACCCTTGGGACCTGCTACAGCCCCAGGATGTGATGAGCCGACATCGAGGTGCCAAACAGCGCCGTCGCTATGGACGCTTGGGCGCTATCAGCCTGTTATCCCCGGCGTACCTTTTATCCGTTGAGCGATGGCCCTTCCACACGGGACCACCGGATCACTATGACCGACTTTCGTCTCTGCTCGACTTGTCAGTCTCGCAGTCAGGCAGGCTTATGCCATTGCACTCATCAGCTGATTTCCGACCAGCCTGAGCCCACCATCGCGCGCCTCCGTTACTCTTTGGGAGGCGACCGCCCCAGTCAAACTACCCACCATACAGGGTCCCGAACCCGGATAACGGGCTACGGTTAGATGCGAACAACCATAAGGGTGGTATTTCAAGGGTGGCTCCATGCCAACTGGCGCCGACATTTCAAAGCCTACCACCTATCCTACACATATAATCGCCCGCACCACTGTAAAGTTGTAGTAAAGGTGCACGGGGTCTTTCCGTCTAACCACGGGTACTCCGCATCTTCACGGAGAGTTCAATTTCACTGAGTTTATGCTGGAGACAGCGGGGAAGTCGTTACGCCATTCGTGCAGGTCGGAACTTACCCGACAAGGAATTTCGCTACCTTAGGACCGTTA
>CAVTAV010000007.1:0-157500 GCA_963732795.1 uncultured Alphaproteobacteria bacterium | reverse complement strand
TCTCCGGAAGCTTGCCGCCGGCCAGGTCATAACGGTGGGTATGAGCGAGGACGACACTCCGGTCCTGCGGACTATTTCCTACAAGCCCGATGTCGATCGCCGAGATCTTCGCCGAGCGCGGCGACGACGGCCAGTACAAGAGCTGGACCAGCGACATCCCGCTGACCGAATTCGCCGTTGCGGCAACCGGCACGATCAACAACAGTCTATTCCTCTCGGCCGGGCGCGCGGGCGTACCGACCGGCGTCATCGTCGACCTGATCCGCATCTTCAGCTGGGATGTCGATTTCCAGCGCGAAATCCGCAAGGGCGATGCCTTCGAGGTCTATTATCAGCGCTTCCGCGACGACGACGGAAATGTGGTGAAGGACGGCAATATCCTCTATGCCGCGCTGACCTTACGGGGCGATAAGATCCAGCTCTATCGCTACCGGCCCGAAAGCGAGAAATTCGCGTCCTATTTCAAGCCCGACGGCCGCAGCGCCAAGAAGATGTTGATGCGCACGCCGATGGACGGCGCACGCATTTCCGACGGTTTCGGTATGCGCAAGCATCCGATCCTGGGCTACACCCGCATGCACAAGGGCACGATTTCGCGGTGCCGCGGGGCACGCCGATCATGGCGGCGGGCGACGGCGTCATCGAACGCGCCTCGCGCTGGGGCTCCTTCGGCAACTATATCCGTATCCGCCACAACAGCACCTACGAGACGGCTTATGCGCACCTGTCGCGCTATGGCCACGGCATCCACCGCGGCGTGCGCGTCAAACAGGGCCAGATCATCGGCTATGTGGGCAGCACAGGCCGCTCCACCGGGCCGCATCTCCACTATGAAGTGCTGGTTCACCACAAGCAGGTCAATCCGCTGGGCCTGAAGCTCCCCACCGGCTACAATCTCGAAGGCAAGGCGCTCGCGGACTTCAAGGCCATGGTCGGCCGCGAGAACGTCAAGATCGCCGATGCCGAGAACATCAAGGTGAGCCAGACGGTCGAAAGCCCGCCGGCGGGCGAAGCGGCGGGCGCGACGGGATCGCCGACGCCCAAATCCGCGGCCGAATAGGCCGAGCCCCGCACGGTGGATCCTGCCCACGTCCTCGGCCTGTTCCGTTATCCAGTCAAAGGTCTGAGCCCCGAGCCGCTCGAAAAGATCGATCTCGTGGCCGGCAACGGCGTGCCGGGCGACCGCCGCTACGCCTTGGCGCGGGCGAGCACGGCGTTCAACCCCGATTCGCCGGTCCATCTCGACAAGACCAAGTTTCTCATGCTGATGCGCGACGAGCGGCTCGCCGCGCTCGCGACCTTTTTCGACGAAGCGACACAGACCCTCGTCGTCGCGCGCGGGCAGAATCTCGCCGTCCGGGCCTGCCTCGAAAACCCTGAGGCGCGCGCCCATCTCGAGACCTTTTTCGAGCATTTCATGGGACAGGGCCCCGAGGGCCGGCCGCGCATCGTCGAGGCGCCGGGGCACATGTTCTCCGACTTTGCCGAGAAATGCGTCTCGATCATCAACCTCAATTCCCTGCGCGACCTGTGCCAACGGACAGGGCGGGAAATCGAGCCCCTGCGGTTCCGCGCCAATCTCTATGTCGAGGGCTGGGAGCCGTGGCGCGAGATGGACCTAATCGGCAAGGATTTTACGGCGGGCGAGGTCCGGCTCACCGGCGTCAAGCCCATCGAGCGCTGCGCGGCGACCAACGTCAACCCGCTGACCGCGCTCCGCGACATGAATATTCCCGAAGGATCTCGTGGCCGAATACGGCCACAACGTCCTTGGCATCTATGCCCGCGTGACGACCGGCGGCGCGCTCAAGCGCGGCGATATGATCGAGGTCGTCTGAAGCGGCAATTTCCACTCTCCGCCATGCCCGCGGAGGTTGGCATCCAGTCCATCTTGTATGGGTGGACCGCCGGTGCACGCACGCAAGCCTGGGCCCCAGTCTTCGCTGAGGCGACGCCTTTTCTTCAGTGGTTAGAGCTTAGCTCGCCGGCTCCGAGGTTTCCGGCCCCGTCTCGGCCTCGACGTCGGGCGGGTGCCGGTGCGGCGTCGCGTTCGCGGGGCGGACGGCCACGGCGGCGCGGCGGCGCCTCGCGGCCCTGGCCGGACTGCGGCACAGCCACCTGCTCGGGCGCGGCTGGGCTGCTCGGCGTTTTCGGAGGCCGATACGCCGTTTTCCGCACCGTTCGGCTTGGTGGCAACGACTTCCTCGACATGCGGCGTCGACGAGTGGCCATTGCCGGACGACGAGCCGTTGCCCGGCGCGGCACCATTGCCGTGCTGGCGAGGCTCCCCGTCGCCTTGCGGTGCTTCTGCGCGCGGCTGGGGCTGGGGCTGACTGTCGCCGGAATGCTGGGGCTGAGTGTTCTGGTGGGCCGCCGGTATCGGCATCGTCCCCGTCCGAGGAGGCTTCCTGCGGCCCGTTGCCAGTGCCCTGGGCCGGACGCGGCGGCTGCGACGGGCCCACGCGGTTTTGAAGCCCCTGGGCCCCTTCGGCCGCCAGCATCACCCGGAAATAATGCTCGGCGTGCTGCAGGTAGTTCTCGGCGACGATCCGGTCCCCGCTCGCTTGCGCATCCCGCGCAAGCGACTGGTACTTCTCATAGATATGCGATGCGGTACCACGGATCTTCACATCGGGACCGTTACTGTCGAACTCCGTCCCGATTGCGATTTGCGATTGTTCGGCCGACCGCGCGACCGCTTGTTATTTTGGCCTTGTCTCATCACCAGCGTATTTCGAAGGGTTTTTGCCAATAAAATGACGGGTCATCCCGACCCGACACGTCGCCATTTTGATTTATATGCGGCCTTTTTCTTCCTGCTGTCGGGAAAGCGGCCGTTCCCATCCGGGAAAATCTCGACGTCGCCGCGCTCCGCGGCGAGTTCCCTGTACTCGACTGTGGGTATACTTAGCCGGAAACCCCAGCTTTTCCAACAGGAAATTTTAGACCCTGCCCGATTTTCGCCATGCCTCAAACTCGGCGGCGACGGCGCTCACGCAGCGCGCGGTCCGTGCCAGATCGAGATGAATTGACACGTCCGAAAATCCGTGGTCTTTCGACAAAAGCTTGGAAACATCCTCCGCCTGGCCCTCGCCGACCTCGAAAGCGACCAGCGCCTGCCTGCGGCAGATCCCGGCGAGATGGGGCATGATGCGGCGATAGGGATGAGCCCGTCGGGACCGCCATCGAGCGCCAAACGGGGCTCGTGGTCGCGAATCTCCGGGGCGAGCCCGGCGATGTCGCCACTCGGAATATAGGGCGGATTGGCGACGATTACGTCGAATTTGCCGACGAATCCGGCGGTCCAGTCGCTCTCGACGAAATGCGCCCGGGCGCTCTTGCCGAGCCGCATGGCATTGCGTCTCGCGATGGAGAGAGCGGCGGCGGAGATATCGACGCCAAGACCGTTGGCCTCGGGGAATTCATGCAGGAGCGCCAGCAACAGGCAGCCCGAACCGGTGCCGAGATCGAGGATCGAAAGCCCGTCGCCCGCGGCGACGTTGCGCTACCGCAAACCGGGCGGCCACCGCCTCGATCAGGGTCTCGCTGTCGGGCCTGGGGTCGAGCACGTCGGGACCGACCAGGAAAGGCAGGCTCCAGAATTCTTTTCGTCCCAGGATATGGGACAGGGGCTCGCGCGCACGGCGGCGATGGAGAAGCGACGTGAAGCGCTGCTCCTCCTCGACGGTCAGGCGGCGCGCCGGATCGACCAGCGCGTCCTCGAATCTGAGCCCGAGCACGTGGCGCATCATGACCCGCGCATCCAACGGCGCGGTGGCGACGCCGGCCGCCTTCAGGCTCTCGGCGGCGGCCCGGGTCAAGGCCTGGGCGGTTTCTCCCATGATCATCAGCCGGCTACACCCTTCCATTGCCGCGAGCCTTTCGGCCTGATCCTCGGCCGTCAGGGCGTCGATGATCTCGTCGAGCGCTTCGCCGATCAGCGACCTGGTCGAGCTTGTGAAGCGTCAGGCCGATCCGGTGATCGGTGACGCGGCCTTGCGGATAGTTGTAGGTACGGATGCGCTCGGACCGGTCGCCACTGCCGACCTGCCCGCGCCGCGCACTCGCCCGTTCCTCGTCGGCACGCTCGCGCTCCCGCTCGTATAGCCGAGCGCGCAAGCACCTTCATAGCCTTCGCGCGGTTCTTGTGCTGCGACTTTTCGTCCTGCTGCTGGACCACGATGCCGGTCGGGATATGGGTAATGCGGACGGCGCTGTCGGTGGTGTTGACCGACTGGCCGCCGGGACCGCTCGACCGGAACACGTCGATGCGCAAATCCTTTTCGTGGATCTCGACATCGACTTCCTCGGCCTCGGGCAGCACCGCGACGGTCGCGGCGGAAGTGTGGATGCGGCCGCCCGCCTCGGTGGTCGGCACGCGCTGCACCCGGTGAACGCCGGACTCGTATTTGAGCTTGGCATAGGCGCCGGGACCGGAAATCGAGACGATCGCTTCCTTGTAGCCGCCGAGATCGGTCTCCGAGGCGCTGATGATCTCGAAGGTGAAGCGATGCAACTCGGCGTAGCGCTGATACATGCGCAAGCAGCACGCCTGCGAACAACGCCGCCTCGTCGCCGCCGGTTCCGGCGCGGATTTCCAGGATCGCGTTCTTCTCGTCGGCGGCGTCCTTGGGCAGAAGCTCGATCCGCACCCGGTTTTCGAGATCCTGCACGCGCTTGCGGACGTCGTAGATCTCGTCCTCCGCCAGCGCGCGCATCTCGGGATCGGCCGAGCGGTCGTCCATGATCTCCTCGAGGTCGGCCAGCTCCTTGGCGGCGGCGCGCCAGGCGACGATGCTGTCGATGACCGGCTTGAGCTCGGCATGCTCCTTCGAGAGGCGCACGAACTCCTCGCTCGACAGCTTCTTGCCGCCGGACATATTGGCCTCGATTGCCGAGAATCGGGCCATCAGATGGTCCAGTTTTTCCTGGGGGATCAAATCACTGCCTCCGGCGGACGGCCGAAGCTCACCTGAATGGTTTTCAACCGTTCCGCAAGTTCGGCGATGGGTACTTCCGCCTGCTCTCCGGAGTCAAGATCCCGGAGCGTGACGACGTCGCGGGCGAGCTCGTCGGAGCCCAGGATCAGCGCCGCGCGGGCATTGACCTTGTTGGCCCGCTTCATGCGCCGGCCGACATTGCCCTTATAGGCCATATCGACGGAGAGGCCGGCCCGGCGCAGATCGTGGGCGATCTTGAGGGCGGCCGCTTGCGCATCATCGCCGACCGGCACCACGGCGATCGGCCGCTCGGGCGCCGGCGGCTCGTCGATCAGCATGGAGAGCCGCTCGATGCCGCTGCCCCAGCCGATGCCCGGGGTCGGTGGGCCGCCCATCGTCTCGATCAGTCCGTCATAGCGGCCGCCGGCCAGGACCGTGCCCTGCGCGCCGAGCGAGGCCGTGATGAACTCGAAAGCCGTGTGGCAGTAATAGTCGAGCCCACGCACCAGGCGCTCGTTGACCACGAAATCGATGCCGAGCGCGTCCAGTCCCTCCGTCACCTCGCGGAAGAAGTCCTTGGAGGCGAGCGTCAGGGAATCCGACATGAGAGGCGCGTTCTTGACGATCTCCCGGTCGCCCTCGTCCTTGGAATTGAGGATGCGCAGCGGATTGACGTGCAGGCGCCGAACGCTGTCCTCGCTCAAATGCGCCTCGTGATGTTTGAGATAATCGACCAGCACGCCGCGATAGGTCTGCCGGCTGTCGGCATCGCCCAGGGTGTTGATTTCCAAGGTCACGGCATCCGCGACGCCCAGCCGGCGGATCAGCTCCGCGCCCATGGCGACGATCTCGATATCCGCCTGGGGCTCGGCCACGCCCAGAAGTCTCGGCCGTCATTTGATGGAACTGCCTGTAACGGCCCTTTTGCGGCCGTTCGTAGCGGAACATCGGCCCGAAACCGAAGAACTTGAGCGGAAGATCCTGAGCAAGACCGCCGGAGATGAAGGCGCGGGCGATGCCGGCGGTGTATTCTGGGCGAAGGGTGATGCTGTCGCCGCCGCGATCCTCGAAGGTGTACATCTCCTTCGAGACGATGTCGGAGGTTTCGCCGAGCGTGCGCGCGAAGACCTCGGTGAACTCGAAGATCGGCGTCGCGATCTCCTCGAAGCCGAAATTCTCGGCGACGCCGCGAAATGTCTCGGTCACCTGCCGGAACCGGCGGTTCTCCTCCGGCAGGATGTCGCGCGTCCCGCGAACCGGCTGCAGCTTGGACATCTTCGGCGTCGTTCCCTGGTCGTCCCGACTCTTCGATCGTCATCCCCGCGAAAGCGGGGATCTCAAATCGGCTCGGACTTTATTGGATTCCCGCTTGCGCGGGAATGACGGTTAGAGCAGCCGGCGTCAAGAGGCCTTGGCGATCCTGGACTTGCCGCCGGCCTGGATCTCGGCGGCCTTGGCCTCGACCAGTTCGACGATATGGTCGACGAGCTCCTCGTCCTTGATCTTATGGTCGGTGACGCCGTTCAGATAGACCATGTGGTTGCCATGGCCGCCGCCGGTGAGGCCGATATCGGTCTCGCGCGCCTCGCCGGGGCCGTTCACGACGCAGCCGATGATCGAAAGCGTCATCGGCGTCGAGATATGCGCCAGGCGCTGCTCCAGGATCTCGACGGTCTTGATCACCGGGAAGGCCTGCCGCGCGCAGGACGGGCAGGACACGATGTTCACGCCGCGATAGCGGAGATTGAGCGACTTCAAGAGCTCGAAGCCGACCTTCACCTCCTCCACCGGGATCCGCCGAGAGCGAGACCCGGATCGTATCGCCGATGCCGGACCAGAGCAGCATGCCGAGCCCGATCGAGGACTTGACCGTGCCCGAGGTGAGCCCGCCCGCCTCGGTGATGCCGATATGCAGCGGATAATCGCAGGCGTCGGCGAGGCCCTGATAGGCGGCGACCGCGAGGAACACGTCGGAGGCCTTCACGCTGATCTTGAACTCGCGGAAGTCGTTGTCCTCGAGGATCTTCGCGTGATTGAGCGCGCTTTCGACCATGGCCTCGGGGCACGGCTCGCCGTAGCGCTCCAGAAGCTCCTTCTCCAGCGAGCCGGCATTGACGCCGATCCGCATCGAGCAGCCATGGTCCTTTGCCGCCTTGACGACTTCCTTGACCCGCTCGGAGGAGCCGATATTGCCCGGATTGATCCGAAGGCACGCGGCCCCCGCCTTGGCGGCCTCGATGGCGCGTTTGTAATGGAAATGGATGTCGGCGACGATCGGCACGTCCACCGAGCGCACGATCTGGGCGAGCGCGGCGGTCGAGGCCTCGTCCGGACAGGAGACCCGCACGATGTCGGCGCCCGCATCCTGAGCGGCGCGGACCTGGGCGATCGTCGCGGCGGCATCGCTCGTCAGCGTGTTCGTCATGGTCTGGACGGAGATCGGCGCATCGCCGCCCACCGGCACCTTGCCGACGTGAATCTTCCGGCTCTTGCGTCGATCGATATCGCGATAGGGACGAACGCTCATGACTATCCTCGTGGACCTAACCTCGTGGAAAACGGCCGCGCCGCGTGGCCAAAGCCACGGGACCCCTTATACGACCGGCACTTAAGGATGTGAAGTTAAGAACTAATTTGTGACGGCCGTGTTGCGGGCCGCGAGCGCCTGGGGCGCAAGGTCGATGCCGCGCCGGACCGCGCCCAAGGGCCCGAGCGAGCCGATCGACTGGCCGTCCACCATGATCTCCAGCGCCCCGGCATTGCCGGTCATCATCGTCAGGCCGTCGCGGTTCGGCACCCGGTAGGTGTCGCCGGCCTGGAGCACGCGGCTCAACAGAATGTCGCTGGCCGGCCCCTCGACCTGAACCCAGGAATCGGTATCCGCCTTGATGACCACCCGGACATCGGCGTCGTCGGAGCCATAAGCCTTGGGCACATGGGGCGCTTCGGCGATCGGCGCCGCTGCAGGCTCGTCCGTGGCGGTCGCATCGGGCGCAGAATCCACGGCGGGAGCCTCGACGGAAGCGACCTCCTGGCCGGCGCTGTCGGCATTGACGGTATCGGCCGGCGGCGTCGGCAGCTCGGAATCCTCGCCGTCCGTGTTATCCGCTTCCGAAGTGGCCGGAGGCGGAGCCGCAGCGACCTTGGGCGTCGCCGGCTTCTCGACCTTCGGGGCCTCGGTCTCGGCCGTTTGAGGCTTGGCCGTCTCGGCCTTCGCGGTTTCAGCTTGAGGCGCCGCGGTATCGGGCGCCGTCTCCGCCGCCTGATCCTGCACCGCCGCCTGATCCTGCACCGTCGCCTGGCGGATGCTCTTCGGCCCGACGGAATCCGGCGCCAGGCGATCCGGCACCGGCGGCACGGTCACCATCTTGACCGCGTTGTAGGACGACACGAAGTACCAGACCCCGTAGATCGCGAGCGCGGCGGCGAGCGAGATGGCGATCAGCGTCCCCTTGGGAACGCGCGCCTCGTCCACCGGCTCGGGAAAGACCAGCCGTTGGCCGCCGCCGGGCGTGATCTGGACCTCTTCCTTGTAGCGGGCGGCGACGGCGTGATCGTCGAGGCCCAGGAAATTCGCATAGGCCCTCACGAAGCCGAGGGCATAGGTAAAGCCGGGAAGGTCGTCGGAGCGCGATTCTTCGATCGCCGCGAGATGCTGGAGGCGGATATTGAGATTCTGCGAGACCTGCTCGAGCGTGTAACCCGACTGGATACGGGTTCGCCGCAGGATCGACCCGACATCGGTCTGATCGCCAACGGCGTGGAGCTCTGGCTCTGGATCGTTAGCCGGCTCGTCTCCGTTCAGTCCTGTGTCCTGAAACACGGTTTGCAATCTTCACTACCCCCAACAGTCGTAAACCAACTGGCGCCACGCCGTCCGTCCCGGCCTGCGCCGCACACCCTCGGGGTCGCGTATTCTCCCTCTTGGCCTCCCCACCGGCCGTTGCCCGGCCTGGCCGCAATCGATTCAGAAAAGCGAAACCGACGCAGGTAGTAGAAGCAAGACTAGTTTACCGGAGTTCGGTCAACGAACTACTAAAGCAAATAACAACAGCTAGAGCAATAGAGGCCTGACCGTACGGCCCGCGCCGTCCCTATCTTGTGTGCAAAACCCGAGGAAAGCCCGGATTTTGCTTAGTATTGGCGCTCAAATGTGGACAAATTGTGGAAAGTTTGAAGCGACAAAAAGGCATCGCGCGCTCAAAGCACGACGCGGTGATCCTGGGCGAATTCTCTGAGCTTGCCTTGAACACTATGGTCGGCGGAGCCGAATAGCGTGCCGAGATAATCCTCCAGCGCCCCGACATCGAGGCTGCGGATCGTGGTCTTGATCGGGCCGACCGCGGAGGCCGGAACCGACAGGCTGCGGAGCCCGAGGCCCACCAAAGCCATGGCCACCAGCGGCCTGCCGGCCATCTCGCCGCACAGGCTGACCGGCGTCTCGTATTGGTGGCACTTGTCGATGATCGATTTGATGAAGCCGAGCGCGCTCGGCGCGAAGACATCGTAGCGCCCGGCAAGCGCCGGATTATTTCGATCGAAAGCAAAGAAAAACTGAAGTAAATCGCTACTGCCGATAGAGACGAAATCAGCCAGCGGAAGCAACGTATCGAGCTGCCAGGCGAGCGAGGGGACCTCCAGCATGGTGCCGACCAGGATCTTCTCCGGCATCGGCGCGCCCATGCGGGTCAGCCGGTCCACCTCGCGATCGACCACGCCGCGCGCGGTCTTGAACTCGCTGACATCGGCGATCATCGGGAACATCACGCGCAACTCGGCGCCGACCGCCGCCTGGATCAGCGCGCGGACCTGATAGCGGAGCAGCGCCGGCCGATCGAGGGCGACGCGGATCGCGCGCCAGCCGAGCGCCGGGTTCTCCTCGCGCCCCGTGGACGCGATAAACCGGACCTCCTTGTCGCCGCCGATATCGAGGGTCCGGAACACCACGGGCTTGCCCTTGGCGGCCGCCAGAACCTCGCGATAGAGCGCCGCCTGGTCCTGCAGCCGAGGCAGGGTCGATCCGACCAGGAACTGGAACTCGGTGCGAAACAGGCCGATGCCGTCGGCGCCGGTCTCCTCAAGATGGGGCAGATCGACCGTCAGGCCGGCATTGATGCTGAGCTGAACATGGGCGCCGTCGACGGTGACCGCGGGCAGGTCCTTATGGGCCGCGTATTCGGCGGCGCGCTGAGCCCGGGCGGCCATGGTCTCGTGATAGGACTGGGCGATATCGGCGCCCGGATTGACATGGACCTGGCCGTTGTCGGCATCCACGATCAACTCGTCGCCCGGCTGGATCTGGTTCATGTCCTCGCCGAGCTTGCCGACCATCGGAATTTCGAGCGCCCGCGCGACGATGGAGACATGGGCGGACGGCGCGCCTTCGGCCAGCACCACCGCACGGAGATTCTGACGGTCGTAATCCAGTAGCTCGGCCGGTCCCATGGATTTCGCGATCAGCACCGTATTTTCGGGCAGATTCCCCCGCGCGGCGGTCGACGGCAGGCCCACCAGATGACGGATCAGCCGGTGCGCGAGGTCGTCGAGATCGCTCAGCCGCTCGCTGATATAGGGATCGGTGACATGGGCCATGCGGGCCTGGTTGTCGAGCTGGACGCGTTCGACCGCCGCTTCCGCCGTGAGGCCGGATTCGATGACCGTCTCGATCCGCTGTAGCCAGCCGCGGTCATGGGCGAACATCCGATAGGCTTCGAGAATGTCGCGATGCTCGCCGCCGCGCTTGAGCTCGGCCGAGGCCAGCATGTCGTCGATCGACTGCCTCAGATCGGCGAGCGCGCGGGACAGCCGTTCCTTCTCGTCGTCCGGATTTTCGGCGATGAACTTGGTGATCTGGACCTTCGCCTCATGGAACACCGCCACACCCTCGGCGATGCCCTCGGCAAGCGACAGGCCCTCCAGGAAGTGAGGCGCGCCGCGGACGAACGGGCCTTCGGTCAGCTCGTGCGGATCGACCAGATTGCCCGAACCGACCAGCTCGGCGAGCGCCATGGTGACGATCTGGAGCGCCTCGATTTCCTCTTCGGTGTAGCGCCGTTGGGCCTTGTTCTGGACCACCACGACGCCGACCACCCGGTTGCTGCGGATGATCGGCACGCCGAGGAAGGAATGGTAGATTTCTTCGCCCGTTTCCGGCCGGTAGGCGAAGAACGGGTCCTTCTGGGCCTCGGAAAGCGAAACGGGCGTGGCGAGCGCGGCGATACGGCCGACCAGGCCTTCGCCGAAGCGCAGCCGCGTCTGGTGGATGGCCTCGGGATTGAGACCTTCGGTGGCGAACAGCTCCAGCATGTCGCCGGCCCGCGCCAGATAGATCGAGCACACCTCGGCGACCATGTTCGAGGCGATGATCTTCACGATCCTGTCGAGCCGCAACTGGAGCGCGGCCGGCGCCGCCATCAGCTCCCGAAGTCGCCGCAGGAGAATCCGGGGTCCCGATGCTGCGGTCTGCGTGCTCACCCGGCCTGGACCTCCTTCGGACGCGTCTGGCTCCCGCCCTGATCGAGGACCGCGGAGGCCTGCTCGACGAGCTCGGTGAGAATTTCGGCGACCGATTGCTCCCGCGTCACCATGCCGACGCTCTGGCCCGCCATCAGCGAGCCGTTCTCGACATCGCCAAGGATGACCGCCCGGCGGAGCGCGCCGGCCCAGAAATGCTCGATCTCGAGCTGCGCCTGCTTCTGGTCCAACTCGCCCGCCTGGAACCGGGAAATCACTTCCTTCTGGTATTCCATGAACCGCTTGGAGGCCTTGTTCGCCAGCGCCCGGACCGGAATGACGGGAAAGCGCTGGTCGAGCTGCACCGACGGCACGGCGTCCCGCGCCGAGGCCCTGATGAAGGCCTTCTTGAAGTTTTCATGGGCGATGGATTCGTTGGCGCAAACCAGGCGGGTGCCGATCTGACAGCCCGCCGCGCCCATCCGGAGATACATCGCGATCGCCTCGCCGCGCCCGATCCCGCCCGCGACGAAGACCGGCACCTCGGTCACCTGGGGCAGGAGCTCCTGGGCGAGCACCATGGTGGAGACGGGCCCGATATGGCCGCCGGCCTCGCTGCCCTCGATGATGAGGCCGTCGACGCCGCTCCTCACGAGCTTGCGGGCGACCCCATAGGCCGGGGCGAAGCACATCACCTTGGCGCCCCCTTCCTTCAGCTTGTCGATCGCCCAGCCCGGCGGCAGTCCGCCCGCGAGCACGACATGGCCGACCTCCGCGCCTGAGGCAGACCTCGACGAGGTCCTCGAGCGCCGGATGCATGGTGATGAGATTGACGCCGAACGGCTTTTGCGGTCAGCTCGAACGTCGCGGCGATTTCCTGATCCAGGAGCTCGGGCGTCATGGAGCCGCAGGCGATGACGCCGAAGCCGCCCGCATTGGACGTCGCCGCGACCAGATGGCGCTCGGACACCCAGGTCATCGCGCCGCCCATGATGGCGTAATCGGTACCGAGAAGCGCCCTGCCACGTTGCCACAGGCGGTTGAGCTCGGGGGAAATTATGGGTCGGCTCATGTCGACCTCCTCACGCACCCCCAGGAGTCGGTGTCCGGCTTTGTATTCCGCGCGCTCAGCGTGTCAGGCCGCATCGAGGCCATACGCGGTGTGAAGTGCACGCAATGCGAGTTCCGTGTATTCGGATGCGATCAGGACGCTCACCTTGATTTCGGACGTGGAAATGACCTGAATGTTTATACCCTTTTCCGCGAGCGTACGGAACATCCGGCTTGCCACGCCCGCATGGCTGCGCATTCCGACGCCGATCACCGAGATCTTGACCACGTTCGGGTCGCTGGAGAGCGATTTGTAGTCGATCGACGCCTTTTGGCCCTCGATGACCTTGAGCGACCGGTTGATCTCGCCCCGGGGCACGGTGAAGGTCATGTCGGTCAGGCCTTCGCGCGACACGTTCTGCACGATCATGTCGACATTGATCGCGGCGTCGGCGAGGGGTCCGAAGATGGCCGCCGAGATGCCCGGCCGGTCGGCGATGCCCGACACGGTGACCTTGGCGTCGTCCTTCGAATAGGCGATGCCGCTGACTACTTCCTGTTCCACGATCTCTTCCTCATCGACGACTAGAGTTCCGGGCACATCCTCGAAGCTGGAGAGGACCTGGGTGCGGACATGCTCCTTCATGGCGAGCGCGACCGACCGGGTCTGGAGCACCTTGGCGCCCAGGGACGCCATCTCCAGCATCTCCTCATAGGTGATCTTATCAAGCTTGCGGGCCTTGGTGACGATCCGGGGATCGCAGGTATAGACGCCGGTGACATCGGTATAGATGTCGCACTGGTCGGCCTTGAGCGCGGCGGCCAGCGCCACGGCGGAGGTATCCGAGCCGCCGCGCCCCAAGGTCGTGATCCGCTTGGTGCCCGGCACGACGCCCTGGAAGCCCGGCACCACCGGCACCTCGCCTTTGGCCATGCGCTTCGAGAGCTCCTTGGTCTTGATTTCCTCGATCCGGGCCGCGCCGTGCACCGCCGAGGTCTCGATCGGGATTTGCCAGCCGAGCCAGGAGCGCGCGGTGACGCCCATCGACTGCAGCATCATGGCGGTGAGGCCCGCGGTGATCTGCTCGCCGGCGGAGACCACGACATCGTATTCCCTCGCATCGTAGATCGGCGAGGTGTCGTCGCAATATTCGACGAGCTGATTGGTGACGCCCGACATGGCCGAGACCACGACGGCAACCTCATGGCCCTCGTCCACCGCGCGCTTGACCTTTTCGGCGACATTGCGAATGCGGTCGATGTCGGCAACCGAGGTCCCGCCGAATTTCTTGACGATACGCACGATGAAGATCCCTAGCAGCACGGCCGGCGGCATTCCGTGCCGCTCTCCCGCCTTTCCCGCGGAGGATTTACGCAGAATGACTTGCCGTGAAAATCGCGGCTATACATACTCGCTAGATGCTGACGACGCAAGAAAACCCAAAGGACCCGAACGGAGACAGGCCCGTCTCGGTCGACCGTGCCGAAGTGGCGCGATTCTCCGGGCTGGCGGCGAATTGGTGGGACCCGGAAGGGCCCATGGCGCCCCTGCACCGGCTCAATCCCGCCCGGATCGCCTATATCCGCGACCGGATCGCCGCCCATTACGACCGCAACGTCGCCGAGGACGCCCCTCTCAAGGGCCTGACGGTGCTCGATATCGGCTGCGCCGGCGGGCTTCTCTGCGAGCCTTTGACCCGGCTCGGGGCGCGGGTGACGGGGATCGATGCGGCCGAAGAAAACATTGCGGTCGCCCGCGAGCACGCCGAGGCGATGCGGCTCAAGATCGACTACCGCCATGCCGCACCCGAGGAGCTATTGGACGGGGGGCCTACGTTCGACGTCGTGCTGGCCTTGGAGGTCGTCGAGCACGTCGCCGATATCGGGGCCTTCATCCGCTCGGCGTCGCGCCTGGTCAAGCCCGGCGGAATCCTGATCGCGTCGACCCTGAACCGCACGCCGAAAAGCTTCGCCATGGCCATCGTCGGCGCGGAATACCTGTTGCGCTGGCTTCCCGCGGGGACCCACGACTGGCGCAAATTCGTCCGGCCGTCCGAGCTCGCCCGCTCCCTGCGCGCCGCCGGCCTTACGATCGAGGACGTTTCGGGCCTTTCCTACGATCCTTTGCGCAAAACCTGGCGGCTTTCGAAGGATTTGGACGTCAACTACATTCTAACGGCGGTCAAATCGGGCGTTTAGCGACCCTCTTGGAGAGACATGGCCGGCGGCGCGATATGATCCGGCCGCGTTTCACCATCCCTCCATCAGGAGAATTTCCCGTGACGATATCGATGTATCAGGCATCGGTGCCTGTTTTCACTCGCGTGCTCGACCAATCTCACCGCCATTCTCGACAAGGCCCGCACCCATGCCGAGGCCAAGAAGATGGACCCGGACGTCTTCCTGGGCTGCCGCATCATCGCCGACATGTATCCCGCTCTCGCGCCAGATCCAAATCGTCTCGGACACCGCCAAGGGCGGCGTTGCCCGGCTGGCGGGCGTGGAGCCGCCGGCCTGGGCCGACGACGAGAAGACCATGGACGACATCCTCGCGCGGATCAAAAAGACCGCCGATTATCTGGGCACCTTCAAGGCGGAGCAGATCGACGGCTCCGAGGACCGCACGATCACGTTGAAGCTCGGCCCCAACACCGTGGACTTCAAAGGCCAGCCCTATCTTCTGGGCTTCGTGATCCCCAACGTCTTCTTCCACGCCGCGACCGCCTACGACATCCTGCGCGCGAACGGCGTCGATATCGGCAAGCGGGATTTCCTCGGGGCCGCCTGAGACCCGGCAATCCGGTGTGGAGGGCGAAGGCAAAACGGTCTAGGGTCGTGTTAACTCTAATAATGTCGCAGCGATCAAATCGACCGGAGGGGGAACATGGCCGACACGCTTTTCTCGACGACATCCAATCGCCGTAAATTCCTGAAACAGTCCGCGGCTGCGGGCGGCGCCTCGGCGCTCGTTCTCGGCGTCGGCCGCAACGCGCTCGCCTTTTCGTCCTATCTCGAAGGACCGACCGTCGAGGTCGAAGGCGGCAAGATTCGCGGCCTCGTCGACAACGACGTCTATATCTTCCGCGGCATCCGCTACGGCGCGCCCACCGGCGGCGAAAACCGCTTCATGCCGCCGAAGAAGCCGCAGGGGTGGCTCGGCGTCTGGGATGCCTTCGAATTCGGCCCGTCCGCACCGCAGAGGCTGTCCACCGCGCCGGCGCCGAAAGAGATCGGCATCGGCACCGATCCCGCCGGCACGCCCCAGAACGAGGACTGCCTGCGGCTCAACGTCTACACCTCGGGCGTGGACGCCGCCGGAAAGCGGCCGGTCATGGTGTTCTTCCATGGCGGCGGCTATTCGACGCGGCTCGGGCTCGATCAACGCCTATCAGGGCGAGAATCTGGCCAAGACCGAGAATGTCGTCCTGGTGACCGTCAATCACCGGCTGAACGTGTTCGGCTACACCTATCTCGGCGGCGTCATCCCGAGCGGCTTCGAAACCTCGGGCAATGCCGGCATGCTCGATTGCGTCCGATGCCTCGAATGGGTGCGCGACAATATCGCGAGCTTCGGCGGCGATCCGGGGAACGTCACGATTTTCGGCGAATCCGGCGGCGGCATGAAGGTCTCGTGGCTGCTGGCCTCGCCGATGGCCAAGGGCCTCGTCCACAAGGCGATCATCGAGAGCGGCCCGGGGCTTACCATGGGCCGGCCCGAGGCGACCGAGAAAGGCACCCTCGCCCTCCTCGACGTCCTCGACATCTCCAAGGACAAAGCCAAGGACCTGCAGATGGTCCCGCAGGACAAGCTGTTCGCCGCCTACCAGCAGGCGCTCCGCAAGATGGGCGGCGGCTTCGGCGGGGGTGGCGCGTTCAGCCCGATCGTGGATGGAATCTCTCTGACCCGCGATCCGTTCACGCCGGACGCGCCCGCGCAGACCGCGGATATTCCGCTTCTGATCGGCACCAACCACACCGAGATGGGCTTCTTCATGCGCGGCCCGGCCGCTCAACCCGACATGACCGAGGACGACCTCAAGAAGCGCCTCACCCAGACGCCGCGCTTCAACGCCAAGATGGTCGATAAGGTGATCAAGGCCTATCAGAAGGCCGATCCCAAGGCCTCGCCCTGGAAGCTCTACCTGACCATGGTGTCGGATCAGGCGATGCGGGACGGCAGCATCACCTTGGCCGACCGCAAATCGGCCCAGGCCGCGCCGGTCCATATGTACCGCTTCGATTGGGAGACGCCGCTGATGGGCGGGCATGTCTATGCCATGCACACGCTGGAGCTTCCCTTCGTGTTCGGCAGCATCAAGAAGGCGACCTATATGGTGCCCGACAACGCGGAGACCCAGGCTCTCTCCGGCCGGATCATGGCCGCCTGGGCCGCCTTCGCGCGCACCGGCAATCCCAGCACACCGAAGCTCCCCGACTGGCCCGCCTACACGGCCAAGGCCCGCAACACCATGATCCTCAACGTCGACAGCCATGTGGAGAAGGACCCCGACAAGGCCGCCCGCATGGCCTATGCCGAGGCAACGAAGGCATAATCCAGCCTCAGTTCAAGGCGATCCCGAGGGGTCGGATGCTGCCCGCATCCGGCCCCTCGATGCTTTTGGGGGCGCCATCCCCTGCCCTTGACAACCCTCCCAAATCTGGATAATAGTTTACTATATCATTAATTATTATCTCATTGGCGAAGGATAAGGCCATGCCCACAAACACCTGCACCTCGGCCGCCTATTACGAGGATCCGGCCGCCGCGCTCGATTGGCTCGAACGCGCCTTCGGCTTCGAGACCACCATGCGTATCACCGACGATGGCGGTCATGTCGTCCATGCCGAGATGGAGGCCGAGGGCAACCGGATCATGGTCGGGCCGGGCGGCTGGTCGGATTTCGCCAAAAGCCCGAGGACGCTCGGCGGCGCGAACACCCAGTCCATCCATCTCGGCGTCTCCGATCTCGACGCCCATTACACCCGAGCCAAGGCGGCCGGCGCGACGATCGTGGCCGAGCCGGCGGAGCAGTTCTACGGCTCCAAGACCTATCGGGCGAGCGACCCCGAAGGCCATGTCTGGTCGTTCGGCCAGGAGGTGCGCGAGGTTCCAATCGTGGATGCCGGCAAGGCAATCGGCCTCAAGGTCGAGCTTCGGAGGAAGAAATGACGACATTCGTTCTCGTGCACGGCGGCTGGGCGGGCGGATGGAAGAGCTCGCTTGCGGGCACGACATGATGCTCGAGATGCCCGAGGAGACGGCCCAAGTCCTCTTGCGGGCCGCTCCCTAGAGCGGGAGTGAAAGACGAAAGGATTGTGAGATGACAAAACGCTCGCTGAGATTTCATCCCTCGCTCTGCTATGAGGATCCCAAGGCGGCTCTCGATTGGCTGGAGCGGGCTTTCGGCTTCGAGACGACCTTCTGCCTGACCGATTCCAGCGGGGCGATCGTCCATGCAGAGGTGGAGTATGAAGGCAACCGGCTCATGCTCGGCCCCGGCGGCTTTGACGGCATCATCAAGAGCCCGAAGGCGCTCGGAGGCGTCAACACGCAACGGCTTCATGTCGACGTGCGTGACGTCGATGCGCATTATGCCCGGGCCAAGGCGGCCGGCGCCAGGATACGCATGGAGCCCGACCTCGCGCCCTATGGCGAGAAGTGCTACGTCGCCATCGATCCCGAAGGCCATAACTGGACGTTCAATCAGTTCGTCGAAGACGTGCCGCTCGACGAAGTCGCCGATAAGATGGGTCTCGGCCTGAAGACGGGAAAGGTCACATGACCGGGACCGCGTCTTCTCCCGTCGATGCGACCATCGCAGCACTCGCCGATCCGACCCGGCGCTTCGTCGTCGACACTCTGCGCTCGGGCCCCCGGCCCGCCGGCGAGATTGCCGCGCTCGCGGGCATGAGCCGACCCGCCATGAGTCGGCATCTGCGCGTGCTGCGGCTCTCCGGCCTTGTCGAGGAGGAAAGCCCGGCGGAGGATTCGCGGATCCGGCTCTATTCGCTGCGCCGGGAGCCCTTTGCGGCGCTGGAAGCCTGGCTCGAAGAAGTCCAATCGTTCTGGAACGACCAGCTCGCGGCGTTCAAGGCCCATGCCGAGAAGCGCGGCAAGGGATCGGCGCCGTGAATGCGCCCATGACCGCCGCCGTGATGGTATCGGTGCGCGTCACTCTGGAGCCAGACGATGCGTTCGACCTCTTCACCAAGGACGTCGACCTCTGGTGGCAGCATGGCCCCGCCTATCGGATGCGGCCCAAAAAGAACAGCCGCATGGCGTTCGAGCCCGGCGTGGGCGGCCGGCTGGTACAGACCTTCGACGACGGTACACCGCCCGCCGTGTTCGCGACCATCCGCATTTGGGAGCCGGGCGAGCGGATCGTGCTCGATTGGCATACCAACAACTACAAGCCCGGCGAGAAGACCGAGGTTGAAATCCGGTTTCGACCGACCGAGAGCGGCACAAGGGTCATTGTCGAGCATCGCGGCTGGGAAGCCCTGCCCCAGGATCATCCGGTCCGTCACCGCCTGCCCGAGGACCAATTCCTCTCCATGACCGGCAACTGGTGGCGCGCGATCCTCGACGCCATGGCGGCGCTGCGCCCCGGCGACTGATCAGCCCAAGCAATCCCGAAATTAACTCTGCCGTGCGGTTGCAGTGCGGCAAATATAGGCTGAGTCAAAACAAGTCGAATTTGAAGGAAAGTTGTGAGGACTTTCTTCCTTTTCCGCGACTATTTAAAAATCACAATATCGCCACATTCGATTAAGCGATCGGCAACCAATAATACGAAAAATCCATTTCTTCCGCGTTTTGGGGACCGCAATATAGTCGGAGTCGGATTATGACCCTCCCGGATTCGTTTTACCTTTCGTCAAACGGCATCTTGTCGGCGCTGGCCTGGGTGTTCACGCTGGCAGCTCTTCTCTATCTGGCGCGTCAGCCGGCGCATCGGATGATCCTGAGCCTCGCCCAGGCCCTTCACAATGGCTTCCGGCTCGCCGCCAAGGCGGTGACCATGGCCCATGACCGCCTCGCCGCGCGCAACCGCGAGGTCCTGCTGGCCGCCGGCCGCGAGGAGGCGGAGCGGACCATCGAGCGCGAGTTCGAGCGGATCGACGCCACGGTCAAGCGCGACCTCGTGCATTATCCCGCGCTTCATCGGGGCTTGAGCGATTGCGTCGCCGAGATCGAGGAGGATTACGCCAAGAGCAGCGAGACCCCTCCCCCGCCGCCGGGCTGGTCCGAGGCGGTCAACGCCGTCGCCAATATTCCCAACAGGGACAACCCGGCGATCGGCAAGATCCTGGGGCTTATCCATGGCTCCATGGTCGAGGCCGAAGAGGAAGCGATCGCGGCGTACCGCGAGGCCAGCACCGAGCGGCACAAGCATCTCAATAAAATGATGCCGAAATGGCGGCAGGTCGCCGACGGCCTCACCAAGGTCGATCGCAACGTGAAGAGCCTGCTGAAGCGCTCGGAATCGATCGACCGTCACATGGACGATTATCAGAACATCATCCAGGACACCGAGCGCGCCGAGCGCACGCTCGCGGCGTCCTCGCTGGTCCATTTCATCATCGCGGCGGCGGTGCTCTCGGTTGCGGTCGGCGGCGCGATGATCAATTTCAGCCTGATCGCCCGGCCGATGTCGGAGATGGTCGGCGGCACGAACATGGTCGGCGGGTTCCGCACGGCCGATATCGCCGCGCTGGTGATCATCTTCGTCGAGATGTCCATGGGCCTGTTCCTGATGGAATCGCTCCGGATCACGCGGCTGTTCCCGATCATCGGCGCGCTGCCCGACAAGACGCGGCGTGCGCATGATCTGGGCGACCTTCGCGATCCTTCTGGCGCTCGCCTGCGTCGAGGTCGGCCTCGCCTATATGCGCGAGATGCTGCTGCAGGACGAGCTCGCGACCAACGCCATCCTGCGCGGCGGCGCGGCCGGACGAGCGACATGCAGTCGCTCGTTCCAGTGGATCACCATGGTGGCGCAGATGGGCATGGGCTTCGTGCTGCCTTTCGCGCTGATCTTCGTGGCCATCCCGCTCGAAACCTTCGTGCTGTCCTCGCGCAATGTCTTCGGCGCGGCCGCGGCGGGATTCCTCAAGGCCTTCGCCTTCCTGCTTCGGCTGCTGGCGACGGCCTGCCGCTATGGCGGCGGCGGTGCTGGTCGAAGCCTATGACGTGCTGATCTTCGGTCCGCTCTGGCTCGAGACCACGATCAAGAGCCGCGTCGCCGACCGGGCTTCGCGCGCGCTCTCGCGGAGGCAGCAATGACCCCGCGCCGCGCCTGGCTCGGCCTTGCCGCCGCCCTGATGCTCGGGGCTGCGGCGCAGGCGAGCCCCATAACAGGGCATCTATCTCCTGATGGATACCTCCGGGACCTATGCCCGAGCAGCTCGACAAGGCGCAGCACATCGTCGATGTGGTGCTCTCGCAAGCTGCAGCCGGGAGACTCCTTCGCGGTCGCACGGGTCGACACCGCGAGCTTCACCGAGAAGGACATCGTCGCGATGGTCAATTTCGACGACCGCCCGTCGGTCGCGAACCGCCAGAAGCGGGATTTCCGCGACGTCGTCTCCAAATTCGTCAATTCGGTGAAGGCATCGAGCCATACCGACATCACCGGCGGCATGCTGCAGGCGATCGAGCATCTGGACGAGGTGAAGCCCGGCCATAAGACCATCCTGATCTTCTCCGACCTGAAGGAGGATCTGGAGAAGGGCTATGTCCGGGACATCCCGCTCGATCTCAAGGGTTTCGACGTGGTCGCGCTCAACGTCACCAAGCTGACGAGCGACAATATCGATCCGCGCGAATATATGGGCCGGCTCAAAGCCTGGCAGCAGCGGGTCGAGCGCGGCGGCGGCCACTGGCGCGTCATCAACGATCTCGAGAATCTCGACGGCGCGCTGCCCGGCTAGACGAAGTCGGAAGAAAAGGGCCATGGACGGAGCCGGCCGAAGCCGGCCCCGTCCATGAAGTCCTATCGGAACAGCGAGAGGAGAACCTGGGGCGCCTGGTTGGCGATCGACAGCGCCTGAACGCCAAGCTGCTGCTTGACCTGCAGAGCCTGCAAGTTCGCACTCTCCTTGGCCAGATCGGCGTCGACGAGATTGCCGATGCCGGTCTCGATCGTGTCGGACAGCTTATTGGCGAAGCTGCGCTGGTTGTCGAGAGCATTCGCCCCCGTGCCCAGCTTGCCGAGAGCCGCATTCACCGCATCGATCGACGTGTCGATGGTCGATAGAACCGCCGCGGCGTCCGAATAGGAACTACCCAACGAAGTCGTCGCAGTAATCCCGATATTGGCACCGCCGAGGCTAAGATCGACCGCCGTGACCGTCAGGTTCGAAGAACCATCGGGGCTGACGATCGCCGACACGTTGTCGCCGCTGGCCTTCAACATATTGGTCCCGTTGAAGGTGGCGTTGTTCACGATAGTCGTGATCTGATCCCGGAGCGCTTTGAAATCGTTATTCAGAGCCGTACGGCTTGCGGCATCGAGACCCGCATCGGAGGCCGCGACCGCCTTGGCGCGCATCTGGTTCAGGAGGTCGGAGACCGACTGCCCGCCCGCGATGGCGATGTCGACGGTGCTGGTGGCCCGATCGAGGCTCTGCTTTACCGCATCCATGCCCGACAAATCCGCCCTCAGACCTTGCGCAATCTGATAGACCGCGGCGTTGTCCTTAGGACCCGCGACCTTCAGGCCGGTGTTGATCCGGTTTTGCGTTTGCTCCAATGACATATTTGTCGCATTGAGGTTCTGAAGCGCGATCAAGGCGCCCGAGTTCGTGTTGACGGAAAGCATTTCTGTCTCCTTTCTGAGTGTATTGAGCTTTTGCTCGCAGGCGTTTTGCCTGCCCGCGAAGGTGCAGTTTCCGTGCCATCCGCGCAGGCCCGGACGCCGCCCCTCAAGCCATTGAATTTCAGGGAGTTCTCTGCCGCCTCTTCGCGCTCCGCCGTGCTCCGCGGGACCGGCATTTTTTGCCCTGAACCGGCGAAGTGGGAAATTTTTCCCTACCTATGCGCCGCCCCTGTTCAGGCGCGGTTCAGTTTTCCTGGTTTACGATAATAGTGAGGCTTACATCCGCCCGTCCGGGCAAGAGTGACGACAAGACACCGCGCTTTTCGATTAAGAGAATGAAAATATTTGCGTGTCACAGTCCAACTCGACCGAATGAACCGACAGATTGCCGGAGCACGAAGCGAAATTGTCGACACATCTACGGCCGACGGGGGCTCGACGCCACGTCCATTCGCAGGCCGGATGGACCATGTCATAGGCCGGATGTGGAGCGTGACGTGCGACGGGATCTTAACGCGGGCACAACTGAAACGGGATCGACAAAAGTCGCCAGGTTTTCGTCAAGTAAGCTCAAAGGTGCCTTGTGTTCGCCACAATTTTGTTTATAAACATTGTTTTAGACACCTTCTTCAACGGGAGATTGTTACCGTCCTTTCGCGATCTCCCTGTCTCCGAGGCCAAGCTGTCGCGTTCCGACCGTCCAAGCGGTTATGTAAGTTTGGTTAGAGGGCTACCCGTATAATGCTTGTGTCGTATGCACTATTGGCAATGGTGACGCTGGGGATATGTCTGGCGGCGCGACCTATCGGTCACATGTTCAAAGTCCTCGACGTTCCCTGCCGCAAAGGTAGAAAGACCCATCGTCGGGTAACGCCGCTGGTCGGCGGACTGGCGATCATGGTGCCGTTCATCATTCTCGGCGGCGTCGAAACAGCGCTCTTTCAGACCCCTCTCTATTTCGGGCTACTCGTCCTGGCGGTCGTTTTCCTTGGGATGGGATTCCTGGATGACCGCGGACACCTGCCGCCAAGCTTGCGCTTGGCGGTTGCCGCGGTCGCCTGCCTGGGCGTCGTCGCGCTGGTGCCGGACCTCCGCCTGACCGATCTTGAATTCGCCTTCGGCCGGATGACGGCCTTGCCCGACATGGCCGGCGGTGGCGCTTCGCCGCGTTGTGCCTCGTCGCGCTTCAGAACGCCGTCAATATGGCGGACGGCAAGAACGGCCTGGTGATCGGCCTGTCGCTGATCTGGATCGCCGCTCTCGCGGCCTATGCTCCCGTGCAGTTGACGCCGATCCTGATCGTCCTGGCGATCGGGCTTCGCATCACGATGGTGTTCAATCTTCGGAACAAGCTGTTTCTCGGCGATGCCGGCAGCTACGCGCTGAGCGTCGTGATCGGCGCCTTGACGATCTATGCCTATAACCGGCACGCGGCCGGCGACATCCGGGCCTGACGGCGGGCGGCGTGGTGCTGTGGTTCCTGGTCCCGATGCTCGATTGCGCCCGGCTGATCGTGTCGCGGCTGTTGCAGGGCAAGTCGCCCTTCGTCGCGGACCGCAACCATCTGCATCACCTCCTGAGCCAGCGGATCAGCTCGAAGAAGGCGCTGCTGTGCTATTTCGCGCTGGTCGGCGTGCCGATCGCGCTTTCGATCGCGGTGCGGGCCTTGACGCCCCTGCTGATCGTCGCCGAGGCAGTCACTTATTCGGTCATCGTTTACCGTCTGACGCGGCGCGCCGAGCCGGCCGAGGTGGTGGCGTTCCAGCCCGCGTCCCTCGGCGCTTCCGTGAGCCGGCCGGCGGCCAGCCACGTCCGGCGCCGTTCTGTTCCGCAAGCCCCAGACGACGCTGGTGTCGCCGCGCGCGCATGTCGGCGAAGCGATCTCGGGCCATCGGACGAGCGCCAACACCTCGTCCCAGCTGCCGCTCTCCAACGTCGGATAGCGGCTCGGCGGCCGGTTCCGGCTTCTCCTGTCATTTGAAATCGCGCGACTTCGGGATGATCCGAACATCCCGGGGATGACGGCGGTAGATTTGGCACGCCGGCCTTCCGGCCTGCGCCGGATCGTTCCCGAGCCGCGACAGCAGGCCGAGAAATCCTCCAGGTGGTCGGCGATGACATGGATGATGGCGTCCTTCCGCTCGACCCGCCCCCGGATCAGGACGAGGCGGCTGCCGATCACCACCTTGCGATAGCGCTCGAACACCCGCGACCAGACGACGGCATTGGCGATGTCCGGTCTCGTCCTCGATGGTCATGAAGATGACGCCGCTCGCGGTGCCGGGGCGCTGGCGCACCAGCACCACGCCGGCGATCTTGACCTCGGTGCCGTTGGGCACGTCGGTGAGCTCGCGCCGCCGAGATGATGTTGCCGGCTGTGAAAGCGCGCGCGCAGGAACGCTACCGGATGGGCCTTTAGGGACAGCCGCATGGTCTGATAATCGGCGACGACATGCTCGCCCAAGGGCATGGGCGGCAGGGCGACGGGCTCCTCCTCCGCCTGCTCGCGCGTCTCGCTGTATTGGAAGAGCGGCAACGGCGTCGCCGCCGTGATCGCGCTCGCCTGCCACAGCGCCTGGCGTCGGTCGAGACCCAGCCGAGCGGAAGGCATCCGCCGCGGCGAGCTTGCTCAAGCGCCGCAACGGGAAGCCCCGCGCGATGCGATAGATCGGAGACATCGCGATAAGGCTGTCGTCGAGCTTCGACGACGGCTTCTGCTGCCGCCTCGCCCAATCCGTCGATCTGGCGCATGCCGAGCCGCAAGGCATATCCGTTGAAGCTCTCCGCATCCGGCTCCAAGGTGCATTCCCACTCGCTGATATTCACATCGACCGGCCGGGCCTCGACCCCATGCTCCTGCGGCGTCCCGGACGATCTGCGCCGGGGCATAAAAGCCCATGGGCTGGGCATTCAGCAGCGCGGCGGCGAAGACCTCGGGATAGGCCCATTTCATCCAGGCCGAGACATAGACCAGAAGCGCGAAGCTCGCCGCATGGCTCTCGGGAAAGCCGTATTCGCCGAAGCCTTCGATCATCTGGAAGCAGCGGGCGGCGAACTCGGCGTCGTAGCCGCGTCGGGTCATGCCGGCGACGAATTTGTCGCGGAAATCCCCGATCGTGCCGAGCCGCCGGAAAGTCGCCATGGAGCGGCGCAGCTTGTTGGCTTCATCCGCGGTGAACTGTGCCGCGGTGATGGCGAGCTGCATCGCCTGCTCCTGAAACAACGGCACGCCGAAAGTCTTGCCGAGCACGCGCTTCAATTCGTCCGGCGGGCCGTGCTCGGGCGAAGGCTCGGGAAAGGTGATCCTGCTCCTCGCCGCTGCGCCGCCGGAGATAGGGATGCACCATATCGCCCTGAATCGGGCCGGGCCGGACGATCGCGACCTCGATGACGAGATCGTAGAACTCGCGTGGCTTCAGACGCGGCAACATGCTGAGCTGGGCCCGGCTTTCGACCTGGAACACGCCGATGGCATCCGCCCGGCACAGCATGTCATAGACTTCGGGGACCTCCCTGCGGCACGGTATCGAGCGTGTAACTGCGCGCCGTGGTGCCGCGCGATCAGCTCGAAGCCCTTGCGGATGCAGGTCAGCATGCCGAGCGCCAGCACGTCGATCTTCAGGATGCCGAGCGCGTCGAGATCGTCCTTGTCCCATTCGACGAAGGTGCGGTCCTCCATCGCCGCATTGCCGATCGGGCACGACCTCGCAGAGCGGATCCTGGGTCAGCACGAAGCCGCCGACATGCTGCGAGAGATGGCGCGGAAAGCCGATCAGCGCGGCCGAGAGCATGAGCGCCCGACGCAAGATCGGGATCGGCGGGATCGAGCCCCGCCTCGCCGCACCTGCTTGTCCGCCACGCCTTTGGACGACCAGCCCCAGACCATGCCGGCAAGCGCCGAGATGCTGTCCTCGGACAGCCCGAACACCTTGCCGACATCGCGCACGGCGCTGCGGGCGCGATAGGAGATGACGGTCGCGGCGATCCCGGCGCGCTCGCGGCCATAGCGCTCATAGATGTATTGCATCACCTCCTCGCGCCGCTCGTGCTCGAAATCGACGTCGATATCGGGCGGCTCCTTGCGCTCGGCCGAGATGAAGCGCTCGAACAGAAGATCGAAACGGTCGGGATCGACCGAGGTGATGTAGAGGCAATAACAGACGGCGGAATTCGCCGCCGAGCCGCGGCCCTGGCAGAGAATTTCTTTCGCTTCTGCGCCCACTGCACGATGTCGTGGACGGTGAGGAAATAGGGCGCGTAGTTGAGCTTGCCGATCAGAGCGAGCTCTTTCTTCAGGGCCTCCCGCACCTTGTCCGGCACGCCCTCGGGATAACGCTTTTCGGCCCCCGCCCAGGCGAGATCCACGAGATGCTCCTGCGGCGTCTTGCCCGGTGGCACCGGCTCGTCCGGATAGTTGTAAGCAAGTTCGTCGAGGCTGAACCGGCAGGCTTCGGCGATCTCGACGCGTTCGGGCGACCGCGTCTTCATAGCCGGCGAAGAGCCGCGCCATCTCGGCCGGCGGCTTCAGATGCCGCTCGGCATTGGCATGCAGCCGGTAGCCGGCCTCGCGGATGGTGCAATGCTCGCGGATGCAGGTGACGACATCCTGCAAAGGCCGGCGTTCCGGCACGTGATAATGAATGTCGCCAGTCGCCACCAAAGGCACATTCGCGGCCCGCGCGATCGCGGCCAATTCGGCAAGGCGCCGGCGGTCGTCACCGCGATAGAGATAATGGGCCGCGAGATAGCAGGGCGCTGCAAGACCTTCCGCAATCCGTGCGAAGCTCGGCCGTGAAAGCCTCGTGATCGATCTCCTCGGGCGGGAGGACGATGAAGATCTGCCCCTCGGCATGGGCATAGACATCGTCGAGGGTGAGCAGACATTCGCCCTTCTCGGCGCGGCGCTTGCCGAGAGTCAGCAGCCGGCACAGCCGGCCATAGGCGGCGCGGTCGGTCGGGAAGCACAAGAGGCTCGGCCCGTCCGCGAGATCGAGCCGGCAGCCGACCACCAGCCGGATCCCGACCTCCTTCGCCGCGACATGGGCGCGCACGACGCCGGCCAGCGTGTTGCGGTCGGTGATCGCGATGGCGGCAAGGCCCAGCTCCTTGGCGGTCTCGACCAATTCTTGAGCGTGGGACGCGCCGCGCAGAAAGCTGAAATTGCTGGCGACCTGAAGCTCGGCATAGGCACTCATGACGGCCTCATGCGAACAGTCCGTGGAGGAACCAGCGCGGCGTCGGCTCGCGGCCCAACTGATACAGCCCTTCGCGATAGATCCAGAAGCTCTGCCCGGTCTCGCTCTCGACCCGGTAATAATCCCGCACCCGGCTGAAATCGGCGCCCTCTTCGAGCCACCATTCCGGCGCGATCCGCTCCGGCCCGGCGGCGCGGACGACGCGATGGCTGGCATGCCGCCAGACGAAACGGATCGGCGGCCCTTCCGGCACCTCGGCCATCACCTGGATCGGTTCGGGGCGAAGGAGAAGCCGGGCGGGGCGCTGGACCTTGCGGCTCTCCCATGTCGCCGAAGCCGCCTCATCCTTCTGGGCCGGGATGCAGCTTTCCGCGCGCTCCGGAATGTGGCGTTCCTCGGGCGCAAGACGATAGACCCGGGCCGGGCCCAAGCGGTTCGACAGCCGATCCACCAGATCGCCGACCTCGTCCCGATCGGCGAGAGCGGCGCCCCCATCGACCGTCCCCTGCTCGGGCGGCATGGCGTCCACCCGATAGGCATTGAGGACCATCATGTCGATGCCGAAGCCGGGATCGATCCCGTCCAGATGCTCGGCGAAAAGCCGCATCAACCGCGCCGGATCGCGCACGCCGCGCCCGGTAGCGATATCGAGATGGACCGCCGTGCCGTCGACCCGGAAACCCGTCAGCCGCAAGGACCGCACGCCCTGATGGTCCTGGCCGAGCTTTCGCACAAAGCTTTCGAGCAACCGGCCCGAGCGCGGTCTCGATGCCCTCGCGGGTGATCAAGGGCTCGGCGAGACGCAGATGAGTGCGATAGGCCGGCACGGATGCCCAGCGGCGAGACCGGCTCGGATTTCCGCCCCAGGGCCTGATCCAGCCGGTCGAGCACCGCATCGGTGAGTTGCGCCTTCACCCCCGCGCCGAACCGCCGGGCCAAGGCCGCGCGCGGCAGATCGTAAAGCTGGCCGATGCGCTGCAAGCCCAAGCCGTTGAAGCAGGAGCGCCGCCTCCTTGGGCAGACGCAGTCCCTCGACCGGCAGCTCGGCCAGGGCCTCGCGCGTCTCCGCCCGGCGGCGCGATGCTTTCTTCGCCAAACCGGGCCACCGCCCAGGCTGCGCCCGGCGTATCGGCGATGCCGGGCCGGGCGGTGATCGAAAGCTTCCGCAATCGCTCCGTCAGGTCGCGGATGAGCCCGGCCTCATCGCCGAAGAGATGGGCGCAGCCGGTGATATCGAGCCACAGCCCGTCCGTGCCGTCGGTATTGACCCAGGGCGAATAGCGTCCGCACCAATCGGCGAGACCGCGCAGCGCCTTGGCGTCGGCTTCGGGCTCCGCCGGCCGCGTGACCAACGCCGGAAAAATCGCCTTGGCATCGGCCAGAGGCTGGCCGACCCGCATCCCTCGCTTCCGGGCGGCGGCGGTTACCGCCGAGAGGAACAGCGCGCCGCGATCGCTGCCCACCAGGGCGAAAGGAGCGGCGTCAGCCGGCTTTCGATTGGAGGGGGGTGTTGTCTTGCGTCGGGCAGCTCGGGTGAACCGTTCGATCGGCCAGTCCGGCAGCCAGAGAGAAACGATGCGTCGCATGATTCCATTCCACAATCCACGGCCGGGCCGCCCGCCGCGGCATCGGAGAAGCTCGACCCTCCAGCGGGGATGGAGCGGCATCCGCTCGTCCCAAGGATCGGCGCTCATGGGCACGGCGCCGATCCGCCAGCGGGTCGCCGCCGCGCTGGCCTCGCCCGCATTGCGGGGCGGCCGCAGCAGCAAAGCGGGGATGCGGTTCTCGGTGGCCGCGAGCGCCAGACGACGGCTCGCCGTGAAATCCGCGCCGTCGGTCTCGCCGATCACCGCCGCCAATCCCCGCGCCCTGAGCCCCTCCTCCATGGCCCACAAAACGTCCTTGTCCTTCGCCGCACTCACGAGAAGCAGGCCCGCCGGATCGAGACCGAAACCCGCCAGCCCATGGCCGTAGAGCCGGCCGAAATCCTGAGCCATCCGCCGGCTCTGGCACCACAGGATCGCGCCCTCGGCGCCTGCCTGCCGCAATCGGCTCGCGAGCGCGAGGCCGAAGCCCACCGCCGAGGGCCAGAGCCGCGGCGTCTCGGCGGTGACGTCATGAAGGCCATGGCGGTCCAGGCACCCGCCCGGCAGCGCCTCGTCCACCGCCTCCGGCCCGAGGCTCCACCCGGCGTCTTCCGAGGCCGATCCGTCGCCGAAGCTTGCCGGGCGTTCCTCGATCTCCGCGATGCGCTGCTCCAGCGCCCGCAGCAGAGCCCGCTTCGAGGGCTTTCGGGCCAAGCCGAGTTCCATGGGTGATGCGTCATCCTGCATGGCCCCAGTTTAGAACAAAATGAGAACATTTTGAACAGGCTTTTCCGCCGGGCGGAAATAATCAAGCCCCTACAAAGGCTTGCGCCTATTGCTGCGGCGTCTCCGATTCGGGCAGCGAATTGAGAATATCCGGCATGGAGTTGGCCGGGGCAGGCGCGCCGTCGCGGATATCGGCGGCCCGATGCTGAAGATAGGCGCTGCGCAGGGCGGCATAGAAATCGATCGAGGATTTGCGCAACGCGTCCAATTCGTCGCGATTATCGTCGTATTCGATCAGAAGTTCGCTGCCGTAAAGCGCATATTCCGTCGTTTTGTCGTGGATAAGCCAATAAAGCGGATCGGAAATCGTATCGACGCCGTAGCCGATGCCATCCCGAACCGTGGTCGGCCCGATCAGCGGCAGCACCAGATAAGGCCCGCTCTTCACGCCCCAGACCGCAAGCGTCTGCCCGAAATCTTCCTTATGCGGCTTGATGCCCTTGTGTGAGGCGACATCGATCAGCCCGCCGAGCCCGAGGGTCGAATTGATCAGGAAGCGCGCCAGAGTCTGGCCCGCCCGCTTGGGCTTGCCCTGGAGGACATCGTTCAGAAAGGTGACCGGCGAGGAGATATTGCCGTAGGCATTCGACAGCCCTTTGCGCAAGGGCCTCGGCGTGACGGTGCGGTAGACCGTATCGACCGGCTTCACGAGCACCGTCTCGAAGCCGTCATTGACGTGCTGCATCACCCGGTTGAACCCCTCCAGGGGATCGGGCGCCTGACTCGGATCCGGGGCCGGCGGCCGTCCCGTGGCGCAGGCGCCGAGCAGCATCGCCGCGAGCACAAGCCCCCACGGCGCAACGCGTTTCGGCACGGCCGTCCGCTGTCTCGACCGATCGGATTTACAGTTCATATTGTCCGGTCATCCCCGTATGGTACGCGCAGGCTAGCCGAAGGACACAGAGCTTCCAAGCCATGACCAAACCCGACACCGCGGACCGCCCCATGGTGCCGCCGACCCGCATCGATTTTTCGCCCGAGGACCGCGCCTGGATCGCCGAGAAGATCACCGAGGTGCTCGCCACCGGCCGCCTGACCCTCGGCCCCTATAACGAGGCTTTCGAGCGGGACTTCGCGGCTTTCACCGGCGCGAAGCACGCCATTGCGGTCTCCAGCGGCACGAGCGCGCTCGAAATCTCTCTTCGCGTCCTCGATGTGGCGGGAAAGGACGTGCTCGTCCCGGCCGATACCTTCTTCGCGACCGCCGCCGCCGTGATGGCCGCGGGCGGACGGCCGGTCCTGATGGACAGCGATCCCCGCACCATGTCGACGAGCGCCGACGAAATTCTGCGCCGGATCACGCCCGAGACCGCCGGCATCGTCATCGTCCATATCGCGGGCTTCGTGACCGACGAGATGCCGGAGATCGTCCGGGTCGCCAAGGAGCGCGGGCTGTGGGTGTTGGAGGACGCGGCCCATGCCCATGATTCTACGGCTCCAAGGCAAGCATGCCGGTACTTTCGGCATCGCCGGCACGTTCAGCTTCTATCCGACCAAGGTGATGACCAGCGCCGAGGGCGGCATGATCGTCACCGACGACGACAAGCTCGCCGAGGAAGCGCGGATCTATCGCGACCAGGGCAAAGCGAGCTTCCACGAGAACCGCCATATTCGCTTAGGGAGCAATTGGCGGCTCTCGGAGCCCCATGCGATCATCGGCCTGCGCCACCTCACCCATCTCAAGGACATGGTCGCCGCCCGCCGCCAGATCGCCGCGATCTTCGACGACGCGCTGGTCGAGAACGATCTGGTCTTGAAGCCGATCGCCGCGCCGCCCCATTGCCACGCCAATTACTACAAATATCCCGCCATGCTGCCAGACGGCGTCGACCGCGCGGCGTTCAAGGCCTTTCTCAAGACCGAGCACGGGGTGCATTGCTCCGGCGAGGTCTACGAGGCGCCGCTCCACAAGCACCCCGTCTTCGCATCGCTCGATACCGGGAACCTGCACCAGGCCGAACATCTCTGCGCGCGCCATGTCTGCCTGCCGGTCTTCGCCAGCATGACCGAGGCGGATGCCCGACAGGTGATCGCAGCGCTCGAAGACGCCCGCAATCACTTCTGAAGTCAGGCTTCGCTCACCGGCTCGCGCCAATTGTACCAAGCGCCGACGCCGAGCCCGAGGGCCGACCAGAACAGCTCCCGCGCCCGCCGCACCAGGGCGAGGGCCAAACCGATCTCGTTGGAGCCGGTGAAAGCGGCGGTGACCAGCACGGTGATCGCTTCGAGCGACCCGAGATGCGCCGGAATGAAGAAGGTCGAGGACCGGACCAGGACGATCGCCGATTCGATCACCCAGGCATGCTCCAGGCTCTGCGGCGCGCCGATCAGATAGAGCACCAGCCAGACCTCCAGCGCGCCGCCGGCCCAATTGAGGAAGAACAGCACCAGCGCGGTCGAAAAGCGCCCCGGATTGCGGCGGACGAAAGCGAACATCTGCTGCTCGACATCGTCCAAGGCCACGATCAGCTTGGCGAGCTTCGCTCCCCAGCGCGAGCGTTCGAGCCGCCGAAGCGCGATAGAGAGCCAGCGGTGGTGAAGCGCGACAAGGGCGAGCGTCATCAGAACGGCGAGGACGATCGCGCCGATCGTCATGGCCCGCTCGATCTCGGGCGACAGGAGATTGGCGCCCAGCACCAGCACCACGCCGATCAGCGCGAAAGGCGCTTCCGCCATGCCCATCATGGTCTGCATCAGGACCAGAGATGACGTCGCTTCCGCCAGCGGCACCTTGTAATGGCGCTTCAACAGCAGCCCCTTCACCGGCTCGCCGCCGAGCGAACCCATGGGCATCAGCACGTTGAACGCCTCGCCGACCATATTGACCAGCCAGACCGACCAGACCCAACGAAGCGTCACCGCCCGGCGCGGCATCAGCAGGGCGAAGGCCACGATCTCCGGCAGCCAGGTCGCGCAGAACAACGCCAGGATCGCCGCCGCACCGAGCCAGCCGACCTTCACCCCGATCCGCGCCGCCGCGCCGAGATCCGTCTGAGTCAGGATCCAGACGAGAAGCGCCACCCCGGCGATCAGGGCTATGGTGGTGAAGCGCTTCATGTCGCACGACGGAGAAATGCGCCCGTCACCTCATGTCTCCCGCGGCACGATGCGGCCTTCGCGGGTGAGACGGAATTCGTGGCCGCGCCAGGTGAAGGTTCGTTTGCGGAGCGCCGCCGCCCAGGAGGCGAGGCCGATCAGATCCCGCAAGGGAAGCAGCCACAGCGCCTTCAAGGCCGCCTGGTCGCGGAGGATTTCGGCGATGGCGGCGGCGGCGGCGATCCGGATGCCGAGGGCGGCGGCGAGCGACGGCGAGGCCGATCCACGAGAAGCCGGTCAGAACCGCAAAGAGAAGCGCGAAAGGCACGGCGCGGATCAGGACCGTCGCCGCGAAGCCGGACGGATTTGCCGCCCGCGTGTTCTGGTCCCAATAGACGACATGCCGCCACCAGGCCGCGAGATCGGCGTAATCCGGGATCATATCGATGGTCATGGGCACGAAGCGCATGGGCTTGCCCGCGGCGGCGAGGCGGCGGCCCATCTCCTGGTCCTCGACCAGATATTCGGCGAGCGAGCCCATGCCGCCGGTCGCCTCGAGATCGGCCCGGCGCACCGCCGTCGAGGCGCCGAGGCAGAAGACGGCAGCATTGGTCCAATAGGTGAAGAGCAGGCTCGGGCCGAAATCGCAATTCATGGTGAGAAGCTCCAGCCTCTCGGCGAGATTGCGCCCTTCCGCGATGCGATAGAGTGTGCAGACATAACCGACCTTGGGATCCGCCAGAGGCGCGACGATCGTCTTGAGGTAATCCGGCGGCACGCGGGTATCGCTGTCGGAGATCACCAATACCTCGTGGCCGGCTGCATCGAGGCCGATCATCAGGTTCTGGATTTTGCCGTTCAGCACCGGCTCGCTGTTGCGGACGGTGAGCGTGACCCGCTCGGGATAATCGGCCTGAAGCCGCTCCAGGAGCGGCCTCGCGGGATCGTTCTCGCGCTGAAGTGACAGCACGATCTCGAAATCGGGATAGTCCTGCTCGCAGAAGCTCCGGAGATTTTCCTCGAGCTCCCGGTCCATCCCGTAGATCGGCTTCAGCACGCTGACGGGTGGGGTGAACTCGGGGGATGCTTGCCGGCTCGCCGCCACGACCCGGAATGCCGCAATGACGCAAAGAACCGAGAACACGCTGCCCCCCGCGACGGGAATCAGCACGATTCCGTCGACGATATGAAGCAGGAGATGGCTCGCGGTCATGGAGGTTCGGTTAAGGCTGGGTTCAGGCAGGGCTTAGTAGAACGCCCCGATATGTACCCGGTTGCGGCCCAGAAAGCACGCGCGCGAGTAAGACGCCTTGCGCTTTCGGAAAGATCGCCGACCTGATAGGTAGTGTCGTCAATTTTGGACGGGAGTGGGTTTCTTGAGACGTTTGTTCGCAGTCCTCATCGTCGGCCTTCTCGCCGCCGCGCCTGCCGCCGTCGCGGCCGAGGCCGATACGCCGAAGGCGACGATCGAGCATTTCTACGACGGCTTGCTTGCGACCATGAAGCAGGGCAAGGAGCTCGGCTTCAAGGGCCGGGCCGCCAAGATCGAGCCGCTGGTTGAGGGCACCTTCTCGCTCGATTTCATGGCGCGGCTGATCGTCGGCGCGAAATGGACGTCGCTGGACATGGCCGACAAGGACAAAGTGCTCGCCGCCTTCAAGACCTGGGTCGTGGCGAACTACGCAAACCAGTTCAACAGCTTCGACGGCGAGAAATTCGTCACCGGCGACGTCACCGACGGCGGCCGGGGCACCTCGGTCGTTCACACCCAGATCGTGCCGAGCGACGGCAAGCCGGTCAGCCTCGGATACCGGATGCTCAACGGCAAGGTGATCGATGTCTATCTCGAAGGCTCGGTCAGCCAGCTCGCCCTGTGGCGCTCGCAATTCTCTTCCGTGATTTCCAAGGATGGTATCGACGGGCTGATCGACCGGCTCAAGACTCAGGCGGAGAAGCTCGCGAGCTCGTAACCGGCGGCTTGCCGAGAAGCGCCGGCAGGAACACGAAGGTCGAGACCAGGGCAAGCCCGAGCGCGATTGTCAGCAGCATGCCCAGACTCGCCGTGCCGGGATGGTTCGAGATCGCCAGGCTCCCGAACGACGCGAGGGTGGTCAACGCGCTGAACAGCACCGCGCGGGCCACCGGCGCCGCCAGGAGATGCGCCTCGCCGTGCCGCCAGGCATGGACCAGATAGATCGGGAAGGTCACGCCGATCCCTAAGAGAAGCGGCAATCCGATGACATTCGCGAAATTGAGCGGCAGGCCGACCAGACCGATAAAGCCCATGGTCCAGACGATGGACAGGACCAGCGGCACCAGCACCCGCAACATGTCCGACAGGCGCCGCAAGGCGAAGGCCAGCAAAATCGTGATGGCGATCAGCGCGACGGCCGCCGCCGTGGCGAAGGCGCGGATGATTAGTTTGCTGGTCTCGTAGATGCTGATCGGCGCGCCGGAAGCCTCAGGCGCGACGGAGCGGACGGCGTCGACGAAATCGATCAGGTTCTTCGGATTGGACGCGTCCTTCTCCGGGTAGATGTCGATGCGGTATTGGCCGGCCGGGGTGATCCAGCTTCGCTTGAAATCGGCCGGCAGGTCGTCGAGCGAGACGGGCTTGGCGTCGAGGGCCTGGGAGAGAAGGGTGCAGACGCCGTCGAAGCCCGATTCGATCTCGCCGGACATTTTGGTGAGCGTCGCGGGATCGGCCTTTTTGAGGCGGTCGATCGCGGCATCGAGCCGGATCGCGGTGGCCTGCAACGGCATGGCCGAGTCCGCAGTCTTCAGAAATCCCTTCACGGCCATATCGGCATCGGCGACGGCGGATTTGATTTGGGCTTGGCTGGGCGCGGGATGGTTCGCGCCGCAGGTCAACGCCGGGCCCAGAAGGAAGCTCAGATTGTCGAGCGTGGCGAGCTTCTCGGCCTGATCGCCGGGAATCAGATCGAGCGCGCTGATGGTCATGGAGACTTCGGGCAGCGCCGACAGCTTGGCGGCCAGGGCCTTGGCCTGATCCGGCGAATCCGCGACCGCACCGATCGTATAGGGCGTGTTGAGCGGATCCTTCATCAAATCCGCAAGCGTCGACATGCCTTCCGAATTGGGGTTCTTGAGATGGAGCGGGTCGAAATCGAAATTGAGCCGTAACGTCCCGGCCAACGCGACCACCGTCACCACGCCCGCGGCCGTCAGCACGAGGGTCCGCCGGCGCACCAGCCATTGGTTGAAGGGCTTCAGGCGCCGGTAGCCGACCGGCCGGCCCTCGTCGCGCGGCGGCAGGATCGTGGCCAGCGCCGGCAGGAGGGTCAAGGTGAACAGGAAGGCGATGATGATGCCGCCGCCGGCGATCACGCCGAGCTCGGCGACGCCCCGGTAGTCGGTGGGAAGGAAAGAAAAGAAGCCGACCGATGTAGCGATCGCCGCGATCAGCAGCGGCCGGACCAGCGCGCGGGCGGTCGCTTCGAGGGCGGATTTGGGGTCTCGCCGGTAATGGCGCTCTTCCCTCAGCCGCATACAGAACTGGATACCGAAATCGATGCCGATGCCGATGAACATCACGGCGAAGGCGATCGAGATGAGGTTGAGCTGGCCGACCGTGAGCGCCGCCCAGCCCATGGTGGTCAGCAATCCGGCGACGAGGGTGACGAGGGCCGAAGTAATCAGAATCGCGGAGCGAAGCGCAATCACGAGGAGAACGGCCACCAGCACGGCGGCGACGATCCCCGCCCGCTCCGCTCCCGTTTTCACGGTCGCGAATTCCTCGTCCGACAACACGACCGAGCCGGTGAGCCGGACCTTGTAGCCGTTCGCCTCGGTGATTCCGAGATCGCGGGCCGAGGCGCGGATCATATTCGTCGCGGCAGCGCCGGGCGTGAGGTCCGCGTTGTCGAGGGTCGGACGCACCAGGATCATCGATTCGGGCGCCCGGTCGAGCCCCGCTTGCCCGGAAAACAGCGACCCCCAATCGATCCGCGCCGACTTGCCCGCGAGACCATGCTCCAAGGATGCGGAGACCTGATCGAGGAACGGCTTCACTTGGGCCGGATCGAGATTTCCGTTGCCTTCGCCGAATATCAGCCGGACCACGTCCAGCACGCCGATCAGGCCCGGCTTGGTGCTGAGGCTTCCGAGCATGGGCTGCGCCTCGCTCAAGGCATTCGACAGCCGGTCGAGCTCCTCGGGCGAGTCATACAGGAGGCCGGCATGGCGGAAGAACGGCCCGCCATTCGGCTGCTGGATCGAGGGAAAGAGGTCGCGATGCTGCTCCAGCCGGGCGGTCAGCTTGTCGGACGCCGCCTCGGCCTTGGCCAGCGTATCGGCATCGATGACGATCAGGATCTGGTCGGACTGGTCGGGAAACAGCGCGTCGAACCGGTCCTCATTGGCGAGGAACGGCACGTCGCGCGGGAACAGGACATAGGTGTCGGTATCGACCGTCAGGTGGCCGGCGGCATAGAAGGTCATGCCGGCGCTTATCGCGACCGTCACCAGAAGGGCGAGCCAGGGATGGGCGCCGCAGCGCCGCACCAAGGCAACGAACAGCCCGTCGAGTTTGTTGGCGTCCCCCCTGCTCAACGGCCCAGCCGGCTCAGTGACCGTCGTCCGCCGACCAGTCCCGCAGCCACCGGGGATCGCACGCCGTGCCCTGCCTGATGAAGCGGATATCCGTGGACACCCGCATCAGATCGCTCTGGGGATCAAGCGAGGCATGGACGATGCCGGGCACGTGAGCGACCACGTCGCCCGCCCGATAATCCGCCAACAGCCAACGCCGATGGGTCGCGTCCGAGAGCCATTTGAGGTCGTGGGTGATCGGACGGCGGTCGTCCGGTCGGTCGGTCGGGGCGGCATCGCGTGAGACTTCCTCGAGCGAAACGTCATGATGGGAACGCTCGAGATAAGTTAGCCCGCCGGCATCCACCGGGCAATCGCCCAGCGGAACCCACAGGGTCAGCACGTCGTTGCCCTCGCCCGCGATATAGGTGCGGTCGACATGGGCGCGCGACGCGATCTGCTGGCCCTTCATGAAATGGCGCATGGGGGTGCGGCGCACGCGCTCGACCGGTCCGCCGAGCAGCCCCTCCGCGATCCGCTTGAACGCGGGGTGATCCGCGAAGGACCTGAAGGTCTCGCTTCGCACGAAATCATGGGCCGGGTGACCGGCGACGCCGTGGCGCGGCAGGCCTTCGGGCAAATGACCCGAGAACTCGCCCGTGCGGCGGTCTCCGTTCTTGACCAGGTCTTCCGGAAACAGCTTGAAATAGGCCTCGCGCAGATCGAGCACGAGCTCGCGCGGCAGGGCCCCGCGGAACAGGACGTATCCGTCCCGCTCGAGGCGGCTCTCAAGAGTGTCTCCTCCTAAGTCGGAAAGGCTCGATTCCGTGAGCTTCCCGACATACGTGCCGTTTTCCGGCAACGTCATTCCGTTTGAGCTTAGCATATGCGTAGTCTTCTTTTTTTCGTTGCGTACCGAGCGACAAGAATTGCCTTCAAAAAGGGGAAAAATTGTGGCAACGCACAAATCTGGAAGAGGGGCTTGGTCGGTCCGGTTAGAAACGGATGTCCGAGAACCCGCCGACTCGCAGGTTCTTCTCAACCAATCGTTGCCGAACCCTTCGGCTGACCAGAGCAGCGAATTCGCCTTCATTGCCGTAGCCTGACAGTTGACTGGCGACCGCGCCGGGTCCTCGCGTGGCCGGATGGCAGTAGACCTCTATCACTCCCTCGGGCAGAGTGTCAACGAACTGCAACAATGTCTCTTCATCGACCTTTCCGGTTGCCGCCAAACCCATGATCCAGTTGTTATATTTGAGTCCTTGCCGCTTCAGCCGGCGTTCCATCAATCCCAGCCAGGGAGCCATGATGCCGCGCTCCAAAAACGCGGCGGCGCGGGCCCCGGCGGGTGCCGTGTCGTCGAAGGCGGTGCGGGGCTCGCGGGGCAATCTCACGCCCACATTCTCGGTCCCGCGAAGCTCTGCCAGAATCGCCGACAGCAGCGTTGGATGAAGATGCATATGGTTGTGGGCATTGACATGATCAAGATCGAGGCCGGTGGCGCGAAATGCCGCGAACTGGGCCGCGACCTCGCGCCGAAGCTGCCGCCGCGCCCTGGGCGAGAAAAACCAGCGAATCCCGGCGGCGGTCAAATTGTCCGGGAAACGGCCGTCCGGGCCGACCAGGGCGTCCACCTCCTCGGGCGGCAAGGTCGGCGTGCCCTGGACAAGCACGACGTGAAGGCCGACCCTGAGGTTCGGCAGGCGTTTGGCGCGGGCGACGGCGTCCTCGGCGGCCGGAGCGGAGACCATCAGGCTCGCCGCGCTCAAGACGCCGTCGCGGTGGCCCCGTTCGACGGCCTCATTGATTTCTTCGCTAAAACCGAAATCATCGGCGGTAATGATGATCGACTGCATGGCGGCCAGCTAATATGAAGTCGCATCCCGGAGCAAGCGATCGAGGCGCGGCATGACGACGGCATTGGTGACAGGCGCGAGTGGCTTCGTGGGATCGGCGGTCCTGCGCAAGCTCCTGGAGCGCGGCCACACGGTCCGAGCTCTCGTCAGGCGCGAGAGCAACCGGGCCAATCTCGCCGACTTGCCGGTCGAGATAGCCGAGGGCAACTTGAAGCACCCGGAGACCTGGAAGAAAGCCTTCCAGGGCGTGGACGAGGTCTATCACGTCGCGGCCGACTATCGCCTTTGGGTGCGCGCGCCGGCGGAGATGTACCGGACCAATGTGGACGGCACGATCGGCTTCATCCGCGCCGCCGCCGAAGCGGGCGTCGAGCGCATCGTCTATACCAGCAGCGTTGCCACCCTCGGCGTCCTGAAGGACGCGGCCGCCGACGAGGACACCCCGGTCTCGCTTGCCGACATGATCGGCCATTACAAGCGCTCGAAATTCCTCGCCGAGGAGGGCGTGCGGAAGCTGGCGCAGGAGGAAAAGGCCCCGGTCGTCATCGTCAATCCCTCGACCCCGGTCGGCCCCCGCGATATCAAGCCGACCCCGACGGGCCGTACGGTGCTCGAAGCCGCCAAGGGCAAGATGCCGATCTATGTCGATACCGGGCTCAACATCGTCCATGTCGACGATGTCGCCGAGGGCCATCTCCTGGCGCGCGAGCGTGGCCGGATCGGCGAGCGCTACGTGCTCGGCGGCACGGACATGACCTTAAAAGAAATCCTGGTCGAGATCGCCGGCATCACCGGCGGCAAGCCGCCGCTCGGGAAACTGCCGGCGGGCGCGATCATGCCCATCGCCTACGGTGCCGAGATGGCCGCCCGGCTGTTGCCGAACTGGGAGCCCTTCGTCACCGTCGACGGCGTCAAGCTCTCCCGGAAACGCATGTTCTTCCGCTCCGACAAGGCCCGGCGCGAGCTCGGCTACACCGCGAGGCCTGCGAATGAGGCGCTGAGCGACGCGATCAGTTGGTTCCGGGAGGCCGGGTGGCTCTGATGTCGGAGGTCGCCGCCAAAATGGATGTCGAAACGCCTTCCGGCAAAGGCGCGGGCGACGAGAATTTCCCCGTCGGCTCCTTCCTGCTGCCGCCGGCACTTCGGCCGCATGTCGCCGTGTTCTATGCCTATGCCCGCGCGATCGACGATGTGGCCGACAATCCCGATCTCGCGCCCGACGACAAGATCGCCCGGCTCGACGGCTTCGCCGCCGCGATCCGGGGCGAGACGGCGGAGGCCGGCTTCTCCAAGGCCGTCCGGATGCGGGCCAGCCTGCGCGCGACGGGGATCACCGAGAAGCATTGCCTGGACCTCATCTCGGCCTTCAAGCAGGACGCGGTGAAGACCCGCTACGCGACCTGGGCCGAGCTCATGGATTATTGCGACCGCTCCGCCTCGCCGGTCGGACGCTATCTCCTCGACCTCCATGGCGAAAACACGGCCGATTACCGCTGGTCCGACGCGTTGTGCAATGCGTTGCAGGTGATCAACCATCTCCAGGACTGCCAGGACGACTACCGCGACCATGGACCGGGTCTATCTCCCGCTCGATTGGCTCGGCGAGAAAGGCGGCGATGTGGCCGATCTCGACGGCCCGAAATCGAGCCCGGCGATCCGCCATGTCATCGACCGGTGTCTCCTGGGCTGCCGCGATCTCATGGCCGAGGCGCGACAACTGCCCGGCCATCTTAAAAGCCGCCGGCTCGCCGCCGAATCCGCGGTCATCGCCAAGATCGCCGACCGGCTGATCGAGAAATTGTCGAACCGCGATCCTGTGGCCGAGCGGGTGGAGCTGACCAAGCCGCAGTTCCTGCTCTGTGGACTGACCGGCCTGTGGGCCGCGCTCCGCCGGCACTGAGGGCGCCATGGCGACGATCCTGACCGTCGCGACGGCCCTTTCCGCCGTCATTTGGGTTTACCTGCTGGCCGCGCGCCATGGCTTCTGGCGCTGCGATCAACGCTTGGGAGACGCCCCCGCCCCGTCGGCTTGGCCGCACGTGGTCGCCGTCGTCCCCGCCCGCGACGAGGCAGAGACGATCGAGGCCTGCGTGACCTCGCTTACGCGCCAGAACTATCCGGGCGATCTTCGGATCGTCGTCGTCGACGATTTCGAGCCGCGATGCGACGGCGTCCATCGTCCATCAGCTCGCCGAGACGTCGGAACGGCCCGTCACCCTCGTCAGTGGGACGCCTCTGGCCGCCGGTTGGACCGGCAAGCTATGGGCGCTCGATCAGGGCGTGCGCGCGGCGGGCGATACCGACGTTCTGTGGTTCACCGACGCCGACATCATCCATGACCCGGGCGTCCTGCAACGCCTCGCCGCCAAGGCTGTCTCGGACGATCGCGCGCTCGTCTCTTTGATGGTGCGATTGCGCTGCGAGGGCTTCTGGGAACGCATCGTGGTCCCCGCTTTCATATTCTTCTTCCAGAAGCTCTACCCCTTCCCCGCGATCAACGATCCGGCGAGCCGGGTCGCGGGCGCGGCCGGCGGATGCGTTCTGATCCGGCGCGAGGCTCTTGATTCGATCGGCGGGCTGGTTTCGATCCGGGACCGGCTGATCGACGATTGCGCACTCGCCAAGGCCGTGAAGTCGACCGGACGGCGCATCTGGCTCGGTCTCGCCGAGGACAGCCACAGCCTCCGCGCCTATGACCGGTTGGACGACGTTTGGGACATGGTTGCGCGCACCGCCTTCACCCAACTCGACCATTCCTGGGCCAAGTTGGCAGGCACCGTCATCGGCATGGTCCTGCTCTATCTCCTCCCACCCCTTGTGGTCCTGACTTCGCCCATACACCATATCTGGGGCGCGGCAGGCCTCGGCGCCCTCACCTGGATCATGATGAGCGCGGCCTATGCCCCCACCCTGGCCTATTACCGCCGGCCGCTCCTCGCCGGTGTGATCGGCCTCCCCGTGGCGGGGTGTCTCTACACCGCCATGACCGTCAGTTCGGCCTGGCGGTACCTCATCGGCCGGGGCGGGCGATGGAAAGACCGCCATTACGAGTCCCTCGTCCATCGGCCCTGATATCGCCATTATTGCGGCTCAATCTCAAAAGGACGTTGCAAGAAAGGGATTTTCTATAGAATACTATAGGTTAGGCAGTACTTGGGATGGCCGCTTACCTCGTCGGGCCGTCCTTCCGAACAATAATCCCTTAGGGAGCAGTCGCGTATCACGGTAAAGGGCACGCTCACCATGTCTGTATCAACTCCGCTTCTGGATACGGTTCCGACACCGACCGAACTGCGCACGCTCAAGCCTGCGCAACTGACGCAATTGGCCGACGAGCTTCGCGCCGAGACCATCGACGCGGTCTCACGCATCGGCGGCCATCTGGGCGCAGGCCTCGGCGTCGTCGAGCTGACCGTCGCGCTTCATTACGTTTTCGACACCCCGGCCGACCGGCTGATCTGGGATGTCGGCCATCAGGCCTATCCCCATAAGATCCTGACCGGCCGCCGCGACCGCATCCGCACCATCCGCCAGCAGGGCGGGCTGTACGGCTTCACCAAGCGCAGCGAGAGCGAATACGATCCGTTCGGCGCGGCGCACAGCTCGACCTCGATCTCGGCCGGGCTCGGCATGGCCGTCGCCCGCGATTTCAAGGGCGGCAAGAACAATGTGATCGCGGTGATCGGCGACGGCGCGATGAGCGCGGGCATGGCCTATGAGGCGATGAACAATGCCGGCGCGCGCAATAGCCGCCTGATCGTCATCCTGAACGACAACGGCATGTCGATTGCGCCTGCGGTCGGCGCGCTGTCCAACTATCTCTCGCGGCTCATGTCCTCGAAGCAGTTCCTCTCACTTCGGGATATCGCGAAGAGCGTGGCCAAGCGCTTTCCCAAGAGCTTCAACACCGCCGCCCGCCGCGCCGAGGAATACGCCCGCGGGATGCTGACCGGCGGCACGCTGTTCGAGGAGCTCGGCTTCTACTATGTCGGGCCGGTGGACGGCCATAATCTCGACCACCTCCTGCCGGTATTGGAGAATGTCCGCGACGCCGATGCTCGGGCCGATCCTCCTGCATGTCGTCACCGAAAAGGGCCGCGGCCATCCCTTCTCCAAGCCGAACCAGGAGAAGTATCACGCCGTTTCGAAATTCGACGTCGTGACCGGCCAGCTCGACAAGGGCAAGTCCAACGTCCCGACCTATACCAAGGTCTATGCGGAGGCGCTGATCGACGAGGCCTCACGCGACGACAAGGTCATGGCGATCACCGCCGCCATGCCCTCGGGCACGGGCATCGATCTGTTCCAGCAAAAGTTCCCCGACCGCACCTTCGATGTCGGCATCGCCGAGCAGCATGCCGTCACCTTCGCGGCGGGTCTCGCGGCCGAGGGCTTGAAACCCTTCGCGACGATCTATTCGACCTTCCTGCAGCGCGCCTATGACCAGGTCGTTCACGACGTCGCGCTGCAAAGCCTGCCGGTGCGCTTCGCCTTGGACCGGGCCGGGCTGGTCGGCGCGGACGGCGCGACCCATGCGGGAAGCTTCGACATCACCTATCTCGGCAGCCTGCCCGGCTTCGTGCTGATGGCGGCGGCGGACGAGGCCGAGCTCAAGCATATGGTGGCGACGGCCGCCCAGATCGACGACCGGCCGAGCGCGCTGCGCTATCCGCGCGGCAATGCGGTCGGCGTGGCGATGCCCGAGCACGGGATTCCGCTCGAGATCGGCAAAGGCCGGATCCTGCGGGAGGGCAATCACATCGCGATTCTGTCCTATGGCACGCGGCTTCAGGAAAGCCTCGCTGCAGCGGAAGAGCTGGCGGCGCGCGGTCTCACCACCACGGTCGCGGATGCCCGTTTCGCCAAGCCTTTGGACGAGGATCTCGTGCGCCGGCTCGCCCGCGAGCATGAGGTGCTGATCACTATCGAGGAAGGCGCGATCGGCGGCTTTGCCTCCTATGTCCTGAATTTCCTGGCGCAGAACGGGCTTTTGGACGCGGGGCTGAAGATCCGGCCGATGTTCCTGCCGGATCGTTTCGTTCCGCACGGCGATCCGAAATGGCAGTATCAGGAGGCCGGGCTCGATGCGGCCGACATCGTGAGGACGGCCCTGGCCGCCTTGGGGAACGAGGCCCTGGTCGAACAAGCCCGCGCCTGATTGGCGCATCCCGGCCGCCTCGTATTGGCGTTTTAGAATTGGCTCTGCATGGCACAGCAACCCGACTTTGGCGACGCGCATGAGTCAGCGCCCGGCTCGGTCGACCCGCGCCGGCACGTCCAGGCCGTGGTCGCGGCCTCGGGCAGTTCCTTCGGCTGGGCCATGCGGTTCCTGCCCCGCGAGCGCCGCGACGCGATCTTCACCGTCTATGCTTTCTGCCGCGAGGTGGACGACATCGCCGACGGCGAGGCCGGCGCCGATTGGAAGCGCGCCCAGCTTGACGGCTGGCGCGAGGAGATCGCCCGGCTCTACGACGGCCGGCCGACCAAACCGACGGCGCGGGCGCTCAAGGACCCCGTAAAGACCTTCGATCTCGACCGCGACGCCTTTCTCGCCGTGATCGACGGCATGGAGATGGACGTCGATGCGCCGATCCGCGCGCCGACCGTGGCGGAGCTGGAGCTCTATTGCGCGCGGGTGGCGGGAGCCGTGGGGCGGCTCTGCGTCAAAATCTTCGGCGAGCCCGGCCCGGCGGGCCAGCGCACGGCGGAGACCCTGGGTCTGGCGCTTCAGCTTACGAATATCCTGCGCGACCTGGAAGAGGACGCGGAGATCGGCCGGCTCTACCTGCCCGAGGAATTGCTTGCGGCCGAAGGCATCGAGACGCGCGATCCCGCGGCGGTCCTCAAGGATCCCCGGACGCCGAAGGTCTGCCGGGCGCTCGCCGAACGGGCCGAAGCCGCTTTCGCCGAGGCCGAGGCGGCGATCGCGTCCTGTAGCGACAAGGCCCATATGCGGCCGGCCATCATCATGATGATGGTCTACAAGAAGAGCCTGGAACGGCTCCGCGCCGCGGATTGGCGCTATCTTTCAGGCACCGGCCATGCCGGAAGCGGGCGTATCTCCAAAGCCGAAAAGCTGCTGATCGCGCTCCGCTACGGCCTGTTCTGAGCCGATGGCCCCGCATCTCCACATTGTCGGCGCCGGTTTGGCGGGCCTCGCCTGCGCCGTCCGCGCAAGCCAGTCCGGGATGGCCGTCACGCTTCACGAGGCGGCAGCCCAAGCGGGCGGGCGCTGCCGGTCCTATTACGACGAAATCCTCGACCGCCGCATCGACAACGGCAATCACCTGCTGCTGAGCGGCAACAACAGTGCCATGGCCTATGCCCGGGCGATCGGCGCAGGCGACCGGTTCATCGGCCCCAAGGAGGCCGCGTTTCCGTTCCTCGATCTGAGGTCGGACGAGCGCTGGACGGTGCGGCTCAACAAGGGAGCGATCCCCTGGTGGATGCTGAGCGCCGACCGCCGCGTGAAGGGCACGAGCCTCGGCCAGTATTTCTCGGTCTTTCGCGTGCTGGCGGCCTCGCGCAAGGCGACCGTCGCCGAATGCGTGGATACGGGCTCGGCGCTCTACGAGCGTTTCTGGGAGCCCATGACCGTCGCGGTCCTGAACGCCCCGCCCCTGACCGCCGCGGCGAGCCTCCTCGCCCCGGTGCTGACCCGGACTTTCCTCAAGGGCGGCGCCCATTCGCGGCCGATGGTCGCGAAATCCGGCCTCTCGGACAGCCTGATCGATCCCGCTCTCGATTTCCTGGCGGCAAAGGGCGCAACGATCCGGTTCAACCACCGGCTCCGCTTCGTGGATCGCGGCCAAGGCCGGATCACGGGTCTCGATTTCGGCGGCGAGCGGATCGGGCTTACCGAGACCGACGGCGTGGTGCTGGCCGTGCCGCCGACCGTCGCGCACGAGATCTTGCCCGAGATCGCCGTGCCCGAGGCCGCGTCGCCGATCGTGAACGGGCATTTCCGGGTCGATCATGAGATCGTCGCCAGCCAGCCGCTGCCCATCCTCGGCGTGCTCGGCGGAACGGCCCAGTGGCTGTTCTTTCGGGACGATATCGTCTCGGTGACGGTGAGCGCCGCCGACGACCTGGTCTCGGCGCCCGCCGAGGACATCGCCAAGGTGCTATGGCGTGACGTCGCCCACGCGATCGGCATGCCCGATGCGCCCATGCCGGTCCATCGGATCGTCAAGGAAAAGCGCGCGACCTTCGCTCAGACGCCGGCCTCGCTGGATCATCGGCCCGCCACCGCCACCGAATGGCCCAATCTCGCGCTCGCCGGCGATTGGACCGCGACGGGCCTCCCCGCCACCATAGAAGGCGCGGTGGCCTCGGGATTCGCGGCCGGCGACCATATGGCGGCGCGTTTACCGTCTTCCGCGGTTGACCCTGCGTCCGCGACGGACAATTCTGGGAGTTTGCGGGCCGCCGATGCCGCTTAGGGACACGACGATGGACGCGATCACACCGAATACCGAACAGGTAAGCCTCGACGATATCGAGGCGGTGATCGCCGACGCCGTCACGGCCTTCAAGGCGCTCCAGAAGGACGACGGACGCTTCGAGTTCGATCTCGAAGCCGATACCACCATCTCGTCCGAATACATCATCCTCAATCATTTCCTGGACGAGCTGGAGCCTGAGGTCGAAGCCGATCTCGCGGCCTATATCCGCAAATGCCAGAACGCCGAGGGCGGCTGGCCGCTGTTCTATGACGGCGCAAGCGACGTCAGCGCCAGCGTGAAGGCCTATCTCGCGCTTCGCCTCGCGGGTGATGAGCCGGATGCGCCTCACATGGTGGCCGCGAGCGAGGCGATCCATCGCATGGGCGGAGCCGAGGCGGTGAATGTATTCACGCGCTATGCGCTTGCGCTCTGGGGCGAGATTCCCTGGCATGGCGTGCCGGTGATGCCGATCGAGCTGATGCTGATGCCGGCCTGGTTCCCGGTGAATATGGGCCGGTTCTCTTACTGGTCGCGCACGGTGATCGCGCCCTTGCTGATCCTTGCGACCCTGAAACCCAAGGCGAAAAACCCGCGGAACGTCCATATTCGCGAGCTTTTCCTGGGAAATCCGGAAGATATCGGCGAGTTCTCGCACAATCCGACCGGAAGCCGTTGGGGAAATTTCTTCCTCGCCCTCGACAAGCTGCTGCGCCGGATCGAGCCGCATTTCCCGAAAGGCGCGCGCCAGAAAGCCATCGCCAAGGCCGAGGCCTTCATCAAGGAGCGGCTCAACGGCGTCGACGGACTCGGCGCGATCTTCCCGGCCATGGCCAATACCGTCATGGCCTTCGAGACCTTGGGATATCCGAAGGACCACCCGGACCTCGTCGCCGCCAAGACCTCGGTCAAGCGGCTCCTGACCGATGCGCCCCGGGGCGAGAAATTCTGCCAGCCCTGTATCTCGCCCGTATGGGATACCGGGCTCGGCGGATTGGCGCTGATGGAAGCGGGCGAGACGGGCGACAGCATCGTGCTGGGCCCGGCCTGGAAATGGCTGCTGAAGCGCCAAATTCTCGACGTCAAAGGCGATTGGGCCCGCACCCGGCCGAATCTCCGGCCGGGCGGCTGGGCGTTCCAGAACTACAACGACTATTACCCCGACGTGGACGACACGGCCGTCGTCGGCATGGCGCTGCACCGCGCCGATCCCGGAAGCGCACCGAACGGCCATCGCGCGAGCCGCCGAATGGATCCTCGGCGTCCAGGACGAGGATGGCGGCTGGGGCGCATTCGATCCGGGCAATACCGACTATTACCTCAACAACATCCCCTTCGCCGATCACGGCGCGCTGCTCGACCCGCCGACATCCGACGTGACGGCGCGCTGCATCAGCTTCCTGATGCAGATCGGCTATGACCGGACCGACCCCGCCGTCATCCGCGCCGTTGAATTCCTGAAGCGCGAACAGGAAGAAGACGGGTCCTGGTTCGGCCGCTGGGGCACGAATTACATCTACGGCACCTGGTCCGTGCTCTGCGCCCTCAATGCCGCCGGCGAGGACGCCCAAGCTCCCTATATCCGCAAGGCCGTCGCCTGGCTCGAATCCCGCCAGCGCGAGGACGGCGGCTGGGGCGAGGACGGCGCGAGCTATTGGGAGGAACACCGGGCCGTCGCCAAGGAAAGCACGCCGTCCCAGACCGCCTGGGCGGTGCTCGCCCTGATGGCGGTCGGCGATGTCGAGAGCCCCGCCGTCAAACGCGGCATCGCCTATCTGGCCAAGGCCCCGCGCGAAGGCTCGAAATGGACCGAGCCCTGGTTCACCGCGGTGGGTTTCCCGCGCGTCTTCTATCTCCGCTACGACGGCTACAGCCGCTTCTTCCCCGTCTGGGCCCTCGCCCGCTACCGCAACCTGATGCGCGCCAACGACAAGAGCGTCGCATGGGGGATGTGAGGGGACTTACCCCGTGACCACCATCGGCGTCGTGACCGGCATGGCCTTCGAGGCGGGTTGGTTGCGCGAGGCATTGGAGCGGCATCCTGAGGCTACCGAGCCGGGGATAAAGGTGGCGGGGGCGAGTCCGGCGCGGGCGGAAGCGGCGGGGCGGATGCTCTTGGATGACGGGGCTTCGGCGCTTCTTTCGTTCGGGGTGGCGGGAGCGTTGCATCCGAATTTGAAGCCGGGCGATCTGGTGATCTCGGATCGGATTCTGTCGGCGGGAGCGCCGGACCTGACGAGTGATACGGAATGGCGCGATGCCGTGATGGACGCGGCGCAGATGTTTTCGCCCGTGCGCGTGATGCCGATCCTGACGGTTTCCAAGGCCGTGACCGGCGCCACGGAAAAGGCCAGCCTCTATCGCGATACCGGCGCGGGCGCGGTGGATATGGAGAGCTACGGCGTGGCCAAGGCGGCCGTGGCCGCGAAGGTGCCGTTCCTGGCGGTGCGGGCGATCGGGGACGGGCCCGATCGGAGCCTGCCGCGGCTCGGCGCAGGAGCCATCCGCGTGGATGGGACGGTCAAAGCGGGCGCGGTTCTAGCCGCGCTTTTGCGCCATCCGCTCGAAATCGGGAGATTGATCGGGGCCGCGCGGGATACCGGAAAGGCCCGGGCGAGCCTACGCCGCGTCGCTTTTCGAGAGCTTGGCGCCCTTCTCCGCGCGTGATTCAGCCCGCGCCATCTGCTCCTTGACCAGGTCGTCGAACATGAATTCGGCGCGGCGCTGACCCTCGAGCGGGATCTCGGCGACCATCGGCTTTTCGGTTTCGATCCCCCGCCGCCAGGTCTTCAAGGCCTTCAGCGGATGGGTGATGGTGTCGTTCACCGAGGTTGGCTCATAGCCGCAATGGACCATGCAATTGGCGCATTTCTCGTAATTGCCGGTGCCGTAGGAGTCCCAGTCGGTACCCTCCATCAGCTCCTTGAACGATTTCACATAGCCTTCGTTCAAGAGATAGCACGGCTTCTGCCAACCGAAGACGTTGCGCGTCGGATTGCCCCAGGGCGTGCAGCGATAGTCCTGATTGCCGGCAAGGAAATCGAGATAGAGCGTGGACTGGTTGAAGATCCAGTTCCGCGCCTTGTGCTTGCCGAGCCGGAAGACGTCGCGGAACAGGGTTTTGGTCTGCTGACGGTTCAGGAAATGCTCCTGGTCCTCGGCCCGCTCATAGGCATAGCCGGGCGAGACCGTGATGCCTTCGACGCCCAGAGTCGAGACATAGTCGAAGAACTCGGCCGTGCGCTCCGGCGTGGCGTTGTTAAAGAGCGTGGCGTTCACGGTTACCCGGAAGCCGCGCTTCACCGCCTCCTTGATCGCATCCACCGCCCGGTCGAAACCGCCTTCTAGATCGACCGCGACGTCGTGCTCTTCCTTCAAGCCGTCGAGATGGACGGAGAAGGTGAGATAGGGCGTCGGCTCGAAGAGATGCGATCTTCTTCTTCAAGAGCAGCGCATTGGTGCAGAGATAGACGAACTTCTTGCGGGCGATGATCCCGTCGACGATCTCCTTGATTTCCTTATGCAAAAGCGGCTCGCCGCCGGGAATCGAGACCACAGGCGCGTCGCATTCGTCGACTGCTTCGAGGCATTCCTCGACGCTCAACCGCTTGTTCAGGATCGCGTCCGGATAGTCGATCTTGCCGCAGCCGGGGCACGCCAGATTACAGCGGAACAACGGCTCGAGCATGAGAACGAGCGGATATTTGTCGTTGCCCTTGAGGTGCTGCTTCACGACATACGCGCCGACGCGCAATTGCTGAATGAGAGGTACCGCCACAGTTTTATCCTTTGCGCATCACTTGGCTGTCAGTTTTGGGCCGCCACAATGGGAAGGTCGACATCCCTGACCTCGATGGGCAGCTTGAAATGAACGTTTTCCACGAGGCCGGTGAGCTCCGTGACGTCGGTCGCGCCCAATTGCCGCAGCCGGTCCACGAGCTGGGTCACCAGCGTCTCGGGCGCCGAGGCCCCGGCCGTAATGCCGACCGTTCCGACGCCCTGAAGCCAATCGGGGTCGAGCCCGTGGACGTCGTCGATCAGATAGCTCGGCACGTTCAATTCCTCGCCGATCTCGCGGAGCCGGTTTGAATTGGAGCTGTTCGACGCCCCGATCACCAGGAGCACATCGACAAGCTCGGCGAGCTCCCGCACCGCCTGCTGGCGATTCTGGGTCGCATAGCAGATGTCGTTGACGTCGGGCCCGGCGATCTTCGGGAAACGGGACCTGAGCGCCTCGATGACGGCGCGTGTGTCGTCCACGCTCAAGGTCGTCTGGGTCACATAGGCAACCCGCTCGGGATCCTCGACCTCGAGCTTCTTAACGTCCTCGGGCTCCGAGATCAGATGCACCCGGCCGTCGATGCGGCCGAGCGTCCCCTCGACCTCGGCATGGCCCTTATGGCCGATCAGCACGACGTCGCGTCCGCCGGTGGAATAGCGCTGGCCCTCCTTGTGGACCTTTGCCACCAACGGACAGGTCGCGTCGATGACGTTGAGGCCGCGATTGCCGGCCTCGTCCTCGATCACTTGAGAGACGCCATGGGCGCTGAAGATGGTGACGGCGCCGGTCGGGATCTCGGAGAGATCCTCGACGAATATCGCGCCCTTGTCGCGCAAGTCGCTGACGACCCGCTTGTTGTGGACGATCTCGTGGCGCACATAAACCGGCGCGCCGAACCGGGCAAGGGCGCGCTCGACAATGTCGATGGCACGCTCCACACCCGCGCAAAAACCCCTTGGTTGGGCCAGAATGACCTTCACTTACGTCTCCGTCCCGATTTGTCGGGCGGCGCTTTGCGCACCGTCCGAATTTATCTCTCCGCGCCTGAGCGCGTTTCTTCCGGAGCCCCCAACTCCGACCCAATCTAGAGGAGCATGGGCTGCTCTTCAAGACGGGGCGACAGAGATAAAGTGAATTACTTTAGCGCGGTGTCGATTAGGCAATACTAAATATTGTTGTTCGCCGCTCCGTCATGCTGATTGCTAGCCCTTTGCATGCTTAAAGCCAGCCATCCTCCAGGATCATGGCGGCGCCTTTTTCGGCGATCATCATGGTGGGCGCGTTGGTATTGCCGGAAGTGATACGCGGCATGACCGAGGCGTCGACCACCCTCAAGCCCTCGATTCCCGCTCACCCGAAGCCGCTGATCCACGACGGCCGCCGAATCGGCATCCATGCCCATTTTGGCCGTGCCGACGGGGTGAAAAATGGTGCTGCCGAGATCGCCGGCGGCTTGGGCCAGATCCTCGTCGGTTCGAATATCCGGGCCCGGGCGGACTTCGCTTTCGATCAGCTTGGCGAGCGGGGCAGCCTCGGCGATCCTGCGCACGAGCTTCAAGGCCTCGACGGCGACCCGGCGGTCCTCCGCGGCGGCGAGATAGTTCGGCGCGATCGCGGGCGGGGCCATGGGGTCGGGGCTCTCGATACGGATCGTCCCGCGGCTTTCGGGCCGCAGATTGCACACGCTGACGGTCATTGCCGGAAAGCGGTGCGGCGCGTCGCCGAACTTGTCGAGCGAGAGGGGCTGAACGTGGAACTGAAGGTTCGGCATCGCCCGCTCCGCCGACGACCTGGTAAATGCGCCGACATGGGACGGCGCCATAGCCAGTGGGCCGCTTCGGAACAAGGCATACTCCAGGCCCATCATCGCCTTGCGCCGGAGCGAGTAATAATCCTCGTTGAGCGTGCGCGCGCCGCGGACCTTGTAGATCGGCCTTAGCTGCAGGTGGTCCTGCAGGTTCTCGCCAACGCCCCTGAGATCGCGGACAACCGGGATGCCATGGGTTTGCAGAAGGCCGCCGGGGCCGATGCCGGAGAGCTGAAGGAGTTGCGGGGTCGCCACGGCGCCAGCCGATAAGATCACCTCCCGCTTGGCCCGAACCTCTTTAGCCACGCCGTCCCGCACAAAGGAAACACCGACGGCCCGGTGGCCCTCGACCAGGATCTTCGTGATCCGCGCCTGAGTCTCGATCTTGAGATTGGGCCGATTCCGCACGGGCTTCAGAAAGGCGCTGGCGGCGCTCCAGCGCCGGCCTTTCTTCTGATTGACGTGGAAATAGGAAACGCCTTCGTTGTCGCCGGTATTGAAGTCCGCGACCTTCGGAATGCCGCTCGCCTCGGCGGCGGCGATGAAGGCATCGAGGATCGGCCAGCGGGCGCGGGGCGCGGAGACATGAAGCTCCCCGCCGACCGCATGATGCTCGCCTGCCCCGAGGAAATGATCTTCATGGCGGAGAAAGACCGGCTTCACGTCGTCCCAGCCCCAGCCGTCGAGGCCGAGCTGGCGCCAGCCGTCGTAGTCCGCCGCCTGGCCGCGCATATAGATCATCGCGTTGATCGCAGAGGAGCCGCCGACGGCCTTGCCGCGCGGGTAATCGATGGCGCGACCGTTGAGACCGGGGATCGGCTCCGTGCGGAACATCCAGTCCGAGCGCGGATTGCCGATGGCGAAGAGATAGCCGACCGGGATGTGGAACCAGATCCAGCGGTCGTCGCCGCCAGCTTCGAGCACGCAGACTTTGTTGGCGGAATCGGCGGACAGCCGATTCGCGAGGAGGCAACCCGCCGAGCCAGCGCCGACGATCACATAGTCGAAACTTTCCGCCGATTCGACCACGAGATGCCCGGTCAGTCCGCGGGATCGGCGGGCGTCGGCTTGTCGCCCGCCCGGACGATGCGCGAGCCCCGTATGTACATCTCCACGCGCTGAGTTGCGAACAGGCCGACCGCGAAGACGACGAAGACGTCGTTGATCAGAGCCGGGCTCAATCCGCCCGATTGGGCCTCGTAGCCGAGGCCGCTTTTCACCACGGTGCGCACCACCACCAGGATCACCAGGAAGAAGATCGCCCAGGGCGAGGCTTGGACCATCAGGCGGCCGGTCTCATTATCGACCGAAATGTCCATCAGCCGGCCGCGCTGCCAGCCGAGGCCGACCCCGATCGCAAGGGCCAGCGCCAGCCAGACCAGATCGACGGGACGGGGCGGAAACTGGGCGATCGTAAGTCCCGCGATCGCGATGAAGAGAGCCGGGATGATCCAAAGCTTCTCCAATGTCAGCGGCCGCCGCCGCGCCATCCGTCGTGCGCGCAGCGCCAACATGGCGACAACGACGACGAGGATGATTCCGTAGGTGACAAGACTGGGTTGGCCGGGCTGCACGACATTTCCCCCTCGAAACACTCTGCAGGCGCATTAAGTCTAATACACTTTGTCGGCGAAAGGCGACGGTTGTGGAATCCGAACCGCGCACGGCTAGCGAGCGTGCTCGTGGCGAAATTCTGCATGCTTTACAGCATCTTAGGCCCAGTTTCCGGGCGCGCGCGGGTCTGATTCTGAAGCCCATCGAACGGAACCATGCGCCACTTCGGGACGTTTACCCCATGAAGTGACCACCGCATGACAACGGTGGAGAAAGACCATGAAGAAGACTTTGACATTCCTGAGCGCCGTCGCGGCCGTCACTATGCTCGCGGGCTGTGCCAGCGACGGCTATTACGGCACCCGCGCCAGCTATTCGGTCGGCTATTACGACGGCTATTACGGCCCGTATCCCGGCGGTTACTGGCGGGGCGACTATTTCTACTATCTAGGCCCGGACCGTCACTATCATCGCGACGTGCATCATCACTTCCGTCATCGCGACTTTTCCGGTGGCCATCGCTTCCGCGCGGAAATCCGGCATAATGACCGCGACGATCATGACGACCATCATAAGCCTCGTCACGACCGCGATCATGATCATGACCGCGACCGCCATCGCGACCGTTACTAAGCCGGTTTAGGCCGCCTCTTTATAGAACGTCTCGCCTTTCGCGGCCATGTCGCGGAGGGTCTTGGGCGGCTTGAAGCGGACGCCGTATTTCTTGGCGAGCGCCTTGCACTCGGCGACGAAAGTCTCGACCCCGATCGTATCGATCATCGAGATCGGCCCGCCGGTGAAAGGCGCGAAGCCCCAGCCGAAGATCGCGCCGACATCGGCGTCCTCGGGATGCATGACGACGCCTTCCTCCATGCAGCGCACGGTTTCCAAAGCCTGGCGATAGAGGATGCGCTTCTTGACCTCCGAGACGTCCGGCTGCTCGGCGGCGGGCGGGCAGATTTCGGCGAGGCCGGGCCAGAGATGCTTCTTGCCCCCTTCGGGATAGTCGTAGAAGCCCTTGCCGTTCTTCTTGCCGAGGCGCTTGAGCTCCAGGACCATGTGATCCATCAGCGGCTCCGTGGCGTCCGGAATATATTTCCCGCCGAGCGCCTGCTTGGTCGCCTCCTTGATGTGATAGCTGAGCTCGAGGCTGACCTCGTCCGCCAGCGCCAATGGTCCGACCGGCATGCCCGCCATCCGGCCGCCATTCTCGATCAGCGCCGGCTTGATGCCTTCGGTCAGCATCAGCATGCCTTCATTGACGAAAGTGGTGACCACCCGGCTGGTATAGAAGCCGCGGCTGTCATTGACCACGACCGGCGTCTTGCGGATCTGCGCCGCATAGTCGAGCGCGCGGGCCAAGGCCTCGGGGCTGGTCTTCTTGCCCAGGATGATCTCGACCAAGCGGCATCTTGTCGACGGGCGAGAAGAAGTGGATGCCGATGAAGTTGCCCGGCCGGGACGACGCCTTGGCGAGGCCCGTGATCGGCAGGGTCGAGGTGTTCGAACCGAAAACCGCGGTTTTCGCGATCACCGCCTCGGCTTTCTGGGTCGTCTCGGCCTTGACCTTCATGTCCTCGAACACCGCCTCGATCACGAGATCGCAGCCGGCGAGCATCGAAAAATCGGTGGTCGGCGTGATCCGGGCCAGAAGCGCGTCGGCCTTCTCCTGGGTCATGCGGCGGCGCTGGACCGCCTTCTTCACCAGCCCCTCGGAATACCCCTTGCCGCGCTCGGCATATTCCTGCTCGCGGTCGATCAGCACGACGTCCATGCCGGCCTGGGCCGAGACATAGGCGATCCCGGCGCCCATCATGCCCGCGCCCAGCACGCCGAGTTTCTGGACCTTGGTCTTCTCGACTTCCTTCGGACGGCGCACCAGCTTGTCGGCCGCGCCCTTGTTGATGAAGAGGGTGCGGATCATGTTGCCGGCCGTCGGCTCCAGCAGGAGCGAGGCGAAATACTTGCTCTCGACCTTGAGCGCCTGATCCATCGGAATTTGGGTGCCCTCATAGACGGCGGAGAGAATGGCGAGCGCGGCCGGATAGTTCCGCAAGCGTCTCCTTCTGCACCATGGCCGCGCCGGCGATGAACACCTGCACCGAGCGCGGATCCATCGCGCCCGCGCCGCCCGGCACCTTGAAGCCCTTCTTGTCCCACGGCGCGACCGGGTCGCCCTTCTCCATCAGCCATTTCTTGGCGGCCGCCAGAAGCTGATCGGCCGGCACGACCTCATGCACCACGCCGAAGCCCAACGCCTCCTGCGGCGACAGGCTCTTGCCCTGCAGCAGATATGGCGCCGAGGCCTGGATGCCCATCAGGCGCGGCAGACGCTGCGTCCCGCCGCCGCCCGGCATCAGGCCGACCTTCACCTCGGGCTGGGAGAGCTGAATCTTCGGATCGTCCGCGACGACGCGGTAATGGCAGGCGAGCGACAGCTCCAACCCGCCGCCCATGGCGAAGCCGTTGATCGCGGCGACGAACGGCTTGCCCGACGTCTCGATCGAGCGGAGCAGCAGGTTGATGGCATAGGCTTCCTTGAAGGTCGCCGCCGCCCCGGCCGAGCGGGCGGTCATCGCCAGCTTCTCGAGCATCTTCAAGTCCGCGCCGGCGAGGAAGGCCGGCTTGCCGGAGGTGATGATCGCGCCCTTGACGCTCGTCGTCCGAGGCGACCTTGCTCGACCAGCTCCTTGAGCTCGCCGCATCATCGTCTCGTTGAGCACGTTCATCGAGGTGCCCGGCAGGTCGATGGTCAGGGTCGCGATGCCGTCGCTATCCACGGCGTATTGAATGGTCTCGGTCATTTCCGTTTCCCTTTCGCCGTCTCAGACGCGTTCGATGATAGTGGCGACGCCCATGCCGGCGCCGACGCAAAGCGTGGTGAGCGCGGTGCCCTTTCCGGTGCGCTCCAGCTCATCCAGCACCGTGCCGAGGATCATCGCCCCGGTCGCGCCCAGGGGATGGCCCATCGCGATCGCGCCGCCATTGACGTTGAGCTTGCCGTGATCGACGCCGAGCGCATCCATGAAGCGCAGCACGACGGCCGAGAACGCCTCGTTCACCTCGTAGAGGTCGATGTCGTCCTTGCTCATTTTGGCGCGTTTCAGCGCCTTCTCGGCGGCGAAGGACGGGCCGGTGAGCATGATGGTCGGCTCGGTGCCGACGGCCCCGTAGGCCTTGATTTTGGCGCGCGGCGTCAGGCCCAGTTTCTTGCCCATCCGCTTCGAGCCGATCAACACAGCGGCGGCGCCGTCCACGATGCCGCTCGAATTGCCGGCGGTGTGGACGTGGTTGATGTCCTCATATTCGGGATATTTGAGGAGCGCGACCGCATCGAAGCCATAGGCCTCGCCCATATCCACGAAAGAAGCCTTCAAGACGCGAGCGACTGCATATCGGTCTCGGGCCGGGGATGCTCGTCCTTGTCGAGGACCGTCAGGCCGAGATTGTCCTTCACCGGCAGAATCGACTTCGAAAACCGGCCTTCGTCCCACGCCACTTTGGTGCGCTTCTGGCTTTCGACCGCAAAAGAATCGACGTCGTCGCGGGAATAGCCGTATTTGGTCGCGATCAGATCGGCCGAAATGCCCTGGGGCACGAAATAGGTCTTGAACGCGACCTGGGGATCGGTCGCCATGGCGCCGCCGTCCGAGCCCATCTTGACCCGCGACATGGATTCGACGCCACCCGCGACCATGAGATCCGTCTGTCCGGCCATGACCTGCCCGGCCGCCATGTTCACGGCTTCGAGGCCGGAGGCGCAGAACCGGTTCACTTGAACGCCGGGAACATCCTCGTCGTAATCCGCATTCAAAGCGGCGACCCGCGCGATGTCCGAGCCCTGCTCGCCGACCGGCGAGACGCAGCCCAGGATCACGTCGTCCACGAGATCCGTGTCGAGCTCGTTTCGGTCGCGGATGCCCTTGAGCACCTGGGTCGCAAGCTGGATCGGCGTGATATCGTGAAGCGCGCCGTCGACACGGCCCTTGCCACGCGGGGTTCTTACGGCGTCGTAGATGAAGGCGTCTGCCATGGTGGGGGTGTCCCTTCTCCTGGATGGCGTCAGAAAGCGTCGGCAGCGAGCGCCATGACGGGGCCCGCGCCGGATTTGAGCTTGGCGAGATGGCTCGCGGTATCGGGCATCATGCGCTGCATGTAATAGCGCCCGGTGGCGAGCTTGTTCTGATAGAAGGCGTCGCCGGCGTGGCCGTTGGCGAGGGCGGTTTTGGCGACCTTGGCCATATCGGTCCAGATCGCGCCCATGGCGACATGGCCGAGGATATAGAGATAGTCCATCGCCGCCGCGCCGGCATTCTCCGGATCGGCCATGCCGTTCTGCACGAGCCACATGGTGGCTTCCTGAAGATGACCGAGGCTCGCTCCAAGCGCCTTGGAGAATTCGGCCAGGGTCTCGTCGCCGGCATTGTCCTTCACGGTGGCATCGACATGGGCGAGATAGGCGCGGATCGCCCGCCCGCCGTTCAGGGCCAGCTTCCGCCCTACGAGGTCCATCGCCTGGACGCCGTTCGCGCCTTCATAAAGCTGCGAAATCCTGGCGTCGCGCACGAACTGCTCCATGCCCCATTCGCGGATGAAGCCGTGGCCGCCATAGCATTGCTGGGCCCAGATCGTGTTCATGAAGCCGATATCGGTGAAGAAAGCCTTGATGACCGGCGTCAGGAGCCCGACCACATCGTCGGCGGCCTCGCGGGTCTTCTCGTCGGAATCCTTATGGGCGATATCGATCCGGAGTCCGGTCCAGGCGGCGAGCGCTCGGGCGCCTTCGTTGAACGCCTTCATATTCATCAGCATCCGCCGGACATCGGGGTGGACGATGATCGGGTCGGCCGGGCCATCCGGGCATTCTGCGGCCCTTTGAGCGAGCGGCCCTGAAGCCGTTCCTTGGCGTAGGTGACGGCGTTCTGATAGGCGACCTCGGAAAGCCCGATGCCCTGGATGCCGACGCCGAGCCGGGCCGCGTTCATCATCGTGAACATGGCCCGCATTCCCTTGTGCTCCTCGCCGACGAGATAGCCGGTCGCGCCGTCGTAATTCATCACGCAGGTCGCGTTGCCGTGGATGCCCATCTTCTCTTCGAGCGCGCCGCAGCAAAGCGAATTGCGCTCGCCCAAGGACCCATCCGGATTGACCAGGAATTTCGGCACCACGAACAGCGAGATGCCGCGCGTACCCTCCGGCCCGCCGGGGATCTTGGCCAACACCAGATGGATGATGTTCTCGGCGAGATCGTGCTCGCCGGCGGAGATGAAGATCTTGGTGCCGGAGATCTTGTAGGTGCCGTCGCTCTGGGGTTCCGCCTTGGTGCGCATCATGCCGAGATCGGTGCCGGCATGGGACTCGGTCAGATTCATCGTGCCTGTCCAGGTCCCCCCGACCAGCTTCGGCAGATAAGTCGCTTCAACTCGTCGCTCGCGTGCTTGGTCAAGGCCTCGATGGCGCCGTTGGTGAGCCCCGGATACATCGCGAAGCTCATATTGGACGCGCACATCATCTCGCTCATGGTGAGATAGAGCGTGTAGGGCAGGCCCTGGCCGCCATATTCCGGATCGGCGATGAGCCCGTTCCAGCCGCCCTCGATATAGGTCTTGTAAGCCTGCTTGAAGCCCTCCGGCGTCGTGACCACGCCGTCCTTCAAGGTGCAGCCCTGCTGATCGCCGGATTGGTTCAGCGGCTGGAGCACTTCCTGGTTCAGCTTCGCGCCCTCTTCCAGGATCGCGTCCACCAGATCGCGGCTGACCTCCTCGAAGCCGGGCAGATTGTTGTGGGCCTCGAGATTCAACAACTCGTGCAGCACGAACTGCATGTCGCGGACCGGGGCGCTGTAGCTGGGCATCGACGGGTTCTCCTGGACCTTATCGCGCCGGATCGTGACCGGAATTTACCAACGAGTAATTAAATGCTCAGAATGGACGATTCAGAACGCACGGTAATGGACGAGATCCTCGAAATGACGCTGGGCGAGGTTTTCGCCCGGAAGGATGCCGCGCCGCGCTGGCCGGGCCAGCCGGTCCTTGACGAACCAGCCCGCCACCACGGCCTTGCGACGGCTGCCTGCCTCCAGATCTAAGCGCGCGGCGTCGAGAAGCAAGGCGGCGGCGAAAACGTCGCTCATGAAGGCGAGGAGCTTGCGGGCATGGCGCTGGGCCTCGGATTTGTCCGACTGGACAAGCTCGATCGCCGCGCAGCACTCCTTGAAGGCCGCGTCGAGCGCGCCCGCGACATCCATTCCAGCCGCCTCGGCCAGGCCTTCCGGCGCAGCCTCGAGGATTTCCCCGACCCGCCGCCGGAAGAGATCGGCCCCCGGATAACGGTTGCCGATCATCCGCAGCAGCTCCAGCGACTGGATGTTGGCCGGACCTTCCCAGACCGTCAGCGCCTGCGCGTCCCGCAGAATCCGCGGCATGACGTAATCGGCCGTATAGGCATTGCCGCCGACGATCTCCAGCGCCCGGCGGCAGCCGGCGACGGCATCTTCGGCGGTCGAGAATTTCGCGAAGGCCGTGACGATCCTGAGCCATAAGCGATCCGGCTCGTCCGCCGCGTCGACGTCGTGGACACGGGCGGCATCGAAGGCATGCGCGGCTTCGAACGAGAGCGCGACCGAGGCCTCCATATCGACCATCAGCTTCAGGATTTCGTCCTGCACCATGGGATAACGGGTGATCCGATGACCGAACGCCTCGCGCTTCGAGGCGTAATCCAGCGCCTCCAGAAATGCCCGCCGCTGCACCCCCGCCGAAGCCATGGCGTTATGGATGCGACTGAATTCCAGCGCCTCCATCATCAGCTTGAACCCGCGCGGCGGCGGCGCGACTTCCATGGCCCAGGTGTCGGTGAGATCGATCTCTCCGGTCGGCACGCCGCGGGTGCCGAGCTTTTCCTTCAGCCGCCGGATACGCATGGGATTGTGCTCCCCATCGGCCAGATGCGTCGGCACCAGATAGACGCCGAGCCCCGCCGAGCCCGCCTCGCCGCCTTCGGGCCGTGCGGTCGCCAGCGCCAACCCGCCATTCGCGTTGCTGGTGAACCATTTGAGGCCCGTGAGCGTGACCTCGCCGGGCTTGCCGGGGATCGGCCGGGCCACCGTCGTCGTCGCGCCGATATCGCTGCCGCCATGCTTCTCGGTTGCCCAGGTGCCGCCGGACAGCGCCTTGCCGTCGCGCCTTATCACCGCGTTCAGGAACCGCTCCCGCACCGGCTCCGGCGCGAATTGCGCGATCACATGGGCGACCGCGCCGGTCATGGTGATCGGGCAATGGAGCGAGATGTCGGCCTGGGACATGAGGTATCCCATAGCGAAAGTGACGACATAGGGCGCGGGATCGGACCCGTAATTCAGCCCCACCATGCCGCGCTCATAAGCCTCCCGCGAGCACGCGTCCCAGAGCGGATTCAGAGCGATGTGATTGACCGTCTCGCCGGCCGAGTCATAGGTCTCGAGCGCCGGCGGCGCGAACCTGTCGGTAAATTCCGCCTGCTCGTCGACGCTCGTTCCGACCCATTGCCCGAAGGACGACAGATCATCCCGCCAGCGCTTCAAGGCCTCGGGCGCGAGCCGGCCCAGCGTCGCCTGCATATTGGCGTCGATCTCGAAGAAATTCTGCCCGCGAATGGCGCCGGCGATGGTCATGGAAGCTCCGAAGCGGATGGCGGCAAGGAGCGCCGATCTTCAACGCATGTTAACCATAAATCGTGAAGGGAATGCAAAGCTTCCCGGCACGTCCCACGATGCTTGACGGCCCCCACCCCCTTCTCTACCGTCAATTCTGTTGAAGGTGCGCCCCCGCAAGGGGCCAAAAGGGAACGCGGTGTAATTCCGCGGCTGCCCCCGCAACTGTAAGCGACGAGCGAAGCTTCGCTTAGAGCCACTGGGATAACCCGGGAAGGCCGTAAGCTTTCGCCCCGACTCGCGAGCCAGGAGACCTGCCCTCAACAGTCGCCCATCCGGCGGTCGGGGTCGGCCGAAGGAGCGGACATCCGTAGCGGCGACACGGTGAGGGTTGTCGTGGCGGAGTCCGGGCGTGCGGGCCTCAATAGGCCGACTTCCATCCGACAGGACATCGCGTGTTGCGGGGCTTGGTCCGGCGACCCTCTGTGCGTCGAAGCCATGGAGGAGCCGCATGGGTTTCCATTTCACTAGTGCCGCGGGGCTGCTGGCCGCCGGGGCTTGCCTGTTCGTCATGACGAATGCGAGAGCCGAAACAGCGCCGGAAGTCGTCATCACGGCGACGCGCCTGCCGACCGAGATCGACAAGGTCGGCAGCACGGTCGCGGTGATCACGGCGGATGATATTCGATTGTCGCAGAAAGTCCTGTTTTCAGACCTTTTGGCCCGGCTGCCGGGGATTTCGATCTCGCGCTCGGGCGGGCTCGGCGGCGTAACCACGAGCTTCGTGCGCGGCGCGGCCTCGGAACGGACGCTTGTGCTGATCGACGGGGTCAAGGTCAACGACCTGAGCTCGCCCGGCGGCGGCTACAATTTCGCGAATGTCCTATCGGACAATATCGCTCGCGCCGAGGTCCTCGAAGGCCCGCAAAGCACGCTTTACGGCACCGACGCGATCGGCGGGGTTGTGAATATTGTCACGGAGAGCGCGACAAAACCGTTGGAGGTTTCGGGCCTCGCGGAAGGCGGATCCTTCGGCACGGTCCGCGGCAACGCCGCCATCGGCAGCGCGGGCGATCGTTACAACATCCGCACCAGCATCAGCTATATCGACACCAACGGCATCTCCAGCGCCGACGCCGCGAACGGGAACACCGAGAAGGACGGCTACGACAACGTCACGCTCTATTCCAAGGGCGAGCTGAGCGTCGCCGGCCCGGTCAAACTCGGCGGCACCATCAGATATGTGAAGGCCGACGCCCAGTACGATTCCTTCGCCTTTTCCGGGCCGTTTCCGATCGTAGACGGGGATGAATCGTCCAAAACGAAGGAGTTTCAGGGCTCGATTTGGACGAACTGGGTTCTTTTCGACGGAAAATTCGACAATCTCGTCCGCATCACCCGCTCGACGATCGATCGCGACAGCTATCAGAACGGCGCGATCAATTTCACCGCCCGCAGCCATGAGACCACGTTCGAATACCAGGGCACGGTCCGGCCCAGCGACACCCTCGCCCTCCTGTTCGGCGGCAATATCGACAACAACGCCATGCGCACCGTGGGATACGGCAGCGTCTCGACCCGCAGCGCCGATATCAAAGGTGTCTTCGCCGAAGCCCAGGCGACGGTCTTCGGCCGCCTGACCTTGACCGGCGGCGTCCGCCACGACCATCACGAACGGGTCGGCGGGGTCACGACCTTCCGCACCACCGCCAACTTGGATTTCACCGAATCCGGCACGATTCTGCGGGCAAGCTGGGGGCAAGGCTTCAAAGCGCCGACGCTATACCAGCTCTTCGATCCGTTCTCCGGCAATCCCGCCCTCGCGCCTGAGCACTCCCATGGCTGGGACGCCGGCATCGAGCAACGTTTCCTCGGCACGCGGGTGCAAATCCAGGCGACCTGGTTCCACCGGGTCTCCAATAACGAGATCGATTACGACTTTTCGACCTTCACCTACGGCAACATCCTCGCCACCCGTGCACGCGGGCTGGAGCTCGCGGCGACCCTCAAACCGGTGTCCGAAATCACGGTTAACGCGAATTACAGCATCGTTTCGGCCGTCAATCGGACGACTGATCTACCCCTCGTCCAGCGCCCGAAACACACGGCACACGGGGATATTGCCTGGCGCGCCACCCGGTTGCTCACGCTTTCCGCAGCGGTGGATTACACCGGCGCACGGCCGGATTCCTCAGGGATCCGGCTCAAGAGCCATACGGTCGCGGACCTCCGCGCCTCCTACGCCCTCTCCGAGCATGTGGAAATCTTCGGCCGGGTGGAGAACCTGTTCGATGCGCAGTACGAGGATGTCTATGGCTACGGCACGCCCGGGATTGCGGGCTATGGCGGGGTGAGGGTGAGACTCTAGAGATGCTAACGCCCGCCAACCCCCTCACCCGCCTGCGCGGCCGTAGCCGCTTCGTCGCGGCGAAGGCCCGACTGCGGCTAGGCTCGCCGGCACTAGCTTTAGCGCTCGTCACCATCCTCGCCTTCCCCGCCCTCGCCGCTCCGCCTCAGCGCATCGTCTCCATAAACCTCTGCACCGACGAGCTCGCCGTCTCCCTCGCCGACCGGACGACCCTCAAATCCGTCAGCTATCTCGCGGCCGACCCCCAGGAATCGCCGATCGCCGACGACGTAAAGGGCATCCCGGTCAATTACGCCCGGGCCGAGGAAATCCTGCCCTTGAAGCCGGATGTCGTCTTCGCCAACGCGTTCTCGGCCGCCTATACGGTGAGCCTGTTGCGACGGCTGGGCGTGCGGGTGGTCGAGCTGCCGGAGCCCACCGATTTCGACGGAATTCGCGCCAATATCCGGCGGGTCGCCGACATTCTCGGGAAGCCGGAAAACGGCGCGGCTCTGATCGAGAAGTTCGACCGAAGCCTTCGCGAAACCGCACGCAAACCCGGTCCGAACCGCCCCTCCGCCGTTATCTATCGCGCCGGCGGCTATACCGACGGCGGGATCGGCCTCATTTCCGCTCTCCTCGCCCATGTCGGATTGCGGAATGTCGCGCTGGAGCATGGGCTCGATCGCTGGAGCCATCTCTCGATCGAACAGCTCCTCCTGGACAAGCCGGATATCATCGTGTTCAGCGCCTATGAACGGGAGACGCCGTCCCAGGAAAGCGCGGTGCTGGAGCATCCGGCGATCCGAGACTATCTCGCGACCCACCGCTCGCTCGGCATTCCGCCGAAATATTGGGGCTGCGGCACGCCGGTGATCGCCAAGGTGGCGAAACGGCTTGCCAAGCTTGCGGATCAGGGGCCGCCCAAATGACGGCCCGCCGCTATTGGACCGTTATCGGCGTCTTCACGGCGCTGCTGATCGTCGCGGCCGGCGTTTCGATGCTGGTCGGCGCGGGCGGCGAGGCGAGCCAGCATTCGATTTTCGCCCTGTTCGGGAGCGACCCCAGGCTCGCCCATATCATCCTTTATGAAGTGCGCCTGCCGCGCACGTTCCTCGGGCTGATGGTCGGGGCGACGCTCGGGCTTTCGGGCGCAGCGCTTCAGGGCCTGCTGCGCAACCCGCTCGCCGGGCCCGGCCTTGTCGGCACGTCGAGCGGGGCGGCTTTGGGGGCCGTGATCGTGTTCTATTTCGCGATCGGCGGGACGGCCGGGGCGCTGGTGCCGGTCGGCGGCATGGCCGGCGCGCTGTCTGGCGCTCGTGATCCTCTATGCGCTAACGGGGCGCGATTCCAACATCATGACGCTGATCCTCGCGGGCGTGGCGATCAATTCCTTCGCCGGCGCCATGACCTCCCTCGCCCTCAATTTGGCGCCGAGCCCGTTCGCGGCGCTCGAGATCGTATTCTGGATGCTGGGGTCGCTCGCCGACCGGAGCATGGAGCATGTCTGGATCGCGCTTCCCCTGACCCTCGCCGGCTGGGCGCTTCTCCTGACCGCCGGCCGGCCCCTCGATGCCCTCACCCTCGGCGAGGACACGGCGTCGAGCCTCGGTTACAACCAGTCCTGGGTGCGCGCGCGGGTAATCGGCGGGACGGGGCTCGCGGTCGGCGCGGCCGTCTCTGTGACCGGCGTGATCGGCTTCGTCGGCCTCGTCGTGCCCCATCTCCTGCGCCCGCTGGTGGGCCACCGGCCGAGCCGGCTCCTTCTGCCGAGCGCCATCGCCGGCGCGCTTCTGACCGTCGTCGCTGATGTCGCCGTCCGGCTGATGCCGTTCGGGCCGGAGTTGAAGCTTGGCGTGGTCACATCGATCATCGGTGCGCCGTTCTTCATCTATCTCCTGCTCAAGAGCCGGAGGGCGCAGCTATGAGCCGGCTCGTGCTGTCCGACTTTTCGGTGCGCTACAACGGCACGCCCGTGATCAAGGACGTCTCGTTCCACTCCGAGCCCGGTGAGCTTGTCGGCCTGATCGGCGCGAACGGTGCGGGCAAGACGACGCTTCTCCGGGCGGCCGCCAATTTCCTGCGCTTCACCGGCATGGCAACGCTCGACGGACGGCCGGTCGCGGACTGGCCGAGACGCGATCTCGCCAAGCGGCTCGCCTATCTGGCCCAGGGCCATGACGCCCATTGGCCTATGTCGGTCGAGGATGTGGTCGGGCTCGGCCGCCTGCCCCATCGAGCGTTCCTCGGAAGCCCGGGCGAGGACGACCGGCGCGCGGTCGAGGCCGCGATGGACAAAACCGAGATCAGCCCCCTCGCCCGCCGTGGCGTGACAACCTTGTCGAGCGGCGAGCGGGCGCGGGTGATGCTGGCGCGGGCGCTTGCCGTCGAGGCCCCGCTCCTGCTCGCCGACGAGCCGATCGCGGCGCTCGATCCCTATCATCAGCTTCATATCATGGAGGTTCTGAAGGCCGAGGCGGGCGCGGGGCGGGCCGTCGTCGTCGTGCTCCATGACCTGACCTTGGCGGCGCGGTTCTGCGATCGGATTGTCCTGTTGAGCGAGGGACGGGTGTTGGCGGACGGGGCGGCCGACGTTGTTCTCACTGAGACGAACCTAGCCGAGGCTTATCGCATCTCGGCCTTGCAGGGAGGAACCGGGGATGCGCGCTATGTCATCCCGTGGCGACGTTTGAAAGATTAGTTCTCCGTTCGCCCTGAGCTTGTCGAAGGGCGTGGGGTCGTGCTCAGGCAGCGGGCTTCGACAAGAGCTCAGCCAGAACGGATCTCTTTCGTTAAGGCTTATTATGCCACCCGCAGACGCTGCCGCCGCTCGGCGATCACCACCAGCCCATATGACAGGCACGCACACGTAATCGAGCCCGAGATCATCAGCGCAAAGGGGACCGCGCTCGTGCCGGTGAAGAGATAGCTCGTGATGATCGTCAGCAGCGAGCCCATGCCCATCTGGGCGGCGCCGATGATGCCGGAGGCGGCGCCGGCGACGCGGGGGTTGACGTTGATCGCGCCCATGGTCGCGCTCGGCGCGCCGAGGCCGTAGCCCATACAGATGAAGGTCATGGTGCCGAAGAGGCTCCAGAGCGAAAGCACGCCCGACAGCACGAAGCCGGAAAAGACCGTGAGGCCGATGACGCTCGCCGTGAGGCTCAAGCGCATCATCAACTTCATGCCGAGCCGGACGGTCAGCCGGCCCGCGACGAGACTGCCGATGAAATAGCCGGCGGCGGTGATGACGTAGTATCGCGCGTAGATATCGGGCCTGACACCCAGGAGGCGCTCGATCACGATCGGTGCTATGCCCGAAAAGGTCATATAGGCGCCCGTGTGAAACGCCATGTAGCCGACATTGCCGAGGAAGATCGGCCGCCGGAACAGGCTCCAGAAGACGCGGAGAACCCCTAATGGATGGACGTGATCGATCGGGTTGTGATTGGTCTCATGGAGGCGCAGGAGCGCGGCCGTCAGGCTGATCGCGCCGACACCGAGAAGCACATAGAAGATCGCGTGCCAGCCGAAACTCTCGAACACATAGCCGCCGACCCACGGCACGAAAGCGGGAAAGCCAACGGTCGCCACCATCAGATAGCCGAGCGCACTCGCCGCGTGGCTGGGCTCGTAGACGTCTCGGACAATCGCGCGGGTGAGGACGGTCGCCGCGCTACCGCCTAAGGCTTGACCGATCCGGGCGGCGATCAGCACCCAGATGTTGGGCGCGATCAGGGTGACGACGGTGCTGGCGACGAAGATTGCCAAGCCTCCGATCAGCAAGGGCCGCCGGCCGTATTTGTCGGAGACAGGGCCGTAGAAGAGCTGCCCGGTCATCTGGGACAGCAAGTAGAGCGTGAGAACGAGTTGAACGGTCGAATAGGGAACGGCGAAATAGTCCGCCATGCCGGGAAGCGCCGGCACGACGATATTGCTCCCGAACGGCGCGGCGGCCATGACGAGTACGAGGATGAGGAGCGGCGGAGCCGGCTGGGTCGCCTTCGATTTCAGTCCGGTCCGTTCGCCATCCGCCATACGGTCAATCAGCCGAACACGCGCTTGAAGATCGTGTCGACATGTTTGGTGTGATAGCCGAGGTCGAACAGCGCCTTGAGATCCTTCTTCGGCAGCGCCTTGGTGACGTCCTTGTCGGCGGAGAGCTCGGTCAGGAAGTCGGCGCCCTTCTCCCACACCTTCATGGCGTTGCGCTGCACGAGGGCATAGGCGTCCTCACGGGAAACGCCGGCCTGGGTAAGCGCGAGGAGAACGCGCTGGGAATGGATCAGGCCGCCGAGCTTGTCGAGATTCGCCTTCATGGTCTTCGGGATAGACCACGAGCTTGTCGACCACGCCGGTGAGCCGGGCGAGCGCGAAATCGAGCGCGACGGTCGTATCCGGCGCGATCACCCGCTCGACGCTGGAATGCGAGATATCGCGCTCATGCCACAGCGCCACATTCTCCATGGCCGGCGTCACAGCCATGCGGACGAGCCGCGCGAGGCCGGTCAGGTTCTCGGTCAGCACCGGGTTCCGCTTATGCGGCATGGCGGAAGAGCCCTTCTGGCCCTTGGAGAAGAACTCCTCGGCTTCCAGGACTTCCGTGCGCTGCAGATGGCGGATCTCGGTGGCGAGTCGCTCGATCGAGCTCGCGATCACGCCGAGGGTCGCGAAATACATGGCATGGCGGTCGCGCGGGATCACCTGGGTCGAGATCGGCTCGGGCACGAGGCCCATTTTCTTGGCGACATGGGCTTCGACCCTGGGATCGATATTCGCGAAGGTGCCGACCGCGCCGGAAATGGCGCAGGTCGCGATCTCGGCGCGGGCGGCCTTCGAGCCGCTGCCGGCCGCGGGCGAATTCGGCATAGGCCTGCGCGAGCTTCAAGCCGAAGGTCGTCGGTTCGGCATGGATGCCGTGGCTGCGGCCGACGGTGAGCGTGAATTTGTGCTCGATCGCCCGGCGCTTCAGCGCGGCGAGAAGCGCGTCCATATCGGCCAGCAGAATGTCGGTCGCGCGCACGAGCTGGACGTTGAGGCAGGTGTCGAGCACGTCCGACGAGGTCATGCCCTGGTGGACGAAGCGGGCGGACGGGCCGACATGCTCGGCGAGATTGGTCAGGAAGGCGATGACGTCGTGCTTGGTCACCGCCTCGATCTCGTCGATCCGCGCGACCTCGAAGGCGCCCTTCTTCCAGACCTCCTTGGCCGCTTCCTTCGGGATCACCCCGATCTTCGCCTGAGCCTCCGCCGGCATGGGCCTCGATCTCGAACCAGATGCGGAACTTGGCTCTCCGGCTCCCAGATGGCCACCATGTCGGGACGGGAATAGCGAGGGATCATCGAATTGGGCACTTCTATGCATGACGGGAAAAGGGATTGCCTTTCGGCGCGCCCTTTTTAGCACTTGTGACGGGTGTGGGAAGTGGGGATTCGCTCTCCCGAGTGTCATCGCGAGGCGCGGAGCGCCGTGGCGAACCAGGCGGCTGGATTGCCGCGTCGGCCTTCGGCCTCCTCGCAATGATGGCCGGGGCCGGGACTTACAGCAGCCCCAGCGACTTGAAGCTGGCGTATTGGCCCTTGCCGATCACGACGTGATCGTGGACGACGATGCCGAGATTCTTCGCCGCAGTGACGATCTGGCGGGTCATCTCGATATCGGCCTTGCTCGGCTGCGGATTGCCGCTGGGGTGGTTGTGGACCAGGATCATGGCCGTCGCGCCCAGCTCCAGAGCGCGTTTGACGACCTCGCGGGGATAGACCGGCGTGTGGTCGATGGTGCCCTTCTGCTGCATCTCGTCGGCGATCAGGACGTTCTTCTTGTCGAGATAGAGCACGCGGACCTGCTCGATCGGGTTGTGGGCCATGGCGATGGAGCAATAATCGATCAGCGCATCCCAGGATCCGAGGACCGGCCGGTTCAGCACCTTGCCCCGCGCCATCCGCTTGGCCGCCTCCTGGACGACCTTGAACTGGGCGACCACAGCCGGGCCGACGCCCTTGATCTCCTCGAGCCGGGCGGGCTCCGCCGCGATCACCTCGGTGAAGCCGCCGAACTTGCCGAGCAAAAGCTTGGCCAGGGGCTTCACGTCGCCGCGCGGGATGGCCTGGGCCAAGACAAGCTCCAGAAGCTCGTAATCCGGCAGCGCGTCGCCGCCGCCCGCCATGAAGCGCTCGCGCAGGCGCTGGCGATGACCGTGAAAATGCGGCTTCGCGGAATCCTCTAGCGGCATGAACTCCCCCCGAAGGGAAAGGGCGGATCAGGAATAAGGCGGCTTGTCGAGGCCGGCGGGAGATTTGGTGAAGATTTCGGGGCCCTTGTCCGTGATGCCGATGCTGTGCTCGAACTGGGCCGAGAGCGATTTGTCGCGGGTCACCGCCGTCCAGCCATCATTCAGCATCCGGACATGGTATTTGCCGAGATTGATCATCGGCTCGACGGTGAAGAACATGCCGGGGCGCAGGACCATGCCCTGGCCGGGCCGGCCGTAATGCAGGATGTTGGGCGCGTCGTGGAAGATCCGCCCGAGCCCGTGGCCGCAGAAATCCCGCACCACCGAGCAGCGCTCGGCCTCGGCATAGGACTGGATCGCATAGCCGATATCGCCGAGCGTATTGCCGGGCTTGGCAGCCTGGATGCCGCGCATCATGGCCTCGTAAGTGACGTCGCAGAGCCGCGCCGCCTTGCGCGAGACCTCGCCCACGAAGAACATCCGGCTCGTATCGCCGTGCCAGCCGTCGAGAATGACGGTGATGTCGATATTCATGATATCCCCGTTTTTCAGCACTTTCGGGCCGGGGATGCCGTGGCAGATCACATGATTGATCGAGGTGCAGATCGACTTCGGAAAGCCGCGGTAATTCAGGGGCGCGGGGAGCGCGCCATGCTCGATGATGAAGTTGTGGCACAGATCGTCGAGCTCGCCCGTGGTGACGCCGGGCTTCACACGGGGCGCGATGAAATCCAGCACCTCGGCGGCCAGACGGCCGGCCTTGCGCATGGCCTCGAATTCCTCGGGACCGTGGAATTTGATATGCCGGCCGAATTCCGGCGCGAATTGAGGCTCGATCACCTCAGCCAACGGCTCGGGGGCCGGCTTTTCCGTCGTCAAATTCTTCATCGTCATCGGTTCTAAAGGCGGAGGCCTAAGCGGCGGTCCAGCATGATCGCCTCCGTCGTGATTTTACAAGAATAACACAGCGCCTCAACACCGCCGGTTAACGCCTGCTCGAACTCCTTAGCATATATGGGGTCGATATCGCCAGCGATCGAGACCACGTCGCAGTCCATCCTTTGCACCAGGAAGAACATGACGGCCCGGCCGCCGCTCGCGGCGATATTCGCCAATTCCTTCAAATGCTTGGTGCCCCGCGCAGTGACGGCATCGGGGAATTCGGCGGTCTCGGCACGCTTGAGATTGACGTTCTTGATCTCGACATGGGCCGGGGATCCGTCCGGCCCGCCCTCCAGGAGCAGGTCGATCCGGGAGTTCGTCCCGTAAGGAACTTCGCGGCGAAGCCTGTCATACCCGGAAAGCTCCGGTACCCGGCCCGCTTCGATCGCTTCGGCCACGAGACCGTTCGGATGCGCCGTGTTCACGCCGACGAGGCCGCCGTTCACGGCCACCAGCTCCCAGGTATATTTGAGCTTCCGCGCCGGATTGCGCGCCGGGGACAGCCAGACCTCGGAGCCCGGCGCGGCATTGCCGATCATCGAGCCGGGATTGGGACAATGCGCCGTCACGGCCTCGCCGTCGGGCAGGACGACATCGGCCAGAAAGCGCTTGTAGCGCTTGACCAGCGTGGCCTTGATCAGAGGATCGGGGAACTGCATGGGCCGCAGCCTAAAGGAACTTTCCGGGCACCGCGAGCCTGTGCGGGAACGCGGCTTCCTGATATAAGGAGCGCGATCCGTATCCTCCGAAATCCTCCGAATGGCCGCCTCATCCAAGATCACCACCGCCTGCCTGATCATCATCGGCAACGAGATCCTCTCGGGCCGGACCCAGGACGCCAATCTCGCCTATCTTGCGAAATGGTTGAACGAGCGGGGCGTGCGGCTGATGGAGGCGCGGGTCATCCCCGATATCGAGGCGACGATCGTGGCGACGGTCAACGAGTGCCGCCGCGCCTTCGATTACGTCTTCACCACCGGCGGCATCGGCCCGACCCATGACGACATCACGGCCGCGAGCGTCGCCAAGGCCTTCGGCCTGCCCCTCGTCCGCCGCGACGAGGCGGTCGAGCTGATGCGCAAGTTCTACGGCGACGCCAACCTCACGGAGGCGCGGCTCCGCATGGCCCACACGCCCGAAGGCGCCGAATTCATCGAGAACCCGATCAGCCGTGCCCCGGGCTTCCGCATCGAGAACGTCTTCGTGATGGCCGGTGTGCCGCTGATCATGCAGGGGATGCTCGAATCCCTCGCCCATGTCATCACCGGCGGCGAGCCCGTGCGCTCCCGCGCGGTCTGGGCCCATACGCCGGAAAGCACCGTCGCCGAAGCGATCGCCGCGATCCAGAATCGCCACGAAGGCGTCGATATCGGCTCCTATCCCTTTCTATCGCGACGGCCGCACCGGCACGACGCTCATCGCCCGCTCCACCGACCTCGCCACGCTCGACGCTGTCCAGGCCGAGCTCATGGACGTCATCCGCGCCGCCGGCGACGAGCCCCATCTCGGCGATGCGACGGATTTGAAGGCCGGCGAATAGCCGAACCGGTTTCGCCCGTCTCCGATTTGTGCTTAATCTCGCCGCCGATAGGGCAACCGGCGCGGGCGTGGTGGAATTGGTAGACACACAGGACTTAAAAGACTGAGCGCCGTCGAACGCCTTCACCAACTCGTTGATATCGTTGACGACGCGAGCAGTAGAGGCACAATACTTCCAGTTTTTTTGGATTCTTGGGCGGGCATGTTGGAATTGGCAGACAAGACGGACTTAAAATCCGTTGCTCGTATGAGCTTGTGGGTTCGAGTTCCACTGCCCGCACCAGCTTCGTCGCAATAAGGCGTCGCACCTAACATGCACGTGACAAAAGACGCTCTGTGGCTCTTCGGTGGCGCTGCCGCATTTGGTGGAATCTTTTGGTGGAATTTATCTACCGATACGGCTGGCCTTGCAGCGGGTCTTCCCCTTTATAATCGTCGCGCCAATCCAAAAAAATTTTGGGCCTGCCAAATATTTTGGGGCTTTCTTGCCTTAGTGCTGCTTATCCTTGGGTTGTTGAACTTTTTCGGTCTTGTGCCACTAAGAGGCCCCTGACCATTAACACTGACATGACCTTAAGGTCGCCATATGGCTTCTATTATAAGAATTGTCACCACTTCAAACGTTCTTTTCTTCAGTTCCCATAAACACAATATTCCCGATATTTTTTAACCTTCGAAAGTCTTCTTCTTGCCTTACGCTACTTTTTTGCAAAGCGCTCAAGTTGCTCGCTTTTCTCAAGTTGGCCGTTTTCTCAAATGGCAAACAGCTCGGAAATACTTAAAATCCTGAGGCCGTAAGGCCGTGGGGGTTCGAGTTCCCCCCGCCCGCACCAAATGCTTCTTAATTGCTTCCAAGACGGAGAATCCCGCCGTCAGACCGCCGAAAAAAAGACGGGGCGCCCCGCAACCCGGCTTCGGCATTGCTGCCGGGCCCGGTTACGGGGACGCCCCGCGCTAGGCGGCCGCATGAGACATGCGGCAGGAGGATTCAGGTGAGACAGGCCGGCGGGCCGTTCACGGCCGTTGCCGGGGTCGAATTCGGTCGGGATTTTTGGCGCTTCGGCTCTATTTAGTTTGGCAATCGCTGAAGCCCGCGCTAGAAGGGAAGGGAGCGCGGCCGGCGCGGCAAAGCCGATGCGATGCCCACGATCGCGACGTGCAAGCGCCTGTCTTGTCGCCTCCACGGCCCCGCTTTTCCCGCGAAACCGGGCCGTTGAACGCGAATCGGAATTCCTATTCTGAAGAGGATCATGCCTGTGGCCACGACGCGGACTAAAGCAAGCGGGGCGCGTGCAATAGGAAGCCGCCCGGCTGAAAGGACGGGGCCGATCGCGAAGCAACGGCGCAGCCAAATCACCTACAACGCCCTGATCGAGACCGGATTCCGCCTGATGGAAACGCGTGACTTCGACAGCATCTCGATTGCCGAGATAGCCAAGGAGGCCGGTTATTCCGTCGGCGCGTTCTATGCCCGATTCGAAAACAAGGAAGAATTCTTCCGCGCCATGGTCCAGCGGCACAACGGCGAGCGGCGCAAAGGTATGGACCGGTTCTTCAAGGGCACCAAGGCCGATGCCCTGGTCGCCAAATATGTCCAGATGACGGTCAAGCGCATATGGCGCACCCGGTTCTTCTGGCGCGCCGCGCTCCGCCGAAGTCTCGACGACCAGAACTTCTGGGAGCCGTTCCGCCAGCTCTCCCATCGTGTTGCCGACAAATTCATCGCCGCCAAGTCGGCCGAGATCGGCCGGAAGCTGACCCGAACCGAGGAGATGAACATCCGGTTCGCGCTTCAGATCATGCTTGGTACGATCAACAATTCCGTCACCAATCGCCCCGGCCCGCTGATGCTCGAGCATCGCGATTTCCAGAAGCGGCTCATCGAGGCGTTCCAGCTGATCTCGCGCTACGACGAGATTCGCTAGCGTCCGGCGGCGCGCCCAGGATGTCGTCCCCCGTCTCACGCCGCCCAAACTCCCGTCAAGCGATGATTGAAATGCTTCATGGCGCGCGCCAGCGATTTCTGGACCATGCGCTGGGAGATTCCGAATCTCCGCGCGATCTCGAAGGTGCTGAGCCCCTCGAAACGATGCAGGCAGAAGAGCTCCCGCGGCCGCTGGGGCAGCTCCGCCAAGGCCGTTGCGAACAAATCCTGAAGCTGCGTGTGTAACAGGCTGTCTTCCGGCGTCGGCACGTCCGAGGCGCGCATTTCCTCGTTCAGCTCGACGGTGTTGCTGAAGATGTTGGTCCGGGCACAGCGCGCCTGATCGATCGAGAGATTGACCGCCATGCGAAAGAGATAGCCGCGTGGATTGCCGATCTTGGCGCCGTCGTCGATGGTGAGGAACCGCGCGAAGGTCTCCTGCACGATCTCCTTCACCTGCTCCTCGGATTTCAGCCGGGCCATCAGCATCCGCTGGAGATCGCCGCGGTGGCGATAGGCTTCTTCGGCCGCCAGCCGCCGCCCGTCGCCACAAGCCGCCGCAGACCGGCCTCTCGAACCCGCACATTTGGCCGAGTCGGCACAACTGACCGACATCCCCAAAGTCTCCCCCGTTTATTCCCGCAGCCTACTGATTCTTACGCCCTACGCTCGTGCGACCGGGCCGCGGACCGAATCAGTACCCTTATGACCGCAGTTTAAACGACCCTTGCCGAAAAAAGCGAATGGAAATTCGCATTTTGGTTATGCAGTGCGAATTTCCGCGGATTTTCGGACTGAAGACGGCGACCTAGAGCCGCGACCGAAGGCCCGCGACGGCCCGAATCGGCGGGGGCGGCTTCGGACCAAAATTGAATAATAGTTCGCATTTCCAGATCAAATTCGTCTGTTGGGCTGGAGGCGTTCGTTCCGTATCTCGTGGGCTGGACGTACCGCGGATCAATCGGGATGGATATCTCCGGAGGACTTTGACGGTAATGGCGTTTACCGCCGCAGGGCGCTTTTCGGCGCGTTGCGGCCAAAGGTCTGTGTTGATTCACGCCGCCATGGTTCTTCGACGACCAGAAGAACGCGGAGCAGCGATGCGGAGGGATGCCGGCCGATGCACGAACAGCGGGTCGGGACTGCCGCGTCGCCGGAGAGGCAAGGGCTGGCCCTTCTTCCGCGCAGATAGAATCCAGCCAAATTGACACTCTTCTCTTTGGGGGAACATCCATGGAAAATACGTTTCGAGCCTCGACCGTAGACCGGCGAACGAGCCGGCAAACTGTCATTCGGAGCTTGATGCTCAGCAGCGCCTGCGTTGCCGCGATGGCGGTCGGCATGGCCGCGGCAAGTGCGGCCGAGGATCAGACCGCCAGCAATGAGCCTGTCAACGTGATCACGATCACTGGGTCGCGCATCCAGCAACCCGGCATGGAAAGTCCGGTTCCTGTAACGTCGGTCCCGGCAGATCAGCTCAAGGCGATGGCGCCCGACACGGTGGTCTCAGGCCTCACCCAGCTGCCGGAATTCTATCAAAGCCAGACTCCGAATTCGACCGCCAGCTGGTTCAATCGAGGCGGATACGGAAACCTCGATCTGCGCGGCCTCGGAATCAACCGCACGCTGACATTGCTCGACGGACGCCGGATCGTGTCGTCGACAGTCTTCGGCGGCGTGGACGTCAATGTCATCCCCGAAGCTATGATTTCCAGGGTGGAAACCGTGACCGGCGGCGCTTCGGCGGCCTATGGCACGGATGCCGTAGCCGGCGTCGTCAACTTCATCTTAAACACCGACTACACCGGCATGGAAGTCAGCGCTCAGGGCGGCGTCACGTCGCGCGGAGATGGCACAAATTACAAGCTGTCCGCGGCGTTTGGCACCGACATCGGGGAGCGCGCACATATTCAGCTTTCGGCAGAACGCTTCCATCAGGACGGCGTCCACAACTACAACGGCCGGGATTGGTATCAGGCCTGGGGCACTGTACCGGACTCGAACGGAATGTTGCTCCTTCGGCCGCACGTCGTTTCCAACAACGCAACCTTCGGCGGACTGATCTCCGCGCCCGGCACGCCAATCAACGGCCTTCAATTCAATCCAGACGGCAGCTACTCGCCTCTTCAACCGGGAAGCCCTTCAACCAGCACCCCCATTGGCGTTCCACCTTCGCGCAGTGTTGGCGGCAGCGCCGACGACTTGGGTGGCGGGACCCAGCAAACCCTATATCCGGACTTCTCACGTCAAAGCTTCTTCGGCTACGCGGACTATGACGTGAGCTCCAACTTCAAGATCTATACCCAATACATCCACGGCGAGGACTCGAGCTTCCGGTACAACACGCCGCGAGGGTCGCTGAATGGCACGCCGACCCAGGTCACGATCTTCCAGGACAACGCATTCCTCCCGGATTCGCTCCAGCCAGATCATGATCAATAACGGCATCCAGTCGTTCAAGCTTCATGCTCAAATCAACAGCCCGGACATAACCTTGACCGACGACAGCAAGATGGACTCGATCACCGGCGGGTTCAAATACACCGTGGATAACGACGGATTGTTCGATAACTGGATCGTCGATGGCTATTACCAATACGGCCACAACAAAAGAACGTGGAACCAGGTCGGCTTTCGGGTTGATCGGATCTTCGCCGCCGCCGACGCGGTTGTGGACCCCGCCACCGGCGCTGCCGTTTGCCGCGTAACGCTGTTCGGCAACGCGTTTCCGGGATGTGAGCCGATAAACCTGTTCGGTCAGGGAAACGCCTCGGCGGCCGCCCTCGATTATGTTGTAGGCAACGACGTCGGCGAACAAATCACGACACCCCTCTACTTCGCGGGTTCGGGCTTCTCGCTCGGTCGGACCGATTCTTATACCGCCCAAGAGGCCAAGGTGAATCGAACCACGCTTACCCAGCACGTCGCCGAATTATCGGCCAGCGGCACGATCGTCGATGGTTGGGCCGGACCGATTTTGGGGGCCTTCGGCGGATCCTACCGTCGTGAACACGTCCTTCAGATCGTCCGCGATTCGACCAATCAGTCATCGAACCATGACTCCGGCCACCCCGTGCTTTGCGACGGCGAGGCGCCGGGCCTGCGCGGTGTCAATCCGCCGGACTGTGCAAACACGGTCGGCATTCAATATTCGAAAGTGTCGAACATCATCGGTTCGATCAGCGTGAAGGAACTCTTCGCCGAAACGCAGATTCCTCTGTTGGAAAGTACAGGCATCATCGAATCGGCGGCCGCGAATCTGGCCGGTCGCTGGGCGCGGTATTCCGGCAGCGGCTCGGTCTGGGCTTATAAAAGTGGACTCGACGTTCAATTCATGGGCGGGTTGCGCTTACGTGGCACGTACTCCCGTGACGTGCGCGCCGCGAACCTTTCCGAACGATTCGACAAGACGGGCGGCGTGAATACGATTACCGATCCCCGCTACCCAGGCGATGGCCCGATAAACGTAACGATCTTCTCAGGCGGAAATCCGAACGTTAACCCCGAAAGCGGCGACACGTTCACGGCCGGTGCGGTGTATCGGCCGGACTTCGTTCCGGGGCTTTCCGCGTCGGTCGATTGGTATCACATCAAGATCAAGGATGAGATCGGACAGCTCTCGCCGCAGTCGGTCGTTGACGGCTGCGCTCAGGGCGCAACGGAGTTGTGCTCGTTTATCACGCGCGACACCGCGACCGATCGCATCATTCTGGTAGGTGCGCAATTCATCAACATTACCAAAGCCGTTGTGAGTGGCGTCGATCTCGAGCTCGACTATACGAGGGACGTTTCGATCTTCGGTGGAGAAGCCGAGACGCTCGGCGCACGGTTCTTAGCGAGCTTCCTGAGTAAGAACACCCAAGGTATCGGGAGTGCCGTGAATATCGATCGTGCGGGCCAGACCGGTATTCAAGAATCGGATGGCGTCGCCTATTCACTGCCGGACTTCAAGGCTACGGGTAACATTACCTATCGCAATGGTGGCTTCACGGCCTTCCTGCAAGGGCGCTATATCGGTTCCGGCAAGATCGAGAACGCTTTGGTCGAGGGAGTGGACATCGAGAGGAACCATGTCGGCTCGGCCTTCTATCTCGATCTTCGGCTGTCCAAGCAAATCGAGATGGCAAATGGGCAGACATTCGAAGTGTTTGTCGCCGGAACAAATCTGAACGACCAGGATCCGCCGATCACGCCTTACTACAGCGTGTTCCTGGGCTATTCGAACCAGTACAATCCGACGCTGTTCGATGTCCTGGGACGGCGCTTTACGGCGGGCGTGACGTTCAGGATGTAACGGTCTTTGGCGAGCGCCGCGCGGAAATCCTCTGCCGGCGCTTCAAAGAGGCCCGCCCCCGATAATCCGTCTGCATACAGCGGGCTAAAGGGGCAAGGGGGAGCACGCGGACCACACGTGCTCCCTCTCTTTTTGCCCGGACTTCTCCGAAAATCCGCATTTTGTTCACAGGCGATAACCGTGTATGGTCATCTCACTTTAATGCTTTCCGGGCCGCGCGTGAGAAGCCGGCCCGAGACAGGGGTACATGAGCGTACAGGACGACAAGAGCTGGGCGCGATCCACGTTGCCCGATGCCCGGATGCGGTCGCAATTGGCGGCGTTGACGCGTCCGCTGTTCGGCGCCGAGCGCCGGCGGCGGTGGATCGACAAGGATGACCCGCAGCTCGAGCCCGTCTCGACCCTCTCCTTCTTCCTGAAATATCTCAAGAGCCCGGCGACCGTCGGAGCGGTCGCGCCGAGCGGCCCGCATCTCGCCGCCCTCATCACTTCCGAGATCGACCCCAACACGGGACCGGTTCTGGAACTCGGCGCCGGCGACGGGATCTTCACCGCCGCCCTGCTGCAGCGCGGTATTTCGCCGCAGGATGTCGTGGCCGTCGAGCTCGATCCGGTCTTCGCGGACCGGCTGACCCGGCGGTTTCCGGGGATCAACGTCGTCAACGCTCCGGCCGAACGCGCCCTCCAGGACAGCGAGATCGGCCGCGAGCGCTTCGGCGCAGCCATCAGCGGGCTGCCGCTCCTCAATTTCCCCTGGCCGACGCGCCGCCAGCTCCTGCGCCTGGTGTTTCAGCGGCTGGCGCCGGGCGCGGCCCTCTATCAGTTCACCTATGGCCTCGGCGCGCCGCTGCCCAAGCCCATGCTGGAGAGCATCGGCCTCGAAGAGCACTTTCTCGGCCGCGTGTTCCGCAACATTCCCCCGGCTGCCGTCTTCAAGATCACGCGGATCTGACCGGTCGGCTCAGCCGCGGGCTATCTCCAGGAATTCATCCACCGCATCTTCGGCGGTCACGTAACTCGTCACGAGGCGCATCTTGTCGCCCGGCGCGGTATCGCCCGGCGCTTTCCAGGGATGGTAGACCGCGCCGGCCGCCTTGAGCCGCTTGTCGATCTCGTCGGGCAAGACGCAGAAGATCTCGTTGCCTTCAACGGGGTAGCTGATCTCGACTCCCGGAACCGAGCGCAGGCCCTGCTCGAGCCGCGTCGCCATGGCGTTGGCGTGCGCGGCATGACGTCGCCAGAGCTCGCCGTCGAGATAGGCCTCCATCTGGGCGCCAAGGAACCGCCCCTTGGAGAAAAGCTGCCCGGCGCGCTTGCGGAGCGAGGGAAGCGCGCCGACCCGGCCCGGATCGAACACGATCACCGCCTCGACGCCCATCGCGCCGTTCTTGCTCGCCCCGAAGGAGAGAACATCGACGCCGTTGCGCCAAGTGAGATCGGCCGGGCTCGCGCCGGTCGAGACGACGGCATTGGAGAACCGCGCTCCGTCCATATGCACCGCCATGCCGCGCTCGCGCGCCACCTCGCTCAAGGCCTTGATTTCCTCGGGCTTGTAGGTCGTGCCGAATTCTGTGAGCTGCGAGAGGCTCAAAGCGGCGGGCTGCGCCTGATGCGGAAAATCGGGCCGGATGAACGACACGGCCTTCCGGACATCTTCCGGGTGCAGTTTGCCCAATAGGCCGTTCACCGCCATCAGCTTGGCGCCGCCCGTGAAGAACTCCGGCGCGCCGCATTCGTCCCAATAGATGTGACTCGCTTCATGGCAGAACACGGCCTCATAAGGCTTGACCAACGCCGCGAGGCCGAGGGAATTGGCCGCCGTCCCGGTACCGACGAGGAACGCCGCGAGATCGGTCTCGAACAGGTCGGCGAGCTTCTGCTCCACCCGGCGCGTGGTCTCGTCTGCGCCATAACTCGGCGCATAGCCGGAATTGACCCGCGCGATGGCTTCGAGAATCTCCGGCGCGACGCCGCTGGTGTTATCGCTTCCAAAATGCATGGAAAGTCCGCTTGAACGATGGCCCGTCGAAAAATCGGCCCTTCGGCGTTATACTGTCAACTGGAGAGATGCCGGCAAGATTTTTCTATGATTTGACTAGCCGCAAAGCGCAGTTACCGGCATCGCCCTATATAGCTCCACAAGACCGAGACATGGAGGATTTGACGGCCAACAGGCTGGGGGTTTCAAGTGAACGAGCGTAATTACAATTCTGTCGACGGATCGGGTCCGGCGCGTTTGGAATATGACGTCGCGAAAATATTGGCCGGACGGCCGCTCGAACGGCCCATAACGGATGATGAAGCCAAGTCCCTCGCCGGCTGGATCGGGCGGGTGTGGCAGGTCGCGTCCGTGGCGATTCCGGCTTTCCTGGAGCAATACGGGAGCCAATTGAAGCCCGACACCCGCGAGCGGCTTACCGCGATCTCCGCCGCGGCGGCGCTTCAAGGCCGTCTGTCACGCCAAGTCGCGGCCGAGGTTGCGCGCGCCTTCGCCGACCGGGGCATCGAGCTTGTCGCGCTGAAAGGCACGGCGAACGGATTTGTCGGCTATGACGATCCGACCTGCCGGACCGGCGCCGATCTTGATTTCGGCGTTCGGGAGGAAGCGCTGGACGATGCCAAGACGATCCTGCGCTCGATCGGGTTCTGGCCGGGTGCCTACGACCCCGAAACCCAGACCTTCGCGCCCACGAATTTCGAAAGCCGGGCCAAAGAGGAGTTGGACCATTACGCGCTTGGCTTCTGGCTCAAGATCATGGATCTCGGCCAGGTCGATCCGCAGGTCGCCGAGGGGTTCCGCTGGACAGGCGACCTTTTGCCCTTCGCTTCAGAGGTCGACGGAAATTCGGTCCGTACGCCTATCCTCGTCGATATTCATCACGCCATCGGCTCGGGAATTTCCATCGACGACATCCTGGACCGGCCGGTCCCCCGTGACTGGAACGGCACCCCGTTCCTGCTGCCGCCGGCCGAGTGGATGGCATTTCACGCACTGTTCAAGCTCTATTGGGAGGGCGCGCAGTCCAATCGGAAGGGCTTCCAGTATCTCTCCGATTTCGCCCGGATCGCCCTGGCGCTCGACGAGGAAGAGATTGACGCCTTCGCCAGCCTGGTGGAAGGCCACAATCTGCGGCGCGGCGCCGCCTATGTTCTACGCCGGATGCCGGGCGTCCTCGGCGAGGCGATGCCGGAATCGTTCCGATACCTTCTCGATCAGTGGCAGACCCTGCGTCCGGGCGAGACGCCGAGGTCCTCAAACGATATCGGCGACTTCTGGCCCCACATGTTCGGCCGGCTCTAAAGCCATTCCCTGAAATCTGATCGGTCTGCCAAGCGGCATGTCGCCGCTTGTCACAACTTTTGCGCGACTATATACTCCTTTTGCGAGTATAAATAGTAATCTTTTCCCGCATATGGAAATGCCCCTTCAAACCGACAGGAGCCAGCCATGAAGATCGACCTCAATATCCTGGAACAAGTTGCAATCTCGCGGAAAATGCCGATAGACGACCTCATCCGCGGTTTTCGCGTCGAGAACGGCAGCGTCGAGCTGCCGGAAGCCGAGGCCCTCGCCAAGCTCGCGTCAAAGTTGATTGTCCCGGCATCGGCGTTGACCGGCGGTGAACCGTCCGGCACGACCGATCTCGACGGCGGCGTGAAGATCGCCGAGCCCGGCGAAGGCTTCCGGATCACCGGCGAGCGCGGCGGCGCCCCCTATTACACTTATCAGCATCTCGCGACCACCGATGCCGCGCCCGAGCTGATGGCGCTCAAATTGACCTTGCACTGCAACTCCGAGAAAGGGATTGTGCTCAATGACGGTCACGACGCGAAGGAGCTGATCTACGTGCTCCAGGGCGACGTCCGGATGGACTGGGTCGACCCGGAGGGCGCGCAGCGGACGGCCCGCCTTCAGCAGGGTGCCTCGGTCTATGTCGACCCCGGCCTGCCGCACAGCTTCTCGTCGATCGGAGAGACCGCCGAGGTGCTCGCGATCAACTACAGGACGTGATGACACAGCCAGAACTCGGACAACGGACATCACGACTACGTCATCGGTAAGTTCGGTGGCTCGATCATCACCGACAAGGCGCGGCTCATGACCGCCGACAAGGCGGCGATCATGAGCTTCGCGCGGGCCTTCGGGGCGCTGACGCCCGTTTTGCGGCGGCGGGTCATCCTGATCGCCGGCGGCGGCAGCTTCGGTCACGCCCTCGCCCATCCTGAATTTGCATCCGACGCCGCCGATCGCGTCGCGGCCGCCGCGCCGGTGTTTCATGAATGGGCGGGACTGTTCGAGCGGATCTGGCAGCGGGCTGGGCCGGCCGTGACCGTGCTGACCGCCGACCGGATTCTGCGCGACACGGGGCCGGGGGTTCGCTTCGACCCCGCCCCGCTTCACGCCGCCCTCGACGCCGGTGTGACGCCGGTGCTGATGCCGAGCGTCATCTTCCAGCGCGGCCATGCGACCGTCTTAACCAGCGATCTCTTTCCGCTCTTCGTCGCCAAGGCGTTCCGGGTCAAGCGGTTCGCCGCGCTGTCCGACGTCGCGGGGCTGCGCATCGGCGGCGCGATCGCGGCCACGCTCCGCCCCTCCGACCGGGCGACGGCGTTCGACGCGATCACGCCATCGGAGAAGCCCGATATCACCGGCGGGATGCGCCGCAAGTTGAGCGTCATGATGCGTCTCGCGCGGCACGGCATCGAGGGCGTGATCTGTTCGGGCCGGCCCGATCTCCTCGAACCCGCGCTGTTCGCCGCGCCGCCGCCCGGCACCTGGATCCGGCCTGGCGCGGCGCAACCCATCCCGGCGGTGGCCTGATGCTGATCGCCTTCGCCGGATTGGACGGGGCCGGAAAATCGACCCAGACCAAAGCGCTCGCCACACGTCTCGGGGACGACGGCCGCTCGGTCAAGATCATCGACAAATGGGACGTGCTCGACCCAACCATTCATCCCGAATGCCGCTTCATGGACTCCAATCTGGAGGAGCTCCGGGTCTGCATTTCAGAGATGAAGGGGCCGGGCCGCGCGCTTTTTCTGTTCTGGTGCATCGCGCTCACCACCACGCGCTCGATGACCGAGCCCTATGACTGCTTCATCTCCGACGGCTATTGGATGAAGCACGCCGCCGCCGAACTCGCCATGGGCGCCTCGCGGGCCATGATCGAAGGCTATGTCGAGGCGATGCCGAATGCCGACCTCACCCTCTATTTCGATGTCGACGCCGGAGATGGCGCTCGAACGCAAGATTGCCGGCGACCTCACGCCCTATGAATGCGGCTGCGACCCGGAGATGAGGCCCGAACGGTTCCTCAAGCACCAGTCCGCGGTCCGGGCGGTCCTTCGCGATTGGGCGGCGCGCGACGGCTGGATCACGATCGACGCGACGCGCGACGCGGGGACGATCGCCGAGGACGTCGCCGGGCATGTTCTGGCCACGGCCGGATAAGACCCGTGACCATCCAGCCGGGCGCGCCCTTCTTTCCAACCGGCGATCTCAAGACCCGCCTGCATTTCGGCCGAGCCGCGCGGACGGCGTTGCGGGAGCTGGTCACCGGTCCATGGAGTCTGGTCATCAGCGCCGGCGGATTGAGCCGTTGCCAAGACCTGCTGGACGGCCTGACGCCGCCCACGGAGGCGATCATCGTCCCGCCCGGCCTGTTGACCACTCGCGGTCTGCGCCACGCATGGCGGTCGGGGCCGGCCCAGGTCGTCGGCATCGGATCGGGATCGGTCCTGGACGCGGCGAAGCTCGTCCGGCAGGCAAATCTTTTCGGCGGATCGTGGCGCGCAGACCGGGAACCGGACGACGCTCCGTTGATCTGCCTGCCCACCACGGCCGGCTCGGGATCGGAGCTGACGCCGACCGCGAGCCTTTGGGACGATGGCGTCAAATCCTCCATCGAAGGTCCGGCATTACAGCCGAGCGATGCAGTCTACGATCCGGCACTCCTGGTCACGGCCGGGCCGGAGATCCGCATTGCCGCGTTCTGGGATGCAATCTCCCATGCGCTCGAAGCGCTGTGGAGCCGCAACGCGACCCGGGAGTCGGATCGATATGCGTCCTTCGCGCTCGAAACAATATTACGGACGCTGCAGTCGGCGGACATTTCGGATGATCGCATCCTCCGGGACCTCTCCCTCGGCGCGGCCGCGGCGGGAGCGGCGATCTGCCAGACCCGGACGGGAATCGCCCATGCCCTCTCCTATCCGCTGACGGGCGCGCACGGATTGCGCCACGGCCTCGCGGCCGGGCTGTTCGCCTTGGGCACGGCGGGTTTGCTGCCTGTGATCGACCGTCGTCGGGCTGACGCCATTGGCTCACTGGACGTTCTGCCGAAGTTGTGGCGCAGGACCGGCGCGGCGCGTCTCGTCGCCGAGGCCGTCACGCCCGAGACGATCCTTGCTAACGACAAGGCGCTCAATCCCGATCGCGCGAACCGATCGGTCGTGCCGCCGGAGCCCGGGATCGTCGCGGACATTCGGCGGCGCGCGGCGGCACTTCTATGACGGGGGCGAAGCAAGCCGATCCCGTCGATTTTCTGGCGGGACTGAAACGCGGCGGGGCGGCGCTCGCAACAGGCGTGCCGTGCTCGTCGATGACGGGGCTGATGAACGCGATGCTCGCCGACCCCGCGCTCGATTTCGCCAACGCGCCCAACGAAGGCGAAGCGCTCGCCTTCGCCGCCGGGGCACGGCTCGGCGGCAGGACGGCGGCGGTACTGTGCCAGAATTCGGGGCTCAGCAATCTCTCGAATGCGCTGACCTCGCTGATCGCGCCTTATCGCATTCCGGTTCTGCTGGTCATCGGCTGGCGCGGCCGGCCCGGCGTCCATGATGAACCGCAGCACCGACTGGTCGGCGGATTAACCGAGCCGTTCCTCAAGGCCTGCGGCGTCGCCGTCCATATCGCGGATGCCGACAATGCGGCGGGCCTTGCCGAGGTTTGTGCGCGCACAGTCGCCGCCGGCGGGGCGTCCCAGGCCATCCTGGTGCCGATGAAACTGTTCTGCGACGTCGACGTCACGGCCATAACGGATCTCCGTCGATACGCCGTGAGAAATTCTCTCGCGACGAGGCCGGCCCGTCCCCGCCTCGGGATGCGGCGCTCCAAGCCATTCTCGATGTCATTCCCGACGACGCCCTTATCGTCGCGCCCACAGGGCTTGCAAGCCGCGCGCTGTTCCAGACTCGGCGATGCGCCGTCGCGGTTCTACATGATGGGCTCGATGGGCCACGCGCCCGCGCTCGGCCTCGGCATTGCGGCGGCGACCGACCGCCGGGTGATCGTTCTCGACGGCGACGGCTCGGTGCTGATGCGGCTGTCGGGGCTCGCCTTTGTCGGGGCCGCGCGCCGGGGAACCTGCTCCATATCGTGCTCGACAACGGCATCCATGAATTCGACCGGCGGCCAGATGAGCCTCTCGCCCCGGACGGATCTTTGCGCGATCGCCGCCGCCTGCGGTTACCGGGCCTCGGCCGAGGCCCATTCGACGGAGACTTTGACGCGTGACGGCGAGCTTCTGAGGAAGCCGGGCCCGGCCTTTATCCGTGTGTTCACCAGCGCCGAGCGGGCAAAGGCGCCGCCGCGCATTCCGATCGACGCGGCAGAGATCGCCGAGCGTTTCTCCGGTGCTATTGCGAACGGACGCACGCAGAAAGTCGCGCTGACCGCGCGACACTGAGCATCTACTGGAACAGCACGAAGGCGTTCTTGAGCGTGACCCAGGCGCCCCAGGCGATGGGAATGCCGATCGCCGACCAGGCGAGGAACGCTTTCATGTCGAACCCGCCGCGGCCGATCCCGTAGGAACTGGTCGCGCCGGCGACGACCGCATGGGCCTTGGCCTCGTGCGTCGCGACTTCCTTGTCCGACATATAGAGGTGCTCTTTCACCGGCTTGATGCCCATATTGCAGAGGAAGCCGAGGATCAGCATGCCGGCGAGAATATACATCGTGAAATCATAGACGAGGTTATTCGGCACGCCGGCCGCGATCTGGCCCTCGCGGATATAGCTCACGATCACCGGGCCGATGAGCCCGGCGACCGACCAGGCGGTCAGCAGCCGGCCATGGATCGCGCCGACGAATTGCGTGCCGAACACATCGGCGAGATAGGCCGGCACGGTCGCGAAGCCGCCGCCATACATCGACAGGATCACGCAGAAGAACAGCACGAACAGGATCTTCGAGCCCATATGGGCGGTGGCACGGCGCCAGCGCATAGAGCGCGATGCCGAGCACGAAGAACGTGTAATAGGTCATCTTGCGGCCGATCCTGTCCGAGACCGACGCCCAGAAATAGCGGCCGCCGATATTGAACAGCGACAACAGTCCGGTGAAGCCGGCGGCGATCGCCGCGACCGCCACGCGCTGTGACGCATCGAGTGCGGTGAAGCCGACATGCGGCGCGCCGATCAGCGAGCCGGCGAAGATCTCCTGCAGCATCGGCGAGGCCATGCCCAGAACGCCGATGCCCGGAATGACGTTCAAGGTCAGCACCAGCCAGATCAGCCAGAACTGGCGCGTCTTATGCGCGTCCTTCAGATGCACATGACGATTGGTGATCAGCGCATGCGTCTTGTCCTTCGGCGGCTCCCAGCCTTCCGGCCGCCACCCGGCCGGCGGAATGCGATAGCCGAACGCCCCGCCCAGCATGAACACGAAATAGACCGCGCCCAGTACCAGGAAGGTCTGCCAGACGCCGACCGAATGGCGGGTCGCGAAGACGGTCATCAGCCAGTTGGCGAGCGGGGCGCCGATCATCGCGCCGCCCCCGAAGCCCATGATCGCCATACCCGTCGCCATGCCGCGCCGGTCGGGAAACCATTTGATGAGGGTCGAGACGGGCGAGATATAGCCGAGCCCGATGCCGATGCCGCCGATCACGCCCGAACCGAGCCACATCAGCCACAACTGATGGGCCGCGACGCCGATCGCCGAGATCACGAAGCCGCCGCACCAGCAGAACGCAGCCACGACGCCGGCACGGCGCGGACCGGCGCGCTCCAGCCATCCGCCCCAGATCGCGGCGGCCGTTCCAAGAAAAACGAAAAAGAGAGTGTACATCCATTGGACGTCGCTGACCAACCAGTCACAGTCGGTCGCGACAAGCCGATGGAGCAGCGAGGATCCGTCGGGACACGCAACGGAAGCATCGATCCCGACCGCGCGCGACAGCGGCAGCCAGAAGACGCTGAATCCATAGGCCATCCCGATGCACAGATGGATGGCGACGGCGGCCGGCGGTACCGTCCAACGATTAAAGCCCGGCTTCGCGACGATACGTTCGCGCGACAGCAAGCCCAACTCACTCATTGCGGTTGTTTTCCCCGAACTGAAGGCGCGACAGACCACGCCTCCCCGACGCGACAGCGCTGTGGCTATAGCTTGGCCGTCGCCTTCGGACGTGTCAACGGGCACCGCGACGAGCGATCCGGTGGCGGCATAGAACCGGCCCTTATCGTCCGTTCGAGAAGATCGAGGATCAGTTAGGGCGAGACACGCGAGACGTCAAAGCGACGCGGGCGGCACTCCCTTCCCCTCTAGCTCAAACATCCCTCCCTCCAAGGTCTGCACTCGACAATGGAGGGACAAGATTACACGGATGTCGAACTTACTTCTTCTTCGCGGCAGGCTTCTTCTTGGCGGGGGCCTTCTTCGCGGCGGTCTTGCGAGCAGGAGCCTTCTTCGCGGCAGGCTTTTTCGCAGCGGCTTTCCTGACGGCGGGCTTCTTCTTCGCGGCGGGCTTCTTCGCAACAGTCTTCTTGGCGGGGGCCTTCTTCGCGGCAGGCTTCTTCGCGGCAGCCTTCCTGACGGCGGGCTTCTTCTTGGCGGGCGCTTTCTTCGCGGCAGGCTTCTTTGCAGCAGCGGCCTTACGGACCGGTGCCTTCTTCGCCGCAGTCTTCCGAGCAGGAGCCTTGCGGGTAGCAGGCTTCTTCGCGGCAGCCGCCTTGCGGACCGGAGCCTTCTTCTTGGCCACGGTCTTCTTCGCGGTCTTCTTCGCGGTCGTCTTCTTCGTCGTCTTCTTCACGCTAGCACTGGGTGACATGGCTTCACTCCCCTTCGGTGAATTAGTTGACCAACATTGCCCATTACTTGTTCGCACGATTCGTGTCAACATATTTTGGGGTACGTGTCAATCCTGCCCACAAGATATTGTTGCGTCCTCGTCGATCGCCGAACAGCAATACGGATCTCACGACACTGCCTGATCGTCTCCCTGACTCAACTTCAGACGTCCTTTGGCGGACGTCGATTGGCCGGTCGCATCGACAAGCGTACCGGCATTGGCGAGGCCCCATCGCGGCATGTCGCGATAGATGCATTCGTACTCTCCCGCGCGGACGAGATAGCTCTCGTGCCATATCCCGACATCCGGGTTGGCATCGACCGCGCGGTTGAACGCGGTCCAGGCGGGAAGATGTTCGTTGGCGCGATTGGTCGCGTAGGCATGAAGCTGGGCGAAGGAGCGCCAATACTGAATCACCGTCGCCGATCTCAAGCCCAGATGGGTTCGCGCATGGAGGAGTCCGAGATCCGGATTCCGGGCCAGCTCCCGCAACATACGCGGCATCGCTGACACGGCCGGCCACCACTTCCAGATCTTCCAAAACGAATTGATCCTCATGCCGATGAGAAAGACCACGAAGTCTCCGTCGATCGCGACGGTCTTTCTCCCTTGAATGACGGCGGCCATGTTTGCTTCCTATGGTAAAATTTCCATTACCGTTTCGACGGGATTTCACGAAGGCAGATTCGCGATGATGCGACGCCGGTCAGTCATTTCAATTCGGAAGGGATGAGCGGCTCGCCTTTCGCGACGAGAGTTCTCGAGCAGCGGCGCCGGCGCCCATCGTGGGCCGTGACGCTTCGCGCAGTCGCGCGCGGTCTCGATCACATGCTCGAGACCGGTCGACTGGCCCCAGATACATCGGTCCGCCGCGATAGGCGGGAAAACCGTAGCCGTGGACAAAAAGCACGTCGATATCGCCGGGCCGAAGCGCGATATGCTCTTCGAGAATCCGCGCGCCTTCGTTGATCATCGGATGCAGAAGCCGGGCGACGATCTCGCCCGATGAAATCTTGCGGCGTTTGATGTGGAGCTCCTTCGAGACATGCTCGATGATGCCCATCGCTTCCGGATCCGGCGAGCGCTTGCGGCCGTCATAGGCATAGTAGCCCTTGGCCGTCTTCTGGCCGAGGCGGCCATGGAAATGCAGCCGCTCGATGATCGGCGAGACGCGCTCGCCTTTGGGCAGAAGCGGCGCGCGCGCCTTGTTGATGAGCTGCACGACATCGACGCCGGCAAGATCGATGGTCGCGAGCGGCCCCATCGCCATGCCGAACTCCTCCATCGCGCCGTCGATCTGGTCCGGCGTAGCGCCGTCCTCGAGAAGAAAATTCGCCTCGTCCATGCAGAATTCGAACATGCGGTTGCCGATGAAGCCATGGCAATTTCCCGCCAGCACCGCGATCTTGCCGAGCGTTCGCCCGAGCGCCATGACGGTGGCGATGGTCTCGTCGGACGTCTCCTTGCCGCGCACGTTCTCCAGCACGCGCATCACATTCGCCGGGCTGAAGAAGTGTGCGCCGACGACCTTTTCGGACCGGCTGGTCGCGCGGGCGATCTCATCGATGTCGAGGGTCGAGGTGTTGGTGGCTAGGATCGCGTCGGGCTTCGCTGCCGCGTCGAGCCGGGCGAACACGTCCTTCTTGACGCCCATATCCTCGAACACCGCCTCGACAACGATATCGGCGTCACCCACGGCTTCGAAGTCGAGCGCCGGCGCGATCAGGCCAAGGGCCTTGTCGACCGAGGCTTGCGTGCGGCTGCCGCGCTGAACCGAGCGTGCATAGTTCGCCTCGATGATCTTGCGGCCGCGCGCCAGGGCATCGGCATTCGCGTCGACCAGGGCGACGGGAATGCCGGCGTTGGCGAAGCACATCGCGATGCCGCCGCCCATGGTGCCCGCGCCGATCACCGCGGCGGAGGCGATCGGGATCGGCTTCACGCTCTTCGAGCATTTGCGGAATCTTGCGCGCCTCGCGCTCGGCAAAGAACTGATACACGAGGGCGCGGTTCTGCCCGCCGTCGCGCAGTTCGTTGAACCGGTCGGTCTCGACGGCGAAGCCCTTGTCGGGCGGCAAGCGTGCAGGCCGCCTCGATGCATTCCATGATCTTCGGCGGCGCATCGAGCCCGCGGCGCGTCGTCGCGACCGTGGCATAGGCATCGGCGAAAACCTTTGGATCGATACCGGTCACCTTCTCGGTCATGTTGCGAACCAGCCGCAAGGGACGCTTTTCTGCCACAACCTTGCGCGCGAAGCCGATCGCACCGGCTTCGAGATCGTCGACGACGGCATCGACGGCGCCCCACTCCAGGGCCTTGGGCGCGCCGAATTGGCGGCCGCTGATGATGTACTCCAAAGCGAGCTTCGGCCCCGCCAAGCGCGTGAAGCGCTGAGTGCCCGCCGCGCCCGGCAACACGCCGAGATTAACCTCGGGAAAGCCGAACCGCGCGTCCTCGACCGCGACCCGCCAATGGCAGGTAAGCGCGACCTCGAAGCCGCCACCGAGCGCCGTGCCGTGGATCGCGGCGACGATCGGCTTCGCGCTCGCCTCCATGGCATCCTGCACGTCGTAGAGCGTCGGTTCGGCGAAGAACATGCCGTTCTGAAACTCGGTGATGTCGGCGCCGGCGATAAAGGTCTGACCGGCGCAGATCAGCACGATCGCCTCGGCGCTCTCGTCTTCCGCGGCGCGCTCGAACCCTTCCAGGAGCGCCTTGCGCACCTTGTGGCTCAGCGCATTCACGGGCGGGCTGTCGAGCGTGAGGACGGCGACGTTTCCTTCTCTTGAATAGCTTACGACGGACACGAGCCTCACCCTTTCCCAATCCCGGCGACGCGATTATCGCGCATGAATGTTGCGCTTCGGCGCATTAGACAGAGATGGTTTTCCGGCTGTCAATCTTTGCCGGTGATCGGTCTTGCATCCGGCGCGCGGACGGCAGAGACTCGACCCAGGCGACTAGGGGGAGAACGTCATGACATCCTCGCAAAGCGCACGAGCCGGTTCCAAACCCGATCGCGGCGGCATTGTCGAGACCGTGGATCTTGCGGCCGAGGAAGGCCGGCAGGAGTTCTATGATCGCGCCAAGGCCGAGCATCTGGCGCCGCTGTGGCGCGTGCTCGGCGGCTTGGTGACGGAGAAGCCGGTGACCAAATGCGTGCCGGCAATCTGGCACTACAAGGACGTCCGGCCCTATCTCATGGAGGCCTGCCGGCTGATCGGCGCCGAGGAAGCCGAGCGCCGCGTGCTGGTGCTCGAAAACCCGGGCCTCCCCGGCCAGTCACGGATTACACAGAGCCTGTTTGGCGGCTATCAGGTGATCCTGCCGGGCGAGATCGCGCCGGCCCATCGCCATGTGGCGTCCGCGCTCCGGTTCATCATCGAGGGTAAGAATGCCTATACCGCCGTCGGCGGCGAGCGGACGATGATGGAGCCCGGTGACTTCGTAATCACGCCGTCCATGGCCTGGCACGATCACGGCAATGTCGGCGACGGACCGATGGTGTGGCTCGACGGGCTCGACATGCATATCGTCAACCTGTTCGCGGCGAGCTTCCGCGACGGCTATCCCGGCAAGGTGCATCCCAACGACCGGCCCGAGGGCAGCGCGGAAGCCGAGTTCGGCTACAACCTCCTGCCCGTCGACGTGAAGCACGAGTCCAAAACGACGCCGATCTTCAACTACCCTTATTCGAAATCGCGCGAGGCCCTGGACGCGCTGGCCCGGCTGCGCGATCCCGATCCGTGGCACGCCTACAAGATGAAATACATCAATCCGGTGAGCGGCGACTGGGCGATGCCGACGATCTCGACCTGGCTGCAGCTCATCCCCAAGGGCTTCACGACGCGCGGCTACCGCTCGACCGACAGCTTGGTGTTCTCGATTGTCGAGGGCAGCGGAACGTCCAAAATCGGCGACGAGACCTTCGAGTGGGGACCGAAGGACATCTTCGTCGCGCCGAGCTGGACCTTGCACGAGCACACCGCGTCCGAGGATGCCGTCGTGTTCCTCTATTCGGACCGCGTGGCGCAGGAGAAACTCGATATCTGGCGGGAGGAAAAGCCGAGTGCCTGACTATGTTTTCGATCTCGGAGCGAGGCCGGCCCTGCCGGTTCTCGGCACCGACAAGCTCTTCGCGGTGCGGCGGATCTATTGCGTCGGCCGAAACTATCTCGACCACATCAAGGAGATGGGCAACGACGACCGCGACCCGCCGTTCTTCTTCCAGAAGCCGACCGACGCGATCGTGCCGATGGGTGGCAAGATCCCCTATCCGCCGCTGACCAAGAATTTCCATCACGAAGTGGAATACGTTCTCGCCATCGGCCGCGAGGCCTTCGAGGTTGCGCCGGATGCGGCGAGCGGCTGCGTCTACGGTGTCGCGGTCGGCATCGACCTGACGCGCCGGGACCTCCAGTTCGAGGCGCGCGACGCCAAGCGGCCCTGGGAGATCGGTAAGGCCTTCGACCACGCCGCGCCCTGCTCGCCCCTCAAGCCTCTAAGCGGCGGCCCCGTGCCGGCCAAGGGCACGATCGAGCTCGCGGTCAACGGCGCCACCAAGCAAAAGTCCGACATCGAGCTGATGATCTGGAACGCCGTCGAGGTCGTCTCCCAGCTCTCGCGCGGCTACCGCCTGATGCCCGGCGATCTGATCTTTACCGGCACCCCGGCCGGCGTGGGCCCGCTTGTGCGCGGCGACAAGGTCGACGCGTCGCTCGAGGGCGTCGGATCGGTGTCGATCGAAATCGTTTGAGCATCATCGCTCCGCGGGCTTGCCGCATCCGGCAAACATGGCGTCGCGAAGCTGAACCGTGACCGTGTCCGGATAGACGATCGGCTCCCGACGGATGCGGCACTTGCCGGGCGTGATGGTGACGATCAGCTTGCCGTCGTCGGAATCGCTCTCATAGACGCGATTGCCGTCCTCGCGCTTCGGCGGGTTGGCCGGCGCGCGGACGATGTCGTCGCCGTCATGGAGGCCGAGAGTGATGTGGTCGCCATCCAGGATATCGACCCACCAGGCCGGATCGGTTCCCTCGGCCCGGTAGCTGACGCCGCGCCGCCAGGCATCGACCCAGGCCGCGCGCGCGGGATCGTTCCGGCAGGTTTCCTGCGGCTTGCCGACGAGAGCGACCATGGCGTCCGGCGCCTTCTCCCAGAACAGGTTACCCTCGTCGCCGTATTTCGAGCCGGAGGCCGCCGGCGTCTGGGGCAGGACGAGGGTCCGATCCTTCAGGATCAGCGTGACCTCGCCGAAGCTGTAATGGACGACGACGTCGCCGTAGCTCGGGCAATCGAAAAGCTCGATCCGCGTGCGCAGGTCCTGCGGGGCGGTCTGCGCCTCGGTCTGCGCCTTGGCGGAGGGCGGCGCCGTGTTGACGGTCTTCGCGCAACCGGCGGCGAGGACGGCGAGCGCCGCGAGGGTGAGAAACCGAAAGCTTGGCATGGCTAAGCCGGCACCTTTTCCCGCCGCGCCTGCAACAGGCGCTCGGAGAGCGCGAACGATCGCGGGTTGTCGACGTCGATGGGGCCGAATGCATAGGGCAGGTCGATGATATCGACCGTCACGCCGACGCCGCGGCCGAGCCAATTCGCCATCTTATGGATGCCCACGGCGCGGAGCTTGTAGAGGATGAAGGGCATGATCCCGAAGGCCTTCAGGATGCGGATGTGGCGCTTGCCGAACTGGCCGCCGCTCGCGAAGACGCGCACGCCGTTCAGCGCCTTCTCGCGCCGCATGCCATAGAGATTGCACGACGAATAGCCGCCGTCCTTCAAGCGATGGTACGCGAGGCCGGAATCCGGGATCTCCTTGGCGACCACGGCTTCGCTGGTGAAGCCGAGCGCGACGTCGCCGTCGAGCGTCCAGAACGCTTCCATGAATTCGCGAATGAGCTCGGGCGTGTGGAGGGCGTTGTCGCCGGTGGTGATGAGAAACGGGAACGGCTCCGTCATTTGGTCGGCACGCCGGCGAGCACGCTGTCGGCGAGATTGCCTTCGCTCGTGGCCACCTTGACCCGGCCTTCGTCGAGCCATTGGGCGAGGCGCGGCACAGTCCGCAACGGCTCCTCGCCTTCGATCGAGACATAGACCGTGCCGATATGGCCGCTGTCGAACAGCGCGTTGATGACGCGGACGAGCATCACCTCGCCGTCGATCTCGACGAGGCATTTGTGCGACTTGTTCTGCATCTGTGCGACCGGATCGCGCGCGCCCTTGCGGCTTGCGGCCATCACGAGCGCATTGGCTTGAACCATGACAACCGCCTTTGATGAACCACCTAAGTTGGACGCGTGCCGTGTCAAGCCGCGGCCGACAGCGGCCAGACCATATGCCGCATCAGCTCCGAGATGCTTTTGAGCTCCGGCAATCGATCGAGCGCCGCTTTCAGGCTCGCAGTCGTGTCGTCCGGCAGAATGCCCGCGACGCAGCCGTCGAACTTGGTCCAGTACTGCGCGGTCGTGAACGGCGCCGGGCCGCTACCCAGAGGCATGTCGATGGTCTTCTCGAAGATCCGGCCGTCCTTCGTCGTGACCTTGACCTCGGTCGGGAACTCGCCTTCGAGCTTGTCCACCGGCTCGAGATGCAGGATGTGATAGACCGCCTTGGGTTCCGGGCGCTCCAGCGCCTCGTCGGTGAAATCGGCGAGGGTCGCGTTGCCGTAGAGAACCGAGAGCGCCAGCGCATATTCCATCGAGAATTTGCCCTGAAGCCCGGTCTTGGGATCGTGATGCATGAGGTTGTTGAGATGGACGCGCGGGGCGCGGATATCGATCCGGGCGAAATCCTCGGGCTTCAAGTTCTGCTCCTCGCGGATCGCGATCACACCGTCCATTGCGCGGTGGGCGCTACCGCAATTCGGGAAACGCTTCACCCGGAAGCCATGCTCCAGGATCAGGAGCGGCTCGCCGACATGCTCGGTCTCGAATTGCAGGATCTGGCCGTGCTCGGGATTGGTGATCGCGTCGCGCAGCTCCTCGTAGTCCGGCCCGACCATCAGGTGGTTCATGCCGGTCTTGCTGTCGAGCGTCTCCAGGCCGGCATCGACGCCGTTTTGCGCGAAGCTCGCCGCGAGAATGCCCGACTTGGCGGCAAGGCCGGCATGCAAGGGCTTGGTCATGGTGCCGAATTGCGACATGAAGCCGGCCGCCATGCTGGTCGAGATCGAGACTGCGTAAGCCGCTTTTTCGGGATCGAGCTTCAAGAGCCGCGCGCAAGCCGCCGCCGCGCCGATCGCGCCGACGGTGGCGGTGGCATGCCAGCCTCGATTGCGATGGGTCGGGTTCACGCCCTGCCCGACCCGGCCCATGATCTGCAGTCCGACGATATAGGCGTCGATGCAATCCGCGCCGGAGAGATCTTCCTGCTCGGCCAGAGCCAGGATCGCGGGCGCCAGCACCGTCGTCGCATGGGCCTTGGGCGGATCGAAATTGTCGTCGAAATCGAGCGCATGGCCGGCCGTGCCGTTCACCAGCGCGGCCCAGGGAGCGGCCAGTTTCGGCGAATGGCCGACCGCCGTCGAGGATCCCGTGCCCCATCCCTTCACCGTCTCGAAGACATGCCGCGTGACGGGCTCGACCGCGCCCGGCACCATCACCGCAATCACATCGATGAACTCGCGATGGGCCGATCTGACGGCCGCTTCGGGCCACTCGCGTGACGCGCCCGCGAGCCATGCTCCGAACGCCTTTACCGGGTTCTTGTAAACAGAGGTCATTCCACTATCTATATTTACGCGCTGACAAAGCGCAAGAATGCCAAGATATAGTGCCGGATCACGTCGTCGAGCCGCAAGGTCAAAAAGGCCTTTACCACTTGATATTACGGACCTAATCTCCTGTGATACCGGTCGGGATCGCCGGTCCAGCTCGACAGACTCATGACCGCCCAAAGGTGAACGGCCGGGGCGGTCCGCGTTGTCACAGGACATAAAAGTTGCGAGCGCCATAGGCCCCTTGCGGCAAAATGGCCCGAATAAGATTCCGAGGAGAGCGTAGGTACGTGACAGCGTTGTTCGCTTTGCCCGACCACGAGGTGGTCGGAGCCCTTCTGCCGGGTATCGAGGATAATCATCTCGATCGCGCCGAGGCCTTGCGCGCGATCGCCGACAATCCGGGCGTCGTGCCGGTGGCGATCGATCCGTTCGGCGACGGCAGAGATCTACTGGGCCGATCTCGGGGACTATCCGCTGCGCGAGTGGCAGTTCATCTACACCATCAAGCATCTCGCCGAAGCCGACGCGATCGGCATGACCTTCACCAGCGATTTCGACATTCTCGACGACGACGCGGTCTGCGCCGACGGGATTTATCCGACCGGCTTCATCTTCCATGTCTCGCGCTGCGGCTCGACCCTGGTGGCCAAGGCCGTCGCGCGCTCGGAGCACAATATCGTCATCAACCAGGGCGGCCCGCTTGCAGCGCGGCTTCTGGTCCAAGCTGACGAACGACTGGCGGCACGAGCTAGACGTCAGCCCGGAGAACCTGGCGCGGTTCCGCCGCCTCGTTCTCGCCATGACGCCGCAAGCGCCGGTCGAACCAGAACACGAGCTTCGTGAAATTCATCAGTTGGAACGTGCTCTATCTCGATTTCATCTCCCGCGCCTTCCCGACGTGCCCTGCGTCTTCCTCTACCGCGATCCGGTCGAGGTCATCGCCTCGGTGATGAAGGAGACGACGGCGGCGCTGGTATCCAAAGGCGGACGGCAGGCGGGCTTCCTGGTCGGCGAGCCCGGCGCCAACACGGCCGCCATGACCGATATCGAATATCTCGCGCGATGCTATGCCAATTACTTCCAAACCGCGCTCAAGGCGGTGCGGAAGGGCATCCATCTCGTGAACTATACCGACATCACGCCGGCGACCTTCCCGGCCATCCTCGGACGCGGCCTCGACGCCAAGATTCCGACGGACGAGATGTCCGTGATGCTGGAGCAATTCCGGTTCCATTCGAAGGACGACGAGGACGCCACCAAGTTCGAGCCGGACGCCGAGCAAAAAATTGCCTCGATTTCCGACGAAGATACGCGCATGATCAATCGGTTATGCGCGAATCTTGTCCGCGAGCTTGATGAGTCGCCTGGGAACTTGTTCGTCAACGCCTAAGGGCGCGCCTGATCGGTACGCAGGAACCGCCTTGGAGAGAGTGAAAGTATGACCAGTCAGAATGAAACGGGCCTGCTGTCCATCCTGGTGCCCAACTACAATTACGGGCGCTATATCGCCAAGACGATCGAAAGCGTCGTGCGGCAGGACTACGAGCCCATCGAGCTCGTGATCGTGGATGACGGCAGCACCGACAACTCCATGGAAATCGTCCAGCGAATGCCTGCCGATGACCAAGGACCTCGCCCGGGTCGAGGTCCTGCCGAGCCGCCACAACAAGGGCAAGCTCGCCGCGATCAACCGCGCGATGAGCCATATCCATGGCCAATACTGCATCATTCTCGATGCCGACGATTATCTCTCCTCGGGCTATGCCCGGCGCTGCATCGGCGAGCTGTCGCGCGCCAATGCCGAGGATCCGAGCATCGGCTTCGTCTATACCGACTGCAACCTGATCAGCGAGGAGGGCACCTGGCTCGACCGCGGCCGTTCGGCGGCGTTCGACCCAAGGCTTCTCGCTCAGTACAGCTTCATTCCGGAGCCCGCCGTGGTACTGACCCGCGCCATGGTCGAGGCCGGCATCTTCGACGAGACGATCCGCAAGGGCACCAAGCACCATAAATGGCAGCGCATCGTCGACAATGGCTGGGCCGGCCTTCATATCGCCGAGCCGCTGTTCTTCTACCGCATGCACCGGAACAATATCTCCGGCATCGGCCGGCGCGTAATCGGCGAGATCGAGCGCGGCCAGAAGGGCGAGCGGATCCTGTCCGGCTATTGGCCCGTCGGCCAGCGCGGCTGACGTCACACTTTCCGCACTCTCGATAAACGGCTGGCTGCCTTGCGGTAGCCGGCCGGTTTGTTTATGCCTACCGACGCATTCGAGAGTGCCGGTCGATGATCACCAAGATATCTGGACGGTCGACGCCTTTACCACCGAACGGTACAAGGGCAACCCCTGCGCGGTCGTGTTCGACGGCGACGATCTCTCGGCCGACCAGATGCACAGGATCGCGGCGGAGATGAACCTCTCCGAAACCGTTTTCCTCTTGCCGCCGACGGTCGTCGAAGCCGATTACCGCGCCCGCATCTTCACGCCGCGCGCCGAGCTTCCCTTCGCCGGCCACCCCACCATTTCCGCCGCCTTCGCCATGGTCTCGAGCGGACGGTTCGCGCCCGAAGGCAAACCCGCGATCATCCGCCAGGAATGCGGCGCCGGGATCATTCCCGTGGAGGTCCGCGGCGACGGCGAGTCCCGCGCTTTCATCATGACCCAGGTGCAGCCCCGGTTCCGCGCGATGGACGCGAGCCGCGCCGCGGTGGCGGAGGTGCTGAATTGCCCGATCGGCGACGTGGCCGAGCCGGCGCTTGAAGCGGTTTCGACCGGCGTCTGGTGGTCGATCGCCCGGCTCAGCTCGCCCGAGGCGCTTGCCGCGCTCTCCCCGAACATGGACCGGGTCGGCGCGATCGGCACGGCGTCGCAAACCAACGGCATCTGCGCCTTCTCGATCGGTGCGCTCGCCAAAGGCTGTTCGGTCAAGCTGCGCGCCTTCGCGCCCCATCTCGGCGTGCCCGAGGATCCGGTAACAGGGTCGGCGAATGGCTGCGTCGCGGCCTATATCGCGCGGCACGGCCTGATGGATGGTGGGCCCCTCCGCTACACGGCCGAGCAGGGCACGGAGCTCGGCCGCGACGGGCGCGTCTCGGTCGAAGTGACGGGAGAGCACGGCACGGAGATCGTGCGGGTCGGCGGGTCAGCCGTTAAAGTGCTTGAAGGCAAGCTATTCATCTAAGGCTCGGAACGGCGAGATGCATACCAAATCATTGGACGCGTGGCGGCACGATCACATCTTCGGCCAGGATCGGGAAAAACCGGGCGAGAAGCGAACGCTGATCGTTGTGCTCCTGACCGCGGTCATGATGGTCGCGGAGATCGTGGCCGGCATCGCGTTCGGCTCGATGGCGCTCTTGGCGGACGGCCTGCATATGGCGTCCCATGCGCTCGCGCTCGGCATTGCGATGATGGCCTATGTTTTCGCCCGCCGGTTCGCGGGGGATGCGCGGCTTTCCTTCGGCACGGGCAAGATCAACTCGCTGGGCGGCTTCACCGGCGCGCTGTTGCTGCTGATCTTCGCGGCGGCCATGGCCTGGGAGAGCACCCGCCGGCTGATGGCGCCAATCAGCATCGAGTTCAACCAAGCGATCTTCGTCGCCGTCCTCGGGCTTGTGGTCAATGTGGTGAGCGCGGTCGTGCTCCTGGGCGGGCACGATCATCACCATGACCATGGACATGACCACCACGATCATCACCATCACGATCACAATCTGCGCGCGGCCTATCTCCATGTCCTTGCCGACGCGTTGACCTCGGTGCTCGCGATCGTCGCGCTGGCGACCGGGAAATATTTCGGCGCGGTCTGGATGGACCCGGTGATGGGCATCGTCGGCGCGGTGCTGATTTTCCGCTGGTCCTACGGCCTGCTCCGCGATACCGGCAAGGTCCTATTGGACTGGCAGGCGCCCCGAACCATGGTCCAGCCGATCCGCGACGCGCTGGAAACCGGCGACGACCGGATTGCCGACCTTCATGTCTGGTCGGTCGGCCCCGGCATATACGCCGCCTCGATCAGCATCGTCAGCCACGCCCCGGCCGCACCGGACGCCTATCGCGAACGGATCCCCCATGACCTCAACATCGTCCATGCGACGATCGAGGTGCACAAATGCGATGACGTCGCCGCCGAAGCGGCCTGAGCCCTCCCTAGGCGCGCGGACGCCTTGCCAGGACGTAGATTGTCACCAGATAGATGGCCACGATCACGGCCGGGATCGCGACATAGCGATGGTCCGGAAAGGCGTACCAGGCCACCAGGACCGCGGTCGTCCGGGTGAAGCCGTGGAACAAGCCGACCCAATGGTCGATCATCGCGGAAAACGGAATCCACATCAGACCCGACAGAATGCCGACCGACAGCGGCGCGGATGTGGGATCGGCGATGGCGAACGGGACGGCGATGGCGAACACCAGCCAGGCCATCACCATCGTCAGGAAGAACAGTCGGTCGAACAGATTGCCGGGCCGGGTTCTGCCCAAAAGGTCTTCGCCGGTGAACCGAGCGACGAGCAGCCCAACCGAGAAGATCACGCCGGTGCCGATGAAAAGCGCCCATAGCGCCAAGCCCAGCGGCAATATCGCTCCGGCAATGCCGATCAATATCCACATGATTGTCCCGGCGATAGGCATCGCCAGAAACGGATTTCGGGCAAACTCGGCTCGCTGTTGATCCAGCGTCGTGGCGGTAGTGGCGGTCATGATTACGCGCCCCCCTTCGAACCAGAGTGGATCTCCCTCTGTTTAGACTATGCCACGAAAAGGGCACCGCCGCGAGAGATTAGCCCCAGCGGGATGGCTCGGCGCCGGGGACGTAGAACTCCTGCGGCTTGCCGGTCTTGCTCATGGCGAGCGCCGCCTGAACGGCCTCGCGATCCCGCATCTTCTTGAGGAAGGCGACGAGGTTCGGGGTCGCGGTGGCATTGACGACCTCGGGCGCGAGATCGGCCAAAGGCGCCATCAGCGCGAAGGTATCGATGTCCGAAATCGAATAGGCCGGGCCGGTCATCCAGGGATTGCCGCCGAGCCAACCGTCGACCCGCTTCACCGGGAATTTGGACCGTTCGATGGCGGCCTTTTCGGACTCCTTGGTGAAGCTGCCATCGATCACCGCCATCCAGGCGTTGCGCCGCTCCACCGGCTCGATCCGGGCGATCGCCGCCTTGAGCTCGTCCTGATCGCGGGTCTTGAGCGCGGGTGCGAGATATTTCGCACAACCCAGCGCGCCGACGATCGGCCCGAGCGAGAGCCCGAGAAACTGGCCCCAGGCGCGGGCCTGATAGTGATTGAACGCGTCGCCGGGATTGAGATCCGGCCCCTCGATGGCGTCGGCGATGTATTCGAGCATGAAGAACGAGCTCGAAATGACCTCGCTGCCGTCCACCAGGACCGGGCCCTCGCGCTCCAACTGCAGATCGGATTCCATGTTGCGCGGGAAATTCGGGCCGAACTGCTCGAACTTCGTCGGATCGAAATAATGGGCCTGGAAATCGGCGTTCTTTTCTTTGAGCGCGATCAGCGGCTTCAGATAAGAGACGTTCGGCTCGGCGTGATAAAGCTCGATCATTGTTCCCCTCCCCGCCTTATTTCTTCGGCTCGAGCTTCGTCAAGCGCGAGGCCAGTTCGGTGCGGCCCTTGGCCCAGGTCTCCTTGGTCGCCGGACGGGCATAGATCATCCGGAGCCAAGCCATGATCTTGGGCGTCTTGTCGTCGTTGCAGTGGTCCGGCTGGGAGAACGGCAGCGCATAGGCGAGGTTGAAGCCGTTGATGTCGCCGAGGCTGTAGGAATTGCCGGCGATGAAGGGATGGTGCGTCAGATGCTGCTCCAGAATGCCGATGGAGAAGATCGTGCGGCGGCGGGATTCGGCGAGCTCGTCCTCGGTGAACTCATTGAACAGCGCCTTGCGCCAGGCGACGCGGCGGGATTCGAGCGGAATCTTCTCGATCGCCGCCTTCATCTCCTCGGGATCGCGGGTGCGGGCCGACGGGCCGACGAACATGTTCCAGCCGATCATGCTGACCGACGGCGCGAAATAGGAATCGAAATAGCGCATCCACCAGCGCATCCGCCAGCGCTCCTTGGGATCGCTCCGGGCGCAGCGGCGGGCCGTCGAATTTCTCGTCGACATATTCCATCATCGGGGTGGATTCGGTGAGCACGCGGTCGCCATCGACCATCGCCGGGATCGTGCCGTCCGGATTGACCTTGAGATAGTCCGGCTTGTGCTGGTCCATCTTCAAAAGATCCAGGTAATGGCTCTCATAGGGCACGCCTTTTTCGGCGAGCGTAAGCATCGGTTTGCCCGAATTCGCATTGGGCTCCCAATGATAAAGCTGCAGCATGTGCCTCTCCTCCGACCTTGATTTCACGGTCCTTCGCCCCGGCGCGCGGTGGCGCATACTCCCCTCTTGGGGCGAGAATTTGCAATAGCAAAAGCCCGGATGAGACGCGATGCCGCCTATTCCGCCGCGGCGGACGCGGCTTGGACGGACGATTCGCCGATCATCGGAAGCGTGATGACGAAAAGCTCGGTATCGTCGCCGGCTTCGAAGCGAACCGACTCGCCGGGCTCCAGACGAACCGCCGAGTGCCGCGAATAGGAATTGCCGCGCGAGTTTTCCCATGCCGCGGCAGACGAAAACCAGCCGCCGGGCCTCGGAGCGGCCCATATCATGGCCCTCGCCCGGCGGGATCGCGAGGAAATCGATGCCAACCCCGCGCTCGCCGAAGCGCCCGAGCACACGCCGGCAGACGCCCGGAGACTCGGGCACCGGCACCCAGTCGAAATTCTCCGGCTTCATCACGATCGGCGCCTTGTAACGCGGCTTGGGGTATTCGAGCGGCCGGCCCGATACCTTCTGCCAGATAGCATCATAGCTATCCTGGTTCTTCTTGCCTTCGCCGGAGGTACGCCGAAAAACGCCCTTTTCGAACCGGCCCTCGTCCAGGAGCGCGGTATGGCCCGCCTTGAGCTGCCGCGCGCTCAAATAGCCCTGACCGCTGGCCCCGCCGAATTGCAGCACCAGGGTTTCGCGGTTCGGCCCACCTTCCTGCGGCCCGTAATGGACGCCTTCGGGAAAATAGCCGACCTCGCCCTCGTCGACGGTCAGATGCGGCCCGATCGGGATACTGCCCGAGATGCAATAGCGGATCTGGTCGAAATTGTGCCGGTGGCGCGGCGAATAATATTCCGAGGTCTCATGCCCGATCGACCAGGAGAAATTGTCCGGCGTGCTTTCCTCGCCGGTAAACAGGTAATCGATCGCGATACCGCCATGGCGATGCGGCAAAGGATCGTCGTCGGTCCGGACCGAATCCGCGTGAACGATCTCCATGACGCGGGCTCCTTTCTTTTCCGAATTTAGCACACTCGTGCCCTACGGCTAGGCCGAGGCGGCATGCGCCCCGGCAAGCCGCCCGAACGTCGCCGCCCTCAGCACCGAGGTTCCCGCCGGATAGACGTGATAATAAAGCCCGGTGACTTCGCCGGCGGCATAAAGGCCGGGGATGGGCGCACCGGAGGGGCTGACGACCTGGGCCTGGGCGTTGGTGCGGATGCCGCCGAAGGTGAAGGTGATCGCGCAGGTCAGGGGATAGGCGATGAAAGGCGGCCGCTCCAGCCGGAACGCCCAATTGGATTTCGGCGGATCGAGGCCGATCGCCGCCGTCCCGTCGAAGATCTTCGGGTCGAAATTGCCGGGGCCGATCGCGGCGTTGTAATCCGTGACCGTGGCTTCGAGCGCCTTGGCGTCTAGGCCGAGCGTTTCGGCGAGGGACCCAAGGCTCGGCGCTTCGATCATGGGCTGGTCGGTGAGATTGATATCGGCCCAATGATCGATGCTCGAGGGTCGTCTGATCGCCGATAAAGAAGGCTTTTTGGCCCTGATTGCGCCAGATCTCGAAAGAAAGCGCCTCGAAAGTCGAATCGAAGCTGTCTTTTCCTTCGTCGAAGAAGCGTTTTGCCGCGCTGTTGACGACGATGCCGAACGGATAGCCGTAGATCACGGCATCCGGCTTTGACGAGCGCGGGTCCATCGGCTCGCCGTGAAACATGTCGAACTGACCGGCCGTATCGGCGCCGACCTCCATCGCCATGCGCAGCCCCTCGCCGCGATTGTTCACGAGCGTCGGCGCCACCAGCGGCAGATCGCAGGCCCGGCTGCCGAGATATTGCGTCAGCATCTCCTTGTTGCCCTCGAAGCCGCCGCAACCGATGACGACCGCCGGCGCCATGAGCCGTCGGGTCAAGCCGTCGCGCCCGCGGGTGACGACGCCGTTGACGCGGCCGTCGTCCGACTGGCTGAGGCGCAGGGCCTCGGTCTCATAGAGAATGTCGAGGCCCGCGCGTGCGCTTCGACGGCCGCCGCCAGTCCATCGACGATCCCGACCCCGCCCTTGGCCGGCATCCCGAGCCCGCCGCCGGTGTTACGATTGGCGAAAGGCTGCGGAAAATAGATCAATTCGACGCCGTTTCGCTCGAGAAAACCCAAAGTTTCGGTCACTTCGCGCGACAACGCCTCGCAATAATCGAGATCGGCCATCCCGTTCGAGACAGCTTTCATCTGGGGGATGAAATTCGGATCGAGGCTTGCGGTCCTCGGTGATGCGAAACCAGGAACTGGTCCAGCGGGTCGCGCCGCCGCGATTCTCCCGGCTAGCCCGCTCCAGCACGGCCACCCGCGGTTTGCGGCCTTGGCTGACCGCGACCGCACCATAGCTCACCGCCGCCGACAAACCGGCCGCGCCGCAGCCGATCACGACCAGATCGTATTCTTGTGCATTCGCCATGACATCCCCCTTGGCCCAAGCAAAGCGGATTCCGGGACCGCGCTACAATAGCCCAATTGCCTTACGCTTCTTCTTCGACAGCCCTTCGGAGACGATGCGATAGGATTCGAGAAGATAGAATTTCAAGTCCTCGTCCGAGAGGCCGGGCTTCGAGTAGTGCTGGATCCACTTCAAGCCGCGCGAGGCGAGATAAGGCGCGGGCCGCAAACCCGGCTGGTCCCGCAGCATCTCATAGGCGATCTCGCTGACCTTGAACGTATAACCCGGCCCGTCCGTCCAGCCGCCGATCGCGAACACCTTGCCGCCGACCTTCCAGACATGCGAATCGCCCCATTGCATCACATAGCTCGTGGCCGGCAGGGCGTCGCAAAAGGCATTGAACTCTTCGTAGGTCATGCGGTCGTCCATTTGGCAAAGGGCCGTGGAGAGCTTACATCAGAGCAACGGTACCGCCATGCCCAAGCTCCTGATCATTCTCGGCATCATCCTGATCGCGGTCGGCGTCGCCTGGCTGATCGGCGAGAAGCTCGGTCTCGGCCGCTTGCCGGGGGACATCCTGATCGAGCGCGGCAATTTCAAGCTCTATATCCCGATCATGACCTCGATCGTCGTCAGCGTGGTCCTGACCGCGATTCTGTGGCTGATCAACCGCTAACGGCGACCTCTCTCCGTCGTCATGCCAGCGGAGGCTGGCATCCAGCCCCACGTCAGACGTTGAGCGCAACGTCGGACGCCCTGGACCCCAGCCTTGCGCTGGGGTGACGCAGAGAGCCAAGCCCGTCTGTATTGACTGGCTCTCAGGCCGCCACGTAAAGTTCGATCCGACCGACGTCGATGGGGATGGAGTCCCCCGATAACCGCCGCGACCGGCTGATGACTCCTGCCTCAACAACCCACCAAGGGGGAACGAGCCAGGAGGCCCGCATGATCCGTCTATCCTCGATCGATCCGTCGCGACGGACGCAAGACCCATGTCGAGCGCGCTGATCCCGCTCTGGGTGGCGCTCGGGAGCGCGATCGGCGGCGTCGGCCGCTATTGGTGCTCCGGCCTCGTTGCGCGCTGGTTCGGCGAAACCTTTCCTTGGGGCACGCTTGTTCGTGAACATCGCCGGCTCCTTGGTGATCGGTCTCGTCTTCACCCTGACCGGCCCTGATGGCCGCCTCCTGATCGGCACCGGCAGCCGGCAATTCATCCTGGTCGGCGTGTGCGGTGGCTTCACCACCTTCTCGTCCTTCAGCCTGCAGACCCTGAACCTCATGCAGGACGGCGAATGGCTCTGGGCCACGGGGAACATCGTGCTGTCGGTCGCCCTGTGCCTGTTGGGCGTCTGGCTCGGCCACAGCCTGGCCGTTACCATCAATCGATAGGAGGCCCCATGAGCGCGCTACCCGAGCAAGCGGTCCTACTGCGGATTTTCGTCGGCGAGGACGACAGGGCGGACCACCATCCGGCCTATGAGGCGATCGTGCTGAAGGCGCGGAAAGCCGGCCTCGCCGGCGCGACCGTGTTGCGCGGCCCGCTGGGCTTCGGCCATTCGAGCCATCTCCATACCGCAAAGATCCTACGGCTCTCGGAGGACCTGCCGATCGTGATCGAAATCGTCGATACCAAGGAAAAGATCGACGCCTTTCTGCCCGAGCTCGACAAGATCATGGGCAGCGGCCTCGTCACCCTCGAAAAGGTCAGCGTTCTGCGCTACGGCGACGGCAAATCCTAGGCGAAAATCGGCGCGGCGAAGGTCTTTCGCCGGGCGCATTATTGTTATACCAGTGTAGGATGCGTCCGCGAGGCGTGTTCGGATTGAGAGACCAGGGGGATTTAGAGCAGCACCATGGCCAAGGAACATTTGCGGCATTGGACGGTCGGCGATTGCCGGGTCACGCGCATCGTCGAAGTGAACGCCCATCAGGACCCGCTCGCGGTCTTGCTCGAAGGCGGCTCGCCCGAGCTGATGAAGAAATACGACTGGCTCCAGCCGCATTTCGCGACGCCCGACGGCGACATGCTGATCTCGTTCCAATGCTTCGTGGTCAAGACGCCCACCGAGCTGATCATGGTCGATACCTGCATCGGCAACGACCGGGTCCGCGAATACGACATCTTCTGCAACATGCAGGGCTCGTTCCTCGAGGACTTGGCCGCCTCGGGCTACAAGCCGGAAGACGTGACCACCGTGCTCTGCACCCATCTCCATTTCGATCACGTCGGCTGGAACACCCGGCTGGTGGACGGCAAATGGGTGCCGACCTTCCCCAATGCCCGCTATCTCTTCGGACAAAAGGAATGGGACGTCTGGCAGGAGAAGCGTCGGCGTGGCGATCCGCATATGGAGCATCTCTCGGATTCGATCGAGCCGGTCATCGATGCCGGCCTCGCCCAGTTCATCGGCACCGAATATCAGGTGACGGACGAAATCAGTCTGTTCCCGACGCCCGGCCATACGCCCGGCCATGTCAGCGTCCATATCTCGTCCAAGGGCCAGGATGCGGTCATCACCGGCGACCTGATGCACCATCCGATCCAGATCGCGCTGCCCGAGCATCCGGCGAATTTCGACTTCGACAAGGCGCAGGGCGCCGCGACCCGGGCCGATTTCGTCAAACGCTACGGCGACCGCAAGGCCTTCATCATCGCCAGCCATTTCTGCGACCCGACGGCGGGCTGGATCGTCAAGGACGGCGACTCGTCGCGCTTCGAGGTCGAGGACTGACCGGGGCCCGGTCATGGCGGACACCGAGAACAGCTTCGATTTCATCGTGGTCGGCGCCGGCTCGGCCGGCTGCGTGCTGGCGAACCGGCTGTCGGAGGATCCCAAAAACCGCGTCTGCCTGATCGAGGCGGGGCCGAAGGATTCGACGCCGCTCATTCATGTCCCGGCCCTGGTCGCGGCGCTGCTGAGCCATCCGGTCGTGAACTGGAACTTCACGCTCGCGCCGCAGTCGCATCTCTCGAACCGGCCGATCCCGAGCCCGCGCGGCAAGGTTCTGGGCGGCACCAGCTCGATCAACGGCATGGTCTATCACCGGGGCCACAAGGAAGATTTCGATCATTGGGCCGAAATCGGCAATCCCGGCTGGTCCTATGCCGATGTGCTGCCCTATTTCCTGCGCTCGGAGAACAACGAGGACTATCCCGCCGGGCCCTATCACGCCAAGGGCGGGCCGCTGAACGTGATGTTCCCGCGGCCGAAGCCGAATCCGCTGATCAAGCGGTTCCTCGACGCCGTCGACATGCTGCAGTATCCGCGCTGCGACGATTTCAATGGCCCGGCGCCCGAAGGTTTCGGCAAGCGCCAGGGCACGATGCGGGACGGCTATCGCGAGTCCACGGCGACCGCGTTCCTCAGGCCCGCCCGGAACCGGGAGAACCTGACCATCCTGACCGAAGCGCTGGTCCGCCGGGTGATCGTCGAGAACGGCCGCGCGACCGGCGTCGAGATCGAGCGCGACGGCAAGGTTCAGACGATCAAATCGGAGCGCGATATCGTGCTCTCGGGCGGCGCTTACGGCTCGCCGCAGATCCTGCTGCTCTCGGGCATCGGCGATCCGGAAGAGCTCAAGAAGCACGGGATCGACGTCGTGCATTCGCTTCCCGGCGTCGGGCGCCATCTGCACGACCATCTCGCCACCACGATCAAGCTGCGCACCAAGAACATCGAGTCCTACGGCATCTCGCTGAAGGCTTTTCCGCGCGGCGTGTGGAACGTGCTGCAATATGCCGTGGCGCGGACGGGACCGTTCGCGAGCAACGTCTATGAGGCCCACGGACTGGTGAAAAGCGATCCGAACCAGGAGCGACCGGATCTCCAGATCGTCTTCATCCCGGCCCACCGCAATGTCTCGAAATTCCCGCTGCCCTTGGGCCATGGCTACGGCATGAACATCGTGGCGCTTGCGCCCGAAAGCCGGGGACAGGTCTCTCTGGCCAGCGCGGATCCGCGCGCGGCCCCCGTCATCGACCCGAATTTCCTCGGCGTGCCGGAGGACATCGTGCCCCTGGTCAAGGGCTTCAAGATGTCGCGCCGGATCCTCGCCGCGCCGACCTTCGAAAGCCTGCACGGCACCGAGATCGCGCCGGGCCCCGAGGTCCAGAAGGACGAGGACATCGAAGCCTATATCCGCGACACCGCCGTGACCGTGTTCCACCCCGTCGGCTCCTGCCGCATGGGGCCGGGCGAGAACGACGTGGTCGACCACGAGCTCAAGGTGCACGGCATTGCCGGCCTGCGCGTCGCCGACGCCTCGATCTTCCCGCGCATCACCCGCGGCAACACGAATGCACCGGCGATCATGGTCGGCGAGAAGGCGGCGGATCTAGTGCTCGGCAAGCCGGCCTTGAAGTCCGTCGAGCTGCCGGAGGCAGCGGAATGACACAGACACCGTCATTGCGAGCGACCGCAGGGAGCGCGGCAATCCAGGCCTCCTGGATCGCCACGGCGCTGACGCGCCTCGCGATGACAGCATGTACTTTCGTTAAGGAGAACGCCCATGGCGTCTGAGATGCCGGTTTACAAGGACGATCTATTCAGCCGCGAGTCGGTGATCAACTCGCGCGCGGTGGACGATGCGTTGCGGGAGATGGCGCCGGTCCTCTGGATCGAGCGCGAGAACATCGCGATGCTGGCGCGTTGGGAGCATGTCTCGCAGGGATTGCAGGACTGGAAGTCCTTTTCCAACACCTCCCGGCCCTGGCACGATCCGAACTCCGTGCGGCCCGAGATTCTGCTGACCGACGATCCACCGCGCCACACCCAGGTCCGGATGGTGATCGGCAAGGCGCTGATGCCGAAGACCTTGAGCCGGGCGGACCAGCATTTCCACGAGATCGCCGACAAGCAGGTCGCGGCGCTTTTGAAGCGCGAGGGCGAGGTGATCGACGCCCATTCCGAGATTTGCGCCCCCTTCGTGCATGAGGTGCTGCCGGATCTTCTGGGCCTGCCCCATGAAGGCCGCGAGAACATGAGCGCCTTCGGCCATGCGGTCTGGGCGACCATGGGGCCGATGAACGAGCTGTTCAATGAGGCCGTCGAGGGCTCGGACGACGTGATCAACTGGGCGGTCTGGGCCTGCGAGCGGGAGAATCTCGCGCCGGGCAGCCTGGGCATGGCCATGTTCGAGGCGGCCGATCGCGGCGAGATCACTCAGGAGGATGCGAAGCTCCTGACGCTTGACCATGCTTTCGGCCGGGGCGGACACGACGGTGATGACCATGTCCACCGCGATCCGGGCGTTCTGCGAGTTCCCGGACCAGTATCAGCTTCTGCGCCAGGACCCGTCGCTGATCAAGACGGCGTTCGATGAGAGCCTGCGCTGGGATTCGCCTTCGCGCATGGCCGGCCGGATCACCAAGAAGGATGTCGAGATCGAGGGCATCGTGATCCCGGAAGGCACGCGCTGCGGGCTGATGTTCGCGGCCGCCAACCGCGATCCGCGCAAATGGCCGGAGCCCGACAGGTTCGACATCAAGCGCAACCTGCAGGGCCATGTCGGCTGGGGCTACGGCGTCCATTCCTGTGTCGGCCGCACGCTGGCGCAGATGGAGGCGCAGGCGCTCTTGGGCGCGATCGTGAAGCATATCGAGAGCTTCGAATCGGCCGGCGATCTCGAATGGTGGCTCACCACGATCGGCCACGGCCCCGCCAAGCTGCCGATCCGCTTCAAGGCCGCCTGACCATGAAGGACTTCGAAGGCAAGGTCGCGTTCGTCACCGGGGGCGCGAGCGGCATCGGCTACGGCATCGTGCGGACCTTCCTCAAGGCCGGCATGAAGGTGGTCGTTGCGGACGTCAACCAGGCCCATCTCGATGAAGTGAAGGCTGAGCTCAAGGGCTCCAACGCCGTCCATTTCATCAAGCTCGACGTCTCCGAGCGCGCCGATGTAAAGCGGGCAGCCGACGAAGCGGAGCGCGTGTTCGGCAAGGTTCATGTGCTCTGCAACAATGCCGGCGTCAGCGGCGGCGGATCGGCGGACGATCCCGATTTCGACGATTGGGACCGGGTTCTCGGCATCAATTTCGGCGGTGTGGTGAACGGCGTGAAAGTCTTCGCCGAGCGCATGATCGCCCATGGCGAGGGCGGCCACATCGTGAACACCTCGTCCATGGCCGGGATCGTGCCGCTGCCCAATGAAGGCGGCGCCTATACGACGTCGAAATTCGCCGTGCGGGGCCTGACCGAGTCTTTGCGGCTCACTCTCGCCCAGCACAATATCGGCGTCTCGCTCCTCTGCCCCGGCCTCACCGCGACCCGCATCCTCCAGGGCCCGACACCCGAGGACAAAACGCCGCTCGCCCGCGAAGGCGATCCGAACGCCATGTTCAACACCATGGAAGGCGCGATGGACCCGCTGGAGGTCGGCGAGGTGGTGCTGGAGGGCATCCGGAAGAACGAGCCCTATATCCTGCCGCATGGCGAGTTCAAGGAAGAGGTTCAGGCCCTGTTCGACGACATCCTGAACGCCTTCCCGGTCGACCAGAAGGCGTCCCAGGCGCGGCTCGATTTCGAGGAACGGCGCCGGAAAATGACCGAAAAACTCAGAACCATGATGCCGCGCGGCTGAAAGCGGCCGAAAAGGAGACAAAAGAATGCCCGTCTGCGTCTTCGCGAGCTTCTATCCGCAAGCCCGACAAGCTGGCCGAAGCCGAGGCCATCCTCGTCGACATGGTCAAGCACACCCGCACCGAGCCCGGCTGCCGCGTCTACAACCTCCACCGCCTGCCCGGCGACGAGCCGTCCTTGCATATCTACGAGGTCTATGACGACCAGGCCGCCGTCGAGCACCATCGCAGCATGGACTATTACAAGAACTACCGGGCGACGATCCCGGACTTGCTGGGCAAACCGGTCGAGGTCAAGTTCCTCGAGGCGGTGGATGTGAAGACCGCCTGAGACCTACACCTATCCCTGCGGTCACCGGGTCGAGATGCAGGAAGTGCATGTGCTTCTCGAACTGGGAGACGACGTCGGCGATGACCTGCTCCTTGGTGTTGCCCATGATGTTGTAGTGCTGCGGGCCTTCGAGGAGGAACACGTCGGCGCGGTAGTGGTGGTGCTGGTCGCGGGCTGACGGCATTTCGGGGAAGGCGAATTCCGGCACCATGTAATCGACCAGCTTCACGTCGTAATGGAAGTCGGTCGCGCCGTTATAAAGCACCTTGAGACCGACCTCGTCGGTGCCGCGATCGAGCCGGACGGTAAGCCCCTGCTTTTCGAGCTCGGATTTCACGGTCTGCAACGCGGGAGCGACCGTTTCGGCGAGGAAACGCTTCACGTCGGCCTCGCCGCGATGCCGGAGCGCATTCTTGAGGCGGTTCTCCCAGCTCGCGAGCGTCCCGGTGATCGGGATGGTCGGCGGCGGGGTGAACTCGCGGATCATGCGCCGCCCGCCCTCCATGCGGAGGCCCTTCCAGAGCCCGTAACAGATGAACAGCATCACCACGGCGAAGGGCAGCGCGGTGGCGATGGCGCCGGTCTGAAGCGCGCTTGAGCCGCCCGCGATCAGCAACGCGGCCGCCACGAATCCCTCGGTCAGGGCCCAGAAGACGCGCTGCCAGATCGGCGGATTCTCATGGCCGCCCGAGGCGATCATATCGATCACCAGCGACGCCGAATCCGACGAGGTCACGAAGAAGGTGATGACCATCAGCGTGCCGATAGCGGCGCTGAAGGTCGACCAGGGCAGTTGCTGAAGCATGGCGAACAGGGCGACCGGCGCGTTGTTCTGCGCTTCCTGGCCGATGATCGCGCCGCCCGCCGTCATGTCGAGCTGGATCGCGGTATTGCCGAACACGGTCATCCAGATGAAGGTCAGAAGCGTCGGAACCAGGAGCACGCCGATGATGAATTCGCGCACCGTCCGCCCGCGAGAGACCCGCGCGATGAACATGCCGACGAAGGGCGACCAGGAAATCCACCAGCCCCAATAGAACAAGGTCCAGCCGCCGATCCAATCGTTCGGCTTATAGGCGAACAGCCGGAACGTCATGCCAACGATTTGGGACATATATTGCCCGGCGTTCTGCACCAGCGCGTTCAATAGGAACAGCGTAGGCCCCGCGATCAGCACGAACAGGACGAAGATGATGGCGAGGAAGAGATTGAGCTCGCTGAGGCGCCTGATCCCGACATCGAGGCCGGAGACGACCGAGGCGGTGGCCATCAGCGTGATGACGGCGATCAGCACCACCTGCATCGTCAGGCTCGTCGGCAGGCCGAACAGATAATTGAGACCGGCATTGACCTGCATGACGCCGATGCCGAGCGACGTCGCGACGCCGAACATGGTGCCGAGCACCGCGAAGATATCGACCGCATGGCCGGCCGGCCCGTGAATCCGCTCGCCCAAGATCGGATAGAGCGAGGAGCGGATGGTGAGCGGCAGCTTGTGACGGAACGAAAAGAACGCGATCGACAGCCCGATCACCGCATAAATCGCCCAGGCGTGGATTCCCCAATGGAAGAAGGTGATGACCATGGCCTGACGCGCGGCGTCCAAGGTCTGGCCGGGGCCGGTCGGCGGATTCATGTAATGCAGGATCGGCTCGGCGACGCCGTAGAACACGAGCCCGATGCCCATACCCGCGCTGAACAACATCGCGAACCACGAGGTATAGCTGTAGTCCGGCTCGGCGTCGTCCGGGCCGAGCTTGATATGGCCGTAGCGGCTCAGGGCCAGCCCGACCATGACGACGATGAAGATCGCGACGACGAGGACGTAGAACCAGCCGAAACGCTGGACGATCTCGTCCTGAACCCACTGGAAAATGACCGCCGCGCGCTTCGGCGCCGAAACCCCGAAGAGCGAAATCCCCAGGATCGCCGCAGCGGAAATCAGAAAGACGGGTGGATTGATATCGAGCTTTTTCGGCGTGTCGTTCTGTCGCATCGCGCGCCATTATACAGGCTGAGCCCCGCATGGCGACTCCTGTGTCACCCTCGTCATCGAAGCATTGCGGGGGCGCGGGGGAGTTGCCAGAATAGCGCCGCCTTAAAGCGCAGGGGAGTGCAGCACCGTCATGTCTTCAAGCTACGATATCGTCGCCATCGGCTCCGGCCATAACGGCCTTGTCGCCGCCGCCTATCTCGCCGCGGCGGGCAAATCCGTCCTGGTCCTGGAGCGAAATTCCTGGTTCGGCGGCGGCGTGGTGACGCGCGAATTGACCAAGCCGGGCTTCCTGCACGACCAGCACAGCATGGCCCATATCTTCATCCAGGGGAATCCGCTGCTGAAGGATGATGAACTGGGCCTCAAATCGAAATACGGCCTCGAATACGTCTTTCCCGACATGCCCTTCATCTCGGTCTTCGAGGACGGCGACACCATCGGCATCTACCGCGACCCCGAGCGCACCCGCGCCGATATCGCTAGGCACTCCCAGAAGGATGCCGACGCCTTCATGCGGCTCTCGGAGACCGCCGCGAAATAGCTGCCGATGATCGCGGCCACGCTCTACAGCCCGCCCGTCCCCATGGGCGCGAGCTACGCCATGATGGACCAGAGCCTCGAAGGCCAGGAAATCATGACGGTGATGATGCGGAGTTGCTACGACCTGATCACCGAATATTTCGAGAACGAGAAGGTCCGCATCCATTTCACCCGCCTGATCGGCGAGAACCTGACCGGGCCGGAAGAGCTCGGCACGGGTATCGGCCTGTTCGTGTTTCTCGGCTTTACCGAGGCTTACGGCTTCGGCTGCCCGATCGGCGGCAGCGGCCAATTGACGGCGGCGCTGATCAAATTCATCGAGGATCATGGCGGCGAGGTGCGGGCCGATACCGAGGTCACGCGCGTGCTGACCAAGGACGGCCGCGCCTCGGGCGTGCGGACGGCGAACGGCGAGGAATTCGCGGCCAAGGACGGTATTATCGGCGCCATCCATCCGCATCTTTTGGGCACCTTAGTCGAGGGGATCGACGAAGGCGTCGCGTCGCGCGCGGCCCATACCAAGATTTCCGAGAACTGCTGCATCACGATCCATGCCGCGCTGAACGAGCCGTTGAAGTTCCGGGCAGGCGATCACGTCAACAACGGCTATATGATCGAGCTATTGCCGCCCAAAGTGGACGACATCCGGCATTTCTTCGATCAGTTGCGCTATGGCCGGCTCCCCGATCGTTCCATGATCGGCCTCGGCTCCCTGACCCAGTTCGATCCGAGCCGCGCACCCGAAGGCAAGGCGACGGTGCAGGTCTGGGACTACGTGCCCTACAACCATCCCAACGGCGGACCGGCCTATTGGGACGGCGCTGGCAAGACCGAGCATGTCGAGAAGATGATCGCGCGGATGCAGCCCTATATCTCGAACCTGACGCCCGACAACATCATCGCCTATCACTCCGACAGCCCGCTGGACATGGAGCGCACCTCGCCGAGCTTCCGGCATGGCGACATCCACGGCATCGCGCCCTATATGTATCAGTCCGGCGCACACCGCCCGACGCCGGAGCTCGGCCAGAACACGGTGCCGAGCGTCGAGAGGCTCTATCTCGTCGGGCCGTTCCAGAGCCCCGGCGGCGGCGTGTTCGGCGCGGGCCGCGCGACGGCCATCCGCATGTTCGACGACATGGATCTCGACTTCGACAAGGTCGGCCAGCGCTGATGAAGATCTTCTCCAAGGACAAAAGCGAGCTGATGGAGGTGAAGTCGCTCGATCGCGACGGCAACGCGCTCGTCATCAAGGGCAAGGTCTTCGGCACCATGCCGATGCAGGCGCGCCTCACGCCCGAGGAGGCCCGCAAGGGGCTGAAGCTCTTGAACCTCAAGCTGGTGCTGTTCCTGCTCACCTTTCGTTTTCCGGCACAGCAAATAAGGACAAAGCGATGCTTCCCGATCTCAAGGACAAATGCGTATTCGTCACCGGCGCAGGCCGCGGGCTCGGACGTTCGGTCGCGGTCCATCTCGCGAAATGCGGCGCCGTGCTGGGCGTGATCGATCTCGACGGCAACGCGGCGGAGGAAACGCGAACCGAGGTCGAGAAGGCCGGTGGCAAGGCCTATGCCTATGCCGGCGACGTGTCCGACAAGGCCATCTTCGAGAAGGCTGCGGCGGATTTCGCGAAACAGGCCGGGCGCATCGACGTGGTCATCAACAATGCCATGCTGCTCCGCTACGAGCCGATCGAAAAGGTCGAGAACGATGTCCTGGAAAAGATGCTGGGCGTCGGCCTCAAGGCGCCGATCTGGGGCGCGCAGGCGCTTCTCCGCCACATGGATCCCGAACGCGGTGGCAACATCATCAACATGGCCTCGCCGGTTGCCTATCGCGGCTTTCCCGGAACGGCCGTCTACAGCCTCGTCAAAGGCGCGACCGTGACCCTGACCAAGACCCTCGCCGCCGAACTCGGCCCCCGCGGCGTGAGAGTCAACGCCGTCGCGCCCGGCTCCGTCCCGACGCCCGGCGCGGTCGGCCTCAACAGCAGGGAAGAATACGAGCGCCGCGGCCGCACGATCCCGCTCCGCCGCCTCGGCCACGAGCAGGACAACGCCAACGCCATCGCCTTCCTCTTGAGCGACGAGGCGAGCTTCATCAACGGCGATATCCTGAACGTCGACGGCGGTATCGCCGCGTCGGCATGACCTCAAGCGTCATCGCGAGGCGCAAAGCGCCGCGGCGATCCAGCCAACCTGGATTGCTTCGCTGTGCTCGCAATGACGCGGCGGTCAGATCTGAATCTTTGCGAAGAAGCGCGATCCCAGGGTCAGGAAGACAAGCGCGAAAGCGGCCGAGATCGCGAGATCCTCGACGAGGCTGAACTGGCCCTGGCCGATCAGCAGGATGCGCATGGCGTCGACGCCGTAAGCGACCGGGTCGACGCGGGCGATCCAGAGCATGACCGTCGGCACGCCCTTCAGCGGGAACAGGGCGCCGGACAGGAAGAACAGCGGCATCACCATGAAGTTCATGATGAGCTGGAAACCCTGCATATCGGTCAGGAGCGAGCCGAACATCAGACCGAGCGCGGCAAAGACGAGCCCCATCAGCACCATCACCAGGATTGCGGCTGGAATGAGCACCCAATTTTCGGGGTGAAAGCCGGCAACGAAGGTGATCGCCAGAACCACGCAGCCCTGCAAAGCCGCCGTCGTCGCGCCGCCAAGGGTCCGGCCGAACATGATCGAAAAGCGCGGCACGGGCGCGACAAGCGTTTCCTTGAGGAAACCGAACTGGCGATCCCATATCAGGGACATGCCGTTGAAGATCGAGCCGAAGATGATCGACATCCCGATGATGCCGGGAGCCAGGAACTGAATGTAATCGCCCTCCCCGGCGGCGCGGAACACCGCGCCGAAGCCATAGCCGAAGGCCAGCAGAAACAGGAGCGGCTGGCCCAGCGCGCCGATCACGCGCGAGCGATTGCGGAAGAATTTCTTCAGCTCCCGGAGCCACATGATATAGACCGTGCTCATCGCCCGCGCCCCCTCCAGGCCCTGCCCATCATTCGGAACCGATCGGCCGCGCTCGCTTCCTCCTCGCGGATGGCATGGCCGGTGAGTGCGAGGAAGGCGTCTTCGAGCGACTCCTTGCCGGTCTGCTGCTTCAATTCCGCGCCGGAGCCGATGGCGACGATCTTGCCATGGTCGATGACCGCGATGCGCTCGGCCACGCGGTCCGCCTCTTCCATGTAATGGGTCGTGAAGAACACGGTGACCGCTTCCTCCTTATTGAGGTTATGGAGGTATTGCCACATGTGATTGCGGGTCTGGGGATCGAGGCCGAGGGTCGGCTCGTCGAGAAACATGATCTTGGGGTGATGCAGCAGCCCGCGGGCGATTTCGAGCCGGCGCTTCATGCCACCCGAAAATTCCTTGACCAGCGAGTTCTTGCGGCTGTCGAGATCGACGAATTTGAGCAGGGTATCGATCCGTTCGCGGCGCAAGGATTGCGGCACGCCGTAGAGTACGCCGTGAAACTCCATGTTCTCCCAGGCGGTCAGGTCCTCGTCGAGCGAGGGATCCTGGAACACGATGCCGATACTCTTGCGTACACCGTTCGCCTCGCGCGCCGGATCGTGACCGGCGACCGAAATCGTGCCGGCGGTGGGCGCCAGCAGCGTCGTCAGCATCTTGATGGTGGTCGACTTGCCCGCGCCGTTCGGCCCCAGGAACGCGAAGCGCTCGCCGGGCCTCACCGCGAAGGAGATGTCGTTCACGGCGGTGAAATCGCCGAACTTCTTGGTGAGGTTCTTGACCTCGATGATGTTGGCCGTGGCGTCCATGTTATCGATTCTTCTCGATCAGATCGCGGATGGCGGCGAGGCGGTTCTTCAAATGCTCCTCGAACTGCTCCAGGCCGGAGAGCTTGGTGAAGACGATATTGCCGCCCATGCTGAAAACCAGGAGCTTGTCCCCCTTTTTGAGGTCGTGCGCCTTGCGGGCTTCGGCCGGGATCACCGCCTGACCGCGCTCGCCGACCACGGTCGTGCCGTGAAACTCGAGCTCGAAGCCCGGCGGCCCCATGCCTTTGCGCTTTGTCATACATTTCATACTAGTATGATTTGTATGACCGCGGCAATACCCCCACCGTCGGAGGTATCCCTCCTGCGGCGGCGCTAGATGTTCGGATACAGCTCGTCGAACAGCGCCCGCTCTTCCATTTCGGGGTCGGCGGCTAGACGGCTTTCCGTATTGATCAACATGGTCGAGCGCTCGTTCGTCGAATAAGCCTTCCAGTTGGGGAGCCCGCCCTTCGCCGAATTCGGATCGCCGGTCGTCGCCAGTGCGATCCAGGCGTCGCTGATTTTGGCCGCCAGCACCGCCGCCTCGGCCGTCCCGCCTGTCATGCTGGTCATGACCCTGGTGTTGTCGAATACGAACGGAATCTCCATCGTGTGCGGCGTGTGGTACTTGCCGCCCTGGACCGGCGATCGCCAATCGAAGCGATAGAGATAGGTCGGCGCCTGGTCTTGCGCCGCGCGCCGCTCCGCGATCAGATTTTCGAAGAACATGGTCGGATAGTCGGACCAGATGATGAAATTGCAGATCCGTCGCGGACAGGTCAGGATATTTCTTTCTATAGGTCTTGATAATCCGTGACGCGGCATCGCCATGGATCGCGGTGATGCGCTTGACCATCTCCGCCTCGTCGATCGAGAACGCGGCCGGATCGGCAAACAGCGTCATCTCCGTACGGTTCCAACCCATGATGAGCGGCACGTCGGCGGCGTAAGGCGCCGCCTTCGGCGAGAACGGATGCTGCGGCAGGACCACCGGATCGATTACCGGCGAGAAATTGTCGATGAAGCCCGCAGTAATGCCGCCGGTTTTAGCCATGGCTGGGAAGAACGCCGCGAGGAGTTTCTCGGTCGGCATCTTCTGAATTTCCGGCAGGCGGGCGGCAGTCAGGCCAAGCTCCTTCAAATAGACCTCGGAGACATGCGTCGCCTTGTCCCGATCGAGCATCTTGATCCCGGGGCCGCTTTCGATCGCCGCGCGGTGGAACAGGCCCTTGGCGAGTGGGCAGCCCATCAGCATCGAAACCTTCTGGCCACCACCGGACTCGCCGAAAATCATGACGCGCGACGGGTCGCCGCCGAACCGCTCGATATTGTCGCGCACCCATTTCAGCGCCTGGACGATATCCAACATTCCGACATTGCCGGACATCGCGTATTCCGGTCCGCCGATATCGCCGAAATGGCTGAACCCGAAGGCATTGAGCCGATGGTTCAAGGTGACGACCACGACATTGCCCCGGCGCGCCAGGTTGTCGCCGGCGATGATCTTGCGAGAGCCGGACCCCGACAGAAAGCCGCCGCCGTGGAGCCACACCATCACCGGGCGCTTGCCACCGTCATTGAGACCAGGCGTCCAGACATTGAGGAACAGGCAGTCCTCGCTTTCGGCGGTCTTTTCGTCGCCGCCTACCGGCGCGAACAACTCGCCGCCACCGCCCTTCGCATTCGGATTGGTCTGAGGCGCGCTGTTGCCGTAATGCAGCGCGTCGCGAATACCCGGCCCATGGCTCCGGATTCTTTGGCGGCATGAACCGATTGGCCCCGCCGGTGGGCGCGCCGTAGCGGACTCCCTTGAAGATATGAATGCCGTTCGACGTCGCGCCCCGGATTTTGCCGAAGGCCGTGTCAGCGACGGCGTCGCCGGCCGCCAGATGCGCGACGGCCGGACAAGCCCGCAATCGTTGCGCTCGCCAGGAAAGCGGCGCCTCCCTGCCATGCGCGACAATGCCGATCGCCGGTCAATCGACGTCGCATATGTGCATCGTCCCGATATTCAATTCGTTTCATTTCAACCCCCTCTCATGCGCGCATGGCGCAATCATCCCTGTATCGGGCGTCAGTTTGAGCGGAGGAAGGCTATTCGGTCAACGCATCTTGCGTCGGTGATGTATCGGGAGAGGCTTCGACATAGGCGGCGACCGGAGGCCAGCGCGGTCGCCGCTGAGCGGAATAGAACGGAAAAGGCTTAGGAGACGAGGGCGATCGCGCTCGCCTCGTTCTTCGTCCCTTTCTTCATTTTCTTTTCTTCGAAGGTGATCTTCACCTTTTCGCCCTTCTTGGTCTTCGACAGGTCGAAGTCCTTGCCGAACCAGTAACGCTGACCGTTATTGAGGAGGACGTCGTGCTTCTTCACGCTTACAGACTTGATCTCGCCGGTAACGTCAGCCGCGAACGCCGTATTGATGCCGATGAGCGCCGCGACGGAGAGCGCCGGAATGAGCAACTTCTTCATTAGAGTCTCCAGTCATGTGGTGAAACGCGCACCGAACGGATGGTCGGTGTGGGTTGCGAACCGCCGGTGGCGGAACCACCGGAGCGACCGAATCCGCCGGGAATCTTATCCCAAGTCGCGGCGGAATTGTGGCAAAGCATCGCGGTCGACTCTGCGCTATTCACAACCGGGTGCGCCGTGAAATTTTAGTGCTCTATTTGGTAATTTTATTCAAGCTCGCGGGGTGGTCCTCCGCGTTGGCGCTGACGCCGCGCCACATTTTCTAGGCAGTCGGCCATCAACCGTTTAGTGTTCTCCCTGATGAGGGCCGGACGCCGCTTCGGTCAGGGGAGACGAGGCAACAACGGGAGAGGCTGATGGCTGAATCGGCCAACGGCGTGAAGGGGGAACTACGCCGCGACGCCAAGATCATCGGGCTTCTGTTCGCCAGCACCACCAGCATGATCGGCTCGGGCTGGCTGTTCGGCGCCTATCACGCCTCCAAGATCGCCGGACCGCTGGCGATCTGGAGCTGGGTTGTCGGGCGCGGTGATCATCCTGATGATCGCACTGTGCTTCGCCGAGTTGGCCGTGCTGTTTCCGCGAAGCGGGGCGCTCGTGCATATGAGCCATGCGAGCCATGGCGAAGGGCTGGGGCGCATCTGGGGCTGGATGCTGTTTCTCGCCTATGTAGCGGTGCCGGCGGTCGAGGCCGAGGCCATCGTTACCTACGCCAACAACTACCTGCCCTATTTCCTCCAGCCCGGAACCGAGAATCTGCTGACCACCGTCGGCTTCATCACCTGCGCGGCGCTGCTTGGCGTTTTCGCGCTGTTCAACCTCCTGGCGGTGCGCAAGCTGCTCCATGTCAATTCCGCCATCACCTGGTGGAAGCTCGCCGTGCCGCTTCTGGCCATCATCGTCCTGATCGCCGCCAGCACCCATTGGGACGTCTGGTCGGCCGACCCCGAACAGCTACCAGTTCTCCGGCATCTTCACCGCCCTGCCCGCGGCCGGCATCGTGTTCAGCTATCTCGGCTTCCGCACGGCGATCGATCTCGGCGGCGAAAGCTCCAATCCGAGCAAGCACATCCCGATCGCCGTGATCGGATCGGTGCTGATCACCGCGGTCGTCTATGTCCTGCTGCAGGTCGGCTTCCTGATGGCGCTGCGGCCGGAAGACATGGCCAATGGCTGGCAGCACCTCACCTTCACCGGCGAGGCGGGACCTTTCGCGGGCCTTGCCGCGACGCTCGGCATCGGCTGGCTGGCGACGCTTCTCTATATCGACGCCTATGTCTCGCCGGGCGGCACCGGGCCTGATGTTCCTGACCGGCGGCGCGCGCATTCTCTATGCCGTAGGCGAGATGCGGTCCGGCCCGGCCTGGCTGACGGCGTTGAACAAGGCGCAGGTGCCTTGGGCCGCGGTCCTCGTAATGTGGGCGATCGGCATCCTGTTCCTGCTGCCGTTCCCGGCCTGGCAACTGATGGTGAACTACATCACCTCCATCACCGTGCTGACCTATGGATTGGGACCGATCATTCTCCTGGTCCTGCGCAAGAACCAGCCGCATCTGGACCGGCCGTTCCATCTTAAGGGCGCGGGGATCCTGGCGCCGATCGCGTTCATCAGCAGTAATTGGATCATCTATTGGACCGGTTATGAGACCAATTCGTTCCTGTTCCTGATCGTCGCGATCGGTTTCGCTCTTTACGCGCTCTATTACCACTTCGTCGCCAGGAACCCGGTAGAGGATTTCGGCTGGCGCAATATCGGCTGGCTGTTCGCCTGGTTCGGGGGCATGTGGTTGCTCTCGGCCATGAGCGATATCGGCGGCGGCTATGCCGTGCTTCCCTTCTGGGAAGGCGTGGTCGCCACGGCGGTCTGGAGCGCGATCGTCATGTGGCTCGCACTCCGCTCTGCGTTGCCCGCCGAAGAGACCGCCAAGCTGATGACCAGCATGGGCGCGCCGCGATAGGACATTCGGCTTCGATCTACGCGCCCTTTTCGAGGACGTAGCGCATCAGGCGGAGCTTGTTGCTCTCCAGCAGGTGGGAAAGCCGCGCCCACCGCGTCGCTTCATCGAGCAGCGTCTGGATGAGGCTCTGGTTCTCCTCGGCCTCCTGGGACAACTGCTGAATGATCTGACCTGACTCGGACCAGCTTTCGGCGATCAACGAGCGGTAGCTCTCGCTCTGGTCCTCCTTGACCCGCACCAGGAATCCGGCGCGCTCGATGAGCCGCACCATCTCCTCATTCCGTAGCAAGTGACATTTGGTTTTTTCCGCTGTCAGCCACTCGGCGACCTCAGGATCGTCGGCACTGGTCGAATCCTCGAGGACATAGTCGGTGATTAGAACGAGCTGCTGGGGTTTCAACGACGCAAAGATTTCACGCAGAACGCCGGACTTGTTCTTGATCGTCAGCAGCGACTCCTTCGCCACCGCGGCATCGAATTTCCGCGTGAACGGCTCGATATTCTCGAAATCGAAATGCTCGATCGGCGCCTTGCGGCCTAGTCCCGCCCCGACGGAGAGCTCCGTGCCGGCGGCCGCGAGCTCGGCCGATTCCTCATAGGCCGTGACGTAGCAACCGAAATTGCCGGCGAGCGCCCGCGCCGGGCCGCCGAGCCCGCCGCCGACGATGAGAACGCTCATATCCGGCGTGAGACCCAGGAGCTTGGACAAATCCACGACATGCTGCGGCCCGCCCGGACCGCAATAGCCCTCGCCCCAGATCAGATTGGCCACTTTGATCCGGTCAGGTTTCCAGGCGATCTCCGTCACGGGCGACGTTGCGGCGCCCGTCTTATGCTTGACGGTCGCTCCTTTCGCCCGCCTGGCCTCGAGCCAGGCGAGATACTCCTCCGGGCTATAGCCTTCCCACCAGGCCCTCAGGCGCAACCCGAACGTCCCAAGCTTGGCTTCCTTGTCGTCACCTCTTGGCATAGTTCGGTGCTGCCGTCTCGCGCAGCATACGCACGCTCGTGGCGGCTGCGTCAGTCAGAAAGAACCAATGACGTCGGGACCCGGAGCATCGGTTTCCCGCGAGGCGCGCTTATGACTATGGTCGCGCCTGCCGTCAAGGCCTTCTTCGATAGAATAATTGATAGAGAATGCGCGCATTTGGGCATCGGAGCGAACCGTGCGCGGCCGCAATCGCCGAGGCACCCGCTTGTCCGGCACGCAGCAACGACTATAGTCGGGGCGTCTTCCCCCTCTCTCCATCGGCCCCAACAATGCATACACCAGAAACCGCCCCCGCCCCCTCGAGCCGCGCCATCGTTACCATCATCGGCTCCGATCGCGTCGGCATCATCGCCGGCGTCACGGCAACGATCGCCGAGGCCAATGTCAATATTCTGGACATCAGCCAGTCGGTCATCCGCGACTTCTTCACGATGATCATGATGGTCGATCTGGCCCAGGCCTCCGTTACCTTCCATGAGCTGAGCGAGCGGCTGACCGAGCGCGGCGAGCAGCTTGGCGTGAGGATCGAGATCCAGCGCGAGGACATCTTCAAAGTCATGCACCGGATTTGAGGGCCGCGAGATGAAACATCTGAGCTTTTCCGGCGAGGAGATCATCGAGACCATCCAGATGGTGCGGATGGAGCAACTTGACATCCGCACGGTCACGGTCGGGATCAGCCTGCTCGACTGTGGCAGCGACGACCCGAAGGCGCTCGCGAAGAACATTCTCGCCAAGATCACGAGCACCGCGCGGGATTTGCGCCAGGTCTGCTCGGATATCTCGATCGAATTCGGTATTCCGATCGTCAATTGCCGGATCGCCGTTACGCCGATCTCGATGATCGCCGGCAAATGCAATCCCGATCAGCTTCTCGACATCGCCAAGGTGATGGACCGCGCGGCCCGCGAGGTGAATGTCGATTTCATCGGCGGTTTCTCGGCGCTGGTCGAGAAAGGCACGACGCCCGCGGATTCGAAGCTCATCGATGTCGTTCCGCAAGCCCTCGCCGCGACCGAGCGGGTCTGCGCCTCCGTCAATATCGGCTCGACCAAGGCGGGTCTGAACATGGACGCCATCGCCCGTATGGGCCATGTCATGCGCGAGACCGCCGAGAGGACGGCCGATCGGGACTCGATCGGCTGCGCCAAGCTCGTCGTCTTCTGCAACGCCGTCCAGGACAACCCCTTCATGGCGGGCGCGTTTCACGGCGTCGGCGAAGGCGACTGCACCGTCAATGTCGGCGTGAGCGGGCCGGGCAGTCGTGCTACGCACGATCAAGGCCATGGGCGACGTCGATTTCGGCCAGCTCACGGCGTCCATTCGCCAGACGGCGTTCAAGATCACCCGTGCCGGCGAGCTCGTCGGCCGCACCGCCGCCACCCGGCTCGGCATTCCCTTCGGTATTGTCGATCTCTCCCTCGCGCCGACCCCGGCGGAAGGCGACAGCGTCGCGCGCATCCTGGAAGCGATCGGCGTAGATACCGTCGGCGCCCACGGCACGACGGCGGCGCTCGCGCTCTTGAACGACGCAGTGAAGAAAGGCGGCGCCATGGCCTCGAGCCATGTCGGCGGGCTCTCAGGCGCGTTCATCCCGATTTCCGAAGATATCGGCATGATCCAGGCCGCCGAGCGCGGCGCGATCACGATCGACAAGCTCGAAGCGATGACCTCGGTCTGCTCCGTCGGCCTCGACATGATCGTCGTGCCGGGCCACACGCCGCCGGAGATCCTCTCCGCCATCATCAGCGACGAAGCGGCGATCGGCATGATCAACAACAAGACGACCGCCGCCCGCATCATTCCGGCGATCGGCAAGTCGGTCGGCGAAAGCGTCGATTTCGGCGGGCTCCTGGGGCGGGCACCGGTAATGCCGGTCAACGAGATTTCGCCCTATCGGCTCATCGCCCGAGGCGGCCGCATCCCCTCCCCGCTCGGCGCGCTGACGAACTGATCAGGAGCCGTCGACAGACGTTCCCTTATAGAAGACCGGCGACGTCCAGGCCCGCTCCTGGAAGGACGGCGGCGTATTGTCCGGGATCGGCAGGTTGTTGCGCACGGCGAGATAGGTCGGCCAGCGCGGTGTCGGAATTTCGAGGACGCGCGCGTAATAGATCGCCGAGACTTTCGGGTCGAAATCGGGGTCGGTCCATTGGCCCTTGAGCTCGACCGCGCCGATGGAATTCGTATAGGTCGCGGTCGCGACATCGACCGTGTTGCCGACAGGCGGCACCTTGCCGGTCTTGGGATCCCGCTTGCGGTCTCCCGACCACAGGACGTCGATCACCTTCTCGTGGGATTTGCCGTCGGCATTCCAGACCTTGACGATCTGAAGCCGGTCGAGATTACCGCCGTCGGGATCCTTGATCGCATCGAACAGGAAGGTCGGCTTCTTCGCCCCGTCCTTGCCCGGCCCCGGCAGGTCCGCCCCCATCACCACGCCGCGGTCATAAGCCTGGCGGACCCAATCGGTTTTCTTGGTCAAACCCTTGGAATAGTTCCAGCCGGCGAACATTCGTATCCGGATGCGGCCGCCCGTCGTCGCGAAAACCTCCCGCCGCTGCATGGCGTCGAACAGGGATTCGCGCGTGTTTTCTTCGGCCCATATGCCGGCGAGGCCGCCCGTGCTCAGAATGGTGATCCGGGAGTGCATGATCGGGTGCGGCTGGCTCAAGATCTGCTCGATCTTCTTGCGGTCGGTCTGCGCGTCGACGATGCCCATGCCACCGGGGAAATTGAACTCTTCCGTCGCCGAAATCCCGGTGTGGTAGTCGGAGCTGCCGATCAGGCCGAATTCGAACGGGTTTACGCCAGTCCGGGACTCGATTTCCAACCCGCGCTTGAAGGCCGGACGGACATAGCCGCCCCTTTGGTCGATACCGCTCTTGGGATTGACCGCCAGCAGCTCGAAATCGGCGAATTCGTCGGCCGGCGAAAATTCGGGACGGGTTTCGCTCGTGCCCTTGTTCTGGGTGATCTCGACGATGCGCTCGTTCCGGACGCGCCGCTCGGCATAGGCCCGGTCGATCATGTTGCCGTAGGAATCCTTGTAGGCGAACATCATGCCGCGGCTCAGATTGGAATTGTGCGGGATCAGGATCGCCTCGATGCCCTTGGCGCGGTTGGCCTCGATATAGGTCCAGAGGTCCTCGGGCTTCAGGGAATTGATCGCGCTGAACGGCAGATCCGGATAGTTCGGCCCGCGGAAAATGACGTTGCGGTGCATATGGCCGTTCTTGAGCGGGCTCCATTCATAGGCGACAAAGGTCGTGAACTTGCCGGGACGATAGTATTTCTGGGCGGCGGCGATCTCCCGTTGCCAGTTGGACTCCATCAGCTTCTTGTCCATGAAGTCCGGGATCGGCTTCTCGCCGCGGAAGGCCGGGGAGAAGATCCGCAATATTCCCATCATGTCGTCCGAGACCTTGGCGAGCTTGGCGGGCCAGTCGGTGCCGGCGAAGGGTCCGTTGGGGTCGGAGGCCTCGCGCACCATCCCGAGATATTCGGCGTGGTCCGTGACCGCGAGAAAGTCCAGCGGCGCCTTACGCCGGACCTTGTCCCCGAAATACTCGACCGCCTCGCCCATGGCGAAGCGGTAGGCGTCCTCGGGCAGGGTCTTGGTGAAGGACGCGGCGGCGTCGGCCGACATGCTGGTATGCAGATGTAGGTCGCCGAAATAGGCGTTCCGCTCGGGATTGTAGGGAACGGTGCTGCCGTTTGCGGCGCCTTCCGCCGCGAGCGCCGATCCGTCGAGAACGGCAAGCAGCATCGCAGCCGCCACGGTCCCGTTGGTGATCTTTCTTTTGGTCCTGGGCATCGGTGCCATGGTCTCCTCTCAAGGCTTGACAGGCCGGACGATTTTGTAGCGCGCCTTCATGGCCTCGAAGGCGTCTGCGGCGGCGCGATCCTGCATCTCCTGGCTCAGAGCGGCGGCGACATCCGACCTGACATCCTCGAACGGCCGAGCCTTGGCGGGTTCGGAGGCAGTCACGCGGATCAGATGCCAGCCATACCCGGACCGGAACGGTCCGCTCCAGATGCCGACGGGCGCTTGGAACAAGCCGTCGACGATCGACGCGTCGCCGAAAAGCTGAACGGCGTCGGTCTTGGTCATGCCGACAAAAGTGCTTTGCAGCGGGAACGGGTCGCCAAGGCGGTCGACCATTGCGGGATCGGCTTGCAAGCGGGCGAGCGCCTGCCGCGCGCGGGTCTCGGCGGCGGCTTGACCGGCTTCGTCCGGGCTGAAGAACAGATGGGTGAAATCGACCCGGGCGGGCCGGGTGAAGCGATCCTTGTGACTGTCGTAATAGTGCCGCAACGCTTCCTCGGTGGGCGCGGAGGACGGATCGGCGCGGGCGGTCAGGAATTCGATCTTCTGGATGAGGCGGCGCCTGACGATCTCGTCGCCATCGTCGAGATTTATTCGCTTGGCTTCGCGGAACAGAATTTCGTCATGGATATAGGCGTCGATCAGATGGTCGAGCTGCGCGGGCGACGGCGGCGCGCCGTTCTGGGCCTGGTACAGGGCGGCGATGCGATGCACCGCATTCCGATCGACGACGATCTTTGTGGCGCGGCGGTCTCGCCAGCCGTCCACGACATGGGCCCCCAAGAAAATGAGTCCGCCGAGAACCAGGAATTGCAGAAAGGGCGACCGCGCCGCTTTCCGGCACATGGCGCCGATCCGTGATGTCGAACCACGGGTATCAGGCTCCGCCGCCATGCTCGTGCTTCCCCCTCGACGACAATGATGCGCCCCAGTCGTCCCAAGGATCAGCTTAGTCCCAGGGACGTTGACGGGTCAACATTGGCCGCCCTGGACTTACCCCCGTCTGAGAGAGGTCAGGCCGAAGTCGCGCTCGGCCCGCTCGTACCATGTTTCGTCGTCGGCAGCGCCCCAATCCACCCATTCTTCGTCGGTCATGGAGGCGCGCCATTGCAGGATCGGCTCGGCATCCGGTCCGACGGTGTGCCGCAGTTGCCAGGTGCCGCTTTCGATGATCTCGCGCACCTTCTCGCCGACCAGGGACGGCGAATTCGGATTTTGCAGCGACGCCGCGAACAGGTCCGCGAAACGGCGCGTCTGGGGATAGGGCGAGTTGGCCGGCGGTTCGCCGATGCGATGGGGCAAGGCCGTGTCGATGACGCCTGGCTCTACGATAGCGACATGGATGTTGAACGCCTTCACCTCCTGCGCCAACGCCTCGCACAGCGCCTCGTGCGCATGCTTCGACGCCGCGTAGGGCGACAGGGGTGAGTGCGCGACACGGCCGGCGAGCGAGGTGATGTTGACGATGCTGCCGCTCTTGCGGGCGCGCATCGCGGGGAGCACCGCCTTGATGCAGCGAAGCGCCCCGAAAAAATTCGTTTCCATCACGGACCGGAAAACGGAAAGGTCGAGCTCCTCGATGGCCCCCCGGCCTTCAATGCCGGCATTGTTGACCAGCACGTCGATCGGCCCATGGGCCTTAGTAATCGCCTCGATGGCATCCGCGACCGAGCGATCCGAATCCACGTCCATAGCCGAGACATGAATTGGCAGGCCCTCTTCCGCCGCGATCCGCGCCAATTCCGGCGCACCGGCGGGATTGCGCATCGTCGCATAAACCGTATGCCCGGCCCGGCCGAGGACCAAGGCAATCGCCATACCGATCCCCTTGCTCGCGCCCGTAACTAAGACAGATGCCATGTGCCCCCCTTCGTTGTGTCGACCACCCGTCGCATATACGCCCGGGAGGCCCGTCAGCTTACCAACTCCCTACCGCCCGACAAAGCATCACGAAATGTCCGGTTCGAGTCCGGTCGACCAGATAGACAGAACCCCTACAATTGGACCGGATTGATAGGCGGATTGGTTGCGGGAGGGCGCAGGTCACGCGTTTTCGCGTGCGTCTTGGTTCATATCCCGGCACTTATCCCCGTTAACCACAAATACTACGAATAATTGCATGAGTGGTAGCGGCATGAGAGAATTTCACAAGGTCCGCGTGAATCTGCCAAGACTATGTGAGGTCAAATGACATGGACGCAAAAATTGTGTGGGCTGAAGGCGATCCACACGATCTTGTTGGGAACGCTTTTGGCGTGTGGCGTTGCGGTCCAACATGCGGAAGCGCAAAATTACAATAACCAAATTACGCCGCCCCCCGATTCCGTAACGGCACGGGCCCAACCGGATTACGAGGCACTCGGAATTCGGACCGGCTCTTTTCTCCTCAAACCGAGTGCTTCCATTCTGGAAATCTACAATGACAACATCTACGCGACGAATGCCAATCGGATTTCGGACTTCATAACGGCATTTCGGCCGAAGCTCACCCTGGACAGCCAATGGAATTGGCACGCCTTCGGTCTTTCCTTGTCCGGTGATTTTGGGTTTCACGCAAACCACTCAAAAGAAGATTATTCAAATTTCACCGCCGCTCAGAATGGCCGACTGGATATTGGCGGGTCGGACAGCCTCACCGAGAACGCGTCGTTCGAGCGATACCAAGAAGCACGCAGCAGCGTCGACGACAGGAAAGGCCTCAAGCCTGTCATGATCGACGTGGCGAACGGAGAGTTGGAACTAAAACATCAACGCGGGGCGATCTTCGGGTCGCTCAGCGGGTCGATCTCGGATTTCACCTTTCACGACACTCGGCAGATCAACGGCGCGCTTATCAACAACCACGATCGCGACCGAACGATCGGGACTCTTTCTCTTAGAGGTGGGCCTCGATACCGGAGGCCTCGTTCGGCCTTTCGTCCAGGTCAATGGCATGAAAGTCGACTTTAAGGAACCCGTCGACAACTTCGGCCTCAATCGCGATTCGAAGGGCTTCGCAATCAATGGCGGATTACTGTTTCCGGTCACAACGTTGATCCAGGGGCGCGTTTTTGGCGGTTACATAGCGCGGTATTTTTCCGATCCGTCGCTGTCCGACGTGCACACGTTCGGCTACGGCGGCCAAATCCTCTGGTCACCGAGCCGGCTAACATCGATCCAGCTGACCGGACTGAAGACCGCCGATGAGACAACATTGTATTTGGCGTCGGCTGCATTGGTGTCGTCCGCTGGCATCGCGATCGACCAGGAGGTAAGCCAATCTTTCATCCTGCATGGCGGTTTCCAGTATTCGCGAAGCCGCTACACCGGCATATTGCGCACGGACGAAAACTGGGGCGCTCAGGCTCAGATAACCTATCTGATTAATCGCCAATTCCGCGCGACCTTCGGCTTTGACCATTCGAGCCGAAACGCCAAGAACGTGCCGGCAACGAACGATTTCAGGGGAAATCGGCTGACCATGACCATCCACGCGCAGATTTAGGCCCTCACGAAACTCGGCCTCAGTCGCTGGAAAGCGAAGGGCGACACTGAAACGCCGCAGACCGGCGCAAAAGCTCTATACGCACTTGATACGCACTTGCAATCTGTGCATCCGGCGTTTGATATTGCTGACAGCAGGCGCAACTCGAAAAGTTGACGCAAAAGGCCCGGTCCTTTCGGGGCTCATAACGATCAGAATAGTCAACCGGCTCAGTCGGCAATGAATAAAGGTCAAATTTTCCGTGCTTCGCTGTGGTCGTTCGGTGGGTTCGGACTCAGCCAAGGCGTGCGCCTGGCTAATAATCTCATCCTTACCAGGCTTTTGTTTCCGGACGCGTTCGGACTCATGGCGCTCGTCCACGTGTTTGTGGAAGGGCTCGGTATGTTTAGCGATATCGGCTCCAAGTCCGCGATTATTCAAAGCGAGCGCGGCGACGATCCTGCCTTTCTGAATACGGCGTGGACGATTCAGATCATTCGCGGTCTCTTGATCTGGGCGGCGGCGGCGCTCCTGGCCTGGCCGATTTCGCAAATATATGGCCAACCGATCCTGTTCGGATTGCTTTGCACCGTAGGCGCTACCGCGGCTATTTCCGGATTTCAATCGATCTCGAACGCAACCGTACGACGCCGGCTTGTGCTTGGTCGCGTCACCCTTATTGGCTTGATCGGTCAGGTGACCGCAATGCTGGTCACGATCGGCCTGGCGTGGATTTATGAATCCGTATGGGTTTTGGCGATTGGACGCGTTCTCGAGGCGGTCGTGGTAATGATACTCGGGCACGTCATGCTGCCGAGGCATCGACACGCCTTCAAAATCGAGCCTGCGGCATTTCATGCTCAACGCAGATTCGGACAATGGATTATGCTTTCGACGATTGTCACATTCGTCGGCGGCCAGGGCATTAGAGCAATTCAGGGTTGGCTCGTATCTCCAGCGACGCTGGGTTACATCGCCGTGGCCGGGACGTTCGCGTGGGCGATGGGGGATCTGACCAATCGATTTATCGGCACCGTGGTATTTCCGAGAATGTCCATGACGATCCGAGAAAAATCCGGAAGGTTTAACGACGAATTTCGGTGGCTCAGAAATCGCCTCCTGGCCTTAACGCTGCCCGTCTTCATCTTACTGTCATTCGTCTCGACAAAAATGATTCATGTTCTTTATGACACCCGATACGCGTTGGCGGGAACCTATCTCTCAATCATGGCCATCAACGGCGCAATCTCGGTTCTTCCGATGATGTATACCAACAGCTATATCGCGTTCGGAAACACTCGAACCCCACTGATCCTTAATGTGATATCGACGACCGCTCGAATCTCGGGCCTGATCGTGGGGTTTCATGTTGCCGGCGTCGAAGGCATGCTGTTTGGTGTGGGCGCCGGAAGCCTCTTCCACTACGGAGCTGTCGCCATAGTGGCGCGAAAAGACGGTCGTCTCTTTCCGCTGACGGATGCGATGGCGCTTGGCTCGATTGTCTTGGCGGCAAGTGTCGCTTGGCGAATCACCCTTCGCTGAGGTCCTCGCAATTCAGCATCGAGCGTTCATTCCTTCAGTTGACGAATGCCCGTTAGACGTCACACGACAATTTCATCGGTGTCCGCTGCTCGACCATGACCTTACCGTTCATCTCCATTCCGACGGACGGAAGATCACGCCATCGCGTTGGACCCCGTCGGGTGGACCAGTATTTTTGGCGTCGATCCGGAACGACATAGAGGTTCGAGTCGAATTTGTTCGTGTTGTGGCTCCAGAATTTTTCTTCGTCGAAGTCGGCAACGATTCCGCCCATTCGGCTGGCACCCAGGAAGATGATCGTATTGTCATGGACGTCATTGTCCTTCGTGTACCAAGTCCCGTATTTGGGGGACCGACGGTCCTGAAAGATCATGCTGATCGCGTTACCATAGGCAGGCGCGACCTCCACCGTGTTGCCGTAAACCTCCACGCCTGAACTGTTCTGAATCAGTATCTGGGACCCCCAAAGCCATTCATCCGACCGCCTTCCGTTTCGCGCGACGATGTTGTTCCTGATGACGGCGTCGAAAGAGATTTCATGTTTGATTCCGGAGCCGTCGTTGTCGAAGACCTTGTTGCCTTCGTAGAGCACGTTCGTGTTGTTGCCATCCGTCCATAAGCCTGGCCCGCCATTGTCGTGAACGCAGGTGTTCCGAACGATAAGGTCGCGGGACAGAACGAATTTGGCGCCACCCGCCTCCCAGCCGCGGCTGAAGTGGGCATAGTTGTTTCGGGCGAGTTCGATGCCGTCGACCACCGCGCCCGTCGCCACTCCGCCGAGCCCCATCTGACCGTTGTCGTTGGATGCACCGCCAATGATGCGCATGCCGGGATTTAAATAGAGGCCGACGCCGTGATTCCATCTGGCCGTGACCTTTCGCAATGTCCAGCCGGTGCCGTCGCGAGCATCTATCGCCCCGTGTTGAGCTGGCGATGCATATTTTTCGACGACCATATTTTGCACCACGACGTTACGTGCCCGTCCCGTAAATGCCACCGGTGTCACACTCAGTTCCATTAGCTTGCCGTTCGGATCGAACGATACGTATGCCGCGCCATCCTTATAGAACCAGGAATGCTCGTCGAGTTCCGACATCGACGAGACCCTGGCCAGTGGGACGCTGTTAGCGAACAAATCTTGCCTATAGCCGCAGAGCGGATGGGCCTTCTCGCAATTGCCGTCGGGACGGGGGCCTGGCGGAATGTCTTCTGCGATCCAGACCTCTCTACCGGGAGATCGCGTCCATCTGTCCAGAATCATCGCACCATTCAGAATTACGCCATCTCGCGCGATGAACTCCTGACCGTCCTTGGGCTCAATCCTTTGTTGTCGGTAGATCCCCGGCTCAAGAGTGAAGCGGGCGCCCGACGGCGCGTCTCGTACCACGGTGTTCAGGTCCATGCCGGGCCGAAGTGTGATGGCGGCACCGGAGGTTGTCGCGTTACTTGCGAGAGCGAGCGACACGCTTCCGAAAATCAGGCCACCAAGAAGTGCTCCCGATACTGCAGGCCGCAAGACGATTGTTCTCATTGTGATTCGCCTCGATAAGAGTGTTCGCTCCCGGGCGACCTACACCAGAGTCGTCCTTACTGAACCCCGGCCTCCGCCGACTTTCGAACATGTTCGGCGAGACGAATGGCCATTGCCACGATCGTCAAAGTCGGGTTGGCGTGGCTCGATGTCGGAAAGACGGAACTGCTCGCCAAATAAAGATTTTCGACTCCGAACACGCGACAATTGGGATCGACCACCCCGTTCTTGGGCTGCATCGCCATCTTCGTCGTGCCCACAAAATGTCCGTTGGTCGCGTGGCCCCCACCTTGCAGCTTGTCGATGGCACGCTGATCGAACTCCACCCGGCCGATCCCGCTTTTGCGGAAATGCCGATCCAGAACTTCATGCGCTCGGACCACGCCCTCGATGTCGAATTTGTTGACATGGAAGTGGAGCGCCAACCTCGGGATGCCATAGACGTCGCGATCATTCGACAGAATGACACGCGAATCGCGATTGGGGGTCTGCTCGGCGTGATAATGCAAAGGAAACACCGGCAATTTGGTCGGCAGGACGACTGACGGAATTCGCCGGCGGCGGAGAAAACGTTCAAAGACGAACTTCGGCAAGAACGACATCAGATTGGGGGCATCGATCACGATATTGGTCAAATGCTTCAGCCAAAGATCCGCTGTTTCGGAAAAGCCCTGCGTCTCCGTGATGCCGAGCCCAGGAGGGATTCCTCTGCGGATCGTCTGAATATGCTTGGCGACGAACAAAGTGGAGAGGATCGCGTTGCGGTGCTTTGGATCGGTTACTGGCGGATAATGGAATTGGATGGTGATATTCGGTAGGTGCTCACGGCGCTGCGCTTCCTCCGAAATCGAAATCCGCCGGCGAACATAAATTCCGTTCCGGTCCTTCTTGTAGCCGTTGGCCACTTGGGACGGATCGACGGACAGGTATGCGGTGCTCAAGACGCCGGATAAATGCGTCATGTAATAGCGGCCTACCAAGTCGTGCCGGTTTCCAATTCCCTCAGGCAGCTGATGGTTGGAACTCAGCAGCAGTCTCGGCACCTCGAGTCCGCCGACGGCCAACAGGAAGAACCGTGATTTTACCTCGAACGTCTTGCTCGGGCCCGACCGGACCTTAAGCGACGCTACTGACTTATGATCTTCGTCGAGGTTGATCGCGACACAGGCCGCGTTGAGAAGTACACGAAGGTTTGGCGCGCTCTTCAGCTCAGCCCGATATTTCGATCCAAAGTCGGTGGGCGGGCTCCATCGCTCAAGCGACGTCGTGACCACATCTCCGTCGGGTAAGCCGGGAATGATTTCCGGCGTTTCATCGGGCAAGACTTCTCGCGCGTTGTACGATCTTGGGTCAGCTTCACACCATACGAGCGCCCGATCGTAGTAATGCAGCAGCTCGTCGCGCCCAAACGGCCACCCGCTTTCGGCGATGTAGTCACGATGTGCAAAATCAATATCGTCGAAAAGAAGACAGCGTCCACCCCATGCCGTGGACGTCCCGCCGAGTTGCCGGTATCGATACCGTTCGAGAAGCTCGTTGGTGTTCCTGCCAACGATTTCCCCACGATAAAAATCCTGGCTCGTCGATGAAAAGCGGCGTCCACCGGCCTCCAACAGAACGACCTGCAGCCCTGATGAGATCAACTCCAGGGCCAGAGTCACTCCTGCTGGACCGCTGCCTACGATACATACGTCACTCGTGAGTATCGTGCGATCGGGCACGACCTTCAACGCGTCGATAATCATTCACGTCCTCAAGCAACTGGTTCTGACGCCATAGCCCGTGGCTCAGAGTCTCATACTCAAGTATCGCACAACTTGCGCGGATATCGCAGATCAGCTTTTCCACAGGCTATACCGCCTGACAGGTGTAGGGGCTTGACGTTCTTGTGGGTTCTCGTCCGACCCGCTTGGTCGATCCACTCAAATTCGACGCGACAACTTGGGATCGAAGATTCGGCACACGCAGAAGATGTTTCTAGGTTCCGGTTGATGCGGTGGGCGCATTGCGATCCGACGACTCGCGCTCCGCTTCGCCGCAAAAGCCCACCATCTATATGTTGCGAAGGAACAGTCCACAGGCACAAGACTGGGGAAAATCGAGGCGGTAGATCGGCTTATGCGAACTATCCACATTTCAGCCATTATGTTGCAACTATCGGTATCGGTGCGCTACACTTTGATTGTTTCGAAGGACGCTTCGAACAACAGCTGATCGCGTAGATCAACGGGCCGTACAAGGACCTTTTCGAAGGGTGCGGCCAGTGACGATCAGGGCACGAGGCCGGTTTGCGCGAAACAAATTCTTCGCGTAGCCAGATCGAGCTTGAAACGAGACTCGGAAGAATTGGTGCGGCAGGGACCCAGTGGTCCCCCGCGAGAACCGTCGGGTGTACCGGTCAAGTCACATAGGACGGCTTGGCGAGCGAATATGTCGGCCTTGAGAATTGGTGTCGTCGAACTCGAGGCATGGGCGGCACTGTGATGACTTTCTCATGCTGATCCAGGGCATCCAGGTTCCGATCAATAAGTTACGCGTATCGTTCGTTTGCTTGCCGCATCGTTATCACAAGGGAGGTCGTGGCCTCCCCGTTTGAGGAAACGCCATGACTTTTGAGCAATTCGTCTCGATCGTCCGTGCCCGGTGGCGAATCTCGGTCGCCATTTTTCTGGCGATCGTCGGTTTCGCACTTATCGTCAGCCTATTGCTGCCTAAGCAATATACCGCGGTGGCCACTTTGCTTGTCGACATCCGGGCGAGCGATCCCGTCGACAACCAGGAAAATCCCGTCGATTTGCAACCAACCTTCGTTGCTACACAGGTTGAGGTGGTCAAGAGCGATCGTGTCGCGCGGAGAGTTATTCAGCTCTTGAAACTCGACCAAGATCCCGGGTGGCAGAAGGCGTGGCGCAAGGACACCAACGGCAAAGGCGATTTCGCAGTCTGGGCCGCTGGCGTCTTTGCCCGCAAGTTGGCCGTTACACCGTCGCAGCAAAGCACTGTGATAAACGTGAGTTACACCGACTCCGACCCATCGGGCTCTGCGCGAATGGCGGATGCGTTTGCCCAAGCCTATCTGGACACAAATCTGGAGCTGCAAGTCGAACCCGCCCGGCGGTACGCAGCCTGGTTCAGCGACAAAAGCAACGATCTGCGCGCCAATCTGGAAAAGGCCCAGAGACGGTTGACCTCGTATCAAAAGGAGCACGGAATCACCGGCGACGACCGATACGATGTCGAGGCAGCGCGCCTTTCGGAACTTTCAAACCAACTTTCATTGGTTCAGGCGGACGAGGCGGATGTTTCTTCGCGAGCCTCGGCTGCAGCGAATGTCTCCCCGGATGTCCTACAGAATCCGGTTGTGCAGTCCATGCGTGAAGACATTATCCAGCAATCGGCGAAGCTGAAGATGCTCGGCGAGAGGTATGGGCCAAGTCACCCCGAATATCAGGAGGCGGAAAGCAACCTGAAAGAACTCAAGGCGAAACTCGCTTCGGAAATCGCGCAGGTCAGTTCGTCGATGAAAGTCGCCAGCCAGACCAGCGCCGACCGTGCCGCAAAACTTCGGGCAGCCATAGAGGAACAGCGCCAAAAGGTCCTTGACCTAGCGTCAAAACGCAATCGGTTGGAAGTCTTGCAGCGCGACGTCGAAAGCGCGCAGAAGGCCTATGACATGGTTGCCCAGCGCTTCAGCCAGACCAACCTACAAAGCGAACTGAAGCAGACCAATGTTACAATTCTGTCTCGCGCTTCCGCTCCCCTAACGCCCTCGAAACCCAAGATCGTTTTGAATTTGATTCTGGCGACTTTTGTCGGGCTCGTGGTCGGAGTCGGTGGTGCGCTTTTGATGGAAATATTCGATCGAACAATTCGTTCGACGACCGATCTTTCAATGAATTTTGGACTCGCCGTTTTGGCTTCATTTGAAGGCGCCCGGCCGCGATCCGTGTGGGAACGGATGCTGGGCGCATTCAAACGATCAAGGTTCGCGACATGAGAATCCAAACTACGCATAATGGCCGGACTGGAGCCCTCAATGGGACAGGAGGTCGAAGCCTTAATCCAAGGGACGAGCATCGAACGCTCGGCGCCATCCTGGTCGGACTTGGGAAATTGACGGAGGAAGATACCGACCGCGTCAGCCAACATCAACAACGACACGGGTTGAAATTCGGCGAAGCGGCAATTCGCCTTGGGATCATCGACGACGCCGAGTTGCGGTTAGCCCTCTCACGACAATTCTCATTTCCCGTAGTTGAGCACGATGAGGGTCTGATCGACGACCTCGTGGTAGCCGCCTTCGACCCGCATCACCCCATCGCGCAGACGGCTCGCCACTTGCGCAGTCAAATCTCGTCGCGATGGCCGGAACGATCTTCCCGGACCGGCCACGTTGTTACATTGGTAAGTCCGAACCGTTTCGACGGACGAAGCGTTTTGACCGCCAATCTCGCCGTCGTCTTCGCACAATTGGGAGAAGCAACGCTCCTGATCGACGCCGATCTGAGAAATCCGCGGCAACACGAGCTCTTTTGCTGCAAGGATGGACCTGGCCTCTCGTCCATTTTGTCGGGACGCGCCGGCCCGGAGGCAATCGAACCCTGTCCGTTTATCGATCGGTTGTCAATTTTGAAGGCCGGGCCAATCCCGCCGAATCCCGAGGAGCTCTTGGGGCGCGAGAGGTTTGCCAAACTGATTCGAGAGGTGAGTGGCCGGTATGACACCGTGATTATCGATTCAGCGGCTGCGGAGCTTGGTAGCGACGCCGAGATTACATCGGCGAAGGCCCAACATGCCATTGTCATCGCGAGGCGAGATTCGACGAAATCTGTCGCGATCACCGCTCTCGTCGCGCAGCTGCAAGAAGCAGGTGTGCATGTCGTTGGCGCCGTCATGAACGACTACCGAGAATTGAGCAAACGTCCGAAGCCGCTTTCTCCCGCATCGTCATATAGGTGATGGATTCAGATGTGGTCATTTTCATCGAAGGCATCTAGTCGAGCGTCGAATTCGAACGGGCGGGCGAAGGTTGAATCCGGCTCCGACGCGAGTTGCGACACAACTCAACCGACCGACGGGCTTTCATCCAAACAGGCTTCTCTCGATGACCGTGTCGTGCAGAACAACGTCGACGCTCGTCCTGTCGTTATCAATGGAAAATTCGACAAGACCAACCGGCTTCCACGGTTCAACATAAGCGCCACCGACAAGCCGCTTCCGGGTGGCAAGACTGCGATCGGAGATGGCGGCACACGCGCCCGGCTCTTGAATGCATTCACCTCGTCGCAGCCAGTTACGCGCCGCGACCACCTGTTCGGCCGATACCAGGAGCTCGAAAAGCTAATCCTGGCGGTTTCCGAGCAATGGTCCCACGCTCTAGTCTATGGCCCGCGCGGTTACGGGAAAACCTCGTTGGTGAGAGTGTTCGGCGAAATAGCCGACGAGGCGGAATACATCGTCCTTTATTTGTCATGTGGAACCACCTCCACCTTCAGCGCGCTCTTACGGCCGTATCTCGAGCTGATACCAGCGGAGTACTGTTCGAGGGCCTCCGCGAGTTCCAATTCGGACCACCTGTCGAAGCAGGCCACGGTCTCGGACTTGCTTCCGGCCGGTGATTTTACGGCCCGCCAATTGGCAAACTTGCTCGCGACGATCGAGGAAACGCGGCTGATTTTCATCTTCGATGAATACGACCGGATTGCCGACACCTCGATCCAACGCGAAATGGCAAATTTGATAAAAGATTTGTCGGACCTTCAGGCACGAGTCCACCTTGTTCTTGTCGGAGTGGCGAGCAATGTGCAGGACCTTCTGGGATTCCACCCGTCGATCCATCGCAGTCTCGTTTGCATCCCCATCAACAGACTGAACTCCGACGACGCCACGAGAATTATTGAACACGGCGCGGCGGAAAGCGGCCTGGAATTCGACGCCGAAGTGATCGAAACAATCAGGTCCATCGCACACGGTTCGGCGTATCACCTGCGACTGATGTGCTTGGACGCGGGCTTGGCGGCTTTGCAACATGGTCACACTCGGGTCGACAAGCAGTCCATGTGTGAAGGCTTACGGAGCGCCCTTGAAGAATGGTCGGCGTTGGACGAGAACAGCGGGCGAGTGGCCGACATAATTCACAAGGATGACTTCACATTGGCGGCGACTGCGGCCATTGCCCGAACAAGTCTTGCGAACGAAGACAGATTTACGATCTCGGACGTCGTTCCACTATTGCAGGACCTGCTCAACGCCGAGCAGGCGCGTCCGATTTCTCTCATGCTGGGCCGCTATTGCAAAACTCTGGCCAACGATTACGGATTGCTACTGGCCGACACGCGCCGAAGGTCTCCACCCATCTATCGCTTCAAGAATCATCTGGCGCCGCCATTTCTTCTGATGGCGTGTTATCTCTACATGCTCGACGAGCCTCAGCCGAAGAACAACCTTGTGCAAGCGCGCCCGTCGCAATGTTGAAAGTCGCTGTCGATCGAGCGATGCACCTAGAATCATGAATGACAGCTCTCTCGCGGCAATTCTGACCTATCATCGAATCCTGACGCAGCCGGATATGCGGCCGGCGTTCCATGACATCTCATGGGATGCGTTCGAGGACCAAATGCGTTGTGTCGCGAGATTTGATCAATCGAATGGTCGCTTATCCGAAGTATGCGTCACCTTTGACGATGGAACATCGGACCATGAACGCGCCGGCGATTTATTGGACCTTCTCGGACTTTCGGGTGTCTTCTTCGTCATTACTGGACGCCTGGGTCGGGCGGGCTATCTGACCCGCGAACAAACGCGCTTGCTCGCGGATCAAGGCCATCGGATCGGTTCTCACTGTGTCACCCATACGCCACTCACTCGGCTGCAGCCCGACGAGGTTGAAACCGAGTTGCGCGAATTCAAGCGGGAGCTTGAAGATGTTATTGGTCGGCCCGTCGATTGGGTCGCACCGCCCGGCGGGCTTTACACGCGAGAAATACTGGCCCGGGCCTTGGACGAAGGATACAGCGTGTTCAGGACTATGGAATGGGGATACGCGCATGCGCCCTTTGATGGATGCGTTTCCTGTTGGCCTGTTCTGCCCAGGCGAAACAAAGGTTCATTTCGTCGCATCCTGGACGGACGGGCAGGCACTTGGACTTACGACGTAAAGAATGCGTTCAAGAAAATGGTGGGCGAGCATAAATACACGCAGTTGAGGAACCGGTTTCTGACGGCCCTCCGGTAAACATTGCGGCAGTTTATCACTCCCGCAACCGCGTCCGCGGACGTGTGCGAACAGCCATTAAAATGATCGTAGAATCGAAGAGCATTACCGAGACCGACCTGACATGCGACGTCTGCATTGTCGGAGGAGGGCCGGCGGGCATTGTCCTCGCCCTCGAGCTCGAACGTCACGGCATTCGATGCGTTCTGCTCGAAAGCGGGCTGATGCGCCCGTCGTCAACGATCCAAGAGCTCAGCACCGCCGATATTCTCGATCGCGCCCATCATCGTCCGCTTGATGAAGCCGCGCGCCGCCAGCTCGGGGGAAATTCTTCGGTTTGGGGTGGCCGGTGTGTTCCACTCGATCCTATCGACTACGAGACGCGCGCCCATCTTTCGTTGTCCGGCTGGCCAATCGGATCGGAGGAGTTGACGGAATACTGGCAACAGGCCTGCGACTATTTGATGTGCGGCAAGGCGGACTTCTCCAATAGCGCGTCGGTCGGCGGAAAATTCCCGAGTCTAATCGACGGGTTGCGAGACGACGGCACTCTACAAACGAGCCTGGAACGCTGGAGTCTCCCGGTCGACTTTGCGAAAGAGTACGGAGAGCGTCTTCGGGCATCGACGAAGATCACGGTTGTTCTCGACGCGACCTGCACGGGGATCGGATTCGACGACGATCCAACCGACGTGACATCTGTGACATTCAGATCGACCAGATCGCCGGATCGCCACCGCGTTGTGGCGCGTAATTACATCGTCGCAGCGGGCGGGCTCGAAACGACGCGTCTTCTGCTCAACTCCGACGGAGTGCATAGGGGCGGAATCGGCAACCACAATGGCAAACTCGGGCGTTACTATATGGGCCACTACGAAGGCACGATCGCCGACGTGCAGTTCAATTCCTCTCCGGACAAGGCTTCTTACGATGTCGATAAGGACGGTGCCGGCGTGTATTGCCGGAAGAGGATTTCTCTGTCGCCTACGCTCCAACAGCGCGAAAAATTGCTGAACTGTGTATTCTGGTTAGACAACCTGGCGATTTACGATCCTCAACACAGAAACGGCATCCTGTCGGCGGCATATCTCGCGCTGTCCACGCCGGGTCTTCGTCGATGCCTAGCGCCAAGCGGATTCTATCGTGCTGCCACCAACAACACGCAGTACCGCGATTTTACGTCCCACACGGCAAATATCGTCAGGTCGATTCCCTCGACGGTGACCTTTATTCCGCCGTTCCTTTTCCGGCGCTATTTCGCTAAGCGGAAGGTTCCGCGCTTCTATGTCCGAAGCGGCGGCAACCGGTACGCGGTCGCCTATCACGCGGAGCAGTCACCCCTGGTCTCCAGCAGGGTTCATTTGAACGAGCAGACTGATACCTTGGGCATGCGTCGGCTTACGATCGATCTCCGTTTTGCACCCGACGACATCGACAGCATTATCCGATCTCACCGGATCCTGGACGCCCATTTGCGAAAGAAACGTCTTGGCAAGCTCGAATTCCTCAGCGGCGATTTGGAAGCGCGCATTTTGACAGAAGCGACACGGCTTCAATTCGGGTGCCACCCGATCGGCACGACCAGAATGTCATTCGATCCGGATGACGGTGTGGTCGATGCGAATTGCCGCGTTCACGGCATTCGTAATCTTTATGTCGTCAGTAGTTCGGTCTTCGCGACCTCAGGCCACGCGAATCCGACATTGACCATTGTCACACTCGCCGTTCGTCTGGCAGATCGATTGGGGCGGGCCGCGGTGAAGGGGCAGACTAAAACGCCTGTCGCGAGCTTGCCCTGATGGCCTCGGAATAGATGTCGGTCAGCATTTCATAATTGATGGCCGGCGAGTATTTTTGCTCGTAGTCCGTTCGAGCATGGAGACCCATTGTCCGCATCCGATCGGGGTTTCGCTCCGCCCAGCTGATCTTGTCGCTCAGATCGTCGGGATTGCCGGCTTCAAACAGCAGACCCGTTCTTCCATCATCCACAATCTCTGCGAGTGCTCCGAGTTGGCTGGCGATTACCGGCAGCCCGGAAGCAAACGCCTCCACCATCGTCCTCGGAAAGTTTTCGTACCAAATGCTCGGAATGACAAGGTAGTTGGCCTCCGCCATGGCTTCCATGACTTCACCGGATGACTTTTGTCCCCTATATGATTCCCCGAATGTCGAGCGTACCAATCCCTCGAGAGGGCCAGTTCCGATCACCGATATCGGATTATGGCCTAATCGGGCCACCGCTTTCGCAAGCGTGTCGAGCCCCTTTTCCGGAGACAGGCGGCCGACGAATAGGCCGCCGCGCCGTTCGAAGGAAACGTCTAACGAAGGCGGCATGACGAAATTCGGCTTAACTCTAATCTTGTCCGCCGGCAGCCCTCCTTCGATGAACTTGGAGCGGCAGAACTCGTTCAACGCGATGAAGCGGGTGACCTTGTGCCGCCAGGTTCCAATTGCCCGATGCGCCACCAGCATGGCCGCCACGGCAAACGTCTGGGATTTCGAATTGTGATAGCAGCCATGACGAATGCCGGAAACGGGGACGAACTGTTTAATGCAGTTCTCGCAAACATGACCATTTCGCAGGAACGTTGATTGCGGGCAGAAAAGCCGAAAGTTGTGAAGCGTCTGGACGACTGGCACGCCGCGGCTCGCAGCTATCCAATAGATCGCCGGCGAGATCCTCGTGAAGGTATTGTGCACATGAACAATTCCCGGTTGTTCTCGGCCAATCACCTCGTCAAACTCGCGAGCGATGCGGGCATTCCATACCGTGTCGAAGCCGGCCCGCAATAGATTCATGCCATCGAGCTCGTCATTCGAGTGTTCAAAGCTGGTGACTTGGATTCCGTGATCGGTCAATAGTCGACACTCGTCCTCGACGACGGCATCCTCTCCACCGCGATGTTTGTAATGGTTATGCACAATCAGGACGCGCTTGAGCTCGCCTGCCCTGACCGAGGCAAATGGCGCCCCCACGCGCTCACACTCCCTGAAGGCTTGGCGTAGCATGTTTCTGTATCGGGAATGCGCGCGCGACAGCAAAGGTCACGCCCGCAATAAAAAAGTACGGCACTACAAGGCAGGGGTTTTCGAACTGGGGCTCTCCCACGGCTCCAACCATGGAACAAACCCAGTAAAGCAGGGCACCCACCATATAAGCGGCGACAATCCGATTGTTCCTTCGATAGGCCCAATATGTCCGCAAAGCCGTCAAGGCAATCGCAAAGTGCAGCGACGCCATCACGATGAAGCCGAATATTCCTGAGCGCGTCAGGACCGACAAATAGCTGTTATGAGGCTCGCGGACGGTCACCGTGTTGTCGCCGGCGCCGGCCACGGTGAAGTCCGTGAGCGGCATCCCATAACCGACACCCAATAGCATCGTTCCAGGGCTTTGCCTCCACAACGACAGTGCATAGCTAGCCCAATGATGACGTTGTTCGATACCTTCGGCCGCGGGCCGAAATTCCGGATCGGCGCTGTTGGGGTCGAGCGACATGATGTGCCCCACCACGGCATCCCATGAGATCGTACCGATTCGGCCCTTCAACTGAATGCCGGACGCTTGAATTAGAATTAGTGAGGCGACACCAGCGGCAACCAGAAGCGACATGAACCGTACGTTGCGCCACTGCCCGCCTACCAATGTCAGCACGACAAAGCACGCGATAAAGGCGACATACCCGTTTCGAGATTGGTTTTCGACGAACCCAACCGCCGAACCCAAGATCATGACAAAGCTTAAGCATGACTGCCAAAGCGGCCGGTTGGGCGTGGCCCATCGCCATAGCAGGACTCCGTACATGCCCATGACGCCCATCATCGGCCAGCTGACAAAGTAACCTAGAAGCTGAACGCCCGCGGTTTGAATGCCGACGAAGCGCGGTGAGACGGCCTGCAGCGTATCCTGCTGCGAGTACAGAGTCCCATACACCGACCCAAATAATGCGATCGCTACCAGCATGCGCCAGAGGCCGCGTAAACCCGCTTCGCCTTTACGAAAAGCCAACGTGGTCAGAACGAACCCCGGGACGATGAAGAGCACTTCCACCGTGGGCAATGCATCGCGCGCCGCTTCAATTCCCGAACGCTTGAGGCCTAGCGGCAGATGCACAGCGAGAATGAACGTCAGCCATCCGATAAGACCCCAGAGCCATAAGGGAACGGCGATCGATTCCTTCGGGTTCCACAGAAGCCGCAAGCAGGCGAAGCAGGCGATAACGAGAACGATCTCGCAGACGGTCAGTCGAAGCGATCCGGCGCCGATGGACATTCCGGAAAAGCCGTAATTGAACGTCGTCTGGGCCGCAACAACGATAAACACCAGCCTGCCCCACCACGGCGTCGCCGGCGCCATGTAGAGATAGCCAGCGACCAGCCCGCCAACTACCAAGAGAAACAGGCCGCCTGTAATTACGCCGGCGGGAGTTATTGCAATCAATGCGCCGAGGACCGGCGCGGAAATCGTGAGTGCAAGGCCAAGCGCTACCGCCTTGGATTGCGTGGCGGCACCGGAGACCACTCCCGCAGGCGATTCGTTAAAGGGTCCCTTCGCCATTAGGGAGACTCTTGTTCGGTCCAAAGGCCGAGCATTTGCCAGCCCAATGGCTTGATACGCTGGTCCCAAAATTCCGCTTCACGCTCCGCTCGAACCAGCATCCTCAAAAGATAGACGGCCACAAAAGCCCTTGGCGCGTCCGGCCACTGTCCAACCGCCGCACCGTAAGACCTCCCTTCGGGGAGCTCAAACGCCACGCGCAAGTCGTCAAGCGTCCCTTCCGCGCTCTTGCGGCGCACCAAAGCGGCCATCTGAAATTGGAAATGCAGGGCATCGAACCACGGCAGCCCGTCCAGCCTGGAATGCTCCCAGTCGAGCACGAACAATCCGCCGTTTCGGTTCCGTCGAATGTTCCAGGGCGCGAAGTCGCCGTGTTCGATACAGGTGGGCACGTCATTAATCCGCATACCCTCTAGACGGCGGATTACCCTATCAAGCAGGCCGCTCTCGCCCACGGGTTCGGGAAGCTCGGCAATCTCGCTGGTCAATGTCGCGATCACGTCGGACCATGACATCGCGTCGTAACGCAGAAGCCCCGAAAGAAAGTCGAAATGCTCTTGCGTGAGATACGGCTTGGCGGCTTCATCTGGGCCGGCGCTCTCGACCAAAAGGAAGCCATCCGGATCGGACAGATTTCGCGTGGTTATGACGTCCGGAGCGCACGCGGCCGCCGGCATCAAGCTCACGGCTTCGAGGACATTCGCCTCGCGCTGCGCCACCGCGATCGCCTCTGGCTCGAACGCCATTCGGGCATAGGCCATCACATGTGCCCGATCGTCCATGACTCTCAGGGTCAGTTTGGTGCGCGGTCCTTTCTTCGCCACCAGGAGGCCTATATTCTCAGGCTTGGCTCCTGGGACAGCTGCCTGAACGACAGACAGATGCGGACACAGGCACGATAAGCCCGACATGCGCTCGATGGCACCAAACCGAGAGCGCCACGGCAGCGACCACGCGAGGAACGCCCGGTAAAGGCGGCCTGTCCAACGCGCCGGAAAGTACATTCGGAGAGCGCTCCTCAATAGGCCTTGAGTGCCGACCGGCAAGACGAGCTGCGGGCTATCGGTCTTGCCACGCAATGTTGTCAAGACACAGTGTGTGCTCTGTCGGCGAAGGTCGAGGATGCGGAGCGTTAGATAGATCAGCGCGGCGATTTCGCCGGCAACCAGCGCCCCCATAATACCGCGCTCCGCCAATTTCCCCGCAGTGAAAAAGGCGAAGGCGATCGATACGATCGCCCACCAGATGCTGGCGATCGCGAGTTCTCTGGTTATCCCCTGGGCGCGGAGGAAGTAGGTGGCCATCCGGTAGACATGGCCAACCGTGTAGTACATGGCCCAGAACACCAGAAGAATGCCGTAAGGCCGATACTCCTCCCCGAAGATTGCGGCGATCAGCGGCTTGTCGACGAGGCTCAGGCCGACGCCGAAAACCGTAAGCGCCGTCACGCCGATCAGTCCGATCTGCCTCAGGTAACCGCGCAGTGCGGCTGTGCCGCGCTCCCGAAAATGAATGGTTGCGCGCACCGGGATGACGTTATCCATCCACTGGAAGAAGACGTTCACGGGCCCAAGAAGGTTTTGGGCCGCGCGGATGGCGCCCGCTGCCTGCTGCCCGATCATTCCCGCACCCAAAAGGATGACACCCTGCGACGCCACCCACTGGAGTTGATTAGAGGTCAGATAGTGGACGCTGTGTCGCCAGTGCCGACGAATGATCAAGAGCGTGTCCTCTATCGTTGGATACAAGCGCATCGATATTAGCGTCACCAACGCGGAGAGTAAGAACGATCCTGCATAACACCACAGCGCCAATACGGCCGTTAACCGGCCTTCAAGCGCCAACACGCCGAAACAAACGAATTGCCCGCCATAGGCCACCACATCGCTCGCAAAGACTTCCCGGTTGGCGGAGTCAGTGTAGAGCGCGCGGCGCAGGAAATCCTGAAGTTGATATCCGGCCATCGCGGCGGCCAACGGCAGCGCAAGTGTTCCGAGTTTGAGTGACGGCGACGCGCTACCCAATCCCCAGGCGACGAGTTGCACGCCGAATAATGTGGCTACCAATACGGCAAGGCCGTACCCGAAGAAGCCGCGCAGGAGACCCGCCCGAACCGACCGGTCGTGCTCCGCCGGGACAGTCGTCATCATCGTCGAGACGACCAGCGCGTTCTGAAACGTGTTCGAATAAAGGAGATACATCTGCGCAATCACATACGCGCCATAGGCTTCCAGACCGAGGACGCGCGCCAAAAGGACGCCGGTCAAAAAGTTGGTGCCGCTCACCATGGCCTGATCCGACAACGACCAGAGGTGAGATTCGCGCCTAGGTAGCGCTAAGCTCATCGACATCCGCGCACCTTCCAGCTTGCAAATCTTTGAATGATTCGGCTCGGACGGGCCTGCCTTGCTCCGCAATGCCGCGGCCCACATCAATCCGCAAAGTCGTTACAGCGGGGGTCGCTCGCCGATAGACCGCGTCGATCGCCGCATTCCAGGTGGCATCCCGTGCCTTCGCCAACGCTCCCTGCGCCAGACGCTCTAGGAGATCGCGTTCTCGCGCGAGAGACAGCAATGCATCCGATAGGCTCGACGGCCCATTTGGAGGAACGGCGGCACCTGTGTCGGGCGTAACCCAATAGCCCGGGCCGCCAAGCTTGAAGCAAACGACCGGCAGTCCGTGCGCGAACGCTTCAAGGACGACCGTTCCGCCAGAATCATGCAGACTGGGAAACAGAAAGAGGTCGTGCCGCCCGTATCGATCGAAGACATCGCTCTGGTTTAGCCAGCCGGTGAACGTCACGCGGTCGCCAAGTCCAAGCCGATTGGCCAAGGCCTGCAGCCGCGACCGCATAGGGCCGCGACCCACGATCGTGAACTTGATATCCGCTCCACGCGCAACCGCCAGAGCTATCGCCTCGATAGCCAGGTGGACACCCTTGAGGGCCAGCAAATTTCCCACGTAAAGACAACGCAGCGGCTCCCGTGCGGTAGCACCACGGCGCATCTGCGTAACACAGTGGTCGATCCCGATATCCGGTGAGACACTGACGTTGCGGGCGCCAGCGCGCATCAACCATTGAGCCGTCTCCGGTGTCCTCGCCGCCACCACCGCGGCCGATGCTATGGAGGTCCTCAAGCTCGGATTGAGCAGGGCCATCCAATTCGCGAAAACGCGCAGCGATTCTCCAATTCGCGCCTTGAGCGGCAGGGTTCGAATCAGCGTGCGTGGCGGCGTTTCGCCGCCGCCGACGGGACCGCACAAAAATGGCACGCCCAATTTGTACATAAGGCTGGGCTGCCGCCAGACGCCGAAGGTCAAATGATGGACCAGATCGAATCCGTGTGCCGCATGAGCCATATGGGCAACACGGACCGCACCTCGCTGCCAGAGAGCGTAATAGAGTTGGACGCCTCTAAGACCGCGTTTCCACCAGGAAGCCCAACGCGGAAGGTCGTAATAGACAAAGTTGAGGTGCCGCCGCCGCTCCTCCGGCAACTCGACGAGCGCCTCCTCGATCGCTTGGCGGTTGTTCCGCCGCGTCAGCACCCAAACGTCATATCCGCGGGTCGCCAACCCAATGGCCCACTGCCACCCTACGCCCGGCTCCGAGCCTCGATTGGGCTCGCAAGCATAGGCCGACAACAGTACTCTAAGAGGGCGCCCCGAGGTCATCTTGCCACCCCGATACGCCGAAGTGCGCGCTCCTGCAGCATGTCGCATACAGCACCTACGGCATGGCCCTGCGATACCTCTGCCGGCAATCCAGTATTGATAATGACCGCGCGCCTCAGGGCCCTTGCTAGCCGAATGTAGTCTCGGTCCAATCAACTCATTGCTTCGAGCGTGACTTCGTGTTTGCGAGCCACGAGCATTTGCGGTGGCGCGCTCAAGACCAGCCAAAGATCCGGCTCGGGGATCAGACGGGTTAACCAGCGCTGAAGCCGGAACGCCGGCGACAGCCGATATCGTACAGGATCGACATTCATGTCGTGGTAGTAGCGATCGAAAATCACGAACGTCGATCGGGCCTTCGCGGGAAGAACGAATAGGATCCAGCCGACCCAATAGTCGGCAATGACGAGCAACGTCTTCAGGACGCTGGTCACCCATCCACGCGGCTTCTGTCCATGCGGCTCCTTCATGGGCGGACCGCCCCGGGCCGCTCCGAAATGAGGCCTCAGATGGAAGCGGCGGATGCGCCTAAAAGCTGGCTCAAGCTCATGCTCAAGATGTTCGATTATTGTGGTCTTGCCCGCGCCATCCGGTCCGAGCACGGCAACGACCAGTCCAGCGGGTTCCAACACACGTTGAATTCTGCGGCAAAGATCCCTGAAACCGCTCAAGAGCCGGCTGAACAATGGTTCGACGTGGCGGGTCTTCAGCAGCGCGCGTTTCAAGAACCTCATATTGTCCTCGATCCACGTCATATCGCATTTCGAGATCGCATCGGTCAGACGCGGGATACGCTCCGCCGGGATCAGTCGCTCCAATACCTCATTACAAGCTTCAGGGCTCTCGGCCATCAGGCGGCGCAAGCGATCGACGTGCCTGTCGCCGAGATCAAGGCCCACCAGATGCTTGATGAGAATGTACTCGAAACCCATTGCCGGAGACGGCGCCCAAAGCCTGTCGCCAAGCTTGCGCCTACTCGAGAGAACCGTTTCGCTCGATAGCCAGAGTCGGCCAAGAAGCCGATAGCTGGCGGCGGAGTCCGGCTGAAGAAACACCAAGCGCTCACCCAGTTGGCTCGCCAGCACGTAGAAGCAGGCTGTCGTCTCGTGGCGAAGAATCTGGAGAAGACGCACATCCGGCCCGAGATCGGCTGAAACCAACAACTTAGGCAAGCGGGCGAAATCTTCCTCGGAGACCAGGAAGTCCACATCGGAATCGATATTCTCGAGGACACCCTGATAGCCGGACAGAATCACATGCTGGATACCGGATCGATCGAGTAGCTCGCAGAAACGCCGCAACATTTTGCGCTGACGGAGACGAATGGCATCGCCTGCGTCACTCGAGCGGCGAGCTATTGTCGCGTCTAAGTCGATCGTCGGTGAATTCATCACTAATCCTCACGCGACTTCCGTTATGTCTCGCCTTCGCCGACAGATCAGAAAATGCGTTCCTCCACGACGATCTCATCATTCGCGAGCACGGGAGATCCGCGGTCGGCGGAGACGATTTGTCGTGAGCCATCAGCTTCCATCCGATAGACCTTGGTGTGCTTTTCGTTTCCACGCATTGTGGTACCGCCACCAACGGCGATCGCCTGTCCAATCGTGAGACCGCGCGATATCGGGTATGTTCCGGGCTTTTGAACTTCGCCACGAATGAAGAATGTCGGCGCCTTATCGACGAACACGCGGTCACCAGCAACCATGGCCACGTCCGTCTGAGCGTGCTTGTCGGTCGAGAAAACGTCGGCGACATCCACAGTCAGACGCTTCACGCCATTCGGCTCATCGCGCAAAATCGTCACCGTGTCCGAGCCTGTAGGCAGTATTCCCCCGGCCAGGGCAATAAGCTCCGACAAACGCAGTTTACCTGTTTCGATCGGGTAACGGCCGGGTTTGGCCACCTCCCCGATCACGGTCACGATTCGAGACTGGTACTTGGTCACGAGGACCGTTACCTGCGCTCCGCGGACGAAATTGCCACTTTGCAATTTCTGTTCGATCACTTGGCCAAGCTCGAACGGTGTGCGACCGGCCGCCTCAATATCGCCGACCAACGGAAGCCTGAGCTTCCCATTCTCCGAAACCTAAGTCTCCAGAGTAAGATCCGCATTCCTGTAGACGATGACACTCAGGACATCGCCCGGACCGATCTTATAGGCCGCGGAATCGCTGCCTTGGGCCCATGCGGGTTGCATCATGGGAATGCCCAGGATCAGGACAAGGACACAACAGAGCCACGTTACGTACCGGGATGGACTCAATCTGCCGAAGTAGACAGCTACGCGCTTCAGGCGCGCTCCAGGACCTTTTCGCATTTTACTTCCTCCAAGGGGACACCGGACGACTGCGATTTAGGCATCTTCGTTTCTGTGCAGCGCACCTGGTCGCTTATCCAGGCATAAGTCTTCTTCAGACCGCTGGATAACGGTGTGCTAGGTTGCCAGCCGAGCTTCTGGGCGATCAGATGATTGTCGGAGTTTCGTCCGCGCACCCCGAGCGGACCGTCGATATGTCTCAGAGTGAGCTTCTTGCCGGCAATCATCATGACCATCTCGGCCAGCTGATTGATGGTCACCATTTCCTCGGACCCAACATTGACCGGACCGGTCCAATTCGACCGCATGAGCCGGATCGTTCCTTCGAGGCATTCATCGACATAGAGGAACGAACGTGTCTGTTCGCCGTCCCCCCAAATTTCGATCTCGCCGTCGTCGGATGCCTGCGCGACTTTCCGACAGATCGCCGCCGGTGCCTTTTCGCGTCCATCACGCCAAGAGCCTTCCGGCCCGAAGATGTTGTGATAACGCGCGATCCGCACTTGCATGCCAAAGTTGCGATGGAATGCTAGATAGAGACGTTCGCTGAACAGCTTCTCCCAACCGTATTCACTATCCGGTGCGGCCGGATAGGCGGAGTCCTCAGACGTCTTGGGATTGTGCGGATCGAGCTGATTGTACTCGGGGTACATGCACGCCGACGACGAATAGAAGATTCTACTGACGTTTCTACGATGGCATGCCTCCAACATGTTGATATTGATGAGCGCCGAGTTGTGCATGATGTCGGCGTCGTTTTCGCCCGTGAAGACGAACCCCGCCCCACCCATATCGGCCGCAAGCTGATAGACCTCATCGAACCTACGATCGACCACGCTACGGCAAATCGCGGGGTCTCGCAGGTCGCCTACGAGAAAGTCATTGGCGGCCGTCGGCGCGAATTGGGGAAATTTCAAATCGACCCCACGCACCCAAAAGCCCTCGCCTCTCAAACGCTTGACGAGATGGCTTCCGATAAATCCTCCAGCGCCAAGGACCAGCGCCGTCTTTTGTTTTGTCATGTTCATTAGGCAACTCCTCGAAGCAGATCAAAGAAAGTTCGTGGCTCGCCCGGCGAGTGGACACCGGAGGCCTATGACAGCATCAGCCGATGTCGGCATATCGCCGCACGCCCAGCGCTCGCCCGGCGAGCAGCAACAGGAAGAATGAATTGGCCCAGAGATAGCGGCGCCAGAGCCGCCGCGGCTCAGAGCACAAGCGAAAGAACCATTCCAGCCCGTTTCGTTGCATCCAGGCCGGGGCGCGCTTCTTCAGTCCCGCATTGAAGTCGAAGGCTGCACCTACGCCGATCATCACCGACGCCTCTAACCGCCCGAAATGCTGCGCCATCCAACGCTCCTGCTTGGGCGTGCTGAGACCGACCCAGACGATGTCCGCCTTGGTATCGTTGATCATGTCAACGACGTGGTCGTCTTCTTCATCTGTGAGGGGGCGGAATGGCGGCGAATACGTGCCCACGACATTGAGACCGGCAAACCGCGCTTCCAGTTTCGCCTTAAGACGCTCTGGCAACCCGTAACTTCCGCCATAGAGGAAGTGGCGATAGCCGGCAGCGACCGACCGCTCACAGATCGCCAGCATCAAATCTGGTCCGTAAACACGGCGGACGTTCTTGTGACCACTTAGTCGGCCGAGCCAGACGAGAGGCATGCCATCAGGGGTGACCATGCCGGCTTCATTGTGAATTTTGCGAACGTCCGGATCTCGTTGGCTCTCCATGACGCCGTGAACTCCCGTCACGGTGACATAGTTCGGCGTGCCAGTTTTGATCCACTCATCGACCGTACGAACCGCCGCCGCCATATCGATGGAGCTGACCGCGACGCCGAGGACATCAAAGCGCTGTAACATCGTCCCTGCTCCTAACTCGCCAGGGCCTGGGGCGCGTCTTCGAATTCACTAGCCCGAATGGCCGCGCTGCCCTTGCCATTCAGCAGTTCGTCGAAATGCGCAATCGTACGCTCGAGCCCCCGCTCCAATGGCACAGTTGGAGCCCAGTTCAGCACCCGCTTGGCCAAGGCGATATCGGGACAACGCTGCTTCGGATCGTCCGCGGGCAAGGGATGTCGTACGATCGGCGACGTGCTACCGGTCATCTCCCGAACCATTTCGGCCAGGTCGAGAATTGTGAATTCCCCGGGGTTTCCGAGATTGACCGGCCCCGTCAGCTCGTCTGGTGAGTTCATGAGGCGAACGAGCGCGTCGACAAGATCATCCACGAAGCAGAAGGACCTTGTTTGGCTTCCGTCGCCGTAGATTGTCAGCGGACGTCCGAGTAGGGCCTGCACAATGAAATTCGACACCACGCGTCCGTCATTGGGGTGCATTCGCGGCCCGTAGGTATTGAATATGCGCGCGACCTTGATTTTGAGCCCGTGCTGACGATGGTAATCGAAGAACAGCGTCTCGGCGCAGCGCTTGCCCTCGTCGTAGCAGGCCCTGAGGCCTATCGGGTTTACTTTGCCGGTGTAGGCTTCTGGCTGCGGGTGAACATCCGGATCTCCATAGACTTCGCTCGTAGATGCCTGAAAAATCTTCGCCTTGGTTCGCTTGGCGAGACCAAGCACATTGATCGCGCCATGTACCGACGTCTTTGTCGTCTGGACGGGGTCAAACTGATAGTGAACGGGCGAAGCTGGGCACGCCAAGTTGTAAATTTCATCCACCTCAACATAAAGCGGGAACGTAATGTCGTGGCGCATCAGCTCGAAATGTGGATGAGCGAGCAGCTGATGAATGTTGTCCTTCGTGCCGGTGTAGAAATTGTCGACGCATAGAACGTCATATCCACCGGCAATCAATTTCTCGCACAAATGCGAACCGATGAAGCCGGCACCGCCCGTCACCAGAACTCGTTTGCGCGACGAATTGCGACTAATCACGTTCTTGTTCATTGGCCTCATTCCCATGTCTTGTTGACTGATGTGCCTCGTTGGTCCGCCCCCTAAGTCTCGCCTTCATATCTTCTTTCAGTCGTCTGATGGCTGATGCGAATTGCGGCGCCCGGCCGTGTTTGCTAGCGCGCTCCTTTCATGCCCAACACCGCCTGCACCGTGTGAGACAGCACGTAAAGATCCAGCCAAGGGGACCAGTTGCGAATGAAATACGTATCCTGCAATTCCTGTACGGCCAGGTCGCCTTCGCTGCGCGATGACACTTGCCAAAGGCCGGTCAAGCCGGGCCGAACGCTGGCCCGCAACGTACGAAAGTCCGGGCTGAAGCGATCGATATGGTATTCAGGGAATGGACGTGGGCCGACGAGGCTCATCTCTCCCTTTATGACATGCCATAGCTGGGGCAGTTCATCGATGCTGAGCGCCCGCATGAACTTGCCGATGAACGGGAGAATTCGCGGATCATTGCGCAGCTTCATGAACCGCTCCCACTCGTTACGGGCGTTTTGGTTGCGCTCCAGGTATTGAGCCAGCCATTGTTCAGCGTCTGCGCGCATCGAACGCAGCTTGAGCATCTTGAAGGAGCGTCCGTGCTCGCCGATCCTGACCTGGGAGCAAAACGCCGGACCGGGATCGACGACCCAGATCAAAAGCGCGAAAATTCCGATGATCGGGAGCGCAATCGCGAATGCAATCGTACCGACCGTCAGGTCAATCGTTCGCTTGATTACCCGATTGTGACGTAGGAGGAGGTTACGCTTGAGGCTCAACCCAAGGACTCCGTTCAAATCCTGCGTCGTGATCCAGAGCGTCTGAAAGCCCAACAGATTTGGAATGATGGTCACATCTGCGAAGGGAACTCTGGAAATGATCTCATTGAGCCGCTTGGCCTTGGCATTAGGAATCGCAATTATTATGCGGTCCACATAGGGAAGGATCCGCTTTGCATCAGCGGCTCCGCCAAGCACCTTGATTGGTTCGCCGCCGACTTCGCGATGTCGGGCTCGATCGTCGAAAAACCCGATCGGGACCAACCCGAGGAGCGGGTTTGTCCGCAGCATCCTCGCAATCTCGAGACCCGTCGCGTTGGCACCGAAAATCGCGACCGGTCGGCCCCAAAGATGAAAGCGGATCAAAAGTCCGCGCGCCAATGATTCTAGAACCGGCACAAGCATCAGCGTGAAGAGGAATGTCAGCGCTAGAACGCCGCGCGACCAGTCGCCTCGACCGATCAATCGGTCCCATGAAATAAGAATTCCGAATACGACTGTTGTCGCCAAAACCCGTGTGCGCAGACGCTGCACCGGGCTAAGACCGTAGCCGGGATGTAAGCCAGCGCAATAATATGCGACCGGCAGGATTACCAACCCATCCGCAAGTGCGAGGATCTGGCCGATGCCGATCGAAATCGGCCACCAGGATACGAATGCGTTCCTCGTTATGTAGGCGAGGGCCAGTGCCAGCTCCACAGCGAACAGATCCGCTGCTACGAGCACGACCGTCGGCAGCGGCGACCGTTTGAGATCGCCGATCACCTGCAGGGACGGTTTACCTGCCCGATAATCGCTTCGTTTCCTCGCAAGGGGCACAAACTTATTCATTGTCACGGCTTCCCTGACCGTTACTCGCCTTAAAGAGGAAAATTCACGTCCTTGGTCGACGCACGACACACCTCACCGTTCAGCCCCATGCAACATGGCGCTCACGATAGTCCTGGACGGCGAAATTACGACTAACTAACGAGTTACGCGAGAAAGATTCGCGCAATGCGTGCCTCTCTCATTGCGGGCTTCACGTCGCTTTCGACTAGGTTCGATACCGAACCCGCCAATCTTATTTTCACTGACGCGACGACCAGATATTGGCCCGAAGTGAGGGAAATTCTGGATAACCATACTAGATGTTGCAAGTGGAAATTTTTGCCAGGACGTTAACTATAACTATTAACCAAATTTCTTAAGTTCATTAATAGTTATAATGAACTAGCCCCTGATCCGGGTGCCCTTAGTATTCGTTTTGTGATGCTTTATTGAATTTTTTGCCGGTGAGATCGTGCCTTATCGGCGAAAGTTAAAAGACAGAGGAGTTAAATTTTAGGTAGCAATTTAAGTCTGGCGTCCCCCGCTCAAGACCTTAAGAAATGCTAGCGTAATTGCAGCCGGGTTCGAGTTTCTCCCGGCGGTCGGCTGTGGATAAGGTTGATTTGGTTCGCAAGTGCGATTCGGTTGACGTCGCCTTGCAGCGCCTCAATTCGCGTTTCGATTGCTTCCGATGTGCTGTCAAGCAACAAAAAAAGGGCTTGGCCCCAATCGGCTAAGCCCTTGAAGATTTCGTTTGCGGGGGCCGAGACCGCCTTAATCTGCTGTTCAATGCCCTGCGGGTGACCTGATCCTCCAGTACAAAGTACGACGGTAAGAAAGTTGCCGGAGGAGATCTCTAGAGTCCGATCGGAATGTTGACTCGCTGCTGGT
>CAVTAV010000006.1:0-1038655 GCA_963732795.1 uncultured Alphaproteobacteria bacterium | reverse complement strand
ACTCGAGAGAGTGCTGAAATTGCCCGCCAAGCCGGTCGTGGCGATCGTCGGCGGGGCCAAGGTTTCGACCAAGATCGATGCTTTCCCATCTGGTTGAAAAGGTGGACGACCTGATTATCGGCGGCGGCATGGCCAATACGTTCCTCGCCGCCATGGGCAGTCGATGTCGGCAAAGTCCTGTGCGAGCACGATCTTGCGGCGATGGCGAATGACATCATGGCCAGGCGCAGCCGCATCCTGCCGCTTCATCTGCCCACCGACGCGGTGGTGGCGGAAGAATTCAAGGCTGGCGCGGCAGCACGACCGTCGCCGTTAACGCCGTCGGCGCCGGACGACATGATCCTTGATATCGGCCCGAAGTCGGTCGAGGAGCTGACGAACGCTCTCAAGACGCAAACTCTAGTCTGGAACGGCCCTCTGGGTGCATTCGAAATCCCGCCCTTTGACGCCGGGACCGTTGCATTGGCCAAAGAAGCGGCGAGGCTGACCAAAGAGGGCACGCTGCTCTCGGTCGCCGGCGGTGGCGATACCGTGGCCGCGCTCAACCATGCCGGCGTCGCTGAGGACTTCAGCCATGTGTCCACGGCCGGCGGCGCGTTCCTCGAATGGATGGAGGGCGAGACCCTGCCCGGCGTGGCGGTTCTGATGGATGACCATGAGCGCCACCGCCCGCATTCACGCCTGGTCAGTGGCGACCGGGGCGCGGGCGCCGACGACTGCCGGGCGCCGCACAATATCGCCGGGCCGTCCTATCTGCAAGGCGGCCCACGAGTTGCGATAATCCCGCTCCGAGCCTGGATCGATTGCGGTGACGATGCCGGCGCTCGTCTTGCGAGCGATCAAGGCCGGCTGGAGGCCGTGGTCGCTCTTCAATGGCCGCAAGACCGTCACCGAGCGCGGGTGGAAGGACATCCCGCGCCCAACACCATGTCCGAAATCCGGGCCCGTCGCGCGTTGTAGTCCGCACGGGCCCCGAAACATCCCAGTCCAGGAAAGCGAGGAAGCGATCATGAAGCTCACCCGGAAGGTCAAGGAAATCCTCTCCTGGTACGAATGCGACAATCCCGGGACCAAGGCCAATCTCGCCCGCATCCTGATGAACGGCCAGCTCGGCGGCACCGGCAAGATGGTCATCCTGCCGGTCGACCAGGGCTTCGAGCACGGGCCTGCCCGCAGCTTCGCGCCCAACCCGCCGGCCTATGACCCGCATTATCACTTCCAGCTTGCCATCGATGCCGGACTCAACGCCTTCGCCACGCCGCTCGGCATGGTCGAGGCGGGCGCGGATACCTTCGCCGGCCAGATCCCGATTATCCTCAAGGTCAACAGCTCCAACAGCTGGTCGCAGGAGAAGGACCAGGCCATCACGGCGAGCGTCGAGCGACGCGCTGCGGCTCGGCTGCTCGGCGATCGGCTTCACCATCTATCCGGGCTCGGAGCACTTCGACGAGATGGTCGAGGAAATTCCGCGAACTCGCCGAGGAGGCCAAGGCGGTCGGTCTCGCCGTCGTGGTGTGGTCCTATCCGCGCGGCGGCAAGCTCACCAAGGACGGCGAGACGGCGATAGACGTCGGCGCCTATGCCGCCCACATGGCGGCGCTGATCGGCGCGCATATCATCAAGGTCAAGCTGCCGTCCGACCATCTCGAGCAGCCCGAGGCCAAGAAGGTCTACGAGGCGCAGAAGATCGACATTTCGACCCAGGCCGCGCGGGTCGCCCATGTCATGCAGTCGGCGTTCAACAGGCCGGCGGATCGTGGTGTTCTCGGGCGGCGCGAAGAAGGGCGAGAGCTCGGTCTATGACGACGCCCGCGCGATCCGCGACGGCGGCGGCAACGGCTCGATCATCGGCCGCAACACCTTCCAGCGCCCGCGCGAGGAAGCGCTCAACATGCTCGACACGATCATCAACATCTACAAGGGCAAGGAATAATCGGCCCTCGGCCCGACGCCCGCGCGTTGCCGCCTTTATCTGATCACGCCGCCGGCGATCACGCTTCCGGCGGCCTTCGCGGACCATTTGGCTTGAAGACGCGCTTTCGATGCCGGCGACGTCGCCTGCCTGCAGCTCCGGCTCAAGGGCGCGCCGGACGACGAGATCCGTGCAGGCAACCCGAGGCGCTGATGCCGATTGCCCAGGCCCACGACGTGGCGTTTCTGATCAATGATCGCGCCGACCTTGCCGCCGAGCTCGGCGCGGACGGCGTTCATGTCGGCCAGGAAGATGCGCACTACGACGAGGCCCGCCGATCTGGTGGGCCCCGACGCGATCGTCGGCGTCACCTGCCACAATTCGCGCCATCTCGCCATGGAAGCGGCGCGAGGAGGGCGCCGATTATGTCGCCTTCGGCGCATTCTTCCCGACCGGCACCAAAGAGCCCAAGACCCAGCGCGACGCCGGAAATCCTTGCCTGGTGGTCGCGAATCGTTCGAGATTCCCTGCGTCGCCATCGGCGGCATCACGGTCGACAATTGCCGCGGAGCTGGTCGCGGCCGGCGCCGATTTCCTCGCCGTCATCGCCGGGGTCTGGCAATATCGGGACGGCCCGGCCGAAGCGGTGAGGCGCTTCAACGCCGCGATCGAGGACGCCGGGCGGCGCTGACCGATTTAGCGAAAGCAGGCGTAATGCGGAAAACCGCGACAGTGATGGCTGCTTTGGCCTTAGTGCTTCTCTCGCAGGGCTACGCCCACGCCGACGCGGTCGCGAGCCAGGCCTCGGCGCCGACGGCCACCATCGCCGACGAGATCACCGACATCCTGAACGATCCCGATTCCCTGGTCGGCACCCTCGCCCGCGACGTGCCGGAGCTGCGCTCCGCCATGGAGACGCGCCTTCGCGACGCCGCGGAGGCGGAGGGCATCATCGGTTTGCGCGACGAAGCGTTCCGGATCGGCTGGGAATACGGCCAGCGCACCATGCCCCGCTTCGCCGACACGGCCGACGGCCAGGCGCTGCTGGACTTCCTCACCACGCTCAACGCCGTCGTCACCAAGATGGACAGCGCCGGCTCCGTGGCCTGCTACGAAGCCATGTTCGGCAAGAAGCCCCTGAACGTCGCGACATCCGGCATCACGGTCGACGACGTGAAGGCGGTCAACAACGCGATCATCGCTGTCATCCGCACCGGCTCGTCCGGCACCGCCCATCCGAAGACGCGGGCCGCCGATGCCCTGGTCAGCCAAGTCGCGACCCGCGCCTATGCGGCGGCCAAGGGCTACGAGTCCGGCTGGCCGCTCCTGTCCGACCCCCACAAGGCCGGCAACGATCACGACAAGGCCGCCGTCTGCAAGGACGTCTCCGCCCTCTATGGCGAGATCCTGGCCCTGCCGAAGGAACAGGCCATCGCCGTCGCCCGGGTGCTGTTCTCGACCGACAAAGCACCACAATAAGCCAAACCGTCATCGCGAGGCACGCCAGCGCCGCGGCGATCCAGACAGGCCGGATTGCTTCACTTCATTCGCAATTGCGGCGCTACGGGCCCTTCGGCTCCATCAGTTCGATCCGGTTGCCGAACGGATCGTCGGCATAGACGCGGTCATAGCCTTCCAGAGGCTCGTCATCGACGACACGATAGCCGGCCGCCTTCAACCTTTTGACGAGAACCGGCAGGCCTTCGACGATCAGCCCCGGATGCGCCTTCTTCGCGGCGCGGAAATCCTTGTCGACGCCGAGATCGATCTTCACCGTGCCGTCCTCGAACCAGCAGCCGCCGCGCTTCGCGAGATGGGGCGGCTTCTCCTTTTCGGGGATTCCGAGAAGATCGCGGTAGAACGCGCGCGCTTCGTCCTCTTTGCCCTCGGGCATCGCGAGCTGGATGTGATCGACGGCGCGTATGGTCAATTTTCTCGGCCTCCTCGCGCTGCGCCGCGACTGTATCCCAAGGCCCGTTGGATTGCATCGCCGCACGCGATTGCGCACCCCATCCGAACCTGCTAGCTTCCGGCCGCATTTTTCCAACCGTTTGGACGGCATTCCCGTATGAAGATCAATGGAAACGCGATTCGCCCCGGCAATGTGATCGAGCACAAGGGCGGCCTGTGGCGCGCGGTCAAAATCCGCCACACCCAGCCCGGCAAGGGCGGCGCCTACGCGCAGGTCGAGCTCAAGAACCTGCGCGACGGCACCAAGCTCAACGAGCGCTTCCGCTCTTCGGAGGATGTCGAAAAGGTCCGGCTCGACGAGAAGGCGCATCAATTCCTCTTTTCCGACGGCGAGATGCTGACCTTCATGGACACCGACACCTATGAGCAGGTCGCGATCCCGGCCGACCTGATGGGCGAGGACACCGCCTATCTCCAGGACGGCATGGAGGTCATGATCGACAGCTACGAAGGCTCGGTGATCGGCGTGACGCTCCCGGAATCGGTCGTCCTCGAAATCACCGAAACCGAGCCCGTCGTGAAGGGCCAGACCGCCGCCTCGTCCTACAAGCCGGCACTGCTCTCGAACGGGTTGCGGACCACGGTCCCGCCCTTCGTCGGCACCGGCGACAAGGTCGTCATCAATACCGCGGACGGCTCTTACGTCAGGCGCGCGGACGCTTAGTCCGGCCGATGGCCCTTCGCTCAGCTCTCGTCAATGTGATGGACGGCGCCGCCCGCAAGGCGGCGCGGGGACTTGTGCGCGATTTCGGCGAGGTCGAGCAGCTTCAGGTCTCGAAGAAGGGGCCGGCGGATTTCGTGAGCCGCGCCGACCGCCGGGCCGAGCAGGTCATCCGCGAGCATCTTCAGGGCGCGCGGCCCTCGTTCGGCTTCCTGATGGAGGAGAGCGGCGCGGTCCCCGGCCAACCCGGCGAGCCGCGCTGGATCATCGATCCCCTCGACGGCACCACCAATTTCCTTCACGGCATTCCGCATTTCTGCATCTCAATCGCGGTCGAGGACAAAGGCGAGATCATCGCCGGACTCGATCTACGATCCTTTGCACGACGAGACCTTCTGGGCCGACAAGGGCCAGGGCGCCTATCTCAACGACCGGCGGATCCGGGTCTCGGCGCGCCAGAGCCTTTCCCAATGCGTCGTGGTCACCGGAATCCCCCATTTGGGCCGCGGCGATCATGAACAGTATCTTCACATTTTGGCGGGGATGATGCCCGCGGTCGCCGGCATTCGACGGTACGGCGCGGCGGCGCTCGACCTCGCCTATGTGGCGGCCGGCCGGTTCGATGCTTATTGGGAAGAATCTCTCCATATCTGGGACGTCGCCGCCGGCGTTCTGATCGTCCGCGAGGCGGGCGGGTTCGTAACCGATTATGCCGGCGCGTCGAAAATGACCGAGAATGGCGAGATCGTGGCCGCGAACGACATTGTCCATGCGCCGTTCCTCAAAATCGTCAAGGCCGGCCGTGCCCTCAAACGGGCACAATTGCAGCGTTAAGCTTCGCGCGCGCCTCTTTAGTGTTCCCGTCCAATATCGTTGTCCGGAAGGAAGGCGTGGGATATGGTCGGAGCCGCAACATGATGGCTGATGATCGTCGGACCGCTGAGAACCCCGGCAGGCCCTTCGGGCCGGCCGGCGTTGCTTTGGCTCTGTTGATCCTTGCGGCGCCCTTTTCGGCGCGCGCGGATTCGCCGGCGATCGAGGTCAATCCGAAGGCGCTCGACGCCGTCAAAGTCGCACCGCCCAAACCGAAAGCCGAAAAGCCCGCAAAGGTCGCGTCGCTGCCACCCGCCACATCGGAGACGCCGAAGCCCGCGGAAAGCCGGCATGAACGGATCATGTTCAGCGCCGATCAGGATGCCTTGTCGGCTGAGGCGATCGAAAAGCTCTCCAAGCTCGCGAGCGACCTCACCGGCAACGATCAGCGCATCGAGCTCTCGGCCTACGCCGGCCAGCAGGGAGAGTCCCTGAGCGACGCCAACCGGCTCGCCTTGAAGCATGCCCTTCTGGTGCGCGATTATTTGATCGGCAAGGGAATCGCGGAATCGCGAGTCCTGGTGCGCGCCCTCGGCCCCGCCGAAAGCGGCCCGGCGGATCGCGTCGATATCGCGTTTCTTACGCAATAGGATTTGAGGAGACCCGGTTTGACCATGGACCACGCCATGCGCGACGACGACGCCAAGGAACTGCCGGCGTCCGAACCGATCATGACCCGGCCCGGCCGGTATCTGAAATGGATGACGGCCTTCCTGGTCATTGCGGCCGCCGTGGCGGTCGTGCTGTTCAGCGGGCTGCAGAACGCCTTTCTCGCCAATCCGGGCCTCAACGGCTTGATCGTCGGCGTGTTCCTGGTCGGTGTGGTGATCGTGTTCCGCCAGGTGATCCGGCTCGAACCGGAAGTGAAATGGATCGAGTCGCAGAACCGCTCGGACGAAAGCCTGGCCGTGCGCAAGCCGCCCGAGCTTCTCGCCCCCATGGCCTCCATGCTCGGTGAGACGCGGCGCGGCAAGATGAGCCTCTCGGCGGTCTCGATGCGTACGCTCCTCGACGGTATCGCGAGCCGCTTGGACGAATCCCGCGACGTCACGCGCTATCTCGTCGGCTTGCTGATCTTTCTCGGCCTTCTCGGCACCTTCTGGGGCTTGTTGCAGACCGTGACCTCGATCGGGTCGGCGATCGGCAGCCTGAATGTCGGCTCGGGCGATGTCGGCGTAATGTTCGACAATCTGAAGCATGGCCTCGAAGCGCCTTTGAACGGCATGGGCACGGCGTTCAGCTCGTCGCTGTTCGGCCTGATCGGCTCCCTGATCCTCGGCTTTCTCGATCTCCAGGCCGGCAAAGCACAGAACCGTTTCTTCAACGATCTGGAAGAATGGCTGTCGACCGTGACCCGGCTCAGCCCGGGCGGCGGTGTCGGAGGTGGTGAGGGCGACCAGTCGGTCCCGGCCTATGTCAGCGCCCTTCTGGAGCAGACCGCCGAGAGCGTCGACGATCTCCGCCGCACCATCTCGCGCTCGGAAGAGGACCGTGCTCAGACCAATGTCGCCCTGATGGGCCTTGCCGAGCGGCTGGCCAATCTCACCGATCTGATGCGCGCCGGCCAGTCGAATGTCGTCAGCCTCGACGACGCCGACGCGCGACCATCTGCGCAATCTCGACGTCCATATGCTGCGACTCGTCGAGGAAACGACGCGCGGGCGCCAGCAGATGATCGACGAGCTCCGAGGCGAGATTAAGCTCCTGTCGCGCACGATTTCCTCGATCGTCGAATCCCGCGGGCAGAAGCAACCGTAGCCCATGCTGTCCCGCAGCCGCATATTAGGCCGCTCGGAGCCGAACACATGGCCGAGCTTCGTCGACGTCTTGTCGAACCTGCTCCTGGTCATGATCTTCCTGCTGTCGGTCTTCATGCTGGCGCAGTTCTTCCTGGGCCAGGCGCTATCGGGCCGTGACGAGGCCTTGACCAAGCTCCGCCAGCAGGTCGCCCAGCTTACCGATCTCCTGGAGCTCGAACGCCAGGCGAGCGCGGATTTGCGGACGAACATGGCGCAGATCTCGGCCTCGCTGCAGTCGTCGAATGCGACGCAGAGACGAGCTTCAGACCAAGGTCGAGGATCTCCAGTCCAAGCTCGACAGCGCGCGGCGTACCGCGGCGGCGGCGGCCCAGTCACAGCAATCGGCGCTCGAAGCCGAGCACAAGAAGCGCACCGAGGCCGAGGATCAGGTCGCGCTCCTCAACGAACAGGTCAACGCCATCCGCAAGCAGCTCGCCGCGCTTCAGGAAGCGCTCGACGCCTCCGAGGCCAAGGACAAGGCCAGTCAGGCGACCATCGCCGAGCTCGGCAAAAGGCTCAACACGGCCCTCGCCAGCAAGGTCGCGGAACTGGCCCGCTATCGCTCGGAATTCTTCGGACGGCTGCGCGAGGTCATCGGCAATCGTCCGGATATCAAGGTGGTCGGCGACCGCTTCGTGTTCTCGTCGGAAGTGCTGTTTCCCTCGGGCTCGGCGACCTTGAGCGATCCCGGCAAGGACGCGCTTCGAAACGTGGCCAATGTCATCGAGCAGCTCGCGCCGCAAATTCCCAAGGACATTCCCTGGGTGCTGCGGGTCGACGGCCATACCGACGACGTGCCGATCAACACGGCGCAATTCCCCTCGAACTGGGAGCTTTCGACGGCGCGGGCGCTATCGGTGGTCCGCTTCCTGATCCAGCAGGGCGTGGCGCCGGACCGGCTGGCGGCGACGGGCTTCGGCCAGTATCAGCCGATCGACCCGGCCGATACGCCCCAGGCGCGCGCGGCTAACCGGCGGATCGAGCTGAAGCTGACGGAGCGATAGGCTCGACGTTGTCGGCCTCGGTCGAGCCGGGCGTCGAGAACTGCAAATCCGCGAGTTGGGCGTAGAGCCCGCCCTGGCGCATCAGGTCTTCGTGACTGCCGGTCGCGACGACCCGGCCCTGATCCATCACCACGATGCGGTTCGCCTTGAGCACGGTGGCGAGGCGGTGCGCGATGACCAAGGTCGTGCGGTTCTGCATCAGCCGTTCGAGCGCCAACTGGACCAGCCGCTCGCTCGCCGCATCCAGCGAGCTCGTCGCCTCGTCCAGCAGCAGGATCGCGGGATCGCGCAGGATCGCCCGGGCGATTGCGATGCGCTGGCGCTGGCCGCCCGAAAGCCTGACGCCGCGCTCGCCGAGATAGCTCTGGAACCCGTCGGGCAGGCGGTCGAGGAACTCCGTGGCTTGCGCGGCATCGGCGGCGGCGCGGACGTCCTCGTCCGTCGCGTCGGGCCGGCCGTAGCGGATGTTCTCCATCGCACTCGCGGCAAAGATGAAGGTGTCCTGCGGCACGATGCCGAGCCGGGAGCGTACGGCCAGGGGATCGGCGGTCTTGATGTCGATGCCGTCGATCGAGATCACGCCCTTTTCGGGATCGTAGAACCGGGTCAGCAGCGCGAAGACCGTGCTTTTTCCCGCACCGGAGGGTCCGACCAGCGCGACCGTCTCGCCCGCTTTGACGTCGATCGAAAACTCGTGCAGCGCGGGAGCCTCGGGCATCGACGGATAGTGGAAGGTGACCCCATCGAAAGCGAGCCCGCCGGTGGCCGGCTCGGGCATGGCGACGGGGTTGGACGGCGCGCGGATTTCGGGCTCGATCTGCAAAAGCTCGGAGATGCGCTCGGCTGCGCCGGCGGCCTGCTGCAATTCGCCGTAGACCTCGGTCAGCGCCCCGACGGAGCTCGAGGCGAGAATGGCATAGAGGACGAACTGAGCCAGCTCGCCGCCGCTCATAGCCCCCGCGAGGACCTGCCGCGCGCCGACCCAGAGCACGAGGTCGACCGCGCCGAAGATCAGGAGAATGACGATCGCGGTCAGCACGCCGCGGGTGCGGATGCGCTTGACCGCCGTCTCGAAGGCGCTCGCGATCCGGCCGCCGAACCGCCTGCGCTCGTTCTCCTCTTGGGTGAAGGATTGGACCGTGCGGACCGCACCGAGGATTTCGGTCGCATAGTCGGTCATATGGGCGATGCGATCCTGGTTCGTCCGGGTGAGCTTGCGGACCTTGCGGCCGAGAAAGATGATCGGAACGATCACCAGCGGCGCCACGACGAGAGCAAGACCGGACAAGAGCGGGCTGGTCCAGACCATCGCAAACGTGCCGCCGACCATCAGCAGCACGTTCCTCAGCGCGACCGACGTCGTCGAGCCGAGCGCGCTCTGGATCATGGTGATGTCGTTGGTGAGCCGCGAGGTGATCTCGCCGGTCTTGGTCGTGTCGAAGAAGCCGGGGCTTAAGGTCACGATCCGGTTGAACAGCGCCATCCGGACATCCGCCGCCAGCCGCTCGCCGAGCCAGGTGACGAAATAGAACCGCCCGAAGGTCGCGAAGGCGAGGACGATCACCACGCCGAACAAGCCGGCGAAATACTGATCGATGAAGCCGCCGCCCTCGACCGAAAAGCCGAAATCGATGATCCGCCGAAGCGCCAGAGGCACGGCGAGCGTCGCGCCCGCGGCCGCAACGAGAGAGATCAGCGCCCCGAGGACGACTCTTTTGTAAGGGGTGACGAAGGGCGCCAGCAGCCGCAGCCGGCCGACCGGGGCACGTTTCGGCTTGGCGGTTTCTTCGGGCTTGGCTTCGCTCTCGGGGGCAGGACTGGACTCGGACACGCGACCTCGCTTGTAAACACGGGGGATCAGCCTCCGGGCTCGTTATACGCGCCGCCTCCCGCGCCAACAACCTTTCCCGCCCGTCTCAGCCGCCTTGCCTTCCGTTGGCGGCTTGGTTATATAGGCCGCTCGATTTCGAGGAGCTTTGGCCATGAAGAAAGAAATTCACCCTGATTACCACATGATCAAAGTGGTGATGACCGACGGGTCGGAATACGAGACTCGCTCGACCTGGGGCAAGGAAGGCGACACGCTCCGGCTCGACATCGACCCGACATCCCATCAAGCCTGGACCGGCGGCGCGCATCAGCTCGTCGATTCCGGCGGCCAGGTGGCCCGCTTCAAGAAGCGGTTCCAGGGCTTCGGCCTCGGCTAGACGCCGGTTTTTCCAAAGGTTTTTAGCGACGATATGTCGCGCCCGGTTTCGCGGCGCAGACGGGCTCTTTGCCGGACTTGAGTGACTCCGTCAGTACTCGCCCGAAGTCGCTATGGTCTTCGAGACGATTGAGCAGCGCGTGGACGGGGTTTTCCCGGGTGGGCTCGTCCATCTGCTCGGCGAGCCGCTTGATCCGGCGATAGATCTCGGTCGCTCTCGGCGCTCATCTCCCGAAACGCCTTCGGCAGCGTGTCTGCGCCAGCCACCGGCGTGGCCAGACAGACATCCGCCGCGCCAAGCTGGTATTTCGGGTCGGCGGCTTCTTCGGCGGTCATCTCGCCGGTCTCGACCGCCCGCTGCGTCAGGAGCCACGCCATGGACTGCATGAGACGGGTGGTGTGGCGCATGCTCTCGACCGTATAGGCCGGCCCGGTATCCAGAGTGAAACCCGGCACCGCGCCCATCTTGAGCGCGCCGACGAAATCGGCGGTGCGTGAGACGAGGCTCAAGACGTCGCCATAGAGAGAGTTCGAGCAGCGCCGACCGCTCGACGACATCGTTCTCGGCCGCCGGTCCGTCTCCGCTGTCCTGGTGATTGTCGGCGGTCATGCCGTCTCCCGCATCGCCGCCCGCGATGCTCCTGCCCGTTTCCGCGTTCCGCGCCTGACGGGGGAAAGTCTAGGGCAACAAACGTTAACCACAAGTGAGGCCTCGCGTTTTCGCCCCGAGAAAGACGCATTCAGGGGGTCTTGACAGTCGAGAAGCCGTTCCTATCTAGAGGAGCGGACCGGGCGCCCCTCGGGGGTCCGAATCCATTGGCAGGCTTGGCCTTTTTGGCAGGCCTTTACTCTCTTATCGCTTCCTGAGGAGGATTCGAGACATGCGTAATTTTGACTTTTCTCCCCTTTTCCGCTCCACCATCGGCTTCGACCATCTCGACCGTCTGCTCGACGCGGCGACTCGGGAAAATGTGAATCGGACCAGCTATCCGCCTTACAACATCGAGAAGATGGGTGAGGACAATTACCGGATTTCGATGGCTGTCGCTGGCTTTCGCGAGGACGAGCTCGATGTGACCATGGAGCGCAACGTTCTGATCGTCTCCGGCCGCTCCGAGGACCAGACGCCGGAAGGCACCACCGTCCTCCATCGCGGCATCGCCAAGCGCGCCTTCGAGCACCGCTTCGAGCTTGCGGACACCATCAAGGTCAAGGACGCCACCCTCGAGAACGGCGTGCTGAGCGTCGAACTCGTGCGCGAGGTGCCCGAGCACCTGAAGCCGCGCCAGATCAAGATCGGCAGCGGCAAGCGCGCCGAGAGCAAGGTCATCGAAGGCAAGAAAGCCGCCTAACCGGCGCTTTCGATCTCCCTACAACCCTTTGCCGCCCGGCCCTCAAAGCCGGGCGGTTTTTTTGCGGACGACACAACCTCCGTCCGTCACCCCAGCGAAGGCTGGGGTCCAGTCCGGCCGAGACGCCGGCTCCGATCGTTCACCCATGAAGGAAGGTCTGGATGCCAGCCTGCGCTGGCATGACGAGGACGCTTTCTAAGGCGCTCTAGGCCGAAAACACCTCGATGAAGCTCTTGATCTCGGGCCCGAGCGTATCCGGCTCGACATTGATCTGGAGCGAACTCGTCAGGTGGTTGTGGTTGGTGAGGTAGATCATCCTGGGATAAGGCTTCTTGGCCTTGACGAAGGCGGCGGTGACGAGGGCGGCCTGGTTTTGGAAATCGGGCGGATCGAATTCGGAGAGCGAGAACAGCAGCGGGATGCTCGTCGCGGCAAGGCCGGGAAGCGACGAGCGCGCAGCGTATTTTCCGGCGTCCGTGCCGTAATAGGAGGTCAGGCGCTCGTCATGAGCGGCTTCGACCAGATCGAAGATGCCGGAGATCAGCAAGCCCCCGGCAATGCCCCCGCCCTTCACTTTGTGGAAGTTCGCCCCGGCGATGTAATCGGCGACATGGGCGGCGCCGGCGGACTGGCCCATCAGGAAGATCTTTTTCTTGTCGCCGCCGAACTCGCCGATAGTGCGATGGACCCAACGCACCGCCGCGGCGACGTCCTCGGCCCCGGCGGGCCAGGGATCGGCGGGCGCGAGCCGGTAGGTCATGTTGACCCCGACAAAGCCCTGCCGCACCGCCCACAGACCGATATTGTCGTAGACGAAGGAGCCGGGCGACGTCTTGTCGCCGCCGACGAAGCCGCCGCCATGGACGAAGATCAGGACAGGCCGGCCCGTCTTGGCCTTGGCGCGGGGGCGGAAGACATCGAGCCGATTGCGGGCGTTGCGGCCGTATTTGATATCGCGCGCGACGGAGGCGTTGGCCTTCTTGGCCTTCTTATGGAGCGGCGCGTAAAGCTTCCGGCACTTCTCGATGACCTCGAATGAGAACTCGTCGCCGATGGCGCGGATTTCCTGTCGGAGCTTGGCTGGGGTCATGACGGCCTCTTCGGTTGGATCAGGAATAGACGCCGGTCTCGAGCGCGTCGGCCGAGACCCAGTTGCCGTGGGCGGCGGGGCGCTGGCGGATCGGCATCTTGACCAGGGCGACCGGGCCTTGGTCCGGCTTCATGGCGTCCAGGATAACGAGGTCGCTCCGCATCTCGTTCAGGCGGTCGAGCACGGCGACGATATAGCCATCGCCTTCCGGTGAGTGGGCCGAGCGCGGCACGAAGATCGGCTCCTGAACGGTCGATTGCTCGCCGGCATAGAACGCGTTGGTCTTGCCGGTCGTGAAATCGATATGGCCGATCGAGTTGCGCGGCTGCAGGGTCGTGCCGTGGCCGGGGCCCTTCGTCGGACGCTTGGAATCGTGGAAGATCAGATAGCCGTGCTTGTGCTTCCGGGTCTGGAAGCGGTCGTCGGTGCGCGGCATCTCGCAGAGCTCGGGGAAGATGATCTCGGAGGCGTAATCCTCGCTGTTCGAGTCGAGATCGAAGGTGAGCCGCACCAGGTTCGAGCGCGCGCCCTCGCGGTCGAACGGCGTGCCGTCCTTGTTGGGGAAGAACGGGAATGAGCTCTTGGCCGACAGCACGACGTCGAGCGCGACCTTCGAGCCCTCGGTGAAGGCGTTCATCATATGGGCCGCGAAGCTCGACGGGCCCCGGAACCATTTGATTTGGTCGGCGGTCCCCTTGCGCGGCAGGACGGCAAAGACGCTCGGCAGGCTACCGTCCCATTGATAGAACGGCCCGCCCGCCTTCAGCACATCGAGATCGGTGATCAGCGGGAAAAACGGGAAGATGATGTGCTCTTCGGTCGCCGCAAAATCATGGACCAGGCCGGGATAGGGCGCGTTGAACCAGACCTCGTGGGTGATCTTTCCGTCCTTGTCGGCGGTGTAGAACACGACATCGGTGGTGGCGTCGCCCTTGGCCTGATAGGCGAAGAACAGCAACTCGCCGGTACGGTAATCGAGCTTGGGATGGGCGGTCATGCTGACGGCCGTCAGATCGCCGTCGTAATCCCATTTGCCGACGGTTTCGAGCGTATGCGGGTCAAGTTCCCACGGATGAGAATCTTCCTTGAGCGCCAGAAGCTTATGGCCGTGCCAGACCGGCGTGGTGTTCGCCGTGCCGCTGTCGACGCCTTCGACGCGAGGGATCGTTGGTGTAGCGGTTACGATAGACCCCGAACAGCGAGCGCTGGGCGGCTTCCTGGGCACGGTAACGGTCGGTCCGCACATACCGGCTCTTGAAGTCGACATGGCCGTTCTCGAACCGGAAATAGCTGATCATCCCGTCGCCGTTGACGTAAATGTCGTCGCCGAGATAGGGCGGAAACTGCGGATCATGGGTCGCGCGGTAGAACGAACCGTTGAGCTCGCGCGGCACCTCGCCCTCCACCACCTCCAGGTCGCGGATGTCGCATTCGACCCGCATCGGCGCGTTATAGCCCGTGAAGGACGGCGTTTCCGGAAATTTCGCAGACATGATCGCTCCCCCGTCCGGCCCAAACGCCGGTGTTGCCGGCCGAGCTTGGCTTCTCGGACAAAGCCTGTCAATCGCGGGGGGTTGGCGCAAAAAAAAGAGCCGCCTCAGGGCGGCTCAAGTTAACAGGGAGGCGTCAAACAAGGTGGATAAGATCCACCAGCAACCCAAACCTGGACTGCCTGATGCCAATTCTACCCGCGGGAAGATTAACGACGAATTAACAGGCGGTTAATTCGCCCCAATAAATTCAGCGCGTCATTGCCGCGGTGTTTCAGGCTTTGCGGAACACGCTGTCGGCGGCGTTCAGGCTGGATTTCTTCGCAGCGAGGGCCTGCTCGACCCGGACGATTTCGGCCTTGAGAGCCTCGATCCGCTCGCCGAGCTCGTCGATCGAGAGCGTGCCGAGCTCCTCCTTGGCGAGTGCTTTGAGGGGTTTGTCCGGTCGGGGCGCGAGATCCTCGATGTCCATGGCAGACCTCCATCTTGGCTCGGGCAGCCAGTCTCTAATGGCATGGAACGGGGCGCAACCCCATATGTTGATGGCCGGACGGGGCCGGCGACGGCTTTACCATCGGGACAATCCATGGTTATAGTCCGCCGGAGACGGTCAATTCGTCTCGACTTTCCGTCAATCCAGCAAGTCGCGACATTCGACATGCTGCCGGCGCCACCGGAGATCGCCCCGGAGGCCCGCTAAAGGAGGACTTATGGATTTGCCGCTTATGCCGAAAGCGACGGCTGTCTGGCTGATCGACAACACCGCCCTGAACTTCCGGCAGATCGCCGAGTTCTGCGGGTTGCATCCCCTGGAGGTGCAGGGCATCGCCGACGGCGAGGTCGCCCAGGGCATCGTCGGGCTCGACCCGATCGCCAACAACCAGCTCACGCGCGCCGAGATCGAGCGCTGCGAGAAGGATCCCGAAGGCGACGCTCAAGCTCATCAAGAGCGCCGACAAGATGCCGAGCCGGCGCAAGGGCCCGCGCTATACGCCGGTGTCGCGCCGCCAGGACCGGCCGGACGCGATCGCCTGGCTGCTGCGCTACCACCCCGAGCTCAGCGACGGCCAGATCGGCAAGCTCGTCGGCACCACCAAGCCGACGATCAATTCGATCCGCGAGCGGACCCATTGGAACATGACCAATATCCGCCCGGTCGATCCGGTGTCGCTCGGCCTCTGCAAGCAAGCCGATCTCGACGACGCGGTGGCCAAGGCGGCCAAGCGGCTCCAAGCCCGCGGCGAGCCCCATCCGAGCGTGCCGCCGCCCCCGCCGCCCGAGATTCCGGGCGAGGAGATGCCGTAGGCGGGACGGAATCGCCGCCGCTTTAGGCCGCCTTAAATTGTATGCTTGTTTCCGATCGGGCGCGCGACTGTCGCGCTCGATTGCGTTTTGGGGGTTGGCCCCCGGAGGCCGGGTCGGCCTGGCCGAAATTCGGCCGTTCAGTGCTCCAGTTTGGAGATTTCTTCTTTTATTCGGAGTTTTTCGCGCTTCAGAGCGCTGAGTCTCAGGCTATCCGGCTGTGGGCGGTGGACTTCGTCGTCGATTTCGTGTTCCAGGTGAGTGTGTTGCTCATTCAGGCTTTCGAGATGCGACTGAATTGTCATTCGCGGCTCTCCGTTACGGTACTGTGACCTAATTATTAAACCACGATCGTCACCGCAAGTCAGCTACAAACCCGTTAATGCACAGCGTAAGGCCCGGAAATCGGGGCAATTTGTCGCTTTGTCCACAGTCGGAAGGCGACCGGTCGAGGCGGAGAGCCGTCAATCCCGAGTCGCGGTGTCGATCAGGCGGCCGAATGCCTCCCCGAGACCGTCGTCCAGTGCGATGCCCAACTCTTCGAAATAGACGCCGCAATTGTATGCGGCGTCGCCGCGGCGGGTCTCGGGCGTCGTGTCGAGCGGGGTCGGATCGCGCGGCACGCCTTTGTAAAGCCGGGCCTGTTCGATCCGTTCGGCGTCGAGCTCCAATTTCAGAACGTCGCGGCGCAATCCGGCCTCGTCCTCGGGGCCGTCCTTGCGGAGCCGGTTGCGGACCCGGCGCAGGGGCAGCAGTACCTGGACGCGCCAGACCGCAACGGCCGCCATCGCCGCCTGGATTTCGGCCCGGGTCAGCCGCCCGCGACCGCTCTGCGCGATCCAGCAGAAGAACAGGATCAGATTAACATCCGCCCCGGTCTCGTCCTGCAGGGCGAGACAGGTGTCCTTCACGCCGTCCTGTTCGTAAAGCTTTAGGGAATAATCCCAAAATGGATTTTCAGCCGGTGCCGTTTCTGTCACGTCCTGATCCGCCCCCTCGCACCTGTCTTGATTAGCGCCGGTATCGATTATGCGGTATGATGGCCCGGTTTGTCTCCAATGGGAGTGACGATTTTCGGCGGCGAGCCAGTCAAGCGTCCTTCGGGATAGACGTCACACCGGTCATCGGCGGTCATGGAAACACAGGACGAGGAGCAGCTCAAAGCGGCGCTCGCGGAACTCGAGACGCAGCATCGAGACCTCGACGATGCCATCATCGCCATGAGTTCAGGCCGGCTCGTTCACCCAGCTCCAGCTTCAACGCCTCAAAAAACGCAAGCTCGCGCTGAAGGACGAGATCACCAAGATCCGCGCGATCCTGATCCCGGATATCATCGCCTGAGGGCGAGACTGGATTTGCCGCTATGAGGAGTCCGTCGTACCAGGCGCGGCGCCGTTGACCGCCTTCTTCTTCATGTCGCGCTTGCGCTTATACATGGCGCGGTCGGCCGCATCGAGCGCGGCCTTCACATCGACCCTTCCATCGAAGGAATAGACGCCGAAGGCCGCGTGCACATGGATCGGCTCGCCTTTCCAGGAAAAGTCGGAATCTTCGAGCGCCTTGGCGAGGGAGGCGGCCTTGATATTGGCCTTGTCCTCTTCCGCCTGGGCGAGCAGCACGCCGAACTCGTCGCCGCCGAGCCGCGCGACGACATCGGAGCCGCGGACATTTTCGGTCAGGATCCGCGCGACATGGACGAGAAGCGCGTCGCCGGCGGAATGGCCGTAGCGGTCGTTGACCTCCTTGAGGCCGTTGACGTCGAAATAGATCAGGCTGCTCACGCCGCCATAGCGCTCGGTGAAGGAGACCATGCGCGACAGCTCGCGCACGAAGGCCCGGCGGTTCGGCACCGGCGCGAGCGAATCCTCGTCGGCCAAGCGCTCCATCTCGGCGAGCCGGGCATGGGTGCGCGAGAGCTCCTGGCGGAGCGCTTCCACTTCCTGCATCAACGACATGATCGCCTGCTGCACCTTGGGCGTCATTTCGGTCGCCGGAATGCCGTGTACCGAGACAGTGTCCTGAATGCTGCGAGGGGCGCTGGTCGGCGCGCTTCCGGCCGGCCGCGCCGGGGCCGACGAGGGGCCGACGGCGCGCGTGCCGCGCGATTCTCCGATTTTCATGTCAGCCATCTGTATATCGGCTCGTCAGTCTCGATTCAGCCACAAGATATGGCAGTGTACCCCAGCGGACTGTAGGAAAAAAACGTCAATCGATTGTTAAGCGGCCATTAAGCCTCGCTTGCCTCGGTGCGGGAGCTGCCTATAATCGCGGCCTTTCCGAAACCGACCGATCGCCTTTCCGCCCTTCTGGACGACGGTCCCGCATTCCGAGGAGCTCGAGACCCATGGCCAAATCGCCCGCATCCCGCACCTCCCGCCGCCCCAAGACACCCGTTGTCGGCGTCATCATGGGCAGCAAATCGGATTGGGAAGCGATGAGCGAGGCGGTCAAGGCACTGGACGCTCTCGGCATCCCCAACGAGGCGCGCGTCATTTCGGCGCATCGCACACCCGACCGTCATCATGCCTATGTCACCGGCGCGAAGGCCCGGGGCCTCAAGGCCATCATCGCGGGCGCGGGCGCGGCCGCCCATCTCGCGGGCGTCACCGCCGCGCTGACCGACCTGCCGGTGCTCGGCGTGCCGCTGGACGGCACCAGCCTCCGCGGCCTCGACAGCCTGCTGTCGACGGTTCAAATGCCGGGCGGTATTCCGGTCGCGACCTTCGCGGTTGGCAAGGCCGGCGCCAAGAACGCCGCCCTGTTCGCCGGCGCCATGCTCGCGCTCTCCGACAAGAAAGTCGCCAAGGCGCTGGCGGATTACCGCAAGAAGCAGACGGCCAACGTGCCGGAGTTTCCGGACCGGGATTAGGCCTCCCGCTTTGTCGCCCCAGCGAAGGCTGGGGCCCAGGCCACGGCACAGCCCACTCGGACTGTCCACCCATCAAGGAAAGTCTGGATGCCGGCCTGCGCTGGCATGACGACTATAACTGATTAGCGCGTCCTGAGAGGCGCGCCGCGGCGGTCGCGGAAATGGCGGACCAGCGTCAGGGGCGAGGGAAGCTTTTCGACATAGCCCTCTAGCCGGAAGCGCGCTTTCTGGATTTTCATCACGTCGTCGACCCGCCGGCCGAGGAAGGCCCAAGTCTCTGCGTATCCCTCGCTCTCGTCCTGCAGCCAATAGGCCAGGGTGGACGAATAGACGCCGGCGAGGAGCGCGCGCTTGGTGTAGTAGTTGAAATCCGTCGAGCGGTCGCCCGCCGCGCGCCACATCGCGTCGACCGTCCGCGTCAAAATCTTGAAACCGAGCGCGGCATGGGGCGGAAGCGCCAGGAAGCCGACAGCGCGCCGCTCGGCCTCGCGATAGGGCTCCAAGGCTTCGAGCCGAAACCGCACCCCCGCGATGATGCGGTCGCGAATGCGCATGGAGGCCGTGTCCGCGGCGTCCAGCGCAGCCAGCATCCTTCGATCCATCTCGGCCGCGAAAAGATCGACGAGACTCAGAGGACCGTCGGGGAACGCAAGCTCCGCGAGGCCCTGCTCGACATGCGCCTCCTTGGCCGCGCGGCGCAAGGTTTCGCGGGTCCAGCCATCGAACGGCACATGGGGCAACGCGGCCTCGAGGATCGCGGTTCTCACCTCGTCGAAATGATGCGCCACTCAGGCGAGCTCCTCTTCCGTGGGCTTGTCCTCGAGATGCTCGATCTCGGAGGTGAAGATCAGCGAGGCGTTGCTGCGCATCCGGTGCGGATAGAGCACGCCCAGAAGATGGTCGAACTCATGCTGGACGACCCGGGCATGGAAGTCGGAGGCGACGCGCTCGATCTTCTCGCCTTCGGGGGTCGTGCCGGTATAGCGGATCTTCTTGTATCGCGGGACCAGGCCGGTAAGGCCCGGCACCGACAGACAGCCTTCCCAGCCCTCCTCCATGGTCTCGTCGAGCACCTCGATCTCGGGATTGACGAGTACGGTCAACGGATTGTCGATCACCTTTTGGCGGGTCTCGGGATCGTTGCCCGGCGCATCCTCGTCCGGCACGTGAAAGATCATGACCTGCTTCGAGACGCCGATCTGCGGTGCCGCGATACCGATTCCGCTCGCCGCCCGCATCGAATCGAACATGTCCTCGACCAGCGCCTTGATCTCGGGCGCGGTGGGGTCGGGCACGGTGTCGGCCTCGCGGCGCAGGACCGGATTGCCCATCTTCTTGATCTCGCAGATGGCCATCCGGCTAATATGAGGCGCAGGGACCGGCGGGTAAAGGGCGGACAACCGCTTCCAGAGCCGCGTCGTGTCACGTAAGCGTGGCCAAAATGTCCCTTCACAGGGGCCGATTCATTTGCTATCAAGCGCCCTTCGTGCGCGGACCTATGCTCGAACAACAGGTCCGCAGACTCAATCGAACAAGCGACGAGACGGATAAACCTTTGCAGGTCATCGTACACGACAACAACGTCGATCAAGCCATGCGCGTGCTCAAGAAGAAGATGCAGCGCGAGGGCGTTTTCCGGGAAATGAAGCTCCGCCGCTTCTACGAGAAGCCGTCGGAAAAGCGCGCCCGGGAACAGGCGGCCGCCGTGCGCCGCGCCCGCAAGCTTGAGCGCAAGCGCGCCGAGCGCGACAACCGCACTTAAGCCGTAAGCTTTCCATCCTTCATGTGCGTTCCGTCGGCCCTGGGGGTCGCCGGACGTTATACGCGTTCGTCATCGCGAGGACACGAAGTGTCCGCGGCGATGACAGTCTTGGCCCCTATAGCAATCCGTGCTTCTTGAGGGCGTGGCGGAGCTGATCGTAACTCAGCGACAGGGCCTCCGCGGTCTCGCGCTGATTGAAACGGTGAGCCTCGTAGGCGCGCGACAGCAGATCCTTCTCGAAATCGGCGACGGCGGTTTTGAAATCGCTCGGAAGCGGACCGGCATCCGGTGGCGGGTCGGGCTCCGATGGGACTGACGGCTCCGGTGACGGCGGACCGTCGGCGAGGCGATAGGGAGAGTCGAACGGATCGAACACGATCGTCTCGACCTTCAGATCCGGCTCCGGCCAGCGATAGACCGCCCGTTCGATCGTGTTCTTGAGCTCGCGTACATTGCCGGGCCAGCCATAACTCATCAGCACAGCCTCCGCGCCTCGCGAGAACCCCGGAAAGGCGTTCCAACCGAGCTCGGCCGACATGGCGCGGGCGAAATAGCCGGCAAGAAGCATCACATCGCCGTGCCGCGCCCGAAGCGGCGGCACGGTCAGGACGTCGAAGCTCAGCCGGTCCAGCAAGTCCGCCCGGAACTCCCCGGCCTCGCAGGCCGCCGGCAGATCTATATTGGTCGCGCCGACAACGCGGACATCTACTTCGATGGTCTCCCGCCCGCCGAGGCGCTCGAACCGGCCGTATTCAATGATGCGCAGGAGCTTTTCCTGGGCGGCGAGGCTGAGGTTTCCGATCTCGTCCAGAAAGAGCGTGCCGCCGTCGGCCTGCTCGAACCGGCCGGCCCGCTTCGTCGATGCGCCCGTAAACGCGCCCGGCTCGTAGCCGAACAACTCGCTCTCCAGAAGCGTTTCGGGCAGGGCGGCACAGTTGATCTGGACATAGGGACCGCCCCAGCGCGACGACAGGAAATGCAGGCGGCTCGCGATCAGTTCCTTGCCCGTGCCGCGCTCGCCAATCACCAGCACCGGCCGGTCGAGCACCGCCGCCTGGGAGACCCGCTCCAACAGGTCCAGGAAGCTGGCCGACTGGCCGATGATCTCGATCTTGTCCGGTGTCTGCGGCGCCATTCCAAAGAAATGCCATAGATTAGTAAAAAAGGCCACTCTATTGGATTTTCCACAGATCTCCAAAGACGGATAATCGCGGCCAGGCCCTACTTTTCCTCATGAAATCAATCTCTTACCGGAATTGTCCGAAATTGGCACGCCGCTTGCGGATAGGGAGCCTGAAGAAAGATTAGTCAGGAGACCAGCAATGGGCATCTTTTCGAGACTCACCGATATCATCAATTCCAACCTCAACTCCCTCCTGGATCAGGCCGAAGATCCCGAAAAGATGGTCCGTCTGATCATCCAGGAAATGGAGGAGACCCTGGTCGAGGTGCGGTCCACCGCCGCGCGTATCATCGCCGACCAGAAGGATCTCGACCGCAAGCTGAAACGGGCCGACGAGACCATGGGCGAGTGGCAACGCAAGGCCGAACTGGCCCTCTCGCGCGACCGCGACGACCTCGCCAAGGGCGCGCTGATCGAACGGGCCAAGATCGCCGATATGAAGAAGCATATCGAGGAGGAGCGCGAGCATCTCGCCGAACAGCTCGGCCAGCTCGAAGCCGACATCGTCAAGCTCGAGGGCAAGCTGCGCGAGGCCAAGGCCAAGCGGGCGACGATCCAGACCCGCCATGAATCGGTCTCGCAAAAGATCCGCGTGCGCCGTAGCCTCTACGACGGACGCATGACGGACGCCATGGAGCGGTTCGAAAAGATGGAATATCGGCTCGACCGGCTCGAAGGCGAGGCCGATGCGCTCGAAATGGGGCGGGGCAAGACGCTTTCCGAGCAGATCGATGAGCTTGCGAGCAACGAGGACATCGAAGGCGAGCTCGAGGCGCTCAAGGCAAGGATGAACAAGAACAAGCCCGCTCCCGCTCCGGCGGCCGACAAGGAAAAGGGCAAGTAAGGGACTGACCGATGCCGAATTTCACGTGGATAACGATCGTCTTCCTTACGGTCGTGGTGCCGGTCTGGCTGGGCCTGCATTACAGCTCGAGCTGGCGGCGGAATCGGCCGTTCAGCGCGGACGACGAGGCGATGCTTTCGGACCTGCACAAGTCGGCGGACAAGATGGAGCAGCGCCTGGACACGCTGGAACGCATCCTCGACGACGAAATGCCGGGATGGAGGAGGTCCAACAATGAGACGCTCTAGGACGCGGTTCGGCCCGAACCGGATCTACAAGGACCGGATTCACGGCAAGTTGGGCGGCGTCTGCGCCGGTCTCGGCGACTATTTCGGGATCGACCCGACCATCCTGCGGGTCTCCGCGGTCCTGCTGGCGATCTTCGGGTTCTTCCTCCCGATCGTCATCGCCTATCTGATCCTGTGCTGCGTTCTCGAAGACGCGCATCCCCGACCGCGAGGCGGGAGGGAGGCCTATTATGAGACGCTCTAGGTGGCAGGATCGGCGCTACGACCGCGGTCCGGACCGCGAGAACTCGGTTCTCTCCGAACCGGATTTACAAGGACCGGCGTCACGGCAGGTGGTGCGGCGTCTGCGCCGGTCTCGGCGACTATTTCGGGATCGACCCGACCATCCTGCGGGTCGCCGCCATCCTGCTGTCGATCTTCGGATTCTTCTTCCCGATCTTCTGCGCCTATCTGATCCTGTGCTGGGTTCTCGAGGACAAGCCGGACTATCTCTACGAGAACCCCAAGGAAGACGCCTTCTGGCGCGAGGCGCGGACCCGGCCCGACTATACCAGGGTCGATCTGGGCCGCCGCTTCAAGGATATCGACAAGCGTGCCCAGGCGCTCGAAGCCTATATCACGTCGAAACAGTTCCGGCTGAACAAGGAAATCAACGACCTCGATCGCTAAGGACCCGAGGCCACTCCATCAACCCATGGCACAAGCGCGAGAGTGAACATGTCTACGATGGCCCTGTACGCTGCCCCCACCCACCGGCACATGACCCCGAACTCGGGCGAGCCGATCGCCCTAGGGGTTTGCGCGGAGATCGCCCGCTCGTTACGCCTGCCGACCGGACAGGTCCGGCTGGTGGCGGCGGCGATGATCGTCGCCAGCCTGGTCCTGCCCGGCCTTATCGCCTATGGCGTGTTGGGATATGTCTTCCAGTCGCGCCGGCGCTTCGCCAAGTCGCACCCCGCGAACCCGGCGCTCGCCCGAGCTAACTCGGTGCTCGACGCCTATATCGGGCAAACGCGGAAGGGGCTGGACGGCTAGGAGGCGGCGTTCACAGCGCCTTGACGATGCCCTCGACCATCTTCTTGGCGTCGCCGAACAGCATCATCGTGTTCTCCATATAGAACAGCTCGTTGTCGATGCCAGCATAGCCGGGCGAGAGGGAGCGTTTAACGAAGAGGACGGTCTTGGCCTTCTCCACATCGAGGACCGGCATGCCGAAGATCGGGCTCTTGGGATCGGTCTTCGCAGCGGGATTGGTGACGTCGTTGGCGCCGATCACGAAGGCGACGTCGGTCTGGCCGAATTCGTTGTTGATGTCTTCGAGCTCGAACACCTCGTCATAGGGCACGTTGGCTTCTGCCAGCAGCACGTTCATATGGCCGGGCATGCGGCCGGCGACCGGGTGGATGGCGTAGGAGACCTTGACCCCGTTCTCCTTGAGCACGTCCGCCATTTCCTTCAAGGCGTGCTGCGCCTGGGCCACCGCCATGCCGTAGCCCGGCACGATGACGACCGAGCCGGCGTTCTTCATGATGAAGGCCGCGTCGTCGGCGCTGCCCTGCTTGACCGGACGGTCGCTCCGGGTGGTCGGGCCGGCGCCACCCTCGGCCCCGAATCCGCCGAGAATGACGTTGAAGAACGACCGGTTCATGCCCTTGCACATGATATAGGACAGGATCGCGCCGGACGAGCCGACCAGCGCGCCGGTGATGATCAGCGCCATGTTGTGGAGCGTGAAGCCGATGCCCGCCGCGGCCCATCCGGAATAGGAGTTGAGCATCGAGATCACGACCGGCATGTCCGCGCCGCCGATCGGGATGATCAACAGGAAGCCGATCGCGAAGGCGAGGCCGGTCATGGTCCAGAAGATGACCGGGTCCTGATTGGTGCAGAAATAGCCGATCAGGCCGATGATCACGAGGCCGATCAGCGCGTTCAGGAAATGCTGTCCGGGGAACACCACCGGCGCGCCCGAGACGAGACCCTGCAGCTTGGTGAAGGCGACGACCGAGCCCGAGAAGGTGATCGCGCCGATCACCACGCCGAGACCCATTTCGATGCGGCTTTCGGTGAAGATAAGGCCCGCCGGCGTGGAAATGCCATAGGCCTGCGGATGGCTGAAGGCGGAAGAGGCCACGAGCACGGCCGCGAGACCGACAAGGCTGTGGAAGGCCGCGACGAGCTGGGGCATCGCCGTCATCTGGATTTTCATCGCGATGATGACGCCGATCGTGCCGCCAATGGCCAACGCAATCACGATCCAGCCATAGGAGACGATCTCGGGATGGGCGACGGTCGTGATGATGGCGATCGCCATGCCGATCATGCCGAAGAAATTGCCCCGGCGCGAGGATTCCGGCGACGACAGGCCGCGAAGCGCCAGGATGAAGCAGACGCCCGCGACGAGATAGGCGGAGGCCGTCAGGTTGGCCACGAGGGATGGTGACATCGGCCGGCCCTATTTCTTCTTCTTGTACATGCTGAGCATGCGCTGGGTGACCGCGAAGCCGCCGAAGATGTTGACCGCCGCGAGGGTCAGCGCGAAGAACCCGAGGATCTTGGCGAGCGACCAGCCCGATGGCCCGACGGCCATCAGCGCGCCGACGATGATCACGCTCGAGATCGCATTGGTCACCGACATCAGCGGCGTATGCAGGGCCGGCGTCACGCTCCACACCACGTAATAACCGACGAAAATCGCAAGCACGAAGACGGAGAACTCGAACACGAAGGGATTGACGGCTTCCATGGTCACTAGGCTCCGGTGGCGGCGAATTGCGGGTGGATGATCTGGCCGTCGCGGGTGAGCGCGGTGCCCTTGACGATCTCGTCGTCCCAATTGATCGCGAGCGCCTTCTGCTCGGCATCGACCAGTAAGGTGAGGAAATTCAGCAGGTTCTTGGCATAGAGCCCGCTCGCATCGACCGCGATGCGGCTCGGCACGTTGAGATGACCGAGGATCGTCACGCCGTCGACACTCACGACCTCGCCCGGCTTGGAAAGCGTGCAGTTGCCGCCCATCTCCACCGCAAGATCGACGATCACCGAGCCCGGCTTCATCGACTTCACCATGGCATCGTCGATCAGGGTCGGCGCGGGCCGGCCGGGGATGAGGGCGGTGCAGATCGCGATGTCCTGCTTGGCGAGGGTTTCGGCGACGAGCTTGGCCTGGGCCTTCTTATAGTCGTCGCTCATCTCCTTGGCATAGCCGCCCGCCGTCTCGGCCTCTTTGGTCTCCTCGGATTCGACCATGACGAATTTGGCGCCGAGGCTCTGGACCTGCTCCTTCGCCGCGGGCCGCACATCGGTCGCCGAGACGATCGCGCCCAGGCGCCGCGCGGTCGCGATGGCCTGAAGCCCCGCGACGCCGGCGCCCAGGACCATGACCCGCGCCGCGGCGATCGTGCCGGCGGCGGTCATCATCATCGGCATCGCCCGGCCATAGACCGCGGCGGCATCGACCACCGCCTTGTAGCCGGCGAGATTGCTCTGCGAGCTCAGCACGTCCATGGACTGCGCGCGGGAAATGCGCGGCATCAGCTCCATCGCGATGGCGACGATTCCGGCATCGGCATAGGCCTTGATGCCGTCGCGGTCGGTCAGGGGCGAGAGCAGCGCAACCAGCAGCGCGCCCTTCTTGAGCTTGGAAAGCTCGTCCGGCGTCGGCGACTGGACCTTGAGCACGACATCGGCGTCGCCCGCGGCTGCGGCGGCATCTGGGGCGATCGTCGCGCCGGCCGCCTCGAACGCCGCATCGGGGATCGAGGCACTCGCGCCCGCATCCTTTTCGACCACGACATCGAAGCCGAGACCGACATATTTCTTGACGGTATCGGGTGTCGCGGCCACACGCCGCTCGTGAGGCTTGGTCTCTTTCAGGACAGCCAGTTTCATCACGCCTTCTCCGTGCGGTTTAGAAGTGGCTCGCCCCCCGGCGGCCCCCACGCGGTAACCCATCGACGTACTGAACGCTCAAGACGTTAACGAGCGTGAGACGTTTTGGCAACCGGTCGGAATTCGGGCAAAGATCAGGCCTCGCGCATCCGGAAAGGCGCAGGCGGGACGACGGTTTCGGGGAACTCCCGATTGGCCCAGCGGCAGATTTCCTGGAGCACCGGCAGGAAGGCTTCGCCGCGCGGCGTCAGGCGATAAGCGTAACGGACCGGATGATCCTGATAGGGCGAACGCTCGATTAGGCCGGCATCGGCAAGCCGTTTCAGCCGGTCGGTCAGGATGTTGGTCGGGATGCCTTCGGGCGATTCCAGGAATTCGCAGAACCTCTCTTTGCCGCGGAACAAGTCGCGGAGCACGAGGATCGTCCACTTGTCGCCCAGGTAATCCAGGGTGGTGGAGATCGGACAGGCGGTTCTTTTCCAGATCGGCATCGGTCAATCAGAATCGGTACTCAAAGACGCGTCCGCCATGGATGCGTCACTTGCCAATTGCAAGCATAGCAGTAATATGCGCATCGTCTTCGCTCAACTCAAGGAGTTGGGAGATGGCGCAGCAGATTACCGGCAGCTGTCTGTGCGGCCGGGTTACTTACACGATCGACGGCGATCCCGTTTTCGCCGCTCTATGTCATTGTAGCGATTGCCGAAAATCGTCCGGCACCGGCCATGCCGCCGCGATCGCCGTGCCCGATGAGGCGGTCAAGGTGCAAGGCGAGACCAGGGGCTATTCGAGCCAAACCGACAGCGGCAATACCGCCACGCGGCATTTCTGCCCGAATTGCGGCTCGCCCATCTACAACACGAATACCGGCATGTCCGGCATGAAGATCGTCCATGTCGGCGGCTTCGACGATCCGAATCTGTTCGAGCCGCAGATGGTCGTCTTCGTGTCCCGCGCGGCCAAATGGGACAAGGCGGGGCCGGGGCTTCCGTCCTTCGTAGAGATGCCGCCCATGGGCTGATGCCGCCGAATTTTACCTGCGTAAGCCTTCCAATTCGAACGAGACCAACAGAATAGAGGAGTGATGAGATGGCGAAGCACATTACCGGCAGTTGCCTGTGCGGTTCGGTAAAATACGAAATCAACGGCGACCCGGTCTTCGCGGGGCTCTGCCACTGCAAGGACTGCCAGAAATACACCGGAACCGGCCATGCCGTGCCGATCGGCTTCCTCGAGAACATGGTCACGGTGACCGGCGATACCACGAGCTTCGCCAAGACGGCCGATAGCGGCGGGACGATCACCCGGAATTTCTGCCCGAAATGCGGCTCGCCGGTTTACAACACGCTGTCCCATGCGCCGGGCGTCATGGTTTTCGCGGCGGGCACCTTCGACGACCTGAACCAGTACGAGCCGCAGATCTCGGTCTACGCCTCGCGCGCCGCCAAATGGGACCAGCCGGCCGAAGGCATTCCGTCCTTCGCCGAGATGCCGCCCCAGGGCTGAACCAAGGATTTCGGACCGGCATGGCGGCGTTCGAAGGATTTCCGCGAGGCTTCTTCACGTTCTTTCGCGAGATCGCCAAGAACAACGACCGTGCCTGGTTCGAGGCCAACAAACCGCGCTACAAATCGGAGGTGCTGGAGCCGCTCCGCGACTTCGTGGAGGCGATGGGGCCGCGGTTGCAGAAGATCTCCAAGCATTTCATCGCCGATCCGCGCGGGAACGGCGGGTCGATCTTCCGCATCTATCGCGACATCCGGTTCACCCACGACAAGCGGCCCTATAAGGAGCATGCGGCGTGTCAGTTCCGCCATCGGCTAGGGCGCGATGCTCACAGTCCGGGATTCTATGTCCATCTCGCGCCGGGCAACATACGGTTCGGGGGCGGCGTTTGGATGCCCCCGCCCGATGCCCTTGCCCAGATCCGCGAGGCCATTAAGGCGCGGCCCAAGGCCTGGTCGAAGGTCTTGAACGACAAGCGCTTCGCGGAGACCTTCGGCGGGATAACCGGAAACGCCTTGACCCGGCCGCCGCGCGGCTATTCCGCCGACGATCCCCATATCGAGGACATCAAGCGCAAGAGCTTCTTCGCGGTGCACGCCGCCTCCATGGCGGACGCCCATTCGAAGCATTTCGTCGATGATGTGGAGGAGACCTTCGCCGCCTCGGCGCCGCTGATGGCGTTCCTGGCGAAGGCCCTGGGGGTGCCCTTTTAGGGGCTTATCTGATCAGAAACCAGCGCATCAGCAGGAGCACGATCGCGAGCGTGACGACGCCATATTTCGTCACTGTGGTGATCCGGTGCCAGGTTTTCTGTTGTTCGTCGATATCCATCCGTTGACCTCCGGCCCGACATTCAAACCAAACAAACCGTGGGCGCGGGCCGAACTATACCAAAATCGCTTTTCGCCACAACATTTCTAATCGCCTGCCGCCCCATAGGCCGCCATTTTCCGGAGCCATTTCTCACGGCCCTTCCCGCTCTTCGCCTCGACCATGCCGACCAGGCTTTCGCGGATCGGGCCGAAACCGGAAAAACCGAGGACATTGCGCTCCAGGCTTTTCAGGCTGTGGGCCCCGAAATACCAGCGATAGACCAGCGCCGGCATGCCCATGGTGATGACGATCCGGGCGCTCTTGCCCTTGAGCCGCTTCTTCCAGCTGTGCTCGAGGCGCCGATATCGAAGGCGAAATCCGGCCGGAACACCTGCTCCAGGAAGGCTTTCAGCAGCGCCGGCATGGTGCCGAGCCACAGGGGATAGATCAGCACCACATGCTCGGCCCAGGCGATATCGGCTTGGACCTGCGCGATATCGGGCGACGGCGTGCCGGTCTCGAATTCCGTCTTGCTGCGCAGGACCGGGAAATCCAGCCCCGCCACGGTGATCCGCCGCACCTCGTGGCCCGCCTTCTGCGCCGCCGTCTCATAAGCCGCCGCCAGAGCGTGGCAAAAATGCGCCTCGCCCGGATCGGGATGCCCTTGAATGATCGCGATACGTTTTGCCATGGGGGAACCCTAACGCCCGTCCGGGTCATTGGCCTTGATTGCGATCAGACCGGCCCGGAGAGATCGCCGTTTGCATCGCCGCCCGATATTGCTACGATCCCGCGCGATCGATTTCCGGTTCCCGAAGGTCTCCCGTTCCGGCGCTCCGACAGGCGCCGCCCCACAGCCAGAGACGCCCGGTCCTTGAAGAACAAAGCCTTCCGTCATCGCCTTGCCTTCGCCTTGAGCGGGCTCAAGCACGCCTTCCGGAACGAGCGCAGCTTCCGGACCCATGTCGGCTTCGTGGTGCTGGCCCTGGTGGCGCTGATCGTGCTCCGGCCCGGGCTCGTCTGGTGGGCGCTGGTCGGCTTCGTGGCGGGGCTGGTGCTCTGCGCCGAGCTCGTCAATTCGGCGCTGGAGGAGCTGGTCGATCTCCTTCATCCCGACACCCATGACAAGATCAAGGCGATCAAGGATATGGCCGCCGGCGCGGTGCTGGTCGCGGCTTTTGCGGCGATCTGGGTCGGGATTTTGATGCTTGTCTCCGTCTTTATCAGGGGTCCTCTGTTCTGGGGGCCTTAATTCGTGAAATTCGAGAGGGGTTTGCCGTGATGCGTGCCGTTGCCGCCTTGATTGCCGCCGGTCTGATGATCTTCGTCCTCGTGCCGGGCGAGGCCCATGCCGTGAGCTCCAAGACCTGGGACGACGGCGCGACCGCCGGCGCGCTCGGCGTTCCGCTCACCGCCGGGATCATCTCGCTCCTGAAGGGCGACAAGCCGGGCGCCTTTCAGCTCGGCTTCTCCTATGTCGCGACCATGGGCGCGACCGAGGGATTTAAATATGCCATCAACGAGACCCGGCCGAACGGCGGCAAGCACAGCTTCCCGTCGGGACACGCCGCCAGCGCCTTCGCCGGCGCGGCCTATCTGATGCGCCGATACGGCTGGAAATACGGCATACCGGCCGAAGCCGCGAGCATCCTCGTCGGCTACGCCCGCGTGCACAACGACAAGCACTATTGGCACGACATCCTGGGCTCGGCGGTGATCGCCCATATCTCGGCCTTTTTCATCGCCAAACCCTACTCCCGCGTCCACGTCTCCCTCATCGCCGACCCAGCAGGCAAGGACTACTACCTCGCCGCGTCGATGAGGTTCTGACGCCCCTCCGCTCCCGTCGTCAGGGCAGCGGCAGATCCGCGGCGTCCATCGCCTTTTTCTGGCGTTTGGCGAGCGTGTCGAGGGAGAAGTCCTTGATGACGTCCTCGAACAGGTCGTGCCAGTTGATTTCCGCCTTCAAATGCAGGAACACGCCGCCGAGGCCGACGGCGGCGCGGTCGAGGAAGACGAATTCCTGGGGCGGCTTTACGGGGCCGAGCTCGCGGAGCCTTGTGTGGACCTTGTCGGCGACGTCGCGGCCGAAGCTGGAGCCCTGGCCGAATTCCTGAATGACCCGGGCGCGGTTGTCGAGAAGAGGGCCGTAGATGAAGGTCGCCCACATGTTCAAGGCGTCGATCACCTCGTTCTTGAGGCCGACGAAGCCCCAGGTCTCATAGGCATGGACGGCGAGCTCGCGGTCGTCGGTTTCGAGCGCACGGTAGAGATCGATCACGCCGCCGACGAATTTCGGCTTGAATTTCCGGATGCAGCCGAAGTCGAGCAAATTGATCGAGCGGTCGGGGCGGACCGAATAGTTGCCGAGATGGGGGTCGCCATGGATGACGCCGTAATGGTGGAACGGCTCCCACCAGGCGGTGAAGAGATTGCGGGCGATCTCGTTGCGGACCTCCAGAGGCTCCTCGCGGGATTCGAGGAGCGGCTTGCCTTCGAGCCAGGTCATGGTGAGGAGCCGCTTGGTCGAAAGCTCCGGCACGCCTTCCGGGATATGGACGCGCTTCGCCGCGCCGAGCATCCGCGCCGTAGAGCGCCATGTGACGGCGCTTCGAGATCGTAGTCGAGCTCCTCGCGCAGCCGGATCGCGATCTCGGCATGGACCTCGGAGGGATCGATGCTTTTGTCGTAGCGCTGGAAGACGTTGAAGAACAGCTTGAGCTGCTGCAGATCCGCTTCGACCGCCGAGGCCATATCGGGATATTGCAGCTTGCAGGCGAGCTCGCCGGCCCTCCTTGGCGGTCGCCTTATGGACCTGGCCGAGCGAGGCGGCGGCCGCGGCCTCCTTCTCGAAGCTCTTGAAGCGGCCCTGCCAATCCGGCCCGAGCTCGGTGGTCATGCGGCGCTTGACGAAGGGCCAGCCCATCGGCGGCGCATTGGCCTGGAGCTGGGAAAGCTCGTGCGGCATATTCCTTCGGCACCGCGCCGGGGATGGTGGCGAGCATCTGCGCCACCTTCATCAGCGGGCCCTTGAGCGAGCCGAGCGCGCGCTTCAGCGCCGCCGCGTCCGCCGAACGGTCCGCCGCCCTGCCCAGCATCCGCCCGCCGACCATGCGCGCCGCGATGCCGCCGACCGTCGTCGACACCTTGGCGTAGCGCCGGGCGCGGCTGGTGAAGCGATTGTCGTCGCTGCGGTCTGCCACAGTCCTGTCCCGCCCCTACTCGCCGGCCAGCTGGTCGATCATCGATTCGATGACGCCGAGCCCTTTGGACCAGAACGCAGGATCCGACGCGTCGAGGCCGAACGGCGCCAGTAGCTCCTTGTGGCGCTTGGTCCCGCCTGCGCGGAGAAGATCGAGATATTTCTCCTGGAAGCCCGATTCCGCGCCCTGATAGACCGCATAAAGCGAGTTCACCAGGCAATCGCCGAACGCATAGGCATAGACATAGAACGGCGAATGGATGAAATGCGGGATGTAGCACCAGTAGGTCTGATATTCGGGATCGAAGCGGAAGGCGGGACCGAGGCTCTCCTGCTGGCACTCCATCCAATGCTTGCCGATCTGATCGGGCGTCAGCTCCGCCTTGCGGCGCTCGTTATGGACGCGCTTCTCGAATTCGTAGAACGCGATCTGGCGGACGACCGTGTTCAGCATGTCCTCGACCTTGGCGGCGAGCATCAGCCGGCGGCGCTCCGGATCCTTTTCGCGCTTGAGCAGGCTCTGGAAGGTCAGCATCTCGCCGAACACGCTGGCGGTTTCGGCGAGAGTCAGCGGCGTATGGGACATCAGCGCTCCCTGCGGTCCGGCCAGCACCTGATGGACGCCGTGGCCGAGCTCATGCGCCAGGGTCATCACGTCGCGGGTTCGGCCTTGGTAATTCAACAGCACATAGGGGTGAACGGACGGCACGGTCGAGGCCGAGAACGCGCCGGGCGCCTTACCGGGCCGCAAGGGCGCATCTATCCAGGATTTGTCGAAGAATTCGCCGGCGATCTCCGCCATATCGGGCGAGAACGCGCCATAGGCCGAAAGCACGATCTTCTTGGCCTGGGGCCAGGAAATCTTGCGGTCGGCATCGCCGGGCAAGGGCGCATTGCGGTCCCAGTAGTTCAACTTGTCGACGCCGAACCACTTGGCCTTCAGCGCGTAATAGCGGTGCGAGAGCCGCGGATAGGCCGATTTCACCGCCGAGGCCAGCGCTTCGACCACTTCCTCCTCGACATAGTTCGAAAGATGCCGGAAGGCCGTCGGCGAGGGGTAGCCGCGCTGCTTGTCGTCGATCGCCTTGTCCTTGGCGAGGGTATTGGTGATGAGCGCGAAGAGGCGGATCTTGTCCTTGAACGCCTTGGCGAGCGCATGGGCCGCCGCCTCGCGCTTCTTGCCGTCCTTGTCCGAGAGGAGATTGAGCGCGCCTTCGATCGGCAGCTCCTTGCGGCCGACGGTCACGCGCATATCGGCCATGGTCTCGTCGAACAGCCGCGACCAGGCGGCCGAGCCGACGATATAGCGCTCATGCAGCAGATGCTCGATCTCGTCCGAAAGCTGGTGCGGCCGGAACACGCGGGTATCGCGGATCCAGGGCGCATATTTCTTCAGCCGGTCGGCGGCCAGGAGCGTCGCCATCCGGCCGTCCTCGATCCGATTGATCTCGAGCGTGAAGAAAATGAGATCCGAGCTGATATCGTTCAGCCGTTCCTGGGCCGATTGATGGAACTGGGCGATCGGCCGGATCGCTCATATCGCCGGCGAAAACCAGCGAGGCATAGCTCGCGATGCGCCCGATAGTCTCGTCGATCCGCTCATAGGCCTCGATCGCCGCCCCGAGCCCATCGCCGTCGAGCGTGGCGACCTTGCCTTCGTAGCGCGCGCGGAAATCCTTGGCTTCCCGGGCCACGGTCTCGAAGTCCCGCTCGAGCTCGGGCGAGTTCGCGGCCGGGATAGAGATCGTCGAGATTCCAGGTGGGCAGGGCGGTCGCGGCGGCTTTTTCCGTCATTCTTCGCGTTTGCTCTCTTCGGGGCGGGAGGGATCGAAGGCCTTGGTGTTTCAGATAATCCCAAGCCGGGCGATTGCCAATAGCCGCTTTCCATGGCCCGCGCCGAAACGTCGTTTCTGAATTGTTAAGCTTTGTCCCGTATTGGGACATGGACGGAATAATTCACACTGGCTGGATGGGGGCCCGCCGGCCATCTCGGACCATAGGGCATTCGCCCACCCAGCGGGACGGACAAGAAGGCGCAATCATGACGACCTCGGTGCTCATCGTCGATGACGATCCCGACCCAACGGCGGATCATGGAGACCGTGCTCTCCAAGCTCGGCTACCGCACCAAGACGGCATCGGGCGGCGAGGAAGCGCTCGACATTCTCGGCGGCACGGAGCCGATCGAGCACAATGTCGTGCTTCTCGATCTCGCCATGCCGGGCGTCGACGGGTTGACCGTGATCGACACCGTCCGCAAGACCCGCCCCGAGCTTCCCTTCATCGTGCTGACCGCCCATGGCGGCGTCGACACGGTCGTGAAGGCCATGCGCGCCGGGGCCTGCGATTTCATCGTGAAGCCCGCGAGCCCGGAACGCTTGGACGTCTCGCTGCAAAACGCCATCAAGGTCAATACGCTGGCGGGCGAGGTGTCGCGCCTCAGCCGGAAGATTTCCGGCCGCCTCGAATTTTCCGATCTCGTCGGCAAGAGCGACGCCCTCCAGGCCGCGGTCCATATGGCCCAGCGCGCCGCCGCCTCGAACGTGCCGATCCTGATCGAAGGCGAGAGCGGCGTCGGCAAGGAGATGTTCGCGCGGGCGATCCAGGGCGCGAGCGACCGCGCAGGCACCCCATTTGTGACCGTCAATTGCGGTGCGATCCCCGAAAATCTCGTCGAAAGCATCCTTTTCGGCCACGAAAAGGGCGCGTTCACCGGCGCAACCGAGAAACATATCGGCAAATTCAAGGAAGCCTCGGGCGGCACCCTGTTCCTCGACGAGATCGGCGAGTTGCGCCTCGACATGCAGGTCAAGCTGCTGCGCGCGCTGCAGGAAGGCGAGATCGACCCCGTCGGCGCGTCCAAGCCGGTCAAGGTGGACATCCGCCTCATCTCCGCGACCAACCGCGACCTTCAGAGCCTGGTGCGCGAAGGCCAGTTCCGCGAAGACCTCTATTACCGCCTGAGCGTCTTCCCGATCACCATCCCGCCCTTGCGGGCGCGGCGCGAGGACATCCGGGCGCTGCGTGGAGCATTTCGTCACGCGCATTTCGGCGAGCGAAGACAAGAAGATCGTCGGCGTCACCGACGACGCCATGAAGCTCCTCGAGACCTATGACTGGCCGGGAAATGTCCGCCAGCTCGAAAACACCATCTTTCGGGCGCATCATCCTGGCGAACGGCGACCGAATGGACGTGGCGGATTTCCCTCAGATCGCCCAGATCGCCGGCGTTTCCGTCGCGGCTCCGCCGCCGCCGCCGGCATCCCAGGGCTTCGTCGGCGGCGTCGTGTCCCGGCCGGGTCCCGAATCCGCGCTCATCCGGCCGGTCCAGGACGATCACATCCCCGGCGAGGCGATCCGCGCCGTGGACGAGGCGGGCGCGGTCCGGACGCTCGAAGACGTCGAGGCGGACATGATCCGCTTCGCACTCAGCAAATATGAAGGACGCATGTCCGAGGTCGCGCGCCGGCTCGGCATCGGCCGCTCGACGCTCTACCGCAAGGTCACCGATCTCGGCCTCGACGACGACTACAAACCGGCGTGAAGCCCGCCGCTATTCGGCGGCGGCGGATTGCCGCCTCGATGGCGTGCATATAGAGATCGAGCAGCGCTTCCTGCTCCTGACGGTCGGCCCGCTCCATTTTCCGAAGCTTGATCACCTGGCGCATGATCTTGGGCTCGAAGCCGTTGGCCTTGGCCTCGGCATAGACCTCGCGGATATCCGCGGCGAGGCCGGCCTTTTCCTCCTCCAGCCGCTCGATGCGCTGAATCAGCGCCCGCAATTGACCGGCCGCGATGCCGCCGACGTCAGCCATGGATTTTCTCCCTCGAAATCGAAACTTGGGCTCTAAGCGAAGCCCGCCTTATATCGGCCCGGCGCACGGGATGCGCAACGGTGACGAGTTTTCCACAAGCAGGCCCCGGCCGCTCAGTGATTGTGGAACGTGCCTTTCATCTTGGCCATCGCCTCAGGCGTGGCCTCCGTCTGGTACTTGGCCTTCCACTGGTCATAGGGCATGCCGTAGACGATCTCGCGCGATTCGTCCTTGGTGATATCGACGCCCTTCTTCTCGGCCTCTTCGCGGTACCAATTGGACAGGCAGTTGCGGCAGAAGCCGGCGAGATTCATCAGATCGATATTCTGCACCTCGGGATGGGTGCGCAGATGCTCGACCAGCCGGCGGAACGCGGCCGCTTCGAGCTCGGTCTTGAGTTTGTCTTCCATGATCTCCGTATCTCCTTGGGATCCGATCCTAGCCGTAATGCCGCACCTCTAGAAAGGACGGATCGGCAATCACCCGTTCCAGCGCCTCGGCGATGATATCCGACCACTGGGCGACGCCGTCGTCATGATCGATCAGGTTCTGGCGAAGCTCGATCAGCACATGGGGGAGCCCCTTACGCATGCCGTGATATTCCATGGTCCCGGCGGGCCCGCGGCCGGAATAGGGCTCGTTGTCGCCGATCACGAGATCGGAATGCCGGGAGAGCTCGGCATAAAGCAGATCCTTCAGCCGTGGGTCGCGGTCCCATAGAAGGCCGATCTGCCAGGGGCGGGCGAAATCGTCCATCACCGGCGTGAAGCTGTGGATCGACACGAGCGCCGGAATCCGGCCGAGCTTCTGCCGCGCATCGATGCGCGCGCCGACGGCGGACTGATAGGCATCGTAAAAGGTGGTCTTGCGCCACGTCGCCTCATGCGGCGTCAGGGACATATTGCCGGGCACGGCGATCGAATCCGACACGGTGACGATCAGGGTCGGGTCGTCGGGCATCCTATTGGGGTCGATCACGAGCCGCGAGAAGCCGCTCAAGACCGCCGGCGCATCGAGCCGTTCAGCCACTCGGCGGGTCACGGCGGCGGCGCCTATATCCCAGGCGATATGATCCTGAAGCTGCTCGCGTGACAGGCCGAGCGTGCCGAGCTCGGAAGGAATCGCATTCGAGGCGTGGTCGCAGATCAGGATAAAATCCGACTGCCCACCGGGATTGAGGATCTCGGCGGCGCGAAAGCTTTGAGAGTTGGTAGGGCTTCGAGGCTTGGTATCCATCACACTATGGTACAGAAATGTGGGCTTAGGCCGCGCAGGTCAACAGAGCTATCACGTTTGTGACTTAATCTTGCCTTCCAGCCAAGTCCGGCTTAGGTCTCTCAAACGAGCGGGCCATAAGAAGAAAAGGGACTGACGGCCATGCGACGCCGCCGCAACGCCAAAATTATCGCGACACTCGGGCCGAAGACCTCTTCACGCCAGATGATCCAGGCGCTGTTCGAGGCCGGCGCCGACGCGTTCCGCATCAATATGAGCCATACCTCCCATGCCCATCTCAAGACCCTGCACGGGCTGATCCGGGAAGTCGAGGAAGATCTCGGCCGGCCGATCGCGATTTTGGCCGATCTTCAGGGCCCGAAGCTGCGCATCGGCGACTTCGCGGAGCCTCCGGTCATGCTGAGAACGGGCCATAAGTTTCGGCTGGAGCGCAAGGAATAGCCCGGCACCGCCAAACGCGTCACCCTGCCCCATCCGGAGATCTTCGCGGCGCTCGAGCCCGGAGCCGAAGTGCTGTTCGACGACGGCAAGATCCGGCTGGAGGTCGAGCATGTCGACCAAGACCCATGATCGAGACCAAGGTCGTGGTCGGCGGCGAGCTGTCGAACAAGAAGGGCGTCAATGTGCCGCGCCGGCTGCTGCCGCTCGCCGCGCTGACGCCGAAGGACCGGGCTGATCTCGAAGCGGCCGCCGAGCTCGGCGTGGATTGGATTGCGCTCTCCTTCGTGCAGCGGCCGGACGACGTTGCCGAGACCCGCAAGCTGGTCGCCGGGCGCGCGGCGGTTCTCGCCAAGATCGAGAAGCCGGCTGCGCTCGAACGGCTTGACGAGATCATCGAGCTGTCGGACGGCGTCATGGTGGCGCGCGGCGATCTCGGCGTCGAGACCCATGTCGAGGACGTACCGGGCATCCAGAAGCGGCTCGTCCGGCCGGCGCGGCAGAACGGGCAAGATGGTGATCGTCGCGACCCAGATGCTCGAATCGATGATCCATTCGCCGATGCCGACCCGCGCCGAGGTGTCGGATGTGGCGAACGCGGTCTATGAAGGCGCGGACGCGATGATGCTGTCGGCCGAATCGGCGGCCGGCGACTATCCGCTGGAGGCCGTCGAGCGTGATGGACCGGGTCGCGCGCAAGATCGAGGCAGAGCAATATTTCCGGCAAATCCTGGCCGCCCAGCGCCCCGAGCCGGACGCCACGGCCTCCGATGCGATCACCGCCGCCGCCCGTCAGGTCGCCGAGACGCTTGAACGCCGCCGCCATCGTCACCTTCACGACCTCGGGCTCGACGGCGCTCAGGGCCTCGCGCGAGCGGCCCGAGCGTGCCGATCCTTGTGCTGACGCCCGAGATCAGGACTGCGCGGCGCCTGGCGCTCTTCTGGGGGCTCCACTGCGTCAAGACACGGGATGTCGTCGAGCTTCCAGGCCATGGTGGAGAAGGCCTGCCGGATCGCCCGGCGCGAGGAATTCGCCGATTACGGCCAGCGGATCGTGGTCACCGCCGGCGTCCCCTTCGGAACGCCGGGCGCGACCAACGTGCTCAGGATTGCCTGGCTATCCCAGGAAAACGAGAAGTCCGGCCGGGACTGATCCAGACGCACTTCATTTGTCGCCGCGATACCGGATCGCCACGGCGCTTCGCAATTCGCGGTGACCGCCTGCAGAGTGCGAGCCCCGAAGGGGCGCGACATTCTAATGTCTAAAGGAAACTCAGGGGTGGAGGGCGATCAGCCCTGGCGCGCCTTGAAGCGGCGGTTGGTCTTGTTGATCACATAGACCCGGCCGCGACGGCGGATGACCCGGCAATCCTTATGGCGGGACTTCAGCGACTTGAGAGAATTGCGAACTTTCATGATCGTACCGTCGTAACAAAAAGAATGCCGTCGCCCGGCAGGCGCGCGACCATAGTGGGGCCACGCTGCCCTGTCAACCGGGCTAACACCCCCCGATAGCCCCCCAACGCGCAGCGCCACCGCCCCTACAGAAGAGGAAGGCAGCGACGCAGCGACTTTCGTGGGGAAGAGCCTTAGGAAAGGATCGTGAGATTCTCGGCTGATGACCGGCCGTTGCGGCCCGAAACCAGCTCGAATTGAACCTTCTGTCCTTCGACCAGGGTCGTGAGCCCGGCCCTTTCGACCGCGGAAATATGAACGAATGCGTCCTTAGATCCGTCTTCGGGCTGAATAAAGCCGTAGCCCTTGGTAGGGTTGAACCACTTCACGGTTCCAGTAGCCATGCGCTTAGTCTCCAAACCTCATAACCGAAACGCGGCGACTCACAATAAATCTGCAAACGTCAGCGGACGCCACTCCAATCCGATCAGAGCGACCCCCATCATAAACGCGAAAGACATTTATTGAGACACGCCGTGATTCGCCCTCCACTTTACAACTGATTGGACCGATCTCATAACGGATTTTGATTGAGATCATGGACATAGGACGGGAAACGGGGAATGGCCGTTGCGGATTCTGGCGCCAGCGTGGCGTCGCTGCCACACCTTTTAGCGGCCATTTGAGTCCTGCTGCTAGGGCCGCGAATTGGTATATACTGCCCTATATTGATCGACGGCGTCGGTAAGCCGGCGATACGCGGGGAGGGATCGTCGGCTTCTCAATTCGCGGCCACATTTGACTATACTTGTATAGGTTAATACACTGCGCTATCGGCCTTCCACAGGGAGCCAGGCCCGTGACGGATATCGCAGCCCGTTATCAGACCGTGAAGCAGCATATTCTCGACCGGATCGGCTCCGGCGATTGGCCGCCCGGCGCGCGCATCCCGTCGGAGAACGAGCTGGTGGCCGAGCTCGGCATCTCCCGCATGACCATCAACCGCGCGGTCCGCGAGTTGGCCCAGGAAGGCAGGGTCGTCCGTCTCGGCGGGGTCGGCAGTTTCGTCGCCGAGCCGCAATCGGCTGCCCGAGACGATCGCCATTCCGCCCATCGCCCAATGGATCGCGGGCCGCGGCCGCGCCCATCGCTGGCGGGTCGTCGAATCCGCGCGCTTCGAGGCCCGGCCCGAACTCGCCCGACTCTACGGCCTCCCCGCCGGCACCCGCCTCGCCTTCGCGCTCATCCTCCATGCCGAGAACGACCGGCCTGTCCAGCTCGAGGAGCGCCACATCAATCTGGATGCCGTGCCGTCCTATGCGGAAACCGAGCTTCCCGACGACATGCTCGCGCGCGCGCTCCCCGGGGCTACGACACACACGACAGTGGAAGCGGTTCCACCAAACAGGCGGACGGCGGAGCTTCTGGACATGAAAGCCCAGGAATCCTGTCTTTTGATCACGAAACGCGTCGAAAACGCCGGAATTGTCGCCTCGATCGCCCGGCTTTTTCATCCCGGAAGCCGCTTTCGGCTGGAAAATTAGGGAATCCGGTCAGCGGATGCCGTGCATGCCGCGCTTGAAGATCGGCGACAGCAGCCACAGCACGATCCCCACCACGACCGCGATTTCGCCGAGCATCAGGAACAGGTCCTTATAGCCGGCCAGCGCCGCCGCCTTGTCCGTCACGACCCCGCCGACGGTCTTCGATCCCGCCAGCTTGGCGAACTCGGCGGCGGCGAATTCCGCGGCTGCGGTCGTCAGGAACCAGGCGCCCATCATGAAGCCCACGATCTTGCGGGATCGTCAGCTTGGTCACCATCGAAAGCCCCGTCGGCGAAAGGCAGAGCTCGCCGGTCGTATGCAGCAGATAGGCGAGCGCCAACCAGCACGAGGCCGACCGCGCCGTCAGGTCCGGCGAGCGAGATGCCGTAGACGAGCACGAAAAACCCCAGCCCTGCCTGGATGATGCCGAGGGCGAATTTCGGCGCGGGCGTAGGGATTGCGCGTCGCGTTTCGCGAGGCTCATCCACAGCCAGGCGAATAGCGGCCCGAACAGGATGATGTAGAACGGGATTGCAGGCTCTGCAGCGTCGACGCGGGGATGGTGAATCCGAGCACCACGCGATCGACATTCCGGTCGGCGAACAGGTTCAGGCTCGTCCCGGCCTGCTCGAACACCGTCCAGAAGAAGATCGAGAACAGGGTCAGGAACAGCACGACCAGAAGCCGGTCCCGGTCCTCCTTCTCGCATTTCACGAAGGCGAAATAGAGGATCACCAGGGCGGCGATGATGAGCGACCCGTTCACCATGACACCGGCGACCGCGGTGATCCGGATCAATTGCCAGATGACGAGGATGCCGATGACGGTGCCGCCGTAGATCAGCCATTCCTTGTTGATCCCCGCGAACACCGGCTTCCTGAGGGAAGCGGGATCCGGCGGCTCGGCCTTGCCGAGAAAATGCTTCTGGCCGCGGGTGAAGATCAGCAGCCCGCCCAGCATCCCGATGCCCGCAAGCCCGAAGCCGTAGCGCCAGCCGTAGATCTGCCCCAGATAGCCGCACAGAATCTGGCCGATCAGCGCGCCGAGATTGATGCCCATATAGAAGATCGTGAAGCCCGAATCGCGGCGGCGATCGTTCTTTTCATAGAGCTGGCCGACGATCGAGGAGATGCAGGCCTTGAGGAACCCGACGCCCGCGATCAGAAACGCCAGCGACAGATAGAATATTTGAGGAAGAACGGATCGCGGTGGACGACGGTATTCCCGGCCGCATCGACCACCGAGGTCGCGCCCGCGCCCTCGAAAGCCATGCCGAAATGCCCGAGGGTCAGCAGAATCGCGCCCAGAACCACCGATTTCCGGAATCCCAGATAGCGGTCGGCGATCGCGCCCCCCAGAATCGGCGCGGCGTAGACGAAGCTGCCATAGGCGCCGTAAATGCCGAATGCCGCGTCGTCCTGAAACAGGAAGTGCTCGGTCAGATAGAAGACCAGGAGGGCGCGCATCCCGTAGAAGCTGAAGCGCTCCCACATCTCGGTGAGGAAGAGGACGTAAAGGCCCTTGGGATGCCCGAACAGCTCGCCTGTCGCCCTGCGTACTACCGCGTCCCCTACCGTCACCGTCCGATCCCCTCTCGCGCCCCGGTGATCCACGATAAACAGCCCGAGCAGCCCCTGGCAACAAGGCAAAGCGGCGGGGCCGAAACCGAGTCAAAGCCATTGACTGCTGGGGACCGGCCGGTATAGTGCGGCCCCGAAAAGCAAGGGCGGCGGGCTGGTCCCGAGCCGCCCCTATGTTTATGCGCTAGAATGAAGAACGCCGGACACGCCCGAGGGCGACACTCCGGCCTTTTGCGGAAACGACAATGTTCGCAGTGATCAAGAGCGGCGGCAAGCAATACAAGGTCGCCATCGACGACGTCATTTCGGTCGAGAAGCTCGCGGGCGAGCCCGGCGATACGGTGGAGCTCACCGATGTGCTGATGCTCGGCGAAGGCTCCAGCGTGACCATGGGCACGCCGACGGTCGAGGGCGCCACGGTCGCGGCCGAGGTGGTCGAGCATGACCGCGGGCCGAAGATTATCGTGTTCCGTAAGCGTCGCCGGCAGAATTCGCGCCGCCGCGCCGGCCATCGCCAGGATCTGACGGTGCTCAAGGTCACCGAAATCCTGACCGACGGCAAGAAGCCGGCCAAGAAGGCCGCGAAGCCCGCGCCCAAGCCGGAAGCGGTCGCGGCAAAGCCGGAGGAAAAGCCGGCCGAGAAGACCCCGGCCGCGAAGCCCGCCGAGAAGAAGACGGCTGCCGCGCCCAAGAAGACGCCCGCCAAGAAGGCGGCTCCCAAGACCGAAGCCAAGAAGACCGAAACCAAGAAGGCCGCGCCCAAAAAGGCTGCGGCGAAGAAGACGGATGGCGACAAGAAGCCGGCGGCCAAGAAAGCTCCCGCGAAGAAGCCCGCCGCCAAAAAGAAGACCAAGGAGTAAGGACTCATGGCCCATAAGAAAGCAGGCGGTAGCTCCCGCAACGGCCGCGATACGGCAGGCCGGCGCCTCGGCGTGAAGAAATTCGGCGGCGAGAAGGTGATCTCCGGCAACATCATCATCCGCCAGCGGGGCACGAAATGGCACCCGGGCGAGAATGTCGGCATGGGCAAGGACCACACCCTCTTTGCAACCACCGAAGGCAATGTCAGATTCGACAAGGGTCGGCTGGGCCGGACCTATGTGTCCGTGATCCCGTCCGACTGACGGGCCCCGATATCGGGCCCCAGACCACGGCCCGCTGTTCTGAAAGAGGGAATGGTCGGCCATTCCCTTTTTTCGTATCGGGACTTATCTAAGACTTCCGGCAGCCGGACGAAATGTTACAGCGCGATGAAATTTCTGGATCAGGCGAAAGTCTATGTCAGCAGCGGCAATGGCGGCGCCGGCTGCGTGAGCTTTCGGCGCGAGAAATTCATCGAATTCGGCGGCCCCGACGGCGGCAACGGCGGCAAGGGCGGCGATGTCTATGGTCGAATGCGTCGACGGCCTCAACACCCTGATCGACTACCGCTTCCAGCAGCATTTCAAGGCCAAGACCGGCATGCACGGCATGGGCCGCAACCGCACCGGCGCGAACGGCGCGGATGCGGTGCTCAAGGTCCCCGCCGGCACCCAGGTGTTCGACGAGGACGGCGAGACCCTGTTCGCCGACATGACCGAGGTCGGCCAGAGCGTCCGGCTCCTCGAAGGCGGCCGGGGCGGGCTCGGCAACATGTTCTTCAAGAGCTCGACCAACCGCGCGCCCCGCAAGGCCCAGCCCGGCGAGCGCGGCCAAGGAGATGGCGATCTGGCTCCGGCTGAAACTGATCGCCGATGCCGGGCTCGTCGGCCTGCCCAATGCCGGCAAATCGACCTTCCTTGCCGCCGTCAGCCGGGCCAAGCCGAAGATCGCGGACTATCCCTTCACCACGCTCCATCCCCAGCTTGGCGTCGTCCATGTCCACGGGTCGGAATTCGTGCTCGCCGACATCCCCGGCCTGATCGAAGGCGCCCATGAAGGCGCCGGGCTCGGCGACCGCTTCCTCGGCCATGTCGAGCGCTGCAACGTGCTCCTCCATCTCGTCGACGGCACGGAGGAGGATGTCGCCGGGGCCTATAAGTCGATCCGGCAGGAGCTCAAGGAATACGGCCACGGCCTCGCCAAGAAGCCCGAGATCGTGGCGCTCAACAAATGCGATGCGCTTGGACGACAAGACCCGGACCAAGCGGGTGAAGGCGTTGGAAAAGGCCGTGAAAGCGCCGGTCCGGGCGATTTCGGCGGCGAGCGGCGAAGGCGTTCAGGACGTGCTCGGCGAACTGCTGGCCGTCGTGACCAAGCATCGCGCTGAGGACGCAGCACCTCTTCAGACGGCGCAGGGAGCGTCGTGATGCAGTCCGCGATCTCCGCCCTCGACAAGGCGCGCCGGGTCGTCATCAAGATCGGCTCGGCCCTTCTGGTCGAATCCCCGAGCGGCACCCTTCGGCGCAACTGGCTGAAAACCGTCGCGGCGGATATCGCCGCCTTGCGCAAGGACGGCGGCAAGGAGGTGGTGATCGTTTCTTCCGGCGCGATCGCTCTCGGCCGCCGCCATCTCGGCCTCAATCTGACCCGCCAGAAGCTCGAAGAAAGCCAGGCTGCGGCGTCGGTCGGTCAGATCCGCCTCGCCCACGCCTATCAGGAAATCCTCGGCGAGCACGAGATCACCGTCGCCCAAATCCTCCTGACCCTCTCGGACACCGAGGAACGCCGCCGCTATCTCAATGCCCGCAGCACCATCAACACGCTGTTGAGCCTCGGCGCGATCCCCGTGATCAACGAGAACGACACGGTGGCGACCGCCGAAATCCGCTACGGCGACAACGATCGGCTCGCCGCCCGCGTCGCCCAGATGATCAGCGCCGATTGCCTGATCCTGCTGTCCGACGTGGACGGGCTCTACACCGCCAATCCCGAAACCGATCCGGACGCCGAATTCGTGCCCGTCGTCCGTGCGATCACCAACGAGATCGCAGATATGGCCGGCGCGCCCAAGCCCACCGGCTTCGGCAAGGGCGGCATGGTCACCAAGCTCGCCGCCGCCCGGATCGCGGTCGCTGCCGGCTGCGCGATGGCGATCATCAACGGCAAGGAAACGCACCCGTTGCAGCGCTTCCGCGAGACCGGTCGGGGGAGTTGGTTCCTGCCCGAGGCGACGCCCGTCACCGCCCGCAAGCAATGGATCGCCGGAACCCTGGTGCCCGCCGGGGATTACCTTGTCGACGCCGGGGCCGCCGGTGCGCTTGGGACGGGGGAAAAGCCTTCTACCGGCAGGCGTTACGGCGGTCGAAGGCATGTTCGAGCGCGGCGATGCGGTGAGGGTGCGCGATGCCTCAGGCCGCGAGATCGCGCGCGGGCTTTCGGCCTATTCGAGCAAGGACGCCAAGCGCATCATCGGCCACAAAAGCCGTGATATCGAAGCCATTCTCGGCTACCGTGGCCGCGAAGAACTCATCCACCGGGACGATCTCGTGCTCCTCGCCGCAAGCGAGAGCGAGCCCGGCGTGAAGGAGGCCTGAGCCATGAGCCTGACCACTCTTGCCCGCGAGCCGGAAGCCGCCGATCTCGAAGCGGCCATGATCACTATGGGCGAACGCGCCCGCGCGGCCGCGCATGAGCTGGCGCGCGCCTCCACCGAGCCAAGAACGCAGCGCTCAAGGCCGCCGCGGCCGCCATCCGCGCGAATAGCGCCGCCATTCTGGAGGCCAATGCCCAGGACGTTGCGGCCGCCAAGCAGCGCGGCACCAAGGGCGCGTTCCTCGACCGGCTGACCTTGAACGACAAGCGCGTCGAGGCGATGGCCGTGGGCCTCGAAGAAGTCGCGGCGCTGGCCGATCCGGTCGGCGCGCGTTCTCGCCAAATGGACCCGGCCCAACGGGCTCGAAATCTCGCGCGTCCGCGTGCCTCTCGGCGTCATCGGGATCATCTATGAATCCCGGCCCAATGTGACGGCGGATGCCGGCGGCCTGTGCCTCAAAGCGGGCAATGCGGTGATCCTGCGCGGCGGCACGGAAAGCACGCTGTCCAGCCGGGCGATCCACGCGGCGCTGGTCGAAGGCCTGAAATCCGCGGGACTCCCCGAAGCGGCGATCCAGATGGTGCCGACCCAGGACCGGGCGGCCGTCGGCGTCATGCTGCGGATGGTCGATTATATCGATGTGATCGTGCCGCGCGGCGGACGCGGGCTGATCGAGCGGGTCCAGCAGGAAAGCCAGATCCAGGTGCTCGCCCATCTCGAAGGGCTGTGCCACGTCTATGTCGACCGCGCGGCCGATCTCGACAAGGCGCGCCAAGATCACGCTCAACGCCAAGATGCGCCGGACCGGCATTTGCGGCGCGGCCGAGACGCTGCTTGGTCGACAAGGCCGTGCTCGGCACCCATCTGAAGCCGATCGTCGATGACCTGATCCAGGCCGGCTGCGAAGTGCGCGGCGACGAGGCGACCCGCGCGCTCGATTCCCGGATCGTGCCAGCGACCGAGGCCGATTGGGACACCGAGTTCCTCGACGCGATCATCGCCGTCAAGGCCGTGGACGGCGTCGCGGGCGCGATCGACCATATCGCGCACCACAATTCCCGCCACACGGAATCCATCGTCACCGAGGACGCGGCGGCCGCCGAGAAGTTCCTGGACGAGGTCGACAGTGTCATCGTGATGCACAACGCCTCGACCCAATTCGCCGACGGCGGCGAGTTCGGCATGGGCGCGGAGATCGGCATCTCGACCGGCAAGCTGCATTCGCCGGGGCCCGTCGGCGTCGAGCAATTGACCACCTTCAAATATGTCGTCCGGGGCACGGGCCAGATCCGGCCCTGAGGCGCGGGCGATCCTCCGGCTACCGGGCCTCGCCGATCGGCGCGGCGCCCGGATCGGCCTGCTTGGCGGCTCGTTCAATCCCGCCCATGAAGGCCACCTCCATATTTCGCGCGAGCTCCGCAAACGGCTCGATCTCGATCAGATCTGGTGGCTCGTCTCGCCGCAGAACCCGCTTAAGCCCACCGACGGCATGGCGCCCCTGGCCGAGCGCTTCGCCCAGGCCAGGGCGGTCGCCGGCGCGGACCGGCGCATCGTCGTCACCGATATCGAGGCCGGGCTCGGCAGCCAATACACCGCCGATACGATCGAGACGCTTGGCGGCGCGCGCGCCGGACGTCCGCTTCGTCTGGCTGATGGGGGCCGACAACCTCATCCAGATCGCCAAATGGCAGCGCTGGCGGGCGATCTTCGAAACCGTCCCCATCGCCGTCTACGACCGGCCGGGCTACACGCTCGCCGCCAACGCCTGCAAGGCCGCCCATGCCTTCGCCCGCTACCGCCTGTCCGAGCACCAGGCGCGGCGCCTGGCCTCCCGGAAACCGCCCGCCTGGGTGTTTCTCCACGGCACTTTGAGCCCCGTGTCGGCCACGGCGATCCGGTCATGCGATCGAGGTTGAAAAAAACCGTCAAGATTATAATCTAGGATCATGCGCGGGCGCGAGGCGCCCGGCACCATTGGAGAAGCTTCAGGAGTATTCGCCTATTCCAGCTCGTAAATCGACGAAGCCTGTGCAACGTCTGTTGAATGCTGTCCTCAAATCTCTCGACGACGACAAGGCGCAAGACGCCGTCTCCATCGGCCTAGCCGGCAAATCCTCAATCGCGGATTATATGGTCATCGCCAGCGGCACGTCCCATCGGCACGTGGCGTCGATGGCCGATCACGTGGTTCGGCGATTGAAGGACCAGGGCTACGAGACGCGCGCGGCCGAGGGCTTGCCCCAGGCCGATTGGGTCCTTATCGACGCCGGAGACGTGGTCGTGCATCTGTTCAGGCCCGAGGTCCGCGCCTTCTACAATCTCGAGAAGATGTGGTCGGCGGATATCGACCGGGGACTGGTCGCCGCGGTTTAAGCCCGGCGGACGGCTACGAGACGTAAGGCGGCGCGGCTGTCGCCAAGCCGGAGGGTGGTTATGCGGATCGTCATTGCCGCCATCGGCAGGTCGCGAAAGGGCCCCGAGCAGCAGATCCTCGATACCTATGTCAAGCGGCTGCCCTGGACCGTGACGGTCAGGGATTTCACTGAGCCGGGCGGCGCGGACCGCCAGACACGCGAGGGTGAGCGGCTGTTGAAGGCGGTGCCCCCCGGAGCGACGATGGTGGCGCTCGACGAGCGGGGCGAAACCCTCGACAGCGTCGGCTTCGCGGAGCGCTTGAAGCGCTGGCGGGACGCCGGGGTCGGCGACGTGGCGTTTCTGATCGGCGGGGCGGACGGGCATGGGCTTGCGGTCCTCGACCGGGCCGATATGCGGCTCTCGCTCGGGCCCATGACATGGCCCCATCTGATGGTGCGAGGGATGCTCGCCGAGCAGCTCTACCGGGCCTCGACCATTCTCGCCGGCCATCCCTATCACCGGGCGTGACAAGTTTGCTCGGGAAATTATTGGGAAAACACGGCTTTTTACGTTAAACATTCTCGTAATTCGGCCCGGACGGCCCATATCGGCGTAAATTCCGGGGCTTAGAGATTAATCAACCCAATCGGTGGTACCGTCGGGAGATATGGCTAGCACGACAGAGAGAGCGTCCGGCGCCCGGTCTGGAGCGCAAGCAGACCGGCCCAGGCCGGTCGTTTTGTGCATTCTGGACGGCTGGGGCGTCAGCGCCGAGGGCGCCGATAACGCCATCGCCCAAGCCAAGACGCCGGTCTGGTCCTCGCTGATCGAGACCTGCCCCACCGCGCTCATTGAAACGTCTGGCGTCGCCGTGGGCCTGCCCGCGGGCCAGATGGGCAATTCCGAGGTCGGCCACATGAATATCGGCGGCGGCCGGATCGTGCTGCAGGACCTGCCGCGGATCGACCACGCCATCGAAGCGGGCGAGATCGAGAAAATCCCCGCTCTCGTCGATTTCATCGCGGCGCTCAAGGCTTCGGGCGGCACCTGCCACCTCATGGGGCTCATGTCGCCGGGCGGCGTCCATTCCCACCAGGATCACATCGCAGCACTCGCGCGGATCATCGCGGGTGCCGGTATTCGGGTCGCGATCCATGCGCTCCTGGACGGCCGGGACACCCCGCCGCGCAGCGCCGTCGGCTACATCCGCAAATTCGAAGCCGCCACGGCGGATCTGGATACGGTCTCGATCGCCACCGTGATCGGACGCTATTTCGCCATGGACCGCGACAAGCGCTGGGACCGGGTCGAGAAGGCCTATGTCTGCATGGTCGAGGGCGACGGCCACAATGCGTCGACCGCCGAGGCGGCCGTGACGGCGGCCTATGAGCGCGGCGAGAACGACGAATTCGTCGAGCCGACCGTCGTCGGCAGCTTCAAAGGCATGCGCGACGGCGATGGGCTGCTGATGGCGAATTTCCGCGCCGACCGCGCCCGGCAGATCCTGATCGGCCCTGGTCGAGAACCATTTCGAAGGCTTCCCGCGCCGCCGCCGGGTCGATTTCGCCGCCAAATGCGGCATGGTCGAATATTCCGACAGCTTGAACCGCTATCTGCCCGCGCTGTTCCCGGCCGAGCGCGTGGTGAACACGCTCGGGCGAGGTCATGGCCAAGGCAAGGCTCCGCCAGCTCCGGATCGCGGAGACCGAGAAATACGCCCATGTCACCTTCTTCCTGAATGGCGGCGACGAGCACGAATTCGACGGCGAGGACCGCATTCTCGTCCCCTCGCCCAAGGTCGCGACCTACGATCTCCAGCCCGAGATGTCGGCGCCCGAGGTCACCGAGAAGCTCGTTCAGGCGATCGAGAGCGGGATCTACGACCTGATCGTCGTGAACTTCGCCAATCCCGACATGGTCGGCCACACCGGAATCCTGAGCGCCGCGGTCAAGGCGGTGGAGACGGTCGATCACAGCCTCGGCGAATTGCGCGACGCCCTGGCCCGGGTCGGCGGCGCGATGCTGATCACGGCGGACCACGGCAATCTCGGAGCAGATGAGCGATCCCGTCACCCATCAGCCCCACACGGCGCATACGACCAATCTCGTGCCCCTGGTGCTGGTCGATTGCCGGGCGGAGCACGACACGGTCTCCCTGGCGAACGGCCGGCTTGCCGATATCGCGCCGACGGTGCTGGAGCTGATGGAGCTGCCGAAGCCGAAGGAAATGACCGGCCACAGCCTGATCAACGCCATGCGCCAGGGCGCCGCGAACGACCGCCGCGTGCTGGAAGCGAGCGGACACCATGTTGCGTCCTAGGGCGATCCTCCTGGCCTGCGGGCCTCGCGCTGGTCCTGCAAGGGACGGCGGTGCGCGCCGCCGGCGAGGACGCACGCTCCGAGCAAATCCGACACCGCCCAGCATCTCCAGGACATCGAAAAGCAGATCGAGGAAGGCCGCAGCGCGCAGCAAGGAGCTGACCGGCAAGGCCGAGAAGATCGCCAAGGAATCCGACACGCTGCAGCAAGCAGCTGATCGACGACCGCGGCCCAGGTTCAGGACCTCGAAGTCCGCGTCACCGCGCTGGAGGACAAGATCAAGTCGCTCGCGCACAAGACGAGGCCGCCAAGAAGAAGGATCTGGACGCCCGCCGCGGCGAGCTGTCGAAGCTCCTCGCCGGGTTGCAGCGCTTCAGCGAGCAGCCCACGGTCACCCTGATCGCCCGCCCCGCCACCGTGACCGACACCGCGCGGACCGGGACTGCTGCTCGACCGGATCATCCCGACCCTTGGCCGGCCGCGCCCGCGAGATCGGCCGGAAGGTCGCCGCGATCAGGGCCTTGCGCGCGGATATCGAGATGGAGCGCCTGTCGCTCGCGGACCAGTCCGAAACGCTTGAAGCAGAAGCGCGACGAGATCGACGACCTGCTGGCCCAGAAGTCGGACGGAGCGCAAGCGCACGCTTGCCGAGGCCAAGGCGACCGACGAGCGCATGGCCAAGCTCGCCGCCGAGGCGACCGATCTTCGCTCCCTGATCGACAAGCTGGAGGAGCAGGAGAAGGCCCAGGCCGCGATCGACAAGGCCGCGCGAGACGCCGCCAGCCGGCTCACCAAGCCGAAGCCGGAGCAGCACCCAGGACGTCGCGGCCCTGATGGAGCGGCCGTTCTCAAGCGTACGCGGAACGCTGCCCCTGCCGGCGAAAGGCAAAATTGTCGCACTCTATGGACAGGACGACGAAAACGGCGTACCTCGGAAAGGCGTTGTGATTGCAACACGCGACCATGCGGAAGTCGTGGCCCCTTATGACGGGCGAATCGTATTTGCCGGGCGGTTCCGGCATTATGGCCAACTCTTGATCATCTCCCACGGCGAGGGATATCATACCCTGCTTGCGGGAATGTCCCGGATTGACGGCGTCGTAGGCCAATGGGTATTGGCCGGCGAGCCGTTGGGCCAGATGGGAAATGGTTCATCGGACGGCTTGCCTGGTTCCCAGCCTCGGCTGTATGTCGGAACTTCGGAAACAAGGTGAGCCTATCAACCCGCTCCCGTGGCTAGCGGCGAGTGAAAGAAAGGTTAGTGGGTGATGCGGAGATTAGCCCCAGCCGCGCTGATCGTATTGGTCTTGTTCGCGTTCCCGAGCGTCGGGCGCGAGGAGCCGAAGTCCGATATCTTCAGCCAGCTCAATCTTCTGGGCGACGTCATCGAGCGCGTCCGGTCCGATTATGTCGAGCCGGTCGACGACGAGAAGATGATCGAGGCCGCGATCAACGGGATGCTGGCATCCCTCGATCCGCATTCGAGCTATATGAACGCCAAGAGCTACCGCGACATGCAGGTGCAGACGCGGGGCGAATTCGGCGGTCTCGGCATCCAAGTCACGATGGATACCAACACCAACCTGATCAAGGTCATCTCGCCGATCGACGGCACGCCGGCCTCCAGAGCCGGCATCAAGGCCGGGGACTACGTCACCGCGCTCGACGGCGAGTCCGTCGTCGGCATGACACTGAACGACGCGGTCGAGAAGATGCGCGGGCCGGTCAATTCGAGCATCAAGCTCACCATCGCGCGGCCCGGCGCGGACAAACCGTTCGACGTTTCGATCACCCGCGAGATCATCCAGATCAAGCCGGTCAAGTTCCGCGCCGAGCGCGACGTCGGCTATATCCGGATTTCCTCCTTCAACGAGCAGACCGATGACGGGCGTCAAGGAAGCGCTGACCAAGCTGCCCCAGGAGATCGGCTCCGATCTACGCGGCTATATCATTGATCTTCGCGACAATCCGGGCGGTCTTGCTCGATCAGGCGATCGCCGTGTCCGACGATTTTCTCGATCATGGCGAGATCGTCTCGACCCGCGGCCGCCGGCCCGAAGACACCCAGCGCTATAACGCCAAGCCGGGCGATATGGCGAACGGCAAGCCGCTGATCGTGCTGATCAACGGCGGCTCGGCCTCGGCCTCCGAAATCGTCGCGGGCGCGCTGCAGGATCACCGCCGCGCGGTCATTCTCGGCACCCGGTCCTTCGGCAAGGGTTCGGTCCAGACCATCATTCCCTTGGGCACCCATGGCGCGCTGCGCCTGACCACGGCGCGCTACTACACGCCCGCCGAACGGTCGATCCAGGCCAAGGGAATCGAGCCGGATATCGAGGTCGCACAAGCCAAGGTCGAGCCGATCGACGACGAGGGTCGGCGTCTGAGCGAGGCGGATCTCCGCGGCCATCTGGCGGCGCCGCCGCCGGTCGAGGGCACCGCGACGCCGGCGCCGGCGGAGCTCGAAAGCGCCGAAGACGGGCGCGGGCGGTCCCACCTCGGACGCCGGCAGCGACAGCGACACGGACGACGTCGGCACGGCCAGCAAGACCAACGATTATCAGCTGTCCTATGCGCTTGATCTGTTGCGGGGCATCGCGCTCGCGACCGCCTCGAGGGACAAATAGCCGGGCGAGAGCTGTCCAATGGCGGGCTGGGGCCCGGCGTGAGGTGAGCATAAGAGCCACACCTTGTCGCAAAGCAATCCAACCTCGTTGACCAGGGGCGTCCCGGCCGGCGGCTTCGCCACGCTGGCCGCCGCCTATCTGGTCTTCTTCGTCATTATCGGCGGAATCGTGACCTGGCTGTTGCTCGCGGGCCCGCCGGAGGGCGCATCCGGGCCCGTCGCCCAAGCGCCGGCGCCGCCGGTCTCCTCGCCGAGCAAGCCGGACGGCCAGACCGTGGCCCTCAACGATAGCTCGGCGCCCGCACCGCCCCTATCCGCAATCGGAAAAGACCGAGCCGAGCAAGGCCGAGCCGGCGGGGCCGAAATCGGTCGAAAGCTACGATCCCGACCTCGTGACCGACAGCCCCTTCGGCACGCTGCCGGTCATGGGCCCGAACGGCAAGACCGCCTGGCAGACCTACGCTCAGCCCTTCAATCCGACCGAGGACGGGCCGCGGATGGCGATCATCATCGAGGATCTGGGCCTCGCCAAGGAGCGCACCCAGAACGCGATCGACAAGCTGCCGCCCGAGGTCACGCTATCCTTTTCGGCCTATGCCCAGGATCTACAGGAATGGGCCGATAAGGCGCGGGCCGCCGGCCACGAGGTGGTCCTCGGCATCCCGATGGAGCCGGTGAGCTATCCCGACGACGATCCGGGCCCGGACGCGCTGTTGACGACCCTATCGCCCGACCAGAATATCGAACGGCTCCAGAAGGTGCTTGGACGGATGACCGGCTATGTCGGCGTGGTCAATTCCATGGGCTCGAAATTCACCGCATCGACGACGGCGATTACGCCGGTGCTGCAGGATCTGAGCCATCGCGGGCTGATCCTGATCGACAGCAGCGCCACGCGGCTCAGCGTCGCCGCCAAGATCGCCCGCAGCATGGACATCCCGCGCGCGGTCAATAACCGCTATATCGACAACGACATTGACGCCCGACGCGATCGACGGCGAGCTCGCGGAGCTCGAAAAGGTAGCTCAAGGCTACGGCGCGGCGGTCGGGATCGGCCGCGCCTATCCGGTGACCATCGACCGGCTTGAGGCATGGATTCCGACGCTCAAGGCCAAGGGAATCCTGATCGCGCCGATTACGGCGGTCGTCAATCGCCAGCCGATCCGCTAGAACACCGTCATGACCGACAAGAACGACCTGCCCTATCGGCCTTGCGCGGGCGCGGTGCTGTTCAACCGCAACGGCGAGGTCTTCGTCGCGCGGCGGATCGATACGGTGGCCGAGGCCTGGCAACTGCCCCAGGGCGGCATCGACAAGGGCGAGCAGCCGCGCGAGGCCGTGCTCCGGGAGCTCGAGGAAGAGATCGGCACCGACAAATTCGCCATCATCGAGGAAAGTGACGACTGGCTGACCTACGACCTGCCGGAGCGAGCTGATCGGCAAGGTCTGGCGCGGGCGATATCGCGGCCAGCGCATGAAATGGTTCGCGCTACGCTTCACGGGCCAGGATTCCGATATCGACCTCGACACCGACCACCCCGAGTTCGAAGACTGGAAGTGGCTGCCCTTGGAGCGGATCACCGACATCATCGTGCCGTTCAAGCGCGACGTTTACGCGGCCCTGATCGAACGCTTCGGCCATCTGCCGGAGACGGTCAGAACGTAAGATCCGTCATTGCGAGCGACCGCAGGGAGCGCCGCAATCCAGCCTGTCTGGATCGCCGTGGCGCTGGCGCGCCTCGCGATGACGTCAATTGCCGGGTGGAACTCTTTGACGACGCGCCTGACCACCGCGGGATTGAACAGCGATTTCGATTCCAGACGCCGTGAGCTTCGCCTCGACGCGATCGAAGTTGTCGCGCCAGGTCTTGAGCCCGGCATGGAAGGCCTTGGGCTTGCCGCCATCGTCATGCCAAAGCGTCTCCAACCCGCGGCTGGCCCCGACAATATCGGGCGTGACCTCCGAGAGGCCGGCGCCGGCATAGCGCTCGTTCAAGCGGCCGAGCATGGTGCGCAGCCCCAGGACCAGCATATGGCCGACCGCCTTGTCGCCGCGGTCCACCGAAGCGTCGAGGGCCGACAGGCCGCGGTCGAGGTCGGAGAGCGTGCTCTTGAGGGTGATCGCGACCGTGTTGGGGCCGGTGCAGCCGACCGGATCGAGCGCTGTCACATAGGCCATCAGCGCCTTGAAGACGTGGGGATCGGGCTCTTCGCCCTGGAACTCCTCGACCGCCACGCCATGGACGAACTCGCTGAGCGACGTGACCTTCGCGTCATGGCCGTAGGCCGTGTTGAAGGCCGTGCCGACGAGGCTCGGGATCGGGCGCGGATTCATCACGCCGTCGCCGCGCGTCTTGCTGAACACCGAGGTCGTCACATCGACCGTGCCGGGCAGGCCCGTAACGCCGTCGATGAAGAAGGTCGGGTTGTTGCGGCCGTTGATGTGGCAGGCGTTGCAGCTCAGGCCCACCCGCGCCGCCTGGCCGCCGAACAGCTCCGGCGTGCGGAAGACGACGCGGCCGACTTCGATGTCATAAGCGTCCTCGGCGTTGTCCGCGGGCTTCAGGCACTCGGCCGGCGCGCGGGTCACCTGGGCCGCGGCGTCCGCGCCGGGGGCGAGCCAACGGAACTCCGTGAGGGGTTCGGCTCGCGCCGCGCCGATGCCCGCCGCAAGGACGAGACGCTAAAGGAAGAACGCGCCGGGTTCTGCTCACTTGGCCGAGGCGGTTTGAATCCAGTGCTGCAGGTCCTCGTGCTGGGCGCAGCCGAAGGCGCAGAGCCGGTCGAGGGTCGCAAGCTGGACGCGGGCGCGGTCGAGGTCGCCGATCTCGGCATAAAGCTCGCCGAGATATTCGTTCGCGCCCAGATGATCCGGGTTGATCGCGAGCGCCTCGCGGTAATAGCGGATCGCCGTATCGTAATGGCCGAGCTTGCGGTTGGCATAGCCGAGATAGTTCAGGATATCCGGGTGCGGGCCGATCTTGTCCGCCGCGGATTTGAGGGTCGAGATGGCCTTTTCGAAATGGCCCTCGTTGATCTCGGCGACCGCGAGCTTATAGGTCACGTCGCCGGTCTCGCCGCGGTCCATCAGGAGCTCGCTGGTCTTGCCGCTGCCCGCCGGCTTGCCCTTGAGCGCGGAATCGAGTGAGTTGAACGACGTGGTCAGCGTCTCGTCGCAACTCTTGCCGCACTGCTTCATCATCTTGGCCAAGGCGTCGCGCTGCTGCTCGGCGCGCTGGCGGTCGTCGAGCTTCAGGGAGACGAGGCCGAGCTGCTCGCGCGCCGCCGGGTTGGAGCCGTCGATCAGGACCGACTTGGCGAGATAGTTCTTGGCTTCCTGGGCCTCGTTCTTCCCGAGATGGGCGAGGCCCATATAGTAGTTCGCCTCGGCGTCTCCCGGGACGACCGCGAGAACCTTGGCGAATTCCTTGATCGCCGGATCGAGGTCGCCGGCCGCGAGAAGCTTCTTGCCGTCGCGGAAATGGCTTGAGACATCGGTGTCCTTCGGCTTGCTCGACAATGTGTCGGTGGACGGCGCCGCCACCGCCAGATTGATCGCAAATACGCCGCCCGCCAGAAGCGAAGCGGCCGCAACGAGACGCAAGGTCGATCCGAAGCCAGACATATGTCCCTCGTCGATACGGTTGATCCGAGAATGTTTCAAAGTCAACAAACCATACGCCGCCTGGGGGCGCACGTCGAGAGGGGCGATGGGGTGTTTTAAGCCTAGAGCGCCGCGATGAGCTGCGTCAGCTGCGCGACATTCGTTTCGGCGGCGCGGCGTTCTTCGTCGTCGCGGGCGAGGGTAACGTCTTCGCGGGCGTTGGCGAGGCGCGTTTCAAGCTCGGCGCGGTCGAGGTCGGCGAGATTGATCGCCTCCTCGGCGAGCACCGTCAGATTGTCGCCGGTGGTCTCGGCGAAACCGCCCCGGACATAGATCCGCCGCGTCTCGCCTTCGACCGGCTCGACCTCGACGACGCCGGGACGCAGCGCGGTGATGACCGGCGCGTGGCCCGCCATGACGCCGAAATAGCCCTCTGAGCCCGGCACGGTGACCATGGTCACCTGTTCCGAGATCAAAAGCCGCTCGGGCGAGACGAGATCGAAGGTGAGCGTATCCGCCATGAGAGGGTCCCTACGCCGCCTCGGCCGCGATCTTCTTGGCCTTCTCGACCGCCTCCTCGATCGTGCCGACCATATGGAAGGCGGTCTCGGGAAGATGGTCGTATTCGCCGGCGCAGATGGCCTTGAAGCTCCTGATCGTATCTTCGAGCTTCACGAGCTTGCCGGGCGAGCCGGTGAACACCTCGGCGACATGGAAGGGCTGGCTCAGGAAATTTCGAATTCTGCGCGCCCGGGCCACGGTCAGCTTCTCGTCCTCCGAGAGCTCGTCCATGCCGAGAATGGCGATGATGTCCTGCAGCGACTTATAGGTCTGCAGCACGCGCTGAACTTCGCGGGCGGTGTTGTAGTGCTCCTCGCCGACCACGCGCGGATCCAAGAGGCGCGAGGTGGAGTCGAGCGGATCCACCGCCGGATAGATGCCGAGCTCGGCGATCTGGCGGCTCAACACCGTCGTCGCGTCCAAGTGACTGAAGGAGGTCGCGGGCGCCGGATCGGTCAAGTCGTCGGCGGGCACGAAGATCGCCTGCACAGAGGTGATCGAGCCCTTGTTGGTGGTCGTGATGCGCTCCTGCAGGTTGCCCATGTCGGTGGCCAAGGTCGGCTGATAGCCCACCGCGCTCGGCATACGGCCCAGAAGCGCCGAAACCTCGGAGCCCGCCTGGGTGAAGCGGAAAATATTGTCGATGAAGAACAGCACGTCCTGGCCTTCCTCATCGCGGAAATACTCCGCGACCGTGAGGCCTGAGAGCGCGACCCGGGCACGGGCGCCCGGCGGCTCGTTCATCTGTCCATAGACCAGCGCAACCTTCGACTGTCCTTCGAGATCGATGACCTTGGCGTCGATCATTTCGTGATAGAGGTCGTTGCCCTCGCGGGTGCGCTCGCCGACGCCGGCGAACACGGAGTAGCCGCCATGGGCCTTGGCGACGTTGTTGATCAACTCCTGAATCAGCACGGTTTTGCCGACACCGGCGCCGCCGAAGAGGCCGATCTTGCCGCCTCGGGCGTACGGCGCCAGCAGGTCCACGACCTTGATGCCGGTCTCGAGGATCTGGGCCTCGGTGGACTGGTCGACGAATTCGGGCGCCTGAGCATGGATCGGCGCGGTCTTCTTGGCGTTGATCGGCCCGCGCTCGTCGATCGGCTCGCCGATCACGTTCATGATGCGGCCCAGGGTCTCCGGGCCGACCGGCACCGAGATCGCGTCGCCGGTGTCCATCACTTCCTTGCCGCGCACGAGGCCGTCGGTGCCGTCCATGGCGATGGTGCGGACCGTCTCCTCGCCCAGATGCTGGGCGACTTCGAGCACGAGCCGGTTGCCGTTGTTGTCGCATTCGAGCGCGTTCAGGATCGCCGGCAGGTGGCCGTCGAACTGAACGTCGACGACGGCGCCGATGACTTGGGTAATCTTGCCGGTTCTATTGGTCGTGGTCATAAGTCCGTGCTCCGGTCGTGCTTCTTAGAGCGCCTCGGCGCCCGAGATGATTTCGATGAGTTCCTTGGTGATGACGGCCTGACGGGTGCGGTTGTAGTTCAGGGTCAGTTGGTCGATCACCTCGCCCGCGTTGCGCGTCGCGTTGTCCATGGCGGTCATGCTCGCGCCCTGCTCGCCGGCGGCGTTCTCGAGAAGCGCGCGGAAGATCTGGACGGAGACATTGCGCGGCAGCAGAACCTTCAGGATGTCCGCCTCGTCCGGCTCATACTCGTAGACCGCGCCTTTGAGATCGGGCCCCGGCGCCACCTCGTCGCCGGCCGGGATTACCGCCGGGATGAGCTGCTTTGCCGTCGGCACCTGGCTCATGACCGATTTGAACTGGCTGAAGATCAGGGTGCAAACGTCGAATTCGCCCGCATCGAACATATCGAGGACGATCGTCGAGATCTCCTTGGCGTTCTCGAACCCGACTTTCTTGACCTCGCGGAGCGAGACATATTGCACGATCCGGTCGGCGAATTCGCGCTTCAAGGCATCCCGCCCTTTGCGGCCGACACAGAAGATCTTGACCGTTTTGCCCTCGGCGATCAGAGACCGCGCGCGATCTCTCGCGGCACGGGCGATGGTGGAGTTGAAGCCGCCGCACAAGCCGCGATCGGCGGTCGCGACGATGAGAAGATGGGTCTGGTCGCCGCCGGTGCCGACCAGCAGCGGCGGTGCGCCGGGCATGCCTTCCATACCGCTCGCCAGCGAGGCCAGCACGCGCTCCATGCGCTCGGAATAGGGCCGGGCGGCCTCGACGGCCTCCTGGGCGCGGCGCAGCTTCGACGCCGCGACCATCTGCTTGGCCTTGGTGATCTTCTGCGTCGACTTGACGCTTCTGATGCGATTCTTGAGCTCTTTGAGGCTTGGCATCTCGGTCCCGGTTTCCTTTCGGTCTCGTCCGTCCTGTCTTTACGCGAAGGACTTCGAGAACTTCTCCAGCACCTCTTTCAGATTCTCGTCGACCTCCTTGGTGAGCTCGCGTTTGGTGCGGATCTCCTCCAGGATATCGGCGTGCTTGGCGCGAACCTCGCTCAACAGCATGGATTCGAACCTGGTGACGTCCCCGACCGCGATCTTATCCAGATACCCGCGCACGCCGGAATAGATCGAAACCACCTGCTCCTCGACCGGCATAGGCGAGAACTGGCCCTGCTTCAGAAGCTCAGTCAGGCGCTCGCCGCGGGCGAGCAGGCGTTGGGTCGACGCATCGAGATCGGAGCCGAACTGGGCGAAAGCCGCCATTTCGCGGTATTGGGCGAACTCCAGCTTGATGGTGCCGGCGACTTGCTTCATCGCCTTGATCTGGGCGGCGGAGCCGACGCGGCTCACCGACAGACCGACCGAAATGGCGGGCCGGATGCCCTGGAAGAAAAGCTCGGTTTCGAGGAAGATCTGACCGTCGGTGATCGAGATCACGTTGGTCGGGATATAGGCGGCAACGTCGCCCGCCTGAGTCTCGATGATCGGCAGCGCGGTGAGTGAGCCCGCCGCCCAAATCGTCGTTCATCTTCGCCGCGCGCTCCAGGAGACGAGAGTGAAGATAGAACACGTCGCCGGGATAGGCCTCGCGTCCCGGCGGGCGGCGAAGCAGCAGCGACATCTGGCGATAGGCGACGGCCTGCTTCGAGAGATCATCATAGATGATCAGCGCGTGCATGCCGTTATCGCGGAAATACTCGCCCATGGTGCAGCCGGTATAAGGCGCCAGGAACTGCAAGGGCGCCGGATCCGAAGCCGTCGCGGCGACCACGATGGAATATTCCATCGCGCCGGCGTCTTCGAGTGTCTTGACGATCTGAGCCACCGTCGAGCGCTTCTGGCCGACCGCGACATAGATGCAATAGAGCTTCTTGGATTCGTCGCCGGTGGCGTTGACCGGCTTCTGATTGATGATGGTGTCGATGGCGACGGCGGTCTTGCCGGTCTGGCGGTCGCCGATGATGAGCTCGCGCTGGCCGCGGCCGACCGGAACCAGGGCGTCCAGGGCCTTGAGGCCGGTCTGCATCGGCTCATGCACCGATTTCCGCGGAATGATGCCCGGCGCCTTGACCTCGACGCGGCGGCGCTCGTCGCCCTCGATCGGCCCCTTGCCGTCGATCGGCTCGCCAAGGCCGTTCACGACCCGACCGAGAAGACCCTTGCCGACCGGCGCGTCGACGATCGAGCCGGTGCGCTTGACCGTGTCGCCTTCCTTGATGCCGCGGTCGTCGCCGAAGATCACGACGCCGACATTGTCGGTCTCGAGGTTGAGCGCCATGCCCTTGACATTGCCGGGGAAGGTCACAAGCTCGCCGGCCTGTACGTTGTCGAGGCCGTAGACGCGGGCGATGCCGTCGCCGACCGAAAGCACCTGGCCAATTTCCGAGACTTCCGCCTCGGCGCCGAAATTGGCGATTTGCGCCTTCAATATCGACGAGATTTCCGCGGCCCGGATGTCCATCATCCAATCCCTTTCATGACTTCGGTCAGCGAGTTGAGTTTCGTTCTAAGCGAGCTGTCGATCATGCGAGAGCCGAGCTTGACCACAAGCCCGCCCAGCAATGCCTCGTCCACCTTGGCGTCGACATCGACCGTCCGGCCGGTCGCCCGGTCGAGCTCGGCCTTCAGCGCCTCGAGCTGCTCGGGCGTCAGCGGCTGCGCCGAGGTGACATCGGCCGTGATCTCTCCGCGATGGGCGGCGAGGAGCTTGCGGAACGCGTCGCAGATCGGAACGATCTGGTTCAGCCGGCGGTTGGCCGTGACCGTGGCGATGAATTTGCGGGTCAGCTCGCTGAAGCCGGCCTTCTCGGCGACAGCGTCCATGCCCCGGCCCTGATCGTCACGGCTGATCACCGGGCTCCTGACGAGGGCCCTCAGATCGGCGCTTTCATGGATCATGGACTTGAGTTGGGCGAGCTCCGCGGCGGTGGAATCGAGAGCCTTTGCCTCCTGGGCGAGGTCGAATAACGCGGTCGCGTAGCGTCCAGCCACTCCGGACACGATCGATGATTCAACAGCCACTCGGGAAACCCTCTTGGGACGACCTGTTCAGACCCGATTGTCCGGGGTCGGGAGAACTCACTTAACGTATTGAAATTTCACCGCAATTTCTACGCTTGCGACGGTAGATCCAGCCCGGCCCGTCGAAGCCCGGCGGATACCTAGCACAGTCATTTCGCAGGCGCAACCTGACTCGGCGGACGGCCTCGCGCATAGCTGTCTTGCATCTGTCACATGAAGCTGTAGGGGTCCACGTCCACCTGGACGCGCACCTTTTTTGGCAAACGGGTGGCGGCGAGCCAGCGGCGCGTGACGCTCTGCACATTGACCGAGCGCGGGGCCTTCAGCAGGAGCCGATGCCGATGACGGCCGCGCAGGAGGGCGAGCGGCGCGGGCGCGGGGCCGAAGGTCTCGACGCCCTTCTCGCGGGGCGCATTCCGGGCGAGCGCCCGGCCGGCTTGCATGACCGCGTTGTGCTCCGGGCCGGAGACGATGAGCGCGACCAGGCGGCCGAAGGGCGGCAAGCGGCCGGCCTTGCGGGCGCGGATCTCACGGTCGAGGAAGGCCTCGCGGTCGCCGGAGATCAGCGCCGCCATGACGGGATGGTCCGGCATATAGCTCTGGAGCATCACCTTTCCGGGGCGCTCGGCGCGGCCGGCGCGGCCCGAAACCTGGGAAAGCTGCTGATAGGTCCGCTCCGAGGCGCGCGGGTCGCCGCCTTCGAGGCCGAGATCGGCGTCGACGATGCCGACGAGCGTCAGCATCGGGAAATGGTGGCCTTTCGCCACCAACTGGGTGCCGATCACGACGTCGATCTCGTGATGGGTCATGCGGGAGATCATGTCGGCGATGGCGCGGGGGCCGGTCATGGTGTCGCTCGCCATGACGCCGATCCGCGCCGTCGGGAAGCGCTGGGAAACCTCCTCCGCCAGGCGCTCGACGCCGGGGCCGCAGGCGACCAGGGTGCCGGGCTTGCCGCAGGCCGGGCAGATCTCCGGCGCGGGCTGCGAGAATCCGCAGTGATGGCATTGGACCTGGCCGGCATAGCGGTGCTCGACGAGCCAGGCCGAGCAGTTCGGGCATTGGAAGCGGTGGCCGCAAGTCCGGCAGAGGGTCAAGGGCGCATAGCCGCGCCGGTTGAGGAACAGCAGGGTCTGCTCGCCGGCCAGCAAAGTGTCGCCCATGGCGGCGACGAGGGGCGGCGAGAGCCAGCGGCCGCGCTCGGGAGGCGTCTCGCGCATGTCGATCGCCTGGATCTCGGGCATACTCGCGCCGCCATGGCGGTCCGGCAGCTCGACATGGCCGTAGCGCTCGTTCCGGACATTGACGACGGTTTCCAAGGACGGCGTGGCCGAGACCAGGATCACCGGAATCTTGGCGAGCGAGCCGCGCACGACCGCCATGTCTCGCGCGTTGTAGAGGACGCCGTCCTCCTGCTTGTAAGAGGCGTCCTGCTCCTCGTCGATCACGATCAGGCGCAAATCCGGGAACGGCAGGAACAAGGCCGAGCGCGCGCCGACCACGACCGACGCGTCACCCTTCGCGACCTGCCGCCAGGCCCGGCGGCGATAGGCCTGGCCGAGATCGGAATGCCACAACAGCGGCTCGACGCCGAAGCGCTGCACGAAGCGCTCCAGCCATTGGGAGGTGAGCGCGATCTCGGGCACGAGGACCAAGACCTGCCCTTGCGGATCGGCTTTCAGGGCCGTGGCGATGGCGTCGAAATAGACCTCGGTCTTGCCCGAGCCGGTGACGCCTTCGAGGAGCACGGTCTTGTAGTCCCGCGCCTTCACGACGGCCTCTATGGCCGCCGCCGCCTTGGCTTGAGCGGGAGAGAGCGTCGGCCCCGGCAGGTCGAGATCGGGCCTTTCGAGGGGCGTTTCGGCGGGAAGATCGACCTGAATCAGGGTCCCTGCCTTGACCAGCCCCCGGACGACGCCTTCGCCGACCGCCGCCTCGCGGGCGAGATCGGCGACCGTGCGCGGCGGGCCGGATTTCGCGATCTCCAGCACGCGGGTCCGGGCGTCGGTCATCCGCTCCGGCTCGGGCCCGCCGGCGGCATAGGCGCGGATCGGCTGGAAGGGATCGAGCGCCTCGGGCACGCTCAAGGCCATCTTCAGGACAGCGCCGGGGGGCGTGACGTGTAGCTCGCGACCCAGTCGATCAAACGGCGCATATCGTCCGGAAACGGCGGCAAATCGATCTTTTCGGCGACGGATTTGAGTTTTTCCGCGTCGAACGAGCCGGATTCGCCCGGCAAATCCCAGACAATGCCGTGAACATGGCGCGGCCCCAGGGGCACCAGCACGATGTCCCCCGGCTCGAGGGCCGCCCCGAACAGGCCGTCGTCCCAATAGTCGAGCGCGCCTTCGAGCGGGAGCGGCAGAAGCACGCGAATCCGCGCCCGTTCCCCCGTCCCGGCGGGTCGGGAGGGGGCGGAAATTGACTGTCGGGCTGGCTTGGCTATGGTGTCGGCCATCGCTACACTGTGCCAGCACGTGTCGGGGCGAACAAGCTGGCCGACTCAGGGGCTAGAGAGGCAATTTCATGAAGTTTTTCGTCGACACCGCCGATATCGAGGCGATCCGCGACCTGGCCGCGACCGGCCTCCTCGACGGCGTCACCACCAATCCCTCGCTGGTCCACAAGGCGGGCCGCGACTTCTTCGAGGTCCTGAACGAGATTTGCGACGCGGTCTCCGGCCCGGTGAGCGCCGAGACCACCGCGTCGGATGCCGAAGGCATGATCAAGGAAGCGCGCAAGCTGACCCCGATCGCGCCCAATATCACGATCAAAGTGCCGATGACCTATGAAGGCCTCAAGGCCTGCCGGCATTTGAGCGATCAGGGCACGATGGTGAACGTCACCTTGTGCTTCTCGGCGGTTCAGGCGCTGATGGCGGCCAAGGCCGGTGCGACCTTCGTCTCGCCCTTCGTCGGACGCCTCGATGACATCGGCCAATCGGGCATGGCCTTGATCGAGGATATCCGGCTGATCTTCGACAACTATCCCGATTTCAAGACCGAAATCCTGGTGGCCTCGATCCGCAACCCGATCCATGTCCTCGAAGCCGCCAAGATCGGCGCCGATGTCGCGACCGTGCCGCCGGCGGTGCTCAAGGGCCTGATCAACCACCCGCTTACCGACAAAGGCATCGACCTTTTCCTCAAGGACTGGGCCAAGACCGGACAAACAATCGTTTGATTGACACTCTCGCCGCCCCGCCTGCATCAGAAGAAGTCCGGGGATATATCGCGGACTGGCAGACCTATCTCGCGAGCGAAAAGCGTGCCTCGGCAAACACTTGCGCGGCGTATGGGCGGGATCTGGGGGCTTTCCTGTTCTTTCTCGCGGGGCACTTGGGCGGCCCCGTGACCCGGCACAGCCTCGAAAGTCTGAAGCTCGCCGATTTTCGAGCGTTTCTCGCCGAACGGCGCGCCCAGGGCCTCTCCAGCCGGTCGCTGGCGCGGGCGCTTTCGGTCCTCCGCTCCTTCTATCGCTATCTCGCCCGGCGGGGGTTGGTGGACAATCCGAGCCTCGCGGCGGTGCGAAGCCCCAAGCTGCCCCATTCCGTGCCCCGGCCCCTAAGCGCCCAAGCCGCGAAGTCGGTGGCTTCCGGGGCCGATATCGTCGCGAACGAGCCCTGGATCGCGGCGCGCGACGCGGCGGTGCTGACCATGCTCTATGGCTGCGGGATGCGTATTTCGGAAGCGCTGGGCCTCAATCGCAAGGATGCGCCGGCCAGCGAGGTAATGACCATCACCGGCAAGGGCAACAAGCAGCGCCTCGTGCCGGTCCTGCCGATCGTCCGGAGCGCGATCGAGGATTACCTCCGCCAGTGCCCCTTCGGCCTCGCCCCCGACGATCCCCTCTTCGTCGGTGCGCGCGGCAAACGGCTCAATCCCCGGATCATCCAGGGCCGGATGCAGATGCTGCGGGCGGCCCTGGGCCTGCCCGATTCCGCCACGCCCCATGCGCTCAGGCACAGCTTCGCGACCCATCTCCTGGCCGGCGGCGGAGATCTGAGGACGATCCAGGAGCTGCTCGGCCATGCGAGCCTCTCGACCACGCAGCGCTATACCGAGGTCGATACAGCTCGGCTGTTGGATGTTTACGAAAGCGCCCATCCGCGGGCGTGACACGGCCGCTCAGTGCTCGGTAACGAGCTTCAGGAGCCTGCGGTTGAAGAATTTGAGCATGGTGTCGAGCGACTGGCCGCGCTTGAGGATCTGGCCGGAAGCCGAGCGGATCGAATAGGCACCCTGCTTGCGGGCCAGCTTGGGCCGCTTTTCGATTTGATAGAGCGGCATCTCGCTCGACCGGCGATAGATCGAGAACGACGCCGCCTCGCCGTCGTCGTCGATCGCATAATCCCGCCATTCGCCGGCGGCGACCATGCGGCCATAGAGGTCGAGAATCAGCTTCAGCTCGTGCCGATTGAAGAACGTGCTGGGAACGTTGAGATTGGTCGGGGCCGGGAACGCTACCTTTCGCCCCCCCTGGCCCATGGGGGGACGAACAAACGCTATGGGCGTTTCATCGTTCATGGCTAAAGAATTGGCGGATTGCGGAGGAAAAGCAAGAGGATCCGGTCTTTAATCGGCGCAACCTGTGGATAAAATTGCCTCATTTTCGCCCAGATTCGGACCCACTGACGCCGTATTGAAAATCGACATTTCAGTCGTTGGCCTCGTCGGCCCAGTCGTGTCCGTGACGGGAACTATAGCCCCCCAGCCCCCCTTCCCAATTCGGACCGGCTGGGCCTCAAGGCCCCCTCCTCCCAAAAGAAAATCCGCTAACCCACCGTTCCGGTGTGACAAATTGTCCGCCGGGAATGTGACTTGCGAGTGCCAATCGCTTTCGCTATGAACGGTTCCCTGTCCCTGCGGCTTGCGGACGGGTCCGGAGAGGCGGCTCGTCGCGGGTCCGGCGGTTCACCTATAGATCGACAGCGCAGAGAGCGGGTATCGATGTCGGCCATGCTCGAAGTCAGCGGCTTGATCAAACGATTCGGCCCAATCACCGCCGTGGATGGCATTTCGTTCCACATGGAGCGCGGTGAGGTGCTCGGCTTTCTGGGGCCGAACGGCGCCGGCAAATCCACCACCATGAAGATGATCACCGGCTTCCTGCGGCCGGATTCGGGCTCGATCATGGTCTGCGACTACGACGTCGTGGCCGATCCGCTGGCGGCCAAGCGGTCGCTCGGCTATCTGCCCGAAGGCGCGCCGCTCTATCCCGACATGACGCCGCGCCAGCTCCTCAAATTCATCGCCGAGGTGCGCGAGCTCAAGGGGGCCAAGCGCGATGCCGCGATCGAGCGCGCGATCGGGGCGGTCCATATCGACGGCGTTCTCGACCAATCGATCGAGACCCTGTCCAAAGGTTTCAAGCGGCGCGTGGGCTTGGCGCAAGCGATCCTGCACGATCCGCCGGTGCTGGTGCTCGACGAGCCGACCGACGGCCTGGACCCCAATCAGAAATACGACGTCCGCAGCCTGATCAAATCCATGGCGCCGGACAAGGCGATCATCATCTCCACCCATATCCTCGAAGAGGTCGACGCGGTCTGTAACCGCGCCATGATCATCGATCACGGCCGGGTCGTCGCCGACGGCACGCCGCGCGAGCTGCAGGCGCAATCGCCGTATCACAACGCGGTCTCGATCCGGGTCAGCGCGGCGACGGCGGATGCCGCCCGGCGGGACCTTACGGCCTGCGATTTCGTCGCCGCCGTCGAGCAGCGCGGTGCGGATGCCGGCTCGGTCCATCTGATCGTGCTCGCGGCCGACCGCGCATCGATCCTGAACGAGGTCGGCGCGCTGGCCCATGGCGCCGACTGGGAGGTCGACCAGCTCTATGTCGAGCCGAGCCGCCTCGACGACGTGTTCCGCGCGATCACGACGGGCGACGCCGACGAAGGGAGGGCGTGAGCCGTGCTGCGTGATACCTGGAGCGTGATGAAGCGCGAGTTCTCGGGCTATTTCGCGACGCCGCTCGGCCTATGTGTTCATCATCATCTTCCTGTTGGCGACCGGCGTCTTCACCTTCTATATCGGCAACTTCTTCGACCGCGGCCAGGCGGATCTAAAGTCGTTCTTCTCGTTCCATCCTTGGCTCTATCTCTTTCTGATCCCGGCGATCTCGATGCGGCTGTGGGCCGAGGAGCGCCGTAGCGGCACGATCGAGCTGCTGATCACCCTGCCGGTGCCGCTATCCGCCGCCGTGCTCGGAAAGTTCCTGGCGGCGTGGCTCTTTACGGCCATCGCGCTGGCGCTCACCTTCCCGATCTGGATCACGGTCAACATTCTCGGCAATCCCGACAACGGCGTGATCGTGGCCGGCTATATCGGCAGCCTGTTCATGTCGGGCGCCTATCTCGCGATCGGCTCCTGCATCTCGGCGACGACCAAGAACCAGGTCATCGCCTTCGTGGTGAGCGTCGCGGTGTGCTTCCTGTTCCTGGTGAGCGGGCTTCCCATCGTGCTCGATCTCGTGCGCTCCTGGGCGCCGCCCTTCTTCACCGATATCGTCGCCTCGTTCAGCTTCCTGACCCAGTTCAACGGAATCGTCGATGGCGTGATCACCGCGAAGAGCTTCGTCTTCTTCGCCTCCCTCATCGTCGTCTGGCTGGTCGCCAACGGCGTGGTCGTCGAATTGAAGAAAGCGAGCTGACGGCGCGATGAAGGCAAGAACCTCCACCGCGATCACCCTGATCCTTTGCGCCGCCCTGTTCCTGGCGGTGAATGTCCTGGCGTCGACGATGCTGGGCGGCGAACGGCTCGATCTCACCCAGGACAAGCTCTACACCTTGAGCGACGGCACCAAGCACATCCTCAAGAATCTCAAGCAGCCGGTGACCTTGCGGCTCTATTTCTCGGCCGATGCCGCGAGCCAGTATCCCTCGATCCGGGCCTATGCCGACCGGGTGGAGGATCTGCTGCGCGAATATTCCGCGCTCGCGGGCGGCAAGCTCTCGGTCCGGATCATCAATCCCGAGCCGTTCACGCCCCAGGAGGACGAGGCGGTCAGCTACGGCCTCCAGGGCGCGCCGGTGAATAACGGCGACACGCTCTATTTCGGCCTCGTCGGCACCAATCAGACCGACAAGCAGGACGTGATCGCGTTCTTCAACCAGGATCGCGAGCAGTTCCTCGAATACGATTTGACCCATCTGGTCGACAAGCTGTCGAACACCCAGCGCACCAAGATCGGGCTGATGACCTCCCTGCCGCTGCAATTCGGCCCGGGCGGCGCGATGGCCGCGATCCAGGGCGGGGCGATGCCCTATGAGCTCTATCAGCAGATCGCCGACACCTATGACGTCGAGCCGATCGACCTCGATACCGACAAGATCAGCGACGACATCAGCGTCCTCGTGATCGTCAATCCGAGCAATCTGAGCGATCAGACCCTGTTCGCGATCGACCAGTTCGTGCTCGGTGGCGGCCGGGCGCTGGTCTTCGTCGATCCCTATTCCGAGATCGGCGCGTCGGCGGGCATGCGGCAGGCGGCGAGCCGGCAGCCGGGCCCCAAGATTCCCGATTCGTCGAATCTGAAGAAGCTCCTGAACGACTGGGGCGTCGACATGCCACCGCATCAGGTGGTCGGCGATCTGGGCCGCGCCCAGCGGGTCCAGATGAACGACCCGTCCTCGGGCCGCAAGGTGGTCGACTACCTGATCTGGGTCGGCTTCCGCGATGGCGACTTCTCCAAGGACGATGTGGTCACCGCCAATCTGTCCTCGCTCAACATGGCGAGCGTCGGCCATCTCGACCGCACGGCGAAGGCGACGACCAATTTCGAGCCCCTGGTCAGCACCAGCCGCAACACCATGATCCTCGATTCGGCGAAGCTCCGCACCCAGCCTCAGCCGGACGAGCTGACCCGGGAATTCGTTTCGAGCAACTCGTCCTATACGGTCGCGGCGCGGATCTCGGGCAATGTGACGACGGCCTTCCCCGACGGCCCGCCAAAAGCCACCGAGGATACGAGCAAGCAGAATGACGCCGATAAGAGCGATGATGCGGCGAAGGCCGACGACAAGGACGCCGCGCCGACGACGCAATATCTCAAGAAATCCGTCGAGCCGATCAACGTCATCGTGGTCGCCGACACCGATCTCTGGGACGACAAGTTCTGGGCCCAGACCCAGAATTTCCTCGGCCAGCGCGTGATGATTCCGATCGCCGACAACGGCGCCTTCGTGATCAACGCGATCGACAACCTGACCGGCTCGAACGATTTGATCAGCCTGCGCAGTCGGGGCACCTCGGCGCGGCCCTTCACCCTCGTCGAGTCGATCCGCAAGGACGCCGAGCACCAGTATCTCGCCAAGGAGCAGCGCCTCCAAGACGATCTCGACCAGGCCAAGAAGCGGATCGCCGAGCTGCAGTCCCAGAAGCCGGGCGATTCGGGCACCGCGCTTCTGAGCCCGCAGCAGCAGGAGGAGATCGACCGGTTCCGCGGCCAGATGGTCGTGATCCGCCGCCAGCTCCGCGACGTTCAGCACGATCTCCGCAAGGACATCGAAACCCTTGAGACCTGGACCAAGGCGGTCAATATCGGGTTCATGCCGGTGGTGGTCCTGCTGATCGCGCTGTCGGTGGCCTATACCCGCCGGCGCCGCCGCACGGCCGATGCCGAGCCAGAGGAATGATGGCGGAATGACGGTGTCCCGACCCGGAGCACGGGGGCAAATTCGATGAAGACGAGAAATCTGGTTTCCCTGACGATCGTGACCGTCGTGGTGATCGCCGCCGCGGCGTACTCGGTTCGGCTCCGCAACGATCAGATGGCGTCGGTTCAGGAATTGCCGCCGCTGTTCCCGAATCTCGCGGCCAAGATCAACACGGTCGATGAGATCGACGTGAAGAGCCACACCGATTCGACCGTCATCAAGCGGATGCCGGACGGCAGCTGGGTCATCGCTAGCAAGGACGACTATCCGGCCAAGTTCGACATGGTGAAGAAGACCATCGTCGGCCTGACCGAAATGAAGACGGTCGAGGCCAAAACCGATAATCCCAAGCTGTTCGGCGAGCTCGGCCTCCAAAGCGTCACGGCGGACGATTCCAAGGCCAAGCTCATCGAGCTCAAAAGCGACGGCAAGACGGTGGCGAGCGCGCTGTTCGGCGAGCGTAAATACGTGCCCGGCGTCAATGCCGCGCGCGCCTATGTCCGCAAGCCCGACGGCGGCCGCGCCTGGCAGGTCGAAAACGCGCCGAATATCGATACCGCGCCGAAATCCTGGTGGGTCGAGGACACGGTTGCCGTACCGCGCGAGCGGGTGAAGGAAGCGGTCCTCTCGGGCCCCGACCGGAATACGCTCGCCGTCTATCGCGAGTCGAAGAACGACAAGAACTTCAAGGTCCGCAACATGCCGGCGGGGGCGAAGCTACAATTCGAAGCCGCACCCGATTCGATCGCCGAGGGGCTGGCCTATATGTCGTTCGACGACGTGAAGCCGGCCTCCGACGTCGATTTCTCCAAGGCCGATTCCGCCGTATACCGCACGTTCGACGGGCTCGAAGTGACCGCTAAGCTGGCGTCGGCGGATAAGAAGACCTGGATCGAGTTCGAGGCCAAGGCCCTGCCCGGCGCCGAGCACCCGGAACCTGCCGATGAGAGCGCCGCAACCAAATCCGCCGACGACACGACGTCGAAAGATGCCGGCAAGGCTATGGACAAAGACAAGGACAAGGCCAAAGAGAAGCCGCTCGACGTCCCCGCCGAGGCGAAGGCGATCAACGACCGCGTCCAGGGCTGGGCCTATGAGCTGGCGAGCTACAAGGCGAAGGATCTGACCAAGAAGATGTCGGATCTCTTGGCGAAGGACGAGAAGAAGTCCGATAAGCCCGGCAAACCCAACCCGGGCGGCACCTAACCCCTTCAATTCGCTTGATAACGTGGCCGCTGGGTCTTGACGCCGGGGGCGCGGTTCCACATATGGTGCGCTGACCTTAACGGCGGGGAAGAATCAGAGGATCGCACCGGATGTCTGACGCTCAGGAAAGCATGAACGGCGAGGAGAAACTCGGCTTCCAGGCGGAGGTCGCGCGGCTTCTCCATATCATGACCCACTCGGTCTATAGCGAGAAGGAGGTGTTCCTTCGCGAGCTGGTGTCGAACGCCTCGGACGCCTGCGACCGTCTGCGCTATCTCGCGCTCACCAACCCGCAGCTCCTTACCGAAGGCGACGAATTCGCGGTCACCATCACGACCGATGCCAAGGCCGGGACGCTCACCATCAGCGACAACGGCGTCGGCATGAACCGCGAGGATCTGATCGAGAATCTCGGCACCATCGCCCGCTCCGGCACAGCCGCTTTCGTCGAGCAGATGGCGGAGAAGAAGAAGGACGACAAGGACGCCGTCTCGATGATCGGCCAGTTCGGCGTCGGCTTTTATGCCGCCTTCATGGTCGCCGACAAGGTGGACGTCGTCAGCCGCAAGGCGGGCGAGGAGAACGCCTGGCACTGGTCGTCGGACGGGCTCGGCACCTTCACCGTCGGCGCGGCGGAGAAACGCGACCACGGCACCTCGGTGCTCTTGCATCTCCGCAAGGATTCGAAATCGTTCCTGGAGCCCGCCGAGCTCAAGCGCATCGTCAAGACCTATTCCGATCACATCTCGCTGCCGATCCGCCTTATCGAGGTCAAGGACGGCAAGCCCGGCGAGCCCGAGACCGTCAATGAAGCCTCGGCGCTCTGGAGCCGGCCGAAATCCGAGATCACGCCGGAGCAATACAAGGAGTGTTATCACCATCTCGCCCATGCCTTCGACGAGCCGTGGCTGACGCTCCATTACAAGGCCGAGGGCAAGATCGAATACGACGTGCTGCTGTTCATTCCCGAGACCCGGCCCTTCGACCTGTTCGATCCGTCCCGCGCCAATCACGTCAAGCTCTATGTCCGGCGCGTCTTCATCACCGACGACTGCAAGGAACTGGTGCCGCCTTACCTGCGCTTCGTGCGCGGCGTGATCGATTCCGCCGATCTCGCGCTCAATATCAGCCGCGAGATGCTGCAGAACAATCCGCTGCTCGCCGCGATCCGCAACGGCGTGACCAAGAAGATCCTCGCCGAGCTCGACAAGAAGGCGAAAAAGGAGCCGGAGGAATACGCCAAGTTCTGGAAGACCTTCGGCGCCGTCCTCAAGGAAGGCCTCTACGAGGATTTCGAGCGCCGCGACGACCTGCTGAGCGCTGGCCCGCTTCCGCTCGACCGGAGCGGACGGCCTGACCTCGCTCAAGGACTATGTCGAGCGCATGCCCAAGGGGCAGAAGGAGATCTTCTATCTCACGGGCGACGACTTGGACGCTCTGAAGCGCAGCCCCCATCTCGAAGGCTTCCGCGCCCGCGGCATCGAGGTGCTGCTCCTGACCGATCCGGTGGACGAGTTCTGGCTTCCCTCGGTCAATGCCTATGACGACAAGCCGTTCCGTTCGATCACCCGCGGCACGCCCGATTTCTCCGGCATCGAGACCAAGACCGAGGACGAAAAGCCGGCCGACGCGCCGAGTGACGCTTCCGTCGCGACCCTCGTCGCCGCCTTCAAGCAGACCTTGGGCGATACCGTGAAGGACGTCCGCTCGACGGATCGCCTGACCGAGAGCGCCGTCTGTCTCGTTGCCGACGAAGGCGATCTCGACGTCCATCTCCAGCGGCTTCTCAAGGAGCACGATCAGCTCAATGCGGAACGGCCCAAGATCCTGGAGATCAATCCGCGCCACGCCCTGATCCGCTCGCTCGCCGAGCAGGTCCAGCAGGCCGGCGGCGTCGACAAGATCGCCGACCACATCCACCTCCTGTTCGATCAGGCCCGCATCATGGAAGGCGAGCAACCGGCCGACCCTGTCGGCTTCGCCAAGCGCCTGGCCGCGATGATGTCGAAGGGGCTGGCGGGGTAGCCGCGAAGGCCTTAGGCCGAATGGGCCAGCCTCAACCCTTCATCCGCTCCTTCCGGCGTTCGCCGGGATGAGCGGGTGTCTTGGGGGTAGCCGCTAATCCGATTTCGCGGGCTTGAGATGCGTGGCGCCGACGATGGGGCCGGTCCGGCCGTATTGCACGATCACGGCAGTGCGGTCGCCGGGCAGGGTGTCGAGCAAGGGGCGCTTCACCGGGATGGTGAGCGGCTTGCCCGACCATGTTCCGATCGATTTCATGGACCGGACGACGTTGTGATAGGAGATCCGGTGGCCGGTATTCTCGCCCGCGCCGATCGCCACGGTGTGCAGGGGATCGTAACGCACCAGCCACACCGTCGCCGGCCGCTCCGAGCGCCCGCCCGCGATATCGACGGTAAGGCCGTCGGATGAGGGCCGGATCGTCACGGCGACACGGTCCCGCGCCGTCTTTCGGGCTTTTGCGATCGCGCCCTCGACATCCGCGCGGTCGGAGCCGACCGCATCGTAACGACCGTCGATGACCATCTCGGGCGTATAGATGCTGCGATGATGCATCGAATGCGCATAGCTTCGCTGACGTTCGGTATTGGCGGCGGAGGCGAAAGTGTCCTTCCAGCCGATATAGTCCCAGTAATCCACCGGCAGGCTCAAAACGAGGACATCGGGCCGCTTTCCCAGCTCGCCGAGCAGCCTGTCGGCGGGCGGGCAGGACGAGCATCCCTGGCTGGTGAAAAGCTCGAGGACGATGGGAGTGGCTTCCGCCCGCGCGGCCGTCTCACTGGCCGCCGCGACCGGCCCGCCGATGCCGACGGCAAGGGCTAATCCGAGAATGGGCGATGCGATGGCCCGGCGTGTCATAGCTTAAACGTTAGGCAGGCCACACGGCCAAGGCGAATCACGCTTCGGTGAGGAATCAACATTGCGGGCATCTAATGCTCGGACGTCGCAACGCTTTCCCCGTTCTCTAATGACGGGCGAGATTGCGCAGCACGTAATGCAGAATGCCGCCGTTTTTGAAGTATTCGACCTCGTCCAAGGTATCGATTCGGCATTTGAGCGGGACCGACTCGCTCGACTCGTCCTGACGGGTGATCGTGCAGGTCACGTCCATGCCCGGCTTAATGCCGCCGGCGATGCCGGTGATGTCGATCGTCTCGGTGCCGTCGAGCTTCAGGGACTTGCGCGTCGCGCCGTCCTTGAAGACGAGCGGCAGCACGCCCATGCCGACGAGGTTCGAGCGGTGGATACGCTCGAAGCTTTCGGCGACGACCGCCTTGATGCCGAGAAGGATCGTGCCCTTCGCCGCCCAGTCGCGCGACGAGCCGGTGCCGTATTCCTTGCCGGCGAAGACCACCAGCGGAACCTTCTCCGCCTTGTATTTCATCGCGGCGTCGTAGATCGACATCTCTTCACCACCCGGCATGTGGCGGGTGACGCCGCCTTCCGTGCCGGGCGCGACCTCGTTCTTGAGGCGGATATTGGCGAAGGTGCCGCGCATCATCACCTCGTGATTGCCGCGTCTGGCGCCGAACACGTTGAAGTCCGCCCGCTCGACGCCATGTTCCTTGAGGTATTTGGCCGCCGGCCCGTCCTTGGCGATGTTGCCGGCGGGCGAGATGTGGTCGGTGGTTATGGAATCGCCGAGAAGCGCCAGGATGCGGGCGCCGTTCACGTCCGAGAGTTGCGTCCAGATCCATCGACATGCCGTCGAAATAGGGCGGCAGGCGGACATAGGTGCTGTCCTCGTCCCAGGAATAGGTCAGGCCCTTGGCAACCTTCATTTCCTTCCAGGCCTTATCGCCCTCGAAGACGTTCTTATAGCGGGTCGAGAACATCTTGCTGGTCACGTTGTCCTTGACGACCTGCTGGATCTCTTTGGTGGTCGGCCAAAGATCCTTCAGATAGACCGGCTTGCCGTCCTTGTCGCTGCCGATCGGGTCCTTGGTGACGTCGATATTCATCGAGCCGGCCAGCGCATAAACCACCACGAGCGGCGGCGAGGCGAGATAGTTCGCCTTGACGTCCGGGTTCACGCGGCCCTCGAAATTGCGGTTGCCGGAGAGAACGGACGTGCAGACGAGATCGCCTTCCTTGACCGCCGCCGAGATCGGCTCGGGCAGCGGGCCGGAATTGCCGATGCAGGTCGTGCAGCCATAGCCGACGAGATTGAAGCCGAGCGCGTCCAGGTCGTCCTGAAGACCCGCATGGACGAGATAGTCGGTCACCACCTGGCTGCCCGGTGCGAGCGAGGTCTTTACCCACGGCTTGACCTTCAGGCCGCGCTTGTGGGCGTTCCGCGCGACGAGGCCTGCCGCAAGCATGACCGAGGGATTCGAGGTGTTGGTGCAGCTCGTGATCGCGGCGATCACCACGTCGCCATGGCCGATCTTGTAGGTCTCATCCTTGACGGCGACCTTGGTCTCGGCATCCGCGCCCGTCTTGCCGAAGCTTTCGCCCAGCACGCGCGCGAAATCGGCGGCGGCGTTCGAGAGCGCCACTCGGTCCTGCGGGCGTTTCGGCCCGGCGAGGCTCGGCTCGACCGTGGAGATGTCGAGCTCCAAGGTATCGGTGAACAGCGGATCGGGCCCGTCGTCGTCGCGCCACAGGCCTTGCGCCTTGGCATAGGCTTCGACGAGCGCGATGCGGTCGGGATCGCGGCCGGTGAGCGTCAGATAGTCGAGCGTTATGTGGTCGACCGGGAAGAAGCCGCAGGTCGCGCCGTATTCCGGGGCCATATTCGCGATGGTGGCGCGGTCGGCGAGCGGCAGGTCGTTGAGGCCGTGGCCGAAGAATTCGACGAATTTGCCGACGACGCCCTCCTTGCGCAGCATCTGGGTGACGGTGAGCACCAGATCGGTCGCGGTCGTGCCCTCGGGCAGCTTGCCGGTCAGCTTGAAGCCGATCGTCTCCGGGATCACCATGCTGATCGGCTGGCCGAGCATCGCGGCCTCGGCCTCGATCCCGCCGACGCCCCAGCCGAGAACGGCGAGGCCGTTCACCATGGTCGTGTGGCTGTCGGTGCCCACAAGCGTGTCGGGATAGGCGATCTCGCGGTTGCCGGCGGTCGAGGTCCACACCGTCTGGGCCAGATGCTCCAGATTCACCTGGTGGCAGATGCCCGTGCCGGGGGGCACGACGCGGAAATTGTCGAACGCGGCCTGGCCCCAGCGCAGGAACTCGTAACGCTCGCGGTTGCGGGTGATTTCGAGCTCGACGTTCTTCTGGAACGCCTTGGGCGTGCCGAAGGCATCCACTGCGACCGAATGGTCGATCACGAGATCGACCTGGGCCATCGGGTTGATCTTGGTCGGATCGGCGCCGAGTTGCTTCAGGGCGTCGCGCATCGCGGCGAGATCGACCACCGCGGGGACGCCGGTGAAGTCCTGCATCAGCACCCGTGCCGGCCGGTAGGCGATTTCTCGGTCCGACGTGCGGGTTTCGAGCCATTTGCCCATCGCCTTGACGTCGTCGACATGGACCGTGCGCCCGTCCTCGTGTCTGAGCAGGTTCTCCAGGAGCACCTTCATCGAATAGGGCAGCCGCCCGACCTCGCCGATGCCGGCCTCTTGGGCCGCCGGAATGCTGAAATAGTCGTATTCCACGCCGTTGACGGAGAGGGTGCGGCGGGTCTTGAGGGTATCGGTTCCGGGGGTCGTCACGGTGGCGGCTCCTTATGGGCTCGTTGGAACGCGGCTTGGCGCGCGAGAGCGGCGCCGGGGAAAGTCGCGTCGATGGGTCGCAAGCGGGCAGCGAACAAGGGCCGGAGCAACGGGCGGCCCCGCGCCGTCGGCATATCCCAACCATAGCATATCGGCAAGGGGCGGTTAATAATGTGGTAACAACGGGATAAACGAGGCCTTTCGTGCCTTTTCCTTGGGCTTTTCGCGCCCTTCCGCCGGCTTTATAAGGGGGGCCAGGGCGTGAGAGTGGCTCCCGTCCGATCTTACCTTCCGAGCCGGATCTGGTGACACTCGCCATGCAGGATGCCTCGGCCGCCGGTCCCCTGACCGGCCGCGACCTCGCGGCGCGCCGCGGCGAGCGCATGGTCTTTCGCGGGCTGAGCTTCCAGCTCGATCCCGGCGGCGTAATTCTCCTCAAGGGCCCGAACGGGGCCGGCAAGTCGACATTGCTGCGCCTCGTCGCCGGATTTCTGGCGCCCTATGACGGCGCGCTCGCCTGGGGCGGCGCGCCGATCACTGAGGATCCGGACGCCCATCGCGAGCGGCTTCTCTATCTCGGCCACCTGGATGCGGTGAAGCCGGTCTTCACGGTGGGCGAGAATCTCGCCTTCTGGGCGCGGCTCGCAGGCGGTCACGCCGAAGACCGGATCGACGACGCCCTGGAACGCTTTGCGCTGGAAGACCTGATCGACCAGCCGGCACGGTTCCTCTCCGCCGGCCAGAAACGCCGGGTCGCCCTCGCGCGCCTCGGGATCAGCGCCGCGCCGCTCTGGCTGTTGGACGAACCGACGGTCTCGCTCGACAAGGCCTCGGTCGCGGCCCTCGGGGATCTGATCGCCGCGCATCGCGCCCGGGGCGGCATGGCGATGATCGCGACTCACATCGATCTCGGGCTCGAAAATGTCACCGAGACCGATATGTCGGCCTTCACTGGGAGGCGGGCCGCATGAAGGCCTTCATCGCCCTCGTGCGGCGCGATGTCGCGTTGGCTCTGCGCCAGGGCGGGGCGGGAACGATGGCGGTCATCTTCTTCGTCATGGCGGTGACCCTGTTTCCCCTCGGTGTCGGGCCGGAGCTCGACGTGCTGCGGCGCATTTCGTCGGGCGTGATCTGGGTCGCGGCGCTTCTCGCTTGTCTCATTAGCCTGGACCGGCTGTTCCAGGCCGATTACGAGGATGGAAGCCTCGATCTGATGGCGCTGTCGCCCCTGCCGCTCTGGGCCCTCGTGCTGGCGAAATGCCTCGCCCATTGGATCACCACGGGCCTGCCGCTGATCGTCGCCGCGCCGATTCTGGCCTTGCTCCTGAACATGCCGGCCTCGGGCCTGCCGGTGCTGATCGCGGCCATGCTGATCGGCACGCCCGCCTTGAGCCTGATCGGCGCGATCGGCGCCTCGGTCACTGTGGCGCAGCGCCGCGGCGGGGTTCTCTTGTCGCTCCTGGTCTTGCCGCTCTATGTTCCGGTCATTATCTTTGGGGCCGGTGCGGTGGATTCCGCCATTGCCGGTTATGGCGCCACGCCTTATTTGATGATTCTGGGCGCCTTGACGCTCTTTGCGACCGTGCTTTCGCCGGTCGCCTCGGCCGGTGCGCTGAAATTGGCTTTGGCCTGAGGGCCAGGCTTGCGCGGCCGAACAGCGGGGACTACACCAAGGTATGCATAGATTTGCCAATCCCGCCCGGTTTCTACGCCTGAGCGCCGCGATCCTCCCTTGGGTCACCGGGCTCACGGTGGTGCTGCTCGCGGTTGGGGTCTATCTCGCGCTGTTCGTGATGCCGGCCGACTATCAGCAGGGCGACACGGTGCGGATTCTGGTGCTTCACGTCTCCTCGGCGTGGATGGCGCTCGAGGTCTACGTCTTAATGGCGATGGCGAGCGCGGTCGGCCTCATCTACCGGCATCCGCTCGCGGATCTGATGGCCAAGGCCTCCGCCCCCGTCGGCGCGGGCTTCACGGCCCTGGCGCTGGCGACCGGCTCGCTCTGGGGCCGGCCCGAATGGGGCACCTGGTGGGTGTGGGACGCTCGGACGACCTCGGTGGTGATTCTGTTGTTTCTCTATCTCGGCTATATCGCGCTCTGGGAAGCCTTCGACGATCGGGAGAAGGCCGCCAAGGCGGCCGCGATCGTGGCGCTGGTCGGCGTGGTCAACGTGCCGATCATCCATTTTTCGGTTAACTGGTGGAACACCCTGCATCAGCCGGCGAGCGTGTTCCGGATCGACGGGCCGCATATGGCCGGGTCGATGTTGATTCCACTCATGGTCATGGCCTTCGCTTTTCAGGCTTATTTCGTCATGATTTTGTTATGGCGGGTGCGGGCGGAAATCGCCGAGCAGAAGGTCCGTCAGTTGCGGATAGCGCAGGCCGCCGAATGAGCGACGCGATCAGTCATTTCCTCGCGATGGGCGGCTATGCCCTGTATATCTGGCCGGCCTATGGCGTGTCGGCCGTCGTGATGGGCTGGATCGCGATCGCGAGCTGGCGGCGGACCAAGGTCAACGAGGCGGAGCTCAAGAAGCTTCAGGACCAGAGCCCGCATCGCCGCCGCCGCGCCGCCGTCCGGGCAGAGGAGACCTCATGAAAGCCAAGCATCGCCGTCTGGTCGCGGTCGTCGCGGGCGTCACCATTCTGGGCGCGTCGGTGTTCCTCGCCTTGTTCGCCGTGCAGGACAATCTCGTGTTTTTCCACGAGCCGACCGATGTGCTCGCCGGCAAGGTCAAGCCCGACCAGCACTTCAAGCTTGGCGGGCTGGTCGAGATGGGCAGCGTCAAGCACGTTCCCAGCACCGCGACCATCGACTTTACCGTAACCGATCTGAAGAACGCGATCCCCGTGGTCTTTACCGGCATCCCGCCCGATCTGTTCCGCGAGGGCCAGTGCATCGTGGCCGAAGGCAAGCTCGACCGCGACGGTGTGTTTCATGCCGACCAGCTCCTCGCCAAGCATGACGAGAATTACATGCCGAAGGAAATCGCGGATTCGCTCAAGAAGAAAGGCGAATGGGACGAGTTGGCGCGAAGCTGCGGAAAATACGATTCGGCCAAGAAAGTGACGGCGGATGTCCGCTGAGCTCGGCCATTTCGCGCTCATCCTGGCTCTTGCGATCGCGCTGGTTCAGGCGACTCTGCCGCTCTGGGGCGCGGCCAAGCGGGATTACGGCCTGATCGCCCTCGGCCGCCAGGGCGCCATCCTGCAATTCCTGGCGATCGCTTTCGCCTTCGGCTGTCTGACCTATGCCTTTGTGGTGTCCGATTTCTCGGTCGCGGTCGTCGCCGAGAACTCCCACACCATGAAACCGATGCTCTACAAGGTCGCCGGCGTCTGGGGCAATCACGAGGGCTCGCTGCTTCTCTGGATGCTGATCCTGTCGGTGTTCGGGGCGGCGGTGGCGGTGCTCGGCAACAATCTGCCGGACACGTTGAGAGCCCGCGTGCTCGCGGTCCAGGGGATGATCGCGGTCGGCTTTTTGTCCTTTACGCTCTTTACCTCCGACCCGTTCCTCCGGCTAGATCCCGCGCCGCCGAACGGCAACGGTCTCAATCCGCTTCTCCAGGACCCCGGCCTCGCCTTCCATCCGCCGTTCCTCTATCTCGGCTATGTCGGCTTTTCGATCGCCTTTGCCTTTGCGATCGCCGCCTTGATCGAAGGCCGGGTCGATACCGCCTGGGCGCGCTGGGTCAGGCCCTGGACGCTCGCCGCCTGGATGTTCCTCACCATCGGCATCACCTTCGGCTCCTACTGGTCCTATTACGTGCTGGGTTGGGGCGGCTATTGGGCCTGGGACCCGACCGAGAACGCCTCCTTCATGCCGTGGATCGCGGGCACCGCCCTGGTTCATTCGGCGATCGTCGTCGAGAAGCGCGACGCGCTCAAAGTCTGGACGATTCTGTTGGCGATCCTGACCTTCTCGTTCAGCCTGCTCGGCACCTTCCTCGTGCGCTCCGGCGCGATCACCTCGGTCCATGCCTTCGCCAACGACCCCGCGCGCGGCGTCTACATCCTCGCCTTCCTGGTCACGGTGGTCGGGGGGTCCCTGATCCTGTTCGCGATCCGTGCGCCGAGCCTCAAGCCGGGCGGGGTGTTCGCGCCGATCAGCCGGGAGGGCGCCCTCGTCCTCAACAATCTCCTTCTGGCCGCCGCCGCGGCGACGGTCTTTTTCGGCACGCTTTTCCCGCTGTTCGCGGATGTCGTCGGCAAGAAGATCTCGGTCGGACCGCCCTATTTCAACGCGACCTTCATCCCGCTGATGATTCCGCTCGTCGTGGCCTTGGGCGTGGGCCCGATGCTGTCGTGGAAACGCGGTGACCTTCCCGGCGCCCTGTCGCGCCTGAAGGCCGTCGCGGGCATCAGCCTGGCCGCCTTTTTCGTGGCCTGGTACTGGTCCGACAACCGCTCCGCCATGGCCGGGCTCGGCATGGGGCTCGGCTTCTGGCTGGTCGGCTCCTCCGCCGTGCAGTTCTTCGACCGCATCAAGCTGTTCTCGGCGCCCTTGGGCGAAAGCTTCCGCCGGGCCCGCGGCTTGCCGCGCTCCGCCTGGGGCATGACGGTCGCCCATGCCGGCGTCGGCGTCTTCATTCTCGGCCTCACCGTCTCGGGCGCGTGGGAGCAGGAGAAGCTCACCATCATGAATCCGGGCGACAGCGTCGATCTCGGCGCCTATCACTTCACCCTCGCCGGCGTGAGCGACAACGTGCCCGGCTCGAACTTCACCGCCATGCAGGGCACGCTCGACGTCTATCGCGACGGCAAGCTCGTCACCGTCCTGAAGCCCGAGGTGAAGCATTTCACCAATCCGCCGATGGATACGACCCAGGCGGCGATCCACACCATGGCGACCGGCGATCTCTATGTCGTGATCGGCAACTCCCAGAGCGGCGGCTATGCCGTCCGGCTTTACGTCAAGCCGCTGGTGAAGCTGATCTGGGCGGGCGCGCTGATCATGGCCCTGGGCGGCGGCCTGTCCTTGTCGGACCGGCGTCACCGGGTCGGCGCGCCGGCGCGAAAGCTCGCCGCAGCCGGGAAGGCGGCCCAACCTGCCGAATAAGCCTGGATGGTCCCGATGCGGCTGAAGTATTTCCTGCCCCTGCTCCTGTTCGTGGCTCTTGCCGCGGCGCTCGGCGTGGGCCTGACCCTGAACCCGTCCCAGGTGCTGCCGGCGATCGTCGGCAAGCAGGTGCCGGAGTTCGACCTGCCGCCCGTCGCCGGCACGACCCAGCGCCTCGCCTCGGCCGATTTGAAGCAGGGCAAGGTCACCATCGTGAACATCTTCGCCTCCTGGTGCGCGCCCTGCCATGTCGAGCATCCGTTTCTGATGGAGCTCAAGGAGAAATACGGCGTCACGATCTACGGCATCGACTACAAGGACGATCCCGCCGATATCCGCCGCTTCCTCGACGCCCGCGGCGACCCCTACGCCAAGGTCGGCGCCGATTTGAACGGCCGTGTCGCGATCGATTGGGGCGCGAGCAAATATCCCGAGAACTACATTATCGACGGCACCGGCAAGATCCTGGACGTGATCGACGGGCCGATCACCGCGCGCGAGATCGACGAGCGCATCCTGCCGGTGCTCAAACAGGCGGGTCAGGCATGAAACGCTGGGCCTGGATTTTCCTCGGCCTCGCGCTGGTCGCCCTCGCGGCGCGGGCGGATATCGTCGATCCCGACCGCCTGAAGGACCCGGCCCAGGAGGCGCGCGCCCAGGAGATCATGCAGGAGTTGCGCTGCCTGGTCTGCCAGAACGAGTCGATCGCCGAATCCAATGCCGATCTCGCGGCGGATCTGCGCCAAATCGTGCGCCAGCGGGTCCGGGCGGGCGACAGCGACCAGGAGATCCGCGATTTCATGGTGGCGCGTTACGGCGACTGGATCCTGCTCAAGCCACCGTTCAAGCCCGCGACCTTTCTCTTGTGGATCGCGCCCTTCGCCTTCGTCGTGCTCGGCGGCATCGGTATCGTCTTCTATTACCGGCGGCGGCGCGAGGAGTCCGCGCCCGAGCCGTTGAGCGAGCAGGAAGAGGCCGAGCTCGAGGCGCTCTTGAAGGGCGGGAAGAGCCGGTGAACGTCGAAGTCCTTATTGCCGCCGGGAGCGTGGTGGTCGCCGTGATCCTGGCCTTGCCGCTGCTCTTGGGACGCAAGCCGCTCGCCGATCGCAGCGAATACGATCTCCGGGTCTACCGCCAGCAGCTCGCCGATATCGAGGCTGATATCGCCCGCGGCGCGGTGTCCGAGGAAGAAGGCGCGTCCGTCCGGCTCGAGGTTGAGCGGCGGATGCTGAAGGCGGCGCGCACCGAGCCCAAGGCCGCCACGATCGCCACCCCGCGCCGGATCGTCGCCGTTGCGGTCATCGTCGCCGTGCCGGCGCTTTCGATCTCGCTCTATCAGCTCCAGGGCCGCCCCGACCTGCCGGATCAGCCCTTCGCGGAGCGTGCGCCGAGCAACACGCCCGACCGCGCGCGGGTCGCCGAGCTTCTCCAGAAGGTCGAGCAGCGGCTCAAGGAGAATCCGCAGGACAAGCGCGGCTGGCGTCTCCTGGGGCAGGGCTATATGAGCCTCGGCGAGACCGGCAAGGCGGTCGACGCCTTCGGCCGGGCGGCCAAGCTCTTCCCCGACGACCTGGATATGCAGTCCGCCTTCGGCGAGGCGCTGGTCGCGGACAGCAACGGCGTGGTCGGCCCCGAGGCCAAGCGCATCTTCCAGCGGATCACGAGCGCCGATTCCACCGAGGTCGCGGCGCGCTACTACCTCGCGCTGGCCGATCTTCAGGCGGGCGACGCCAAGAAGGCGTATGACAAGTGGCGCGACCTCGCCGTCGCCTCGCCGCCCAATGCGCCGTGGCTCAACAATGTGCAGCGCGGCCTCGACGCGGCGGCCAAGGAACTCGGCACCGATCCCGAAAAAGCGACCCAGCTCGCCAAGGGTCAGACGGCCTCCCCGCCGCCCGGCCCGTCCCAGGAGCAGGTTCAGGCCGCCCAGCAGATGACGCCGGAGCAGCGCGAGCAGTTCATCCGTTCCATGGTCGCGCGGCTCGCCTCCCGCCTCGAGCAGTCGCCCGACGATCTCGACGGCTGGCTCCGGCTCGGCCAGGCCTATACGGTGCTCGGCGAGCGGGAGAAAGCCGCCGACGCCTTCCGCAAGGCGAAAGGGCTGATGAAGTCGGACGATCCGCGCCTTGCCGAGCTCGACAAGCGGATCGCGGACCTCGCGAAATCGGGCGGCACCGCGCCGGCAGAACCGCCCGGCCGTTAAGAAGCAGTGAAAATTTTATTTACTGTCGGTTAACGCTTTATCCGCATAATCGATAGACCAAGTACCGGAAGCCCAAGGAAAAAAGCAGTTTAGGGACGCGTATGAAGGTACCTGCTCAAACCTCCCTGATCCAGTCGATCGTATCGCTCCAGGACGTTTCGAAAGCGGCCTCATCTCCGGCCGTCAAAGGCGATCGGCGTGCTCAGCCCGGTTGGGCTTCCACCCAGACCACTGACATCGGTGTTGATGCGGGCGGCCGATCCTTCCGGGATCGCGCCGCCCGTCCCAACCCGGCCGAAAAGTCGGATGCCCGGTTCGAGACCCGCGCGGCGGACGATTCCGAATAAGTCCCGCCCGACGCGGAACAGCCAGCGCGAAGTCCCCAACACCGCCCCGCGCCAGTCCCGCAACCAGCCCCTCGGCCAATACGTCGATATTCTGGTTTAGGTAAGCTCAGCCAAAGTCATTGCGAGCGGCCGAAGGTCGCGCGGCAATCCAGGGCGTCTGGATCGCCACGGCGCTGGCGCGCCTCGCAATGACGGATGAGGCTTAGGACCCCGCGGCTTCCTTGACGTCGGCGGCTTCTTCGGCCACCGGCTCGGGGATGTGATGGGTCATGATCAGCCGAAGCTGGGCCAGCGAGAAGACCAGGGTGATCGGGGTCAGGGCGAAGACCTTGAAATCGACCCAGAAATTCGTGCTGAAATTGCGCCACACGACCTCGTTCAGGATCGCGAGGAAGACGAAGAAACAGGCCCAGCGGAAATTCAGCTTGTCCCAGCCCTGGTCGGTCATGGGCGGCAGCGCCGGCTCGAAGACCAGCCGGACCAGCGACTTCTTGAACATCATGCCGCCGAACAAGGCCACCGCGAAAAAGCCGTTCACCATGGTCGGCTTGAGCTTGATAAATGTTTCGTTGTGCAGGTAGAGCGTCAGCCCGCCGAAGATCAGCACGAAGAAACAGGTCACGAGCGGCATAATCGGCAGCTTGCGCGAGACCGCATAAGACACGATCAGCGACAGGATCATCGCGACCATGAAAGCGCCGGTCGCGGCGAAAATGCCGAATTTGTAATTGCCGAAAAAGAAGACCCCGAGGGGTCCGACTTCCAGCACCAATTTCAACACGGGATTCATCGCAATTCTATTACCACTCTTAAACTTGCGCTCCCCTTAAGGAACAGCGTTACGCGCGCATTTACTCCGTTGCTCCGTCAAGCCCGGCGATCAGACGGGCGAAGCTCGCCGCGTCGAACGGCTGCAAATCTTCGATCCCTTCGCCGACGCCCACGGCATGGATCGGAAGTCCGAATTTCTCGGCGCAGGCCACCAGGATTCCGCCCCGCGCCGTGCCGTCGAGCTTGGTCATCACGAGGCCTGAAATCTCCGCGACCTCGCGGAAGGTCGAGACCTGGCTCAAGGCATTCTGGCCGGTCGTCGCGTCGAGCACCAGAACCGTGTCGTGGGGCGCGCCCGGCTCCAGCTTGCGGATGACCCGGATGACCTTGGCAAGCTCCTCCATCAGATGGGTCTTGTTCTGCAAACGTCCAGCGGTATCCACGAGCAAAACGTCGATTCCCGTCTCTTCGGCCCGTTTCAGGGCATCGAAGGCGAGCCCCGCCGGATCGCCGCCGATCTTGGTCGTGACCACCTCCGCGCCGACCCGCTCGCCCCAGACCTGCAACTGCTCGATCGCGGCGGCCCGGAACGTATCCCCCGCCGCCATCATGACCGAGAGGCCCCGGTCGCGGAACGCATGGGCGAGCTTGCCGATGGTCGTGGTCTTGCCGGTGCCGTTGACGCCGACCATGAGGATGACATGGGGCTTATGCGCCGGATCGGGCAGGAGCGGCTTGGCGAGCGGCTCGAGCACCTTGGCAACTTCGTCAGCGATGACCGCGCGGACCTCCTCGGGCGAGATCGCCTTGTCGTAGCGCTCCTTGGAAATGCGCTCGGTGATGCGATGCGAGGTCTCCAGGCCGAGATCCGCCTGGATCAGCAAATCCTCGAGATCGTCGATGGTCTCGCGGTCGAGCTTCGCCTTGGTGAAAAGTCCGGCGATCCCGCTCGTCAGCGAGCCCGACGACCGGCTCAGGCCCGATTTGAGCCGTTGCAGCCAAGTTCGGGATTCGGCCGCCATTAGAGCGAGCCCCAATTGGATGGAAGCGGCTCGTCTGTCACCCCCATCCAAACCTTCCCCCATCGAGGGGGAAGGCTCTCTATGGAGCACTCCATCGGTCCCTCCCCCTTGATGGGGGAGGCCAGGTGGGGGTGATGCCCGAGCCGCTTCGGCGTTAGCAGGAAATCCACTATTCGGCGGCTCCGATCAGCCGGCCGTCCTCGACGGACCGGATGTTAGCGGTGACGATCGCTCCCGGATCGAACGCGCCATCAATCCGGATCGGGGCGTAGTGCCGGCTGTGGCCGATCGACGCGCCGTCTTCGGTCTTCTCCACCAATATCTCCGCCGTCCCGCCGACATGGCTTTGCAGAAACGTCGAAAGGGCGGCTTTTCCGGCTTCGCGCAGGCGTGCCGCACGCTCCTTGCGCAAGTCCATCGGCACCTGCGGCATCTTCGCGGCGGGCGTGCCGGTGCGGGCGGAGTAGGGGAAGACATGGAGGAAGGTCAGGCCGCAATCCTCGACGATATTGAGCGTATTTTCGAACATTTCGTCGGTTTCGGTCGGAAAACCGGCGATCAAGTCCGCTCCGAAGGCGATATCCGGCCGTTTTTCCCGGACTTTCTCGCAGAACCGGATCGCATCGTCGCGGAGATGCCGGCGCTTCATGCGCTTCAGAACCATGTCGTCGCCGGCCTGAAGGCTCAGGTGAAGATGGGGCATGCAGCGGGGCTCGGCGGTGATGACCTCCATCAGCGTCTCGTCGATCTCGGCCGGATCGATCGAGGAGAGCCGCAGGCGCGGCAGGTCCGGCACCCCGTCCAGGAGCGCCTGGCAGAGATCGCCGAGGCTCGGCGCGCCCGGCAGGTCGTGGCCGTAGGAGGTGATGTCGACGCCGGTCAGCACGACCTCGCGATAGCCCTGCTCCACGAGTAGCCGCACCTGACGGACAGCTTCGGCCACGGGCACGCTGCGCGAATGCCCCCGCGCGAAGGGAATGATGCAGAAGGTGCAGCGATGGTCGCAGCCGTTCTGGATGCGCACGAAGGCGCGGGTGCGGCCGTCGAGGCCGTCGATCATGTGACCCGCGGTCTCGCGGACCGCCATGATGTCGTTGACCCGGATTTTCTCGGGGCCGCGCGCGCGGTAGCTCCGCGCCTCCAGCTTGTCGGCATTGCCGAGCACGAGATCGACCTCGGGCATCGCCGCATAGGCATCCGACTCGAGCTGCGCCGCACAGCCCGCCACGACGATCTTGGCGTCGGGCTCGTCGCGCCGAGCCCGGCGGATCGCCTGACGCGCCTGGCGTGTGGCTTCGGCGGTGACGGCGCAGGTGTTGATCAGCACCGCGTTGTTCAGCCCCGCCGCTTCGGCATGGCCGCGCATGACTTCGGACTCGAAGGCATTCAAGCGGCAGCCGAAGGTGATGACCCGCGTCCCGCTCACGATTGCCTCGCCTTCAACGCCTCAAGATCCATCGTCCCCCGAAAGCTCTCGGCGGCAGGCCCGGTCATGATGACATGGCCGTCCGCGCGCCAGTCGATATGGAGGGTGCCGCCGTCGAGGATGATATCGGCCTCGTGATCCACCAGCCCGCGCCGTTTGGCGGCGACGAGGGTCGCGCAGGCGGCCGAGCCGCAGGCCATGGTAACGCCGGTGCCGCGCTCCCAGACGCGCAAGCGGATCGTGGCGGGCCCGGTCTTCTCGGCGAAGCTGATATTGGCGCGTTCGGGAAAGAGCTTGTCGTGCTCCAGCGTCGGCCCGGTGTGCTCGATATCGAGGCTCTCGACGTCGTCCACGAAGAACACCGCGTGGGGATTGCCGATATTGACGCCGACCGGCCCGTTGAACCGCTTGCCGCCCTTGAATTTGGCTTCGAGATCCATCTTCCCGGTATCCATCTCGCGGGAAAGCGGAATGTCGCGCCAACCGAGCTTCGGCACGCCCATATCGACGGCGAATTCGCCGCCCTTCGCCGCCTTGACCTTCAGGACATCGAACAAAGTTTCGATCGTCGCGGTGCGCTTGCCGGTCTCGTACATCAGAATCCGGGCGACGCAGCGAGTGACGTTGCCGCAGGCGGCGGTCTCGCTGCCGTCGGCGTTCTGGATCCGCATGAACACGTCGGCGCGCGTCGAGGGCTGAAGCGTGATGATCTGGTCGCAGCCTATGCCGAGATGGCGGTCGGCGATGGCGCGCGCGTCGTCCCCCGTCAAATCGAGGGGCTTCTTCCGCCCGTCGAGGATGACGAAATCATTGCCCAGACCCTCCATCTTGACGAAGGGCAGGCCCTTTGTTTGCGCGCGCCTGGTCATGACAGGCGTTATATGGGCGGAGGCTTGGCAAAGTCCACCGGAACTCGTGGGCTTAGTGGTGGCCGAAGATCAGCGGCACCAAAATGTAGCTGAGCAGCGTGATCACGAAGATTCCGGCGATGTTCAGCCGGAATCCGGCCTTCACCATATCGGGCACACGGATGTAGCCCGCGCCGAACACCATGGCGTTGGGCGGCGTGGCCACGGGCAGCATGAAGGCGCAGGTCGCCGCCAGCACCCCCGGCACCGCGATCACCAGGGGATCGAGATGGCCCTGGGTGGCGATCGCGCCGATCACCGGCAGGATCGCGGCGGTGGTGGCGGCGTTGCTGGTGAGCTCGGTCAGGAAGATGATCAGCGTGCAGATTGCGCGCCGCCAGGAGGATCGGCGGCCAAGTGGTCAGCACGGCCAGGCCCTGGCCGACCCATGTCGCGAGCCCGGCCACCTTGACCGCGTTCGCGAGGCTCAACCCGCCGCCGAACAGCAGGATCACGCCCCAATTGAGCTTGGCGGCGCTCGGCCAGTCGAGCAGGCATCGCCCGCGCCCGGTGGTATCGCCCGACGGGATCAGGAACAGGGCGAAGGCGGCGGCGATGGCGATTCCGGAGTCGGACAGGCCTTTGATCCCGGTCCAGGCGGCGATCTGCGGCCTCAGGCACCAGGTCACGGCGACGACGGCGAACAGGATCGCGGTGCGTTTTTCCGGCCGGGTGATCGGGCCGAGCGCCGCCAAATGCTCGCCGATGGCCGCTTCCGCGCCCTCGAAGCTCCTCGTCGGCAGGCGGAAGGCGAGCTTGGTGAGGACCGCCCAGGCCGTCGGCAGCATGACCGCGACGACGGGCAAGCCGATCAGCATCCAGCGGTTGAAGGCGATCTCGATATCATAGGTCTCGCGCATGAAGCCGGCGAGTAGTGCGTTGGTCGGCGTGCCGACCAAGGTCGCCAGCCCGCCGATGCTGGCGGAGTAAGCGATGGCGAGCAGCAGCGCGATCGCGAAGTTGTGCTGGACCTTGCTGTCGACGCCGATCACCGCGATCACCGAGAGCCCGATCGGCAGCATCATCGCGGTCGTCGCCGTGTTCGAGACCCACATCGAGATGACGGCGGTCGCCAGCATGAAGCCGAAAATGATCCGCCCCGGGCTGGAGCCGACCCGCGCGAGGATGTTGAGCGCGATGCGGCGGTGGAGATTCCAGTGCTCCAGGCTCCGCGCGATAATGAATCCGCCGAGCAGGAGCAGGATCACCGGGTCCATATAGGGCGCGGCGGCATCGTCTATCGAGGTGATGCCGAGAACCGGAAAGGCGATGATCGGAATGAAGGCGGTCACTGGGATCGGCAGGGCCTCGGTCGCCCACCACACCGCCATCAGCACGGCCACCGCCGCGAGCCGCCATCCCGCCGGGGACAAGCCCGCAGGCGTCGGCAGCGCGAACAGGATCGCCGCCGCCACCGGCCCGACGATCAGCCCGACGGTCTGATAGCGCGCGCGGGTCGTCTCGCCCCCCGACGGCGCGTCCGGCGGCGCCGGTTCGTCCTGAGCCATGTCGCTTGGTCCCCCCTCAACCCCTCTGCCCGAAACCTTAGCCTCGGCACCACGGGCGCGACAAGAATTTAGAAACCTTGCCGGTCTTAGGCTTTCGGGATACGCGGGGCTTGCCGTCCGCGCGCATTCGGTACCATGATTACACCATAGAGATCGCCAGGGATTCCGGTGGTTGGGAGGCGCCACACGGTTTCGTGATGCTTATGGCGTCAGGTTGCCTAATCAACCGGATTCGGCGATACTCGCTCATCTTGCCATCAAACACGTTTGGATCAGCCAATGCTTCGACTCAAAGTCAACGGTAAGGAGCAGGAGGTCGACATTTCCGACCCCTCGACCCCGCTTCTCTGGGTGCTTCGCGACAATCTTGGGCTTGTCGGCACCAAATTCGGCTGTGGTATCGCGCAGTGCGGCGCCTGCACCGTTCACGTGAACGGCATGCCGGTGCGCTCCTGCATCACCGCCGCCTCCGACGTGGAGGGCCAGGAAATCACCACCATCGAAGGCATCGCCGGCGCCGACGGCACGCTGCATCCCGTGCAGCAGGCCTGGATCGATCTCGACGTGCCGCAATGCGGTTATTGCCAGGCCGGTCAGCTCATGAGCGCCGTGGCGCTGCTCAAGCAGACGCCGAAGCCCACCGACGAGGAAATCGACGACGCCATGTCGGGCAATCTGTGCCGCTGCGCCACCTACAAGCGCATCCGCAAGGCGATCCATACCGCTTCGCGGCCAGCGTCGCGAAGCTGGGAGAACACCGCATGAAAAAGCTCAGCACCAGCCCGTCGTACAACGACCCGCTCGACGCCTTCATTAGCGCCGAGGACTGGCAGGCCATCGCGGACGCCCGAGGATTTGAGCCGGCGCGGTTTCATCAAGCTGACCGGCGTCGCGGGCGGTGGCCTCGTCCTTGCCTTCACCATCATGCCGAAGCTCGGCGGCTATGCGGCCGACGCCAAGGATGATGCAAGGCGGTCGACCTCAACGCCTATATCCAGATCCGGCCGGACGGCAAGATCCGCATCTATTCCAAGAACCCGGAGATCGGCCAGGGCATCAAGACCGGCCTGCCGCTGATCATCGCCGAGGAGCTCGACGCGAACTGGGATGACGTGGTGGTCGAGAACGCGCCGATCGACATGGCCAGGTTCGGCGCTCAGTTCGCCGGCGGCTCGCTCTCGACGCCGTTCAACTTCATGCCGATGCGCCAGGTCGGCGCGGGCGCGCGGGCGATGCTGGTCGCCGCCGCGGCGAAGAAATGGAAGGTGCCGGAAGCCGAGATCACCACCGGCAACAGCATGGTCATGCATGCCGCCTCGGGCAAGAAGGCGAGCTACGGCGAGATGGCCGAGGCCGCGGCCAAGATGCCGGCCCCCGACGCCAAGATCGCTGAAGCTCAAGGACAAGAAGGACTGGGTCCTGCTCGGCAAGCGCTATACCGGCGTCGACAACCACGACATCGTCACCGGCAAGCCGCTGTTCGGCATCGACATGACGCTTCCCGGCATGCTCTACGCCACCTACACCAAGGGCCCGGCCATCGGGGCCTCGGTGAAGAGCGCCAATCTCGATCACATCAAGTCTCTGCCGGGCGTGAAGGACGCCTTCGTCCTGCCGGGCACGGGCGACGTGATGGCGTTCTCGCCGGGTGGCGATACGGTGTTGCCGGGCGTCGCGATCGTCGCGGACTCGACCTGGGCGGCGATCAGCGCCAAGCGCCAGCTCGATATCGAATGGGACGAGACCAACGCCTCGAAGGATAGCTGGAAGGGCTTCGTCGCCCAGGCGGCCGAGCACGCCAAGGACATCAACTCCGGCGACAAGACCATCGACCAGGGCAATGTCGACGACGCCTACAAGAATGCCAAGGCGACGGCCGAGGGCTTCTATACCTTCGCCTATGTCTCCCATGCCCATCTCGAGCCCCATAACGCGACCGCCTGGTACAAGGACGGCGCTGTGGAAGTCTGGGCGCCGACCCAGACGCCGTCGAATGCGGTCGGCGCGGTTGCGTCCGTGCTCGGCATTCCGCAGGACAAGGTCACCATCCACCAAAGGCGGGCCGGCGGCGGCTTCGGCCGGCGGCTGGAGAACGACTATGCCCGCGAGGCGGCGTTGATCTCCAAGCAGATCGGCGCGCCGGTCAAGCTGCAATGGACCCGCGAGGACGACTTCGCCCACGACTATTTCCGCGTGGGCGGCTTCTTCAACATGAAGGGCGCCGTCGACGAGAACGGCAAGGCCTCCGCGATCCAGGCCCAGGTGATCACCTTCACCGCCGACGGCAAGAAGCCGGTCAGCGCGGGCGGCCTCAATCCCAGCGAATTTCCGAAGGCCGTGGTCGATCATTTCCGCGTGACTCAGGCGATGATGCATTCGGGCACGCCGACCGGTCCGTGGCGGGCGCCGGGCTCGAACACCTATGCCTGGGTGGAGCAGAGCTTCATCGCCGAAATGGCCGCCGCGGCGGGCCGCGATCATGTCGAGTTCCTGCTCGAGATGATGGGCGAGCCGCGCGATCTGGTGAGCAAGGGCGGCGGACGTCCGGCGGATTCGGTCCCGGCGTGCCGTTCAACACCGGACGGGCGGCGGGCGCCATCAAGCTCGCGGCCGAGAAGATCGGTTGGGGCAAGGAGATGCCCGCGGGCCGTGGCCTCGGCATCGCCTTCTTCTTCAGCCATATGGGCCATATCGCGGAAGCCGCGGAAGTCAGCGTCGACGGCAACAAGAAGGTCACGGTCCACAAGCTCGTGGTCGCCGGCGATATCGGCCCGCGCATCAATCTGAGCGCGGCCGAGAACGAGTTCGAGGGCGCCATGATCGACGGCCTCAGCACCATGATGGGGCTCGAGATCACGATGGAGAACGGGCGGATCGAGCAGAAGAACTTCGATTCCTATCCCGTGCTCCGGATCGAGCACGCGCCCGAAGTCGAGGCCTACTGGATCGATTCGGACCACAACCCGACCGGCGCCGGCGAGCCGGCTTTGCCGCCTCTCGCCCCGGCCGTCTGCAACGCCATCTTCGCGGCGACCGGCAATCGTGTCCGCACCTTGCCGATCTCCAAGGAGGGCTACAGCATCTAACGCTGTCGCTTAGAGCACGCTTCGAAGGGGCCGGGAGAAATCCCGGCCCCTTTTTGCTGTCAGGTCACGCCCTCGCTTTCGATATGGAGCACGCGGCCGCAATGCTTGCAGTGGATGGCGTCGACATCATGCCGCTTCAGCCCGCAATCCGGGCATTCGTAATCGACCTTCGGCGAGCGGAACAGGACCTGGATCAGCCGGATGAACAACGACACGCCGAAGATCATGATCGCGACCGAGAGGATCCGTCCGCCCGTGCCGGGAAGCGTGATGTCGCCGAAGCCGGTCGTCGTGAGCGCCGTCACGGTGAAATAGAGCGCATCGGCATAGTTCGAGATCGACGGATTCACCCGGTGCTGGGTTTCGAAGACCAGCGCCGTCATCACGAAAATGAAGATCAGCAGGTTGATCGCGCTGAAGATCGTGAGCTCGTTGCGCTTGAAGAAGGTGAAGTCGCCCCTGAGCCGGATCAGGAGCTGATAGGAACGGAGGAGCCTGAGCGTCCGCACGACCCGCAGAAAGGCGAGGCCCTCGCCGACGATCGGCGCCAGAAGCGAGCCGATCACGACGATATCCGCGATTCCGGCCGGATGGACGAGGTCCCTGAGCCGGTGCTTGCTGATCCAGAGCCGCGCGCTGAAATCCAGGAGAATGCCGACACCGATCACGACATCGATGGTCTCGGTGGTAAGAGACGGCCGGAAAAAGGACGAGACGATCAGAAAACCGACCGTGAAGAGGTCGAACGCGACCAGCGCATAGCGGAAGACATGGGCCTGCGTGCCGCCGCCGTCGTAGAGATTACGAAGCCGGGCCCTGAGGTTTGTCTCCTGACGGTCTCTGGCCATTTGCACCCTTTCGCAGCGTCGTTCGGCGCTCTTTATGGCTGAAACGAGGCCTCAGCGAAATGACCCGCCTCAATCCGTGATCCGGGTCAGCAGCGCCATCAGGGCGTCCGGGCAGGTGATATGGGGGCTGTGGCTCGACTCGAGCTCGTGGACCGGCCAACCCGCCGCCTTGGCCTTGTCGGCGAAGGGCCGGAAGGCCTCGCTCTTGGTGCAGAGGATATATTGGCGCGGCAGGGTCAGGGGACCGCGGGTGAGCCTGAGCGGCTTGTCCAAGGTGTGGATCGGCTGATCGACGCGTTTCGGAGCGGCCCAGGCGAGGTCCGCTTCCGACGTATCGGGCGGCATCGGATTGGGCTTGACCCGCCAGCCGTCCTCGGCGTCGGCGCGGTGGCGCGCGGCATGGTCGGTCAGATCGAACAGGGACTGGCCGTCGTCGGGCACAAAGGCGTCGAGATAGATGAGCTGGGCGATCCGCTCGCGCGCCCTGTCGGCGATACCTGTCGCCACCATGCCTCCGTAGGAATGCCCGATCAGGATGACGTCCCGAAGCTCCTCGAAATCGAGCACGTTCACCACGTCCGTGATATGGGTGTCGAGCTCTAAATCGGACGCGGCGAGGTGGCTGCGCTCGCCGATCCCCGTATAGGTCGGGGTGAAAAACTCGTGGCCCGCTACGCGCATCAAGGGGCGCATCTTTTTCCAGGACCAGCCGCCCGACCAGGCGCCATGCGCCACCACGAAGGTTGCCATATCTCCCTCCTCTGTGAAATCCGCCCCGCGAGCTTACGGCATGGCGTCCGGCGCGGACAGAGTTGTTGCACTCGCAACACATGGCCCCTGGACAAGGGGGGCGGAGGGCCCCATCTTGGCCCGACACCTTTTCCGAGGCCCGCCTAAAATGCGAGTGGCCCACCAATGTTGCGAGTGGAATGACGCCGAGCCCGACCGCCCCCGAAGACATGGATGCCCATCAACGCAGCCGCGTTGTGCCTCTGATCGTCGGCGGCGCGTTGTTCATGCAGATGCTGGACACCACGGTGATCACCACGGCCCTGCCGGTGATCGCGCAAGGACATGCACCAGAACCCGGTCAGCCTCAATCTCGCGATCACCGCCTATCTGCTGAGCCTCGCGGTCTTCATTCCGGTGAGCGGCTGGATCGCCGACCGGCACGGGGCGAAACGCGTGTTCCGGCTCGGCGATTGTGATCTTCGTGCTCGGCTCGGTGCTGTGCGGCTTGTCGCACACGCTGCTCGAATTGGTTCTCGCCCGGATCCTGCAAGGTGTCGGCGGCTCGATGATGATGCCGGTCGGCCGGGTCGTGGTGCTGAAGTCGGTGCCGAAATCCATCTGATCGACGCGATGTCCTATCTCACGATCCCGGGCTTGCTGGGGCCGATTCTGGGCCCTCCGGTCGGCGGCTTCGTCGTGACCTATCTGACCTGGCAGTGGATCTTCTTCATCAATGTGCCGATCGGGCTCGTCGGCGTGATCCTGGTGACGAAATTTATTCCCAATGTACCGCCCGACGAGGACGCGGCCGCTGGACTGGGTCGGCTTCCTCCTGTCGGGCGTCGGCTTCGCGCTTGCTGGTGTTCGGTTTCGAGGTGCTGGGACGCGGCATGTCTCCGCTTTCGGCTGCCGTGCTCGGCTTGCTGGGCGGCGGACTGGCTGCTGCTCGGCATGTTCGTCTGGCATGCGCGGCGGGTTCGAACATCCCATCGTCGATCTCTCGGTGCTGGCGATCCCGACCTATCGGGCGGCGACCATCGGCGGCGGATTCCTGCGGCTCACGCTCGGCGCCGGACCGTTCCTTATGGCGATGCTGCTGCAGGTCGTTTTCGGTCTGACGCCGTTCCAGGCCGGATCGATCACCTTTATCGGCGCGGCTGGCGCGATGACCATGAAATTCACCGCGCCGCCGATCCTGCGGATTTCGGCTTCCGCTCACGTCCTGACCTGGAACTGCGACTCATCGCGGCGATTTCCGTCGCGCTGCCGGCCCTGTTCACGAGCGTCACGCCGCATCTCGTCATCATGGGCGTGCTGCTGGTCTCCGGCTTCTTCCGCTCGCTGCAGATGACCAGCATGAACGCGATGGCCTATGCCGATATCTCCTCCGACCCAGATGAGCCGGGCGAGCGGGCTTGCGAGCCTCGCCCAGCAAGTCTGGATGAGTCTCGGCGTCGGCATTGCCGCATTGACGCTTCATCTCGCCACAGCCTTCCGCGGCCATGAGCAGCTAACCCAGGGCGATGTCGCCATCGCGTTTCTGGTCAACGCCGTGCTGGCGCTCATTTCGCTCGCCTATTTCATTTTCCTGCCGCGCGACGCCGGCTCCGAAGTCAGCAGCCATCCGGGCCGCCGGCGAGCCCGATCGCGAGGCCCGCACGGAAGGCGCCTCCGGCGTTTGATAACCTGCGTTATTAAGCTATTATCGGCGGCCGAATAATCGGCATTCGAGGCCGCCCGAGCGGCCCGCCGCACCGCTATTCTCTGGGGGACTTCACGTGATCGACAAGACCATCCGCTTCAGCGCCGGACTCCGCCTGGCCATGCTCTCGGGCGCGCTCTTCTGGCCGCGGGATGCGGGCAGAACGCTTCGAACAATTCCACGTCAAAGGAAAGCGCGCGCCGCGCCGCAGAGTTATACCGCCGGAACCGGCGCCGCCACGGTCGACGGCGAGCGCATCATCAATGCCGACAACGAGCCCGGCAACTGGATGACCACCGGCCGGACCTATGGCGAAACACGGTTCAGCCCGTTGACGCAGATCACCGACCAGAATGTCGGCCAGCTCGGCATTGCCTGGTATTCAGACCTCGACACCAAGCGCGGCCAGGAAGTCGACGCCGATCGTCGTCGACGGCGTGATGTATGAAAGCACGGCCTGGAGCAAGGTCATCGCGTTCGACGCCAAGACCGGCAAGGTGCATCTGGTCCTATGACCCGAAGGTCGCGGCGCGAGTCCGCCCGCGACGCCTGCTGCGACGTGGTCAATCGCGGCGTGGCGGTGTGGAAGGGCAAAGTCTATGTCGGCGCGCTCGACGGCCGGCTCGTCGCGCTCGACGCCAAGACCGGCGATGTCGTCTGGGACGTCCAGACCACGCCCATTGACCAGCCCTACACCATCACCGGCGCGCCCCGCATCGTCAAGGGCAACGTGATCATCGGCAACGCCGGCGCTGAGGACAATGTGCGCGGCTATGTCTCGGCCTATGACGCCGAGACCGGCAAGATGGTCTGGCGCTTCTATATCGTGCCGACCGATCCCGCCAAGGAAAAAGGCAACAAGGTCATGGAGATGGCCGCCAAGACCTGGGGCGACGAGTGGTGGAAGCATACCGGCGGCGGCGGCAATTCCTGGGACGGCTTCGCCTATGATCCCGAGCTCGATCTCCTCTATATCCCCGGCGGTAACGGCGGCCCGTTCGACATCAATGTGCGCAGCCCCGGCGGCGGCGCCAATCTGTTCCTCGGCTCGATCATCGCGGTCCGCCCGGAGACCGGCGAATACGTCTGGCATTTCCAGGCCACGCCGGGCGATAGCTGGGACTACGACAACACCCAGCAGATGATCCTGGCCGATCTCACGATCGACGGCAAAGTCCGCAAGGTACTGATGCAGGCGCCGAAAAACGGCGTGTTCTATGTGATCGACCGCGAGACGGGCAAGTTCATCTCCGCTAAGCCCTTCGTGCCGATCACCTGGGCGACCGGCTTCAATGCGGACGGAAGCCCGATCATGAACCCCGATGCCTGGTACATGAACATCAAAAAGTCCGTGATCCAAACGCCGGGGCCCGCGGGCGGTCACAATTGGTACCCGATGTCGTTCAACCCGGAAACCGGCCTCGTCTATATCCCGGCCCAGGAGACGCCTTGGATTTATCGTCCGTCGGCGCCGGTCGGCGGCGGGGTCGGGCAAGCCCTGCCGAAGGACGCGCCGGTCGCGCCGAAATGGACCGGCCATCTCCTCGCCTGGGATCCCGTAAACCAGAAAGAGGTCTGGCGGGTGGACGATCCCGGCCCGGCGAATGGCGGCACGTTGTCGACCGCCGGCAATCTCGTCTTCGAGGGCGACGTCGACGGCGTCTTCCATGCCTATGACGCGGCCACCGGCAAGGAGCTCTGGAAGACCGACCTCCAGTCCGACCCCATGGCCGGGCCGGTGAGCTACACGGTCGACGGCGAGCAATATATCGCCGTGTCGGTGGGGCTCGGCGGCGGCAGCGGCATGATTTCGGGGTCCGAGCTTCTGAACTCCGGCCCGAAGCAGAACATCAGCCGGGTCGTCGCCTTCAAGATCGGCGGCAACGTAACCCTGCCGCCCGAGCCGGAGCTCAACCGTACCCTCAACCCGCCGCCGCTGACCGCCTCGCCGCAGGTCGTGGCCAAGGGCGCGGGCCTGTTCGGCGGCAATTGCGCGTCATGTCACGGCATGAACGCGATCGCCGGCATCCTGCCCGATCTCCGCTACACGCCTCTTCTCGACAGCGACGCCTTCTACGACGTGGTCATGGACGGCGTGCTGAAGGAAAACGGCATGCTGCCCTTCCCGAATCTGAGCAAGGACGACGTCGACGCGATCCGCGCCTATCTCATCTCCCGCGCCCACCAGACCATGAAGGGCCAGCAGGATAATCGCATCGGCCCGGCTTCCGGGCAATTGAGATAGCGGCAGGCTTGCGTTGACGCAAAGACCGTGAGGAGCAGATAGCTAGGCTGGGCCTCATGAGAGCCTTGCTGTTCGTCTTCTTTGCCGTGCTCGTCGCCGTCCCCGCGGCCCGTGCCCAAGACCCAGGCGCAACGCTCGACTCGGATATCGCCACACTTTTTGCGGCTTGGGATAAGCGCGATTCGCCGGGGGCGGTCGTTGCGGTGGCGCGCGACGGCAGGACGATATACAGGCACGCTTTCGGCGTTGCCGATCTGACCTATGGCATCCCCCTGACGCCTGATACGCCCGTGAATGCCGGCTCGATCGCCAAGCATGTGACTGCCGTCGCGGTTCTCACGCTCGAAGCCGAGGGAAAGCTGTTGCTCGATGACGAAATTCACAAATACCTGCCCGAGCTCCCGGATTATGGCGCACCCATCACGATCCGAAATCTCCTGCAGCAGACCAGCGGGCTAAGGGACTACCGAACTCTGATGTTTCTGGCCGGATGGCTGCCCGGCGATGTGCAGACCAACCAACAGGCGTTGCGGATTATCTTTCGTCAAGGGGCGCTCAACTTCCCGACCGGAACGAGCTTCGCCTATTCGAACACCAATTTCGTCCTCGCCGCCGAGATCGTCGCACGCGTTACGGGTCGGCCCTTCGGCGTTTGGGTGCGCGACAATCTATTCCGGCCGCTCGGCATGACGCACACCCTCATACGCGAGGACAATACCGAGATCGTTCCAGGTCTGGCGGCCTCCTATGCGCCGCGTCCGAATGGCGACGGCTTCGTCGAGGATCTGCTGGACAGCAGCGTGGTCGGCAGCGGCAATCTCGTCACGACCGTCGGCGATCTGCTGATCTGGGCCGAGCATCTCATGACCGCGCGGCTCGGCGGCAAGCCGCTTCTCGACCGGCTCGAGGAGCGGGCTGAGCTGCCCGGCGGTCTTCGGATCGGATACGGCCTCGGCCTCTTCGTCGGATCCCATCGCGGGCTCGACATCGTCCATCATGAAGGCGAGACGGCCGGAAACCGCGCCGAGCTTATGATGATTCCCGACCGGCACGTCGCGATCGTCATGCTTGCGAATATCCGCACGATCCGGCCCGAAACGGCCGGACGCAGCATTGCCGATGTCGTTCTTGCCGACGAATTGCCCGCGACTACCGCGTTGAAAGCGCGCGAACCATCGCCGGGCCTGCCGTTCGATGCCTATAAGGGGCTATACGAGCTTGAAGACGGCGTTCTGGTCGAGATTGGCGAGGCCGACGGGCGGCCCTATGTCATTTTCGCCGGTACGCCTCCTCGTCCGCTTCACGCTGTCGGGCCCCATACATTCGGGACGGACGAGCCGGGCGTGTCCTTCCGTTTCGTGTCAAGCAATATAGGAGAAATCGACGGCGTCACCCTGATGATTGCCGGCCGTCAGGACGTTCCCGGCCACCGGCTGCCACCGGTTACCTTGAGCGTCCGCGATCTCAAACGCTATGCCGGCGTTTACTACAGCGACGAACTCGAAACGTTCTATCATGTCGACACGACGAAGGACGGGCTAGCCGTCCGTCAGATGCGGCTGAAAGACGTGCACCTAGCGCCGATCGGCAAAGATCGGTTCCTCGAACGGCCGGGCGGAAACATGCTGATCACTTTCGACCGCCGCACCGGTCGTATCCGGGCATTCGATCTCTCGGTCGAGCGGGCCCGGCACGTGAGGTTCGAGAAAAGATGATCCGCTTCTGCTTGATGACGAATCAACGAATTTCATGTCCGAATCCGGCTGCTTCCCCTTCTCCTCGGCGAGATGTCGTACTATGCTCGGGACCCGAAGTCGCCTGAGTCCGCGGGAGGTCGCCCTCTCCGCGGGAAGCGACGCAGCATCGAATGTTCGGTAAGGGGGACAGGTTGATGGCACATCGTAAGACGATTCTCCTGGCGGCCGCGTTGACATGTCTCGGCGTCGCCGCCGGGTCCGTGGCCTGGGGTCAGGGGATCAACACCAAAGGCTGGTGGGACAATCCAGAACGGCCAGTTGGGCTCTCTCGCGCCGGAAAATCTCAACAAGCCGCGCCCAAAGGCACCGATCGACGTAACCGGCACCTGGATGATCGCCGGCCAGTGGCAGTTCCTGCCGCTGCCGAAATTCAAGCCCGAAGCCCAGAAGCTTCACGACGAGTCGATCGCGGCGCGGAAGGAGAACAAGTCGCTCAACGACACGATCGGCCATTGCTGGCCTCCGGGAATGCCGGTGATGATGACCCGCGTCTGGCCGATCCACATGATCCAGCTTGCCGACCGCCATCGTGATGATCAGCAATTTCGAGAATCAGATCCGTTGGATCTTCATGGATGGCCGGGCGTTTCACCGATCCCGATCTCTATGTGCCGAGCTATAACGGCCAGTCGATCGGCCATTGGGACGGCGACACGCTGGTGATCGAGTCCCGGAATTTCGAGACCAAGAACCATTTCATCGATTCCAGCATTCCGGTGAGCGACAAGTTCAAGATCGTCGAGCGGATCCATCTGACCAACAACGGCGAGGGACTGCAGAACGACTATCACCATGACCGATCCCGGTGAACTGGGAAGGCGAGTGGAAGAGCACCAAGACCTATCGGCGCGAACACAAGGTCGATTTCCTCGAGGTCCATTGCCTGCCCGACCTGAACGAAGGCATTCCGTCGACCTTCGACGCAATACCAGGAGCCGCCGGCCGAATAGGCCGGCCCTGCAGGTTCGCGCCGGGACGGGTAGCGAACGCCCGTCCCGTGCGCGATGGACAACCTCACCCACACGCTGATCGGCGCGAGCATCGCCAGCATCGTCATGGGGCGGCGCGCGACCGGCCGCGCGGTCGTGGCCGGCGCGATCATCGCCAATCTGCCCGATCTCGACGTCTTCATCCCCCACGACAACATCATCGACGCGATGACCTATCATCGCGGCTTCACCCATTCGCTCGTCTTCGAGACGCTGGCGGCGCCGGTAATCGCCTTGGCGCGCGATTCCTGGTGCCGGCAGCGCGCGAGCATTGGCCGCGCTTCCTTCTGATGGCCTGGCTCTGCCTGATCACCCATGCGCTGCTCGATTCGCTCACGACCTACGGGACGCAACCTGTTCTGGCCGCTTCCATCTGGCCCGCCGGTTGCCTTCGCCTCGATCTTCATCATCGATCCGCTGTTCACCGGGCTTCTGCTCGTCGGCGGTGCTGTTGCTGATCTTCCGGCGCGGAAAGCCGGACAAAGGCTTCGCCGGTCACCGGGCGCTCTTCGCCGCCGCCATGGCCTATCTCGCCATCGGTATGGCGGGGCATGTGAGCGTCAAGGCGCGCGCGGCGGAAAACCCGGCTTTCCGCGACATGCGCATCCTGGTCCAGCCCGGTCCGCTGACGATTCTCTACTGGCAGGTGCTGGCCGTGAGCGACGGCAGGATCGAGACTGGCGTCACCAGCCTGCCGCCGACCTGCCCGATCGACGTGACGGGCACGCTCGATCGTATGAGCACGCCGCCGGATGGTCTCAAGGTCTCGCCCGCCGTCGCACGGCTCGAATGGTTCACCGCCGGCTTCTACGGCTTCTCGACCCTCGGCAAGGCGCTCGACATCACCGATTTGCGGATCGGCGTGCCTCCCGGCTTCGGCTTCTCCTACCGGATCGCCGAAGAGCGCAACGGCCGCTACCGGAACATCGCACCCCGCCCCGCGCTTCGGCCCCTGACGCGGATCGATACCTGTTCGGTGTCTATACAGTCGGCTGGGCCAATTGAAGCATGTCTTGGAGGCGGCGCGTCCTAAGCCTTCGTCACGAAGCAATGCAGCCAGTCGATCCGGCCGCCTTCATAAGAGCCGCCGGGCTGGATGGTGATGATGATATCGCGCCACGGCCCGTTCGCTTCGAACAGGCCCATCATCACGTCGCGGGACGGATAATTGTAGTAGCGGCCGAAGACGTCCCGGCCGCCGGCTTCGCCCGATTTGAAGCTCGCATAGAGCAGCCCGCCCGGCTTGAGAGCCGTGTGGATGCGGCGGATGACGTTGGGCAGGCCTTCGCGCGGCGTGTGCAGGAGCGAGGCATTGGCCCAGACGCCGTCGAATTCGTCCCGGTAGTCGAGTTCCTCGAACAGCATCACCCTGACCGGCAATCCCGAGCCGCGCCTCCGCCTCCCGCGCCATCGCGGGCGAGCCGTCGGTCGGCGTCACGTCGAAGCCGCGCCGGATCATGTCGGCGGTGTCGCGCCCCGCGCCGCAGCCAAGCTCCAGCACCCGGGGCTTGGCGGCAGCTTCATCTGGAAATAGTCCATATGCGGGCGAAAGCGGGCGCTTGAGGGAATCGACGGCATATTGCGCCGCATGCTCGGCGTAATAGCCGAGGTGTCGTCGTCGCGGGAAAGGGTATCGGTCATGGGCCGGGAGACTAGCGGCGGACGGCCGGAACGCAACGGAAAATCACGTTGTCGGCATTGCCGCTGGCCCCGCGTGCAAATTTCATCGTAACCGCCTATACTTACGCCCATGAGCAAGCGACTCGCCCGTTTCGCGCGCAGCAGTCCGGGCGGCAGACTTACCGGTTTTGTTTCGCTTATTCTGCTCGGGCTCGCGCTTCAGGCCGCCGGCGCACAACCGGAGAAGCCGGCGCGCACGGCCATGATCCTCGATCTAGACGGCGTGGTCGGGCCCGCCACCGCCAGCTATGTCACCCGTGGCCTACACAAGGCGGCCGACCAGGGCGCGCCGCTCGTCATCCTGCGCATGGATACGCCCGGCGGGCTCGACACCTCGATGCGCGAGATCATCCAGGCGATCCTGGCCTCGCCCGTGCCGGTCGTCGGCTATGTCGCGCCGAGCGGGGCGCGGGCGGCGAGCGCCGGCACCTATATCCTCTATGCTTGCCATGTCGCCGCGATGGCGCCCGGCACCAATCTCGGCGCCGCAACCCCGGTGCAGCTCGGCGGCGGCGGAATCATCCCCGGCATCGGCGGCGGCGGCGACGACCAGCAGAAACCCGGCGACGAGGCCGCGAAATCCTCCAAGGACAACGCCGCCCCCGAGCCCGCCACGGCGGAGGGACGCAAGGCGCTGAACGACGCGATCGCCTATATCCGCTCGCTCGCCGAGCTCCGCGGCCGTAATGTCGATTGGGCCGAGAAGGCGGTGCGCGAAGCGGCGAGCCTGACCGCGTCTTCGGCGGTCGCCATGAATGTCGCCGATCTTATGGCCGACGACGTGTCCGACCTGATGAAAAAGCTCGATGGCCGCATGGTGAAGCTCGGCAGCGGCACCGTCACGCTCCACACCGAGGGCATGGCCTCCGAGGTGCTCGAGCCCGACTGGCGCACCGATTTCCTGCGCACCATCACCAATCCCGAACATCGCGCTTCTGCTGCTCGCGATCGGCGGCTACGGCATCCTGTTCGAGTTCTTCAATCCGGGCTCGGTCGCGCCGGGCACGATCGGCGGCGATCTGCCTGATCGTCGGGCTCTATGCGCTCAACTTGCTGCCGATCAACTATGCCGGGCTGGCGCTTATCCTGTTGGGCATGGGTCTGATGGTCGGAGAGGCCTTCGTCCCCTCCTTCGGCGTGCTCGGAATCGGGGGAATCGTGTCTCTTGTGCTCGGCGCCGGGATTCTGGTCGATACCGATGCGCCCGGATTCCAGATCGCCTGGCCGGTCATCGCCGCGATCGTGGTCACGAGCGTATCTGTTCCTGATGTTCGTGGTGCCGATCGGCATCAAGGCGTTGCGCCGCAAGGCCGTCACGGGCACGGAAGAAATGATCGGCGCGCGCGGCAAGGTAGAAGCCTGGGGAGACGACGGCGGCACCGTGTTCGTGCACGGCGAACGCTGGCGGGCGGCCTCCGACCGCGCCTTGTCGCCCAAACAAGCCGTCGAAGTCGTCGGGCTCGACGGACTCACCCTCCGGGTCGCCCCGCGCGAGCCGGCGAAACCCTAAGGGAAGGCACGTCGAATGGCCACCAATCTGACATTCTATATCGCGATCGGCTTCCTGCTGATCATGTTCCTGTTCTATGCGGTCAAGATCATGCGGGAATATCAGCGGGCCGTGATGTTCACGCTCGGCCGCTTCACCGGCGTCAAGGGGCCGGGGCTGATCATCCTGATCCCGTTCCTTCAGCAGATGGTGCGGGTCGATCTCCGGGTCTTCACCCTCGACGTGCCGACCCAGGACGTGATCTCGAAGGATAATGTCTCGGTGCGGGTCAACGCCGTCGTCTATTTCCGCGTCATGGACCCGGAAAAGGCGATCATCCAGGTCGAGAACTTCATGCAGGCGACGAGCCAGCTTGCCCAGACCACCTTGCGCTCCGTGCTCGGCAAGCATGATCTCGACGAGATGCTGTCCGAGCGCGACAAGCTCAACCGCGACGTCCAGGAAATCCTCGACCAGCAGACCGATGCCTGGGGCATCAAGGTCACCATTGTCGAGATCAAGCAGGTCGATATCAACGAGAGCATGATCCGCGCGATCGCCAGGCAGGCCGAGGCCGAGCGCGAAAGGCGCGCCAAGGTCATTACCGCGGACGGCGAATTCCAGGCCGCCCAGAAGCTCTATGAAGCGGCGGAGATCATGGCCAAGAATTCCGGCGCGATGCAGCTCCGCTATCTCGGCGCCTTGAACACCATCGCCGGCGAGCAGAATTCGACCATCGTCTTCCCGTTCCCGGTCGAATTCACCGAATGGTTCGCGACCAAGGGCGGACCCAAGTCTGCCATAGCCCAACCGGTTGACTTTAAGGGGCTTTCCGCCTAGCTTCCGCGCGCTCTGATAAGAGACACGTGAGTCGTGCCCGAGGGTACCCACCAGTCAGCGAGGATTCGCCCACTGGTGCCATAGCCGTTTGTGCGGGCCTAAGCGATTGGAATTGATCGGTGTTTGACACGCTATCCGGCCGTCTGGGCGACGTTTTCGAACGCCTGAAGAAGCGCGCCGTCCTCAAGGAGGCCGATATCGACGCCGCCATGCGCGACGTCCGGGTCGCGCTCCTGGAGGCCGATGTCGCGCTGCCGGTGGTCAAGGACTTCGTCGCCGAGGTCAAGAAACGGGCGCTCGGCGAGGAAGTGCTGCGCAGCGTCACGCCCGGCCAGATGGTGGTCAAGATCGTCAACGACCATCTGGTCGAGACCCTGGGCGCCGAGGCGAGCGAGATCAATCTCAACGCCGTCGCCGCCGGTGCCGGTGATGATGGTCGGCCTCCAGGGCTCCGGCAAGACGACCACGACCGCCAAGCTCGGCCTCCGACTTCAGAACAAGGACAAGAAGAAGGTCCTGATGGCGTCGCTGGACGTGCGCCGCCCGGCCGCCCAGGAGCAGCTCAAGGTCTTGGGCGAGCAGGCCCAGGTCGCAACCTTGCCGATCATTGCGGGCCAGATGCCGGTCGATATCGCCAAGCGCGCCATGCAGGCGGCGAAGCTTCAGGGCGTCGACGTGGTGCTTCTCGATACCGCCGGCCGGCTTTCGATCGACGAATCGCTCATGGCCGAGCTCGTTGCCGTGCGCGATGCCGTGACACCCAGCGAGATCATGCTGGTCGCGGATTCGCTAACCGGCCAGGACGCGGTCAACACCGCCAAGCGCTTCAACGAGCGGGTCGGCCTCACCGGCATTGCCTTGACCCGGATCGACGGCGACGGACGCGGCGGCGCGGCCTTGTCCATGCGCGCGGTCACCGGCTGCCCGATCAAGCTGATGGGCACGGGCGAGGCTCTCGACAAGCTCGAGGACTTCCACCCCAAACGCATCGCCTCGCGCATCCTCGGCATGGGCGACGTTGTCAGCCTCGTCGAGAAGGCTTCCGAGACGATCGAGGCGGAAGAAGCCGAAAAACTCGTCAAAAAGATGAAAAAAGGCGAGTTCGACTTCGAAGATCTCGGCTTCCCAGCTCCGCCAGATGCGCAAGCTCGGCGGGATGCAGGGCGTGCTCGGCATGCTCCCCGGCGTCGGCAAGATCAAGAACCAGCTCGCAAATGCCAATATCGACGACAAGATGCTGTCGCGCCAGGAGGCCATCATCAATTCCATGACGCCCAAGGAGCGCCGCAACGCGAAGCTCCTCAACGGATCCCGCCGCAAGCGCATCGCCGCCGGCTCCGGCACCTCGATCCCCGAGGTGAACCGGGTCGTCAAGATGCAGAAGCAGATGGGCCTGATGATGAAGAAGATGGGCAAGATGGGGAAATCGGGCCGGATGCCCCCCATGCCGCCCGGCATGATGGGCTTCAACTGACGCAACCTTATGGAATTTTCGGAACTTAGAACCACTTATCGGGAGAAGGACTGTTCATGTCACTGAGAATTAGACTGGCGCGGGCCGGTGCGAAGAAGCGGCCTTATTATCATGTGGTGGTGGCGGATTCCCGCTCGCCGCGCGACGGCCGCTATATCGAGGCGGTCGGCAGCTTCAACCCGCTCCTGCCCAAGGACCATGCGGACCGCCTCCGGCTCAAGATTGAGCGCGTGACCCATTGGCTGGGCGTCGGCGCGGTGCCGTCGGATCGGGTGGCCCGGTTCCTGGATGCCGCCGACCTTTATAAGCGCGAGGGCCGGAACAATCCGGAGAAAGCCAAGCCTAAGGCCAAGGCTCAGGAGCGTCTGGCCGCGGCCGAGGAGGCCCGGAAGGCCAAGGAAGAAGCTGCTGCCGCCCCTGCTGAGGAGGCTCCGGCTGAAGAGGCTCCGGCCGAGGAAACCCCAGCCGAAGAAGCTCCGGCTGAGGAAGCTCCGGCTGAGGAAGCTCCCGCCGAGGAGACAACACAGGCCTAGGGACGCCGGGCGATGTCCGCTGATCCGCCCAGAGTGGTGCTCGGCCGGATTTCCGGGGCCCACGGGATCAAGGGCGAGGTTCGGGTCAAGCCCTTTACCGAGCGCCCCGAGGCCATCGGCGATTACGGGCCGGTTACCGGGGTTCCGGGCGGCCGAAAGCTGAGGCTCAAGGTCGTGAGGGTCGTGAAGGACGGCGTGATCGCCCGGATCGACGGGATTGCCGACCGGAATGCGGCGGAGGCGTTGAAGGGGCTGACCCTCGAGATCGAGCGGGCGGCCCTGCCGGAAGCGGAAGAGGACGAGTTCTATCACGCCGATCTGATCGGCTTAAACGTGGAGGACAAGGCCGGGCGGCGGCTCGGGACCGTAAGGGCGGTCGAAAACTACGGCGGCGGCGACATCCTGGAGATCGCGCCCGACGCCGGCGGCCCCACGGTTCTGATGAGCTTCACCCGGGAAACGGTGCCGGTGGTGGATCTCAAGGGCAAGAGATTGGTCGCAGATCCCCCGGCGGGCGTGTTCGACGAAGAGACGAGCGATGACGGAAACGAGGAATAGCGAGAAGGCGGAGACCGCGCCCGTTTGGACGGCGCAGGTCCTGACGCTTTTCCCGGAGATGTTTCCGGGCCCGCTCGCCCATTCCTTGGCCGGAACCGCGCTCAAGAAGGGCATTTGGGCGCTGGAAACGGTGGACATTCGCGACTTTGCGCGCGATAAACACCGCGTCGTTGACGACACGCCCGCGGGCGGCGGACCCGGCATGGTCATGCGCCCGGATATCCTTGCCGCCGCGATCGATGGTGCGCTGGCCGCGCGGCCCGAAGGCACGGATTGGCCGGTGCTCTATCTGTCGGCGCGGGGCCGAAAAGTGTCGCAGGACATGGTCCGCGATCTCGCGGGACACGGTGGCGCGACATTCGTCTGCGGCCGCTTCGAAGGCGTCGACGAGCGGGTGCTCGAGGCGCGCGGGATCGAGGAATGGTGCCTCGGAGACTTCGTGCTCTCCGGGGGCGAACCCGCGGCGATCGTGGTGATCGACGCGGTGGTGCGGCTTCTGCCGGGCGTGATCGGCGATCCGGCCGCGCTGGTGGAGGAGAGTTTCGCGGACGGGCTGCTGGAGTATCCGCAGTATACCCGGCCGCAAGAGTGGGAAGGCCGGCGAATCCCGGAGGTGCTGATGTCGGGGCACCACGGGCGCATTCGCGAGTGGCGCCGCTCGGAGGCGGAGAGGACAACGCGGGAAAGGCGGCCCGATCTGTGGGAACGCTATCTCGCCCAACGGACAGCAAGGGACTGAAGGAATGGGAATGACGGCCATGACGATCATCAAGGAACTCGAGAACGAGCACATCGAAGCGCTGACCAATGGTCAGGCGATTCCCGAATTCGGCCCCGGCGACACGATCCGCGTGAACGTGAAGGTGGTCGAGGGCACCCGCGAGCGTATCCAGGCCTTCGAGGGCGTGTGCATCGCGCGCTCGAACCGGGGCCTGCATTCGTCCTTCACGGTCCGCAAGATTTCCTATGGCGAGGGCGTCGAGCGCGTGTTCCCGCTCTATTCGCCGCGGGTCGAGAGCATCGTCGTGGTTCGCCGCGGCCGGGTGCGCCGGGCCAAGCTCTATTATCTCCGCGGCCGGACCGGTAAGCGCGCCCGCATCACCGAGAAGAAGACCCGGGTTCAGGTGCCGGCCGAGGGCGCGGCGGATGCGCCCGCCGAGGCACCCGCTGCAACGCCGGCCGATACGCCCGATCAGGAATAGGCGGCATGGCCAAACCCCGTACGCTTTACGAGAAGATCTGGGACGACCACGTCGTCGACATGCTGGAGGACGGCAACACCATCCTCTATATCGACCGGCATCTGATACACGAAGTGACCAGCGCCCAGGCGTTCGAAGGCTTGCGCACCAATCACCGCAAGGTCCGCCACCCCTCGACCACCATCGCGGTCGCCGACCACAACGTGCCGACCAGCCATGACCGCCTGACCGCCCATAACGAGGCCGAATCGGCCAAGCAGCTCGCGACGCTCGAAAACAACGCCAAGGAGTTCGGCCTCGAATTCTACGGCATGTCGGATGTCCGCCAGGGTATCGTGCATATCATCGGCCCCGAGCAGGGCCTGACGCTTCCCGGCATGACCATCGTCTGCGGCGACAGCCACACTGCGACCCACGGCGCGTTCGGCGCGCTCGCTTTCGGCATCGGCACCTCCGAGGTCGAGCATGTGCTCGCGACCCAAACGCTTCTCCAGAAGCCGTCAAAGAACATGCGGATCACCGTCAGCGGCAAGCTGCCGCTCGGCGTGACCGCGAAGGACGTCGCGCTCGCGATCATCGGCAAGATCGGCACCGCCGGCGGCACCGGCCATGTGATCGAATATGCCGGCGAGGCGATCCGGTCCCTCTCGATGGAAGGCCGTATGACGGTCTGCAACATGACCATCGAGGCGGGTGCCCGCGCCGGGCTGATCGCGCCGGACGAGGTGACCTTCGACTATCTCAAGGGCCGTCCCCATGCGCCCAAGGCCGGGACCTGGGAGCAGGCCGTCGCGTTCTGGCGGACCCTCAAATCCGATCCCGACGCCACCTTCGACCGTGAGGTCACGCTTGACGCCAGCGAGATCGAGCCGCAGGTCACCTGGGGCACCAGCCCGCAGGACGTGGTGCCGATCAACGGCGTCGTGCCCGATCCCTCGACCGCGCCCAATGAACACCGCCGCCAATCCATGGAGCGCGCGCTGCACTATATGGATCTGAAGCCCGGCACCAAAATGCGGGACGTCAGGATCGACCGCGCCTTTATCGGCTCCTGCACCAACGGTCGGATCGAAGATATCCGCGCCGCCGCCGCCGTCGCCAAGGGCCGCAAGGTCGCGAGCCATGTCGGCGCGATGGTCGTGCCGGGCTCGGGCCTGGTAAAGCACCAGGCGGAGGAGGAAGGCCTCGACAAGATCCTGATGGACGCCGGCTTCGATTGGCGGGAGCCGGGCTGCTCGATGTGCCTGGCGATGAATCCGGACAAGCTCGCGCCCCATGAGCGCTGCGCCTCCAGCACCAACCGGAATTTCGAGGGTCGCCAGGGCCATCTCGGCCGCACGCACCTCATGAGCCCGGCCATGGTCGCCGCGGCCGCGATCGCGGGCCACATCACCGATGTGCGCGAGCTGGTCGAGGAGACCGTGTGATGCAGAAATTCACCACCCTCACCGGCATCGCGGCGCCCATGGACATGATCAATGTCGATACCGACATGATCATCCCCAAGCAGTTCCTGAAGACCATCGTGCGCACCGGCCTCGGCAAGTCGCTGTTCTACGAGATGCGTTTCAAGGACGACGGCACCGAGAACCCGGACTTCGTGCTCAACAAGGAGCCCTATCGCCACGCCACGATCCTGATCGGCGGCGAGAATTTCGGCTGCGGGTCGAGCCGCGAGCATGCGCCCTGGGCGCTTCTCGATTTCGGCATCCGCTGCATCATCGCGCCGAGCTTCGCCGACATCTTCTACACCAACTGCTTCAAGAACGGCATGCTCCCCATCGCGCTGCCCCAGGAGCAGGTCGATCTGCTGCTGGACGACGCCTCGCGCGGCGCCAACGCCACCATCACCATCGATCTCGAACGCCAGGTCATCACCGGCCCCGACGGCGGCGAGATCCATTTCGACGTCGACCCCCTCCGCAAGCGCTGCCTGCTCAACGGCCTCGACGACATCGGCCTCACCATGGAGCGCGAGGACACGATCGAGTCCTACGAGTCGCGCTATCACGCCGAACGCCCCTGGCTCGTGGAGGCGCCGGCGCTTAAGTCTCCCGTTCGTTCCCCTCCCGCTTACAAAAAGGCACGTAATCGATGGCGCCGAAAAGTCCCTGTTGATTCTGCCGGGCGATGGCATCGGCCCCGAAGTCATGGCCCAGGTCCGCCGCGTCGTCGACTGGCTGGCCAAGCGCCATAACGTCGAATTCGAGGTCGACGAGGATGTCGTCGGCGGCGCGGCGATCGATGCCCATGGCGTGCCGGTTACCGACGAGACCATGGAGAAGGCGGAAGCGGCGGATGCGGTGCTTCTCGGCGCGGTCGGCGGGCCGAAATGGGCTAATGTCGATTTCGCGATCCGGCCCGAGGCGGGGCTGTTGCGGCTCAGGAAGGATCTGGGCCTGTTCGCCAATCTGCGCCCCGCGATCTGCTTCGAGGCTTTGGCCGATGCCTCCAGCCTGAAACGGGATTTGGTCGCCGGCCTCGACATCATGATCCTGCGCGAGCTGACGGGCGGCGTCTATTTCGGCGAGCCGCGCGGCATCGAAACCTTGCCGGACGGAACCCGGCGCGGCGTCAACACCCAGGTCTATGACACCGGCGAAATCCGCCGCATCGCCCGGGTCGCCTTCGATCTCGCCAAGAAGCGCAACAACCGGGTCTGCTCGTCCGAGAAGGCGAATGTGATGGAATCGGGCCTGCTGTGGCGCGAGGAAGTCCAATATGTCCATGACAACGAATTCCCCGAGGTCGAGCTCAGCCATATGTATGCCGATGCGCTCGGCATGCAGCTCGTCCGCGCGCCCAAGCAGTTCGACGTCATCGTCACCGACAACCTGTTCGGCGATCTCCTGTCCGATGTCGCGGCGATGCTGACGGGCTCGCTCGGCATGCTGCCCTCGGCGTCCCTTGGCGCGGCCGACGAGTCGGGCAAGCGCCACGCCATGTACGAGCCGGTGCACGGCTCCGCGCCCGATATCGCCGGCAAGAACATCGCCAACCCGATCGCGACGATCCTCAGCTTCGCGATGGCGCTGCGTTATTCCTTCGATCTCGGAAACCTCGCCGACTTGATCGAGCGCGCGGTCACCATGGTGCTGGACGGGGGCTTGCGCACGGCCGACATCATGCAGCCGGGCAAGGCCAAGGTCTCGACCACCGTCATGGGCGACTCGATCCTCAAGGCGCTCGATAAGATCAACGACTGAGATGGCCTATACCCTCGCTATCGTCGGCGCCACCGGCACGGTCGGCAAGGAAATCCTGACCGTCCTCGCCGAGCGCGGCTTTCCGCCCGAAAGCGTGACCTGCCTCGCCTCGCGCGAATCGGTCGGCACGGAGCTGAGCTTTGGCTTCGACCACACGCTCAAATGTAAGGCGCTCGAGCATCACGACTTCTCCGCGACCGATATCGCGATCTTCGCGGCCGGCCCCGAAGTCGCCGAGAAATGGGCGCCCCAGGCCGCCAAGGCCGGCGCGGTCGTGATCGACAATTCGACCTTCTACCGGATGCAGGACACGGTGCCGCTGATCCTGCCCGAGGCTAATGCGGACAAGCTTTCGGAGATCGGCAAACGCCGCATCGTCGCCAGCCCCTCCGGTTTGGCGGCCCAGCTTTCGGTCGTCCTGAAGCCGCTGCATGATTTCGCGGGCGCCAAACGTGTCGTGGTCGATACCTATCAGTCGGTCTCCGAGGCCGGAAGCGCCGCCATGGACGAGCTTTTCCGCCAGACCCGCGGCATTTTCGTCAACGACCCGATCGCCGCCGAGGAGCTGCCCAAGCAGATCGCCTTCAACGTCATCCCGCAGGTGGGCGACATGTTGCAGGACGGCTCGACCCGCGAGGAACGCCGGCTCGCCCAGGAGACCGCCAAGATCCTCGGCGCCGAGATCGGGATCACCGCGACCTGCGTGCGCGTGCCGGTCTTCGTCGGCCACGCCATGGCGATCCATGTCGAGTTCGAGCGCGAGCTCACCGTCGCCGATGCCCGCAGGATCCTCCGCTCCGCCCCCGGCTGCATCGTGATCGACAAGCGCGAGGACGGCGGCTATGTGACGCCGGTCGAAAGCGTCGGCGAGTTCGCCACCTATATCAGCCGCATCCGACAGGACAAGACGGTCGAACATGGCCTGAGCTTGTGGACCGTCTCCGACAACCTCCGCAACGCCGCCGCGCTGACACCCGTCCAAACCGCCGAAATCATCGCCGCGCGGCACCTCACCAAGACGCACTGAGGCTGTCGTCGTCCCCGTGCAAGCGGGCACCTAAAGTTGCCGCCCGGGCCTGGATTCCAGCTTTCGCGGGAATGACGGGAGAGGTTGATACAAGGTGGGACAAGGCATGCCACCCCTCTTTTCCCGTTTTGAGCGAGATCAAGGCCGTTTGTGCCTGCCTTCCTAAAGTCGGGAACAGCCCAACCCGAAAAGCGTTCCTTACACAGGGAACCACATAAGGAGGCCGGTATGACCGACAACATCACCATGCAGCGCGACCATGAACTGATCTCTTCCGCCCGCGTCGAGGGCACTCCGGTGTTCAACACCGGCGGCGATAAGATCGGCCATGTGAAGGAGGTCATGCTTCACAAGAAGAGCGGCCAGATCGCCTATGCGGTCATGTCGTTCGGCGGCTTTTTCGGCATCGGCGAACGCTATCACCCGCTGCCCTGGGACACGCTCGATTACGACACCGAGAAGAACGGCTATGTCGTGAGCGTCGACGAGGAGGCCCTGCGCAACGCGCCGACCTTCGGCCCCGAGGACAGCGAGCGCCTGCGCGACCAGACCTTCATTCTCGGCATCTACGACTATTACGGCTACGCGCCTTTCTGGATTTAGGCCCGGCACCCTTTAGGGGGTCATCCCGGAAGCCGGTTAGCCCGGCATCTTCGATGCCGCTGGCAAACCGCGCTGTCCGGGATCCATTGTCACTGGCTTGAGCGTTCGACCTGGTTCCCGGATCGCAAGGCTCGCCGACCGAAAACGAGTTTTCGGGCTCGCCTAACGTCCGGGATGACAACGGAGATGGGCCGAAGCAGGCAAGCCAATGCGTATGCTTGCCTCGATAATGTGATGCGCTATAGTTCGGAGAGAGTTCTATTGCGCTGCACAATCGTTGCGGCGTTCTCCGTCCGGCAAGGCTTGCATGACCGCAGAGATCCGCCCCCGCCGTAGCGTTCTTTACATGCCCGGCTCGAATGCCCGGGCGCTCGAGAAGGCCAAGACTCTGCCGGCCAACTCGCTCATTCTCGACCTCGAAGACGCCTGCGCGCCGGACGCCAAGGAGTCTGCCCGCGAGCAGGTGGCGGCCGCGGTGGCGGCGGGCGGGTACGGGAGCCGCGAGCTGATCATCCGGGTCAACGGCCTCGATACGGCCTGGGGCGAGGACGATCTCGTCGCCGCGGCCACGGCCGCGCCCCATGCGGTGCTGCTGCCCAAGGTCGAATCGGCCGAGATGGTGCAGGTGGCCGAACGGCTGCTGGACGGCCACGCCGTGCCGGACCATACCCGGATCTGGTGCATGATGGAGACCCCGCGCGGGATTCTGCATGCCGAGGAGATCGCCGGGGCCAGCGAGCGGCTCGGCTGCTTCGTCATGGGCACGTCCGATCTCACCAAGGACCTCCATGCCCGCCACACCCAGGCGCGCGAGCCGATGCTGACCAGCTTGGCGATCTGCCTGCTGGCGGCGCGGGCTGAGGGATTGTCGATCGTTGACGGCGTCTATCTCGATCTCGAAGACCCGGACGGGTTCGATGCGTCCTGCCGCCAGGGGTTGGAACTCGGTTTCGACGGCAAGACCCTGATCCACCCGAAACAGATCGAGGCCGCCAACCGGGTCTTCGCGCCGGACGAGGCCGAGGTCGCCCAGTCCCGCAAGATCATCGACGCCTTCGCCGAGGCGGAAAAACAGGGCAAGGCCGTTGCGGTGGTGGACGGCAAGCTGGTCGAGAACCTGCATGTCGCGAATGCCCGCCGGCTCGTGGCGCTCGCCGAGGCGATCGCCGCACGCTCCGAGGGCGCTGCGTCCTGATGAGTACGCCCAAGACGACTCGGGGGAACTTCTTCGAAAGCTTCCATGTCGGCCAGGAAATCCGCCACGCCACGCCCCGCACGGTGACGACCGGCGACGTCGCGATCTATACCGCGCTTTATGGCGCCCGCTTCGCGCTCCAATCTTCCGACGAATTCGCCAAACAATGCGGCTTGCCGCGCTCGCCGATGGACGATATCTGCGCGTTCCATATCGTGTTCGGCAAGACCGTGCCGGACGTCTCGCTCAACGCCATGGCCAATCTCGGCTATGCCGACTGCAGGTTCCTCAAGCCGATCTATCCCGGCGACACGGTGAACACGGTCTCCAAGGTCATCGGCCTCAAGCAGAACTCCAACGTCAAGACCGGCATCGTCTATGTCCGCTCGACCGGCACGAACCAGCGCGGCGAGACGGTGATCGACTATGTCCGCTGGGTCATGGTCCATAAGCACGATCTCTCGGCGCCCGCGCCGGAGCCCGTGGTGCCCGATCTGCCCACAAGCGTCGCCCCGGACGATCTGGTCGTGCCGGAAGGCTTGGATTTCACCAAATATGACACGGTGCTCGGCGGCTCGGACTTCCTGTGGGAGGACTACGAGGTCGGCGAGAAGATCGATCATGTCGACGGCCGCACCATAGCCGAGTCCGAGCATATGATGGCGACCCGCATCTCCCAGAACAACGCCCGCATCCATTTCGACGACTATGGCCAGAAGCCGAGCCGCTACGGCCAGCGTCTGGTGTTCGGCGGCCATGTCATCAGCACGGCCCGGGCCCTGAGCTATAACGGCTTGATGAACGCCTGCTTCGTGGCGGCGATCAACGGCGGTCGGCACGTCAATCCGAGCTTCGGCGGCGACACGGTCTATTGCTGGAGCGAAATTCTCGACAAGGCCGAGATCAAGGGCCGGTCCGATATCGGGGCGCTCCGGGTCAGGACCGTCGCCACCAAGGACCGCGCCTGCGCCGATTTCCCCGATAAGAACGAGGCTGGGGAGTACGATACGGCCGTCACCGTGGATCTCGACTATTGGGTATTTATGCCGCGCCGGGTATAAGGGGGCACGACGTCTTGGGGGTCTCGCTTCCTGCAACCCGGTTATGCACGCGCCTCGGTTGACCGTGCGCCGGCCCGCCCTATTGTTAAGACCCGCAAGAGCCTGTGGACGTTTCGAAAGCTGATCCCATGGCAGAACCCGATACCAAGTCCCGCCGTCCGACCTCGCCCCATCTGTGGATCTACCGATGGACGATCACCATGGCGACGTCGATCATCCACCGCCTGACCGGCCTGGCGCTGGGGCTCGGCGCGCTTCTCCTCACCTGGTGGCTGCTGGCGGCGGCGAGCGGGCCGGATGCCTTCGCGGTGGTGCATCTTTTCGTGACGAGCTGGGTCGGCCGGCTGGTCCTGTTCGGCTTCACCTGGGCGCTGTCGTTCCACCTTTTGAACGGCATCCGCCATCTGGCCTGGGACACCGGCTGGGGCTTCGAGCTCAAGACCGCGACCGCGACGGGCTGGACCGTCGTTATCCTCTCCGTGCTGATCACGCTCCTCGCCTGGGTGATCGGCTATCACATGCTCGGGGCCTATTGAGATGAGCATCAGAACGCCGCTCGGAAAGGTTCGGGGATTGGGCGCCGCCAAGAACGGCACGGCCCATTGGTGGATGCAGCGCCTGACCGCGATCGCGCTCGTCCCGCTCGGGATTTGGCTTCTCGCCTCGCTGGTCGCGCTCGTGGGCGCGGATCACGCGACGGTCGTCGCCTGGCTCAATCGGCCGGTGCCGGCGATCCTGATGATCCTGCTGGTCACTGCCGGCTTCTATCACCTGAAGCTCGGCCTTCAGGTCGTGATCGAAGATTACGTAGAGGCGGAATCGTCGAAGCTGGTCCTCCTCGTGCTGGTGAATTTCGCCTGTATCGCGCTTCGGCTTCGCCTGTGTCTTCGCGGTGCTCAAGATCGCGTTCGGGAGCTAGAGCCATGCCGCAGTCCTATCCCATCACGGAACACAAATACGACGTCGTCGTGGTCGGCGCGGGCGGCTCGGGCCTGCGCGCGACATTGGGTCTCGCCGAAGCGGGCTTGCGCACGGCCTGCGTCACCAAGGTGTTTCCGACCCGCAGCCACACGGTCGCCGCCCAGGGCGGCATCGCCGCCTCGCTCGGCAATATGGGCGAGGACAACTGGCGCTGGCACATGTACGACACGGTCAAGGGGTCCGACTGGCTCGGCGACCAGGACGCGATCGAATATATGGTCCGCGAGGCGCCCGACGCCGTCGTCGAGCTCGAGCATTACGGCATGCCGTTCTCGCGCACCGAGGAAGGCAAGATCTATCAGCGCGCCTTCGGCGGCATGACCACCAAATTCGGCGAAGGCCCGCCGGCTTTGCGCACCTGCGCCGCGGCCGACCGCACCGGCCACGCCATGCTTCACACGCTCTATCAGCAGAGTCTGAAGCACAACGCCGAGTTCTTCATCGAATATTTCGCCATCGATCTGATCATGGACGATGAGGGCGTGTGCCGGGGCGTCATGGCCTGGAACCTCGACGACGGTACGATCCACCGCTTCCGCGCCCAGACGGTCGTGCTCGCGACCGGCGGCTACGGCCGGACCTATTTCTCCTGCACCTCGGCCCATACCTGCACCGGCGACGGCAACGGCATGGTGCTCCGCGCCGGCCTGGCGCTTCAGGACATGGAATTCGTTCAGTTCCACCCGACCGGCATCTATGGCGCCGGCATGCTGATCACCGAGGGCGCGCGCGGCGAGGGCGGCTATCTCGTGAATTCCGAGGGCGAGCGCTTCATGGAGCGTTACGCGCCCCACGCCAAGGATCTGGCCTCGCGCGACGTGGTCTCGCGCTCCATGACCATCGAAATCCGCGAAGGCCGGGGCGTCGGCAAGCAGAAGGATCACATCTTCCTGCATTTGGATCATCTGGACCCGGCCATCCTGCATGAGCGGCTTCCCGGCATTTCCGAATCCTCCCGCATTTTCGCCGGTGTCGACGTCACCAAGGAGCCGATCCCGGTCCTGCCGACGGCGCATTACAACATGGGCGGCATCCCGACCAACTTCCACGGCGAGGTGCTGAATCCCAAACCCGGCGACCCCGAAGCCGTAGTGCCCGGTCTGATGGCGGTCGGCGAGGCGGCCTGCGTCTCGGTTCACGGCGCCAATCGTCTAGGCTCCAACTCGCTGATCGATCTCGTGGTGTTCGGCCGCGCCGCCGGACACCGCGCCGCAGAAGTGGTCGAAGCCGGCGCGCCGCACAAGGATTTGGGGCCGAACGCCGGCGAGCAGGCCATCGCCCGGCTCGACAAATACCGTTATGCCGATGGCGGCTCGGGAACCGCCGAGGTCCGGCTCGACATGCAGCGTACGATGCAAAGCCATTGCGCCGTGTTCCGCACCGCCGAGGTGTTGGAGGAAGGCATCGGGCACATGGTCAAGGTCGCCGCGCGTATGGGCGACATTAAGACCTCGGACCGTACGCTGATCTGGAACAGCGACCTCGTGGAGACCTTGGAGCTGGACAATCTGATGGGCAGCGCCCTGGTGACGATCACAGGAGCTGGTGCGCGGCAAGAGAGCCGCGGCGCCCATGCCCGCGAGGATTTCCCCGACCGCGACGATCAGAACTGGATGAAGCATACGGTCTCGCGGATCGGTCCGGACGGCAAGGTCAATCTCGATTACCGCCCGGTCCACAGCCACACGATGTCCAACGACATCGCCTATATCGAGCCCAAGAAGCGGGTGTACTAGGAGCCCATCATGGCCGAGTTCAGTCTGCCGAAAAATTCCAAGATCAAGCAGGGCAATACCCATAAGGCACCCGACGGGGCGACGAACATCCGCCGCTTCCATGTCTATCGCTGGAACGAGGAGGACGGCGACAACCCGCGCATGGACACCTACGAGGTGGACATGGACGAATGCGGGCCGATGGTTCTGGACGCGCTCATCAAGATCAAGAACGAGATGGATTCGAGCGTGACCTTCCGGCGGTCCTGCCGCGAAGGCGTGTGCGGCTCCTGCGCGATGAATATGAACGGCAAGAACGGCCTAGCCTGCACCACGGGCTCGGGCGAATTGAAGGGCGACATCACGCTTCGGCCGCTGCCCCATATGCCGGTGACGAAGGACCTCGTGCCGGACATGACCAATTTCTACGCCCAATATGCCTCGATCCAGCCCTGGCTCAAGACCGAGACGGCCGCGCCGGACCGCGAGCGACTCCAGACCGAAGACGACCGGCGCAAGCTCGATGGGCTCTACGAATGCATCCTCTGCGCGTGCTGCTCGACGAGCTGCCCGAGCTATTGGTGGAACCCAGAGCGCTATCTCGGCCCGGCGATCCTGCTGCAGGCCTATCGCTGGCTGGTCGATTCGCGCGACGAGCACACCGGCGAGCGGCTCGACCAGCTCGAGGATTCCTTCCGGCTCTATCGCTGCCACACCATCATGAACTGCGCCCATGCCTGCCCGAAGAGCCTCAATCCGGCGAAAGCCATCGCCGAGATCAAGAAGATGATGGTCGAACGGCAGGGCTGATCCGTCCTTATCGTCATTCCCGCGCATGCGGGAATCTCAACGACCGAGCCTGAGCCTGGATTTCCGCTTTCGCGGAAATGACGGTGAAGGGGGAGCGCGGCTGACTTGTGACAGAGGCCACTCTTTCCGTTTCAAAAACTAGCGCCTTCTTCACCACTTCCTGTTATAACGCCGCGCTCATGACGATGGCTGGGCAACACATTCCGGAGCGGGAGGCAGGGCCGCTTGCGGCGTATCACGCGCTGCGCGAGGCGGGCGAGCTCAAGCCCGATATCGGCCAGGCGCGCGCGGCCGAGAAGCTCGACGCGCTGGCCAAGGCGCTGGCCGGCTATCACCGGCCCGGCCCCGGGAACGGCCTGATGGCGGCGATCAAGGGACTTGCGGGGGGCGGCAAGGCGGCCTCGGCGCCCAAGGGCCTCTATCTGTTCGGCGATGTCGGCCGCGGCAAGTCCATGCTGATGGACCTGTTCTTCGCCCATGCCCCGGTCGCGTCGAAGCGCCGGGTGCATTTCCACGAATTCATGCTCGAGGTCCACGCGCTGCTTCGCACCGAGCGCCAGCGTCTCAAGGCCGAAGGCGGCGACGGCGATCCCGTGCCGTCGGTCGCCCGCGACATCGCCGAGACCGCCACGCTCCTCTGCTTCGACGAGTTCCAGGTCACCGACGTGGCCGACGCCATGATCCTCGGCCGGCTGTTCACCGCGCTTTTCGATCTCGGCGTCGTGGTCGTCGCCACCTCGAACCGCCCGCCGGACGACCTCTACAAGGACGGCCTCAACCGCGGTCTGTTCGTGCCCTTCATCGATCTCCTGAAGCAACGGCTGGAGATCGTCGAGCTCAACGGGCCGACCGACTTACCGCCTCGCGCGCATGGGTGGCATCCCGGTCTATTACACGCCGGTCAACCAGGAGACGTCCGACGCGCTCTCCGCCGCCTTCTTCAAGATGACCGATTACGACGTCGCCGACCGCGCCAATGTGCCGACCGCCGAGATCGACGTTCAGGGCCGCACGCTGTTCGTGCCGAAGTCGCTTGAAGGGCGTCGCCGTGTTCTCGTTCAAGCGGCTCTGCGTCAATCCGCTGGGCGCGGCGGACTATATCGCGATCGCCCGTCGCTACCATACGGTCTTCGTCGTCGCGATCCCGCGCTTGACCGCGGAGCGCCGCAATGAGGCCAAGCGCTTCACCACGCTGATCGACGCCCTCTACGAGCACAACGTCAAGCTCTTCTGCTCCGCCGAGGCCGGCCCGACCGAGCTCTATCCCGCCGGCGACGGCAGCTTCGAATTCGCCCGCACCGCCTCGCGCCTCATCGAAATGCAGTCCCAGGACTACCTGGCGCGCGGCCATGGCGTGTAATCCTCCGCCGGCCGTCCGAAATCCCGCCTTCGCGCTTGCAGCATTGCGCAAATCGCGTTAAATCCTGCCGAGAATCCAATCGGGTAGCCGCCTTCTCAGATCACCGGCCGGTGTGCGGCGCCCCTGACCCCTCCTGGAGGAACCCCATGGCACGCAAGAAGATCGCGCTGATCGGCGGCGGAATGATCGGCGGCACGCTTGGCGCATCTCGCCGCCTTGAAGGAACTCGGCGACGTGGTCCTGTTCGATATCGTCGAAGGATTGCCCCAGGGAAAGACGCTCGATCTCTCGCAGGTCGGCCCGGTCGAGGGCTTCAACGCCAAGCTCAAGGGCGACCCAGAAATATTCCGATATCCGGGGCGCCGATGTCGTGATCATCACCGCCGGCGTGCCGCGCAAGCCCGGCATGAGCCGCGACGACCTCCTCGGCATCAATCTCAAGGTCATGAGCGCAGGTCGGCGCGGGCATCAAGAAATACGCCCCCAAGGCGTTCGTGATCTGCATCACCAACCCGCTGGACGCGATGGTCTGGGCGGTGCGGCGAATTTTCCGGCCTGCCCCATAACAAGGTGGTCGGCATGGCCGGCGTGCTGGACTCGGCCCGGTTCCGCTACTTCCTCGCCGACGAGTTCAATGTCTCCGTCGAGGACGTGACGGCCTTCGTGCTCGGCGGGCATGGCGACAGCATGGTGCCCCTGCCGCGCTATTCGACGGTCGCCGGTATTCCGCTTCCGGACCTCATAAAGATGGGCTGGACCACGAAGAAGAAGGTCGACGACATCATCAAGCGGACCCGCGGCGGCGGCGGTGAGATCGTCGGGCTGCTCAAATCCGGCTCGGCCTATTACGCGCCCGCTTCGGCCGCGATCTCCATGGCCGAGTCGTATTTGAAGGACATGAAGCGCGTGCTGCCCTGCGCCGCGCATCTGACCGGCCAGTTCGGCGTGAAGGGCCTCTATGTCGGCGTGCCGGTGGTGATCGGCGAAGGCGGCGTAGAGCGCATCGTCGAGATCAAACTGAACGCGTCCGAGAAGAAGAATTTCGATAAATCCGTCGCGGCCGTGAAGGGTCTTCTCGACGCCTGTAAGAAGATCGACAAATCCCTGGCCAAATAGGCCGGCCGGGACCCGGAGGAAGGATGGCCTATGTTAAGGGATTGTTCAGCACGATCGGCTCTAGTTCTGAGTTGCTTGCCCGATTTCGGGTGCTATAACCTTCAGACCCCTGTTCGCGCGTGAACCCCCGATCCCCATTCACTAAATTTCCCGCCGCACTCCCGGGCGGGACGGGCTCCGGCTCCTTATGAATATTCACGAATACCAAGCGAAAAGTCTCCTGGCGGCCAAAGGCGTGACGGTGCCCCAGGGGAAGGTGGCCTATACGCCCCAGGAAGCCGAGCAGATCGCCAAGCTAGCTCCCCGGCCCGGTCTATGTCGTCAAGGCGCAGATCCATGCCGGCGGCCGCGGCAAGGGCGGCGGCGTCAAGCTGGTGAAATCGCCCGAAGAGGTGCGCGCGACCGCCGCGAAGATGATCGGCATGACCCTGGTGACCCACCAGACCGGCCCCAAGGGCAAGGAGGTCAAGCGGGTCTATATCGAGCAGGGCACCAATATCGACCGCGAGCTCTATTTCAGCATCCTGGTGGATCGCGCGCTCGGGCCGGATCGCGCTTCTCGCCTCGACCGAGGGCGGCATGGATATCGAGAAGGTTGCCGCCGAGACGCCTGAAAGGATCGTCACCGTGACCATCGACCCCGCCATCGGCATGCGGCCGTTCCATGCCCGCCAGCTCGCCTATTCGCTCGGCCTCTCAGGCAAGCAGGTTTCCGCCGCGGTCACTCAGTTCACGGCGATGTACAACGCGTTCCATGGATTTCGACGCGAGCCTTCTCGAGATCAATCCGCTCGTCGTCACCAAGGAAGGCGGGATCATCTGCCTCGACGCCAAGATGAATTTCGACGACAACGCGCTGTTCCGTCACAAGGATGTCGTCGAGCTCCGCGATCCTGACGAAGAGGATCCGGCCGAGCTCGAGGCCGCCAAGCATGAGCTCAGCTACATCAAGCTCGACGGCAATATCGGCTGCATGGTCAACGGCGCCGGTCTCGCGATGGCGACGATGGACATCATCAAGCTCTATGGCGGCGAGCCCGCCAACTTCCTCGATGTCGGCGGCGGCGCCACCAAGGAGCGCGTGACCGAAGCCTTTAAAATCATCCTGTCCGACCCAAATGTAGAGGGCATTCTCGTCAATATCTTCGGCGGGATCATGCGCTGCGACGTGATCGCCGAAGGCGTGGTCGCGGCGGCGCGGGAAGTTTCGCTCGGCGTGCCGCTGGTCGTTCGCCTGGAAGGCACCAATGTCGATCTCGGCAAGAAGATCCTTCGCGGAATTCGGGACTGCCGATCATTTCCGGCGACGATCTCGGCGATGCCGCCCAGAAGATCGTCCAAGCCGTGAAGGACGCCACCTGATGGCCGTGCTCGTCAACGCCGATACCAAGGTCATCTGCCAGGGCTTCACCGGGGCCCAGGGCACGTTCCATTCCGAGCAGGCGATCGCTTACGGCACCAAGCTCGTCGGCGGCGTGACCCCCGGCAAAGGCGGCACGATTGCATCTCGATCTGCCGGTTTTCGACACGGTTCATGACGCCGTCGCCAAGACCGGCGCCGATGCCAGCGTGATCTATGTGCCGCCGGCCTTCGCGGGCGATGCGATCCTCGAGGCGATCGACGCCGAGATCGCGCTGGTCGTCTGCATCACCGAAGGCATTCCCGTTCTCGACATGGTGACGGTCAAGCGCGCGCTCGCGGGCTCCAAGACCCGGCTCGTCGGCCCGAACTGCCCCGGCGTGATCACGCCGGGCGAATGCAAGATCGGCATCATGCCGGGCCATATCCACAAGCCCGGCAAGGTCGGCATCGTGTCGCGCTCCGGCACGCTGACCTATGAAGCGGTCGGGCAGACCACGGCGGTCGGGCTTGGTCAGAGCACCTGCATCGGGATCGGCGGCGATCCCGTGAACGGCACGAATTTCGTCGATTGCCTCGACATGTTCCTTGGCGATCCGAAGACCGAATCGATCATCATGATCGGCGAGATCGGCGGCAACGCCGAGGAGACCGCGGCGGATTTCCTCAAGCGGTCCAAGACCAAGAAGCCGGTGGTCGGATTCATTGCCGGCCGCACCGCGCCTCCGGGGCGCCGCATGGGCCATGCCGGCGCCATCATCTCCGGCGGCAGCGGCGGCGCCGAGCATAAGATCGAGGCCATGAGAAGCGCCGGCATTACCGTCGCCGATTCACCATCCGCGCTGGGGACGACGCTTCTGAAGGTTCTGGGGGGTTGAGCGAAGGTTTGCAACCCAATGGAAGAAAGGGCGCATCCGCCCGTTAATGCCGATGTCCACAAACGCCAATAGCCCGTCGTTCCTCGGCGGCAGCACTGCGTATATCGAAGATCTCTATGCGCGGTTCCTGAAAGACCCCGATTCCGTCGATCCGAGCTGGCGCGAATATTTCGCGCAAATGACCGACGGCGGCCGCCTGTGACCAACGGTCATGGCGCGTCCTGGGCGCGCAAGGACTGGCCGATCCTGGCGAATGGCGAGCTCGTCTTCGGCGCTGATCCCCGGCATGGAGCCGCCGCTCGGCGAACCCGGCCAAGAAGCCCGTAGTGCCCCGGCGAGCGAGGCCGAGGTCCGCCGCGCGACGCTTGGACTCGATCCGCGCGCTGATGATGATCCGCGCCTATCGCGTGCGCGGCCATCTCCAGGCCAATCTCGATCCGCTGGGCCTCGAGGTTCCGGGCTACCACCCCGAGCTCGATCCCGCGACCTACGGCTTCAAGGACGATCTCGACCGGCCGATCTTCATCGACAACGTGCTCGGCCTCGAGACCGCGACGGTGCGCGAGATCGTCGAGATCCTGAGGCGCACCTATTGCAGCACGATCGGCGTCGAGTTCATGCATATCAACGAGCCCGGCGAGAAGGCCTGGCTCCAGGCGCGCATCGAAGGCCGCGAGAAGGAAGTCCACTTCACCGAGATGGGCAAGCGGGCGATCCTGCAGAAGCTCATCGAGGCGGAAGGCTTCGAGAAATTCCTCAACGTCAAATATACCGGCACCAAGCGCTTCGGCCTCGACGGCGGCGAGTTGCTGATCCCCGGCATGGAGCAGATCATCAAGCGCGGCGGCCAGCTGGGTCTCAAGGAAGTCGTGATCGGCATGCCCCATCGCGGCCGGCTGAACGTGCTGGCGAATGTGATGCTCAAGCCGTTCCGCGCGATCTTCAACGAATTCCAGGGCGGCTCGAACAAGCCCGACGATGTCGGCGGCTCGGGCGACGTGAAATACCATCTCGGCTCCTCGGCCGATCGGGATTTCGACGGCAATGTCGTCCATCTCTCGCTGACCGCGAACCCGTCGCATCTGGAAGCGGTCGACCCCGTCGTGCTCGGCAAGGCGCGCGCCAAGGAGGCGCACCGCCATGCCGAGGGCAAGCAGGAGGTCATGCCGCTGCTTCTCCACGGCGACGCCGCCTTCGCGGGCCAGGGACTGGTAGCCGAATGTTTCGGCCTCTCGGGCCTCAAGGGCTACCGCACCGGCGGCACGATCCACGTCATCGTCAACAACCAGATCGGCTTCACCACCAGCCCGCGTTTCTCGCGCTCCTCGCCCTATCCGTCGGACGTGGCGAAGATGGTCCAGGCGCCGATCTTCCATGTGAACGGCGACGACCCCGAAGCCGTCGTGCATGTCTTCAAGATCGCGACCGAGTTCCGCCAGGAATTCCAGAAGGACGTCGTGATCGACATGTTCTGCTATCGCCGGTTCGGTCATAACGAGGGCGACGAGCCGGCTTTCACCCAGCCGATCATGTACCGCAAGATCCACGAGCATCCGACAGTCGGGCGAGATCTATTCCGCAGCGCCTGATCGACGAAGGCGTCGTCAAGCCCGGCGAGCCCGACGAGATGGTCGCGAATTTTCGCGAGGTGCTGGAACAGGAATTCGAGGCGGGCGAGAACTACCGGCCCAACAAGGCGGACTGGCTCGAAGGCCGCTGGTCCGGCTTCAAGGTCGCCAAGGGCCAGGCCCGGCGCGGCGATACCGGCGTCGAGCTCGAGCGCCTGAAGGAGCTCGGCAAGATCCTCACGACGGTGCCCGAAGGCTTCAATCTCCACCGCACGCTTTCGCCGCATCCTCAAGACCAAGGAGCAGATGTTCGAGACCGGCAAGGGCTTCGACTGGGCGACGGCCGAGGCGCTGGCCTTCGGCTCGCTGATCCAGGAAGGCTTCGGCGTTCGCCTCTGCGGCCAGGATTCGACGCGCGGCACCTTCAGCCAGCGCCATTCCGCCTTCATCGATCAGGAGACCGAGGAGCGCTATATCCCCTTGGCCCAGATCGGCAGCGAGAGCCGGCTTCGAGGTCATCGACAGCATGCTGTCCGAGGCGGCAGTGCTCGGCTTCGAATACGGCTACACCATGGCCGAGCCGAATGCGCTCGTGCTCTGGGAAGCGCCAGTTCGGCGATTTCGCCAACGGCGCCCAGGTCATCATCGACCAGTTCATCTTCTCGGGCGAAAGCAAATGGCTGCGCATGAGCGGCCTCGTGATGCTGCTGCCGCATGGCTATGAGGGCATGGGGCCGGAGCATTCCTCGGCCCGGCTCGAGCGCTATCTCCAGATGTGCGCCGAGGACAACGTCCAGGTCGCGAACTGCACGACGCCGGCGAACTATTTCCACATCCTGCGGCGCCAGCTTCACCGCACCTTCCGCAAGCCGCTGATCCTGATGACGCCGAAATCGCTTCTCCGTCACAAGCTCGCGGTCTCGCGGCTCGACGAGATGGCGCCCGGCACCAGCTTCCACCGCGTGCTGTGGGACGACGCCGAGATCCTTCCCGATCAGGCGCATCAAGCTGAAGCCCGACGAGCAAGATCAGCCGCGTCGTGCTGTGCACCGGCAAGGTCTATTACGATCTCTATGAGAAGCGGAACGAGCTCAAGCTCGACGACGTCTATATCATGCGGCTCGAGCAGCTCTATCCGTTCCCGGCCCAGGCGCTGGAGAAGGAGCTCAAGCGGTTCTCCAACGCGCGTGTCGTCTGGTGCCAGGAAGAGCCCCGCAATATGGGCGCCTGGGACTTCGTCGATCCGCGCATCGAGCGGCTCCTGGGGCTTCTCGACAATATGAAGGCGAAGCGTCCGGTCTTTGTCGGCCGGCGGTCTTCCGCGTCGACCGCGACCGGCCTCGCCAAGGTCCATGCGGCCGAGCAGCAGGCGCTGGTCGCCGAGGCTCTGGAGGGTTAACAAACCGGGCACACGCTCGAAGAACGATCCGAGGAAATGACGCTCCCATGACGACCGACATTCAGGTTCCTCCGCTCGGCGAATCGGTAACCGAGGCGACCGTAGCGAAGTGGTTCAAGGCCGAGGGCGACTCCGTGTCGCTCGACGAGCCGCTGGTCGAGCTCGAGACCGACAAGGTCGCGCTCGAAGTGAACGCGAGCGCGGCCGGTGCCCTCTCCAAGATCATCGCGGCCGAGGGCGAGACCGTCGAGGTCGGCGCGCTCCTCGGCCAGATCGACGAAGGCTCCGAGGGCGCCAAGCCTGCGGCTAAGAAGGAAGAGCCGAAGAAGGAGGAACCGAAGAAGGCCGAGGCCAAGAAGGAAGAGCCCAAAAAGAGGAAGCCAAAAAGGAAGAGGCCAAGCCCGAGCCCAAGAAGGCCGAGGAAAAGCCGGCCGAGCCGATCCTCTCGCCCGCCGCGCGCCGCGTCGTCGAGGAAGAGAATCTCGAGCCGTCGAAAATCGAGGGCACGGGCAAGGACGGCCGGGTAACCAAGGAAGATGCGGTCGCGCGCGGCCGAGGCCAAGAAGTCCGAGCCGGCCCCGGCCCAAAAACCGGCGGAGGCGAAATCCAAGGAACCGAAACCCGTCGGCGAGCGCGAGGAGCGCGTGCCGATGACCCGGCTGCAGGCAGCGCATCGCCGAGCGCCTCAAGGAAGCCCAGAACACGGCCGCGATGCTGACGACCTTCAACGAGGTCGACATGACGGCGGTGATGGACCTGAGGAGCCAGCACAAGGACGTCTTCGAGAAGAAGCACGGCGTGCGGCTCGGCTTCATGTCGTTCTTCGTCAAGGCCTGCGTGAACGCGCTCAAGGAGCTTCCCGCGGTCAATGCCGAGATCGACGGCGACGACATCGTCTACAAGAACCATTACGACATCGGCATCGCGGTGAGCGCGCCGAACGGCCTCGTCGTGCCGGTCGTGCGCGATTGCGACGCCAAGGGCTTTGCCGACATCGAGAAGGAAATCAACGCCTACGGCCAGAAGGCGCGCGACGGCAATCTCGCGCTCGGCGACCTGCAGGGCGGCACCTTCACCATCACCAATGGCGGCGTGTTCGGCTCGCTGATGTCGACGCCGATCATCAACCCGCCGCAATCCGCGATCCTCGGCATGCATGCGATCAAGAAGCGCGCGGTCGTGGTAGACGACGCGGTGGTGGTCCGGCCGATGATGTATCTGGCCCTGAGCTATGACCACCGGCTGATCGACGGGCGCGAGGCCGTGACCTTCCTCGTGCGCATCAAGGAAGCCATCGAAGAGCCGCAACGGCTCCTGCTGGATATCTGACGGGATGGCGGAGCAGACTTACGACCTCGTCATCATCGGCGGCGGTCCCGGCGGCTATGTCGCGGCGATCCGCGCGGCCCAGCTCGGCCTCAAGACCGCCTGCGTCGAGAAGCGCGGCAGCCTGGGCGGCACCTGCCTCAATGTCGGCTGCATCCCCTCGAAGGCGCTCCTTCACGGCTCGCATCTCTTCGAGGAAGCCAATCACACCATGGCGAGCTGGGGCGTGGTGGCCGAGAAGGTCACGCTCGATCTCGACGCGCTGATGGCGTCCAAGGACAAGGCCGTCACGGACCTCACCAAGGGCGTCGAGTTCCTGTTCAAGAAGAACAAGGTCGATTACCTCGTCGGGACGGGCAAGATCGCGGCCAAGGATACGGTCGAGGTCGCGCTCAATGACGGCGGCTCCCAGACCTTGAAGACCAAGAACATCCTGATCGCGACCGGCTCCGAGGTCTCGCCGCTTGCCCGGCATCGAGATCGACGAGGAGCGCATCGTCTCCTCCACCGGCGCGCTGTCCCTGCCGAGCGTGCCGAAATCGCTGATCGTGATCGGCGGCGGCGTGATCGGGCTGGAGCTCGGCCAGGTCTGGCGGCGCTTGGGCGCAGAAGTGACAGTTATCGAATTCCTCGACCGGGTTCTGCCGACCAATGACGGCGAGGTCTCGAAATTCTTCCAGCGTATCCTCCAGAAACAGGGCTTCACCGTGAAGCTCTCGACCAAGGTGACCGGCGCCAAGGCCTCGAAATCCGGCGTCACCCTCACCTGCGAGCCTGCGGCTGGCGGCGAGTCCGAGACCCTGAAGGCCGATGTCGTGCTCGTCTGCATCGGCCGGCGGCCCTACACCGAAGGCCTCGGGCTCGAATCCGTCGGCGTCGAGCTCGACGAGCGCAAGCGCGTCGCGACCGACGGTCATTTCAAGACCAATATCGACGGCATCTATGCCATCGGCGATGCGATCGTCGGCCCGATGCTGGCCCACAAGGCCGAGGACGAAGGCTTGGCCGCCGCCGAGATCATCGCCGGCAAGCCGGGCCATGTGAATTACGACGCCATTCCGGCGGTGGTCTACACCCAGCCCGAGGTCGCTTCGGTCGGCAAGACCGAGGAGGACTCGAAGAAGGAAGGCGTCAATTACAAGGTCGGCAAATTCCCGATGACCGCGAACAGCCGCGCCCGCACCAACCGGGTCACCGACGGCTTCGTCAAGATCCTGACCAACGCCGAAACCGACCGCGTTCTCGGCGTCCATATCGTCGCGGCCGATGCCGGCAACATGATCGCCGAAGCCGTCCTCGCCATGGAATACAAGGCGAGCGCCGAGGATATCGCCCGCACCTGCCACGCCCATCCGACCGAGATGGAAGCCGTCAAGGAAGCGGCGATGGCCGCCGGACGACCGCGCGATCCATATCTGACTTCATCTTCTCCTAATATTGAGGGTCTATGGACCCAATTGTCGCCAGTTGACGCCCGCCGTGGTGGGATTAGTCTTTTGTTTTCGCGATATGGAGTAGGGGGAGGCTATGGCGAACCACTCATCATCCGCCAAAATCAAGGTCTGGGACGGCCCGGTCCGGCTATTTCATTGGACATTCGTGATCTTGGTGCTGTTCTGCTGGTTCTCCGGCGAATGGCGCCGCGAGCAATTCCCGTACCATGCCTATGCGGGATATGCCGCAGGGATCGTGCTTCTGTTCCGCATTATTTGGGGCGTTGCCGGCTCGAGCTACGCCAAATTCTCGGATTTCGTCTATTCGCCCGGCAAGACGATCAAATACGCCATGCAGGTCCTGTCCGGCCGGCCGCCGCGCTATGTCGGCCACAATCCGCTCGGCGGCTGGATGATCGTGCTGATGATGGTCGTGATCGGCTTCACCATCGTGACCGGCATCATCGCGCCGGTATGGCACGACGCCGAAGAGATCCATGAATTCTTCGGCGAAAACATCATCATTCTCCTGGTCGCGCTCCATCTTCTGGGGGTGATCGTCGATTCGATCATGACCAAGGAAAATCTCGCGCGCGCCATGGTGACCGGCACGAAGCCCGCCGAGCTTTACGAAGGCTCGCCGCAGGATGCCAAAGGCGGCGGCGCGGGCCGCGCGGCGATTATCGCCGTCGTGGCGCTGGTCCTCGGCGTCGGGTCGGCCGTCGCGATCGACTTCAAGGGCATCGTCGACACCGAGGTCAATCATCAGATCCAGGGCTACAAGCGCTATATGGAACGCCGGGCCGCCGAGGAGGCCGCCAAAGCCGCCGATGAGCAAAAGCCGGCCGAGACCGGCGCGCCGCCTTCGAATTGATCCCGCTCGCCCGGATGGGCTAGAACGTGCCCCTCTTCGATGGGGGCACCCGTGACCGCGTTCCGCATTCTGAATCCCGGCGATGAAGCCGCGCTGGAGGCTTTCCTCCTGCGCCATGCGGCCTCGTCCATGTTCCTGCGCTCGAATGCCCGGTTGGTGGGCCTTGCGGATCATGGCGAGCCGTATCAGGGCACCTACGCGGCGGCGTTCGACGGCCAGGAGATCGTCGCCGTGATCGGCCATTTCTGGAACGGCAATGTCATTCTCCAGGCGCCCGGTCACCTCGAAGATTTGCTCGATCTCGCCGTTTCGCGCACGGGCCGCGCGGTCAAAGGCCTCGTCGGTCCCTGGGAGCAGGGCAATGCCGCAATGCGACGTCTCGGGCTCGACCCTGCGTCGGCCTCTCTGGTTAGCCGGGAGATCCTGATGCGCCTGCCGCTCGATCGGCTCGTCGTGCCCGAGCCCCTTGCGAGCGGCCGGGTCCTGTGCCGAAAGCCGCGTCAGGACGAGGCGGAGTGGCTGGCTCTCTGCCGTCGCGACTATCAGATCGAAGCCGTCGGACGGTCGGACGGCCCCGATCTCCTGGAAGAAAGCCGGCAGGAGATCCGCCGGGACTTCGCCGAATGGTTCGTGCTGGCCGACGGAGACGTACCCGTGGCCTGCACCAGGTTCAACGCGCGTCTTCCGGATATGGTCCAGGTCGGCGGCGTGTTCACGCCGCCGGGTTTGCGCGGACAAGGCCATGCCAGGGGCGCAGTGGCGGGATCGCTCCTGGCAGCGAGGGACGACGGTGTGGAGACCGCCATTCTGTTCACCGCCGAGACCAACCATCCGGCCCAACGCACCTACCGCTCGCTCGGCTTTGAGGAGATCGGGGATTATGGGCTATTGCTCTGGAGCTAAGCTCCGCCGCCCCACCCCTCCCTTTCCGCCACTGAGGGGCAGAGAGAGGGAGAAGTGATGCTTATCTTCCACCCATAATGCGTCACCACGCCCAAGAACACATGCAGAAGTTGTCTCCGGCCTGAACAGGGCGGCGAGGGAGAGGCCCACGCAGTGGGAGGGTGAGGTGGGGCGCCGGGGCGGAATTCAGGCGGGCTCGCGCTCACCCTTGCAGGCATGGAAGATCTTGGTTTCCGGATCGCGGATCAGGAGCTCGCCCTCGGCGACGCCGAAGAAGGCTCCGTGGATCGCCAGCGTGCCGTCCGCGACCCGGCGGCGGACCGCGCCGAAGGTCATCAGATTGGCGAGGCTCTGCTCGATGGCGGCGCGTTCGAGGCGGTCGACATAGTCCTGACTCGGCGTCGCGCCCGGATCTTCCAGCGTGTCGGCGGCGGGGGCGATTAGCGACATCCATTTGCCGATGAAATCGCCCGAGGAAAGGGGGGCCCGCTTCTCGGCGAAGGATTTGATGCCGCCGCAGCCGGCATGGCCCATGACCACGATATGCTTGACGTTCAACCCTTGCACCGCGAATTCGAGCGCGGCGCTGGTGCCGTGGAACTGGCCGGTGGTCTCGTAGGGCGGCACGAGATTCGCGACGTTGCGGACGACGAAAAGCTCGCCCGGCCGGGCGTCGAAGATCACCTCCGGCGAGACCCGCGAATCGCAGCAGCCGATCACCAGAACCTCGGGACTCTGACCGATGGCGGCCAGCTCCTCGTAGCGCTCGCGCTCGCGGGCGAAACCGCCGTCGAGGAAGCTCCTATAGCCGTCGATCAGTCTTTCGGGAAACATTGCCGATGCCATAAGCCGATTATGCAAAGAAAAAGCCCGGCAGCAATGCCGCCGGGCTTCGAATTTTCTGGTCGTTCCGGTGCTAGTTGCGGTTGCCGAGCAGGCGCAGCAGCATCAAGAACAGGTTGATGAAGTCGAGATAGAGCCGAAGCGCACCCATCACGGCCTTCTTGCCGGCGACCTCGCTGCCGTCGGACACGGCATACATCTCCTTGATCATCTGGGTGTCGTAGGCCGTGAGGCCGGCGAAGACCAGCACGCCGATGATCGAGATCGCGAAGCTCAAGCCACTCGAGGCCACGAAGATGTTCACGATGCTCGCGAGGATGATGCCGATCAGGCCGATGAACAGGAACGAGCCCCAGCCCGAAATGTCCTTCTTCGTCGTGTAGCCATAGAGGCTCAAGCCCCCGAAGGACGCCGCCGTGATGAAGAACACCTTGGCGATGCTCACCTGGGTATAGACGATGAAGATGAACGACAGGGACAGGCCCATGACGCCCGCGAAGACCCAGAACCATGTCTGCGCCGCGCTGAACGAGATCTTGTTAATCCGCGCGCTCATATAGAACACGATGCCCAAAGGCGCGAGCATCACCACCCATTGGAGCGGCGTGCCGAAGATCGCCTTCAGCATGGTCGGCGAGCTGGCCGTTAGAAACGCGACGATACCCGTCAGCGCCAGACCGCCCGCCATATAGTTGTAGACGCGCAGCATATAGGCGCGCAGGCCCTCGTCGATGGCCGCGGCGGCGCCTGAAACATTATACGCCGAGCGTCTGTCGAAACCGTCTGCCATGTCTTACCCTCTCTTCGATGGGAGAACTCGCACAATATATTGGATGACGAAGATCCCAATTCAAGCGAATCCGGATGTCCAAACTAGGCGGAAAACCGGCTTTTGTCAGGTGAATTCAAATTAATTTGACCGGAGAATTGGCGCCGGTTTCTGACTCAGCGCCCGCCAGGTGCCGATAAGCCCGCTTCCGACCGTGACAGTGAGGCTCGCCAGCGCCGTGATCGCCATCACGCTCGGCAGGAACACCCATTTGCCTTCCATCAGCCGGTCGATCACCGCCCAGGACGCCGCCGCGCCGAGTCCCATGGCGATGACGGCGGTCAGAAGGCCTAGAAGCGCGTATTCCAGAAGATAGGTCTTGAGGACGTCCGGCCGGGTCGCGCCGAGCACCTTCAACACTACCGCGTCGTGGATGCGCTGGCGCTGTCCGGCCGCCATGGCGCCCGCCAGCACCAGGATGCCGGTGAGCAGGGTCACGGCCGCCGCGGCCCGCACCGCGCCGCCGATCTGGCCCAAGAGCTTGGCGAGGGTATCGATCACGTCCTTGACCCGGATGGTCGTGACGTTGGGGAACTTGTCGGTGATCGCGCGGAAGATCGCGGGCTCGGCCTCGCCGGTCGCCTGGACCGTCGCGAGGTAGCCGTGGGGAGCGGCTTCGAGCGTGCCGGGGGCGAAGACCACGGCGAAATTGAGGGTCGCGTTGGACCAGTCGATGGCGCGCAGGCTCGCGATCTTGGCCGTGATCTCGCGGCCCAAGACATTGAAGGTGAGGCTATCGCCGACGCCGACCCCCATGCCATGGGCGATGCCGGCATCGAGGGAGACGAGCGGCGGCCCCGAATAGTCCTTCGGCCACCACGCGCCGCTCACGATTTCGTTATGTTCGGGGACATCCTTCAGATAGGTGAGATTGCGGTCGCCGCGCACCGCCCAGCGCGCGTCCGGCGCGATGGCAGCCTCCTCGACCGGCACGCCGTTGATCTTCGTGAAGGTGCCGCGAAGGGTCGGCACGCGGGTGAAGTTTTTCGCGCCCGGAACCGACGCGATCGTCTTGTCGAAAGCGTCGATCTGGTCGGATTGGATGTCGATAAAGAAGAAAGCCGGCACATCTTTCGGGATCTGCTCGCCGATCTGGGCGGCGAGATTGCCCTGGATCATCGCGACCGAGACGAACAACGTCAGCCCGAGCCCCAGCGAGAGGACCACGCTGCCGGTCGAAGCCCCCGGCCGATAGAGATTCGTCAGCGCGATCCGAAGCTTCGGATTACGCGGCCGGCCCGCCCGCATCGCGACCCAGGCCACCGCAGCGGCGACGATTTCGAGAAGCGCGAAGCTCGCCGCCGCCGAAATCACGAACCAGACCGCGACGCGGCGCTGGTCCGCCAACGCAACGGCCATAATCGCGATGAGCGCGGCGATGGCGATCACGGCCAGGATGAAGCGCGGCCTTGGCCAGCGCCGGGCCGGGGCGACGAGATCGCGGAACAGGGCGGCGGCGGGAATTTCCCGCGCCCGGGCAAGCGGCCAGATGGTGAAGGCGAGCGCCGTCAGCGCGCCGTAGATGGCGGCGGCGATCAGCGGCTTGGGATAAATGCCGAGGCTGGTCGGGACGGGCAGATATTCCTTGATCAGATCCGCCAGCACAAAGGGCGCCACCGCGCCGATCACGAGGCCGACCGCGATCCCGACAAGGCCGAGCGCCATGATCTGAATGAGATAGATCTCGAACACCATGCCGGCCGGCGCTCCGAGGCATTTCAAGGTCGCGATGGTCTCGGCCCGGCTGTCGAGATAGCCCTTCACCGCATTGCCGACGCCGACCCCGCCGACGAGAAGCGCGGTCAGGCCGACAAGGGTCAGGAAGGTGCCGATCCGGTCGACGAAGCGCCGTGCGCTTGGGGCGCCGTCGCGCCGGTCGCGAATCCGCCAGGCCTCGTCCGGATAGGCCGCGCTTGCCTGTTCCTTCCAGGCATTGAGATCGGTCGTCGCGGGGAGCCTCAGGCGATAGTCGTAATCGACCAGGCTGCCGACCCGGATCAGATGGGTCGCGGCGAGGCTCGCATCGGAGACCATGACCCGCGGGCCGAAACTGATGCTGTTGATGCTGCGGTCCGGCTCATGGGTGATGATCGCGCGGATCTCAAAGGTGACGTCGCCGATCGCCAAATGGTCGCCCGGATGAACCTTCAGCCGGTTCACCAAATCCTGGTCGATCAGCGCGCCCCATGTTCCGTTCTTTTCGGCCAACGCCGCCCTGACCGATATCGGCCGGTCGAGGGTCAAGCGTGCCATAGAGCGGATAGGCGTCATCGACGGCCTTAAGCTGAATGAGGGTGCGCGAACCCTGCTCGACCGACCGGCCCATGGCGCGCATCTCCACGACGCGCGTGACCTTGCCCTGAGCGTCGAGATAGGCGACGCCCGCCTTGCCGATATCGCCGTGCTGCGACTGGACCTCGACGTCGCCGCCCAGAAGCTCCTGCCCGTTCTGGCGGATTCCTTCCAGGATCGCGCTCGCCAGCGAGCCCACCGCCGCGATCGAGGCGACGCCGAGCATCAGGCAGGCGAGGAACACGCGGAACCCCTTGAGCCCGCCCCGCATCTCCCGCGCCGCGATACGCGCGGCTGTGCGATGGGTGGAAGCCGCTCACGCTTGCCTCCCGCCATCCGTCCTCGATCCGCCCGTCGCGCAGCCGGACGATGCGGCCGCAGCGCTCGGCGAGGGATTCGTCGTGGGTGATAAGGACGAGGGTCGCGCCGCGCTTCTCATGCAGATCGAACAGGAGATCGATGATCCCGCGCCCGTCGCGCCGTCGAGATTGCCGGTCGGCTCGTCGGCAAGAAGGATGGCGGGACCGGGCGCCAGGGCGCGGGCGAGCGCGACGCGCTGCTGCTCGCCGCCCGAAAGCTGGCCGGGATAATGGGTGAGGCGATGGCCGAGCCCGACCTGATCGAGCTCCGCCGCCGCCTTGTCGAAGGCCGCCGCATCGCCCGCGAGCTCCAGCGGCACGGCGACATTCTCCAAGCGCCGTCATGGTCGGGATCAGATGGAAGGCCTGGAAGACGATGCCGATCGTGCGCCGCCGCGCCAGCGCCAGCGCGTCCTCGTCCGAGCCCGGCGAATTCGGCGCCCGCGACCTGGACCGAGCCCGCGCTCGGCTGCTCCAGACCGGCGATCACGGCGAGCAGGGTCGACTTGCCGGAGCCCGACGGCCCGACCAGCCCGACCGCTTCGCCTTGGGCGATATCGAGATCGACGCCTTTGAGGATATTCACGGGACCGGCCCCGCTGGCGAGGGTCAGCTCCACGCCGCGGAGTTGAATTGCCACAGGGGCGGACACTAAGCTTCTGCTCCATGCGGTCGCTCGTCTCCTTGTCTCCGTCGCGCGGCATTGTTCACGCATTTCGCGCTCTAGGCCAGCTTTTGTCGTCACTTGTGGTGATGCTGGTCTTGGCCCATGGGGCGATGGCGGGCGAGACGAAAACGATACTCGCCTTCGGAGACAGCCTCACCGCCGGCCACGGCCTCGATCCGGCGGATTCGTACACGGTGCTGCTTGAAAAGAAGCTGAAAGCGCGAGGCATCGACGCGAAAGTGGTGAATGCCGGCGTTTCGGGCGATACGACGAGTGGCGGGCGGGAGCGATTCGACTGGACGCTCGACGGCCTTAGCGCACCGCCGGATCTCGTAATTCTCGAACTTGGCGCCAACGACGCGCTGCGTGGGGTGTCGCCCGATCTGACCCGCAACAATCTCGACTGGATGCTCGGCCAGCTCAAGAAGCGCGGCATCCCGGTCCTGTTCGCCGGCATGATGGCGCCGCCCAATATGGGCCAGGAGTTCGAGGCCAAGTTCAACGCGATCTACCCGGCGCTCGCCAAGAAATACGATGTCGCATTCTATCCGTTCTTCCTCGACGGCGTGGCGGCGAACCCGGCGCTCAATCAGGCCGACGGGATACACCCCAACGCCAAGGGCGAGCAGATCGTCGTCGACCGGATCACCCCCTATGTCGTCCGCGCGCTCGGCCTCGCCGGGCCGGCGACGAAGCCCTGACCGCCGATTGCCATGACCCGTCTTTTCGTCGGCATCGAGCTGCCGAGTGAGGTCAAGGCGACCTTGCTGCGCCTCCAAGCCGGCATCCCCGGCGCGCGCTGGCAGACTTCGGACCAGCTTCACCTAACCGTCCGTTTCATCGGCGACATTGACGGCCCAATGGCCGAGGACGTCGCCTCCGCCCTCGATAGGATCGAAGAGCCCGGGTTCGAGATCGAGATAACCGGGATCGGCGTCTTCGGCCCATTGAAGCGCGCCCACACGCTCTGGGCGGGCATCCGCGACAATCCGGCTCTCGTTCATTTCCAGGAAAAGGTCGAGTTCGGCGCTGGTGCGGACGGGCCTCAAGCCCGAGACGCGGAAATATCATCCGCACATAACCCTGGCGCGGCTCGGCAACCCGTCAAAGACCCGGCTCCAGGATTTTCTGCAGGCCCATGACGGGCTCCGGGTTCCGCCTTTCCCGGTCGATCACTTCACCCTGTTTTCGAGCTTCCTGACGAACAAAGGCTCGATCTACACGGTGGAGGAGACCTATCCGCTCGCCGGTTCCTAGGCCCGGATCGCAGCGAGAAGCCGATTGCGATGATCGGGGTCGAGCTTGCGCAAGGCCTCGCGGCGAGTGAGCGCGGCGGCACGGGAACCGACGACAAGAAAAAGGCGCTCGGCCTCGGCCGGCATCCGGTCGAACATCGACCGGAGCACCCATCCCAACGCCTTGGTGATGAAGAATTCGCGCTCGTCGATCACCGCCTCTGCCGAGCGCCGCAGAACATCGAAACGAAGCGCATCGGCGCCGATTGCGGGGAGATGGATCAGCAAGGCCGCGCGGCGGACCCAGAAAGAAGGCTCTTCGGTCCAGGCGAGCGATTGCCGGAAAAGCGCTGGCTCGCGAAGGGCGATCCGGCCCATGACATGGATCGCCAGGTCGTCCAGGAGACTCCAGCCGACGAGCTCGCGCGCCCAGGGCAGGAATGTTTCGTGCACGTCCTTCGCGGTAAAGTGCCGCTCGAAATAGCCGGCGAGCAGGATCGCAAGCAGCTTGTCCTCATAGAGGGTGGATTGCCAAAGCCGGTCGAGCGCATCGATGAGAGCGTCATGGGGCGGCCGGGGACAGGCCTTGCGGACCGTTTTCGAGATCGCCCGAAGCTGCGGCACGCGATGGCCGATCAGCTCATAGGGAACCTTGAGATAGGCCTTTTGGGCCGCGGCATCATCGCGCGCGTGACGCCGCACCTCGGCCTTGGCGTCCACGATCGCCTGCTCGATGTCCATGGCTAGACCCCGTGGCGCGTCAGCACGCGCTCGATGCCGGGAATATAGCCCGCGCCGAACAGGCGGACATGGGTCAGAAGATGCCAGAGATTGTAGATGTCCTTGCGGATCTCGAAAAAACCCGGCGGGATCGGACGGATTTCGTCGTAGCGCCGGAAGAACGGCTCGCTGAAGGTGCCGAACAGGGTCGAGAAGGCGAGTTCGATCTCGGCATGGGCGAAATAGATCGCGGGATCGAGAAAGCCTGTGATCCGGCCGTTCCGGCTCAGAATATTGCCGCCCCACATGTCGCCGTGAATGAGGGAGGGATGCTGGGGCTCTTCCAGGAGATCGTCGAGCTTCTCCGCCAGCCGCTCGATCCGGCGGAGAAATCGCGCGTCGAACTCCCCCGACTCATGGCAATCCCGCGCCATATGGACCAGGCGTTGATCTCGAAAGAATTCGATCCATGACCGGGTCTCGGGATTGGGTTGCGGCAAGCCGCCGATCACCGTCTCGTAGTCAAATCCGAAATTACCGGCGGAGACGCCGTGGAGATCGGCTAGCAGCTCGGCGGCGTGTTCCTCGGCCCTGGAATCGAGATGGGTCGAGCCCGGAACGAACTCCATTGCCAGCAGGCCCTCAAGCGCAAGCAACACCTTTGGCACCGGAAGCCGCGAGACCTCGGCGAGATAGGTCAGCATCCGGGCTTCGAGGGCCAAGCCCGACGCGCCGGTCTTGACCACGATGCGCCGGCCGTCTTCGAGCTCCACCGCCTCGACCGTGGCGATGCTGCCGCCGGACAACGCGGTGCGCCGGACGGGACGGGCGCCGAGCGCCGCCTCGATCTCGCCGAACCAGGCCGGCGAGGCCGCGGTCATGTCAGGCCGCGAACTGGTCGGGATGGGCCTCGCGCAGCGCCTCCAGAAGCCCCCGCGAGCCGGCTTCCAGGAGATCGAGCACGAGATCGAACTGCTGCGGCCCGCCGTAATAGGGGTCGGGCACGTCCTTGACGCCGACCTGGGGTGCGTAATCGAGGAAAAGGCCGAGCCGGCTTTTCGACTTGCGCGGCCGGCCGTCTTCGAGCGCGTCGAGATTCGACCGGTCCATGGCCAGGAGATAATCGAAGGCGAAGAAATCGTCGCGGCCGACCTGACGCGCACGGCATTCGGAAATATCGATCCCGCGCCGGGCCGCGGCCTTGATCGCGCGGCCGTCCGGCGGGTTGCCGACATGCCATTCGGCAGTTCCCGCCGAGTCGACGTCGACCAGACCGGCATTGCCGCCGAGCCCTTCCCGCATCAACATATCGCGGAAAACGCCCTCGGCGGTCGGCGAGCGGCAGATATTGCCAAGACAGACAAAGAGTATCCGGATCAAAGACCCCTCGCTATGGTGACACGTCTCTTCCCTGTTTGACGACCCTTTCGTCCTAACTAAGATAGACTGGACCGCCTCTTTGTTGAGCAGGCTTAGTATGGCGCATTATCACAACATTGTCATCCTCACGGGCGCCGGCATTTCCGCCGAGTTGGGCATGGCCACGTTTCGCGGGCCGGAAGGCCTCTGGACCCGGTTCGATCCTTACAAGCTCGCGACGCCCGAGGCTTTCGCCGAGGATCCAGACCAAGTGCACGAATTCTACAATCTGCGCCGGGCGGCGGTGGCGTCGGCGCGGCCGAATGCCGCCCATCTGGCGCTGGCCGAGTGGGAGGCCCATCACGCCGGCGAGACCGGCGGCGACTTCCTGCTCGTTACCCAGAATGTCGACGATCTCCATGAGCGCGCCGGCAGCCGCCGCCTGCTGCATATGCATGGCGAGCTTGCCAAGAGCCGCTGCGTCCATTGCGGCGATATCGGCGACGGCCGGGCGGAGCTCTCGACGGCGCTCGCCTGCACGGCATGCGGAAAATCGGGCGGTCTCAGGCCGAATGTCGTGTGGTTCGGCGAGGTTCCGATGGGGCTCGAGGAGATCGCAGTCGCACTCGACGTCTGCGATCTCTTCGTCGCGATCGGCACCTCCGGGACCGTCTATCCGGCGGCGGGGTTGGTCGGCCATGTCCGGGCCGCCGGGCGCGCCCATACGGTGGAGATCAATCTGGAGCCGAGCGACGGCCATTCGGCCTTTGCGGAATGCATCTACGGCCCCGCGAGCGAGACCGTGCCGGCGTTTTTCAAGGCGCTGAAAGGCCGCCCCACCGGCCGGGGGCTTTGAGATCGCGGACTCAAGTGTTTTAATGGGTGGCGAGCGCCGGCTTCGTCCGGCGCCCGGAATCCATCGAGCGTGAGTCGAGAACGATGTTTTCCATGAAGAACTTCCTCCACCTCATGGTGCCGCTTCTAGCGCTCGGGACCGGCCTGTCGGGGACCGCTCTCGGGTCGAACGACGATCGCACGGTGCTCTTGAAGGCGCTGAAGGAACGGTTCCACCCGATCGTCGAGCAGGGCATCCAGGATACGTGCCCCAAGGACGGCAGCTCCTGGCACGAGCACGCGAGCAACGACATCTTCGCCAAGGGCCCGTTCCGCGAGGACAGCGTGGCGTTCTGCGACAGCTATAAGACCGCACGCACCCGGCTCGACAGCGGCGATCTGAGCCCGTGGAACGCCTATGAATTCTATGCCTACCGCCCGGACCACGCGCTCGACAACCGCTATATCCGGCTGCAGGTCGGCCCCTTCCTCGGCCGCCGCGAATGCGACGCCCATCGCATCGAGGTCATCAAATCCCAGATCGACGTGACGCTGTGCCAGCCGGTGGCGTTCAATTGAGGCGAGCCTCGTTCCCACAATTCGGTCATCCCGGAAGCCGGTTTGCCCGAAAGCTTTGATTTCGTTGGGAAACCGAGCTATCCGGGATCCACTGTCATGGGCCTGAGCGTTGGACCTGGATCCCCGATCGCAAGGCTCGCTGCCCGAAACCGTTCCGGCTTTCGGGCTCGCCTAACGTCGGGGATGACGACGAAAAGGTTGTCCTGGACGAGGCCTAATCCTCCTCGAACTCGATCCGTTCCATGTCCTCGTCGGAGAAGCCGAAATGGTGGCCGATCTCGTGGATGAGGACGTGGCGGACGACCTCATCGAGGCGCTCGCCGGTGTCGCACCAGAAATCGAGGATCGGGCGGCGGTAGAGATAGATCACGTCGGGGCCGCGGGCGATGTCCCAGCTCGATTTCTTGTCGAGGCTGAGCCCCTGATAAAGGCCGAGAATTTCGAACTCGCTCTCGGCGCCCATCTCGTCGAGCACGTCGTCGTCGGGGAATTCCTCGACCCTGATCACGACGTCCCTCACCCGCTCCTTGAGCACGTCGGGGATGGTCTCGAAGGATACCTTCGCGAGACGCTCCAGGTCCGCGGCATCCGGCGCGGGGCCGGTGAGGGGCATGACGTAGCTCATGGCCCGAACCTTAGCGCGCCTTGAACGCGCTTCCAAGTTGAAGCAAGCTGTTCCCCGGCATTTTCCAAGGAGGCCGCCATGGCGGAGAAACTGACCGGAGCGGCGCGCACGGACGCGCTGGCCGAACTCGATGGCTGGACCGAGGCGGAGGGCCGCGACGCCATCAAAAAGAGCTTCAAATTCAAGACCTTCAACGAAGCCTTCGGCTTCATGTCCCGCGCCGCGCTGGTGGCGGAAAAGATGGATCACCACCCGGAATGGTTCAACGTCTATAACCGGGTGGACGTCACCCTGGCCACCCATGACGCGGGCGGCGTGACGGAAAAGGATATCAAGCTCGCGAAATCCATGAACGCCTTCGCCGGTTAGCCGATTGCGACAAAAAGTCGGGCCGCCGCCATTGAGATCGGCGCAAACGAGTACAATATCGTTCAAGGGACGAGGTTAACTCGTTGGGATCATAAGCGTCATGACAGAGACAATCGCACGGCCGTTGGACGAAGCCGTTGTCGCCCACGGTTTTTTCCCGAAACTTCGCCGGGTCCTGAGGCGCGTTCCATTCGCCGCCGAGCTTCTGGCGGCCTATTACTGCGCCACCGACCCGGCCACGCCGACCCATGTCCGCGCCATCCTGATCGGGGCGCTCGCCTATTTCGTGGTGCCCGCCGATGCCATTCCCGACTTCCTCGGAGCATTCGGTTACGCCGACGACATGACCATCCTGGTCGCCGCGATCAATCACGTGCGCGGCCATATCAAGCCGGATCACCGGGAGAAGGCGCGCGACTTCATCGAGCGGGAGGGCGCCTGAGCACGCGCGCCACCCCTCGCGGCACGATGCGCGGCTATTTCGGCATCGGCGTCGAGCGGGTCAGCAAGTCGATGAATGTGGGCAACCTGTTCCGCACGGCGAACGGGTTCGGCGCAAGCTTCCTGTTCACCATCGACGCGGCCTATTCCTACACCGAGTCCAAATCCGACACCAGCCGGGCGGCGGATCAGGTGCCGCTCTATCGCTACCGCGCACCCGAGGAACTGGCCCTGCCCAAGGGCTGTACGCTGATCGGCGTCGAGATCACGGACGATGCGGTCGATCTGCCGAGCTTCCGCCATCCCCTCAAGGCGGCGTATGTGCTCGGGGGCCGAGCGGATGTCGCTGTCGCCCGCGCTTCTGGCCCGATGCGCCCATGTCGTGCGCATCCCGACCCGCTTCTCGCTCAATGTCGCGACCGCCGGCGCGATCGTGATGTATGACCGGATGATCTCGCTCGGCCGCTTCGCCGAGCGCCCGGTCTCGCCCCATGGCAAGGTCATCCCCCTCGCCGACCATGTCCATGGCGGGCCGATCTTTCGGAAAGAACGCGAAAAATAGGCCCGGTTCGGGGTGAAAAGCCGAGGAAATTCAATGTTCACGACGACTTGGGGTGGAAATCGCCACCCGAAATCCGTAAACTTTGCGCATTATGCGGAAGTTTGCTTGCCTAGCCTGCGGCGCGATGATGGCCCTTGTCGTGAGCGGGAGTATATGCGTCGCCAAGGGCCAGGATCAGAACCGCAAGCGGATCGGGACCTTCCATGACTGGCAGGCCTATACGCTGACCACCGGCGACAACAAGATCTGCTACGCCATCAGCGTTCCGAAAAAGACCTCGCCCAAGACCATCCGCCGCCACGGCAAGACGGTGCGCATCCAGCGCGGCGATAGTCTATGTCACCGTGACCCACCGCCCGGAGACGGAGACCAAGAACGAGGTCAATGTGGTGGTTGGCTATCCGTTCAAGAAGCGCAGCCAGGTCGCCTTACGCCATCGATGGCCGGCGCTACACCCTGTTCACCATGGACGACGGCGCCTGGGCTTATGATTCCAAGGCTGACAACGCCATCGTCCGGGCCATGGAGCGGGGCAAGAATCTCGTCGTCACCGGGACCTCGAGCCACGGCACGACGACCAAGGACACCTACTCCCTGATCGGCTTCACCGCCGCCCATAACGCCATCGACAAAGCCTGTGGCGTGAAATAGAAGGGCGCCCATGTCGTCCTTGGCTATCGAACAATCGGAATCCACGCTGAGCGCGCCGCTCGCCGAGAAGCGCGATCTCGTCGGCTTGTCGCGCGAGGAATTGGCCGCGGCGCTTGGCGAAACCGGCGTGCCCGAAAAGGCGCTCAACATGCGCGTTCGGCAGATCTGGCATTGGGTCTATTACCGGGGTGTCACGTCCTTCGACACTGATGACCACGATCTCCAAGGACATGCGGGACGACCTGTCGGAGCGGTTCCGCATCTCGCGGCCCGAGATCGTCACCGCTCAAGTCTCAAGCGACGGCACGCGGAAGTGGCTCTTGCGTCTCGCGGACGGCCAGGAGGTCGAGACCGTGTTCATCCCCGAGGACGACCGCGGCACCCTTTGCGTCTCCTCCCAGGTCGGCTGCACCCTCAATTGCCGGTTCTGCCACACCGGCACGCAGCGTCTCGTGCGCAATCTGACACCGGCCGAGATCGTCGGCCAGGTGATGATGGCGCGCGACGAGCTCGGCGAATGGCCGAGCCCGCCCGACGGCCGTCAGATCACCAATATCGTCATGATGGGCATGGGCGAGCCCTTGTACAATTTCGACAATGTGAAGCAGGCGCTGCACATCGTCATGGACGGCGACGGCATCGCGCTCTCCAAGCGCCGCATCACGCTCTCGACCGCCGGCGTCGTGCCGATGATGGCGCGCTGCGGCGAGGAGATCGACGTCAATCTCGCGGTCTCGCTGCACGCCGTCCGGAACGACATCCGCGACGAGATCGTGCCCTTGAACCGCAAATACAAGATTGAGGAATTGCTGGAGGCCTGCCGCGCCTATCCCGGCGCCAAGAACGCGCGGCGCATCACCTTCGAATATGTGATGCTCAAGGGCAAGAACGACTCGCTCGACGACGCCAAGGAGCTGGTGCGGCTTCTTCGCGCTTACGACATCCCGGCCAAGGTGAATCTCATTCCGTTCAATCCCTGGCCCGGCGCGCCCTATGAATGCTCCGATCCCGCCACCGTCAAGGCGTTCTCCGACTACGTCTTCGAGCGCGGCATCTCCGCCCCCGTCCGCACGCCACGAGGCCAGGACATCATGGCCGCCTGCGGCCAGCTCAAATCGGCGAGCGTGAAGCTTCGCCGGTCCGAGACGGCCGCCTAAATCACTTCTTCGCCGCCGCCGTGGCCGCTTTGTAGAAGTCGATGACCGGCCGATTGATCAGCCCTTTCGGAAGCTCGGACTGGGCCATCCTTTCGACGGCAGCGTTCTTGGGCTTCATGTCGGCGGGAATGGCTTCAGCGAACGGCTTCAACAGCGCGTTCCATTCCGCGAGAAAAGCCTGCGCCTTGGACGACGCCGGATCCATCGGCAGGGCAGCTTCGATCCGACGGAACAGGTCGTCCCATTTCGCTCGGTATCCCTCGAAGTCGCCGCCGGCGACTTTCTCCTTGATAGCCTTCCATTGGTCGATTTCTTCGGGAGTGAAATGCTTCTCATAGAACTGCTTCCAGGCTTCTTCCTGCATTTTCCGTTCTCCGATCTGGATGAGACTGCACAGGGCTTCGACGCCGATCGCGCGGCCGCGCGAGGCGGCTTTGCGGGCGGCGTGAAGCGCCGTGATGGCATTGTCGATCGCGGTCTTTTCGGCCTCGAGAGACATGATTTGCGCGGCGATGATCGCCCCGCCGTCGAAATCCGGCCGGGCGAAAAGATCCCGGATGCGCTTGAGGGAAAAGCCGGCCCGTTTGAGGATCGTAATGTGATGGAGGGTCGTGAGATCGCCCGCCCCATAGACCCGCCTGCCGGCTTCCGTCCGAACCGGCTTGATCAGGCCGAACTGCTCGTAATAGCGGAGCGCGCGCTCCGTGAGCCCGGTCCGCTTGACCACTTCGCCGATCGAGAGGAGCGATTCGTTTGCCATGACAGCCTGTTTAGATGCTGACGTAACGTCAGGAGCAAGAGTCTTTTTTCGGACGATCCGCCACGGGGTGCGCCCGGGGCAAACCATGCTAAGGTCGCGCCCGGGAGGGGCCGTGTGGACACCGCGTTAGACCGAACATCGGAGGGGGGAAGCGCAGCGGCCCCGCGGCCGGGCCTTGCGGCCATCGTCGGTACCCTCGGGGTTCTGGCGGTCTGCGGGGGCGTCGTCGCCCTCTGTGCGCTTTCCGGACATGCCATGCCGCGACCGGCCCGACTGGCGCTTCTCATCGGCGCGTTATGGGCCGGCTTCCTGGGCACGGGAATGGGGTCAGGCGGGGGATCTGGCCGCCGCTGGTTCACGTCCTGCTGCTGGCCACGGTTGTCCTGTTCGGCGCGGACATCGTGCTGATCGCCCGCGCCTATCACATTGCCGGTCACTATCCCGACGGGTTCCTGCTCTGCGCTCTCGGGGCGCTCATATTGGCCGTACTGGTTCTCCTCCGAGCCTGTGGCGATAGCCGGCTTGCTTCTCACGGCCGCCTGGACGTCGGCCGAGACCTTCGGCTTCTGGGCCGCCGTGCATCTGCCGTTCTTGATCCTGTGGGCGGCCTTCATGGCCGTTGCCCTTTGGCGACGTTGGGTCGTCGCGCGGCATGCCGGCTTTCTGGCAATCCTCTTCTGGTGCGCGATCTCGATCGTCTGGCGGGACGTTTACCTGTCGGTTTATCTCGTTGCGCTTTATGTGCCGATCGGTTTCGCGATCGCACCTTCTGACCGGCCTTTCCGCCGACAAGCCCCCCGGACGGATTTTCGGCAACGCTGCTCACCTATTCGGTAATCCTGTTTCTCGGGCCCTCGCCTGCCTCGGCATCAAGCCCCTTCAATACTACGCCTTCGTCGTCGGACCGGGCGCATACTGGATCGCCGCCTTCCTCGCCCTGAGTGCGATCATAACGGCTCTTGTCCTTGAATGCCCGCCATCGGACGGAGAAATTGGAGCGACGTCCTGGGTGTCGTTCTCGCCTTGGCCGTTCTCGGCGTTCTTGCGACCCTGTTCTTCAACATATTCGCACCGTTCTTCGAAAACTGGTTCTCGAAGGCCGCCTTTATCCTCGCCTCGGCTTGGATCGTCATGCGAGGCCACCTCGGGCGACGACGGGCGATCCTGAATATCGGCTTCATCTTTCTCCTGATCTCCATCGTCCGCGTCTATGCAGACGCCGACAGAGCTTTCTTCCACAGTCGGCTTCTTATCAGTGGCTCGGTTATCGCGTTCGTGGTGACCGCGGCGATACTGTTCCTTCTGTACCGAACATTGCGCGCGCGATGGACGGAGGCCGCACCGTGAAGTGGCGCCTCGTGATCGCGGCGGGCCTGATGACGGCCGCCCTCCTCTCCTTGGTGGGCATGAGAGCCCGCACGCTTGTCCGAGGGCGACGTAGTGACGCTGCAGATCTTCCCGCCCGACCCGGCATCCCTGTTCCGCGGCGACGAGGTGCAGTTGCGATATTCGATCTCGCTTCTGGATCTCGACCGGCTGCCAAGCTCGGGCGATTTCGAGGCCGGCGATCCGGTCTATGTCGTCCTCAAGCCGGGCACGCCCTATTGGACGGCGGATCGGGTCAGCGCGTCCATGCCCGTCTTCCGAACCCACCACGCCGTCATCAAGGGGACCGTTGCCTATCATTGGCGCAACCGCACCGGCCCGCCCGACGCCAAGGGTCAGCTCGACGTGACCTACGGGATCGAGAGCTATGCGGTGCCCGAGGCCCAGGCCGTCGAGCTCAAGAATCAATGCGCCCGTCGGGCTGATTTCGGTCGTCGTCGCGGTAGACAATTCCGGCCGCTCCGCCATCAAGCAGATCCTGGTCAACGGCAAGCCGCGCTTCACCGAGACGCCGCCTTCTAGACCCGTCGTCATGCCCCCGTCATCGCCCTTGTCCCGCGCGGGCTTTACCCTATACTGCGCGGCCTTCAAGGCTCGGCACTATTGGGCGCGCGGGAGAGGAACATGGCGGACGGAATCAAGAAGGTGGTGCTCGCCTATTCGGGCGGGCTCGATACCTCGGTCATTCTGAAATGGCTTCAGGTCACCTATGGCTGCGAGGTCGTGACCTTCACGGCCGATCTCGGCCAGGGCGAGGAGCTGGGGCCGGCGCGCAAGAAGGCCGAGATGTTCGGCGTCAAGGAGATCTATCATCGAGGATCTGCGCGAGGAATTCGTCCGCGATTTCGTCTTCCCGATGTTCCGCGCCAACGCGCTCTACGAGGGCATCTATCTGCTCGGCACCTCGATCGCCCGGCCGCTGATCGCCAAGCGCCAGATCGAGATCGCGAAGCCGAGACCGGCGCCGACGCCGTCTGCCACGGCGCGACCGGCAAGGGCAACGATCAGGTCCGCTTCGAGCTCGGCTATTACGCGCTCAATCCCGACATCAAGGTGATCGCCCCCTGGCGCGAATGGGATCTCACCTCGCGCACCAAGCTGATCGATTTCGCCGAGAAGCACCAAATCCCGATCGCCAAGGACAAGCGCGGCGAAGCGCCGTTCTCGGTCGACGCGAACCTCTCTGCATATCTCGGCCGAGGGCAAGGTTCTGGAGGACCCGTGGGAGGAAGCGCCGGAATATGTCTACAGCCGCACCGTCGCGCCCGAGGACGCGCCCGACAAGCCGACCTATATCGAGGTCGAGTTCGAGAAGGGCGACGCGGTGGCGATCGACGGCAAGCGGATGTCGCCGGCGGAATTGCTGACGGCCCTGAACAAGCTCGGCCACGACAACGGCATCGGCCGGGTGGACCTGGTCGAGAATCGCTTCGTCGGCATGAAGTCGCGCGGCATCTACGAGACGCCGGGCGGCACGATCCTCTTTGCGGCCCATCGCGGCATCGAGAGCATCACGCTCGATCGCGGCGCGGCGCATCTGAAGGACGACCTGATGCCGCGCTATGCCGAGCTGATCTATAACGGCTTCTGGTTCTCGCCCGAGCGCGGATGCTGCAGGCGGCTGATCGACCAGAGCCAGGAATTCGTCACCGGCACCGTGCGGGTGAAGCTCTACAAGGGCTCGGCGACGCGTCGTCGGCCGCAAGTCGCCCTACTCGCTCTATTCGCTCAAGCACGTCACCTTCGAGGAAGACGCCGGCGCCTACGACCAGCGCGACGCCCAGGGCTTCATCAAGCTCAACGCGCTGCGCCTGCGCCTGTTGAACAAGCGCGGCGGCCAATAGGGGGATGGCTTCCGCCTTCGAGCTGATCCTCTCGATCTTCGCGATCGTCGCGCTCGGCGGGGTTCTCGGCCGGACAAGACTGTTCGGGCCGGAGATCGTCACCGGCGCTCAACAACTTCGTCTGGCATGTGGCGATTCCGGCCTACATGTACCGCACCATGGCGACCAACGCGCTCCCCGGCGGGGCGGAGCTGGGGCTGGTCGTGGTCTATTACGCGACGGCGCTTGTCGTCTACACCGCGCTCGGCGTCACGGTCGGCTGGCTGTTCGCGCTCAAGCCCGGCGAACGGCCGGCGATTGCGCTGAGCGGCTGCTTCGCTAACGGCATGATGCTGGGCGCGCCGATCATCCAGGGCGCGCTCGGCGACAAGGCGCTCCATATGCTGTTCATCCTGATCGCCTTCCATTCGCCGATCTTCGTCACGACATCGACGATCTGGATGGAGGTCGAGCGCGGCCAGAAGTCGGCGATCCTGAGCACCCTCAAGCGCTCCCTCGCTTCCCTGTTCCGCCAGACGCCGATCGTGGCGCTGCTGCTCGGGATTCTGACCTCGGCCGTCGGGATCACCTTGCCGGAGACGGTCGACAAGGTTCTCGCGACCGTCGGCGCGGCGATGATTCCCTTGGGCCTCTTCGCCGTCGGCGCGAGCCTCAGCCGGGTCGAGATCAAGGGCGACCTGCCCCAGGCGGGGCTTGCCATGCTGACCAAGCTCGTCATCCTGCCGGCTGCGATGTTTCTGGTGACCCATCTTCTCGGCGTGCCGAAGATCTGGGCGGCGGTCGCGACCATCATGGCGGCCCTGCCCACCGGCCTCGTCGCGTTCAACTTCGCCGCCGCCAACAAGCTCGCGCCGCGCCGGATCGCGACCGCCTTCTTCCTCGCCAATGTCGGCGCGGTGGTGACACTCACGCTTTGGGTCGGATTGCTGCAGGCGGGATAGAGTGGTTTCTGTTCCCATGGAGACGGCTCTGCCATCACTCCCATCCAAACCTTCCCCCCTCAAGGGGCAAGGCTTTCATGAAGCGCCGAATCGGCTTCATTATAACGCGATCTAGGAGGATACCGTGACCGACGCGGCACCGGAAAAGCTCGGCCTTGCCGAGGTCGTCGCGATCGGCGTCGGCGGCATGGTGGGCGGCGGGATTTTCGCGGTGCTGGGGCTCGCGATGGACACCGCGGGCCATGCCGTCGTGCTCGCCTTCGTCTTCGGCGGGGTGGTGGCGTTGATGACTGGCTATTCCTATGCCCATCTCGGCCTCGCCTTCCGCGACGACGGCGGCAGCTTCACCTATATCGAACGCGCCTTCCGCATGCCCTTCGTCGCCGGCGTGGCCGGATGGCTGCTGGTCGCGGGCTATGTCGGCACGATGGCGCTCTACGGGACGGCCTTCGGGGCCTATGGCGCGGCGATGCTCCAGCCCAGCGGTCCCGGAGTCTTCACGTCCGATCTGCTGGCGGCGCTCGTGCTTCTGGTCTTTCTCGGGATCAATCTCGCCGGCGTGAAGCTCTCGGGGCGCCTGGAATTGATCCTGGTGATCGTCAAGGTCTCGATCCTGCTCCTGTTCGTCGCGGTCGGGTTTGAGCCGTGTCCAGGCGGATCATCTCGTGCCGGTCTTCGACAAGTCGCCGGTCGCGCCCTTCGCGGCGGCGGCGCTGATCTTCGTCGCCTATGAAGGCTTCGAGCTCATCCCCAACGCCATCGAGGAAATGAAGGAGCCGACCAAGACGCTCAAGCGCGGCCTCCTGATCGCGATCCTCGCCACGGCGGCGCTCTATGTCCTCGTCTCCTTCGTCGCGCTCGGGAATCTGACGCCCGAGGATATCCGGCGCGACCAGGAATATGCGCTCGCCGTCGCGGCGCAGCCGTCACTCGGGCGTTTCGGCTATGTCCTGATCGGGCTTGCCGCCCTGCTCTCCACGGCCTCGGCGATCAACGCGACCCTGTTCGGCTCGTCGCGGCTCGCCATGGTGATGGCGCGCGAGCACGCCCTGCCGCGGATTTTTTCGCATCGCGAGCGCTCGCGGCCGATCCCCTGGGTCGCGCTCGTCACGCTCACGGCCGCGACCATCGCCTTCATCATCTTCGCCAAGCTGAGCGTGATCTCGGCCTTCGCCAGCGCGACGTTCCTGCTGATCTTCCTCGGCGTCAACGCCTCCGCCGCCGGGCTGCACGCCGAGATCGGCCTCAAGCCCGTCATCCCCTTCGCCGGCGCGATTCTCTGCTCCGTCACCTTCTTCGTCGTGCTCTGGCATACCTGGGCGACGGACCGGGAGAGCTTCTGGTGGATCATCGCCATCTATGCCGTCGCGGTCGGCGGCGAGCTGATCCTCACCCTCCTCAAGGGCCCGAGACGGCGGTCTCAGGCCTCCAATCGATCCGCGTAAGTCCTGAGCAAGGCGGCGGCATCGCCGCGCCAGGAGCTGCCGTGCATGCAGGCGAGCATGGCGGGATTCTCGGCGGCAAGCCGCTCGATCATCGCCCGGCCATTGCGCGGATGGGCATAGTAATCCTCCGCCGCGCGGAAGGCTTCGGAGGGCTCGAGGATGTCGCCCTCGGTCACCGGGTCCGGGCTGTCGCCGGGCTGGGTGAAGAGGTCGCCGCAGAACAGCGTCTTGGTGGTCAGCTCCATCAGGCAACCGCATTCCCAGGCATGGGGCAGATGCGGCGTATCGAACCATTTGACCGTGTGCTTGCCGAGCGCGAGAGTCTCGCCGTCCTGCAGCACGACCGCCTCGCGGGTCGCATAGTCGCCGATGGACGTCATCGCCGCGATCCGGCCGCAGAGCGGCTGCGCGTTCGGGGCCGCCGCGAGGAACTCGTTCAATGCGCCGCATTCGTCGGCCTCGAAATGGGAGAACGAGACGTAGCGGATCTTCTCGACCGGCATCACCTTGGCGATGGCGTCGCGCGTCGCCGTGAACGCGCCGCGCAGTCCCGTGTGATAGACCAGCGGGTCGTCATCCTTGATCAGGAACTGGTTGAACGTGAAGCCGCCGGGAAAGGCTTCGGGCGGAACCGCGGTGCTGATCCGGTAGATATCGTCGGCGATCTCGTCGATACGGGTGGTCATGTCGGCCTCCTTTAGGCGCGTGCCATTATGCCGAGACTTTACGGCGGGCAATTCACGTTTCGGCGACGGCGCGCGAGACTATCGGGTCTTCAAAAGGTCCCGAATCTCGGTCAAGAGCACGACATCGGCCGGCGGGGTGGGCGGCGCGGCGGGGGCGGCTTCCTCCTTCCGCTTGAAGCGGTTCACCTGCTTGATCAGGACGAAAATCGCCAGCGCCACGATCAGGAAATCGATCAGCGTGTTGATGAACATGCCATAGCGCAACACGGGCGCGCCGGCTGCTTCCGCTGCGGCAAGCGTGTCGTAGGGCATGCCCGATAGCGAGATGAAGAGGTTCGAGAAGTCGAGCCCGCCCGCCAGAACCCCGATCGGCGGCATGATGACGTCTTTGACCAGCGAACCGACGACGGCCGTGAAAGCGGCGCCAATAACAATGCCGACAGCCATGTCGAGGACGTTCCCCCGCATGGCGAATTCCTTGAATTCCTTGATGAATGCCTTCATGAGACACCTTCCTGGCATTATCGCGGCGGACGCCGCTCCCCATGAAAGAAAGGTTATGCCAGGCCTTGAGGTGCGCCAAGCGAATTTGGTTAACGGCGGGTGCCTGCTACCCCGTCATGACAGCGAAAGCTGGCATGACGGCTTTAGAGAGACGCGTCAGCCGATGCCGTGGATGCGCTTGGCGGCGATGACGGTGTTGTTGAGGAGGCACGCGATGGTCATCGGGCCGACGCCGCCGGGAACCGGCGTGATGGCGCCGGCGACCTCGGCCGCCTCGGCGAAGCATACGTCGCCGACCAGCTTGGTCTTGCCCTCGCCCTTCTCCGGCGCGGGAACCCGGTTGATGCCGACATCGATGACGGTCGCGCCGGGTTTGATCCAGCCGCCGCGCACCATTTCGGGCCGGCCGACCGCGGCCACGACGATATCCGCCCGGCGGCATTCCTCGGGCAGGGCATCGGTGCGGGAATGGGCCATGGTGACGGTGGCGTTGCGCCTGAGGAGAAGCTGGGCCACCGGCTTGCCGACGAGATTCGAGCGGCCGACGACGATCGCGCGCTTGCCCGAGAGATCCGCCCCCATCACGTCCTCGATCAGCATCACGCAGCCGACCGGCGTGCAGGGGAAGAGCCCGTCCGCGCCCGACAAGAGGCGGCCGGCATTGACCACATTGAGCCCGTCGACATCCTTGTCCGGGCTGATCGTCTGCGTGACGGCCAATTCCTTGATCTGCTTGGGCACGGGAAGCTGCACCAGAATGCCGTGCACGGCGGGATCGGCATTGAGCTTGTTCACCAGCGCCAGCAGATCTTCCTGGCTGGTCTCTTCGGGCAGCCGGTGCTCGAAGGAGTTCATCCCGACTTCCTTGGTCTGCTCCGCCTTGTTGCGAACATAGACCTTGCTCGCCGGATCCTCGCCCACGAGCACGACCGCGAGGCCCGGCGTCAGCCCGTGCTTCGCTTTCAGATCCGCCACCTGTTCGGCGATCCGCGCCCTCAGCCCTGCGGCAAATGCCTTTCCGTCGATAATCCGTGCCTCGCTCATATTTCGTCTATCCTCACTGTTTCATCCATGGCGCGTTTGCGCCGCCTGCCAATCCCCGACCTTCCGCGCCAGAGCCCGCCCGTCGCCTGCGACAAGCACCGACTTCTCGCGCGACTTGCCGCCCGAGACCACCGTCACGATGCTCGGCGCCACGCGCCAAGCCTTCGCCAGCAGCTTCTCCAGCGCCGCATTGGCCTTGCCCGATTCCGGCGCCGCCGTGACCCGCACCTTGAGATGCGAGGTCCCGCCCGCGCCGACCGCAACGCCGATGATCTCGTCCCGCGCCGCTTTCGGCTGCAGCCTCACCGCCACGCGCAAGCCCTTGTCCGTCACTTGAAAGGGTGAAGGGTCAGAGGAGATAGCGCGGGAGATCATACAGCACGAAATTGCGCAGGAAGATCAGCAGCAGAAGGAGAACCAGCGGCGAGAAGTCGATACCGCCGATGACCGGGATGATCCTTCGGAATTGCCGGAGCACCGGCTCGGTCAACGCGTTCAGGATATGCATCACCTGATAGACGAACTGATTCCGCGTGTTGATCACGTTGAACATGATCAACCAGCTCATGATCACCGCGATGATCACGACCCACATATAGAGATTGATCACCATGCCGATCAGGCTCAGCAGCGCGTACATCGGATTCGCCCCTAGCGGAAAGTCGCTTCTGATGTAACCGGGCGGGACCGGAATCGCAAGACTCCAATGGATTTTGGGCCATCGCAAGCGGAGCGGACGAGAGAACTTGACAGTTGCCAGCCCCCGCCACACATTACGGCCCGCTTGCCGGCCGCCTTCCCAAAAGCGGCCATTCCGCCGGCATGGGGCAGTAGCTCAGTTGGGAGAGCGCGACGTTCGCAATGTCGAGGTCAGGGGTTCGATTCCCCTCTGCTCCACCATCCTGCGTCGCGCTCCGCGCTTCGCAGGATTTGCTCCGAAACTTCATGCGAAGCAGGATGCCCTCCGAAGCCTTGGCGAAGGAGGGCCGGTCGATGTGGTACGTCTACCTGTTACAGAGCGAAGCCGTTTCCGACGAACGCTATGTCGGCTTCACGACGGACCTCAAACGCCGGCTCGCGCAGCACAACGCGAAAAACGCGAAGCACACTTCGAAATTCGCTCCATAGAGGCTCGTAACCTATGTCGCCTTCTCAAGCGAGGGACAGGCTCAGTCGTTTGAGCGCTATCTCAAATCCGGTTCCGGTCATGCCTTTGCGAAGCGGCGGCTCTGGTAGAAACGGAAATCGCCCTATTCCGGCGGCATCCCCGTCGGCTTCGGCAGCTTGCCTTTCCCGTGTGCCGTGGCGCCGTCGACGGAATCGCAGTTCTTGCCCGCCTCAGGCGGCGTGTTGTCGGGGCATTTGAATAGGCCCGAGGTGCCGCGGCCGCCGGCGCGGCCGCCGCTGCGGAGGGGGTGGAGGCCGACGCTGAAGATGGTGCCGGGCGGGAAGCTGTTGACGCTGATGCCGTCGCGGGCGGACTGGGCCGCGCCCATCATCTCGACCGACCATTCCTCGGGCTGGCCGTTCTTGTCGCGGACCACCCTGCGGCGGGATTTGTCGAGCGGCACGAAATGGATCATGAGATGGGTCGCCGCCGGATCGACCCGGGTCACCACGCCGGTAAACACATAGATCTTGTCCGAATCGTACATCGCAAAAGAGTGATGGGCCAAGGCAGGTGCAATCGCCGCCCCGGACAGGAGCCCCGCCGCCAAAACCACCTTCAGACGTTTCCTCTTCACCCGACCGTCTCCCACGCCGTTGCTCACTGGAACCCGAAAAGCGGCTTCGCCTTGGGCCGCGTCATGCCCTGCTCGTGATATTTCTCCCACATCTCGGCCCAGGGCCGGCCGTAGATGTCAGGGATCTCGTATTGAACGGTCTGACCCGGCAGGGCCGGCGTCGCCTTGCCGCCGATCGGATAGATGCTTTCGATGCAATGGACATAATGCATCGGCTCGCCCTCGCCGAGCTCCGCGGTCTTGTCCCAGTAGTGGACGATGCGCACCGGATCGACCAGGGCCTCGGGGTCGTAGAGCACCGTCTCTTTGCGCAAGCCGATCACCTCGCCCTTGTCGTTCTTCATCGGCGTATAGATTTCGATGGACTGCATCTTGTTGCTGAACTCGAACGCGCCATGGGCCATCCAGGGCTGGATGTTCGAGGTCCAGGTGATCAACGCCTCGCCGTCCCAGAAGCCGATGGTCTCGCCGTACCACCGCGGCACGTCCTGTCCGAGCCGGGGCACCGCCCCGTCCTCGTTGAAGGCACGGCCGATATGGATCTCGGTGAGATAGTTGAAGGTCGCCTGCCGCAGGTCCTGCACGAGCCTAGGCGTAACGATAAGGTCCATGCTGGCTGCGCCATATTGCGCGAAGCGGCGCATGAAGCCTTCGGGCCAGCAATAGGAGCCGGGCCATTGCGGCGTGTTGTCGGCCGCGTCGTGATACATCTGCTGGACGAAACGGGTCTGATATTCCGGCGTCAGCAGCGAAAGATAGGTCGGGATCTGGGTGATCGCGCCGTTGTACCAGGAGGACGTCTTGCCGTTCCGCCGGGCGTAATGGCCGTTCCAGTTCGGCAGGGTGGCCCGGGTGTAGGTAGTGGGCCCGCCATGGGCCTTGGCCTCTGCGAGCAAGGCCTCGTAATGCGCCTTGGCGGTGCGGAACGGATAGGGGCTGACGATCTCCTTCCGGGGATAGTCGCGGTCGCAATAACCCCACGCCGCGGTATTGGGCGGGTCGTCGCCGATCACGGGAACTTCGGTCGCGCCCCATTGGACTTCGAGCGCGCCGGGCGAATTGCAGCGGAAATAACGCGGATCCTTCCAGAGCGCGCGGTCCTTGTAGAAGTCCTTGGTGGTGAAGACATCGACCGGCAGCGGGGTCACCCCCGGCGGCACCTTGCCGTCCCTGGCCGCGACCACGGCAACCAGGTCGTCCGGAACGCCCGGCATGGATAAACATGCCTTTGCCGTCCGGCCCGATGATCCAATCCACATGCAGCGGATCCGGCGCGTCGCGCCCCAGCGGCGGCTTGTCCGCGCCGACCGACTGCCCTGTTCCGATCGCGACCAAGGCGATGCCGAGGACAGCGGCTCGAATTTTCCACGTGCCGATCATTTCAACGTCGATCCCCCAAAGACTATCCCCCGGAACGCCCCCAAGTCCGGTTAAGTGCATACTTACCTATATCGTTTGGCGGATATTGGCAACGGCCCGGTTCGATCGACATGGTCGTGGAATGCACTCGAAATCGACGTCGCCGACCGGGTGGCAGAAGTCGTTCCAGTCGCCAATCTCGCGCCAGAGCTCGACGAAGTTGACGAAACGGTCGAGCTTGATCGGGATCAATGGCCGTCGCTTCCGTCAAGCTAGTCTATCCCCAAGCCTTAGGGCCCAAATCGCAACTGATCAACTCTTATTCGTTTGGGGAGAGATGACATGAAGACAGTGTTGCGGTGTATCGCTTTGGTGTTCTTGTTCACGACACCCGTCCTTGCGGCGGAAGGAGGGACCGACGTCCAGAATCTCGCCGACAAATGGGTGAAGGCCTACAATGCCCATGACCGCGGAGCGCTCGAGGCACTCTATGCCCCGGACGCCAAGCTGATGATGCACGGCCAGGAGACCATCGCGGGCCGTAAGGCCATCGGGGATTTCTGGGCGAAAGACTTCAAGGTTGGAAACCCGTTGACGATTCTGCGGGTCACGAACTCGGTCACGGGCTACGACATGATCCTGGTCCATGGCGACTACCAGGTCGTCGACCGCGATGACGGCCATCAACTCGGCTTCGGCCGTTTCGCCCATATCTGGATGATCGACGACAACGGTGACTGGCGTCTCGACCGGGATCTCTGGAACCAGCCCTACGAAACCGCAAGTCAGTAGCCGAACTTCGGTTCGATTACCGTGACGGCGCCACCGCCTCTTCCCCCCCCGGCCCATGAGGCGGCGGCGCCGCTTTTTCCCTCTTTCGGTTAGACGCACTCGAAATCGTCGTCGCCGACCGGATGGCAGTAGTCGTTCCATTCGCCGGTCTTGCGCCAAAGCTCGACGAAGCCGAGATCGCGCAGAAATTGCTTAAACGCCGACGTGCGCCGCGTCTGGCTCAGCGTCGGATCCCACATGACGAAATAGAGGCCCCATCCCGGGCTGAGATAGGCCTTGCGGAGGAGCGTCACCGCCAGATCGGAATCGCCGTAATAGCCCGCATAATGCGAGTAAAAGGCGTACTCCCCCCGAGCCTTGAAACCCGGCGAATCCAGCCATTCCCGAATCATGGCGAGCGCCGGCTCGCGCGAATCGAAGACCTTGGAAAATTGGTTGATGTGGGACCCTTCTGGCGCGGTGGCCAATCCTTGCCTCACGACATCCGCTTCGCCGCGCTGGATGTACCAGGGGAAGCCAAGTGATTTCAGCGCAGTCAAGCCGACATCGGGGGCGCCGATGCGCTGTTGCTCCGCCTTGGCTTCGTCGTAGCGTCCCGCGACGATAAGACCGTTTTGCAGGAAGCCCGACACCTCGCGATTTAACGGATCAGAATCACGCAGCTCAAAAAAATATTTCAGGGCCTGGTCGTACCGTCCCAGCGTTTCCAGATAGGACGGGTATTCGAAGCTCATACGCGCACTCGTCTCCTTGGCGAGGCTGACGGCCTTGTGGAAGGCTTCATCCGCTCCGAGCCAGTCTCTTTTCGGGAAGAGTGCCCAGGCCAAGGCATTCTGACATTGCCAGATATTCGGTCCAAGCTCTACGCCGCGTTCCGCCGTGGTCGTCATTTTCTCGAAATAGCGCGCAAACTCGTCCGGCGCCGTCACCCTCTGGGCGAGCTGGCCATAGGACAGCGACATCCATGCCCACGGTATGGCGTAGGCCGGATCGGCGGCGGCGGCCTTTTCCATTTCGGCGATCGATCGCAACGGATCGGACTGCCAGTATGGTCGGCCGCGGAGGTAATGGTCATAAGCTTCGAAATTGTCGGTGCCGGCATATTTCTGTCCGGCCGCCCCGACGCCAAGGGTCAGGCTCAAAGCGTCGGCGACCTGCATGGCGATGTCTTCCTGGATCGCGAAAACGTCGTCGAGGGTGCGGTCATAGGTCTTGGACCAGACATGATAGCCGTCGGACACGTTGATGAGCTGCGCCACGATGCGAAGCCGGTTGCCGGATTTCCGCACGCTGCCTTCGAGCACCCGGCCGACGCCGAGCTTGTCGCCGATGGTCTTGAAGTCCGCCGCCTTGCCCTTGAACAGGAAGGACGAGGTGCGGCCGGCGACCTTGAGACCCTTGATCTGGGCCAGCTTGTCCAGGATTTCCTCGGAAAGCCCGTCGGAGAAATACTCCTGCTCCGGGTCCGAGCTCATATTCGCGAAAGGCAGCACGGCAATCGTGTTTTCGGCCGCCGTTTGCGCCGCGGGCGCGGCCGGGGTCTCCGCCACTTGCGTTCTGTCCCGATCCCACAGCGCGAGGCCGAGGGCGACGACGAGGACGGCGATGATCGCGAAATCGATCTTGCGGCCGGTCGAGACTGGCATGGGCTCGCTGTCGCCATCGGACGCGCGGCGCAGTCCTTCGGGGGTCAGCTCGAAGGCCCAGGCGAGAACCAGCGCGACGGGGAAGCCGAGGGCCAGGAGAACGATGACGGCGGTCGCGAACCAGTCGGGGAGATGCAGAGGTTGGCTGACGACGGCGACGATCTGCGCAAGCAGCCAGGCGACAGCCAGATAGACCGCCGTTACCCGGAACACGTTACGCCGTTTGAGCTCGCGCCAGAAGGACATCCCGCCGCTCCAATCGGTCGCGAGCCATCTTATCAATAGCACGATCGGTTGTATATCGCGGCCCGTCTCAAAGAACCGGCGTTCTGTTTTTGACGTTGGATTCGGGCGATAAACTCTCCTATTCTGCTACGCGCGTTAACCATCGGCCGGGTGCAAACAGCAATACATAACGAACCAGCCGCCGGCGCCATCACAGGGGAGACAGTTCGATGATGAGACCGTTGAAGATCGCGGGGCTTTCCGCCGTTATCGGCATGTCCGGGTTGCTGGCTGCGGGATGCTCGCAGAGCCAGGACCAGAGCAGCTCGGACGCGAGCCAGCCCGCCGCCGATCAATCGACCCAGACCGCCGCAGCCCCGGCCTGCGACCGGGATTGCCTGAAGGGCATGGTCGATTCCTATCTCGCGGCATTGGTGGCCCATGATCCGACGCAAGTGCCGATCGCCGACGACTACAAGTTCGTCGAAAACATCCATGCGATGAAGGTCGGCGAGGGCCTATGGACGAATGCGACGGCCGTGCCGACGACTTTCGCGATCTATGTGCCCGATCCGGTCTCCGAGCAGGTCGGCTTCATCGGGATGATGCAGCAGGATAACAAGCCGATCGAGCTGGCGCTCCGGCTCAAGGTCGTGGACGGCAAAATCACCGAAATGGAGCATCTGATCGCCGCCAATCTCTCGGACAACAATCTGAAGAATCTCCAGACGCTGCGGCCGGTATTCCTGGCCGACGTCCCCGAGGCCGACCGCGACTCGCGCGACGACATGCTCAGGATCGGCGCGTCCTATTACACCGCGCTCGTGACGAACGACGGCGAGGCGTCGCCCTTCGACGACGCCGACTGCGAGCGTCACGAGAACGGCATGATCACCGTCCGGCCGCCCGAGCAAAAGCCGGCCGACGCCGAGGGCCGCGCCGCGATCGGTTTCCTCGGCTGCACCAAGCAGATCAGCAGCGGGATGTTCACCTATATCAAACGGATCGAGCCGGTGCGGGTGTGGATCGCCGATCCCGAGACCGGGCTCGCCTTCGGCCTCTCCCAATTTCGCCATCCGCAGGATGTGAAGGAAGAGACCATCACCGGCGTGCCGGGCATCGACAAGATGACGATGAACTTCGATCCGTTCGATCTTCCCGCCGCTCATATCTTCAAGATCTATGACGGCAAGATCCATGAGATCGAGGCCATGGGCTTTATCGCGCCCTATAACGCGCCGACCGGCTGGGAAACGAACTAGCCGCCAACTTTGGCTTGAGGGGGGAGCTTCGGCTTCCCTCGATTTCTTCCCATCTATCGTCTGTAACCGCGTGTTTTGCGACATCATGTGGAGGAATGACGATGAAACGAAGCTTGATCGCCGCGCTTTGCGCGGGCCTTATGGTAACCGCGTTCCTGACCGGCCAGGCCTATGCCGATCGCCAGAGCAAGATGCATGACGCGCTCGACCATCTGAGATCGGCCCAGTCCCTGCTCGAGGACGCCAGCCGCGACAAAGGCGGCCATCGGGTCAGGGCCTTGCGAATGATCCGGAACGCGATCGACGAGGTCCAGGCCGGGATCGATTACGACAACCGCCACTGAAATCGTGACCGCACCAGTACGACCCTCAAAGTCCACGCCGAGCCACTCGGTCACCGCGACCATGAATTATTCCGGCGAGAAGCCGGGAGAATCCGAGCGCTATTTCTACGACCCCGGGCCGGAAGTGGTGCGGAAGCCGGTGATCATGGACCCGCGCGAGGTTCCGATCACCGACATCCGCGGGACGGCGGAGTCTCTGTCGGTCGATGTCCAGGGTTTCGAGGTGGTCGATTGCCCGGCCGATATCGCCTTCGGCGCCGCGGCCGAGGAGGTTCAGTCACGTTTCTATCCGGCGATGGAGCGGCTCGTGCGGGAAGCGATCGGGGCCAAACGGGTCGTCGCCTTCGACCATGATTTCCGGACGCCCGCGGTCGACCGGGAAGAATATTTTCTCCGCGACGTCGTGCCGGTCGTGCATAACGACTACACGGAAGTGTCGGGTCCGCAACGCGTCAAGGATTCTCATGGGCACGGATGAGGCCGAGGATCTGCTTTCCCGGCGCGTCGCCTTCATCAATGTCTGGAAGCCGGTGACCTATCCGGCCGAGGATCGCCCGCTCGGCATGTGCGACGCCCGGTCGATCGCCCCGGACGACCTCATCACCACCTTGATGCATTACGAAGGCCGCACGGGCCAGACCTATGCGCTCCGCTACAATCCCGACCATCGGTGGTCCTATGTCCGCAACCTGAGGCCGGACGAGGCCCTGCTGCTCAAAGTTTATGATTCCGACCGAACGGGGCCGGCCCGCTTCCCCGCCCATTCCGCCTTTATCGATCCCTCGACGCGCCCGGACGCTCCGCCCCGCCGGAGCATCGAGGTGCGGGTCATCGCGTTCTTCGCCTAATTGCGCCGAAATGCCGCGGAAATCCTCGGGAATCGCGGGAATCGGGCGTGAATCCTTAAACCTTCCTTAAACCTGATCCCCGACACTCGGCCCTGACGGCAGATTTGCGTTTGGCCGTCGCAAGGGATCGAGGGACAGGGTGACGAGTATCACCTCGCTTAATGGGCTGACGATCGGGAGCTCGTTCGGGACGAACTCCGCCCCCACGTTCACGCCCATCACCATCAGCAGCGATCTCCTGACCGCCAATTATTCGGCCCAGCTCGCCCAGAGCGCCGCGGGCTCCGGCGGCGCCAACACGACCTCCGGATCGTCGAGCGGCGCGAACGGCGCGAAAAAGAACGGGGTGACGCCGCCTTGGGAACTCGGCACCAAGGCGAAGTCGGTCACCTCGGCCTATGTCGCCGCCAAGAAGCTCTCCAATTTCGTCGACGTCAATGCCCCGAGCGTCCAGAACGCGAACGGCAATGCGGACTACAAGGAGCTGTTCGCTCTGTTCAACGGCATGTCGTCGCTCCTGTCGCTGGCGCAATACGCCTCTCAGGACACGGTGCCGAGCGCCGCGCTCGGCTCGATCGACAAACAGTTCCAGACCGGCCTGTCACAAATCCGCGACTTCCTGTCGACCTATTCGCCGGACAAGCTGACCATGCTGTTCGGCGAGAAGTCGGACAACGAGCAGAGCCTGGCCACGCTCGGCAAGGATTCGGCCAGCTATGTCGGCCGGCCGATCCAGGTCGCCGACAAGGACACCGCGATTTCCGGCCTGACCGGCACGGAGCAGTTCACGGTCACCATGACCAAAGGCACGACGTCCCAGGATTTCCAGATCGATCTCTCGAACATCTCCGGGCCGCTGTCGATGCAAAACATCGTCAACTACATCAATCAGCAGATTCACGCGGTCCAGGCGACCGACACGGACGGCAATCCGGTCTTCGACGACAACGGCAACCCGGTCCAGAAATACACCTCCTATTTCACGGTCGATTCGACGGGCGACGGCCTCTATTCGTTCAAGGTCGTCCCGTCGATCGTCGAGCAGGTCAGCCTGAGCGCGGCCGGCGCCACGCCGTCGGTCTATGTCACCGGCACCTCGACGCCGCTCACCGGGGGCGACCAGTCCGGCTTCTTGACCAAGCTCGACAATGTCGACGGCAGCGGTCCGACCAGCGCGTTCCGCACCACGATCGCCGGCCTCGCGCCCGGCCAGCTCGGCCAGACCACCGATACGAGCTCAAGTTCAAGCTCCAGCTCAAGTTCGAGCTCCAGCACCGATCCCAAAGCGGCCGTCAAAGCCGACATCCCGACCGAGCCGACCCTCGCCAAGACCACGACGTCGGCAAGCGCGACGGATTCCCAGGGCAATGTCTATGTCCTCGGCGCGACCGCGGGCGATCTCGGCAGCGAAATCAACCGCTCCGCCAACGGCCAGGACGTCTATCTCAGCAAATACGATTCGACCGGCCAGCTCGTCTGGCAGCGTCTCGTCGGCGCGACCACCGAATCCAATCCCGGCGCGATCACGGTGGATTCGAACGACAACGTCGTCATCGCCGGCTCCACCCCCGACAACCTGACCGCCTCGGCCGAGATCGACAGTGTCGACAGCTTCGTCTCCAAATATTCCTCGGGCGGCGAGGAGCTGTGGACCCAGCAGGTCAACGCCGTCGCCGCCGACCGGGCGACGAGCCTCACCACGGACGCCGCCGGCAATGTCTATTTCGGCGGCTATGTCTCGGGCGCGATCAACGCCAGCGCGACCAATGCCGGCGGCGCGGACAGCTATGTCATCAAGCTCTCGGGCTCGGACGGCTCCCAGTCCGATTCGACCCAGTTCGGCACCGCGGGCCTTGACCGCGCGGGCGGATTGGCGGTCGCCTCGGACGGCAATCTGGTGGTCGCCGGCATCGAGGACGGCCATGCCGTCGTGCGCAAGCTCGACGCCACCAATTTGAGCAACACCTTGTGGTCGGTGGATCTCGGCGACACCCAGGGCGGCACCGTCGCCGGGGTCAAGGTCGGCTCCGACGGCTCGATCTATGTCGGCGGCACCACCGCGTCGGGCAGCCTCGCCGGAACCACCCTCAACGGCTATAGCGGCGGCCGCGACGGCTATGTCACCAAGATCGCCGACAACGGCGGCTCGGCCAGCGCGAGCTGGACCAACTATGTCGGTACCTCGGGCGCGGACAGCGTCACGGGACTCGCCCTCGGCGGCGGCAATGTCTATCTCACCGGCAGCACCGACGGCACGCTTCCCGGCCAGACCCAGTCGGGCGCAACCGACGCCTTTGCGACAGCACTCGACGCCTCCAGCGGCGCGACCCAATGGGTTCACCAGTTCGGCCGGTCCGCGACCGGCAACGCCGCGACGGGCATCGCCTATACCGATCAGGGCTCCTCGGTGCTGTCTACGCTCGGCCTGCCCGTCGGGCGAGGTCAACGGCAACCAGGACCGCTCGATCCTGTCCCAGACCAGCCTCCGCGAAGGCGACTATTTCTATGTGTCCGTCAACGGCGGCGCGAAGAAGAAGATCACGATCGATAAGGGCGACACCTTCACCACGCTCGCCTTGAAGATCAAACGCGCCTCGTTCCTCTATGTCGATTCCTACAGCAGCGACACCGAGACCGGGCCGTCGCTGGTGATCAAGGCGCTGCGCGGCGCATCGATCGACATCATCCCCGGCGAGGGCGATCACGACGCCCTCAAAGGCCTCGGCCTCGACCCCACAAAGCTGAAGAGCGATACGACGCTCACCGGCGACTCGCCGTCGAGTTCGAGCTCCAGCTCGTCCAGCTCGTCCAGCTCCTCGAGCTCGACCGATCCCACCGACTTCATCTTCGGCCTCGGTCTCAGCAACCTGCTCAATCTCAACAGCCACGACGCCGCGAAGAACGCGATCTCCGCGATCAACAAGGCGATCGGGTCGATCCAATCCGCCTATCGCCAGCTCAATCCCGATCCTACCGTCGAAGCGCTCAAGAAGCAGAAAGCCGCCTCGGGACCGGTGCCGGCCTATCTGCAGGCCCAGCTCGCGAACTACAGGGCCGGGCTCACACGCCTGACCGCCGGACAATCAGCTTAGGAGGACACTGCCCATGTGGGGGGCCCGAAGGAAAGTGGGAAACGCGCTGCGCGTTGCGGCGGCCGCGGCGGCATTGTCATGGGTCAGCGTCGCGGCAGCGCCAGTCTATGCCGAAGGGCATGGCGAGGAGAAGGCGCCCTCGCCCTATATCAAGCTCGACGATCTCAACGTCACGATCTTCGGGAATCAGCGGGTGCGCGGCATCATGACCGTGACCTTGAGTCTTGAAGTGAGCGAACCCGACAAGCACAGCGACGTGACCGAGCACCAGCCGCTGCTCCGGGACGCCTATTTCCGCAGCGTGAGCCGTTATGCCGGCATGCGCACCGACCTCCGCCGACCGGTCAATCTCGGCCAGCTCGGCGCGATCCTCCAGAGCGCGACGGACAAGGTGCTCGGCGCCAATGTCGCGAAGGTTCTGATCTCCTCGGCCGCCATCCGCCCGATGTAATCGAGTCTAGGCGTAGGTCAGCCAGCGCAGGCGACGATCCAGGGCGGCCGTCGGCCGCTTCGACCATTTCAGGATCCGGCTCTTGGCCGGGTTTTCCCAGAGCTTGAACAGCAGCACCGCGGCGATCGTCACCCCCGCGATGGTGATCGGCAGGATGACCAGATAGGGCACGCCGAGTGCGACCGCCTTGCTCATGACCGCGATGCCGATCTGCTGGTGAATCAGATAAAGAGAATAGGAAGCCTGGCCCAAAAGCACGATCGGGCGAAGCTTGAAAATCCATAGCGCGGGATGATCGATCGTGAAGAGATAGAACAGTCCCAGGATCAGCACATTCGCGATGACGAAGCCGAGAATGGTATCCCCCTCGCCCGTGAGAACGCCCTGCGTCGCCGAGTAGAGGATCATCGCCGCCGCGACCGCGCAGCCGGCCATCGCGACACGACGGAGAGCGCCGCTCGAATAGATCTCGAAGATGCAGACACCGAGCGTGAAATAGGGCATGTAGCGCGGGAACAGTAAGGTCTGGAAGGCCAGGGCGCCCATGGACTTCGGCTCGGGCACATGCAGCACCACCAGATAGGCGGCATAGGCCAGCATCTGGAAGACCAGCCACCAGGCGACGAAGCGCCGCCGCGCGATCAGATAGACGACCGCCGCCAGGATATAGAACGAATCTCGACGAACAGGCTCCAATAGGCGCCGTCGACCCATTTGATGTCCGGGTGATGCAGCAGGAGGCTCATCACGTCGGGATGAACGATCACCATGCTGGTGAAAAAATCGATCGGGTTGATGTGCCAGTCGGCCGGGCCGATCCAGGCCATGACGAGGGTGGTGAGGATCGCCGCCATCAGAAGCGGCGGCCACAGCCGGGCGAAGCGGCGCACGGCGAAGTCGAACACGCTGCGGCAGCGCTCCAGGGTCATCAGGATCACGAAGCCCGAAATCACGAAGAACAGCTCGACGCCGACCCAGCCATAGGTGAAGAGCGGGATATGATCGAACAGCGCGCCCGCCGGGAAATGGCCGCCCGGATCCCGCGGCGGGGCCCAGCGGACCGAGTAATGAAACAGGATCACGAGCCCGATCGCGAGCGCCCGGAACCCGTCGAGAATGGCGATCCGGCTGCCGGACTTTTCGGCCGCATTCACGAGTTTCGCGGTATTGGTGCTCATGCGGCGGCTCCGTTCGGCTGACTCTCAACAACCGGTTGCAAGAAGCACGCCATACCCCTAAATCGTTGAAAAATAATGGAGCAGCTTCCGTGGGCGCGCGGACGCGCCGCAATTCGGGACAGCATGGGCCAGGAACGTAAGGAGTCTCGACACCGTCGTCCAAAAGAAGGAAAGCCCCCTCTCCCCGCGGCGGGAGAGGGTTGCGCAGGCTTGGCGAACGAAGTGCGCCTAGCCGAAGCTGGGTGAGGGGGCCGGCGGTAGACGCGACCCACCGGCAGCCCCCCTCATCCAACGCCGGGGGAGAAGGGACTTGATGGGCTCTAGTGCGCCTCGTCCCAATTGTCGCCGACGCCGCATTGCACCGTGAGGGGCACCGAAAGCGAGAGGGCGGGTTCGGCGGCGCGCTCCATTTCCTTTTTGACGAGAATCCTTGGTCTTCTCGACCTCGGCTTCCGGCACTTCGAAGATCAGTTCGTCATGGACTTGCAAGAGCATCCGGGCCTTGAGCCCGGCCTCCTCAAGCTTGCCCGGCAGGCGGATCATGGCGCGGCGCATGATGTCGGCGGCGGAGCCTTGCAGGGGCGCGTTGATCGCGGCGCGCTCGGAGAAGGAGCGCATGGACGGGTTCTTGTCGTTGATGCCGCGGATATGGCAGCGCCGGCCGAAGATGGTCTCGACGAAGCCGTGCTTGCGGCAGAACTCGATGGTCGAGTCCATATAGGCGCGGATGCCGGGGAACTTCTTGAAATAGGCCTTGATGTAATCTCCCGCCTCGCCGCGCGAGATGCCGAGCTGATTGGCGAGGCCGAAGGCGCTGATGCCGTAGATGATGCCGAAATTGATCGCCTTGGCGCGCCGGCGCACCTCGGACGGCATCCCCTCGACCGGCACCCCGAAGACCTCGCTCGCGGTCATGGCATGTATATCGATGCCGTGGGTCAGGGCATGGAGAAGCGCGTCGATCTCGGCGACATGGGCGAGGAGCCGGAGCTCGATCTGGCTGTAATCCGCCGAGACCAGCTTGTGGCCCTTCTCGGCGACGAAGGCGGTGCGGATCTGGCGGCCTTCGGGCGTGCGGATTGGAATGTTCTGGAGATTGGGATCGTTCGAGGACAGCCGGCCGGTCGACGTTGCGGCGAGGGAATAGGAGGTGTGGATGCGGCCGGTCTCGGCATTGATCTCGTGGACGAGCGTGTCGGTATAGGTGCTTTTGAGCTTCGAGACCTGCCGCCAGTCGAGCACCCGGGCGGGAAGATCATGGCCCTGGGCCGCGAGCCCTTCGAGCACGTCCGCGCCGGTGCCGTAAGCGCCGGTCTTGCCCTTCTTGCCGCCCTCCAGGCTCATTTCGTCGAACAGCACTTCGCCGAGCTGCTTGGGCGAGCCGATATTGAAGGAATGGCCGGCGAGCTTGTGGATCTGCTTCTCGAGATCGGCGATCTCGTGGGCGAAGTCGTTGGAAAGCCGCCGCAGGATGTCGGGGTCGACCTTGACCCCGGCAAATTCCATATCGGCGAGCGTTTCGGGCATTCGGCGTTCCAGCGTCTCATAGACGCGCGTCATCCGGCGCTCCAGGATCTGGGGTTTCAGCACTTGATAGAGCTTGAGCGTGATGTCCGCGTCCTCCGCGGCATATTCGGTGGCCTTATCGAGGGGCACCTGATCGAAGGTGATCTTGTTCCGGCCCGTGCCGGTTACGTCCTCGAATTTGATCGGCCGGATCCCGAGATGCATATCGGACAGCTCATCCATGCCGTGACCGTGAAGCCCCAATTCGAGCACGTAGGACAACAGCATCGTGTCGTCGATGGGCGAGACCCGGATGCCGTGCTTCAGGAACACCAGCATATCGAATTTGAGGTTCTGGCCGACCTTCAGGACGGCCGGATCCTCCAGCAGCACCTTCAGCCGCTCGATCGCCTCGTCGAGCGGGATCTGATCGGGCCGCCCGCCCTCGAAATCGAGCGCGCCGTCGCCTTTCGCATCGCCGTGGCTGAGCGGGATGTAGCAGGCCGAGCCGGGCTCGACCGAGAGCGAGACGCCGACCAGCCGGCCGCGCATGACATTGAGCGAGGTCGTTTCGGTATCGACCGCGACGAGCCCGGCCTTACGCGCCCGCTCGATCCAATCGTCGAGCGCCTCCAAGGTCTGCACGCATTCATAGGCGCGCTCGGCCTTCGCTTCCTCTTTGGCCGCGGCGGGCTCGCTGATATCGAAATCGTGGCGCGCGGCAACCCGTTCCTTGAGCTGCTTGAACTCCATCTCGTCGAGGAACGGGATCAGCATCCCGGGATCGAAATGCCGGACCTTGAGATCGTCGAGCGGCACCTCCAGCGGCACGTCCTGCCTGAGCCGGACGAGCTCGCGGGAGACGCGGGCCATGTCGGCCTTCTCGATCAGGCTTTCCCGGCGCTTCGGCTGCTTGATCTCTTCGGCGCGCGCGAGGAGCGTGTCGAGATCGCCATATTCCTTGATCAGCTCGGCTGCGGTCTTGATGCCGATGCCGGGAATGCCCGGCACATTGTCGGTCGAATCGCCGGCGAGGCTCTGGACGTCCACGACCTTTTCCGGCCCGACGCCGAATTTTTCGACCACCTCGTCGGGGCCGATCCGCCGGTTCTTCATTGTATCGAGCATGTCGACACCCTCGCCGACGAGCTGCATCAGGTCCTTGTCGGCCGAGACGATGGTGACGGTCGCGCCTTTCTTCCGCGCCTCGCGGGCATAGGTCGCGATCAGGTCGTCGGCCTCGAAGCCGGCGAGCTCGATCGAGGGCACGTTGAAGGCGCGCACGGCGTCCCGGATCATCGAGAACTGCGGGATCAGATCCTCGGGCGGCTCGGCGCGGTTGGCCTTGTAGTCCTTGTAGATGTCGTTGCGGAAGGTCTTGCGCGCGGTATCGAAGATCACGGCGACATGGGTCGGCTGGTCGCCGTCGCGGCTGTCCTCCAGAAGCTTGTAAAGCATGTTGCAGAAGCCGAGCACCGCGTTGATCGGGGTGCCGTCGCTTCTCGGCGCGATGCGGAGCGCATAATAGGCGCGGAAGATGAAGCCGGAGCCGTCGATCAGATAGACGTGGTCCGGGCGCGTGGGCGAGGAGTCGGCCTTGTCGGTCAATGCCCGGCGGAGGCCTTGGCCCCGGCCTTCAGCACGAAATGGCGTCCGCAATAGGGGCAGTCGACGCTCTGGTCGTCGCCCATGTTCAGATAGACGCGGGGATGACCGAGCGGCCCTTCCCCGCCGTCGCAGGCGACGACCCGCGAGTCGGCCTCGATCGTTTCGGGCGGTTCCTTCGACATATCCTCTATCCTATAGGTGTTGCGGCAGACGGCGCGCGATCCGGCCTGAAGATTGACCGATCGGCTGACCGGATGATACCCATTGCGCCGCCGCAATCAACCGATCCCGATGGAGGCCGCATGGCGCTTGCCGACCCCGCCGACTCCCGCGCCGAGACGATTCGCGCCGAGGGGCAGCCGGCGATCACGGCGGAGTCGCTCTACAAACGCTATCGGCGGAGCGGCGGCGGGGCCGCGGTCGAGGCTCTGAAGCATATCGACCTCACCATTCCCGCCGGCCAAATCTTCGGTCTTCTGGGGCCGAACGGGGCGGGAAAATCGACGTTCATCAATATTCTCGCCGGTTTGGTCAACAAAACCTCGGGAAAAGCCGCGATTTGGGGCTTCGATATCGACGCCAATCCGCGCAATGCCCGCGCCTCGATCGGCGTGGTGCCCCAGGAAATCAATTTCGACGCCTTTTTCAGCCCCGCCGAAGCCTTGGAGTTCCAGGCGGGTATGTACGGCGTCCCGAAATCCAAGCGCCGCACCGACGAAATCCTCAAGCAGGTCGGGCTTTACGACAAGCGCAACGCCTATGCCCGCTCGCTTTCGGGCGGCATGAAGCGCCGTCTGATGGTCGCCAAGGCCATGGTGCACAACCCGCCGGTGCTGGTGCTCGACGAGCCAACCGCGGGCGTGGATGTCGAATTGCGCCAGCAGCTCTGGGAAAACATGCGGGCTATGCGCAAGGCCGGCATGTCGATCGTGCTCACGACTCACTATCTCGAAGAGGCCGAGCTCCTGTGCGACCAGATCGCGATCATCAATCACGGCCAGGTCGTCGCCTGCGAGCCGACGCCCCAGCTCCTGCGCCGGATCGACGAGAAGGAGCTGATCGTCACGGTCGATTCGGACCTCGCCGACGTTCCGCCCGGTCTCGGCGCCTACAACGTCCGGCTGATCGACGCCCGGACGCTCGGGATCCAGTTCAACCGCTCGACCACCACCGCGAGCCAGATTTTCGCCGCGGTTCAGGAGCAGAACCGGCTGACCATCATCGATATTTCGACCCGGGAAGCCGATCTGGAGGACATTTTTCTGCAGCTCACCCGCGAGAGTTGAGAAATGCGGACGATGCGGTTTCTCTAGGCCTGCCAAACCGACATGCTATAGTCGGCACCACCACGTTCAGCACGCGTATCCAAATCCCAAATGATGGAGGCACAAATCATGGTCATGAGATTGCTCGCTTGCGTAATCGCTTTCTTCGCATTCGCCACGGTCGCCCGCGCCGCCGAGCCGGTGGTCGCCGCCACGCCCGCACAGCAGATGGAAATGCTCAAGAGCGGCACGCCGCAGGAGCAGGCCAACAAGAAGCTGGTCTACGACATGTGGCGCGAGTTCCTCACCGCGCATCATCTCGAGGCGGCCGACAAATATCTGGCGCCCGAGTATCACCAGCATAATCCAAACGCGGTGACCGGCCGCGAAGGTGTGAAGGCCTATTTCAAGGCGATCGGCGCCAAGCCGACGGCCGTTCCCGACACGATCCCGGATCTCGTCTCGATTCTGGGCGATCGCGACATGGTCAGCCTGTTCTTTGTCCGTCACTACAAGAATTCGAAGGGCGAGGACTACACCACGACCTGGGCGGACATGTTCCGCGTGAAGGGCAACCAGATTGTCGAGCACTGGGACGTCGCCAAGATGCAGTAAGGCGCGGCGAACAGCGCTTTTACATCGAATTTGGGGCGGGCGGACGAGACATCGTCCGCCCGTCGCTTTTTCAGACGGTATATCGCCCGCTCTGCAGCGCGTCTTCGGGCACCCACATGCCGTGGAAGGTGGAGCGGATGCGCACCGGCAGCTTGACCAGGGCGACCGGGCCGGCCTCTGGCTTGGTCGCATCGAGAACCACGATGTCGCTGCGATTCTCCGCGACCCGGTTGACCGGGGCCAGGAGCCAACCATCGCCTTCCGCCGCGCCCTGGTGGCGGGGCACGAAGAGCGGCTCCTGAACGCCGGAATTCTCGCCGGGCGACCAGGTCTTCAACTCGCCGGTCTGATGATCGTAGCGGCCGATCGCGCCGAGGCTCATATCGCCGGCCCGCGCATCGGGGGAGCGGCAGATCATATAGCCGTAACGATAGGGCTTGCCCATGTAGCGGGTGTCGCAGGTCGGCATCTCCCCGGGCGAGCCCAGGAGAAGCTCCGTCTCGATACCTTCGTCGTTGCGGTCGAGATCGAAGGTCATGCGCGAAAGCTGAGGCGGGCACGGGACATAGGGCGAGCCGTCATAGGTCGGGAAGAAATCGAAGCAGTTGCCCTTGTAGAGGCAGAGGTCGAGATGGACCTTCGAGCCGTCCGTAACGGCGTTCATCATATGCCCGGCGCTCATCGCGGGGCCGCGGAACCAGCGGATGTCCTCGGCCTTGCCCCGACGCGGCAGGACCGCGACCACGGTCTCCTGCTCGGGATGCCAGCGGTAATAGGGGCCGCCCTGCTTGACGACGTCCATCTCCGTGATCAGCGGCCAGAACGGGAAGATGATGTGGTCGTCGGTGGCGGCGAAGTCGTGGACCATGCCGGGATAGGGCATATGGAACCAGACCTCGTGAGCGACCTTGCCGTCAGGGCCGAAGATATAGAAGGCGATATCGGTCGTGCCGTCGCCGCGGGCCTGATAGGAGAACATCAGAAGCTCGTTCGTGTTGAGGTCGAGCTTGGGATGGGCGGTGAGGCTGACGGCTTTGACGGCGCCGTCGCAGTCCCATTCGCCGATGGTCTCCAAGGTGTCGGGATCGACCTCGACCGGCAGCGAGTCCTCCTTGAGGATGAGAAGCTTGCGGCCGTGCCAGACGGCGTTGGTGTTCGACGTGTTGCGGCTCTTGCCCTTGACGCTCGGATCATCCGTATAGCGGTTGCGATAGCGGCCGTAGAGCGACCGGCGCGCCTCTTCCTGCAAAAGGAACCGCTCGTTGCGGATCCAGCGGCATCTATAATCCACATGGCCGTTCCTGAACCGGACCATATGGGCCATGCCCTCGCCGTCGATGAAGACGTCTTCGCCGGTCATCGGCGGATATTGCCGGTCCGGCCCGACCCGGTAGAGCGTGCCGTTCAAATCGGCCGGCACCTCGCCTTCTGTGACCTCGAGATCGACGAGATCGCATTCGGTCCGCATCGGCGCGCCCCAGCCGCGATAGAGCGGGATATCCGGGAATCGTACGGTTTCGACCATGATTGCTGCTCCCCCTGGAATGCCTTGCCATGATCTTCGGCGAGGCCGCTTGAGGTGTCAACGACACCGCGATTTCACAGTCGTAAACGCTAACTTAACGGGACTCTGCTTGGATGGCCCGTCTTCATATCGGGCATCGAGGCGACATGGCAGCCGCAAAACGAAGTGTCGAACAGCCGGTCGAGCACCGCGGCGAGCCGCGGCAGCTTGCGATCAAGCATGGCGTGATCACGGTCGATACCGATTGTGCCGTGTTCGACGTGTCGCCCAAGGGCGCGAAACTGTTGCTGCATACCCCGGTGAATTTCCCCGACACTTTCAAGATGGCGATCGACGGCGGCGCGGCGCGGACCTGCCGCGTGGCCTGGCGCAAGGGCAACGAGTACGGGGTCGAATTCGTCGATCCGGTCAAGACCGACAAGCCGGTCAAAGAGGCGCGACGCTCGAAGCGCGAGCATGTCTTCGACAAGGCCATGATCGTCTATAATGACGGCTTCTGCACCATGGACTGCCAGGTGCTCGACTATTCGCCGGAGGGCGCCAAGCTGAAGCCCCTGAACCCGCGCGACTGCCCGGTCTATTTCCAGCTTCGCATCAAGCACGGCCCGACCAAGAACTGCATGGTCCTGCGCCGCACCGGCCGAGATTTCGGCGTCCGCTTCCTGCCGGACTGAGAAACCAAACCCGAAAATCCCTCGCCTCCGGGAGAAGGCGGTGCATGTCAGGCCGTGCGGCGGATTTGGCCGTCCTTCTGGCGGCGGCGCCAGCGGTCGATGGCGGCGCGGACGGAATCCGTGTCCGATACCTCGTTGGCCCACGCGTGGGAGAAGGAGGCGGTCTTGCTGCGCGGCAGTTCGTCGGCCGGCAGCACGTTGAAGGTGAGGCGTTGGGGAACGGGGACGCCTTCGCCGATGGCTATCGCCTCCCGTGCCCTCAGCGACGGCAGGAACTCCAACAGGCCGAGGCCCGAATCCGCCATGGTCGCGCGGATGAAGTCCTGGTCGGACTGGTTGGTCATGCGAAGCGCGAAGATCGTATTGCATTCCGACAGAAGATCGGTCGCGAGATCGGAGGGGCGCTGGCTCACCACGCAGAGCGAGACGCCGTATTTCCGGCCTTCCTTGGCGATGCGCGACAAGGCCCGCTTGGTCGGCTCGAAGCCCAGGCCCTCCGCCTGGGGCGCATAGCGGTGAGCCTCCTCGCAGACGATCAGAATCGGCAGCTTCTGCTCGTTCCACATCGCGAAATCGAGCGACAGGCGGCACAGTGCGGAAACCACGACATTCAGGATTTCGGACGGCACGCCCGAGAGATCCGTGATCGTGATCGGCTTGCCCTCGACCGGGATTCGGAACAACTGGCACAGGATCTCCTTCATATTGTCGCCACCGGCGGACCGGCCGAACATGAAGGAGAAGCGCGAATCGTTGGACAGTGTCTTGAGCCGGTTGATGAGGCGCTGATAGGCCGTGGTCGGCTCGGACCGGGCAAGCTGGCCCTGGGCCTTCTGGAGATGGGACAGGACGTCCGAGATCCAATAGGGCGTCGGCGTGTCGACGGTGATCGGGTATTTGTCCTGCTGGGACATCAGTTTCAGCTTGGACGCGATGACCGCCTCGCCGAGCAGCGCGATCTGAGCCGAGCGCAGGTCGTCGTCGTCGATCACGATCTCGCAGAGCTCCTCGAAATTGAACAGCCAGTGCGGCAGGTCGAGATTCTTGGAGGGGTCGAGGAGATAGGCCTGGTCCTTGAAGGCCTGGCCGTATTCGTCATGCGGGTCGAGCAGCAGAATGCGGGCCTGGGGATTCTCCTTGAGGATCGCCTTCAGGACCACCGTGACCGCGCAGGACTTGCCCGAGCCCGTGGTGCCGAGCACGGCGAAATGCTTGCCGAGGAGATCGTCGGTCTTCACGTTCGCCGGCAGGGTCTCGAGCTGGTGGAGATAGCCGACGCAGGCGGTCGAGACGCCGGGGCACGCATAGATCGCGCGCAAATCCTCGGCCGTCGCCGAATAGACGTCGTTGCCGAGCGCGGGGAAGAACGACACGCCGCGCTGGAACCCGGCCGAGGCCTCGGCGGCCACGATCTCGCCCAGGAGCTCGATCTCCGCGATCCGAAGCTCGTCATCGTCGGAATCGGCCGCCGGGACCGGGATGTTGACGCTGCTGACCATCCCGAACAGGACCGACTGGGTCGCCTGAATTTTCACGATCGCACCCACTTCGAGGTTCGGCCCCGTCTCGGCCGGTGCGCCGGACTCGTCCGGCGTCCTCTCCAACAGGCAGATTACCTGCGATCCGCTCACGGACACGATCCGACCGATCTTTCCGCCCTCACCGGTCATCCAACCGCTCCTTCCTCGACCTCGGACGAGGCCGGTTTCGCATAAGGATTTTCCCGTACCCGCTCGGCCGGGAAGATGATCCGCACCACGGTGCCGACCCCCGGCTCGCTCTCGATCGTCATTTTCGCGCCATGCATCTCCGCGAGACCGCGGCTCAGCGGCAGGCCGAGGCCCGCGCCCTCGAAGCGCCGATTGCGCGCCCCCTCGGCCTGGGTGAACGGCTCGAAGATGTGCTCCAGGCTTTCCGGCGCGATGCCGATGCCGGTATCGGCGATCGACAGCTCGAACGCGCCGTCGTCGCCGAGCCGCCAGGCGATCGTGACATGGCCGCCGTTCTCGGTGAATTTGATGGCGTTGGAGAGAATGTTGGCGACGATCTGCGTCACCTTGCGCTCATCCGCCCAGAGGAGCGGCAGGGTAAAGTCGGGCTCGAACATCAGGTCGAGATGCTTTTCGTCGACCCGGTCGCGCAGCAGGCGGACGACATGGGTCGTCAGGTCGTTGACGTCGACCGTGTCCTCGGACAGCGCCGCCGAGCCGGCATCGACCTTGGCGAGCTCGAGTATGTTGTTGATCACGCCGAGAAGCTGCTCGGCGCTGCTGTGAATGTCGTGGACATAGCCCTTGTATTCAGGGTTCGCCAGCGGCCCGGCCTTCTCGTCGTTCATCAATTGCGAGAAACCGATGATGGCGTGGACCGGCGTGCGCAGCTCGTGGCTGACATTCGACAGGAATTCCGATTTGGCGCGGTCGGAGGTCTGGGCCGCGATCATGGCAGTGGTGGCGGATTTCGCGGCGAACTCGGCCGAGACCTTGGCCGCCTTGAGCGCCTGCTCGGCCCGTCTGCGGTCGATGATATTGCCCATCTGCTCGCAATAGCGTTGCATCAGGCGGACGGGCCGCCGCCGATCTTTGAATCCAGGACGTCGCAACGCTCTAGTACCCACTCCTTGGCCCGGTCGATCATGCCGGATCGCCACATCGCCCTTATCGCCGATCAACCGTTAAGACGGCGTTTACTTTCAGGAGCCCGGCCGGTTATCGTGGTTAATCCGTTCGCACCGGAACAGTTCATCAAGGGGGCTCCATCTCATGAAATCCGCGATTCTGAGCGGCTGCGCAGCCGTCGCCGCCGGCCTGATGCTTCTTTCACCCATCGCCATGACCCCCGCCGCCATGGCGCAGGACTCGGCCAAATGCGACCGCGCCTGCCTCGAAGGCTGGGTCGACCGCTATTTCAAGGCCGTGATCGACGACAAGCCGAGCGAGGTGCCGCTTTCGGTCAATGTCCGCTTCACCGAAGACGGCCAGCACATCCCCGTCGGCGAAGGCCTGTGGAAGAGCATGAAATCGGCCGGCAAGTACCGGCTCTATATCGCCGATGTCGAGGCCGGCGTGATCGGCGTGCTGACGACCGTGGTCGAGGACAATGCCGATCCCGACAAGGGCTCGCCCGCCGCGGTCGGGCTCAGGCTCAAGATCGAGAACGGCGAGATCACCGAGATCGAGCAGAATGTCGTCCGCGAGGCCCGCGCCGCCAATGCGATCGAAGCCCGCGGCAAGCCCCGCGAGGCCTTCCTCACGCCGATCCCGAAGGATCAGCGGATGTCGCGCCACGACATGATCGTGACGGCGAACAAATATTTCTCAGGGATGCAGCAGAACGACGGCAAAGGCGATTATCCGTTCACCAAGACCTGCAATCGGCTTGAGAACGGCGGCCTAAGCACGAATACGCCTTTGAAGGAAGGCGAAAAGATGCCGGATCCCAAGACATCGAGCATGTACTCGGCACATTGGAGTTGCCTGGAGCAGTTTCAGTCCGGTCTGCTGCACTTCGTGACCCGAATTCGCGATCGCCGCTACGTCGCGCTGGACGAGGAGCGCGGCATCGTCATGGCTTTCGGCTTCTTCGATCATGAAGCCGGCGATACCCGGACCTACAAGATCCCGAACGGCAAAACGATCACGGCGGGCCCAGCGCAGCCCTGGACCTGGTATCTGGCCGAGGTGTTCAAGGTGGAGAACGGCAAGATCGACCAGATCGAGGCCATTCTCCAACGCTCGCCCTACGGCATGCTGTCCGGCTGGAGCAGCTATGCCGACGGCATGTCCGACGCGGCGCGGGACGTTACGGGCGTCAACGAATAACGCTGCCGCAAGACGCTATCGAAGCGCCGGCCCCCGCGGCCGGCGCTTTTCTTTAAGGGGTCGCATGCCGGACCTGTTCGATGTAAAATCACCATCGAACGATCGACGTCGACTTTCGCAGGGAGACCTTCACCGATGATCAGAACTGCGCTCGCGCTTGCCGCTCTTCTGGTGCTTGCGGCCTGCAGCAGCGGCGACACGGCCTCTTCGCGCAACTCGTCGCCCGCGCTCATGGCGCTCGGCCAGCGGATCGAGCGGATCAACGCCGCCCTTCTGCAGCAAGGGGCGATGCAGCCGGCCAAGACGCTCTATCCCGACTCCGGCGACCTGACCGAGCAATTCTCGCCGGCCGTCCAACGGATCCGCATCATCACCGTGCCGGATGGGCGCGGCGGCCATACGGTCGTGATCATCCGCCGCATTTAGCCCCGGCCGATCTACGATAACATCGACACCAAGATCACCAGCGCCACCGACCCTGATCGTGGGCGCGTTCGGCATGAATCTCGACGGCATCCTCTTCGCCAAAAGCCCCCACGGCTTCGCCCTCGCCTCGGGCCTCTGCGTGGTCACCGTCATCGCCGCACTGGTGATGCTGCGGGGTTTGCGGATCCTGAAGTGAGAGGGATCGCTAAAGGTGGAAGAATGGCGCGCCCGGGAGGACAAACTTCGAACTCCGCGCTGGAGACGCTGGCTCGCTGGAGCGTCTACCTGGAACAAAGGACGCGAATCCAGTATCTGCCTGTGTAGTCGAGCAGACGATCTCCGCTCTTGCTGAACCGAGTCTCAAACGTGTGCGCGCCTTCGCGAGCGAGCTCGACGCGGCTGCGCGGACAGCCGCGAACCGAACGCGGCCAGGATGGCGGTCAGCGTATCAAGCCGGGGATTACCTCTCTCGGAGAGCGTCCGATACAACGCCTCGCGGGAGAGCCCAGCTTTTCGGCGAGTTCTGTCATTCCACCGACAGCGTCCGCCACTGTACGCAGTGCGACCGGAACAGCCCGCTCGTCGCCGTCGGGTAGCATCGCTTCCAGGTACTCCGCGATCTCAGCTTGGCGCCCTCGTCTCTCGAACGTGTGAATCTTCCCATCTGAGGCCGTAATTGTCATAGGGCCTTATGTCGGCATAAAGAACATGTTCTTCCACGGTGAATCGATGATGTTCGGTCAAACGATAGACGTTCTCGACCGTCTGATTCAAATGCCCGACGTTTCGGACGATATCGGCAAGCGCGCGCTTGATATTCTCGTTTTCGATCAGGTCGAGGGAGCCGCTTGAGGTGAGCTCGTCGTATGTCCTGCTCGAAAATATCGGTGCATTGATATAGCCCAAGGTCGTTATGGCGTAGTCGACGTCGTCGCGAGGGCCAGAGGGAACGGCGCAATGCGCAAGCGCGTCGAGAAGCACCGTTTGCGCGGCGGATTGACGTTCAAGCAAACCGATCGTGCGCTCTAAGGTGACGATGCTTTGCTGCATGTCCTCATGCAGGCGCACGAGGTAGCCGGACTCCTTTGCGCGTTCGACGCGCGCCTCATTCCAATTGCCGAGCTAGATGCCGATGAAGACGCCGAACACGACGATGAAGAAGTCGATGGCGATCGCGGTCCAGTGCTGCTTCTTCATATGCTCGATGACGCGGGATAGGATCATGGCGTGGCGTCCAGCTCCTTGTTTAGCGCTTGCTGGAAATCGTCGATGTTTCCGCGCAGTTTCACAACGCGCTCTTTGATGGTTAGGATGAAACCGAGCGTGCCGTAGAACCGATTCCGAAAAGTCCGATCCCTGCAAATATCCTTCATGTCGTGGATCATGGCGCCCGGAGGCAGCTCGTTGTCTAGCGCCAAATTGGCATCCACGCTGGGGTGAAAAACGACATGATGGTCCCACATCGTTCGAAAGTTGGTGTGCAATTGTTCTTCCTCTTCGCGAACGCGGCTTCGGTATTGGTCGAACGCTGAACGGAAAGAGGGTGAAAGTCGGCTCAGATATTCGTTTCGGCGCGCAAGCTCGTCCATCGAAACAGACGCAAAGGTTGGACTGAAGTCGTCGGTCATCTTTTCAAGCAGTTTGGCTACGAGAGCCTTTGCGTCCGGCGAGGGGTCGCAGGAATCGATCGCCGCCTGCGCCTGCGGGTAACCGTCCAGGTCCCCATCGATGCTGGCCACAAGATGGTCAATCACTTCGATATTGAGCGATGATTCGTCGCGAACCCGCAACAGCGATTCTTCGAGTCCTGCGCTCAGTCCGCGCGCGCTGTTCCAGTCCTGCATCTGCAGGCCGATGAAGACGCCCAAGACGACAATGACGAAGTCGAGAAACACCGCCGTCCAGTGCTGCTTCTTCACATGTTCGATGACGCGGGTTAGAATCATGTCCCCTCCTCGCCGAGATAGGCTACGTGTAGGGTCTCAGGACCCCTGTGACACGTCAGCTCGAGATTATTCGATCGGTCGTTCATACCGGGTCCGACCCTGCAGCGCCCCGTGAGGGCGATGATAATTGTAGTAGTTCTCCCATTCACGCAGTTTGTCGTTGAACAAGTGGATGTTGTCAGAGATGCCGTCTCGATCCAGCAGCTCGTAGAACTCCTGCTCATCGATATGGTGTGAGCGTTCGACTTTGCCGTTCAGGTGCGGAGATCGGGGGCGGATTTAGATGTGCCGGATATCGAGCGATGCGGCGTGCCAGTGGAACTGCGACTGGAACTCTGCCCCGTTGTCAGTCTGCACGACGAGGATACGGAATGGGAGCCGCTTTCGAACCTCGTTCAGAAACTGGATTGCCTCGCGCTGGTTGCAGACATCGTAGATTTTCAATATCCGGATGCGCGTACAGTCATCAATGGCAGTGAACTGGTAGAGCCGTTTGACCGTCCCCGGGATGCGCTCGAGGAACTTCACGTCCATCTGCAGACGGTGGCCAGGCTGGACCTTCTCGTAGCCCTTCCAGCGTTTGCGGTGCGGCTGGTGCTTCTGGTTGGCCGGTAGCCGCCCCATCTCGTTTTTGACGAGGATTCGGTGCACGGTCGAGCGGGCGATCACTATCTGGTGAAAGCGTTGCAGGTAGGCGGCGATTTGGCCCGCGCCGAAGTGATAGTTCTGGCGCAGATACAGGATCTTGCGCACGACCGCCGCCGACGTTGCCCGTGGCGAGCGGTGGGGAGTTCGCGGCCGGTCGGCCAGGCCCGCGTCACCCGCTGCGGACGTATCTGCATCGGCCTGCGCAAAATCAACCTCTCCACCGCTTTCGCCGGCCAAACCGTGGGCGATCGCAAGTTCGACGACCAGATCTGGCTGGTCAGCTTCCTGGACTACGATCTGGGCTACTTCGATAATGAACGGGGCCGGGTCGAACCCGCCCCCAATCCGTTCGCACCGGACAAAGTGTTGACCATGTGTCCGGAACAAGGTGTAAACCATGTGACCGGAATGGACCCAAAGCAAATTGGCGCGCCCGGGAAGATTCGAACTCCCGACCCCTACATTCGTAGTTTCGCGATTGACACGGGAACCGCAGAAATCCTAGGCTTAGCGCCATGGATAGCATGGTTCATGGGCGGTTCACGGGGCGTTTTGGTTCACGCCTGGGTCACGTTTCGCGCGTGACTATTGGGTCTGACTATTGGCCTCCCGCGCGCGTGAGACTGAGCCATAAAGGCGCGGGAACCGACCCCGAAAACATTGAACAATTCCCGCCTGCAATACCCCAACCTAGCGACCCAGCGCGACACGGTGGGCGGGGACCATTCCAGCAACGCAGGAGTGAGACGACATGACCAAGCCAAAGCAGATTTGGGCGATCCCGGCCGGTCGAGCCCTTGAGGATACAGCCGCCCCCGGCCTGCGGTTCCGTCGCCACAAGACGGGCCTGTTCGCCGAGTATCGCTGGATTCACCCCAAGACTGGAAAGCGAGCCGCCAAGGGGCTCGGTAGCGTGGACAAGGTTGCGTTCCGCTTGGAAGGGCTCAAGACATTTGAGGGTGACACGTGGGCGGCTCGCCAAGCGGCCGTGGACAGCTTCCGGGACCGTGCTCGCGACATTGCGAATGCGGTAAGCCAAGGCCAGGACGTGCGCGAGCCTACGGCACTCCACAAGTTCACGCTCCGGGACGGTCTGGCGTTGGTCGAAGCGACCTTGGACGCGAAGGCGCGGGCTGAAAGCACCAAGACGATGTACCGCGAGTACCTCGAACGCTACATGGGCGATTTGCTTGATCGTCGGCTTATCTCCTTCACGGCCGCAGAGATCGGAGACCGGCACCGCAAGATCGGAAACGGCGAGATCATCAACCCGGAGTCAGGCGAGAAGCTTGGCGGCAAGTACGTTGCGAACGGCACCATGCGAGTATTCCGTGCGGTGTGGAACCGCAGCCGCAAACGTTTCGGCCGTCCACCTGAGTTGAGCGAAGGCATTATGGACGATGTGGACTGGTACCCTGAGAAGGCGCGGCGGATTGACAGTCTTGCGGACAACCTGCCCCAGTGGCGCAAGGAAATTGACGCCCTGCCAAATCCGATTCTGCGGGACTACTTGCTGTTCGTGGCGTTCACTGGCCTGCGCCGCCGGTCGGCCGACTGCATCCGCGTTGAAGATTTCGACCTGAAAGCGCGCCGCCTTCACGTCCGCCGGACGAAGGGCGACAAGCCGTTTGATTTGCCCCTGAGCGGCTTCGTGGTGAGCCTGATAAAGACGCGGCTAGAAGGGAACGCCAAGTGGCATGAAACGCACGACACGCCAGCGGAGCGGCGGGGTTGGCTATTTCCAAGCGCAACCTCGAAGTCGGGCCATGTCGAGGAACCGAATGTGCGGATCGTCAAGGACGAAGAGAAACGGAAGGCGGCACGCAAGGGCAAGGCGGCTGTCACCGTAAAGGCGAGCGTCCACAGCTTGCGCCACCTGTACGCCAAGACTGCTCGGACGGTCGTGCCGCAAGTCCACCTTAAGGCACTGCTCAACCACACGACGGAATCATCGAGCCGAGACGACGAACCTATACGGCGCGCCTGACTTCGCGGACCTTGCCATTAGCCAGGAACGGATTGCAGCGGCGCTTTGTGCAGCGATGGCATTGAGCCTGCCCCCGTGAACATTGTTCACCTGCCCAAGCCGGTCTCGCCAGCGGTTGCGTGAGCGTCAGCCGCCCACAGTGGCGGCTGAATTCCACCCGGGGCGGCGCGCTAGCACGCGGCAGGAGTTCCGCGCGAAGATCGTGGGGCTATTCGGCTGGCCGGAACCGGACTGGGGATTTTGTCGAGCGCTCAAAATCGGTCGTCTCCGGGCGGTCAACCTGCGGAATTCAGCCCTCGCCTTGGACAGCACCCGCAACTTTCGGAACCACGGCACACCGCTCACGTATATCTGAGCGCGCCCCTTGCCCTCATCGAATAGCTGAATGACGGTCCCTCGTTCGACGTTGACGAAGCGGTCGATTTCTTCGTGCATCGCTCAAGCCGCCTTCTCCGCCTTCGCGGACTTCGCGTGTAAGGCGTCGCTGAGATCGGGCGCACGACGTCCACCACTTTCTTGATGCTCAGACCCAGCGACCCCAAGACATCTTCAAGGGACTTGCTGGCGTGCCCAGCTTCAATGCGCGGCACTCGGTGCGGCTGGTCCTGGAAGCGGCCGCAAGCTGGTCGAGGGTCATCCCAGCGGCCTCGCGCGCGGAGCGATCAAGAGCCCACGCGAAAGCGATTTGACCTTGAGCGCCCAGCCCACCTCACCGCGAGCCAGCAAGCGCATTACGGCTAGTGGATCGCCCGCCTCGGCATCAATGCGGAGTGCAGCAACGCGCGCGCGTTCCTCAGCGGCTCGCTGCTCAGCGGCTTCATCTTCGGGGGTCTTGGGCGGGGGTCCTCGCCTAGCAACTCGCGAACGCTCGGCAGGCCCTCTTGCGGGATACCAAACCTGCGCACTAGCGCCGCGCTGTATTCTCTTCTGAACTCGGTCGCCTCAGCCCATGCTTGCGCCCCGCGCTCGTCTGCCTCGCGCTCGGTTTTTTCGACCCGCGAAAACCAGTGCTTCGCGAGATCGAGGCCAGCACGGAGACCGATCACGTGGTTGAGGACATTGCCGGTCGGCAGGGTGTGCAAGTTCGCGCCTTTGCCTAGCAGCGTGTCGATGAACTTTTGAATGTGGTGCGGGTTGATGCTGATTGACGCAAGGGACGTGACCAACAAGTCATCGCCCGCGCCAAGGCTCGAAAGCTGGGTCTTGAAAACAGCCGGTGCGCCGTCCTCGTCCAGGAGCCGAAAGCCGGGCGGGATTTCCTGGATATCGACATCGGCTTCTGTCCACGCCAAGGAAGCGGCATACGTGCTTGCTGCGCGTTTCGCGCGCTCCCGGTCGTGCCCGGACGCGGCATTGGCCATCATGAGGCAAAGGTGCGTCATCACTCGCCCTCCCCTTCGGTCTCACCCGTCACCCGACCCAATGGATGTAACCCCTGTCGAGATCGGCCGGTTTGAACTCGTCAAAGGCGAGCCTTCCGGCATACCGCCAAACTGGCCACTGAATGGATCGGCCCGTCGTGGGCCGGTCGTGCCTTCGCGCTCGGCTTGATCTTCGAGCCAGCTTCGCGCGGCCTTCCGCCGCTGAGTCTCGTTTGTGGGCGTGTCGTCTGTCTCCGCGGTCTCCGCGGTCGTGGATTTCTTGCTCATTGGATGGTCCTTTGTGGTGATGGTGACTGGATCAATTTTTCGTAAATCGAGCGGGCGACATCGGCATTTCTGGGGGCCGGAAAAATCGACTGGCCATTGACGAAGACATCGGCGCGTCGTTCATCAACGATCACCAATTCATGTTGGCTGTCTTGCGTCCCGCTTGCGGTAGTGACGCTCCAGAGTGATGCCGGGCCGCACATGGCTAGAGCCCTAGCTTCGTGCGCATAGCGAGCACGTCTATCTGCGAGGTGCCGCCTGCCCCGTCATCGCCACCGCGTCCGATAGTCGAGCCGACCGGCCGCCTTGCAGGCCACCACGTTCCGGGGCGGGTTAGGTCGAGGGCTGGATTGCCGCTCAAGCCGCCAGTACGTTCACGCTGTCGCCGGAGTTCTCCGCCATCCAGCGGTCAGTTTCCAATTCGTCCGCCACCTCGCGATAGAACGCCACGCGCGCGGCTGAGACGTGCGCATGTCTGCCGGCTCTTTCCCTCGTGCAGCATCTGAGTGGCGACTTTCTGAGCGGTGGCCTGGACCATCCCGAAATCGGTCTGCGCGTGATCTGGAAAAAGTTGGTTGAACTCTGGCTTGCATGGTGGCGTCAGCTCGTTGTTCGCCTTGGAGGTGCGCCAGTCGTCTCCACTGGCGGTCTCAACTGCCTTCATGTGCTCGCGGTAGATTTTGTCCCGCTGCGCGTCGTCCAGGCTCTCCGCCCGGTCCAGCGAAGCACGGAGATTTTTCTCTACCGCGCGACCTCTATCGATCGGCGGGCGTGAGTACAACTCGCTCCGGTGGATACGGCGGAGCGGATCACCATCGAACGCGCGGAGAGCGTCGCTCGCGTCCACGTCGGGAAGCTGGAGAGCCTCGTTTAGGCTGATGAAATCGTCACTCATTGGTCTGGTCCTGGTCTGTCCTGGTTTGGTCTATCCTGGCTGTCGCGGTGGCTAGGATAGGTCGCAGACAGGCCGCAATAAATGGACCTCTCTCAAGCTCACTTAGTATACACCAAAAGCCGCCGAAAGCATAGGTTTTGTAACGATTTCGCTTGACGCGAACTTGCCATCTGAGGTAGAATAGTTGCTGATTTCGAACCCGGCGTTTCTTCGCCCCCTGATTGGTGCCAGTGCTATGCTTATGACCGAACTTGACCCCGATGAATTCTTGTCCTCCCGCGAGGTGAGGAAGCGCCTGGGCGTGAACGCGGCAGCGACCCTCAGTCAGCTATCCCCGCAGGAGCCGGCTGGCCCTCCCCGTATCTTGTCACTGACTGCGCCACGCGCTGTTTCCCAAGAGGCGACGTTGCGGTGGATTGAGGAGCGGCAGGCGGGGCGAAACGCGGGCTCGGGCTTGGCCTTTTGTCGGCGTCAGTCCGGCGCAGGTGGTCGCCCAACTTGCCGCGATGGGAGGCTTGGAGTGATCGGCCGCCGATCCCACATAGGGGCCGAGACTGCACAAAAGGAGACCCCGGCCGAAGCCGGGCGGAGTGCACAGGATTGGATAGGAAGGAGCTACCCGAAACAGAGCCAAGGAGGCCCAAACGAAAGTGAGTAACTACGATGTCTGAATATAGCACCGATACGGTTCAAAAGCAAGGCTCTCACGGCCTTTTGCGAACCAAATACGCACCTTCCAATCCATTTTGGGAGGTTCTGCGGAACCTCACATCAAAGGCCAAGTCATCCGTAGGCATCCAGCCCAAGTTGTCGAAACTCAACCAGCTTCGGGAGCGCTATGCGATGGTCTACAGCGCGGCAAGATGCTCATGTGGTTTCGGCGGACGACGAGTTCCACCGCCCGATGTGGCTTCCACTTTCATCAAAGCTTATTTCCTACGTCACGCTGGCCAGAGCGACGAGGCGTCAAACTATTTTGACCGACGCCCGAAGATCGGAAGTTCGATTATGGGTTTGGGTTCTTCCCCGGCAAAGTCGTCACTCCTGGTGGCTCAACATCTGGCGGGGATGGGGTGTTAAGCCAAAGCCCGGCAATTGGGACCTGATTAAGCGTCACGTCCTAGAGGTACTCGCCAACGGTGATCTTGATCATGCCGACTACATCTTGAAGTGGCTTGCGTGGCCGTCCAAAACCCAAATTCACCGCCGGAAACGGCGCTTGTATTTCGAGGCAAGAAAGGCTCGGCAAAGGCACACTCGGAAGGGTGTTGGAACGGATATTTGGATCTCACGTGATGTCCGTAAACAAGCCGGATCTATTCACCGGCCGCTTCAATGGACACTTGCGGAACACCGTTTCCCTATTCGTGGATGAAGGCTTTTGGCTGGCGACAAGAAGAGCGAAGGCACGTTAAAAGCCATGGTGACAGAGCCGACGCTCACACTTGAGGCGAAATACAAGGATATCACAACCGTGCGGAATTGCCTGCACATCGTCATGGCGTCGAATGAGGAATGGGTGGTGCCAGCCACCAAGGATGAGCGGCGCTTTGCCGTGTTCGATGTCAATGACAAATACGCCCCAGCCATATGTGGGGAAGCGCAATCCAAAGCGTATTTCGAACCTCTGCACGCTCAGATCGGCGGTGATGGGTGCGCAGCAATGCTTTGGACCTGTCGGAGGTGCAGCTTAGCGCTGCACCCCCGCTCCGACTACCCCAAGACAGCCGCCTTGCAGGAGCAAAGCGAGTTCTCCGACGAACGTACTGCTGCATCAATTCGGAAGTCTTGGAGTGTGGAGCGCTCCCGTCATCAATATGGCCCGGCCTGCCCGCCGATGTGGTGGTTAGGAAGCCTTCAAAGATTTCGTGCGGAAGCGGCAGCATGAAAAACCTTGATGCCGCCATCAAGAGCAGGCTCTACAAGCTCGGCGTGATCAAGACGCAGCAGACCGTCAAACAGGTACGCGCAAATGGTGCTGGTCATAGCCGCCTCTGCCAGAAGCCCGCAAAAAGTTTGACCCGAACGCGGAGTGGGATGACCAGACCGAGTGGAGCAAGGATCGGATCGAGCGATAAGTGCACAGGGTGCACAAGAGCGGAAATGAGGGGTTGTGCAGCAATTCCTTAATTATTTCAAAGAGGTGCACAACTGCACAACCTGCACACCCTTTTTTGGCAAACTTTGAAAAAAGCGGAAATAGAAATCGGGTGGAAATGCCTGTGCACCCTGTGCACCTGTGCACCGCGTTGATTTCAATGTGTTTTCTCTGCACACCCCGCCTTGAGCGCCCTTGTGCAGGTGCCCGCCTTGCATAAGGCCGTACGCTAATTTCCAAGCTTGGAAAATCCCTAGCCGGCGCCAGCGCGCGGGAGGAGTAGCGCGAGCGGCGGCGGTGGAATACGCCGCCAGGAGCCCCCTCCGCAACCTCCTCATTAACAGCACTACTCGTGATCTCAGCGGCAGCAAGGGAGAGTAGCCCCCAGCCACTCGCGTGCTACACTCGCGGTTGTGCGGCAGCGGGAGATTTGCGGCGCGCGAACCGAACAGGAAGCGTCGCTACTGATCCAGGCCGAAATCAGTCGACGGAACGACGTACAATTTGTCATCTGAGTAGGGGTTGCCCGCGCCGTAGGGGTTGTTGACGCTGTCCGGCGAATAGGGACTTCCGTATCTGCCGTACGGATTGGAAATTGAGTTTGCATCGTAAGGATTGGTGCTCAGGCGACCGTGATAGTTCCCTTGCTGGTCAACTATTTTTGGTGCATCGGTCGCATAGGGGTTCGTCCAAGATTGGTTGCTGTATGGCTTCCGTATGGACTGTAGGGATTGTTGAGCCCGTCGGGTTTGTACGGGCTTCACAGCTCCATATGGGTTGTCCAAGCAGTCGGGGTCATAAGGACATGCTGCCCAAGATGAGCTTGTCGCCATCGACGAAACCAGCAGAGCGGCAAGATAAACGAAATGACGACCTTTCATAGCGTGTACTCCCGGACATCAACGTTAAACTTAAGATACCGGATATAGGTAAAAAAACAACCAAAGGTTCACAGTCCACACTAACGCAAGCCCGACGCGGAGCATTCCGCCGCTCCACCTTAGCGAGTATCATCGTCGGTAGCGAGCAGGGAGGTCCAAACAGATGCCATGGAAACCCCACCCGAGCTTTCCCGAGCCGGATCACCCAAATGCCTTAATATGGCGATACATGGATATGGCCAAGCTCGTGAGCCTGTTAAGCAGGCGGCACTGTTCTTCTGTCGGGCTTCTAAGCTTGGTGGCAATGATCGCGCCGAAGCGCAAGTCGCAAGATGGCAAGCGAAAATTACTGGAGCAAGGTACCGCAAGCTAAATGTTCACTTGCCCGAGGGTGTAGAGGAAATTGAAGCGATGGCGACTGAACTCGACAAAGAGCCTTTAGATTTTAGCTCCTTGTTTGAGGCCTATAAGGAAGCATTCCTGATAAGCTGCTGGCATCTGAACGAGATCGAAAGCATGGCAATGTGGCAGGTCTACGCAGCTCGAAACCAAGGCGTCGCAATAGTCAGCACTTTCGACAGGCTTCGTAATTCGCTCTCCCAAAATGTCCCCGGAATTCGCATAGGCACTGTTTCGTATGTGGATACTCGGTTCGTCGAGGTCGATTACCTGCAAACGTTCAACATACCTATGACCAAGCGACCGGCATTCGCGTGGGAACAAGAAGTGCGAGCAATTGCGCGAACCGGGCTTCATGGAATTTATTCGACACCGGGGGTTCCCAATCTTGACGAAGTACAAATCGGACCTGACGACGAGGGCTGGTACGCCGATGTAGATTTGGACGTACTCATTGATCGGGTCCACGTTGCCCCTGATGCGAGCGCTTGGCACCGAGATGCTGTTGCAGCCGTCTTGAACGCGTTCGGGATCGACAAAGAAATTCGGATGTCGGAACTGGATGACATCGACAGTAGTGCTTGACGCCCTGCTCGTTAGGTCCTGGCGTCCGGGTCCCGCCATCCGCAGGGGGTGCTGTGCCCTCGCCCGAGCAGGGCGGTATCGTCGCCGGTGAGGTGCCGAGCCAGCGCCAGGATCGCTTCGTTGACCGCCGCCACTAGCAGATAGGCTTCGCCGAACGGCCGCATGGAGTAGCCGAGCCGGATCACGACTCGGCGGCACTCCGCGAGCGTCACCATCGCCGCCTCAATCTCCGCTTCGCTTGGTCCGAGATACCGCTTGCGCCTTCTGCCCATTCGAGAACATTATGGGAACGCGCGGGCTGGGGGCAAGTCTGACGAACGGCACAAATCTCCACCCTCTGGGAAATTGACCATATTTTGGTCTTGACTGGATTACACGCTATGTGAAAGTACGGCTTACGAAGGACTACACGTCCTTTCACCCGGTCTGGGGCCGCCCTCGGACGCCAATCTTTGGGCGGCCCCGCCGGGGAGCCAGCCGATCCGACAAGAACGGATCGACAAATCGAGCCTCGATAAAGGCCCGTCCGCCACCAACATCTGGAAGTCAGAGCGATCGCGAACACAAAACACAGTGTCGGCGGAACGATTCTCTGTCAATCGGCTCGCGTGAAAAATTTTTCTTCCGAAAAAATATCGGGAAATTCAGGCACTTAGAAAAGGTGCTTGACGGAATATTTGGGGGATAGACGGGCCATCTTCTTGTTGCGCTCTAAGATTCGTTTTGGGTGATTTGTTTTGGGTCGGTTTTCCGGGTGATGGCGACCGGATTTCGAGGCCCGCCCACTTCCCAGCCCACGAAAGACGGGCTGGGACCCACGTCAGCCGACCCCCGCTCGCGATTGGCCATGGGGGGAAGTGCTCGCCGGTGCTGGAGTGCGATCCGCCCTGCGGCTGGCCCCCTCCCCCGGCCCGCGCGTTTCCTGGTTAAAGCCTCACGTCCGGCCGCGCTTTCGGAGGCACGCTCAAACGGCGGAAAACCGCCCCGGATTTGGATTCAGTGACCGGCCCCTCCTTGCGACCAGGGCGCTAAGAACCGCTCGCAACAAGGGCTGGGATCGGCCTGTTTGGTTCACATGTGGTTCACGGGCCGCATGAACCCCCATCGCGAAAAAGTGAGCCGCATCTAAGTCATTGGGAAATAATAGCGAATTTGGCGCGCCCGGGAAGATTCGAACTCCCGACCCCTAGATTCGTAGTCTAGTGCTCTATCCAGCTGAGCTACGGGCGCTAATGTCGCGGACCTGATCATGCGGGGCCCTTCGGGGCCGGTCGCGAGACGGCAGGGACCCTACTCAGAACGGCTGGGTTTGGCAAGCGCGGCGGCGCGGCTTGTCGGGGTGTCGGCGATCTCATAAGATCGCGCCCGATTTTCCCGCCGCCGGAACCGTTACGATACCGCCGCGACATCGCCACGATCAGGAAAGACCCCCGCGCATGGCGCTCTCGAAGTCCCTGGCTCTCGCCGTTGCCGTGTCGGTCCTGGCCTCGGGCTGCGTGTTTCTCGACCGCGGCGCAAAATGGCCCTCGCTTCAGATGCCGGAGCAGAAGCCGGCGGCGCAGCCCGCGCCCAGCCCGACGCCTCCGCCGCCCCCGAGCGCCGGCGCGACCGGGAACGCGATCTCCAAGACCTTCGACTCGCTCCAGGCCCGGCTCGACCTGCACGCGAGCGACCTGTCCTCGACCGAGGCCATGATCGAAGACCAGCGGGGCCGCTATAAGACGGCGCTCGAAGAGGCCAAATCGGGCGCCTCCGGGCCCGAGGACCGCTGGAACGTGGCCGAGATCGAACTGACCCGCCTCGCGAGCGACGTGGCGCGGCTCGGCGATCTCGACGACACCCTCGCCCAGGACTCCGCCCGCCTCGCCGAAGCCTATGCCGCCGCCCAGGAGCTGGAGAAGAATGCGGGCGCGGACCAGCCGCTCACCGCCCGAACCGGCGAGATGATCGCGCGGGCCGGCATGATGCTCGATACGGTGCGCACCCGCCGCGCCGAGGACGACCGCTATGTCGAAAGCGAGCGCCGGACCCTGGCCGATCTCCGCCCCGAAACCGCCCCGCCGTCCGTGCCCTCCCTGCCCGCCGACCGCGAGGCCTATGTCGTCTACCATCTCGATCAGGACGATACGGGCTACGAGGCCACGCTCCGCGATGCCATCAAACAGGCGCTCGCCCGCAAGCCCGACATGACCTTCGATCTCTATACCTTGACCGGCTCCGCCGAGGACGACGTCAAGGCCCAGGACCGCGCCGAGGACGTCGAGCGGATTCTCAAATCGATGAAGGTCAGCGACGAGCCACATCAATCTGACCGCGATCCACCGCTCCCAGGCCACCCCGCCGGAGCTGAGGATTTACGTCCGTTAGAGCCCACACCAAAGACCTGTCATCCCGGAAGCCGATTTGCCCGAAATCTTTGATTTCGCTGGCAAACCGAGCGGTCCGGAATTCAGCGTCAGGGGCCTGAGCGGCCGACCTGGATCCCGGCTCGAGGCCGGGATGACGACGAAAAACAACCGATCCCGACCCTAACGGTCGTACCGGTCCCGATAGCTCGGCACGTCATTGATCGCCGTCGCCTCATAGACGCCGCGGGCGACGGCGCGGGCCATGCAATCGGCGGCGAGGGCGCCGACCCGGGCGACGCCCAGGGGGCCGTCCGGGTCGAGCGCCATCGCCCCGGTCGTAAGCGTGAAGATCGTATCGCCGTCGAACGGCGAGTGGACCGGGCGGATTGCGCGGGCGTAGCCGTCCTGGGCCATGATCGCGACCCGCCGGGCGGCCTGGCGATCGAGACGGGCATTGGTGGCGATCACGCCGATGGTCGTGTTGGCGCCGATCTTGGCCCCATGGAACGGCCCGAGATCGTCCGGCGCGGGACGGCTCTCGGGCGGTTCGAGTCCGCCGAATTCCGATCCGAGCTCGAACGGCCAGGCCCAGAAGACGGGCGAGCCCGGCAGGGTGACCGAACCGACGCTGTTCACCGCCACGAGCGCGCCGACCACGAGGCCGGAGCCGTCGGTCACGGAAGCGCTGCCGAGCCCGCCTTTGAGTTGGCCGGCCTGGGCGCCGTAGCCCGCGCCCGCCGTGCCGAGGGCGAAGTCGGGACCGGCCGCGGCTGAGGCCGCGATGCCGAGCCGGCGATAGGGGCTTTCGCCGGTCCAGTCCTTGTCGCCGCCGTTCCGAAGATCGAACAGGATGGCCGCCGCCGTCACCGGGATCGGGCGAGGACCGAGCGCCAGGCCTCGCCCTTGAGACGACAGCCATTCCACCGCTCCGTCCGCGGCGGCGAGGCCGAATTCCGACCCGCCGGAGAGGATGATGCGCGTGAGCGCCGGTCGCAATGTCGGAGGCTTCGAGCGCGGGCGTGTTCCGGGTGCCCGAGGCCCCGCCCCGTACGTCGACTCCCGCCGCCAGCACGCCGTCTTCGGGCATGACCACCGTCACGCCGGTGCGCACGTCCCGATCCTCGGCATTGCCGACGAGAATCCCCGGCACATCGGTGATGAGATTGAGCGGGCCTGGCTGGATCATGGGCGCCCTCGAGGCGGGAGAAGGAGCGAAGGCTAGCCGCCGTCTACGGCGTGGTCAATCGCGCCGGGACTTGTGTTATGGTGCCGCCTCGCCTATTGCCGGCATGGTTCCTGGTACTTGCCCTTTCCGAACGAGGACGCCGTCGATGATATCCTTCCTACGCCGATTTTTCCTGGTTGCAGCCCTGTTCGGGGCGTTTGCGGTTCTGCCGCAGTCTTCCTTCGCGGCGACGCAATCCGGACCGGTCCGCGCCACCAAGGACATGGCGGTCACGGCCAATCACTACGCCACCGAAGCCGCGATGGAGATTCTCCGCAAGGGCGGCAATGCGGTGGATGCGGCGGTCGCGGCGCAGATGGTGCTGGGCCTCGTCGAGCCGCAGTCCTCCGGCGTCGGCGGCGGCGCCTTCATGATGTATTACAACGCGCCCGACGCGCCGAACGTCGCGCCCGAGATCACGTCCTATGAAGGCCGCGAGGTCGCGCCCAAGGCCGCGGGACCGGATCTCTTCTTCGTCGACGGCAAGCCGGGCTCGTTCTTCCAGGTCGGCATCGGCGGACGGGCGGTCGGCGTACCGGGCGCGATGAAGATGCTGGCCATGGCGCACAAGGATCACGGGCTCCTGAATTGGGCCGATCTGTTCCAGCCCGCGATCAAGCTCGCCGAGAACGGCTTCGTGGTCTCCGAGCGGCTCCATAACGAGCTGCAGCGGTTCCGAAATTTTGCGCGCGGGGCGAAATTCAAGGCCTATTTCTACGATGCCGACGGGCGCCCCCGGCCGGCGGGATATCTGCTCAAAAATCCGGAATATGCCGAGACCCTGAAGCTCATTGCCGCAAAAGGCGTCGAACCGCTCTATTCCGGCAAGCTCGCCAAGGAGATCGTCGATGCGGTCCATAACACGCCGCTGCCGAAGGGCCTGCTGACCCTCGACGACATGAAGAACTACAAGGCGCATAAGACCGCGCCCCTCTGCCTGCCCTATCATCAATGGAAGGTCTGCGGGCCGCAGCTTCCGACCTCGGGCGGCGTCACGGTGCTCGAGACCCTCGGCATCCTGCGCAATCTCGATCTTGCCGCCGTGAAGGACGATCCGGCGAAGCGGGTTCATCTCGTCTCCGAGGCGCTGAAGCTCGCCTATGCCGACCGGAACTACTATTTGGGCGACCCGAATTTCGTGAAAGCGCCGGTCCAGGGGCTGCTGAACCCGACCTATCTCAGGGACCGGGCCAAGCTGATCGATCCGAACAGCACCATCGCCAAGGCGGAGCCCGGCACGCCGCCGGCAATCCATGGCTGGAACTACGCACCGGATCAGGCCGACGAGGGCCCCTCGACCAGCCATTTCTCGATCACCGACCAATGGGGCAATGCGGTCTCGATGACCACCACCGTCCAGGGCCCCTTCGGCAGCCAGCTCATGGTCGGCGGCTTCATCCTGAACAATCAGCTCACCGATTTCTCGTTCAATCCGGTTAAGGACGGCAAGCCGGTCGCCAACCGGGTCGAAGGCGGCAAGCATCCCCTGAGCAGCATGGCGCCGACCATGGTGATGGACGGCAAGAATCAGCTCCATCTCATCATCGGGTCGCCCGGCGGGCGGACGATCATCGCCTATGTCGCCGAAGCGATTGTCGGCTCGCTCGATTATGGTTGGAATATTCAGCAGGCGGTCTCCGCGCCGCATTATCTGGCGAACGGCAAGACCCTGGTGGTCGAGCAGGGCAGCGCGATCGCCCATTACGTCGACCAGTTCACCGCCATGGGCACCGATCTCAGCGAGCGCGGCTACAACAGCGGACTGCACGCCATCGAGATCGATTATGATGGCCCCGGCCGCGTGCTCTGGGGCGGTGTCGATCCGCGCCGGGAAGGCACGGCGATGGGGGATAACGAGTAGCCCTTAAGCGATCTCGACCGGTGATCCGATCGCGAGGCCGAGGGTTTCGCGGGCGCTGCCGGCATTGACGGCGATCTCCGCCAAGCCATTCGAGTTTTCGTACCAGAAGGCTTCGCCTTTGGGAGCATCCGAGAAGGTGCGAGCAGGACGGCAAGTGGCGCTTCCGACACGTAAACGCGCGTCCGCCGGCACTTGCGCGGCGCGGAGGCCCGTCATCGCATTGCCGTAGTGGTCGAGATAGATGATCTCGGGCAGGTCGTCCGGCCAATCCGCGCCGGGCATCTGGTCGAAGGAGGCTTCGCGGGCGGCGATCTCGGCCGGGTCCTTGCCGAGCGTGATCTGAGCGCCTGCGGGGGCGAAGATGTCGCGGCCGTGGAAGCTTGCCGATGCCGCCGCATCCTCGAGCAGGATCCAGACCCGCGCGTCCTCGGCCCGCCGTCGCACAATCTCGAACAAGCCGTTGCCCGGCCCGACATAGAAGCGCCCGTCGGCCTCGACGATCACGCCGGGCCGCGTGCTGCCGACGCCGGGATCGACCACGCCGACACAGATGCTCGTCGGAGGAAGCCGCGGGGCCAAGGCAGCCAGGAGATAGGCCGAGGCCCTGGGATCGAAGCGCGGCGCGTCGTGCATGAGATTGACCACCGCCGTCATCGGCGCGATCCGGCCGACGGCGATGCGCATCTGGCCGACATAGGGGCCGTCATAGCCGAAATCGGTGAAAAAGACGATCAGCGGCACGCGGGGTTTCCCGGCCATCAGGCGCCCCCGCGCGGCAGCGTGATACGGAACACCGTGCCGGTTTCATCGGAGCGGATGAGCGTGATGTCGCCGCCATGGGCGCGGATCAGCTCGCGCGAGATCGAGAGGCCGAGCCCCGTGCTGTCCGCGCGGGTGCTGCCGCGGAACGGCTCGAACAGATGCTCCCGCGCGGATGCCGGGATGCCCGGCCCGGTATCCTCGATCTCGATCACGTCAAAGCCGATCGCGCGGAAGGCGATCACGCTGATGCTGCCCTCCTCGCCGATCGCCTGGGCCGCATTGCGGCAGAGATTGAGCAGCACGCGATAGAGCTGGTCCGGGTCCGCCCGCACCTTGAATTCCGGCGACACCTTGTCGTTCCAGCGGACCGGGCCTTCACCGTTGAGGCCGAGGGACTGGGCGACCGCCTCGACCGCGTCACGCACGGCCACCGGCTTCGGCTCGGGCGCCCGTTCCTCGGCGCGACCGTATTTCAAAGTCTGCTGGCAGAGGTCGATGGCCCGGTCGATCGCCGAAATCAGGGTCGGGGTCAGGCGCTGGACGGTCGGGTCCTCGAGCTCGGCCAAACGATCCGAGACGAGCTGCGCGCTCGCCAGGATGTTGCGGAGATCGTGATTGATCTTGCTGACGGCGATGCCGAGATTGGCGAGGTGGGTCTTCTGCTGCAGCGCCGCCCGAAGCTCGGACTGCATCTTGTTCAGCTCGCGTATCGCCATACCGATCTCGTCGGGCCGGTCGGTCGGCTTGATGCTGCGCGAGACGTCCTCGGGGGCTTCCCGGAACCGGATCATATTGGTCGCGATCTGGCGCATGGGGCGCACGAACAGGAAATGCATCGACATGAAGAGAAGCCCCGCCGTGAACACCGAGACGATGATCGATAAGGTCAGGATGTTGGTCGAATAGGTCAGCATCGCCTGATAGAGCGGGGCTTCGTCATAGATGATCTCGATCGAATTCGCCGTCGCCCGCGGGCGGCAGGCCCGTCACCCTGACGACGCCGGTGCCGTGGCGCGCCAAGGTCTTGAAGGCGTCCACGATCAGGGTGAGCGGACCGTCCTCGCGGAGGTCGTAATCGGCGGTCACCGAGGACGGCATGTTCTCCGCCAGGACCAGGCGGCGGGAATCGGAGCGCTGAACGATGACGGCGCGGACATCGGCGGTCGCCAGCAACTTTCGCTGCAGCGCGTCGCTGACCATGTTGTCCGGGCGTTGCCTCCAGCGCGAAGGTCGCGAGCTGGGCCGCGATCAGCCGCTCGGTCAGATAGTCGCGGCGGAACTTCGCGATCGACGGCACATAGATGAAGACTTCCGCGATCATCACGAACAGGATGGTGAGGCTCAAGAGCTTGGCCGAAAGGCCCTTGGCAAAGCCCGGCTCGACGAGCCCCGCCGCGCGCCGAGGCTGGCCGCCTCTTTCGGGCGGCGCTTGTAGCGGCGATAGACGACGGGCACGAGCGACAGGACGGCAAGGCCGACGATCGGCAGCAGGATCGCCGGCTCGAAGATGATGTGGAGATCGGGCGTGCCGCCCTCGTCCAGCACCGCGCCGAGCCCGTTGCCGACCCCGGCATAGACCAGCGCCCCCGGAATGATGCCGATCACCGTCGCGAGCGCATAGGATCTGAGGCTCACCCCCAGAAACGCGGGCGCCAGATTGACCAGCCAGAACGGAAACAGGGGCACCAGCCGGAGCACCAGCATATAGTTGAAGGCGTTCTCGCGGAATCCGGCCTCCATGCGCCGGATCGACGGCCCCGCCCGCCGCGACAACAGGTCGCCGACCGAGGTTTTGGCGACCAGGAAGATCGCGACGGCACCGAGGCTGGCGCCGATCACCACGATGACGGTGCCGTAGACGATGCCGAACAGGAACCCGGCCGTGATCGTCGCGATCGCTCCGACCGGGACCGACAAGGCCACCAGCACGGCATAGGCCGCGCCATAGGCGATGCCTGCCAGCACATCCCAGCGGTCGACGAAGGCGGTCAGATGGGCGCGGTTGTCGTCGAGCGCCTGAAGCGACAGATAGCGGTTGAGGCCGAAAGCGAAAAAGGCGATCAGCGCCGCGCCGATCACGATCGCGGGGGCCAGTCGCTTCAAGGTCATGGTCGGTGCCGTCGCCATCGATCCTGGGTTGCGTTCAACCGGTATCATGTTGACTGGAATCCGGCCCGCGGATAACCCCCGAAATTTCGCCAACGGGGCCGACCGGTTAGAAGATATACAACCGGGACGACGCTCCGCAACGCGCGGCCGGTGCCACCCCGCGGCAAATTCGGCCCGCCGGCGTCATCCGATCGTCAAGAAATGCGCCCGTGACGGGCCGGGGATGATCGGATTGACTTCGTATAATCGAGTCTCTATACAGCGGGCCTTGTTCGCAATTCCGGTGGAATCATTGAGGCTTGGCCACCCGGGCAGACGGAGATCGAGCAGTGAAACGCACCTATCAGCCAAGCAAGCTCATCCGCAAGCGCCGGCATGGCTTCCGCGCCCGCCTGGCAACCGTGGGTGGCCGCAAGGTGTTGAGGAACCGGCGCGCCAAAGGGCGCAAGCGGCTGTCGGCGTGAACCAAGCGCCGGTCGGGAGCAGACCGACCGTGGTCGAGGAAATCGGGCCCGTCGCCATGGGCCGGCTTACCAAGAGAGCGGAGTTCCTGAAGGTCGCGGCGGCGCGCAGGCGCTGGGCCGCGCCGGGGCTCGTTCTGGAAGCGCTGAGGACCGACATGGACGAGGCGGGGCTGCGGGTCGGCCTGACCGTGAGCCGTAAGGTCGGCGGGGCGGTCGAGCGGAACCGCGCGCGGCGCCGCTTGCGCGCCCTGGCGCGGGGCGTGCTACCCTACGACGCCAAGCCCGGATTCGATTACGTGCTGATCGGCCGCCGGGCGACCCTGACCCGGCCTTATGACGGCTTGGTCGCTGATCTCAAGGAGTCCCTCAGGCGCGTGAAAGCCGCCCGCTCGGATCGACTGCAATGATGTCGAAGATCTTCTCACAGATTCTCCTGATCCCGATCATGGGCTATCGCTATCTGATCTCGCCCCTGACCGCGCCGCGCTGCCGCTTCGTGCCGACCTGCTCGACCTATGCGCTGGAGGCCATCCGGGTTCATGGTCCCGCCAAGGGCGGCTGGCTCACTCTGTGCCGGCTGTGGCGGTGCCGTCCCTTCGGCCCCCATGGCTACGATCCGGTCCCGCCGGCCGACTGCGGGCACGGCCACGCCGTGCATAAGCGGGGCTCGTGATGCAGGACGAAACCCGCAACCTGATCCTGACCATCGTGCTCTGCTCGGCGGTCATTTTCGCCTATCAGTATTTCGTCGACCGGCCGCAGGAAGCGGCCAAACAGGCACAACAGGCTGCGCAACAGCAGTCCCAGCAGCAAGGTCAAACCCAGAAGCCCAGCCGCCGGAACGGGCCATGCGCCGGCGCCCGCCGCCGCCCCCGGCGCGCCGACCTCGACGGCGGCCACATCTGCGGTGAAGCCGCGCGCCGAGGTCATTGCCGAATCGCCCCGCATCAAATTCGACACGACAGAGCCTCAGGGGCTCGATCTCGCTCGACAGGCGGCCTATTGGACGACGTCAATCTCGTCAAATATCACGAGACCGTCGATCCCAGCAGCCCGGACATCACGCTGCTGTCGCCGCCGGGCTCCGAGCAAATCCTATTACGCCGATTTCGGATGGGTCCCCGCGGCCGGCTCGAATGCCGCCGTGCCGACCCAGGATACGGTCTGGCAAAGCGACGCCAACACCATGACGCCCGGCAAGCCGGTCACGCTCACCTGGGACAACGGCGCGGGGCTGACTTCGAGAAGACCTACACGATCGACGACAACTACATGCTGACCGTGACCCAGAAGGTCACCAACGACACCGGGGCCCCGGTGTCCGCTCGCGCCCTACGGCCTGATCTCGCGGCTCGGGACCCCCAAGACCCTCGGCTATGTCGTGCTGCATGAAGGTCCGGTCGGCGTGCTGAACGGCAGCCTGGAGGAGAAGAAGTACAAGGATCTGGTCAAGCAGGGCGAGATCAAGACAGATTCGACCGGCGGCTGGCTCGGCATCACCGACAAATATTGGCTGGTCGCCCTGATTCCGGACCAGAAAGTCCCATATCGCGGGCCGGTTCAGCCATTCGATGCCCGACGGCATGGACCGCTATCAGGCGGACTATCTGCGCGACTCGGTCACCATTCCGGCCGGCCAGTCGACCGCGATCACCGACCGGGTCTTCGCCGGCGCCAAGGAAGTCACGGTCGTCGACCACTATTACGACAAGCTCGGGATCGACCGCTTCGACCTCGCCATCGACTGGGGCTATTTCCGGTTCATCACCCGGCCGCTGTTCTTCATCCTGGACTATTTCTACAAGCTCACCGGCAATTTCGGCATCGCCATCCTGCTGCTGACCGTGAGCGTCAAGATCGCGCTGTTCTGGTTCGCCAACAAGCAATACGAGGGCATGAGCCGGATGCGGAAGCTCCAGCCGAAGATGCAGGAGCTCCGCGAGCGCTTCAAAGACGACAAGGAGAAGCAGCAGCATGGAGACGATCGCATCTCTACAAGCAGGAGAAGGTGAATCCGCTCGGCGGCTGCTGGCCGCTCTTCATCCAGATGCCGATCTTCTTCGCGCTCTATAAGGTGCTGTTCATCACCATCGAGATGCGCCATGCGCCGTTCTTCGGCTGGATCAAGGATCTCTCGGCGCCCGATCCGGTGTATGATCACGCACGCTGTTCGGGCTCATCCCGTGGGATCCGCCGTCCTTCCTCGCGATCGGCATCTGGCCGTGCCTGATGGGCCTGACGATGTTTCTGTCGCAGAAGCTGAACCCGCAGATGCCGGACCCGGTCCAGGCGCGGGTCTTCATGCTGATGCCGGTCTTCATGGTCTTCATCTTCGCGCGCCTGCCGGCGGGACTCGTCATCTACTACACCTGGAACAACATCCTCACCGTGACGCAGCAATGGGTGATCATGAAGCGCCAGGGGGCGATATAGACGGAGAGCCGATCCAACGCGGAGGCCTGGATCGAGCACGGGCGCCTGCTGTTCGCCGGCCCGTGCGATTTCGTTCTCGGCGCCGCCGCCTCTCGCTCAACTGCCCGAGCCGGACCGCCCTGAGGTCGCCTTCGCGGGCCGGTCCAATGTCGGAAAATCGAGCCTGATCAACGCCCTGACCGGCCGCAAGACCCTCGCGCGCACCTCGAATACGCCGGGCCGCACCCAACAGATCAATGTCTTCGCGCTGGGGCGGGAAGATATCGGGCGGCTCTATCTCGTCGATCTCCCCGGCTACGGCTTCGCCGCCGCGCCCAAGCCGCAAGTCGCTCGATGGACGCGGCTCGTCAACGGCTATCTCAAGAGCCGGCCGGGCCTGCGCCGGGTGTTCCTGCTGATCGATGCGCGGCATGGCGTGAAGCCGCCCGATGCGGCGGTGATGGCCGATCTCGACACCGCAGCCGTCTCTTATCAGGCGGTGCTCACCAAGGCCGACAAGATCACCGCGGCGGAACTCGACGGCCGGCTCGCCGCGACCGCGGAGACCTTGCGCCGTCATCCCGCCGCGCATCCCGAGATCCTCGCGACAAGCGTCGTCAAAGGCCTTGGAATCGCCGAGCTTCGCGCCGAGATCGCCGCGCTGGCCGACGCTTAGCGATTAGGCTATAACCGGCCGCGACAAACGCAGCACCGCCGAAAGCCGCCGCCATGGTCAAGACCGTTTCCGTCACGACCGCGACCGAAGAATTCGATGCGCACCGCCGAGACCCTGTCTCAGGCGCTGCCCTTCATGCACAAATATGCCGGCGAGACCTTCGTCATCAAATATGGCGGCCATGCCATGGGCAACGAGGCCTTGGCCGAAATCTTCGCACGCGACATCGCGCTCCTGAAGCAGGTCGGCATCAACCCCATCGTCGTGCATGGCGGCGGGCCGCAGATCAGCGACATGCTGACGCGCCTCAACGTCCAGGCCTCCTTCGTCGACGGGCTCCGGGTCACCGACGCGAAGACCGTCGAGATCGTCGAGATGGTGCTTTCGGGCAGCATCAACAAGCAGATCGCGGCGGCGATCAATAAGGTGGGCGGCAAGGCGATCGGGCTCTCGGGCAAGGACGCGAACCTGGTGCGCGCGAAGAAGCTTCACCGGACCCAGCGCGATCCCGATTCCAATATCGAGCGGATCCTCGATCTCGGCTTCGTCGGCGAGCCCGATGCGGTGAACCCGCATGTGCTCGACGTGTTCCTGAAATCGGACGTGATCCCGGTCGTCGCGCCCCTGGCCTCGGGCGCGGACGGCGAGACCTACAACATCAATGCCGACACCATGGCCGGCAAGATCGCGGCGGCCGTCAAGGCGCGCCGGCTGCTGCTGCTGACCGACGTGCCGGGCGTGATGACCGCCGACAAGAAGCTCATGACCAGGCTGAACGCCGACGAGGTCAAGGCGTTCATCGCCGACGGCACGATCAGCGGCGGCATGATCCCGAAAGTGACGACCTGCCTCGACGCGGTCGAAGAGCGGCGTCGGGCCGCCGTCATCCTCGATGGCCGCGTGCCTCACGCCATCCTGTTGGAAATCTTCACCAATTCCGGCGTCGGTACTTTGATTCAGGCGGGTTAGAGAAGACCAGCTTTGCTTCGCTCTTCCCATCTTGCGTCATGCGCGGGCTTGTCCCGGCCATGCCGAGTAAAATGGGTCGCCTCTCGTCACTCCGCGAAGAACGACAGGTGCATATCCATCTCTTCGGGCTTGAGGGGATAATCCACGCCGTTCTTGGCGTTGACGATCTGATCCGACTTCAGATAGGCGAAATCGGATTGCAGCCGGAGCGCGGTGCGCATCGTCAGGCCGGCGCGCCAGCACAGCGACGTGATCACCATGCCGTTCCGCGATTCCAGGATGTCCTTGACCCGCGCGGCCGGGATCTTGGCGAGGGTCGCGAGCGCCTCCGTCACCGCGACGCGGCGGCCGTTGTCGATCAGGTCGCAGATGAACTGACCGTCGAGCTTGCCGTCGGCCACCAGCTTCTCGAAATCGTAGCCTGGCCCGCTGCGCTCTTCGCCTTCCTCGGCTTCGATGCGCGAGCGGACCTTGCGGGTGATCTCCTCGCCGACCTCGTCCGGCAGCTTGTTCCGCTCGATCATGATGTTGACCAGCGACGAGCCGACGAAAGTCGCGATGCGCCGGACCGCGCGGACGGAAAGCGACGGCCGCATGGAAAGCGGCTCGTGCCACTCCTCGATGGACTCGGCGTTGTCGATAATGGCGTCGAGCGTTTCCTCGCGGATATGGGCGTCGGATTGGCCAGGAGCGTCGCCACCGCGGGAATGTCGAGGGTCGCCGCGATGTTGTCCGCCACGGTCTCGCTCACCGACGAACGCCGCGCGATCGCCTCGAGCGCGCCTTTGACGGTCGAGGTCGCGATGATCTCCTTCAGGTCGTCGTCGTTGAGAAGCGGCGAATATTCCAGGATCGGCGCCGCCACGATCAGCTCGACGTCCTGAGCGAGGGTCATCACGATGTTGTGCGGCACGCTCTCGCGACTGCTTGATCTCCTCGGCGACGATCTGCCGGACCCGCGGCAGCTGGTCCTGGGCGAGGATCTCGATCACCTCGATCGTCAGCTCGCGGACGCGCGCACGGTCGGCATCGTCGAGATCGGGCAGCATGCGGCTGATCTTGCGGGCGAGCTCGATGCGGACCTCGTCGTCGAGATCCTGCGTCAGAATCTTGTCGGCATGGCGCGGGGTATGGGCGTTGGCCGCCACATGGCGCCGGACGTCGGAGGAATCGTCGCTCGCGAGGTAATACAGGATCTCGGGCTCGATATCCTGTCGCCGGGCGAGCGCGGTGCGGGTCTCCTCATTGGCATCGCCCAGCAGGTCTCGCGCCTGCTCGTAGGACAACGCATCGGGCAAACCGCTCTTGCCCAGGAACTTACGGGTAAATCGCTTCAGCATGCCTTCGCCTTGTCCCTGTCTTCGTAGATCGCCAGCCCGGTTTCGCCGCGCCGTTTCGCTTCGTACATCGCTTGGTCCGCACGCTGGACCAGGTCATCGAGAGCTATCGGCCTGATTGGATCGCTCACCGCAACCCCGATCGAAAGCCCGAGCTCGTCGCCTTTGTGCCGCGCCGGCAGCGCGAGAGCGTCCACCTCGCGGATCAGCGCCTGAGCCTTGGCGATCGCGCCTTCGAGTTCTGTGTCCTCGAGCCAGATAAGGAATTCGTCGCCGCCGATCCGGGCCGCGAGATCGCCGGCCCGCGATTTGGTGCGGATCAGCTCGCCGAGGCGCCGCAGCACCCGGTCGCCTTCCTGGTGCCCCAGGAGATCGTTGACCGCCTTGAAATTGTCGATGTCGAGATAGAGCAAGGTCGAGGTCCGGCCCGACCGCCTCTGATGCGCGATGCGGAGCTCGGCGGTCTGGGTGAATGCCCGGCGGTTCAACAGGCCGGTCAACTCGTCGATCCGGGTCGAGATCCTCGAGCGCCTTATAGCTGTTGACCTGCTCGATCGCGACGCCGAACTGGCTGGCGACGCCACTCAGAAGATGGCGTTCCTGATCGCTCCAGGCGCCTTCCGTGGCGTCCCGCTCGACCAGCACGACGCCATTGGCCTGGCCGCGATGATACGCCGGCGCTGCAAGAGTCCGGGTGACGGCATCCGAATATTCGACGACCGGCCGCGCCTCTTGGCCGAGTGCCTCGTCGAGCACGGAGGAAAACCGTGCCAGGGCCTGGTCAGCCGCGGCCGGATCGAATCCGTTATTGGCGGCGAGCTCGAAGCCCTCGGCGGTCCGTTTCGCCACCAGGCTGCGCGCCGGGGTGAAGACCTCGACGATCTGCAGCGCCGCCATATCCAACGCGTCGCGCGGATCGACGCAGCTCCGCATCGCGTCAACCATGCGCGAGAGAATATCCTCCTGGAGGAGATGCGCCTTGACTGCGGTAACGTCGCGGCACATCCCGCGGGTGCCGATCCAGCGGCCATGGGCATCGTGAATCGGCACGGCGGACACCACGACGCAGGCGCGGCTGCCGTCCTTGCGCCGGACCCAGACCTCGACATTGCGATAGCGATGCTGGACGCTGAAGGCGCTCGGCCCGGCCACGTCCGTGAGCAGAGAGGACGCCAGAACGCCGCTCAGCTCGCGCGCGGTGTAGCCGAAGCCGCCCTGGGGCGAGACATAGCTGAACGCGCCGTTGATATCGGTCTCCCAGCCAAAATCGGCCGAGCATTCCACGAGATCGCGATAAAGCTGGCGCGACGAGACGAGGGCGTTGATGACGTTGCGCTCGCCGGTGATGTCGCGGCCGAGGACGAGAACGCCGTCTTCGGCATCCGGCACTTCGCCATGGATATGGGTCAGGGTCAGCTCGAGGGTGCGTTCGGTTTCGTTGGCCCGGAAGCTCACCCGGATCACGCCGTTCCCGCCTTCCGACATCCGCCCGGCGATTCCGGCTCTCAGGGCCTCGCCGTCCGTGCCTTTCAGGAAATCGGCAAGGCTCCGGGCGGCGGCGTTCGCGATCACCACCTCGCCCCCCGCATCGACCATCAGGGCGGGGCCGGGATAGGAGTCCGCCAGGGTCCGCGCGACCCGTCCCGAGAAGCCGGATGTTTCGGCGGCAACGGGGCCGTCCGTCGGCTGGTCCGACGCGCGGTTCGTGGGATTTCGCACCTGAGCTTTTCGCGTATGTGACGACAAGTCTGCTAACCCCCATAGGGCAGGGCGAAAACCCTAGCGGCCGAGCCTTAAATCCTTGTTAAATCGCGGGGCAAAACCGTGACCGGCCTGAAGATTTCGCTGTCGCCGTTAACCATAGGCTGCTTGCGGCGGGGCGGGGCCGATGCCACATTCCCTCCATGACCCTTGCCGCTTTCGACCGAGCCGGCCTCGACCCGTCCGAGATCGACGCCTGGATCTTCGACCTCGACAACACGCTATACCCTGCGGACTCCGGCCTGTTCGGCCATGTCGCCGCGCGCATGACCCGCTATATCGCGGATCACTTCGGCATCGACGACGAGGAAGCCGGACACCGCCGGCGGCAATATTTCCTCGATCACGGCACGACCCTGAGAGGCTTAATGGACGAGCACGGGCTCGACCCGACGCCGTTCCTGGAATTCGTCCATGACATCGATCTGTCCTCGCTGACGCCGGACGAAACCCTCGTCGCAGCGATCCGGGGTCTCAAGGGCCGCAAATATGTCTTCACCAATGCCGACGGCCCCTATGCTCGGCGCATCATCGCGCGCATCGGGCTCGACGGCGTGATCGACGAGGTCTTCGACATCCGCGAGGCGCACTACGTGCCGAAGCCGGCGCCGGAAACCTATGCGCGGATGGTGGAGCGGCTCGGCATCGCGCCCGAGCGCGCCGTGATGGTCGAGGACATGGCCCGCAACCTCACGCCCGCCGCCGCGCTCGGCATGACGACCGTCTGGCTCAGAACGGGCACGCCCTGGGGCAACGACCCCGCGCCGGAAGGCGTGGTCCATCACGAGATCGACGACCTCGCGCGCTGGATCGCCAAGCTCGGATCCGGCCTCGATCAGCCCGGTTGACAGGCCCCGCCCCCCTTGTATTGTCTGGCCCGCACTGTCCGGGAAATTTCGCGAAAAGATCATGAGCACAAGCCAATTGCAGCCGGTCATCGACGCGGCGTGGGAGACGCGCGACACCGTTTCGAGCGCGACACGGGGCGAGGTCCGCGAGGCGGTCGAGGCCGCGCTCGAGGGGCTGGACGCCGGCACCTATCGGGTCGCCGCCAAGGAAGATGGCGCGTGGACCGTCCATCAATGGCTGAAGAAGGCCGTGCTGCTGTCGTTTCGGCTGAACGACATGGAGCTGATCGCGGGCGGGCCGGGCGCGGCGACGCCGTGGTTCGACAAGGTGCCGTCGAAATTCGAGGGCTGGGGCGACAACCGGTTCCGCGAGGCGGGCTTCCGGGCGGTGCCGGGCGCGATCGTGCGCAAATCGGCGTATATCGCGCCGGGCGTCGTGCTGATGCCGAGCTTCGTCAATCTCGGCGCCCATGTGGATTCCGGCACCATGGTCGATACCTGGGCGACGGTCGGTTCCTGCGCCCAGATCGGCAAGAACTGCCATATCTCGGGCGGCGCGGGGATCGGCGGCGTGTTGGAGCCCCTGCAGGCGGGCCCCGTCATCATCGAGGACCATTGCTTCATCGGCGCGCGCTCCGAGGTCGCCGAGGGCGTGATCATCGAGGAGGGCTCGGTGCTTTCCATGGGCGTCTATATCGGCGCCTCGACCAAGATCATCGACCGGACCACCGGCGAGGTGATCTACGGCCGCGTGCCGGCCTATTCGGTGGTCGTGCCGGGCGCGGTGCCGGGCAAGCCTCTGCCCGACGGCTCGCCGGGCCCGAGCCTCTACGCCGCCGTGATCGTCAAGCGGGTCGACGCCAAGACCCGCGCCAAGACCTCGATCAACGATCTCTTGCGAAACTGAGTATCGATCCATGACCGGCCCCGTCGATGCGATCGAGCTGACCCGGGAGCTGATCCGCTGCCCGAGCGTGACGCCTGCCGATGAAGGCGCGCTCGATGTGCTGGAGCGCGTCCTCGGCGGAATGGGCTTCCCCTGCACACGCCTGCCCTTCGGAGAGGGCACGGACCGGGTCGACAATCTCTATGCCCGGCTCGGCGCGGGCTCGCCGAATTTCTGCTTCGCGGGCCATATCGACGTGGTCCCGATCGGCGAAGCGGCCGGCTGGAGCAAGCCGCCCTTCGGGGCCGAGATCGCGGACGGCGTTCTCTACGGCCGGGGCGCGGCGGATATGAAGGGCGGAATCGGCGCCTTTGTCGCGGCCGTCTCGCGATTCCTGGCCGAGCGTGGCGAATTCGACGGTTCCATCAGCCTGCTGATCACCGGCGACGAGGAAGGCCCGGCGGTCAACGGCACGGTCCGGGTGCTGGAGTGGCTGAAGGAAAAGGGCGAGGCGCTGGATGCCTGCCTGGTCGGCGAGCCGACCAATCCGGAGCGCTTGGGCGAGATGATCAAGATCGGCCGGCGCGGCAGTATCTCGGCGCGGCTCACCGTCCACGGCGTCCAGGGCCATGTCGCCTATCCCGACCGCGCGAAGAACCCGATCCCGCTATCTCATCAAGGTGCTCGACAAGCTGGCCTCGCACCGGCTCGACGAGGGCACCGACGCGTTCCAGCCGTCCAACCTCGAAATCGTGACCATCGATGTCGGCAACACCGCGACAAACGTCATTCCGGCCACGGCGACGGCGCTGCTCAACATCCGGTTCAACGACATTCACACCTCCAAGACGCTCAAGGCCTGGGTCGAATGGGAATGCGAGGATCTGCTGCGCACGGACGTGGATTACGAGCTGGCCTTCCAGGTAAGCGGCGAGGCCTTCGTGACGCCGCCGGGGCCGTTGAGCGACCTCGTCTCCAAAGCGGTCAAGGGCGCGACCGGCATCGAGCCCGAGCTCAGCACCTCGGGCGGCACCTCCGACGCGCGCTTCATCAAGGACATGTGCCCGGTCGTCGAATTCGGCCTCGCGGGCCGGACCATGCATAAGGTCGACGAGTCGGTGCCTGTCGCCGATATCGAGACCCTGACGGCAATCTATAAATCCGTCCTCGACGGCTATTTTCCCCGCTGATGGCCGGCGAAACCGGCGCCATCGGCCGCGAGATCAAGCGCAGCATCTGGGGCGTCGCGCGGTTCGCAAGCTTCGATGCACGCGGCATGCATTATCTCAACGTCACCAAGGCGGGGCTGTGGCGCTCGTTCCTCGCGGCGCTTGTGTCGCTGCCGATCTTCCTGGCGATCGCGGCCTTGAGCTACCGGCCGACCGAGCCGATCCATTACATCAACATCGCGGTCGGCTACGGTCTCGGCTGGGTGCTGTTCCCCATCATCCTGGTGCCGGTGCTCCTGGCGCTCCGGCTCGACGAGGCCTATGTGCCGCTGATCGTGGCCTATAACTGGTCGCTCGTGATCGTTTACGGCCTCGACCTCGTCACCACGCTTCTCGCCTATGCCGATCCCCGGCTGGTGCTCTCGCTCTTCCTCGCGTTCCAAGTGGTCTCGGCGCTCTATCGCTGGTTCGTCGCCAAGGTGGCGCTCAATTCCGGCCTGCTGGTCCCGTTCGTGGTCATCATGATCTCGGAGGTGCTGGACACGTTTCTCGCGCGGGGCCTGACGAGCGTCTTCGGCCCGCTCCCCCTGGTCTCGGTCTTTCAGCCGTCGTAATCGACCTTCACCAGATAGAGCCCGTCTGGCGGCGCGTTGAGGCCGAGGGCTGCGCGGTCGCGGGCCTCGAGGGCGCGTTTGACGTCCTCGACCTGCCAGCTTCCCTCGCCCACAAGCTTCAGGGTGCCGATCATCGAGCGCACCTGATGATGCAGGAAGGAGCGCGCCTTGAGCCGCGCCTCGATCACCTCGCCGTCCCGGGTAAAGGTGAATTGGTCCAAGGTCTTGACCGGAGACTTGGACTGGCACTGGACCGAGCGAAAGGTGGTGAAATCGTGCCGACCGATCAGCAGATCCGCCCCCGCCTGCATCGCCGCCAGGTCGAGCGGCGCCGGCACCCGCCAGGCGAGCCCCGCCTCGATGGTCAGGGGTGCGCGCCGGTTGACGATGCGATAGCGGTAATGCCGGGCCGTGGCGTCGAACCGGGCATGGAACTCGGGCACGGCGGCCGCGACGTCGAGCACGGCGACGGGCGCGGGCTTCAGGTGATAATTGAGGGCGCCCTGGATTTCGTCCGGCGTCGTCTCGCGCGCGAGATCGATATGGACGACCTGGCCCAGAGCGTGAACTCCGGCGTCGGTCCGCCCGGCGGCGAAAACCGTGACCGTCTCGCCGCAGAATTTCGCAATCGCCTCTTCGAGCGCGGCTTGGACCGACGGCCCGTTTTCCTGGCGCTGCCAGCCGACGAAGGGCCGGCCGTCATACTCGATGGTCAGGCGGTAGCGCGCGGTCATGCGAGAACGGTCCCTTTGGGCACCATGGTCCCGCGCAGAAACGCCGCCGCGTCCATCGCCGCCTTGCCCTCGCGCTGAAGCCGGAGGAGGCGAAGCGCGCCCCGGCCGCAAACGATGGCCAGCCCGTCGTCGATCACGGTGCCGGGCGCGCCTGCGCCGTCGATGACCTCCGCCGACCACAGCTTGACCTGAACGCCGCCAAGCTCGAATCGGGCCCCCGGCATCGGCGAAAGCGCCCGAACCTGGCACTCGATCTCGACCGCATCCCGGCTCCAATCGATGCGCTGGTCGTCATGGGTAATCTTGGCGGCATAGGTGACGCTGTCATCCGTCTGGGGTGTCGGCGACAGCGACCCGTCGGCCAGCCCATCTAGCGCCTGGAGCATCAGCCGCGCGCCGCGTTCGGCGAGATCGTCGTGCAGATCGCCCGCCGTCGCCGCCGGCCCGATCGGCACCGTCTCCGCGAGCAGGATCGGCCCGCTGTCGAGCCCTTCGTCGAGCTTCATGATGGTGACGCCGGTTTCCGCGTCGCCCGCCATGATCGCGCGCTGGATCGGGGCCGCTCCGCGCCAGCGCGGCAGGAGCGAAGGATGGATGTTCAGGCAGCCGAAGCGCGGCGCATCGAGGATCGGCGCGGGGAGGATCAGCCCATAGGCCACGACCACCGCCGCATCTAAATCAAACGCTTGAAACACGGCCTGTTCGGCCGGTGATTTGAGTGAATTGGGTGTATAAACCGGAAGATCCACCGTTTCGGCGGCGATATGAACGGGAGTTTTGCGTTCCTTGTGGCCGCGGCCCGCCGGCCTCGGCGGCTGTGTATAGACCGCGACGATCTCGTGCCGGCTTTCGATCAGGCGGTTTAGGGCAGGCACCGCGAAGTCCGGCGTGCCCATGAAGGCGAGTCGCAGCGGCGTCGTCCGATCAGCCATCGCGTCCCCCTTCGTTCAATAGATCCGTTCGTGGTGAGCCTGTCGAACCACGTCCTTCGACAAGCTCAGGACGAACGGATCTTTGCCTTATTTTTCGCAGAAAATCTATTCGGCGGCGGCGAGCCGCTTGGCCTTGGCGAGCTTGCGCAGGATGATGCTGCGGCGGACACTCGACAGGTGATCGACGAACAGGATGCCGTTCAGATGGTCGATCTCGTGCTGGATGCAGGTCGCGAGAATGCCGTGGGCGTGCATCTCTTGCGGGTTGCCGTCGCGGTCGAGATAGTTGACCTTCGCCTCGGCCGGCCGCGCGACGTCGGCATATTGGTCGGGCACCGACAGGCAGCCTTCCTCATAGGTCGCGAGATCCTCCGAGGTCCAGATGACCTCCGGATTGATGAAACAGCGGGGCTCCGCCGGCGCGTCCTTCTCGGCGAGATCGATGACCACGATCCGCTTCGCCACACCGACCTGGATCGCCGCCAGGCCGACGCCGGGCGCCGCATACATGGTCTCGAACATGTCGTCGACCAGCGCGCGCACGTCGTCATCCACGGCCTCGACGGGCGTGGACACGGTTTTCAGCCTCGGATCAGGCGCGGTCAGGATCTCTCGGACAGCCATGCGTCTGATTTTACACCCTTTTTCACTTAAGAACTTGTCTAATCTAGCTAAGTAATATCACGGCCTCGAAGCGTCAAGCGGTGCGCCGGGCCGGGCGCGGCGGATATGGCCCCGGTTTGGGGGGCGTGTTAGGGTGAATCCCCCAACGGATCGAGGTTTGGCGCTGGCGATGAACGAGACCGTTTTGCTGATTGTCGTGGTGGCCGCTCTTGGCGCTCTCGCCTTCGTCGTCGCGCTCGTGCGGTTCGGCGGACGGCGCGATTCGGCCTCGACGGAGGCTCTCGTCCGCACCATCGCGCAGATCGAGGCAAGCCACCGCGAGCTCGGCGGACGGATCGCCCAGCTCACCGAGGACAGCCGCGCCGCCCAATCGGCCCTCGCCAAGGCCCTGGACGAGCGCCTGGACAAGGTCTCGAAACGGGTCGGCGACAGTCTGGAGCAGACCGCCGAGAAGACCCACAAGACGATGACCGACCTCCAGACCCGGCTCGCGGTCATCGACGAGGCCCAGAAGAACATCACCAAGCTTTCGACCGAGGTGGTCGGGCTTCAGGACATCCTGGCCAACAAGCAGGCGCGCGGCAGCTTCGGCGAAATTCAGCTCAACGACCTCGTCCAGACCGCGCTGCCGCCGTCGGCCTATCAGTTCCAGGCGACGCTTTCGAACGGCCGCCGGGTCGACTGCCTGATCCGCCTGCCGCAGCCGCCGGGGCCGATCGCGATCGACGCCAAGTTCCCGCTGGAAAGCTATCGCCTGCTTCGGGCGGCGAAGGACGATGCCGAACGGATTCAGGCGTCGCGGGCCTTCTCGGCCGACATGCTGAAACACGTCAAAGCGATCGCGGAGAAGTATATTTTGAGCGGCGAAACGGCCGAATCCGCGCTGATGTTCCTGCCATCCGAGGCGATCTACGCCGAATTGCACGCGAATTTTGGCGATGTCGTGCAAAAATCCTTCCGCGAGCGGGTCTGGATCGTCTCGCCGACCACCCTGATGGCGACCCTGAACACCGTCCGCGCGGTCCTCAAAGACGCCCGGATGCGCGAGCAGGCCCATGTCATTCAGCGCGAGATGGCCGCCTTGATCGACGATGTCGGCCGCCTCGACCGCCGGGTCCTCAATCTCCGCAAGCATTTCGATCTCGCCAACGAGGACATCCGGCAAGTCGCCATCTCCGCCGACAAGGTCACCATGCGGGCCGAGCGGATCGAGGAAGTTCAGCTCGAAGACGCCTCGGACGAGACCGCGGTCATCCCGTCCTCTACGGAGCGCCTGTCCGCGGAGTGAGCCGAGCCTCTACGGCACGCCAAATGGCATGGAGAGGCCCGTCCGAGATGCCGAGCGCGTCGAGATGGGCGACTGTGTTCTGGAGATAGTCCACATTGGTGCCGTTGTCCCCTTTGCAACGGAGCACGGTTTCGATTTGCCGTTCGGGCGCGAGCTTGCCCAGATACTCCGGACCGTCGCGGTGAGCGATATAGGCGCGGGCGGCGAGACGTTCTCCTTGGGCCACCACATGGCCGGTGATCGGCGTGTAGACCTTGCCGACTGATTCCCGCTTGTCGAGATAGGCGATCACGGGCTCGCGCTCACGCGCCGCCACCCGGTAGACCAGACCAACGCAGGAGCCGCCGCGATCGAGCCCGACGACGAGGCCGGGATCGTCCCGCGTCCCCCGATAGCCCAACGACCGGACGCAGAGCGCGCGATGATAGCCATAGAGCCGGCCGCGGCGGGATTCGAGAAAGGGGAAGCCCGGATTCCACATCAGGGATCCGTATGCGAACACCCATAAATCGCCGCTCAACGCCGCACTCCCGCTCGAAAACCGCTGCCCCGATCCTTAAGGGGCGAGCGTCCCCAGGGCAAGCCGGCCTTGGCGGACCCGCCCTAGGCCGGATATAAACGGGTTAACCTTTTTCTGGCCGGAGAACCGCTTTCCATGCGCTATCTCATTCTAATCGCTACGGTTCTCGTCGCCCTCACGGCCTATACGGTGTTCTGGTTCCACGTGAAGGGCGAGGTCGAGGGCAATGTCGCGGCCTGGGTCGCCGAGGAGAGGGCCGCGGGCGAGACCGTCAAATACAGCTCGATCGAGATCGGCGGCTATCCGTTCCGGATCGAAGCCACGGTCTCCAAGCCGGTCTTCGGCCATGTCTCTCCGGCCCGCGATTGGACGGTCCAGGGGGACACGCTCAGGGTCATCGCGGCGCCGTGGAACCTCCGCCATATCGTCGCCTATCACGAGGGCCCGTTCGAGATTCACTATGGGATCGTAAGGTCCGACGGACGCCGCCGGACGATCGATCTTTCCGGCAAGAGCGACGCCGCGGGCGCGAGCGCGGTCTGGAAGGGCGGGAAATGGGACCATGGGGATTTCGAGACCTCCAACCTCTCGCTCATGGCGCAGAATGCCGTGGCTCCGCTGACCGTCGGCCATCTCGAATTTCACGTCCGGCTCCTGCATCCCGGCACGCCGGAGGAATCCGGCGGCATCGACCAGCCGGGACAATCGGAATACGCGATCGAGGCCTCGGATGTGAGCTTTCCCGGCGCAACCGACAAGCCCTTCGGCAAGGCCATGCAGAGCTTCAACACGGTCCTCGAAGTCCATGGCGACAAGCCGTTCGCCTTCTCGGTCCCCGAGATCGAAGCCTGGCGGGATGCCGGCGGGACCGTGGACGTAAAATCCTTCGCGCTGGATTGGGGCCCGCTCCACGCCTCGGTCATGGGCTCCCTGGCGCTCGACGAGGCCAACCGGCCGACGGGCGCGCTGACGGCCAAGTTCACCGATTACGACGCGCTGGTCGACGCGCTCGGCGGCGCGACCAAGTCCGGCCAGGATCCCGGCCTCAAGCAGTTCCTGAACAGCCTCACCCAGGCGAGCGGCCAGCCCCAGGGGACGCTGACCCTGCCCTTCTCGATGCAGGATGGGACGCTCTATCTGGGGCCTGTCGCGGTGGCCACGGTGCCGCCGCTTCTGGATGTTCCAACACAAGCGGCACCCGCAAAATAACTCCGTTCGCGCTGAGCCTGTCGAAGCGCGTTGGTCGGGCCTAAGCTGCGTCCTTCGACAAGCTCAGGACGAACGGAGTGGAAACCTAGAACGAACGGAGATTTCGTTACTTCTTCCCATCCCGCCTTCCGAAGTCGGGCTCGTTCGTTTCCTGGCCGGCTTCGATGATTCCCTTGCGGATGGCGCGGGTGCGGGTGAAGTGGTTGAACAGCGCGTCGCCGTCGCCCCAGCGGATCGCGCGCTGAAGCGCAGTCAGATCCTCGACGAAGCGGCCGAGCATTTCCAGGACGGCTTCCTTGTTGTTGAGGAAGACGTCGCGCCACATGGTCGGGTCCGAAGCGGCGATTCGGGTGAAGTCGCGGAAACCGCCGGCGCTGTATTTGATCACCTCGGACTGGGTCACCTCTTCGAGATCGGACGCCGTGCCGACGATGTTGTATGCGATCAGATGCGGCACATGGCTGGTGATCGCGAGCACCAGGTCATGGTGCTCCGCGTCCATGAACTCAACCTTGCTGCCGAGCCGGGTCCAGAACTCGGCCAAGAGCGTCACAGCCTTGCCCGTCGCCGCCCGATTTCGGCGTCAGGATGCACCAGCGATTTTCGAACAGCTCGGCGAAGCCCGCTTCGGGGCCGGAGAACTCGGTGCCCGCCACGGGATGGCCGGGGATGAGATGCACGCCTTTCGGCAAGAGGGGCTCGAGCTGGGTGAAGACCGCCAGCTTGACCGAGCCGACATCGGTCAGGATCGCGCCCGGCTTGAGGCTCGCCGCAATCGCTTCGCCGACGGACCTGAAGGCGCCGATCGGTACGGCGAGGAGGACCACATCGGCGCCCGCGACGGCCGCGCCGAGATCGGCCGTGGCCTCGTCGACGAAGCCGATCTCCAGCGCCTTCTTGCAGACCGCGTCCGACAGGTCCCCGCCCTTGATCGTGCCGGCGAGGCCGTGCTTCTTGGCGGCGCGCGCGACGGACGAGCCGATCAGCCCGAGGCCGATGACGGTCAGGGTCTCGATGAGAGGCTTGGTCGTCTCGGACGTCATGCCGGTGCCTGGGCCATGAAGTCGCGAAGCGCGGCGACCACGCCCTTGTTGTGCTCTTCGAGGCCGACGGTACAGCGCAGACAATCCGGCAGGCCGTATTCGTCGAGCGCGCGCAGGATATAGCCGCGCGCCGTCAGGTATTTATCGGCCGCTTTCGCATCCCGGTCCTTTTTCCGGGGAAAACGGATCAGGATGAAGTTGGTCGCGCTCGGCGTGACGTCGAGGCCGAGTGCGGCTACCTCGCGGGCGAGCCAGGGCCGCCATTCCTCGTTATGCGCCACCGCCCGCTCGACGAAATCGTCGTCCTCCAGCGCCGCCGAGCCCCGCCGCCAGCGCCGGAGAGCCGACATTGAACGGCCCGCGGATCCGGTTCAGCACGTCGATGATCTCGGCCGGGCCGTAGCCCCAGCCGAGCCGGAGTCCCGGCAAGGCCGTAGAGCTTCGAGAAAGTGCGAGTGACGACCACATTGTCCGCCCGGTCCACGAGATCGGTGCCGATCTCGTAATCCTCGCGCCGGCAGAACTCGGCATAAGCGGCGTCGATCACCAGAACCACGTCCTCCGGCAATCCGGCGTGGAGCCGCTCGATCTCGGACGCCCGGGAGATAGGTGCCGGTCGGATTGGACGGATTGGCGACGAAGACGATCCGCGTGCTGCGGCGTGACGGCCGCGAGGAGATTGTCGACATTCGCCGTCAGATCGACCTCGGGCGCCTTCACCGGCGTCGCGCCGACGCCCTGGGCCGCCAGCCCGTAAATGACGAAGCCGTATTCGTGGTAGAGCACCTCGTCGCCCGGCCCGGCATAGGCCCGGCAGACGAGCTGCAAAATCTCGTCCGAGCCCGCGCCGAGGATGATCCGGCCGGAATCCAGCCCCTCCTTCTTCCCCAAGGCCTCGCGCAGCGCCACATGGTCGCTCGGCGGATAGCGGAACAGTGTGTCCGCCGCGGCATGATAGGCTTCGATCGCCTTCGGGCTCGATCCGAGGGCGGATTCGTTCGAGGATAGCTTGACCGGCGGGCGGTTGCCGGTCGCCCGGGACTTGCCCGCCTGGTAGACATGGATGTCCATGATCCCGGGTCTTGGCTTGAGTAGGCTCACCTTCGAATACCTCTTGGCGAACGCCCTCTTGAGCGTTGCTTAGTTGCGTCGAAGCGGCGCAGGCATCACCCCCACCTAGCCTCCCCCATCAAGGGGGAGGGATTTTTAAGGCTCTCCATAGAAGCCTTCCCCCTTGATGGGGGAAGGTTGGATGGGGGTGATCGCACAACTACTCCCGTCTCGACAAGAACTGCCTCGGCCTCCGCTTTGCAATTCGGTCGTCAGGTGGTAGCGCAAAACCGCCCGCGCGTCCAAAGTCTTCGAAAAATTAGTTGATCGGCGGTTAGCCGACGGGGCGGTCGAGAACGATCGGCTTGGGATAGGCCCCGATGAAGGTCGGCTCCCGGAACGCACCGCCCGACATCGAGCCGAGATCGGCGAAAATCGCGTCCTTGGCGTCCCTGAGCCCGGCGAAGGTCACGAGATGCAGATAGTCGTTGCCGGTCCCGCCATAGTCGATCGAGGCGACGCAATGACCCTCGAAGCTCGCCTGCTCGAGCCAGCCGTTGATGCGGTTGCGGCTCAGGGCCTGATTCGAGGCGAGGGTAAAGACCGAAACGATCTCGCCGACGTCGTCCGGCTCGACAGCGGCCACCAGAAACGCCGTCGGCCCCTCCTGGGGGCCGACGAAAGGCAGGCGCGCGACGATTCTCGGTGTACCGGCCCGGAGCGTGGAGAGCTGCGGCCACCAGGGCTCGCGCTCGTCCTGCTGGGGCATCGGGAACACGCCGAAGGCGCATTCGCCGTTCGAGAGGTCGCGCAGCACTTCCTTGGCCGTCCCGCGCTCCTGCATGGGCACGGCGGAGCCGAAATAGCCGCGCGCGAGATCCCAGATTTCGTGGGGCTGGTCGCCGCCGAAAATCTCGACCGAGACGTCGGTCTGCAGCATCAGCGAGGCGGTCACGATCTCGCGCCAAAGCCGCACGATGACGTCCGGCGGCGTGTTGCCTTCGTGGCGCGCGAGCAACCGGCGGATGATCTCCGCCTCCCGCCCTGGCTTCGCGGCTTGGGCCAGCGGAAGCGTGCCGGTGCCCTTGTCGCCGGCCTTGACCGCCGCAACCCGCTCCGACAGGCTGAACCGACGCATGATCAGGTCATGCAGCTGGGTATCGATCGCATCGATCTCGCGCCGGATCTCGTCGAGCAATGCCCTCTGATCGGTCATGGGAATGGTTTCTCGGACTACGCGTCGGATCAGGGTCGGTGTCCCGCGGCCGGGACGGATCAGGCGATAGTTCTAGAGCATGACGGGAGCGAATAGAAGTCATTCTGTTCGCCCCGATCCTTGCCTATCATGGGCGGAACCGTTCAGGAAAAAGGCCAAGACGGACCCAAAGTAAGGATTGACAGGTGTGGGGGCGGCTCATAGCTATGCGAACCGGTCTTTTTGTGGCTTGCTAGGAACGCGCCCCGGCCGAACCGGGGCGGCAGGAACCTTATGAACAAGACGCAGGAAATATCCGCGCCGGCCAGCGCCGGAACGCGCGAAAGCGTCGCCGGCCTGACCGCCGTGCTCGGGGCCGACGCGCCCCTTAAGCTCGACTGCGGCGTCGCGTTCGGGCCGTTCACGGTTGCCTATCAGACCTATGGCGCGCTCAATGCCGAGCGCTCCAACGCGATCCTCATCTGCCATGCGCTGACCCTCGACCAGCATGTCGCGAACACCCATCCCATCACCGGCAAGCCGGGCTGGTGGAGCCTGATGGTCGGGCCGGGCAAACCGATTGATACCGACCGGTTCTTCGTCATCTGCCAGAACGTGCTCGGCGGCTGCATCGGCACGGAAGGGCCGAAGGAAATCAACCCCGAGACCGGCAAGCCCTACGGCCTCGATTTCCCGGTCATCACGATCGCCGACATGGTGCGCGCTCAGGCGATGCTCTTGGATCATCTCGGGATCGACGACCTCTTCTGTGTGATCGGCGGCTCCATGGGCGGGATGCAGGTGCTGCAATGGGCGGTGAGCTATCCCGAGCGGGTGTTCTCGGCGGTGCCGATCGCGACGGCCGCCAATCACTCCGCCCAGAACATCGCGTTTCACGAGGTCGGCCGCCAGGCGATCATGGCCGATCGGGACTGGCGCGGCGGCGACTATCTGAACCAGGGCGTCAAGCCCGTGGCGGGTCTCGCGGTGGCGCGCATGGCGGCGCATGTCACCTATCTTTCGGAGACCGCGCTACAGATCAAATTCGGCCGCAATCTGCAGGACCGCGACGCGATCACCTACGGCTTCGATGCCGATTTCCAAGTCGAGAGCTATCTCCGGCACCAGGGATCGACTTTCGTCGAGCGGTTCGACGCCAATTCCTATCTCTACATGACCCGGGCGATGGATTATTTCGATCTCGCCCGCGATCACGGTTCCCTGGTCAAGGCGTTCGAAGGCACGAAGACCCGGTTCTGCGTGGTCTCCTTCACCAGCGACTGGCTGTTTCCGACCTCGGAGAGCCGGGTGATGGTGCGCGCGCTCAATGCGGTCGCGGCCAATGTCAGTTTCGTCGAGATCGAGAGCGACAAGGGCCACGATTCCTTCCTCCTCGACGTGCCGGAATTCCACACCACCCTGCGCGGCTTCCTGGCGGGCGCCGCCGAGCATCGGGGCCTCGTCCCCTAATGGCCCTGCCGGGGGCGAAATACGGCGATCTGCGCGTCGACCTCTTGGAAATCGCCAAGATGGTCGAGCCCGGCGCCCGCGTGCTCGATATCGGCTGCGAGGAAGGCGCTCTTCTGAATTACCTCGTGCATGAGCGCCATGCCGATGCGCGCGGGCTCGAGATCAGCCAGAAAGGCGTGAATGTCTGCGTCACCCGCGGCCTCTCGGTAGTGCAAGGCGACGCCGATACCGACCTCATCAACTATCCCGACGACGCCTTCGATTGGGTGATCCTCAGCCAGACGATCCAGGCGACCCATCGGCCCAAGGAAGTGCTGATGGAGATGCTCAGGATCGGACAGCGCGCGATCGTCTCGTTCCCGAACTTCGCCTATTGGCGGATGCGGGTCCTGCTGCTGCTGTTCGGCCGGATGCCGAACACGCGGACCCTGCCGATCCCGTGGTACGAGACGCCGAACATCCATTTCTGCTCGATCCGCGATTTCAAGCTCCTGTGCGACGAGCTCGGGATCGTGATCGAACGCTATGTCGCGATCGACTACCGCGGCGAGCCCCGCCCGACCTTCCGCTCGCTCTGGATGGCCAACATGCTCGGCGCGCAGGGGCTGTTCGTGCTGAGAAGGAAGAACACCGCCTCTTAGGACGACGGGATCAGCGCCGGCTGCGCGGCAAGGCGTCGCTTGGCCCTCGCCCCCGTCGCCGCATAGATGCGCTTTTCCGCCTCGACGATGTGGACGCCGGCGAAGTTGCGCCACCATTTGGCGCCGACGGGCTCCAGATCGGCGAGAAGCCGCTGCATGAGCCGCCGACGGCTTGGAGGGACATGGAGCGCGGTGGTCCATTGCAAGGGCGAGAACATGGTCTCGGAGAGAAGCCGGCCAAGCTGGCCCTTGCTGTAGGGGCGGCCGTGGCCGAAGGGCGTGATCTCGCGCTTTGACCACATGCCGGTGCGGTTCGGCACCACGGCGAGCAGCCGGCCGCCGGAGGCGAGCACCCGCCAGATCTCGCGCATCAGCTCATGCGGCTCGCCGGCGCCTTCCACCGCGTGGACCAGCAGGATCCGGTCGATCGAGGCGTCGAGGAAAGGAAGCTCCGCTTCGTCGCCGAGCGCGGCCAGATTACGCCCGTTCCGCGGCCAATGGACCACGCCCTGTCGGGCCGGCATCAGGGCCAGGACCCGCTCAGCGTCACCCTGGAATTTCTCGAGATAGGGCGTGGCATAGCCGATGCCGAGAATCGACATCTGCAGCACGTCCGGCCAGATCGCCTGGACGCGCCGACGGATATGCCGGGCCGCGATCCGGCCCAGCGAACCGTCATAGAAGTCCCTCAGTTCGGTAACGTCGAGATACATGATCTGAGATCAGTGAATACCCTTGGCCCGGTATGCAATATCCTAATGTCGGCAAACAGGAGTCGGCATGGCGCGAGGCGACCTTACCAGTTGGCCGGAGTGCTGGAAACGCGTTAGAGTGGAACCGCCGGGGGCCATTTCGAACGCCTCGTCGTTAGGCGTTTCACAAAAGTCAATCAACTCAAGATAGCGAACAGGAGCGGAATTTCATGGCACGGGTGGCGAGTCGTCACGGGAGGCACGCGAGGCATCGGCAAGGCGATCAGCGTGGCCCTGAAAGGAAGCGGGGCATGCCGTCGCCGCCACCTATCACGGCAATGACGAGGCCGCCGCCGCCTTCACCAAGGAGACCGGCGTCAAGACCTACAAATGGGATGTCGGAGACTTCCAGGCCTGCCAGGACGGCGTGGCCAAGGTCGCCGCGAGATCTCGGCCCCGTCGAGATCCTGGTCAACAACGCCGGCATCACCCGCGATGCGACTCTGATGCGCATGGCGCACGAGGACTGGCAGGCCGTGATCGATACCAATCTCGGCTCCTGCTTCAACATGTCCAAGGCGGTGATCGGCGGCATGCGCGAGCGCAAGTTCGGCCGGATCGTCAACATGTCCTCGATCAACGGCCAGAAGGGCCAGCTCGGCCAGGTGAACTATTCCGCCGCCAAGGCCGGCATGATCGGCTTCACCAAAGCACTGGCCCAGGAGGGCGCACGCTACGGCGTCACGGTCAATGCGCTCGCGCCCGGCTATATCGGGACGGACATGGTGACGGCGGTGCCGGAGAAGGTGCTCGAATCGATCGTCGCGCAGATCCCGATGGGACGGCTCGGCGCAGTCGAGGACGTGGCCCGGGCGGTCCTGTTCCTGGTCGCCGAAGACGCCGGCTGGGTCACCGGCTCGACGCTGACGGTCAATGGCGGCCACTACATGACTTGAGGCGCCGGACGTGGCGGACACGGGGCTTGAGATCATACGGACGAAAGGCGAAGTGGGCGACGACCGTCTGATTGCCGACGCGGAACGGGTCTATCTCTCCGATTCCGAGCGCGACGTCCCGCCTCGCTTCGTTTACGACGCCGCCCGCCACCGCAACCTGTTCGTTGCCTATGACGCCGAGGAGCCGGCCGGCCTCGCCGCGCTGCTGACCCTGTTCGAGCGTCCCTTTGTCGGCCTCCTGGTGGTGCGCAAGGATTGGCGGCGAAAGGGGGTTGCGAGCCGGCTGCTCGACGTCATCGAGGACGCGACGGCGCCGGTGCGGATCTTCATCTCCACCAACGAATCCAATGCCGGCATGCTGGCGCTTCTCGAAAGGCGAGGCTATGTGAGGCGTGGCGCGGTCGAGGGATTCGACCCCGACGACGCGGAGGTCTTCCTGTCCCTGCGCTGAAAGCCGCTCAGGAAGACGTGGGCCTCCGATAGATATCCATCGTGTTGACCGTCGGCGCGGCGAGAATCTCGTCGACGTATTCGGCAAACCCGCTCAGAAAATAATTCCTCCGCTGCCGCCAATAGCGGGGCATACCAGGGAGATCCTTTGCCGACCTTATCGCCACGGTCATGGCTTCGCGAAGTTCCGAATTGAGCGCGCCTTCCTTGGCGAGAAAATAGCTGTTCTGAAACGCCAGCAAGAGCGCATGCATCATCATCAGAAACTGGTATTCTTCGTCGCGAGGCAGGCTCTCTTGCGACGTCAGCGCCCTGATGAAAAGGCCGCAAGATTGTGCGTTCGTACTGACTTCCTGATACCAACCCTGAAGCGCCAAATTCGCGGCGTTCCCTGCATTCGACCGGTCCGCGCTCGCGCCGCGCCTGACCTGAATCGCGAGATAAACGAGCGAGATCACGACAGCGAGTGCGCCGATGACCTGGGCGATATTCGCCATATCCGTGAGCGTGAGTTCCATGGAAGCCCCCTTTTCCCGGTGATATCGGGTCAGACGATATCACAGGACGGGCCTCGGGGGGGCGCGGCCCCCAGCTTAGACGAGAGACCGTTACCGCGTCGGCGTCGGGGTGTCCGTCGTATAGTCATAGAAACCGCGGCCGACCTTGCGGCCGATCCAGCCGGCTTCGACATATTTCACCAGAAGCGGGCAGGGCCGGTATTTGGAATCGGCGAGGCCCTCATAGAGCACCTGCATGACCGAGAGGCAGGTGTCGAGGCCGATGAAATCGGCGAGTTGCAGCGGGCCCATCGGGTGATTCGCGCCGAGCCGCATGGCGGTGTCGATCGCCTCGACCGTGCCGACGCCTTCATAGAGCGTGTAGATCGCCTCGTTGATCATCGGCAGCAGGATGCGGTTGACGATGAAGGCCGGGAAATCCTCGGCATTGGCGGGCGTCTTGCCGAGATGGATGACGACCTCGCGGATGGTCTTGAAGGTGTCCTCGCCGGTCGCGATGCCGCGGATCAGCTCGACGAGCTGCATCAGGGGCACCGGGATTCATGAAATGCATCCCGATGAATTTCTCGGGCCGGTCGGTCGTAGAGGCGAGGCGGGTGATCGAGATCGAGGAGGTGTTGGAGGCGATGATGGCGGACGGCTTCAGATGCGGACAGAGCTCCTTGAAGATCGTTCCGCTTCACCTCTTCGTTCTCGACCGCGGCTTCGATCACGAGATCGCAGTCGCCGAAATCCGCCATGGAGCCGGCGCGGCCGATCAGCTTCAGGGCGGCCGCGCGATCGGCGTCCTTGATCATGCCGCGCGAGACCTGGCGCTGCATATTGCCCTCGATCTTCTTGATCGCGGTGTCCACGGCATCCGGCGCGACGTCGTACATGAGAACGCCGTACCCGGCGAGCGAACAGACATGCGCGATGCCGTTCCCCATCTGGCCGGCGCCGATGACTCCGATCTTCTTGATCATGACTTTCGTCCCGTCTCTGCTCTCGCTGCGCTCGAGCGTCATTTCCTTAATCATTACAACGCATCCGCCAGTTCGGGTAAGGCCTTGAAGAGATCCGCGACCAGACCGTAATCCGCGACCTGGAAGATCGGCGCTTCTTCATCCTTGTTGATCGCCACGATGACCTTGCTGTCCTTCATGCCGGCGAGATGCTGGATCGCACCCGAAATGCCGACCGCGATATAGAGCTCGGGCGCGACGATCTTGCCGGTCTGGCCGACCTGATAGTCGTTCGGCACGAAGCCCGCATCGACCGCGGCACGGCTCGCGCCGATCGCGGCGTTGAGCTTGTCGGCGACCTTTTCGAGAAGCGCGAAATTCTCGCCGCTGCCCATGCCGCGTCCGCCGGAGATGATGATCCGCGCCGAGGTGAGCTCCGGCCGCTCGGATTTCGAGAGCTCCTGACCGACGAATTTCGAGAGGCCCGGATCGCCCGCGCCCGCGACATTCTCGACCGGCGCGCTGCCCTCCGTGCGCCGCCTTTTCGAAAGCGGTGGTGCGGACGGTGATGATGCGCTTCGCGTCGCTGGTCTTGACCGTGGCGATGGCGTTGCCGGCATAGATGGGCCGCTTGAACGTGTCGGCCGAGACGACCTCGACGATGTCCGAGATCTGGCTCAGATCCAGAAGCGCGGCGACCCGCGGCAGTGATGTTCTTGCCCATGGTCGTCGAGGGCGCGAGGACCGCGTCATAGGAATCCGGCCAGCGACACGATCAGCGGCGCCATCGACCTCCGCCAGGGGATGCTCGTAGTCCGGGGCGTCCGTCACCAAGACCTTGGCCACGCCGGTGATCTTCGACGCCGCCTCGGCGGCGGGGCCGCAATTCGAGCCAGCGACCAGGACATGGACATCGGGGCCGAGCTTCAACGGCGGCCGTCACGGTATTGAGGGTGGCGTCCTTCAGCGACGCGTTGTCATGCTCCGCGACGACCAGACTCGCCATCAGATCACCCCCGCTTCGTTGCGGAGCTTGTCGACGAGCTCGGCGACCGAGCCGACCTTGACGCCGGCCTTGCGGCCTGCAGGGCTCTCCACCTTCAGAACCTCGAGCCTCGGCGCGATATCGACGCCGTAATCGGCTGGGCGTCTTCTCGTCGATCGGCTTCTTCTTCGCCTTCATGATGTTCGGCAGCGAGGCATAGCGCGGCTCGTTCAGGCGGAGATCGGTGGTGATGATCGCCGGCAGATTGAGCGACACCGTCTCCAAGCCGCCATCGACCTCGCGCGTCACCTGCGACCTGCTCGGAGTCGACCACGACCTTCGAGGCGAAGGTGCCCTGGGGCCAGCCCAGCAGCGCGCCCAGCATCTGGCCGGTCTGGTTGCAGTCGTCGTCGATCGCCTGCTTGCCCATCAATACGATTCCCGGCTGCTCCGCCTCGACGATCGCCTTGAGGATCTTGGCGACGCCCAGGGGCTCCGGCGCGGTCTCGGTTTTGACCAGAATGCCGCGGTCGGCGCCCATGGCGAGGGCGGTGCGAATGGTTTCCTGGGCCTGAGGAACGCCGATCGAAACGGCGATCGACTTCCTCGGCCTTGCCGGCCTCCTTGATCCGGAGAGCTTCCTCGACGGCGATCTCGTCGAAGGGGTTCATCGACATCTTGACGTTGGCGAGGTCGACGCCGGTATTGTCTTGCTTGACGCGGATCTTGACGTTGTAGTCGACCACGCGTTTCACAGGCACAAGGATCTTCATTCCGCGCCCATTTCCCAGGCTTCCTCCCCCAAACCCCGGCCGGATCACCGAACCCCTTGCTCGCGATTGCGGAAATCCGGTTTCTTAACGAATCCCGCAGCCTGAGGTTCTTGTCCGGCCTCGTTTATCGCATTGCACAATTACCGTATGCTTAATCCATGGTCACAGACCTGTCAACGAAGGGGGCGGCTGAGAAAGCGCTTACCCTCGACGGATCAACGATTTGCGCCAGGAACCCATAATACGTCCCGGGCACCGTCGTCATTTGCAGTGACGGGCGAGGACGAAGAGCAAATCTGACAGGCGGTTGACGTATTTGATCGCCTCGGAATTGACCGGCTCGGTCTCAGCGAGCGCGGTCATGCGGCGCTCGGCCCGGCGGGCCACGGTGCGGGCGAGATGAAGCTTGGCGGCGGCGGGGCTGCCGCCCGGCAGGACGAAGGATGTGAGCGGCGTGAGGGCCCCGTTGACCTCGTCGATCTCATGCTCAAGCCGCTCGACCTGGGCGGCGGTGATCCGAAGCGCGCCGTCGACCTCGCCGGGGGTTGCCAGATCCGCGCCGAGATCGAACAGATCGTGCTGAATCCGGCCGAGAATCGCATCTGTTCCCGGATCGGCGTCGAGCCGGGCAAGGCCGATCGCTGCATTTGTCTCGTCAACCGCGCCATAGGCCTCGACCCGGGCGTCATGCTTGACCCGGCGATCGCCCGAGACCAGCGCCGTGTCGCCCTTGTCGCCGGTCCGGGTGTAGATCCTGTTGAGCTTGACCATGGATCGGCGGCGTAGGCTTTAGTGCCGGAACAGGAAGGCGAGGCCGATCAGCAGCACCGCGATGAGCTGGATGAAAACGCGGAGCTGCATGAGCTTATTGCCGTATTTCCGGTTGAACTCGCCGCCCCGGAACATGGTGATGATGCCGAAGACGAGCACGCCCAGCACGGCAAGCAATGTCAGCAGGATGATGACGGTAAAGAAGCTCATGATCCGGTCGGCGCTCTCTCCTCGCTTTCCGACAGACTAGGCCACGGGGTACGAGATTGAGAAGAGGCCTTGAGAATCGGCCCCATGTTAGAGCAAGCGGGCATTAACCATAAATGGCGGATTTCTGCGCTTTACAGGCCGCTTTGCCTCATTATTCACACAATCCTAACGCATAAAGTGCTTAGTAAGCGTAATCGCGCTGTCGCGAGTGGGGCCGAGAGTTGACTATGGGGGTCAGACCGAGCGCCCACCGGTCGGATGGTGCATCGTGGCGTGAGGAAGGTTTGATGTTGATCGCAATGTTTCGAGTTTTGAAAACTCGGGGGACGTCGGTTCTGGCCAAATCGGGCTTTAGAACGCGTTCTTTGATGATGGGCATTATGGGCGCATCGCTTATTTTTGGTGGCGTTGTTCACCTCATGCCGAGCCATGCGCTTGCCGCAGACGAATCGGAGGCGAAGGACTCTGTCAGCCATGCCGTCGGCGATGGGCCGCCGGACGAGCGCTACTACACACCTTTTTTCGACAAGACGTCGGGAAGCTACTTTCAGCTCGTGCCGTCCGACCGACGCATGAGCTGGGACAAGGCGCGCGACGACGCCGCCCTGCACTCCTATAAGGGCCGGCAGGGTCGGCTCGCGGTCATCAAGTCCTACGCTACCCATATCAACATTTTGAGGAACACCAGCGTCGACATCAGAACGGACACCTGGATCGGGCTCGAATACCTGTGCGGGCCCAAGCAGCTCGCCTGGGTCGACGGCTCGCTCTACAAGCCCGGCGAATACACGAATTGGTACCTGCATTGGACCCTGAACGACTTCGCCTGCCAGGGCGACTTCATGGGCGTGACGATCTCGCCGAAGGTCGGCATGCGCTGGCTCGCCTATGGCTACGCCAAGGGCTTCGACTGGTATATCGTCGAATACCCGGCGCCGAGCAAGGATAAGGCAGCCCAATCCGATTCATCGGGCGTGGCCGAGGTCGACGCCTCGAAGTAATCGCGACTTCTCTGGAATGACCACGGGCCGCGTCTCGGACGCGGCCCTTTTCGTTCGGCCTACGCCGTCTCCAGCAGCCGGCGCGCGATGACCTCGGCCTGAATCTCGGCGGCGCCTTCGAAGATGTTGAGGATGCGGGCGTCACAGAGGACGCGGCTGATTGGGTATTCGAGGGCGTAGCCGTTGCCGCCGTGGATCTGGAGCGCATTGTCTGCGGCGGCCCAGGCGACGCGGGCGGCGAGGAGCTTGGCCATGCCAGCCTCCAGGTCGCAGCGCTCGCCGCCGTCCTTGCGCATGGCGGCGAAATAGGTGAGCTGACGCGCCAGCATGATCTCGACCGCCATCCAGGCGATCTTCCCCGAGACCCGCGGGAACGCATAGATCGGCTTGCCGAACTGCACGCGGTCCAGGGCATAGGCGAGGCCGAGCTCCAGTGCGCATTGGGCGACGCCGAGCGCGCGGGCTGCCGTCTGGATGCGGGCGGCCTCGAAGGTCGCCATGAGCTGCTTGAAGCCCTGGCCCTCGACGCCGCCCAAGAGATTCTCGGCCTTGACCTCGAAGCCGTCGAAGCCGAGCTCATATTCCTTCATGCCGCGATAGCCGAGGACCTCGATCTCGCCGCCCGTCATGCCGTCGGCTGGGAACGGGTCGTCCTCGGTGCCGCGCGGCTTCTCGGCGATGAACATGGAAAGCCCGCGATAGCCGGCCTCGTTCGGATCGGTGCGGGCGAGAAGTGTCATCACATCGGTGCGCGAGGCATGGGTGATCCAAGTCTTGTTGCCGGAAATGCGGTAGACGGAGCCGTCCTCGGATTTGACCGCGCGGGTTCGGAGCGAGCCGAGATCGGAGCCGGTGTTGGGCTCGGTGAAGACGGCCGTCGGCAGAATTTCGCCCGAGGCCAGCAAGGGCAGCCATTTCCGTTTCTGCTCTTCCGTGCCGCCGGACATGATCAGCTCGGCCGCGATCTCCGAGCGGGTGCCCAGGGAACCCGTGCCGATATAACCGCGCGACAGCTCCTCCGAGACGACGCACATGGCGAGCTTGCCGAGGCCGGCTCCGCCGAATTCCTCGGGGATGGTGAGGCCGAACACGCCGAGCCCGCTCATCTCCTCGACGATCTCCATCGGAATCAGGGTGTCGTCGTGATGCCATTTCGGCGCATTGGGAATGACCTTCTCGTCGGCGAAACGGCGGAATTGATCGCGGATCATTTCCATCATCTCGTCGAGGCCGGAGGCGCCGAACGGGCCGCCCGCATTGCTGTGCTCGATGAGACTGGCGATTTCCTGGCGCAATTCCGGCGTGTTGCCGTCCGCGATCAGGGCCGCAACGGTCGGCGTCTCGAAAGCCGCGATCTCCTTGGGGCTGAGCCCCAGCGCTTCCGGCCGGACGATCTCGCCCTGGCTCATCGGAATGCCGCCCTTGAGCTGGGCCAGATATTCGCCGAACCCGGCCTCCAGCATCAGCCGCTCCAGCCGCCCGAAACAGCCTTCGCCTTCGAGCCTCTCGGCCCAATCGAGCAGTTGGCGAAGCGCCTCGACATAAGTCGCCATCCAGGCGAAGCCGTGCACCGCGAATTGCTGGCTCTCCATCAGGACGCGGTCGATCCTGCCGTCCCGGACGACGAGCGCCGCGACGCCGGCCTTGGCCTCTGCAAGGAGCTTCTCGGCGCTTGCAGCGCATCGGCGCATTGCGACAGCAGGCCACCCGTTTCGGCTTCTGTTTCTCTCGGATGGCATCACAGTCATTGGCCGCCTCGCCCTATTCTTGGGGGTTGGGTCTACTCGCTGTTCGCCTCGATGACGTCTTCCAGCGTCCTGAGACCGGGATATTTGGCCTGGACCAGCACGGCCATGTTTCCGGGCTTATGCTGGTTCTTCCACATCATCGTGTGAGCGCGTGGGATATCTTCCCACGAGAAGACTTCCGACATGCAAGGATCGATCCGCCGCTCGATCACCAGCCGATTGGCTTCGCTCGCCTGTTTGAGATTGGCGAAATGGCTGCCCTGGACGCGCTTCTGGCGCATCCAAAGGAAGCGCGCGTCGAGGGTGAGGTTATAGCCGGTCGTGCCGGCGCAGATCACCACCATGCCGCCGCGTTTGACGACGAAGCAGGAGACCGGGAAGGTCGCCTCGCCCGGATGCTCGAACACGAAATCGACGTCGTTGCCCTTGCCGGTGATGGCCCAGATCGCCTTGCCGAACTCGCGGCACTTTTTCATGTACTCGGCATAACCCTTGGCGTCCTGGACCGGCGGCAATTGGCCCCAGCAGTCGAATTCCTTGCGGTTGATGACGCCCTTGGCGCCAAGGCTCATGACATAGTCGCGCTTGCTCTCGTCCGAGATCACGCCGATCGCATGGGCGCCGGCCGTGGCGCAGAGTTGGATCGCCATCGAGCCGAGCCCGCCCGAGGCGCCCCAGACCAGCACATGATCGCCCGGCCGGAGGATATGAGGCCGGTGGCCGAACAGCATGCGGTAGGCGGTGGCGAGGGTGAGCGTATAACAGGCGCTCTCTTCCCAGGTGAGATGCTTGGGCCGCGCCATGAGCTGGCGGGATTGCACGCGGGCGAACTGGGCGAAGGAGCCGTCCGGCGTCTCGTAGCCCCAGATCCGCTGGGACGGCGAATTCATCGGGTCGCCGCCGTTGCATTCCTCGTCGTCGCCGTCGTCCTGATTGCAATGGACCACGACCTCGTCGCCGACCTTCCATCGCTTCACCCGCCGTCCGACCGCCCAGACGATGCCCGAGGCGTCGGAGCCGGCGATGTGATAGGGCGCCTTGTGAACGTCGAAGGGGGAGATCGGGACGCCGAGCCCGGCCCAGACGCCGTTGTAATTGACGCCGGCGGCCATCACGAGAACCAGCACTTCATCGGAATCGATCGAGGGCGTCTCGACGACTTCGAGCTGCATCGCCTGTTCGGGGGGCCCGTGGCGCTCGCGCCGAATCACCCAAGCATGCATGGATTTGGGAACGTAACCGACAGGCGGGATTTCGCCGAGATCGTACAGATCCTTCGGCTGCGCGATCTCCCCGGAGCCGGTCTCGGAGGATACCGCGGCGTCGCGTTTCGCGTCGGCCGATTTCACCATCTCGTTACCCCTATCCCTCCATGCCGCCTTGCCCATGGGTCGTGGAGCTTGGCGGCCGTGCAGCCTGGTAGGAGCCGCAAACGAGCCGGCTCTTTCGCCGGCCCAGCGCAGAATTTTTTGCACTGCACCATTTCATATGATATTTCGTTTACAGGGTCTAGAGTCAATTCCTTAAAATCAAATAAGCATTAGGAAATAAGGCCGATACTGGTGATAAGATCGAACCTATCCGCCCGCCGCCATTGAGCAATTTTCACGGTGGCGCAGGATTTCGGAGGTGACGATTACGCAGGTGCAAAAGAGTCGGGACCGAAAGGCCGAAGGCGTTGCGAGTCGCGAGCGCGACCGGCCTTGGCTTATCCGCACCTATTCCGGCCACAGCTCGGCGAAAGCCTCGAACGCGCTCTATCGGATGAATCTGGAGAAGGGTCAGACCGGCTTGTCGGTCGCCTTCGATCTGCCGACTCAGACCGGCTACGACAGCGACCACGAGCTTGCGAAAGGCGAGGTCGGCAAGGTCGGCGTGCCGATCGGGCATCTGGGCGACATGCGGGCGCTGTTCGACGGCATCCCCTTGGACCGCATGAACACGTCCATGACGATCAACGCGACGGCCGCCTGGCTGCTCTCGCTCTATGTCGCGCTCGCCAAGGAGCAGGGCGTGTCGCCGTCGGCGCTGTCGGGCACGGTCCAGAACGACATCATGAAGGAATATCTGAGCCGCGGCACATACATCTTCCCGCCCGGGCCGAGCCTCAAGCTCATCACCGATATCGCGTCCTACACCTACAAGGAGATTCCGAAATGGAATCCCATGAATGTGTGCTCTTACCATCTGCAGGAGGCGGGCGCGACGCCGGTGCAGGAGCTCGCCTTTTCACTGGCGACGGCGATCGCCGTGCTGGATGCGGTGCGGGACTCGGGCCAGGTGAGCGCGGCGGATTTCCCGAAGGTCGTCGGCCGCATCAGCTTCTTCGTCAATGCCGGGCTCAAATTCATCACCGAGATGTGCAAGATGCGCGCCTTCGTCGAGCTCTGGGACGAGCTGACGCGGGAGCGCTATGGCATCGAGGACGAGAAGTACCGGCGGTTCCGCTACGGGGTCCAGGTGAACAGCCTCGGCCTCACCGAGCAGCAACCGGAGAACAACGTTTATCGGATCCTGCTCGAAATGCTGGCCGTCGTTCTTTCCAAGGACGCCCGCGCCCGCTCTGTGCAGCTCCCGGCTTGGAACGAGGCCTTGGGCCTGCCGCGGCCCTGGGATCAGCAATGGAGCCTGCGCCTCCAGCAGATCGTGGCCCACGAGACCGATCTCCTCGACTATGACGACATCTTCACCGGCTCGCCGGTGATCGAGGCGAAGGTCGAAGAGCTCAAGGCCGAGACCAGACAGGAGCTTGCCCGGATCGAGGCCATGGGCGGCGCGGTGGCGGCGGTCGAATCGAGCTATATGAAGGAGCGGCTCGTCGCCTCGAATGCCGCGCGGCTGGCTGCAATTGAGTCCGGCGAGCAGATCGTGGTCGGCGTCAACGCCTTCACCGAAACCGCGCCCTCGCCGCTTACCACGGGCATCAATGAGCAGATCCTGACGGTGGACGAAGGCGCAGAGATTTCCCAGATCGAAAGCCTCAAACTGTGGCGCTCGACCCGCGACGAGAAGGCCGTGAAAGCCGCGCTCGACGATCTCCGCTCCGCCGCCGCCGAGGGTCGCAACATCATGCCGGTCTCGATCGCCGCCGCCGAGGCGGGCGTCACCACCGGCGAATGGGCCGGGATTTTGCGCGAGGTCTATGGCGAATATCGTGCGCCGACCGGAATCGGCGGAGCCTCGGGCGCGGCGGGCGCGGCCGGAGTCAAGGACATCGCGAGCTCTCAGGAAACGCGTCGAAGCCGTCTCGGAGAAGCTCGGCCGGCGTTTGAAGATCCTGATCGGCAAGCCCGGCCTCGACGGTCATTCCAACGGCGCCGAGCAGATCGCCGTCCGCGCGCGGGACTGCGGCATGGAGGTCGTTTACGAAGGCATCCGCCTGACCCCCGCGCAGATCGTCAACGCGGCGCTCGAAGAAGGCGTCCATGTCGTCGGCCTCTCCATTCTCTCCGGCAGCCATGTCAGCCTGATCGGCGACGTCATGACCCGGATGCACAAGGCCGGCCTCGACGACGTCCCCGTCGTCGCCGGCGGGATCATCCCGGTGGAGGACGAAGCCAAGCTGAAGTCGCTCGGTGTGGCGGGCGTCTACACGCCCAAAGACTACCAACTCGACGAAATCATGGGCGACATCATCGGGCTGGTCGAAGCGCAGGCTGAATAGACAGACGTCAGGTGATCCAGCGCGACAGGACCTCGGTCTGACACTGGCCGCCTTTGCAACGGACGACAAACGAGCCGCCCGTCCATGATGCCGACCAGATCACGAACCGTTCGCTGCCGTCCCGCCTCGAAAAGACGTTCAAAATCTGCACGGGGTAGAACGGCGCATTGCCATCGCCGACCGGATGGTCATCCGCGCTCTTGTAGACGAGAAGTCGAAACGGAACCTTGACGCCCGCGAAGAGCTTAGGATCGGCCATCAGAAACATAACGCCGTGCTCGATAGGCCGGTTTGGAAGTGCCAATAAATCTTCGATGTTTGGCTTCGCCCCTGGCTGGCGCGGCTGGACGACGATCGCCTGGCGGTCATAACCAACGATCTCGTGCAGGACTGCATATGCGAAGTCCTTGTCGTCGTCGGAACCCCCTGGACTGTAAGCCGTCAGCGGCAGCGGATCGTGATAGTCGTCGATGCCGTCGCCATCCGAATCGGCGCTATCGGGGTTGAGGCCGAGGTGACGTTCGACCAAATCGGTAAAGCCGTCCGAATCGCTGTCGCGCAGCAGCGTCGCGAGGTCGAAGCTTAGATAGAGATTTCCTTGGTCCTGTTTGAACGAGAGCCCAACCGGTGGAAAGGTGATGGACGCAGGGTCGATCTCGCGTCGGCGAACCTCGACGTTCAAGGTATCTCCGTTCAGTAGTGGCAAGTTGGAATTGGGGACGACCACATACGGAAAGTATTGCTGCAGGCCAAGATAGACCGGTCGTTCCCACGTCTTACCACGATCTCGCGTACTCTGAAACCAATACCCTTCGGCGGGCACCTCGCCGGGGCTCTCCAGCGCGGAGGACGCGTAGATGATCATATGCTCGCCGGCTTCCTCCTCGTAACGAACGACCTGACGGCGATCGACCGGAAAGTCGATTTTGTTGGGAGGGTGGGGGCTCTGAGATCTTGAACTAGCCTGATCGCGCCGATATCGCACCGCCAACGTATGGACCGTGTAGGGTTCGGGCAAATCCGGTCGCGCGGCCGACTTGCCGGGAGACGATGTCCCTGCCTTCTTCGCCAGAGCCCTCAGTGATTGCGCGGCTTGATCGATTCGCGCTTTCCAATGGTCCCGCCGCACCTCGAAGTCCGCCTGCATCAAGTCGAGGTTTGCCGAATAGGAATCCGGGGATTGGTGGCTAAGGCCGTACGACCGGTAATCCAGGAGAAACGCCGCCATGTCGCGTTGATCGTGCTCTAAGAGATACGTTGCGGCAGCGACTCGAACGGTCGGGCCGCCTAAATTTAGCGCAAACAACCAACCGGCGCCCTGACCAAGATGTGGGCTGCTTTCCTCCGCCTTGACGGGAGGATCGCCCGGTCGCCGCCCATCGATAAACATGTCGTACAGGCCGTCCTCGGACAGCGACGGCGACATGATTTCCCTGAGTGCCGCATATCGTTGCCACTGACCGAAGTTGGATTTACGGCTCTTACTCGCATAGGTCTTCTCGTAGGCACTCAACATCGACAATGCGGTGGCATTATCTCCGCTTTCAAAGAGTGCGGCCGCAAGATCGAGCGCCAGGTCGCCCATCTCGGGCAGACCGTTGTTGCCTTTTTCCGGTTCGAAAAGATCCCCCGAAGGCGCGGAGCCATTTTGCGATAGGTATCGACGGCATCGGCGCCGAGCCCCAGCCGAAGCTGCAAGGCCATGATCGCTTTCGTATAGCCAACATAGGCGTCACCGGTATTGCGCGCGGCTCCTACCTCCCGGCGCGCCATATCGAGTGCCGCCATTCGGCTGCCGCTCCAATCGGAGCCGTGGTAGAGATCGCCGCGCGCAATCTTGTCGAAAACGTCATTCGCAAAGGCGGCGTCTCGTGGGTCCAGCGCCAAGTGGGCTGCTTCCCAGATCGGCTCTTCGTCATAATCGAAGAGCTTTTTCAAGATGTCGGCGCGGGCCGGATGAGTGACGACCACCTTTATGAACCGGCGACGCACCTGATCCGCCGATTGAGTCCGCCGTGGTAAGGACTTGCCGATCACTATGGCGACTGCGCCGCTCTTGTCCAAAAATCCTGCGCCCCGCAAAGCGTCGTAAAGAGGAGTGTGGGGCGTAAAGTTGCACTGGCCCGTAATGCGCTCACGATCGCAAGCGTCCCGGAATTTCACAGCCTTTATGATGGCATCGGCATAGGCCGCGGCGGTGTCGACCGAGACTCGCAATCGACGGCTGAAACGGTCGATCGCCGCTTCCGGATTTTTAGCGCCCGCGCTTATCCAGTAGAACTGCTGCTCAAGATCCTGAGTGTCAGTGCCATATTCCGCGTCCGATTTCTTCCGGAAGAAGTCGTAGTCTCTTTGAGAAATCCTGGTCGCAAAGGCGCTCGGGCAGACAACGGCCACTCCGACGAGCAATAAGACGGCAATGCACATGATTCTCATTGCCCGCATTCCTTATCGACGAACGCGCCCAACTGGATGCGCACCATTGTCACGCCGGACCTGATCTGGAGTCCATGCATGCGCCGCTTTGACAGCACCTAGCTGGATTCCGGGTCAAGCCCGGAATGACGCTGACCTTCTTAGTTCGCCCCCGGCTGCTTGGTCAACCGGATATAGGGCTTCGGAGACCGCCAGCCTGATGGGAACTTGGTCTTGGCTTCCTCGTCCGAGACCGACGGCGCGATGATGACGTCCTGGCCGTTCTTCCAGTTGACCGGGGTCGCCACGCTGTATTTCGCGGTGAGCTGCATCGAGTCCAGGAGCCGAAGCACCTCGTCGAAATTGCGGCCCGAGCTCATCGGATAGGTGAGCATGGCCTTGATTTTCTTGTCCGGGCCGATGATGAAGACCGAGCGCACGGTGGCGTTGGTCGCGGCGGTGCGGCCCTCGGAGGAGTCGCCCTCTTCCGCCGGCAGCATGTCGTAGAGCTTGGCGACCTTGAGATCGGAATCGCCGATCAGCGGATAGGTCACCTTGTGGCCCTGGCTCTCCTCGATATCGATCAGCCATTTGGAATGGCTCGACACGGGATCGACCGAGAGGCCGATGATCTTGGTGTTGCGCTTGTCGAATTCCGGCTTCAGGCCGGCCATATAGCCGAGCTCGGTGGTGCAGACCGGCGTGAAGTCCTTGGGATGCGAGAACAGGATCGCCCAGGAATCGCCGATCCAGTCATGGAACTTGATCGGCCCTTGAGAGGTTTCGGCGGTGAAATCCGGCGCCGTCATATTGATACGCAAGCTCATGGTCGCTCTCCTTGGATGGTGTCGAGGAGCGTGATGCGCCGATGCGGGCTGCCGGATATCAAGCGGACCAGGGCAACCCACTCGACGAAGCGCTCACGGAAAAATCAGTGCGGGACGTTTGTATCACGCCTCACCCGACGTCGTCCACGTCATGCGGCCGGGCTTCAGGCGTTTGACAAGCGCTTCGGGATCGACACCCGCGGCCCGCAAACTCGCCAGAGTCACGGATTTGTCGCGCTTGGCGAAGCGCTTTCCTTCCGCGTCCAGAAGCAGGCCATGATGATGATAGGCCGGCGGCTCGTAGCCAAGCAGAGCCTGCAGCAGGCTATGGACATGGGTCGCCGGGAACAGATCCTCACCGCGCACGACCAGTGTCACACCCTGGAGATGATCATCGACCACGGACGCCAGGTGATAGCTCGCCGGCACGTCCCTCCGTGCGAGCACCACGTCGCCGAGACTTTCGGGCTGGGCGATCACCTTGCCGGCGTGACGGTCCTGCCAGGACAGCGTGCCGGAGACCCGCGCCATCGCCGCCGACACGTCGAGTCGCAAGGCATAAGGCTCGCCGGCCTCGATCCTCCCCCGGCGTTCCTCCAGACTCAGGCCTCGGCAGGTGCCGGGATAAAGCGGGCCCTCGGGTCCGTGCGGCGCCGAGGGGCTGCGGGCGATTTCGGCGGCGATTTCGGCTCGGGTGCAGAAGCAGGGGTAGAGCACGCCCGTCTCGTCGAGCCGGCCGAGCGCCGCGCGGTAATCCGCGAAATGCTCGGATTGCCGGCGCACGGGCGTCTCCCAGGAAAGTCCGAGCCAGGCCAGATCCTCCAGGATCGCCGCCTCGAATTCCGGCCGGCAGCGGGTCGTGTCGATATCCTCGAAGCGCAGGAGAAACCGGCCGCCTGAAGCCTTGGCCGTCTCATAGCCCAGACAGGCCGAATAGGCATGGCCGATATGCAGAAGCCCCGTCGGGCTCGGGGCGAAGCGCGTTACGATCGGTGTTTCGGCCATAGAGACAAGATGCGTCGTTTTCGTGTAGGTCGCGGCCGGGTCCTCGGCTAAGCTTGGGGGCCCTATCCTTCCCGATCGGACGCCCCATGGCCAGCCTCGTCGATCACGTCCCCGGTTCGATCTTTCTCGGCACGGCGCGAACGGCGGAGGGCGACGCCCCGCAATATCTGGTGTTGAAGCGCGCCAACCGTCACGGGTTGATCGCGGGCGCGACCGGGACCGGCAAGACCGTCACCCTGCAGATCATGGCCGAAGGCTTCTCCGCCGCCGGCGTGCCGGTCTTCATGGCGGATGTGAAGGGCGACCTTTCCGGCATCAGCCAACCCGGCATCCCGAAGGATTTCCTCGCCAAGCGTGCCGCAGAGATCGGCCTCGACGACTATGAATTCGCGGCCTGCCCGGCCATCTTCTGGGACGTCTTAGGCGACCAGGGCCATCCCGTCCGGGCGACGATTTCGGAGATGGGGCCGATCCTCCTGTCGCGGCTGCTCGACCTGAACGACACCCAGGAAGGCGTTCTCAATATCGCGTTCCGGCTTGCCGACGAGCAGGGGCTGCTGCTGCTGGACCTGAAGGATCTTCAGGCCATGCTGACCCATGTCGCCGACAGCGCGGACGAGTTGACGGTGCGCTACGGCAATGTCTCCAAAGCCACGATCGGCGCGATCCAGCGCGCGCTCCTGACTCTCGAAAACCAGGGCGCCGCAAAGTTTTTCGGCGAGCCGGCCTTGAGCCTCTCGGCCTTCCGCCAGAGCGCACCGAACGGCCATGGCGCGATCAATGTCCTGGCCGCCGACAAGCTCATCGAATCGCCTCAGCTTTATGCGACCTTCCTATTGTGGCTGCTGTCCGAGCTTTTCGAGGAACTGCCGGAGATCGGCGATCCCGACAAGCCGGTCCTCGTGTTTTTCTTCGACGAGGCCCACCTGTTGTTCAAGGATGCGCCCAAGGCTCTTCTCGACCGGGTCGCCAATCTGGTCCGGCTGATCCGCTCCAAGGGCGTTGGGGTCTATTTCGTGACCCAGAATCCGAGCGACATTCCAGACGAAGTGCTGGGACAGCTCGGCAACCGGGTGCAACACGCACTCAGGGCCTATACCCCGCGCGATGCGAAGGCGGTCAAGACCGCCGCCGAGACCTTCCGGCCGAACCCCGCACTCGATACCGAACGCGTCATTTCCGAGCTCGGCGTCGGCGAGGCGTTGGTTTCGACCCTGGACGCCAAGGGCGTGCCATCGATGGTCGAGCGCACCCTGATCCGTCCACCCTCGTCGCGGCTCGGCCCCGTCACGCTGGAGGAGCGCCGCCGCACCATCGCCGAAAGCCCGGTCGGCACCCGCTACGATACGCCTGTCGACCGGGAGTCCGCCTATGAGCGGCTCGCCGCCAAGGCCATGAAGAGCCCCGAGCCGACCCATAGGAGCGGCATACCCACCTCACCCTGGGGCTTGCCTAAGGAAAGGCGCAGCACGGCGCAAAAGGCGTCGCGCGCCCCCCGCCGATCGACCCGGCAAAGCGTCGGCGAGGCCTTCGCCAAATCGGTCGCGCGGTCGGTCGGAAGCTCGGTCGGACGCCAGCTTATCCGCGGGATTCTGGGGTCCCTGATGAAGGGTTAGCCGGGCCCGAAATCGACATATAGCTTCCCCACTTGGAACCGTCACAATTTATGCTGTACAGTGCGCGACCAGAAGGGCAGTGCGGCGTAACGAGGTGATGGGAATAGCTCCATGATCGGTACGCAACCGTTGGAGGCCTGTCCGGCGTTGGTGCTGAACGCCGACTACAGGCCGCTCAGTTATTTTCCCTTGTCGCTCCTCTCGTGGCAGGACGCGATCAAGGCCGTGTTTCTCGAGCGCGTGAACATCGTCTCGGAATACGACCGGCTCGTGCACAGTCCGACCCGCCAGATCCGGTTGCCAAGCGTGGTCTCGCTGAAGCGCTATGTCCAGCCGGCGCGCTATCCGGCCTTCACCCGGTTCAACGTGTTCCTGCGCGACAAATTCCACTGCCAGTATTGCGGCGCGGGCCACGATTTGACCTTCGATCACGTGGTGCCGCGCGCCAAGGGCGGGCGGACGACCTGGGACAACGTCACCACGGCCTGCGCGAGCTGCAACTTGCTCAAGGGCGGAAGGACGATGCGCCAGGCGCATATGTATCCCCAGATCATGCCCTACCAGCCGACCGTCCAGCAGCTCCAGAACTGCGGCCGTTCTTTCCCGCCGAACTACCTGCACGAGAGCTGGACCGACTATCTCTATTGGGATAGCGAGCTGGAGCCCTAAGCGGTCTTTCGCTTCTTTCTCGTCATCCCGGCCTTGAGCCGGGATCCATCGTCACAAGCCTGAGCCTCTGCCCCTGGATCCCCGATCAAGTAGGGGATGACGATGGAGTTGGCGGTTAGATCCGTTCCGACAGCCAGATCGCGAGGCGGGAGCCGGCCTTGATCGTTTCGGAAAGCAAACGGTAGCCGGGGGCCTGTTCGGCGCCTTGGGCCAATGCCTCGTCGCGATGGCCGAGCTCGTCGGCGCGGAACTTCTCGATGGTTTCGCGCAGATCCGTCTCGTCCTCGCCAAGTTTCTCGGCCTGGCCCTTGTAATGCTCGTCGATCACTTCCTCGACGGCGACCGTGCAGGCCATGGCGGCCTTCTCGCCCATCAGCGCGGTCGCCGCGCCGAGCGCGAATCCGGCGGCGTGCCAGAGAGGCGCGAGCGCCGTCGGCCGGACCTTGCGGTCGGCCAACAGGGTATCGAAGGCGGCGAAGATGTTCGCGCTCCTGTTCGGCCATCTCGGCGATGACCTTTTCCGAGCCGGTGCCTTTGAGGACCGCCATCTGGCCGGCATAGATGCGCACCGCGCCGTATTCGCCGGCATGATCGACCCGGATCATCCGCTCGACCAGCGCCTCGCGGGAAAGCCCGCCCGGCCCGTCGCCGCCGCCTGCCGTGGTCTTTGTCATCGTCCGTTCCTCGCGCGGATCGAGAGCGCGCAGAATGCCGCCAGAGCGATCGAGAGGAGAAAATTATATCCGGCCATCGAGATACCGAACAGCGACCAGGCGATCTCGTCACAGCGCACGACGGGCGCGCTTTCGATCCGCTTCAGGAGGTCCTGGACGCTGCCGGCGCCGCTGATGCCGGTGCAGGTCGAGGGGCCTTGCCACCATTTCTGCTCGACGCCGACGTGATAGGCCGCGATCCCCGCGCCGATGAGGAACACGAGACCGGCCAGCGCCAGGACCCCGCGGGTCACCGCCTGCTGGCCCATCCGCCCGGCCCAAACGCCGAGGAGGCCGAGCACGATGGTCGCGACATAAGGCCAGCGCTGCAGGATGCACAGCTCGCAGGGCGCGAGGCCGCCGATATATTGAAAGGCGAAGGCGGCGCCGAGAATGGCGATGCTGGCAAGCGCGACGACGAATGCCGCGCGGTCGGGAACTCTGTTCATGCGACTGTCGGCCTACAGGTATTTCAGAACCAGAAAGCCACCGAACAATAGCAGGACAAAGAGCGTCGTCACCAGGGTAAGCCGCCGCTCGATGAAATCGCGGATCGGCTCGCCGAAGGCCTTCAAAAGCCAGGTGATGAGGAAGAAGCGCGCGCCGCGGGTGACGATCGAGGCGCCGATGAAGACCGGGATGCTGAAATGGGCAGCACCGCTGATAATGGTCACGATCTTATAAGGAATCGGCGTCAGGCCTTTGATCAGGATGACCCAGAGCCCCCATTCGGCATATTGCTCCCGGAAGGTGGCCGCCCCCTGCTGAAGCCCGTAGACGTCGATCAGCCAATGGCCGAGCGTGGCATAGAGGAAATAGCCGATCGCATAGCCGAGAAGCCCGCCGAGCACCGAGGAAACGGTGCAGACGGCCGCGATCAGCCAGGCCTGATCGCGCCGGGCCAGCACCATCGGCACCACGACCACATCCGGCGGAATCGGGAAGAACGAGCTTTCGGCGAAGGAGATGCAGGCAAGCCAGCGCAAAGCATCGGGCCGCGCCGCGACGGTCATCGTCCAATCGTATATGCGGCGCAGCATAGGACCAGATATCCTTAGGATGGCGGGGCCGGGGAACTCTGGCCGAACAACGTGAAGACAAGATGAAGGATCTATTGACCGGCCACAACGCCCGGTTATCATGCCCGCCGCTTCGCCCCGCAAGCCCCCGTGGCGGAATTGGTAGACGCGCCAGACTCAAAATCTGGTTCTCGCAAGGGAGTGTCCGTTCGAGTCGGACCGGGGGCACCAGTTGGATTTCAATACATTGGGTGGATTCGACGGAACCACGTCAGGCGTTCCGGAAGCCGCCTGAAAGCCCATTTGACGGCCGCGACCCCTTAGGTCGCCCGCTTCCGCGGTCACTTTGCCAAGTCGAACTCGGCGACACATCCGCTTGTCCGGCATTCCGTTTGATTCCGAGCTAGACCCTCAAAGAGCAAATAGGCCTAATATGCTGTCGATAAAAAACGGGGCCCGAGTCGACATCATTCATTTGGATAGAAACGTTCCAATCAATCGATTTTCCAAGTAGATCGAAAGCAAATAAGAAAATCGTTGGCGCTTTCAGTTCGAACGCCCTATCGGCGGGCCCGGTGAGTGGTATGACGAAGCTTGGGGAATCGGTCGAGAGGCAATCGACTGCGGGAATTGCCGTCAAGGAAGGAAAAGATGAAGCTCGATCTTTACTTCGCCCCAGGTGCATGCTCGCGCGTGCCTCTTATCGCTCTCGAGGAGATCGGTGAGCCATTCGACACGCGACTGGTCGTGTTCATGAAGGGCGAGCACCGGTCGCCTGACTACCTCGCGCTCAATCCCGCTGGCAAAGTTCCGACCCTTTTGATTGATGGTCAGCCTTTGACCCAGAACGTTGCCATATTGAGCTTTCTCGCGCGATCATTCCCTGGCGCGGGCTTGCTGCCATTCACCGGCGATTCCGTCGGGGACGCCCGGCTCATGAGCCAGCTGTCCTTCTTCTCGGCCGATCTCCATCCGATCGTCACCCGCATTCGATTGCCGCAATTCTTCTGTGACGTCGCCGGAGGGCCGGAGCGGGTGCGCGAGATGGCCGATAAAGCCATGGAGATGCAACTCGGCCCGCTCGATGCCCGTCTGGGTAAGCAGCCTTGGCTGCTCGGCGCGGAGTGGTCAGTTCTCGACGCCTATCTCTATTGGGTGTGGTTCCGGATCACGGGTGCCGGATTTCCAGGCGAGAAGTTCCCGAATATCGCGGCGCATGCACAACGCATGGAGGATCGGCCCGCAGTCAAACGCGCGCTGGCGCGTGAGGCGCAGGCTGAATCGGATCTCGAGGCCAAGGGACTGGCCGTGAAGTTTGATCAAATGGCAGGCACGCCGAGGGCGCGTCGATGAGTCCTCAGCAATCAGAGAAGACAGGAAAGGCCCTGATCGTCGGCGGCGGCATTGGCGGCATGGCCTGCGCGATCACACTCAGGAAACTTGGGCTACCGGTCGATCTCATCGATATCGATCCGGATTGGAAGGTCTATGGCACCGGCCTGACGATCACGGGTCCGACGCTCAGGGCGTTCCGTGATCTCGGCCTGCTCGATGCGATCGGCAAGGCGGGGTATTTTAGCCGGGGCGGGCGAATGTTCCTGTTCAACGGAACCCTACTTGGCGATAACGTTGAGCGGCCCGTCGAACCCGGTCTGCCGTCGGCCGGCGGCATCATGCGGCCGAAGCTTCATCAGATCATGTCGGACGAAGTGCGCCGATCAGGCGCCGATGTGCGGCTCGGGCTCACCGTCGATCGGATCGACAGCCGGGCGGACGGCGTGTCGGTTACGTTCAGCGATGGATCGGCGGGCGACTATGCCTTTGTTATCGGCGCAGATGGCATCTATTCCAAAGTCCGGTCGATGATGAACCCGAACGCCGTGACGCCGTCCTACACGGGGCAGGTGTGCTGGCGGGTCGTGGCGCCCCGACCGGCAGAAATGGACGTCAGCGAATTCTATTTCGGCCATGCGGTTACGGCCGGGATCGTGCCCTGTTCGCAGACCGAGATGTACTCCTTCATTCTGGAGCCCAAATCCGATCCGACACGGATTCCCGAAGAAGAACAGCCAGCCTATGTCCGTGCGCTTTTGGCCGCATTTGGCGGGCGCATGGCGGAACTGCGCGAGGGCATCACAGCAGAGTCCTCTATCGTTCCCAGGCCATTCGAATCCGCGATCCAGCCCCGGCCGTGGAATCTCGGCCGGGTGGTTCTGATGGGCGACGCGGCGCACGCCACAACGCCGCATCTGGCTAGCGGGGCCGGCATGGCCGTCGAAGACGCGATCGTGCTTGCTGACGAGATCTCCCGGCACGGCGAAGATATCCCGGCGGCCCTCGCCGCCTTCACGGAGCGCCGGTTCGAGCGCTGCCGCTTTATCGTCGAGACCAGCGTCAACATCGGCGAGAAGCAGCTCGCCCACGCGCGGCCCGACGAGATCGGCATGTTGATGGGCAAGGCCATGCACGCCCTGGCGCAGCCGATCTGACCTGACCAGGGAGGGCAGAGTGAACGATATGATCTCGACCTGCGGTCACTCGAGGAAGCCGATCCCCGTCTCTCAACGTGGGCGCCATCTCGTCGTCGATATCCATTGCCATCTGAGCATCGGTGCGGCGGACAAGATCATCAGAGCGGCCCTGCCCGAGACGCCTATTGCCTTTCCGTTCTCCTCGCCCGCCTCGAACGCCGTCACGGGGAAGCTGTTTGCCAAGATCGGGCCGAAACTGAACGGCGTCGACGAGCGGCTCAAGGACATGGATGCGCTCGGCGTGGACGTGCAGGCGATCAGCCCGTCGCCCGGCCAGTATTACTATTTCGCGCCGCCGGAGGTTGGACGCGACGTCGCGCGCACGATCAACGACGGGATGGCGGCGGCCGTCGCGAAACATCCGGACCGGCTCGTCGGCATGGGCTCGGTGCCGTTGCAGAATACGGAAATGGCGATCGAGGAAATGCGCCGTTGTGTGAACGAGCTCGATCTCCGAGGCATCGAGATCAATTCCCATGTCAACGGGCGCGAGCTTGCCGAAGATGATTTCCGGCCCTTCTTCGCCGCCGCGGAAGAACTCGGCGTGCTCCTGTTCCTTCACCCGCTCGGCTTCACCCACGGTCAGCGGTTGTCGGAGCACTATCTCAACAACATCATCGGCAATCCGATCGAATCGACGATCGCGCTCAGCCACCTGATCTTCGGCGGCGTTCTCGATTCTCTTCCGGGGCTCAAGCTCTGCGTCGCCCATGGCGGCGGCTACCTGCCCGCCTATTGGGGACGGATGGACCATGCCTTCCGGGCGCGGGAGGATTGCCGGCAACACATCACGCGCGAGCCGTCGAGCTATCTGCGGCAGGTCTGGCTCGATACGCTGGTGTTCGACAAGGACGAACTCGACAGTCTCGTTCACACCCACGGGCCCGACAAACTATGTCTCGGCACGGATTACCCGTTCGATATGGCGGAGCCCGATCCGGTCGGGTTCCACGACCGGCTGGACGAGGGCGTCAAGGCGAAGATTCTCGGATTGAATGCCGCAGAGCTTCTGGGACTAAAGGTCGAAAATCCGGCGTGACCGGACGAATGGCCCGATATTTTCGAATAGGGATGTGTACGCGCAGATGACTGGATCTTATGCACTCGGGACATTCTCGGAAGCAGGAGGATCTCGCTGGCCGGGCCTGATCCGAGACGGCAAGGTTATCCCGTTGGCGAATCTTCTTTCGGACGCTCCCGGCGATCTCGGAAGTGTCTTTGCGGAGTGGCCTGTCTGGGGCGAGCGGATCGACAAGGCGGCCTCGACCTTGCCGAGCGAAGGCTGGCGAGCGGAGGCCGATCTGGTCGCGCATCTGCCCTATAAGCCCGAGAATCTGTTCTGTGCGGGGGCCAATTACAGGAAGCATGTTATCGATCTGATCGTGGATCAGGCCCCGCGTCCCGGCGAGTCTGCCGACAAGGAAGAACGCCGCAAAGCCGCTACCGCGATGATGGATCGTCGGGCGGCGCAGGGAAAACCCTTCGTGTTTGTCGGCGTGCGAAGCGCCATCGCCGGACCGGATGAGCCGTTGGTCGTTCCCTACGACCATACCCAGCCGGACTGGGAGCTCGAAATGGCCGTCGTCATGGGCAAGCCCGCACGCCGTGTTTCGCGGGAGGAGGCTCTTGGCCACGTCGCAGGCTACACGATCGCCAACGACGTTACGGCGCGCGAATTGGTCGCTCGGCCCGATGTCCCGCAGATGGGCATGGACTGGATGGCGTGCAAAGGCGCGCCGGGCTTCAAGGTTCTTGGTCCGTACATAACGCCGGCCAAGTTCGTGTCCGATCCGCAGGCGTTGCATATCCGGCTGTCGTTGAACGGCGACGTGATGCAGGACGAAGGCACCAACGACATGATCTTCGATACCGCGAAGATCATCTCCTTCATCTCTAACTACGTTCTGCTTCATCCCGGTGACGTGATCCTGACCGGATCGCCTTCGGGGAACGGCACGCACTACGACCGGTTCCTACGCGATGGCGACGTGATGAAGGGTGAGATCGACGGTCTGGTCGGCGCTCAGGTGGTGCACTGCGTCGCCGAACGAACGTGATCCGGCGCTGGCGATGAAGATTCTGGTCACCGGCGCAGGCGGTTTCGTCGGGCGAACGCTGACCAGACTACTTGCCACGGAAAACGACGTCGTCGCGCTGGATACGTCCTGCGCGGGATTGCCCTCATCGCGGACGCTTAATGTGTTTGAGGCCGATCTCACGGATCGGAATGTGCGCGAGGAGGCCTTGGCAGACGGCTGCGATGCGCTGGTTCATTTGGCGACGATTCCCGGCGGTGCGGCGGAGCAGGATCCAGACCTCGCCTGGAAGGTCAATATGGAGGCGAGCGCGGCCATGATTTCGGCCCTGGCGCGACAGGGTAATCGTCCACGAGTTGTCTTTGCCAGCAGCATAGCGGTCCTCGGAGAGCCGCTCCCGAACGTTGTCGACGATTCGACGCCGTTGCGGCCGCATCTACTTTATGGTGCGCACAAGACGATGATGGAGCAATGGATTGCGGCGTTGACCCGACGCGGCGCGATCGAGGGCCTGTCGCTGCGTCTTCCGGGCATCATCGCCCGTCCGCACGGGCAGTCGGCATTGAAGTCGGCCTTCATGAGCGATGTATTTCATGCGGCTCTGGCGGGCGAGCCGTTTGTCTCGCCCGTTTCGGCGACCGCGACGATGTGGCTCATGTCGGTCGGGCAGATCGCAAGTAATTTCCGGTGCGCGTTGTCCATACCGTCCGACGCTTTTGTCGAACCTTATGCCGTCACGTTACCGGCCGTTCTGGTATCGATGAAAGAACTTGTCGAAGAAATCGCCGCACAAACAGGTTGGGACGCCAGCTGCGTGAAATATGAGCCGGACATGGCGCTCGAAGCCGGTTTCGGCAGCTATCCGCCGCTGAAGGCCGAGCGTGCGAAAATGCTCGGACTTGCGGATGATGGCTCGGTCATGCGGCTGGTCAAAGCGGCCTTGGATCGTATCCGCAGCGAACAGAGGGGGAGTCATGGGTAGAAGCACGTTGCCGACGGTGCGCCGGGTGGTCACCGGACACGACAAGAACGGCAAGGCCATCTTTCGCGACGATCAGCGCTTCGGCACTGAGGACATTCCCGGAGGCGACGCTGCCTTCGCGTTGATGTGGATGACGGCGACGGTGCCGGCCGACATAAATGACGAGACGGACGATCGTGATCTCGATGCGGGCGTCACGATTCATGAGGGCTCGGTCCTCCGGATCGTCGACATGTTGCCGGGCGGAACCTCGCCAATGCATCGTACAAGTTCGATCGATTACGGCATCGTAATGTCCGGTCATGTGGAACTGGAACTCGACGATGGCAACAAAACGCTTCTTGGCCCGGGCGATATCGTCATTCAGCGTGGCACCATCCATCTCTGGCGCAATCCGAGCGACAGTGAGGTGTGCCGGATTGTCTTCGTCCTGATCGAGGCGAAGCCCTATGTTCACGAGGGCACGCCGCTCCCCGATGTAATGGCCTGACCGAAGGACTGTGCGCATGAGCTCGATTTCTTCATCATTGATCGTTGGCGGCGGAATTGTCGGGCTCGTTACCGCCCGCGCCCTGGCGCTGAAAGGCGTGGAGGTGACGCTGCTGGAGCGCAAGCCCACGATTACAGACGAGGGCGGTATCGGCATCGGCATGCAGTCAAACGCGATGAACGCGCTCGGAGAGATCGGTCTCGCCCAAGCCTGTGTCGACAGAGGCGTGCCGGTCGAAACGATCTCGGTTTTCGCGCCGGACGGCTCGCGTTTAATGTCGCGTCCGGCGGAACGATACTGCAATTCACAGTGGCCGGGCTTTACCGGGATTAGCCGCGCCGCGTTGCATAGCATCCTCGTCGATGGCGCGCGCGACTCCGGTGTCGAACTCGTGGTGGATGCGGAGGTCGCGAGCGTTCGCCAGGACAGCAAAGGAGCGACGGCGGTATTGGCGAACGGACGAGCCTATACGGCCGATTTGCTGGTCGGCGCGGACGGCATTCACTCATGTGTACGGGCAGCCGTCTTTCCGGATCTGGCAACACCCGCTCCGCTCGGCGAGGGCGTGTGGCGCGGGCTGATCGAAGGCGTGCAACTGCATGACGTGTCGATGATGTTCGGCGGACCGGTCGGGACCATCGGCTACACGCCGCTTCAGGGCGACACCTACCTCTATGTCGTTGACCAGGACAGTAACGCCCCCGCCCGGGACGAGCCCAATGTGGCCGCACGGCTTGTCGAGCGCATCGACAAGGTCCCGAGCTTCCCAGCCCTGCTGCTGCCGCATCTCTCGCATCGGCCGGGCGACGTGACCTACCGGCCGCTGGCCAGCGTTTGGCTTCCCGCGCCATGGCATTCCGGTCGGATCGTGATCATTGGCGACGCCGCGCATGCCGGGCCGCCGACGCTCGCCCAAGGCGCGGCGATGGGCATCGAAGATGGCGTCGTGCTCGCCCAGTGCCTTGCCGAGGCGACGTCTCGATCCGAGGCCCTCAATGTTTTCATGACGCGGCGTTATGAGCGCGTGAAAACCATCGTCGATGCCAGCATCACGATCTCTCACGCCCAGATGGAGCGCGACGGTCAGGCTAAAGTGGCCGAGGCCAACAAGGCCGCCGCGACGACACTCGCTCAGCCCTACTGAGAGACGGTCAAGCCCCAGCACCCACGACCGTCTGGTCAATAGCGCCGAAGACCGATACCCCATCGGTATCGAACACTTCCATGCGAAGCCGGTCGCCGAAGCGCATGAATCCGGTCGTCGGCTTGCCGCTATCGAGTATTTCGATCGCACGGCGTTCACTGATGCAACTCGATCCGACCTCGCGGTAGTTTGCGTTCGACACGGTGCCCGAGCCGATGATCGTACCGGCCGAGAGGCGGCGCCTGTGTGCGGCATGGGCGATCAGTCGCGGGAAGTTGAATGCCATCGAATGGCCGTTGGCGCGGCCAAACTCCTTGCCGTTCCAGTAGACATGAAGCGGGAGGTCCACCGCGCCGTCTCGCCACGACTCGCCGAGGTCGTCGGGCGTCACCACGACGGGCGCGATACTGCAGGCCGGCTTGGCCGCAATCCACCCGAAGCCCGTTTTCATTTCGATCGGCGCGATGGCCCTAAGCGACCAGTCGTTCACTAGGGCCACGAGTTTGATGTGCTCGGCGGCTTCATCCGGCGAAGCGCCCATCGGCGTCTCGTCGAGGATCACGCCGAATTCCCCTTCGAAATCAATCCCGTCGTCTTCGGAAGGAAAGGCGGCCGGGTCCGTTGGAGCGATGAAGTGGTGCGACATGCCCTGATACATCAAGAGCACGTCTTCCTTCGCCGGCTCCGTCCCGAAGGCGGTCGCCATCAGCTCGGCGTGGGTGCGGTAGACCGAGCCATCGAGCCACTGCCAAGTGCGGGGCAACGGCGCGAGGGCTGACGCTTGATCGAAGATGAAAGCGCCTTGCACCGCGCCAGCGTTCAGGTTGTCCGACAATTCCCGGAGGGCAGACTCAACGGTCTGCCATCGCTCGAGCGCCTGCAACAAAGTTGGCGCGATACCCTCGGCCGAAACCGCTTTCGACAAATCCTTCGAGACGACGACCAGTTTGCCGTCAGGACCGTCGCCTCTGAGCGTCGCAAGTTTCATTTTGTCCCTCCCAATCTTTGCGTCCGTATTTTAGACGCCGCTCCTGCGATCGGACCAATTCGTTTTCGCGAAGCAGTTCATCATTCCGACGGATAGACGATGAGCGCAGCTATTCGTCCATTCGATGGAATGGATCAAGTCAATCGATTAGGCGGTTCGAAGCGAGTGGACTATGCTCGGGCCAGGCGAATGGCAAATCCGATGGGGCATATGGCCAACTGGCGATACACGCGCGGACTTCATGATCTTGGCAACAGTTGCTTTGCCTATCTTCAACCTGACGGCTCCTGGGGCTTCAGTAACGCGGGGCTCGTTGTCAGCGACGGCAGGGCATTGCTTGTCGACACGTTGATGGATCTCAAGCTGACAGGCGCAATGCTCGACGAGATGCACCGCAAGGTCCCTGAAAGCAAGAAGATCGGCACCCTCGTCAATACACATTCCAATCCCGATCATACTTTCGGAAACCAACTCGTGGAGGGAGCGGAGATCATCGCGTCCGAGGCGTGCTTCGAGGAAATGAAGGCGCAGGACCCGGCGATGATGGCCGGAATGATGGCCAACGCGGCGGCCCTCGGCGAAGGCGCCAAGTTCCTGCATGAACTGATGGGGCCGCCCAAATTCGATTGGACTGGCGTCGTGGCGACGTTGCCGACCCGCACCTTCGACCGCGAGCTGAGGTTGCGCATGGGGTCCAAGACGCTCGAGCTGGTCAATGTCGGCCCGGCCCACACCGGGGGCGATACAATGGTGCATGTTCCCGCGGATCGGACCGTCTTCACCGGGGATATCCTTTTCATCGACAGCCATCCGGTCATCTGGGACGGCCCGATTACCAACTGGATTGCCGCCTGCGACAAGATTCTGTCCTGGGACGTCGAGACGATCGTGCCGGGCCACGGCCCGATTACCGATAAAGCCGGCGTGCGCCGGTTCCGGGGTTATCTGGTCTATATCCGCGACGAAGCCCGCAAGCGGTTCGATGCCGGGCTCGATCCGGAGGAGGCGGCGCGGGACATTTCGCTCGATCCCTACAGCGATTGGCTCGATTCCGAGCGACTCGTCGCCAATGTCGCGGCTCTTTATCGGGAATTCGGGGCCGACGTGAACATGGACGTCTTGAACGCATTCGCAATGATGGCACGGTTTCGCCATTGCCATTGAATCCTCTCTTTCGAAGGAAGATCGGCCAGTGGAAAACGCGATGTCAAAAACAAATAGGCCGTCGTCTTCGAGGGCTCGGCCCTGCATTCTTGACGATCTGCGGTCCACGCTGACTCGCCGGTTTGGCCCGGTGAGAACGCCACTTCATATGATCGCGGTTCTCGCCGCGCTTATTGTCGGCATGGTCGGCGCAGTCGCCGAACCGGCAAGTCATGCACCCGTCTGGGTGACGCTAGGCACGGCGGGCGGACCAAATCCCAACCCGCTACGTTCCCAACCGGCCAACGCCCTCCTGGTGGGCCAAGACGTCGTCCTGTTCGATGTTGGAGACGGCGCGGTTGAGAAGCTCGCGCAAGCAGGCCTCAAACTCGAAAATGTGAAGGCCGTCGTTCTCAGCCATCTGCACATGGATCACGCCGCGGGACTTGAGGGCGTCATCGGCCTGCGCTGGCAGAATAGTTCAAGAGGCCCCTTCACGGTTTATGGACCGCCGGGAACGAAAACGATGGTTGACGGGATCATCGCTGCTCTCCAACCGTCGATCGGGGCCGGCTACGGGTTTGACAACGGTTTTGGAAAGGATCCTATCGAGATTCGCGTCCAGGAAATCGAGGCAGCGATGCCGTTCGATGTTCTGCCGGACATCACGGTCAAGGCCGTCGAGAACACGCATTATACCTTTTCACCGGGCAGCGAGGACGCGAAGCGTTACAAGTCCTTTTCCTTCCGTATCCAAGGCGACGGCCGCACCATCGTTTACACCGGCGATACAGGACCGAGCGACGCTGTCACCGAGCTCGCCAAAGGTGCGGATCTGCTCATCAGCGAGGTGCAGGACCTGTCGGCCCTTGAGAAGATCATCCGTCAAAGAGCGCCAAACATGCCCGCCCCGGTCTGGAATAACCTGACGGCCCATCTGCGGCAGCATCATCTGTCGGCTGAAGACGTCGGCAAGATTGCGAAAACTGCGAGGGTTGGACGCGTGGTTCTCACTCATCTTGGGCCTGCTCCGCCTGAAGCCATCGCGGAAAAGCTGTTCGTCCCGGGCGTCAAGTCGATTTTCGATGGCCCGGTCGTCGTCGCCGAAGACTTGGGCCGCTATTGACGGCCAAATCCGCGTCATGCGTCATTGCAGTGGACGGATGATACGGGGGACCAGAACATGCCGTTTACGATGAATCAGGCGCTCGCCATCGCTACAGAAACGCTGGCGGAAGGGCATCGGCGGGGTTTCGCGCCGCTCTGTGTCGTGGTGCTCGATGCCGGCGGGCATCCAATTGTCGTTCTGCGCCAAGACGGCGCCTCGATCGCACGGCCTGAAATCGCGACGGCAAAGGCGGCCGGATGCCTCGGCATGGGCCTTGGCGGACGGGAGCTCGCGAAACGCGCCGCCCACGTGCCGCATTTCTTCAACGCTCTCGCCACCGTCCTACCGAAGGGAATCGTGCCCGTGCCGGGCGGCGTGCTCATCCGCAACGAGGCGGGCGAGCTTGTGGGCGCCATCGGCGTCAGCGGCGATGTGTCCGACAATGATGAGATATGCGCCGTCGCCGCCATAGAATCGGCCGGCCTCAAGCCCGATACGGGCGCGTGAATGGCGCCTGAGCTATGGTCGTCCCGGACGTCCGGCACTGGCCTTCGGAGCCGAAATCATCCATAATTCGGATTGCTCGTTTTGCCCGATATCTAAAAATTGAAGCGATGGATGGATGCGGTTTAAGGGCTTCGATCTCAATTTGCTCGTAACGCTGGACGCGCTTCTAGAGACGCGAAGTGTTTCGCGGACCGCCGAGAAATTGCACTTGAGCCAGCCCGCGGTGAGCGCAGCCCTGAACCGCATTCGTGAATACTTCAACGACGACATCCTCGTCACCCGAAGCAAGAAGATGTATCCGACGGCGCTGGCGGACACCCTTCAGCCCCGAATCCGGCAAGCGCTTCGCGGGGTCGACGGCTTGCTGACAACCTCGTCATCGTTCGATCCGGAAAACGCCGAGCGCACCTTTCGTATCGTCGGCTCGGATTACATTGCCGCCGCCGTTCTTGTTCCCCTTGTGACGCGGCTCGCGGAAATCGCTCCGGGGATCAGAATCGAGATCATGGCGCCCGAGTCCGACAGTTTTCAGATGCTGGAAGACGGGAAGATCGATCTGATTCTCGTGCCGGATGTTTATGTCATTCCGGGCCATCCCGCCGATCTTCTGGTCGAAGAAAAACACGTCATCGTAGGTTGGAAGAGGAACCCGCTCTTCAAGAAGAAGATCACGTCCGAAATCTTCTTTGCCCAGGGGCATGTGGCCGTGCTGATCAGCCGTGAGAGGTCGCTTGCGTTCGGCGATCGGGAGCTTCAACGAATAGAGCCTAATCGTCGGATCGAGGTGACGGTGCCCTCCTTCACGATGGTCCCGTGGCTCCTGCGAGGCACGGACCGGCTCGCCATCATGCACGAACGGCTGTTTCGCCACATGAGCGAGACGTTTCCGATCGTCTCGGCGCCGTTGCCATTCGACTTTCCGATGATGCGGGAGATGATGCAGTACCATCAGGCCCGGATCGACGACGAGGGATTGACCTGGATTCGAAAGCAACTTTCGGAGATCGCCGCAGTGCGATAAGCGAATCTTCTGGAAAACGATAAAGAGAATAGATTTTACAAATCCGACAATCCGATTAAGCCTGACCGCTCGAAATCGCGAAGGAACGGACAATGAGTGGCATCACTGAAATTCGTTATGTCGGCTACGGGATTCCCGATCTCAAAGCGGAGAGGGCGTTCTACGGCGACATATGGGGCCTTCGCGAAGTCGCCGAACGTGACGGTATGGTGTATTTCGCCGCCGAAGGACATGACGAGCTCTATGTCGTTCGGCTACGCGAAGCCGAGGAAAACCGGATCGACGTGGTCGCGCTCGCGGCCGAGAGCGCCAACGACGTGGACACGCTTCACGACAAGGTCAAGGCCGCCCGATGCCAGATCGTCTTCGAACCGAAGGAGCTAGACAGTTTCGGGGGTGGCTATGGCTTTCGGTTCTTCTCGCCGGACGGTCTGCCATTCGAAATTTCGAGCGGCGTCGAGCGTGGAAAAGCCCGCGAACTGAAACGATGGGAAGGCATCCCGCAAAGGATCAGCCATATCGTGATGCATTCGCCCGATCACAAGGCCGCCGTGAAGTTCTTCACCGACGTCCTGGGATTTCGGCTGAGTGACTGGCTCGGCGACTTCATGGCGTTCCTCAGATGCAATGAGTGGCATCACCGCATCGCATTTCTGCCCGGACCACCGTGCCTAAATCACGTCGCCTATGACATGCTGGGCCTGGACGACATGATGAAGGGCGTCTCGCGCCTCAAGAATCTGGGCGTCGACATCAAATGGGGCCCCGGCCGTCATACCGCGGGCGACAACACGTTCAGCTATTTCACGACACCGAATGGCTTCGCCGTCGAATACACCGCGGAGCTGGAAAAGGTTGACGACGCCACATGGAAACCGACGGTCTATCAACCGAGCCCACAAATAATGGACCAATGGGGTATCGGAACGGGAGGACCGCAAACAATGCCGAAACCCGAACCCGACAACGGCCTATTCAAACCCGTGGGTGTCTGACCTAGGAGAACAGTTCTCCGGTTTCGCTCTCGGTCGCTCCCCCTCTCGTTGCGGCAATAATAGCACTCTGCCCTTGACAGCGAATTTGACAGCCATGGCGTGATCAGGCGGCGTAATAGGGCAAGATGGGCCGGACGGCAACGCCAACGAATTCGCACCTTTCAGCACGGTCTAGGCCACGCTCGACACCCCGAAGTCGGACTCGAAATCTGGTTCTCGCAAGGGAGTCATTGAACGCCATCCGCGGATCGTGACATTCACACGGCGGGCGGCCCCGCGTGGCGCAAATGTCCGGTCTTGATCCAAACGCGCGCACCGTCCGCGCCCGTGTGCAGAGTTGCCTGGGGCGTCGACGGGATGCGCAACCAGGAATGACGACGAAGCGTGTCGCCGCTTTCCTCGACACTTCCCTCGAGCACGAAGAATTCCGCGCCGCCGTCGGCATCGACAATGACGACCGCGTCCGGATCCCAGTGCTCGACGCGGACGTTTTCCTTCTCCGTCTTGAACAGCGGCGTCACCGAGACGCCGGGGCGTCCTCTTTCAGGGATCGCCGCCATTTTATTGAGATCGATCGAGACATTTGAGCGGTCCGCCGGATCGAACTGCCAGAGCTTCACGAGAATCATGCAGCCGGGCCGAGAGGCCGGGGTGTGGCGCGACTGCGGCGGATTTCGGACATAGGAGCCAACCGGGAAATCGCCGCGCTCGTCCTGAAAGACACCCTCAAGCACGATGTATTCCTCGCCGCCCCCATGAGTGTGAGCGGGAAAGGAGCTGTCGGGATCGTAGCGGACGATGGATGTCGCTCGGGCAACCTCACCGCCGATTCGGTCCAGCATGCGCCGGTGAACGCCGACCGTCGGCGACGTCTTCCATTCGATCTCGTCGGCATGCAGCACGACACGTCTCGAAAAGTCGGCATTCAATTTCATGTCCGCGCAGTCCGCTTCGCTCCGTGCCCGCCCTCCGCTCAATGCTTCTTGAACAGCTTGAGATCGATCGAGTCCGCGGCCGCCTTGTATCCGGCGTCGCTGCCGTGCAGGTGATCGCCGAAATGGTAGCCTTCGCGGATCTGCTGGGGGTCGTTGGGATCGGCGAAGGCGAGGTCCAGACGCGTGACGCCGTCGAAGGCGCCGCTGTTGACGATCCAGTCGTTGATCTTCTCTCGGGCCGCCTCGCCCGCTTCCGACCAATAGCTAGCGCCCTTATAGGGGCCGATCGGCGCGCCGATCACCTTGATCCCCTTTTCGTGGGCGCGGGCGATGATCTGCTTGTAGCCGGCGATCATCTGCTCGACCGTGATCTTGGGCTGGTCGAGCGCCGGGAAACCGGACGGTCTCTGGCCGCTTTGGCTTTGGCCGCCTCGGCTTTGGCCACCTTGGCTTTGGCCGGGCGGTCGGCCGAAGCGATTGCCGATGTCGTTCACGCCTTCATACACGATGATGTATTTGACGTTCGGCAGGCTCAGCACATCGTCATCGAAGCGGGCGAGCGCCGCCTCGCCCATGCCGGGGCTGAGGATCCGGTTGCCGCTGATCGCCGCATTGGCGACGGCCCAGTCCATATGGGCTTTTTGCAGCCGGTCGGCCAGGATATCGGGCCAGCGGTGATTGGCGCCGGGAGTCGAGCCCACGCCGTCGGTGATCGAGTCCCCATAGGCGACAATCGTGCCGAGCGCCTTGGGCGAGTCCACCTCGACCACGCTCAGAAACGCGCGATATGTCGCCTTCGAGACGGGCTCGAACGGCTTGCCGACAAAATTGCCCGGCGGGGATACGGCGAGCTCGTCCTGGCCGGTGAGATGGCAGGTGCAGGGGCCGGTCGGCTCGGGCAGATAGATTTCCACCTTGATCCGGGAGAGGCTGGGCAGCTTGAGAGCCACGACATCGCTGGTGAACGGCGCACCGCGCGGGATGACGGCTTCCTTGTCGCCGCCAAAGGTCAAGTCGCGCGCTGTGCCTTCGATTTCCTTGTTGTCCTTGTCGATCCGCACGATCCGCGCGGCGCCGATCGTCAGCGGAGCAGAGCCGTAGCGATTGGAAAACCGCACCCGGACCTTATCGCCGCCTTGGGTCACGCGCAGGATCTGGGTCAAGGTGACATTATCGAAGGAAGCGGCGGCGAAAGGACCCGTGGTCGAAAGCGGCGCATGCGGCGGCGCCTCCCAAGTCGCGACCCATTTGGCCTCGGCCGGCGCGGCAATTGCCAGACCGGCAATGACCGCTGCGAAGGCCACGGATTTTCTCGTCACGAAGCGCATGTTCACACCCCCTTGGTTTTCGTAACTCTACGCCCCGGTCCGCCGCGCCGACAAGGCTTTAGCCAAGCACCGATTTCATCACGGAACGGTGCGCCTCGACGACCGGCAACAGCAGGTTCGCGTCCACCGTCTTCAGGTCGTCCAGGCGGGTGTGAAACCAGCGATGGAGGCCGAGACCCGCGAAGGCCTTGTCGTATCCTTTGGCGACGATGCCGCCGAGCTCTCCCGCACCGGGCACGACGGCGACCGGCACCTCGTAGCCGGTCAGTCCGGCGAAGGCCTGCTTGGCGATCGGCGTAATCTTGTCGGTCGCCATCAGGATGCGCTGGGGATCGGCCGACGGCAGCATTCCCATCATGCGGCCGCCGAGCTGCTGCGCGTCCCGTGTGGCGAGGGTGGCGCCGAGATGGACCCAAAGCTTGGTTTTCTCCGGCGCGGGCAGATCGGATTTCATGGCCTGATGCATGCCGACGAAGTCGTATTCATGGCCGCCGCTATTGATCGCCAGGATCGAAGAGATCCGGATAGGTCCGGGCCGCCCACTGGGCAAGCTCGAGAAGCGCGGCGGTGCCCGTCGCCCGCTCGCCGACGCACTGGAACCAGCCGCTCCGCGGGGTGGAGAAGACGAGCCAATTCGGTCCGCGCTCGCGCTTGGCGATGACGTTCTGGCTTTGCCGACTGGCGGTGCTTCCCGTCACGAACAGCGTTCCCTCCGTCTCGCCGGTCAGCGCCGCTTCGAATTTATCGAGGTCGTGCGGCGCCAGCATCGCCCAGGGCGCGGGCTGCGGCGTCAATCGCGTGTTGAGACCGACGACTTCCCCCGTCGGTCCCGACGGTACGAGGACGACGCCCGCCGGCTTCGCCGCCATGGCGGCATCGAGCATCGACCCGACCACGCCCGAGAACAGAGCCGCATACCGGCCGAACGGAAGGACGACGATCGCGATGGTGCCGGCCGCCGCCGGAGCCTGATGTACCGAATAGACCAGCTTGACCTTGGCCGTGACCCCGCCCCGCGGCGTTACCGTGGCGGGCGCCTGCACGAAGAGCTCCGCCGACGGCCCGCGTTCCAGGGTCAGCCGTGTCTTCTCCGGCGCGAAGCCGGGCACGGTGACCGCGGTCCTCTCGACCGTAAAGCCCGCCGCTTCAAGTCGGCCCGCGATCCAATCGGCGGTCTGGCGATCGCCCTGTCCGCCCGAGAGCTTGACGCCGAAGGACGCATGGGTCTTGAGATCCTGATCGAGCTGCTTGAGCAGAGCCGGGTCCGCCGACGCGCCTCCCGGCAGGCAGGCCGCCGATGCACTCGCCGTCGACGCCGCCAACCCGCTCGCAGCACCGCCCAGAACGACCTCGCGGCGATTTATCCGAAATTCGGCCATGTCCTTCTCCCTCCCAAGATACTGCCGCGCCGAAATGCGACCTTCCCTATTACGACGAGAACGCCGGCCAGTCGCCGAAGCGCCTGGCCGGCGTAAAACCGTAACAGCGAATGGAACGCTTCGGATCGCGCCTTTACGCCAGCGCTTCCTTGAAAGTCGCGAGCAACCGGCTCCAAGCCTTCTCCGCCTGATCCTTGTCGTAGACCTGGGAGTCCGGCGGACACCAACCGTGCATTGTGCCTTTGTAGACCTCGACCTCGTGCTTGAGGCCGGCCTTGGCGAAGGCGTCGTTCAGCACGGTCTTGGCCTCGGGCTGGCGCATATCGTCGGATTCGGCGATCGCGATCAGGAACTGGGCCTTGGTCTTCGGGATCAGGAGATGCGGGCTGTCCGGGCCCATGGCGACGAGCCCCGCGCCATGGAAGGTCGCAGCCCCGCCGACCCGGTCGGGCAGCGCCGCCGCGGTGCGGAACACGAAAGGCCCGCCCATGCAATAGCCGGTGGTGCCCATCTTCTTCGAGGTATCGACCGAGGACTGGCCGTCGAGCCACGCCCCGAAGGCCATGGCGTCCGACATTTCGCCCTCGGGCGAGAAGGACTGCATCAGCGGCATCACGACCTCTCGGGTCTTGGGGTCCTGGAAGCTCGCGCCTTCGGGCAGGATCGGCGCCTTGGCTTTGCGGTAATAGGGATTGACCACCAGCACCGAATAGCCGGATTCCGCGAGCCGCGACGCCATCTGCTTGAACGCCGGGCGAAGGCCGAACACGTCCGGCCAGATCAGTACCGCGGGATGCTTGCCCGTCGCCGGATGCACGAAATAGCTGTCCGCCGTCCCGTCGGGCGTCTTCACATTGACGTCCGAGCCCGTGACCTCCATCGCGTCCGCCGCGCGCGGCAGCAGCATCGCCAGTCCCGCGCCCATCGACAGCGCGCCGAAACCACGCCGCGTCAGCTTAGCCCGGCGCTGAAATTCCTCGATATCCTGAAGTGTATCCTGATCGCACATGTTCCCCTCCGTGCCAGCGCGATCCCCGGCCAGCTCTCCTTGGGGATCGCCTCATGCCGCCGCCATATTAACCTAAATTTCCGGGCCGCACAGCCGGGAGATTCGCGCTTACGCTCCCGCGGCCATCTCGGTCACGCCCATGCGCGGCTCGCGGAACCAGTCGCCGAGCGCCCGTTTGGCGGCGTCGCGCTTCATGATGCGCGCATACCAATCGCCTAGGAACGGAAAGTCTTCGAGCGGGAAGCCGGCCCGCTGGAGCGTGGTGTACGTCGGCGCCCAGGAGATGTCGGCGAGCGAATAGTCGCGCCCGACGATCCAACTGGTCTTCGCGATGGCCGTCTCCATCTCGCCCAAAGCCTCGCGAAGGAGGGCAGCGGCCGAATTCACATCTTCCTCGGAAAAGCTCTTGCCGGGATCGTGTTTGGCATGGAACGCCAGGAGCGCCGGGTCTTTCTGGAGCTTGCGGTAGAGCGCGGCCTCTTCGGGCGTCTTCTCGACCAGGGCCGCATTGACCTTGGCATAGGCGAACGTCTTGATGCCGGGGATATGGATATTGCCGGAGCGCTGAAGCCAGACCTTCATGGTCTCGGCTTCGGCGGGATCGTCCGGCGTGAAAGAGGGCTCAGGGAACTGCTCCTCGAGATACAAGAGGATGTCGTTCGATTCGACGATAACCTTGCCGTCATGCACGAGGGTCGGCACCACGCCTTTCGGATTGATGCTGAAATAGGCTTCCGAGACGTTCTCCTTGGTGTAGAGATCGATGTGATGGCTGACCCAGGGGAGGCGCTTTTCGAGGATCAGGAGCCGCACCCTGGCCGAGCAGTTCGAGCGGCCGGTGTGATAGAGATGCAGGCCCTTGAGCTCCCTGACCGCCTTGTCGACCGGCTCGATCATTCCCATGGGTCGGGTTCCTTTCGCTTGGCTATTTCTGCACCGAATCGCGCCGGATAAAGCCGTTTCGGTTCGGCATTTTCACATTCGGCAGCGATTTAGCGTCGATCACGTCGTTTTCGCCGATAATTCCGTTGAGATTCAGCAGATAAGCGGTCACGGCATAGACGTCGCTGTCCGTGAGAGACTTCGGCGAGTCATAGGGCATGGCGCGGCGGATATAGTCGAAAACCGTGGTCGCATAGGGCCAGTAGCTGCCGATGGTCTTGAGCGGATGCGCGCTTCCGAGCGAGCCCTTGCCGCCCACCAATGCGGGCAGGTTGACCTTGCTGTCGTTCGCATGGTCGCCGTGGCACGCGGAGCACCGTTCGGCATAGATCGCAGCGCCGTCCTTGGCGGTGCCGGATCCTTCGGGAAGGTTATGGCCGTCCGGCGGAATCGAGCGGTCCCAGAAGGCGAGATCCGCCTCGCTCACCTTATGGCCGAGATGAGGCGAGGGTTGGCCCAAATCGGCGGCCTGGGCCGTGCCGAGGCCGGCCGCCAGCGCCACCGCAACCAGCAGATCACGCGAAGACATGGCTGATCTCCCCGCCGGCATCGATCGACCAACTCGTGATGGCGTTATAGTGATAGATGTTGCCCGGCCCGTATTGTTTGACCAGCACGGCGCGGGTCGGCTGGACATTGCCTTTGTCGTCCGTCGCGCGGCTCTGCAGGATGGCCGGGGCACCGCGCCATTCCCAGGGAATTCGAAAGCGCGTGAGGCATCGCGGCAGGCGCAGATCGTCGAGCGCGGCCTCGGCCCAGCTCTTGCCGCCGTCCGCCGACACCTCGACCCGCGAAATCGTCCCGTGGCCCGACCACGCCAAGCCGGACAGCTCGTAATAGCCGTGCTCGCCGAGGGTCAGGCCCGGAGAGGGATGGGTGACGACCGATTTGACGCCCATAGGGAAGGTGAACTGCAGCGCCGTCCCGTCGGGCTGAAGGTCGGTGTATTCCGCCGTCTCGCTGTGCGATTCGGCCGGCCCTTCCGTCACCTTCAGCCGGTGCAGCCATTTGACGCTGATATTGCCTTCCCATCCCGGCACGAACAGACGCATCGGATAGCCCTGGCCCGGCCGAACGCGTTCGCCGTTCTGGTAAAGCGCGACGATCACGTCGTCGAGCGCCTTCGCGATCGGGACGCTGCGGACCATGCTCGCCGCGTCCGCGCCCTCCGCGATCACCCATTTGCCGCGCGGATCGAGCCCGGCCTCGTCCAGCAGGACCGAGAGCGGCACGCCGGTCCATTCCGCGCAGGACAAAAGCCCGTGGAGCGAACCGCACGTCCCCTGGAGTGGCTTGGGCAGGAAGCCGCGCCCGCTATTGCCGGAGCACTCCAGGAAATGGAGATGGGACGTCATCGGATAGCGCAGTAGCGCGTTCACATCGTACACCAGCGGCTGGCGCACCAGGCCGTGCAGGATGAGCCGATGCTTGTCGGGATCGATGTCGGGTACGCTGGCGTGATTGCGCTCGAAATGCAGCCCGTTCGGCGTGATGATGCCGTTCATCCGCTCCAAGGGCGTCAGGGACACGCCGAGCCCGGGCGCGACCGGATTGTCGGGCGATAGAGTTTTCACCACCGACGCCTCATAGGGCGAGGGCGCGCCATAGGCCGAGCGCCCCCGGCCCTGATGGGTCATCCAATCGGGAAAGGAATTCGAAAGATCGGCCGCCCTGGCGGGGGCCGCGGCAGCGACGCCGGCCGTACCGGCAAGCGCCAGGGTCCGGCTTAGAAAAAGCCGCCGATGCAGCAGCCCGCCGCCCGCGACATGCTCGATTCCGTCGTCTTGGCGATCCGACTTGTGCTGGCGCGCCATGGCATCCCCCGTTTACGCGAGTCTAGCAGAACCCGGTTCGACCGCGCCATCCCGCGGATCACGACCGAGGCGGATATTCCTGGTATTGCGGCAGGCCGTCGGTGATCTCGAACCACGGCGCTTTCGACCCGACGAAGATATGGGCCATCGGCTCCATGCCCGGCGGGTCGTCGAGGCTGCCGGCGGGGATATTGATCATGCCGAGGCTCGGAAAGTCATGCGGGACCTCGCCGCCGCAACGCGGACAGAACGACACGGCGAAGCGCTCGGCCTCCGGCACTTTGTAGCTGCGGATCGCAGACTTGCCGTGCGTCCAACGGAACAGGTCGCTCGACACGAAGACATTGGTGGCATGCGCCGCCGCACGGCCATGGCGGCAACGCGCGCAATGGCAGTTCATCACCCGGCTCGGCGCGCCGGTGACCTCATAAGCGATATCGCCGCAGAGACAGCTTCCCTGGATGACGCCGTCTTTGGGCGCGGGTTTCGCCGGTCCGGGTAGGGCATGAACCTTGGTGAAACTCTCCGGATATTCCGCGTATTGCGGCAAATCGTCGGTGATCTCGTACCAGGACGCCTTCGAGCCAACGAAGATGTGCGCCTGGGGCCGGATGCCGGGATCGCCATCGAGCGTGCCGGCCGGCGCGAAGACGAGGCCGAGCGCGGGAGCCGGCATCGCCACCGCGGAGCCGCAGGTGTTGCAGAACGGCCTGTCGAACTGCTCGGACGTGGCATAGCGCGTGATGTTGTCCTCGCCCGACAGCCATCGGAATCCGTCGAGCGGCGCCGAGACGAAGGTTGCGAACAGGGTTCCGTGATGCTTGCGGCAGATCGAGCAATGGCAATGCTGCATGGTCCTGAACGGACCGCCGATCTCATAGCGGACCGCGCCGCAAAGACAGGCGCCTGCCGTCATCTCCGCCCCATCAATCCCGCGGCCGGGCGCGTTGCGCCGCCGCCTGCTCCGCAAACGCCTTGACGGCGTCGGCCCCTTCGAAAGACGGTACCGCGGCGAGCATCTTCTTGAACTCCTCGGTCGAATTGACATGCGGAAACGGCTCGTCCGGCACCGGCAGCCCGAGGAAATCGCACAGCGGCTCCCAGCCCTCCGAGAGATTGAAGACCAGCAGGCGGCCGGGCTCGACGGTCTGCTTGACCTCCTCGTTATGCCGCAACATGCGGGCGATCATGTAATCGCGGTCATGATTCTCTGGGTCTTCGGGATGCCAGCCGATCTTGTGCATCATGGTCATCAGCTCGGGCGGCAGGCTGTTGAACCGGCCCATGATCGCGGGCGACAGGATCGTCGACTGGGTCGAACTTCGAACCACCGGTCCGGATCGCGCACCGACAGCACGATCTTCGCTTCGGGAAAATGCTCGGCGATTTCCTTGTAGAAATGGCAGGCCGGCGCGTCGGTCGTCGCGCCGAAGCCGTCGAACACCTTGTCCCAATCGACCGGCTTGTGATCAACGGCGTCGCACCACGCCGCCCAATCGTCCGGCCGGGGAAACACCTCGGACATGTGGTAACACTTGCCCAAGCCCAGCATCTCGAAGGCGGTCTTGAGCGACGCGGTTCCGGTGCGCGGAAATCCGGCTCCGATGACGGTAAGCGACATGACGATGGCCTCTCCCTGTGGCTGGCTTCCGGCCGCACTTTACCACCTCTTGCGGGCGCGGCCAGCGGATCATTGCTTTCGCGCAAAGACAACGGCCGACCGGACGGATAGACTGCCCCCGGAATGACATCGAGGGAGACCTGCCATGCTCATCTTCCGCCAGCTCTTCGATCCGCAATCCTCGACCTATACCTATCTTCTCGCCGACAGCGAGTCGGCCGAGGCGGTGTTGATCGATCCCGTGTTCGAGCAGGCGGCGCGCGATGCGGCGCTGATCCGCGAGCTCGGGCTTACCCTGACATGGACCCTGGAAACCCACGTCCATGCCGATCACGTGACCGCGGGATCGCTGTTGAAGGAACGGGTCGGGTCGAAGATCGCGCTCTCCGAGAATAGCGGCGCGGAAGGCGCGGACCGCTATCTCAAGGACCGCGACACCGTCGTCTTTGGCAAGCGCTATCTCACCATACGATCGACCCCCGGCCATACCAATGGCTGCCTGACCTATGTGCTCGACAACGAATCCATGGCCTTCACCGGCGACTGCCTGCTGATTCGAGGCTGCGGCCGCACCGATTTCCAACACGGCAGCGCACGCACCATGTACCGCTCGCTCCACACCCAGATCTTCTCCTTGCCCGGCGCCTGCTTGCTTTATCCCGCCCATGACTATCGCGGCCTGACGGTGACGAGCGTGGCGGAAGAGAAGCAGTTCAATCCGCGTGTCGGCGGCGAACTGTCGGAGGACGATTTCGTCGGCTATATGGAGAATCTCGGGCTGCCGCACCCCAAGCAGATCGATATCGCCGTGCCGGCCAATCTGAAATGCGGGCGGCCCGACGATCTCAAGGCCGGCGCGATTCCCGATTGGGGGCCGGTGATGCTAACCTTCGCCGGGATCTGGGAAATCCAGCCCCATTGGGTCGAGGAGCATTTGCGCGACGTGACCGTGCTCGATGTCCGCGAGCCGGCGGAATTTACCGGGCCCTTGGGCCACATTCCGGGCGCGCAACTCATCCCGCTCGGCGCGCTTTCGGAGCGCGCGGACGAGGTGCCGAAGGACAAGCCCGTGGTCGCGGTGTGCCGGGCCGGCGGGCGCTCGGCGCAGGCGACCCAGATCCTCAAGAAAGCAGGCTTCGACCGCACCGCCAATCTCGCGGGCGGCATGTTGCGGTGGCGGGCGGCGCGGCTCGCGGTCGAGGGCGGCGCCGATTGAGCGCCGCTCCTCGCGTCGCGATCGTCAGATCTTGATCACGACCTTGCCGAAATGTTTCGCCGACTGGAGATATTTGAACGCGTCGAGCGCCTTGTCGAAGGCGAAGGTCGAATCGACCACCGGGTGGATCTTGTTGACGTCCACCGCGCGGCAAAGCCGCACGAGGAGCTCGCGCGAACCGACGAAGATGCCCCTGAGCGTCGCGCCTTTGAGCATCAGTGGATGGGGGCTCAGATCGCCGTCGGGCTGGGTCAGCACGCCGATCAGGGCGATCTCGCCGCCGCGCCCGACCGACTGGTAGGAGAACGGCAGGGTGCCCGAGCCGCCGACCTCGATGATGTGATCCGCGCCCTCGCCATTGGTCAGCTTCATCACTTCGTCCGGCCATTTCGGCGTCGTCTTGTAATTGATGACGTCGTCCGCGCCGAGCTTCTTGGCGTGCTCCAGTTTCTCGTCGCTCGAGGACGTGATGATCACCCGCGCGCCGGCGGCCTTCGCCAATTGCAACGCCCAGATCGAAACACCGCCGGTGCCGAGCGCCAGGACGGTATCGCCAGGCCGGCAGATCTTGGCTTCGAACAAGCCGTTCCAGGCCGTCACACCCGCGCAGGGTAGGGTCGACGCTTCCTCGAAGGAGAGATGGGCCGGGAACTTGACCAGGCCGTCCTCCGTGAACACGCGATATTCAGTGAGCACGCCATCGTAGGGAGAGCCGAGAGGCGCCGGCGGATTGCCCGAGGCGAAAGCGCCGACTACGCGGTCGCCGACGGCAAGACCGGTGACGCCCTGGCCCACCGCTTCGACCTCGCCCGCGCCGTCCGACATCGGGATGAGCGGCTCCTTGGCCACGCCGCCGAAATAGCGCCCGGTCGCGACCGCGAGATCGCGGTAGTTGAGCGCCGCCGCGCGCATCCGGACCAGCACCTCGCCGGGACCGGGCGCGGGCTTGTCGCGCTCGCCGAGTTGGATGCCGTCGAGGCTCGTGCTGCCGGCTTGGATCTCATAGACTTTCATATTGCTCTCCTCCGTTATCGTCACGCGCCGAGCCCACGCGTCACCGCATGTCGGTCATGTGGCGGCTGAGGCTGCAGTCGGCCCGCAGCTTAAATGTCTCGGTTGATTCCGTGAACCGGGTTGTCGAAACGGATGCCGCGCTTGACGGCGAAGCTGAAGATCGCGCCGAGGAGTCCGACCGTGCGGATCGCGGTGCCCCGGCCGCCGGTGACGATGGCGCGGCCGTGAGGGCCGGTCTTGACGTCGGCGGCGGTGCTGCCGGACGCGACGTCCGACATGAAGCGCTCGACGTCGCGGCGGGTCACGGTGCGCGTCCGGCGGCGGCCGAGAAGCGGCTTGATATGGCGCTCGATGCGGCCGCGGTCGGTCGCGATAGTGGACGCCTTCTTGGTGCGGCAGCCCTCGGTGAGATAGAGATCGCAAAGATCGGAAACGAGAAGATCCCGTTTGGCCGCGGCCTTCTCTTCGGCCGGGTCGTGGCGCTCGGCAATCTGGCGCAACAGGCGCGTCGCCTCGTGGCGGGCGGAGAGAACCGTCCAGGGCGCGCCGTCATTGCCGATCGTGTAGCGGCGCAGCCTTCCATCGATTCGATATTGCAGAACGTAGATTCGGTTTCCCGCCGGCGTGATCTTCAGGCCGAAGCCGGGAAGGTCGACATCCCACAGAAAAATGTCGCGGGGCCCCGGCCTCGTCGTCTCCGCCAACCATCTCGTTATTTTTGCGCGCATCAAACAGCCGATTTCTTCGGTATTACCGCGTTGCCAAAAGTCTTTTTTCGGGATGGTGGTGGCCGCCGACGGCACCCCCCAATGCGTCTTGCCGACTTTACTGACTCGCGGGGAGCGAATCCAGATAGTGCCGGAGCAGTTTGGTTAACAGCGGGGTCAACGTAATGAGTCCGTTTTGTTTTTCTTCAATCGTCTGGTTGAATTTCTCGATCCGTCAATGGGAAGCGAGCGCCAAGTCCCCCGCGACTCGGCTCACACTGTTCTTCGGTCGGAGCGAATCCCGCCGGACAATTCATACGTGGACATGAAAATATCGTGCCTTGATCCGACATATTCGCGGCAGCCCCCGATCAATAGGCGCTCTTTTTATAAATTGCTTTCGAAGCATTACCTTTCGTTGACGATTTAAGCCCAACATTTCCGGGCCTTCGCTACGAAACCGACGGCCGAAATCGTCCGATCCCGCTTTACATTTCGCGCGCGGACGACAATTATCAATTGCCTAGGATAAGTAGACATGTCTACTTATATGGCGATGTGTGTGGTCTGGCCGTGTCGCGTGGAGCATGCGTTGGTCGCCGTCCCCTCCGGTCCCTCCTTTTGAGAGATGAGAGACCGGGCAGCCAAACCGGCGGTGTTTCCACCTGCGACGATTGGTTGAACAAGCGAGAAGCAATTTTGGAAAAGATTCGAATTCTAATCGCCGAGCCGATTTTTTTGATTCGGCGCGGCCTCAGAGATTTGCTGCAAGAGTTGGACGGGGACGTCGAGGTTTTGGAGTCCGACTCGGTTCGCGACGCTCTGACGATGTCGACGGAAAGTGGTGATCTCAACGTCATCATGTTCGAGCCGAAGAACTGCGGGATGAACTGGATGCATGTCGCCCGCAAGTTCCGGGCGAACCAGCCCGAGGGATCGGTGGTGATGTTCTCGACGGTCGAGAACCGCGGCGACATCCTGAGAGCAATCGAACTCGGGGTCACCGGCTTCATCCCCAAGACCTCGGGACGCGACGAGATCCTTACCGGGCTTCGCATCATCCTCGACGGCGGCATCTATCTGCCGCGAGCGCCGCAGTCGTCCTCCGGAACGACGAGCTTCGACGGCGAGGCATTGCCCGAGAGCGCGGGCTCGGTGTCGGCGGATTCGATCCAGCGGCTGACCAAGCGCCAGCAGGAAGTGCTCGGGCATCTGACGCTCGGCCGCTCCAATGCGGATATCGCGAAAGAGCTCGGCACATCGGAGCATACGGTGCGCATTCACGTCTCGGCGATCCTGAAGTCGTTGAGCGTTTCGAACCGCACCAAGGCGGCCCTGGCCGCCGCGCCCTATTATCAGGGCGTGCGTCCGAAGCAGAGCGAATCCACGATCTGACTTAAGGACGGGAATGCCGCCCGCGTCGGGTCCTAGAGGCGCGGCGGGCGGATTCTATCGCGCTTCGGCGCCGGCGACTGATAGGCGCGCCGGCAGTGATCTTCGCAATAGGGCTGGCCCGCCACGGACGGCGCCCCGCAGAAATGGAAGTCCTCCTCGCCGGGATGGCCGATCGGCCATTTGCACATCCGCTCGGTAAGATTCAGGAGCGTGATCCGCTCAGGGCTGACCTCGACCGGCTTCGGCGCCTTGGGCTGGGGCTTCTTCTCGACCGGGCCCTTCACCGGCGACGGCCGCGCATTGAGGCCCAGGCGATGGGCCTTGCCGATAACCGCGTTGCGGGTCACGTCGCCCAAGGTTTCCGCGATCTGGCTCGCGCTCATGCCCTTCGACCAGTATTTCTTCAAGAGCTCGATGCGCTTGTCGGTCCAGGTCATGGATTGCCTTTCGGTCGTTTAGAATCGCGGCGTTGGGTTCGTGCCCATAACATAGTGCTTGGCGCTCAGGCGGCAAGCCGGTTCTTGACAGGAACGGCCGTGGGCGGTCTTTTGCAGCATCGGATTTAGGAGGGTCGTCACGTCATGCACGGTCTCGTCAGCACGCCGGGCCCCGGTTACGCCGTCCGCCGGATCGGTGCGTTCAACGGGCTCGGGATCTGGACGCTTTACGTCAAAGAGGTGAAGCGCTTCGTCAAGGTCGGCATGCAGACCATCGCCGCGCCCGTCGCCACCACCATGCTGTTCATGGCGATCTTCCTCATCGCGCTTTCGGGAACGGGACGCGGGATCGGCACGGTGCCGTTCAAGGCGTTCCTGGCGCCGGGTCTCATCATGATGGCGCTTTTGCAGAACAGCTTCGCCAACACGACCTCGTCGCTGATGGGCGCGAAGGTGCAGGGCAATATCGTCGACGTGCTGATGCCGCCCTTATCCGCGGGCGAGCTTACCTTCGCCTATGCCATGGGCGGCGTGACGCGCGGGCTGCTGGTCGCTCTCGCGCTGGCGATTCCGCTCCATTTCTTCGTCGGCTTCCACATCCACAATATCTGGCTGGTCCTCTATTACGCCTTCATGGGCTCGCTCTTGTTGTCGCTGATGGGCATCGCGGCGGCGGTCTGGGCGGACAAGTTCGATCACCTCGCCACCGTGACCAACTTCGTCATTCAGCCCCTGACCTTTCTCTCCGGCACGTTCTATTCCATCAGCCGCCTGCCCGCGATCTGGCAGCACGTGAACGTGGTCAATCCGTTCTTCTACATGATCGACGGCTTCCGCTACGGCTTCATCGGCCACGCCGACAGCAGCATCGCCGTCGGCATCGTCTTCACCCTCGGCATCAACGCCGGCATGTGGGCCCTTTGCCACGGCATGTTCAAGAGCGGATACAAGATCAAGGCCTAAGTCACCGCCGCCTGTTGGCGATTGACAGAAGGACCCCGTCTCACCATACTCCCGCGCTTTCCGTGGGTTTGGCTTGGATCGGGCGACCTGCCGCAGGGGCGGCCGGTGGCTTGATCCGTTCCCGAATAGGGGCAAGGAAAGCGTGATGGAATCGGCGGTCTATCCCACCTATGCGCGGCTGGACATTCGCTTCGAGCGCGGCGAGGGACCGTATCTCTATTCGGACGACGGCCGGAAGTTTCTCGACTTCGGCTCGGGCGTCGCGGTCACCTCGCTCGGCCATTGCCATCCCAAGCTCGTCGCGGCGCTGACCGAGCAGGCCGGCAAGGTCTGGCATACCTCGAACCTCTACCGGATCGACCAGCAGGAGCGGCTCGCCCAGCGGCTCGTCGAGAACAGCTTCGCCGACCTCGTCTTCTTCAACAATTCCGGCGCCGAGGCGATGGAAGCCGCGATCAAGACCGCGCGCAAATACCACGCCCATAACGGCAATCCCGAGCGCTATCGGCTGATCACCTTCGAAGGCTCGTTTCACGGCCGTACGCTCGCGACCATCGCGGCGTCAGGCTCCAAGAAGCTGATGGACGGCTTCGGTCCGCCCGTGCAGGGCTTCGACACCGTGAAATTCGGCGACTTGGACGCGGTCAAGGCCGCGATCACCGAGGAGACCGCCGGCATCATCGTGGAGCCGGTGCAGGGCGAAGGCGGCATCCATCCCTCGCCCTACGGCTTCCTCGCGGGGCTCCGCGAGATCGCCGACGAGAACGGCCTGATGCTCGTCTATGACGAAATTCAATGCGGCATGGGCCGGACGGGCAAACTGTTTGCCCATGAATGGTCGGGCGTCGCGCCGGACATCATGGCACTCGCCAAGGCCCTGGGCTGCGGCTTCCCCATCGGCGCCTGCCTCGCCACCAAAGAGGCGGCGGCAGGCATGACCGTCGGCACCCATGGCTCGACCTTCGGCGGCAACCCTCTCGCCTGCGCGGTCGGCAACGCCGTGCTCGACGTGATGCTCGAGCCGGGTTTCATGGAACATGTGCAGAAGATGTCTAACCTGCTGCGCCAGGGGCTCGCGATGATCGCGGAGCGCCACTCGAACGTGATCGAGGACGTGCGCGGCGAGGGGCTGATGCTCGGGATCAAGCCGAAGGTGCCGAACACCAAATTCATCGAAACGGGCATCGCCAAGGGCCTCGTCACCATCGGCGCGGGCGACAATGTCGTGCGCGTGGTGCCGCCCTTGATCATCGAGCGGGAGCACGTCCGGGACGCGGTCGACATGCTGGATGCCGTCTGCACCGAATTGGAGAGCGAGCCGGTCTGATGGCGACGGCGGCAAAGGCCCGCGCGAAGCCCGTGCGGCATTTCATCGACCTCGACGCGCTCGAGCCCAGGGCCGTGCGGCAAATCCTGAACCAGGCCGCGCGCCTCAAAGCCGCGCGCAAGGGCAAGCCCCATGGCGCGGTGGACACGGGCGCACCGCTGAAGGGCCGCATGCTGGCGATGATTTTCCAGAAGAACTCGACCCGCACCCGCGTCTCCTTCGATGTCGGCATGCGTCAGCTCGGCGGCGAGACCCTGATCCTGACCGCCCAGGACAGCCAGATCGGCCGCGGCGAGACGGTGGCGGATACCGCGCGGGTTCTCTCGCGCTATGTCGACGGCATCATGCTCCGCGGCAACGACCATTCCCATATTCTTGAGCTTGCCGAATACGCCTCGGTGCCGGTGATCAACGGCCTCACCGACTGGTCCCATCCGTGCCAGGTGATGGCGGATCTCCTGACCATCGAGGAGCGGCTCGGGAACGTCAAAGGCAAGGTGATCGCCTGGTCGGGCGACGGCAACAACATGGTGGTGAGCTGGATTCACGCCGCCGCCCGGCTCGGCTTCACGCTCCGGATCGCCGCGCCCAAGCCGCTGTCGCCGCCCAAGGAAGCCATGGCCTGGGCCAAGGCCGAAGGCGCCGATGTGACGCTCACGAGTGATCCCGAAGTAGCGGCGGCGGGCGCCGATTGCGTCATGACCGACACCTGGGTCTCGATGGGCGATACCGACGCCGCGCGCCGGCAAAAACTCTTGGAGCCCTACCGGGTCGATACCACATTGATGAAACGCGCGAAGCCCGGCGCGATCTTCCTGCATTGCCTCCCGGCCCATCGCGGCGAGGAAGTGACGGATGAGGTGATGGACGGGCCGCAAAGCGCGGTCTGGGACGAAGCCGAGAACCGGCTTCACGCCCAGAAGAGCATTCTCTTGTGGTGTTTCGGCAAGACGGCCAAGCGCCAGGCCCGCCGGACGGTAAGGTGCGATCCTGAGCGACGATCGAAGCGATTTCATCCTGCCCTTCCAGATCGAGGGCGCCGGCGTGCGCGGGCGCGTCGCCCGGCTCGATTCGGTCGTGGACGACATCGTGCGCCGCCACGACTATCCGGCGCCGGTCTCGCGCCTCTTGTCCGAATCGATCACCCTGACGGCGCTGCTGGGAAACACCCTCAAATTCGATGGCGTGTTCAGCCTTCAGACCCGCAGCAGCGGCCCCGTGCGGCTTTTGGCGGCGGATTTCACCACCGATGGCACGGTACGCGGCTATGCCGGAATCGATCCCGACCGCGCGGACGAATTGGCCGAGCGGCCATCCGGAGCCGGCGGCCGACGTCCCCGAGCTTCTGGGCGACGGCAATCTCGCCTTCACGGTCGATCAGGGCGTCTATTCGGAGCGCTATCAGGGCATCGTCGGGCTCGAAGGTCAGACCCTTGCCGAATGCGCCGAGTCCTATTTCCGCGTCTCGGAGCAGTTGCCGACCCGGATCATGCTGGCCGTCACGCCCGGCACCAAGGGCAACGGCCATGCGCCGGTTCCCTGGCGCGCGAGCGGCATCATGATCCAGCAGATCGCCGGAACCGGCGGCGAGGTCGGCCGCACGCCCGCGCCGTTACCGGACGAGGGCTTCGAGGACGCGCCCGGCGAGACCTGGAACCGCGCTTCGATCCTGTTCGACAGCCTGACTTCGACGAGCTTACCGACCCGCAACCTGCGCCCGGAGGACGTGCTCTACCGGCTCTATCACGAGGACGGGGTGCGCGTGTTCGATCTCGCGGGAGGTCAAATTCGGCTGCCGTTGCAGCCGCGAGCGCATCGCCGCCGTCATCAAGACCTTCTCCGAGGACGAAATCGCCGAAATCACGGTCAACGGCCGGATCGAAGCGACCTGCGAGTTCTGCAACACGACCTATGTGCTCGATCCGAAGGAAGCGGATTAGAGTTTCGACTCAATAGCACTTTCGTTGTCATCCCGGACGTTAGGCGAGCCCGAAAACCATAAGTTTTCGGCATGCGAGCCTTGCGATCCGGGATCCAGGTCAGAGGCACAGGCTCGTGACAGTGGATCCCGGACAGATATTGAGCGCCGACCCTAGGCGGCTGTCCTCAGAAGAAAGTCGAGAATCGGCTTGGTCTGACCGAGGACGGCATGGCCGACATCCGGCAATGACCGAATCTCGGTCTGGGGCGCATTGTCCTTGAGCCGCCGGACCGTTTCCGCCGGATCCAGCATCGGATCCTTCTCGCCGACGATCAAAAAGACCGGCATGGTAAGGCGCTTCAGTGTGTCGTCGCTGAAGCGGGCCACTTTGTCGAGCCGCTGCCGGAAATGGCGGTTGATGAGCGACAGGAAATCGCTCGCCTCTATGGCGCCGGGATTGTCCGCGTCCGGCATCGGCCCCAGAATCATTTGCCTGGCCTTGGCGCGACCCCAACTGCCGAACATCATGAGCGGCAGGATGACGAACAGGATCTTCGCCATCGAGGTCAGCTCGCGCCCGACGCCGCCCGGCGCCAGGAGAACGAGGCTGACGGCGCGCTCCGGCCGGCGCGTGGCGTAGTCGATGGCAAGCCAGCCGCCGAGCGATATGCCGACGAAAGCCGCGCGCTCGACACCGAGTCCTTCGATGACGTCGTCAAGCCACAGCGCGTGGGCGTCGCTGTCGTAAGGCGGCCGGGACGGCGCGCTGAAGCCGGGATGGCCGATCACATCGACGGCATAGAGCCGGAAATGCTCGGACCACGCCGGGACATCGCCCATCCAGGTCACCGAGTTGAACGCCGCGCCATGCAGCAGGATCACCGGCGGCGCCTCCTGTGGGCCGCAGGCGATGACGAAGGTCTCGCCTTCGCGGGTCGGCAGGCGGCGCTGCTCGTTGGCGACGGGCCAATGGTTCAGGAACGCCTGGTAACGCTCCTTCACCAGCCGCTCGCCCTCGGCCGATTTGAAAATCGCGCCCATGGCTCACGACTCCTGAAGGAGATTGATGAGCCCGAGGAATTGCGTGGTCGCGGCGATGCCGCCGGTGACGATCACTTTCAGCCTTGCGCGTTCGGGATAATAGATTGCGTTGACCCGCACCGGCTCGTCGACTCCGCCCTTGTGCCGGCCCTGCGCCGCGCCCGTGAGCCCGTTCGAGACCCGTGTGGCGGTCTCGGGGCTGACCGCGTCGATCTCGACGATGCTCGACACCTCGACATGGCGCTCCCGACGCACCGTCTCGCCCGCGGGCCGGCCCGTAAAGGCCTCCAAATCCTTCCGCGCGATCCGATACTGCTTGCCGATCCGCACCGCCTTCAACCGCCCGTCCCGCACATAATTCCGCACCGTCCGGACATGAAGCCCGAGTCTCTCGGCAACCTGCTCGACGGAATAGAGTTCCTGTGACATGGCCTATCGATCCTAACGAATCACTCCCTATAATGCTCTATATCAGAATATTATAAGGAATAATAGAGTAATATACGGAATATTATACGGAAGTATGAGGAATCGTCATCGCGAGGCGCAAAGCGCCGCGGTGATCCAGCCGTCCTGGATTGCCGCGCTCCCGTTGGTCGCTCGCAATGACTCGTGAGGCCTTCACGACAAACGAAAAGGGGCGGCACGAAGCCGCCCCCTCCGATCGCATCAAAAGAGCCGGATTAATTCCCCGGCTTCTCGAATTTGAAGATGCTGCGGTCGGTCTTGCCGCGGACACCCGGCGTGAAAATCATCTGGGTGTGCGGGTCTTCGGGATGGGCGAGAATGTCGCTCGTCTCGGCGAGCTTGAAGCCCGACCGCGGTCACCTCCTGCTTGATCACCGCGGGATCGATCCGGTGGAGCTTCTTGGTGTCCTCGCGGCCCGAGCCCGGCCGGGCGTTATGATCGACCACGAAGAACACGCCGCCCGGCTTCAGCGCGGCATAGATCTTTTTGTCGAGCGCGGCCGTGTCGATATTGTTCAGAGAGAGGTCATGGTAGTAGAGCACCATGTAGACGATATCGACGTTCTTCGGCAGCTCGATCTGATTGTAATCGACGATGTGATAATGCGAATTCGGGTGCTTGGCGACGAACGCCCGGCTCGCCTCGCCGGCCCGCTTTTCGGTATAGGGCAGGTCGTACATATCGACCGAGCCGTCGGGACCCACGATCTGCGACAGCATTTGCGTGTAGTACTGGCCGAAAGACGCGAATTCGACCACGTGGTCGCCCGGCTTGATGCCCGACATGGTCAGGATCTGGGCCGGCTTGCGGCCGGCGTCGCGGGCCTTGGCGGCGGCCGGGCGGTCCGGCGATTCGACCGCCTTCTTGATGTAATCCGGCGTGCCGGCCGGCACCATATAGCCGTCGGCCAAGGCCGGCAGGCTTACGAGACAGAGCGTGGCGGCGGCAAGAACGGCGCCTGCGGCTTTGGAAATCGCTGAAGACATAAAACCCCTCCCAAGGTGCCGGCCCGATGCGGCCGGCTGGTGAAGGGGGACGTTAACCCAATCGCCGAATCCGGTCTACCGGCTTCAGGAGTCGCGGGCGATCGCGGCGAGGAATTCGCGGCGGGTCTTCTCGTCCTCGCGGAAGGCGCCGAGCATCCGGCTGGTGACCATCCGGCTCGACGGATTGTGGACGCCGCGGGTGGTCATGCATTCGTGGCTCGCCTCGATCACCACGCCGACGCCCGCCGGCTCCAGCACGTCGCTGATCAGATTGGCGATCTGGGCTGTCATGACCTCCTGGACCTGCAGCCGCTTGGCATAGGCCTGCACGACGCGGGCGAGCTTCGAGATGCCGACGATGCGGTTCGTCGGCAGGTAGCCGACATGGGCTTGGCCGATGATCGGCGCCATATGGTGCTCGCAATGGGATTCGAAGGCGATGCCTTTCAGCACCACCATCTCGTCATAGCCTTCGATCTCCTCGAAGGTGCGCTGGAGATACTCCACCGGGTCGGCGGCATAGCCCGCGAACCATTCGTCATAGGCCGAGACCACCCGCCCCGGCGTGTCCACCAGGCCTTCGCGCTCCGGATCGTCGCCGATATAGCGGAGCAGGGTCTTGATCGCCTGCTCGGCCTCCTGACGTGACGGCCGGGTCTTGGGCGCCGTGACGATCTGCGCCGTCGTGGACTTCATTTTTGCCGGTCCGCTCATGGGGCTTCCTTCTCGTTCACGCTTACTGAAGTTGAATCGGCTGATGCGGGCTGTCCAGCGAGAACGCCGGGATATCGACATCGAAGCCTTCGCCGTCGTCGGTCTCCATATAGTAGCTGCCGACCATGATGCCGGACGGCGTATCCAGGGGCGTGCCGCTGGTATAGACATAGGTCTCGCCCGGCGCCAGGACCGGCTGCTCGCCGACCACGCCGGGGCCGCGGACTTCCTGGGTCCGCCCCATCGAGTCGGTGATCTGCCAATAGCGCGTCTTGAGCTGCACCGTCCGCATGCCGTGATTGGCGATGCGCACGCGATAGGCCCAGACGTAGCGGCTTTCGCGCGGCGAGGACTCGTTCTCGAGAAAGAACGGCTCCACCGAAACCTCGATCGATCGCGTGACGGCTTTGTAGGACATAACGGGCATAGAATCGGGCATTGGCTTCCAGGCTTTCAAATATAGGGTGGCCCGTCGGCAAAGACAAAGCAACCGCTGCCCGACATGTCCTACTGCGGCTTTGACGCCGCTACAGCGTCTCGATGGCCTGGGCGAGATCTTCCTTCAGGTCCTCGACATCCTCGAGGCCGACCGAAATCCGCATCATGCCCTCTCCGATCTCCAGAGCATCCCGCTGAGCTTGGCTCAAGCGCTGGTGCGTCGTGCTTGCCGGATGGGTGATGAGCGTCTTCGAATCGCCGAGATTGTTCGAAATATCGATGATCTGAAGCGCGTTCATCAGCCGGAACGCGCCTTCGCGGCCGCCCGGCGCGTCGAAGGTGACGATCGAGCCGCCCGCGCTCATCTGGCTCCTGGCGAGATCATGCTGCGGATGGTCCTTGCGGAACGGATAGCGCACCCGCGTGACCTTGTCGTTGGCGGCAAGGAAATCGGCGATCTCCGCCGCGTTCTCGCACATCCGCGAAACGCGGAGCTCCATGGTCTCCAGCCCCTTGAGCATGACCCAGGCATTGAACGGGCTCATGGCCGGGCCGGTGTGACGCAGGAACTGGTTCAAGTGATCGTCGAAGAATTTCTTGTCGCAGAGGATCGCGCCGCCGAGGCAACGGCCCTGGCCGTCGATATGCTTGGTGGCGGAATAGGCGACGACATCGGCGCCAAGCTCCAGGGGCTTTTGCAGGAGCGGCGTGGCGAAAACATTGTCGACCACGACCCGAGCGCCGACCTTATGCGCCGCTTCCGAGACCGCCCGGATATCGATGATGTCGAGGGTCGGATTGGCCGGCGATTCGAGAAAGACGACCTTGGTCTCGGGCGTGATCGCCTTGCGCCACGCGTCGATATCGCTGCCGGTCACGAAACTCACCTTCACGCCGAAGCGCGGCAGCACGTCCTCCAGAATGAACAGACACGATCCGAACAGCGCGCTCGACGACACGACGTGATCGCCCGCCCGAAGCTGACACAACAGCGATGTCGAGACCGCCGCCATGCCGGTCGCCGTCCCGCGCGCGACCTCGGCTCCCTCGATCAGCGCCATGCGCTCCTCGAACATCGCGACGGTCGGGTTGGCGAGGCGGGAATAGGTAAATCCCTCGGCCTTCCCGGCGAACCGCGCCGCCGCGATTTCCGCCTCGTCATAGACGAAGCCGGAGGTGAGATAGATCGCCTCGCTGGTCTCGCCGAATTGCGAGCGCTTGGTGCCGCCGCGCACCAGCTTGGTTCTCAGCCGCCAGGACTTGGCGGTTTCCTTGGTTGTCGTGCTTTTCATCGTCGGTCCCTCAAACGAAAAAACCCCGACCGTCCGGTCAGGGTCCTATCGCCCGACCATTTTAGCTGCTTATTTAACGTGGCCGCAAGCCGGTCGCCAAATCGCCACGATGGGAAGTTTCGTACTCCGCAAAGACGGGGGCGTCAAGCACTACAGGATGCGCCGCCGAGGATGCAGAAGGTAGCGCAATGGGGGTGGTTGAGCTTGATCGGCCCGAGCGCGTCGGCAAGGCGCGGGCCAAGCTCGAATTGCGGGTCGTAGGCGAGAAGCGTGCAGGACAGCACCGCAGGCTGCGCTGCGCCCTTGCGTTTGACCACCATGCGCGAGGTCGCGCACATGATGTCGTTCGGATTCTTGTGCAGGATGTCCCAGCAGGCCGTGGTGATTTCGGCGACATCTTTCGCGGCGTCCATCTCGGGGAACAGCACGAGCTGCGCCGGGTCGTTCGCGTCGATCCGGATGCCCTCGCGGCGGAAGAGACCGGCAAAGCCCGCGCGCATGTCGCCGCCAGGTTCGCCGAAGCCGCTGCGCCCTGCGACGGTGATGCGGAAGCCGTTGTCCGACAGCCAGCGAAGCCCCTTCATCATCGGCGCCCAGCTATTGCGGCCGCGTTCGGCCTCGTGGCCCTTGCGGGTGAAATGGTCGATCGAGACGCGCAAGGTCAGCCGGTCTCCGAACCGCCGCTTGAGATCGAGAAGGCCTTTCGCGCATTTCATCATCGGCCGCATGGCATTGGTCAGCACCAACGCCTCGAAGCCGCGGGCGAGCGCGTCTTCCAGCATGCCCATGAAATCCGGGTTCATGAACGGCTCGCCGCCGGTAAACCCGATCTCCCGCGTGCCGAGCCCAAGCGCCGCGATCTCGTCGAGATAGGCCGAGACTTCAGCCGCACGGATATAGGCCAGCCGATCGTTGGTCGGGCTCGATTCGATATAGCAGTTGCCGCAGGTCAGATTGCACAAGGTCCCGGTATTGACCCACAAGGTCTCGAGCCGTTTCAACGCAACCGACGCCCGCCGGTCCCCCTTCGCGGTCAGGTCGGGATCGACGAACTTTCCCGCCGCGAGAGGCGCGAAGCTCGGCTCATTGTCTATGCGTCGATCCATTACAACTCTCTCGTCTTCGATAACCCCACCTCACCCTAGGCAAAACCGATTGACGGACCGTCCTGCCCGACTTAGTGAACATTCCTTCACCGAAGGTCTGATAGGCTGCGCCTGTCGGCTGGTGAGTGCGCTGGCGTGGCGCATCGGAAAGCCGATTGGTGGGGGCCGGCCTGTCATGATAGAAGAGTTTAGCACGCCGGTGCGGGTGTAGCTCAATGGTAGAGCAGAAGCTTCCCAAGCTTACGACGAGGGTTCGATTCCCTTCACCCGCTCCAAAGCCTTCCACAGACGGACGTTCCCATGGCTGACGAGCAGCGGGCCCTGCTGCGCGCCCTTTTCGACGATGCGGTCGCGGCCGCCGATCCGGCAATCTGCCTGCCGCCCTTCCTGCCGCCGCATCCGGCGGGGCGGCTGGTGGTGGTTGGCGCCGGTAAGGCGGCAGCATCCATGGCGCTCGCCGCCGAGGAGCATTACGACGGCGAATGCGAGGGCCTGGTCGTCACGCGCTATGGCCACGGACTCAAGGAAGACGAAAATCTGACCTCGATCGCGCTGATCGAAGCGGGCCATCCGGTCCCGGACGATACCGGCGTCGAGGCGGCCTGGCGGATCAAGGCGTTGGCGGCGGGGCTGCACCAGGGCGACCTGCTGCTGTGCCTCTTGTCGGGCGGCGCGTCCAGCCTGCTGGTCCTGCCGGCGCCCGGCATCACGCTCGGCGAGAAACAGGCGATCACCCGCGCACTGCTGAATTCCGGGGCCAAGATTTCCGAGATCAACTGCGTCCGCCGCCACCTCTCGGGGATCAAGGGCGGGCGCCTGGCCGAGGCCGCCTATCCGACGCCCACCGTCACCTGCGCCATCTCCGACGTGCCGGGTGACAAACCGGGCGATATCGGCTCCGGCCCAACGGTCGGCGATCCGACCACGGCGCTCGACGCCCGGCTGATCCTGGAGCGATACGCAATTCCCGTCTCGCCCGCAGTCTCGGTGCTGCTCAAATCCGGCGAGGGCGAGTCGCCGAAGCCGACCGATCTCAAGCTCTCGCGCTCCGAATTCCACATCATCGCCAATGCCGACTCGTCCCTGAAAGCCGCCGCCAAGACGGCCGAAGCGGCCGGATACCGCGCGGTCATTCTCGGCGGCGCCATCGAAGGCGAGGCGCGGGTGGTGGCCCAGGCCCATGCCCGGATCGCCGCCGAGGCGATCGGCAAGGGAAGGCGGCTAGCGCTGATCTCGGGCGGCGAGACCACGGTCGAGGTGCGGAGCCCGGCCGGTCAGGGCGGACGCAACACCGAGTATCTCCTGGCGCTTGCCTGGCACTTAGGCGGTCATCAGGGCGTCTCGGCGATCGCCTGCGACACGGACGGGATCGACGGCACCGGCCCCTTCGCCGGCGCGATCATCGATTCCGACACGTTGAAACGCGGCAAGGACCGGGGCCTGGATGCATCCTGGTTCCTTTCGGCCCATAATGCCGGGCGCTTCTTCGAGCTTCTCGAAGACGGCGTGACCACCGGGCCGACCCGCACGAACGTCAACGACTTCCGCGCCATCCTGATCGAGGGAACCTGAGACCCCGGCGAACGTTGGTTTGGAGCGCGGCGCAATCGGGAGAGCGAGATATGACCGTGACGCCCTATGCAGAAAAACGGTTCTCCGTGACCGACGGCCTCTCGCTCTATTACCGCGACTATGCCGGCCCAGAGAACAAGCCGCCGGTGCTCTGCCTCCCCGGCCTTACCCGCAATTCCAAGGATTTCGAGACCGTCGCGATGCGGTTCCAGGGCCGGCGCCGGGTGATCTCGCCGGATTTGAGGGGCCGCGGCAAATCCGACTACGATCCCGACTTCCATCATTATGTGCCGCAGACCTATGTCGGCGACATCTTCGCCCTGATGGCGGCGGAAGGTATCGCGCGCGCGGCCGTCATCGGCACGTCCTTGGGCGGGATCCTCGCCATGATGATCGCGGCAGCGAATCCCGATTGCCTTGTGGCGGTGGTGCTGAACGATGTCGGCCCCGAGATCGCCCCCGAAGGCGCGGCGCGGATCGCCGGTTATGTCGGCAAGATGTCCAAGATCGAGACCTGGGACGATGCGGCCGAAGCCCAGAAGACGCTCAACCAATCGGCCTTTCCGGACTGGACGGATGCCGATTGGATGGATTTCGCCCGGCGCACCTTCAAGGAAAGCGCCTCTGGCCGTCCCGTTCCCGACTATGATCCCGGTATAGGCCGTGCCTTCCGCGAGCCGCCGCGGGACGAAAGCGGCAAGCCGCCGCCGGCGACGCCCGATCTCTGGCCGGTCTACGGCGCGCTCAAGCCCATCCCGACAATGGCGATCCGCGGCGAATTGGGCGACATCCTGGCCGAGAAGACCTTCGAGCGGATGAAGGCCGAAAAGCCCGACCTCGTTACCGTCACCATCCCCCGCGTCGGCCACGCGCCGACCCTGGACGAGCCGGAAGCGCAGGCCGCACTCGAAGGCTTTTTCGCAACGATCTGATCCTCACTCCGTTCTCCCTGCGCTTGTCGAAGGGCATGAGGCCGAGCCCAGGCAGCGGGCTTCGACAAGAGCTCAGCCCGAACGGAAATCTATTGGTCAAGATGAGAACCTTCTTATACACGTAACTGGCGGCTTTGGCTCCGGGCGTTTGGCCTGCTCGGCGCGGACTCGCTCGATGACGTCCGAAAGCGGATCCTTGGAGACGCACATCGCATAGGCATTGGCGTGAAGAAGCGTCTCGGCATCCGCCATGAAGCCGATATGGCCGGGAAAGCACACGATATCGCCGCGTTGGAGGGCCGCGCCCTCGGGGAGCGCCGCGCCGATGGTTTCGGCCTGCATGTCGCTGTCGCGGAGAACCTTGTGTCCGGCGCGCGCGAGGGCGATCTGGACGAACCCGGAGCAGTCGAGGCCCGTCGTGGTGCTCTTGCCGCCCCAGAGATAGGGGATGCCCATCATCCGCTCGGCGGTCGCGACGTAATCCGGCTCGATATCGCCTAGTGTCGTGAGATGGCGCCGGATCATCCAGCCGCCGGTCGCGAGCTCGGCGAATGTCTCGCTTTCGCCCCCTTTCGCGACGAACACCTCCGCGCCCAGGGGCAAATGCGCGATGGGCGGGAGCTTGATGTCGGGCTCGGGATAAATATGGCTCGAAAGCGCGGCCACCGTATGGCTCGGTTCGATCACTGGGTCGCCCAGGGTCTCGGACGAGACATAGCCGACATAGGAATCCGACCGCGCCTGTCCCCAGGACCAGTCCTCCCGGGTCTCATAGACGGTGAAGACGTCGCCGAACAGGATCTCGACTCGCCATCCCCCGGTCGGTGCGCGGCTCCGACCAGAGACCGGTTGCCGCAACGCGCACCTGGAGGTCGATACCTTCGACATAGCGGTCGGCCTTGACCCGGCCCATGAGCGAGGCGGCGGCAAGATCCGGCCGGTAGGGGGTCAGCCGGGGATCGAAATCCATCGAGAAGCTTATTCCTCGTCCAGGAGATTGGCGGCGGCGATCACGATCTCGGCATATTCGCTTAAGAAAACCGCGCCCTTGACGGTCCGCATGACCATGACGTTGCGCCGGTCCTTCTCGTCGCGCTGACGCCTGACGAGTCCCATCCGTCCCATGGAATCGAGCGCGCGGGTGATCACCGGCTTGGAGACCTGCAATTCCGCCGCAAGGCTTTTGACCGTATGCGGCGGCGGATCGAGATAGACGATCAGAAGGATCGCCATCTGCCGGTTGGTGAGGTCGGGCGCGTTCGAAATCACGCTCGCCGACAGCACGCTTCGCCACAGGTCGAGGCCCTGTCTGGTGCTGAGCTCGACTCCCATGCGCCCCCCTACACTACGCTACTTTTGTTATCTGCCTACTGTATCAGCGGGGAAGTCTGCCAACCGGAAATCCGTTACGCAACCGTTTTGATCCAGGCGCAGAGTCGCGTTGAGCCTAATCATGGTTACGAAATGGCGGGCGCGCGAGTCCAAAAATGGGACAATTGGGCAGCGGTGGGGGCCGCCGCGCGCATCGCGCGGCGGATGCTCAACCCCGATTATCTTTGGATCCAGAAAAACGAGGCGTAGCGCCGGTCAGGCGGCCTCCGAACGGACCTCCTGGCCATTGATCGCCAAAGCCCCGTTGGCGACCCCGACACTTACCGTATCGCCCTCAGCAATCTTGCCCTCGAGGATCAGATTCGCGAGGGGATTCTGGAGGTTGGTTTGGATCACTCTTTTGAGCGGTCTGGCCCCGTAAACCGGGTCATAACCGGCATTTCCGAGCCAAACCAGCGCCGAGTTGTCGATATCGAGGGTGATCTTGCGGTCGTCCAGCAGCTTGCGGATCCGGCCGAGCTGGATGTCAACGATGCCCGCCATGTCGTCGCGGCTCAGCCGGTTGAACAGGATGATCTCGTCCAGGCGGTTCAGGAACTCGGGCCGGAACGCCGAGCGCACCACCTGCATCACGGCATCCCGCGCCTTGGAGACGTCCTCGCCGGATTCGAGGCCCGCGATGATGTCCGAGCCCAGGTTCGAGGTCATGATGATCAGGGTGTTGCGGAAATCGACCGTGCGGCCCTGACCGTCGGTCAGGCGACCGTCGTCGAGCACCTGGAGGAGCACGTTGAAGATATCCGGGTGCGCCTTCTCGACCTCGTCGAACAGGATCACCTGATAGGGCCGCCGGCGCACGGCTTCGGTGAGCGATCCGCCCTCCTCATAGCCGACATAACCCGGCGGCGCGCCGATCAGCCGCGCGACCGAATGCTTCTCCATGAATTCCGACATGTCGATCCGGACCATGGCGGACTCGTCGTCGAACAGGAATTCCGCGAGCGCCTTCGTCAGCTCGGTCTTGCCGACGCCGGTGGGGCCCAAGAACATGAAAGAGCCGATCGGCCGGTTCGGATCCTGCAAGCCGGCGCGGGCCCGGCGCACCGCGTTCGCGACCGCCTTCACCGCCTGGTCCTGGCCGATGACGCGCTTGTGGAGGTTCTCCTCCATGCGCAAAAGCTTGTCGCGCTCGCCTTCGAGCATCTTGTCGACCGGAATGCCGGTCCAGCGCGAGACCACGGCGGCGATATCGGACTCGGTCACCGCCTCGTTGATCATGGCCTGGCCTTCGGATTGCTCGGCCTGTTTGAGCTTCTTCTCGAGATCGGGGATGACGCCGTAAGCCAGCTCGCCGGCGCGGGTGAGATTGCCCTCGCGCTGCGCCGAGGCAAGCTCGATCCGGGAATGGTCGAGCTGCTCCTTGATCTTCTGGGCGCTCGACAGCTTCTCCTTCTCGGCGCGCCAGGCGGCCGTCATCTCCTCGGACTGGGCTTCGAGGTCCTTGAGCTCGGTCTCCAGCTTGGCGAGGCGGTCCTGGGAGGCCTTGTCGGTCTCCTTCTTCAACGCCTCGCGCTCGATCTTCATGAGCACGATCCGACGATCCAGCTCGTCCAGATCCTCGGGCTTGGAATCGACCGTCATGCGGAGCCGGCTCGCCGCCTCGTCCACGAGGTCGATCGCCTTGTCGGGCAGGAACCGATCCGTAATATAGCGGTTGGACAAGGTCGCGGCGGCCACGAGCGCGCTATCGGTGACGCGCACGCCGTGATGCAGCTCGTATTTTTCCTTGAGGCCGCGCAGGATCGAGACCGTGTCCTCGACCGACGGCTCGGCGACAAAGACCGGCTGGAACCGGCGGGCCAAGGCCGCGTCCTTCTCGATATGCTTGCGGTATTCGTTGAGCGTGGTCGCGCCGACGCAGTGCAATTCGCCGCGCGCCAAGGCGGGCTTGAGCATATTGGACGCATCCATCGCGCCCTCGGCCGCGCCCGCGCCGACCAAGGTGTGCAGCTCGTCGATGAACAGGATCAGATCGCCCTCGGCATGGGAGACTTCCTGGAGCACCGCCTTCAGGCGCTCCTCGAATTCGCCGCGATATTTGGCGCCCGCCACGAGCGCGCCGAGATCGAGCGAGAGCAGCTTTTTGTCGCGCAGGGATTCGGGCACGTCGCCATCGACGATGCGGAGCGCGAGCCCCTCGACGATCGCGGTCTTGCCGACGCCGGGCTCGCCGATCAGCACCGGATTGTTCTTGGTCCGGCGCGAGAGCACCTGGATCGTCCGGCGGATTTCCTCGTCGCGGCCGATCACCGGATCGAGCTTGCCTTCGCGGGCGAGCTCGGTGATGTCGCGGGCATATTTCTTGAGCGCGTCGTAGGAGTCCTCGGCGCTCGCGCTATTGGCCTGACGGCCCTTGCGGATCTGGTTGATCGCGCCATTCAACGCCTGGGGCGACAGGCCTGCCTTGGTCAGGATCTCCTCGGTCGCGCCGCCCTTGTCCATCGACAGCGCCAGCAGCAGCCGTTCGGCGGTCACATAGCTGTCGCCGGCCTTTTCCGAGATCTCCTGGGCGCGCTCGAAAAGCTTCGCCATCTCCGGCGAGAGATAGACCTGGCCCGCGCCCGCGCCCTCGACTTTGGGGAGCTTAGCGAGCGCCGCCTCGACGCCGAGCCGGGCCGCCGCGGCATCGCCGCCGGCCGCCTTGATCAGATTGGAGGCAAGCCCTTCCTTGTCGTCCAGCAGCACCTTCAACAGGTGCAGCGGCATCAGCCGCTGATGGCCTTCGCGCAACGCAAGCGTTTGAGCGCTCTGGACGAATCCCTTCGACCGGTCGGTAAAATTCTCGAATTCCATAACAAACCCCTCGGTAATCCCGTGACTGGCGATTACGGCCAAAACCCTTTAGGGCATTCCGGCCCTTCTGTCATTTAGGAGCGAAGCACCTGTTGCACAAGAGCAACAGGTGACGATTTGCGTTTGTATCCGTATCCAGGCCGAACTCTTGGACCCTGACCCTTAAGCGCGCGTTGACGAGGATCATAAGTTGACAATTCCCCCTTGCTTCGATCCGGCCATCGCGCCTTAAATATTGGTGGTGGGGGAACCGCGAACCGGCCGAATGCTGTGCGAGGCCGGAGGCGGTGCGTCTCCCGGAGCGCCGGCGAACAGCGGGACAAGAACCAGCGTCGGGAGAGTCCGAGTGACCTTGAGCGTTGCGATCATCGGGTCCGGCCCTGCCGGCTTCTACACGGCCGACGCCATCGTCAAGAAATTCGAGGATGTCCGGGTCGACGTGATCGACCGCCTGCCGACGCCGTTCGGCCTGCTGCGCGCGGGCGTCGCGCCGGACCATCAGGGTTCCAAGAAGATCGGCAAGGTCTTCGAACGCACGGCGCAGCGCGACAATGTCTGCTTCATCGGCAATGTCGAGATCGGCCGCGATCTGACCCTTGCCGAGCTCCGCGAGATGTATGACGCCGTGGTGATCGCGACCGGCGCGGCGAAGGACCGGCCACTGAAAATCAAGGGCGCGGAGAAGAAGAACGTCGTCGGCTCGGGCGCGTTCGTCGGCTGGTACAACAGCCTTCCGGACTTCGCCAATCTCGACGTGGATGTGGACGTGTCGAGCGTCGTGGTCATCGGCGTCGGCAATGTCGCGCTTGATTGCGCGCGGATCCTCGCACTGACGCCGGAGGAGCTTGCCGCCTCCGACATCGCGCCCCATGCCGAAGCCAAGATCAACGCGGCCCATATCAAGGACATCCATGTCGTCGGCCGGCGCGGGCCCTTGGAAGCGACCTTTACCCATAAGGAAGTGCGCGAGCTCGGCGAGCTGGCCCGCGCGGTGCCGCTGGTCGCCAGGCACAAGCTGCCGGAGAATGCCGATACCTGCCCGCCGAAGGAGCGCAAGGGCAAAGAGACCAATCTTGAGCATCTCCGGGGTTACGCCGACAACACCCGCGACATGAAGGAAATCGGCCTGTGGCTGCATTTCTATGCCCAGCCGGTCGAAATCCTGGGCGGAGAGCGGGTCGAGGCCGTGAAGTTCGAGCGCACGAAGGTCGAGCCGGACGGCAAATGCGTCGGCCTTGGTGAGTTCGTCGAGATCCCCGCGGGCCTCGTCATCACCTGCATCGGCTATCAGTCGATCCCGATCGAAGGCGCGCCCTATGACGAACGCCGAGGCCTGTTCAAGAACGAGAACGGCCGCATCGAGCCGGGGCTTTATGCGACCGGCTGGGCCATGCGCGGGCCGACCGGCACCATCGCGACCTCGGCCCCCGATGCCGAAATGGTCGCCAACCATATCGCCGAGGATATAACCCAGCCCGGCAAGCCCGGCGATGCGGCCTTGCTCGCGCTCCTCGAGGAACGCGATGCCCGGCCCATCACCTATGAGGAATGGCAGAAAATCGACGCCGCCGAACAAGCCGCTGCCGCCGCCCGCCCCGGCCCCAGACGCAAGTTCGTCCGCATCGGGGATATGCTGAAAGTCGTCTCGGAGCCATGACACTCCGTTCGTCCTGAGCCCGGTGAAGGACGCAGCTCAGGCGGTCGTGGTTCGATAGGCTCACCACGAACAGTTCTTTTGTCCAAACGGCGTCATATCGCCGCGGAATTCCGTTCTGTATAGTCATCGTCACAACGGTTAAGATCACCGTGTTGGGGTAGGGCTCGTGCGGGGGATCGCGCGGGCCGGAAGAGGGAGAGGATCATGGCGGAGCACCCCGTCCCGAAGATCAAGCTCGATTACGCGTTCAGCGTCCGCATCGACTTTCATGAGCGGGTGGTAATCGATGGCCCGGTCAGAAGCCGGGTCTATGTCCCGCCGTCGGGCGGCGAGATTCTGGGGGCCGCGGCTTCAGGGCAAGGTCGTGCCCTATTCCGGCGCGGACTATGCGAGCAACGGGCTCCTAAACGCCCATTACATGCTCCAGGCCGACGACGGCGCATGGATATACATTTACAACACCGGCTATATCCGGCGGAAAGACGGCAAGCCCGTCGAGGTCGACGACACCAAGTCGGATAAGGAAATCGACTACTATTTCCGCATCACGCCCTATTTCGACGCCCCGTTCGGCCCCCATGAATGGCTCAATCGAACCGTCATGGTCGGGACCGCCAAGCGCTATCCCAATCCCGACCACACGATCTTCACCTATTACGCCGTGCTCTAGGCGCCGCGACCAACGATAAGGAGGCTTCCATGGCCGAACAGGAACCCGTCCCGCCGATCGATCTCGATTTCGCGTTCCAGATCCATATCGATTTCAAGGAGCGGATCCGGATCGCCGGGCCCATGCGCAACAATGTCTGGGTCCCGGCCGCCGGCGGCACGATCAAGGGACCGAAGCTGAACGGAAAGGTTGTCGCCTATTCCGGCGCGGATTACGGCGGCGAGTTCGGCCTTGACGCCCATTACATGCTCCAGGCCGACGACGGCACCTACATCTACATCCACAACATGGGCTATCTCTATGCCCTGAATAATCCGCCGGGCACGCGCGGTACGCCCGAGGCCGGCGCGGCAGCGGTCCAGGAGCAGGGGAGCCAGAGCTTCGAGGCGCCGTCCAGCAAGGACGTGCCGATGTATTTCCGCATCACGCCCTATTTCAACGCGCCCGTAGGCCCCCATGACTGGCTGACCCGGACGGTCTTCGTCGGCACCGGCGAGCGGTTCCAGAATCCCGACTACACGCTCTTCACCTATTACGAAGTGCTGTAGGGGAGCGGGGCATGGCGGAGCAGGCGATACCGAAGATCGATCTGGAATACGTTTTCTCGGTCCGGATCTTCTTCAAGGAACGGGTGACCTTCATGGGACCCCATGGCGGGCGCGGCTTTGTGCCGCCGTCCTCGGGCGAGATCTTCGGGCCGCGGCTCACGGGCACTGTCGTCCCCTATTCGGGCGCCGACTACGCCCATTTCCAGAACCTCGCCAACGGGATCCAGATCAATACGCATTACATGCTCCGGGCCGACGACGGCGCGTGGATCTATATTCGCAACATCGGCTACCTTCACCGCTCCAAGGATCCCAGCAAGCCGACCTATTTCCGGATGACGCCCTATTTCGATGCGCCCAAGGGCCCGCATGAATGGCTGAGCCGGACCGTCATCCTCGGCACCGGCGAGCGGCGGACCAATCCGGACCATTCACTGTTCACCTATTACGCGGTGAAGTAAGCGGCGGCGTTTCAAGGACACGAGTTTTGCGCGGACGGAAGCTCGAAGCGGTTCGTTGGGCGGTGCTGGGTCTCGGCCTCGCATTAGCACCCTCGGCCCATGCCACGCCGCAAGAGGACCGCTACCGCGACTGCATCAAGCTTTCGGCCCGCGATCCCGCCAAGGCGTTGGAGGAGGCGCAGGACTGGCATGCCAATGGGGGCGGCGGCGCGTCTCGCCATTGCGGGGCTTTGGCGCTGATCGGTCTCGGGCGCTACGAGGACGCAGCCACGGCTTTGCAGCAGCTTGCCGAGGACGTTCAGGTCAGCGGGACGGCGAGCGCGATCGGGCAGCGGACGGGCGAAAGCCTGCGGGCCGATCTCCTGAGCCAGTCCGGCAATGCCTGGCTGATGGCAAAGCAGTACCAGTCGGCGCGCGTGGTCCTCACCAACGCGCTCAAATATGTCGCGGACTCCTCGCCGGTGGCGCGGGACATCTATGTCGATCGCGCCCGGGCGGAGGGAGGCGAGAAGGATTTCGCCGCCGCGCTCAACGATCTCGACAAGGCGATCGACATCGATCCCGCCAAGCCCGAGCCCTATATCTACCGCGCGAGCGCGCTCCGCGAGACCAACCAGATCGACCTCGCCGCCTCCGATATCGAAACCGCGCTCAAGCTCGATCCAGGCAATCTCGATGCCGTGCTGGAGCGCGGCTATATCCGCCAGGTCCGGAAGAATTACGACGGCGCGCGGCAGGACTGGCAATATGTCGTGGACAATGGCAAGGGCTCGCCCGTCGCCGAGCAGGCCGAGAAGAATCTGGCGGCGCTCGACGGCGATGCCGATCAGGTCCCGGCCGACCATTCGGCCGAGACATCGGGATCGGATTCTCCCGCCAAATAGCGCGCTTTCAGCTTTTCGAATTCCGTCGAGTCCAGGAGCCGGCCAAGCGCCCAGACCGCCATGGCCCGCACGAGCGGTGAGGCGTCATCGAGACGCGCTTCGGCGACGGACGCGAGATCTGGGGCGCCGCTATTGCCGATGGCGATCAGGACGTTACGGATGAAGCGATCCCGGCCGAGGCGCTTGACCGCCGTGCCGGCAAAGAGCGTGCGGAAGGCCGCGTCGTCGAGCTTGCGCGAGATCGGCGAGGCGGGGAAGGGTCAGCGCTTGTCGTGCGGCAAGGGCCGGATCGGCTTTGATCGCCGCGCCCTCTTTGGCGAATTTGTTCCAGGGACAGACGGCGAGGCAATCGTCGCAGCCATAGATCCGGTTGCCGATGGCTTCCCGGAATTCGGCCGGGATGTGGCCCTTGTGCTCGATCGTCAGATAGGAAATGCAGCGCCGGGCATCGAGCTGGTAGGGCGCGGGGAAGGCTTTGGTCGGGCAGATATCGAGGCAGGAGCGGCAGGAGCCGCAATGATCGATCTCCGGCCGCATCGGGCGCGAGATCGAGATCGGTCAGCACCGTGCCGAGAAACAGCCAGGAGCCGAAATCCCGCGAGACCAGATTGGTGTGCTTGCCCTGCCAGCCGATCCCCGCCCGCGCCGCCAGCGGCTTTTCCATCAGGGGCGCGGTATCGACGAAGACCTTGACCTCGGCGCCATAGGTTTCGGCCACGAAACGAGCCAGCGCCTTGAGACGCTTCTTGATGACGTCGTGATAGTCCCGCCCGCGGGCATAGACGGAAATCACGCCCTCTTCCCGGCGCGTCAGATCTTCGAGCGGATCGCTCTCCGGCGTATAGGGCACGCCGAGCACGATGGCCGACCGCGCCTCCGGCCACATCGCTTGCGGCGAGGCGCGGCGCGCGGCGGTTTCCGCCATCCAACCCATGTCGCCGTGGCGGCCGTCGGCGAGATAGGCGTCGAGATGCGCGCCGTCCTTCGGGGTCGCCCTCGGCCGAGGCGACGCCGAGCGCAACGAAGCCGAGCTCGCGCGCCTTGCGTTCTATGACGTCGCGGTCCGGTAGCCGCTCAGAAATCGAGTTCCGCATAGTGCTTCGCGGGGGTGAGCCCGGCGATCCGGTCGGCCAGAAGCGGCCGGAAGCTCGGGCGTGATTTGACCCGCATATACCAGTCCTTGGCCGCGTCGTGATCGCCCCAGGGCGCATCGCCCAGATAATCGAGGCAGGAGAGATGGGCGGCGGCGCAGATATCGGCATAGGAGAACTCGTCGCCCGCCAGCCAACGCCGACGCTCGGTCAGATAGCCGATATAGTCCATATGATAATGCACGTTCTGCAGGCAGGCCCGGATGACGGTGCCGTCCGGCGCGCCGAGGCCGAGAAAGCGCTTCAGCACCTTTTCGCTGCACGATCCCCTGGGTCACCTCGCTGGTCGAATTTTCCGGAAAACCAGTCCATCAACCGCCGCGTTTCGGCCCTGATCTGGGGCGTTTGGCCCAAAAGCGGCGGATTTTCGTGGGATTCCTCGAGATATTCGAGGATGACGCGGCCGCCCGCGACGATGCTCTCGTCGTCCTCAATCAGAACCGGGACCTCGCCAGCCGGATTGAGCAGGAGAAATTCCTCCCGCCGCTCCCAGATCCGCTCGACCTCCATATCGAAATCGAGGTCCTTTTCCTTCAACGCAATCCGCACGGCGCGGGAGGCCGGGCTGAACCAGAAATGTACCAGACATCGCATGGCGCGGAGTGTAGCCGATGACATCGCCCGCTATAAGACGCGATATTTTCACGACGAAAGATTTCCGAAAGGCCCGAATTCGCTCCGCTTTTGGCGATTTTCGCCCTTTTCGCCCCGTTATGTGACGATTTCATGTCGAATTAAATCGTTGACATGCCTCGTAGTACAAGGTAATGTAAGGATCTTGGGGGTGGAGAAAGGTGAAAAGAACCGATGGCCAGAACCAAGAACCCCGACTTCATGAACGGCGTTCCCGAGCTCCTGATCCTCCGCATGCTCAAGGACCGGGAGATGTACGGCTACGATCTCGTCAGGACGATCCGCGCCGCCACAGCGGCGAGATCGCGCTCGGCGAGGGCGTCATCTACCCGACCCTCCACGACCTTGAAGCCAAAGGCTTCCTCGACACGCGGCGCGCCGCCAAGAACGGCCGCACACGTATCTATTATAAATTGACCCGAAAGGGCTTCAACCGTTTGACGGACACTGCGGGCGAATGGTCGCGCATCGCGGTCGCCGTCGCAAAGTGCATGGAAAAGGGCGCACCCGATGCGGCGGCGGCCGCCTAACCGGCGCAGGGACGGCTAACCCCGAATCGTTATCGCGAGGCGCGCCAGCGCCGCGCGATGACAACTAGGCCGTTTTCGCTTCGACCTCGACGCCGAGCGGCTGCTCGAGCCGGTCGACCATTTCCTTCGGGCAGATCTGCCAGAACTTGGGCAATTCCAGGTCCCAGTCGGCGAGCAGGCGCAGGGCGAAGGCCGATTGGGTTTCCTGGGCGTGCTCGGCGATAAGGTCCTTCAGCACGCCTTCCCAATAGGACGATTCGACCCGCTGGTACACGACCGACTCGTCGTTGACGTGAGGCTCGAATTCATCCGTCCGCATCATAGACGATAGGCCATGCCGCCGGTCATGCCGGCCGCGAAATTGTCGCCGACCTTGCCGAGGATCACGGCCACGCCGCCGGTCATATATTCGCAGCCGTTGGAGCCGCAGCCCTCGACGACCGCGAGCGCGCCGGAATTGCGGACCGCGAACCGTTCGCCCGCCTCGCCGGCCGCGAACAGCTTGCCGGAAGTAGCGCCGTAGAGAACGGTGTTGCCGATGATCGTGTTGCGGTTCGAGATCAACGGGCTCGACGTCATCGGCCGGACCACGATCGTGCCGCCCGAGAGCCCCTTGCCGACATAGTCATTGGCGTCGCCGAACACTTCGAGCTTGACGCCCTGCACCGCGAAGGCGCCCAAGGACTGGCCCGCCGAGCCCCGAAGCCGCACGGTCAGATGGCCGGGCTTCAGCCCGTCCATGCCGAAGCGCCGTACGATATGGGCCGAGAGCCGGGTACCGATGGCGCGCTGGATGTTACGCACCGTGTAGGTGAGCTGCATCTTCTCGCCGTCCTCGAAGACGCGCTTCGCATCCGTCACCATCTGAGCGTCGAGGGTATCGGGCACCTCGTTGCGGCCCTGGAGCGTGCAGATGCGGCCGAACTCGCCGGCATCCGGCTGGGTCAGCAGCGGGTTGAGGTCGAGATCGTCGAGATGGGCCGCGCCCCGGCTCACCTGCATCAGGAGATCGGTGCGGCCGACGATCTCATTCAGGCTCCGCGCGCCGAGCTTGGCGAGATATTCCCGGACCTCCTCGGCGAGGAAGTTGAACAGATTCACCACCTGCTCCGGCGTGCCCTCGAACTTCGCGCGGAGGCGGGGGTCCTGGGTGCACACGCCGACGGGGCAGGTATTGGAATGGCACTGGCGCACCATGATGCAGCCCATGGCGACAAGCGAGGTCGTGCCGACGCCGTATTCCTCGGCGCCCATCAGAGCGGCGATGACGACGTCCCGGCCGGTCTTGATGCCGCCGTCGGCGCGGAGCTTCACCCGGTGGCGGAGGCCGTTCAGAGTCAGCATCTGATTGACCTCGGTAAGGCCCATCTCCCAGGGGATGCCGGCATATTTGATGCTCGTCTGGGGGCTCGCCCCGGTGCCGCCCGAATGGCCGGAGACCTGGATCACGTCCGCCTTGGCCTTGGCGACGCCGCAGGCAATGGTGCCGATTCCCGAGGACGCGACGAGCTTCACGCAGACCTGGGCCTCGGGATTGATCTGCTTCAGGTCGTAGATGAGCTGCGCCAGATCCTCGATCGAGTAGATGTCGTGATGCGGCGGCGGCGAGATCAGCATGACCCCGGGCGTGGAGTGCCGAAGCCGCGCGATCTCTGCGGTCACCTTGAAGCCGGGAAGCTGACCACCCTCGCCGGGCTTCGCCCCTTGCGCGATCTTGATCTCGATCTCGCGGCAATTGGCGAGATATTCCGCCGTCACGCCGAAGCGGCCCGACGCGATCTGCTTGATCGGCGAATTGGCGTTGTCGCCGTTCGCCCGCGGCCGGTAGCGCTCGCGACCCTCGCCGCCCTCGCCCGAGCTTGACTTCGCGCCGATCCGGTTGGTGGCGATGGTCAGGGTCTCATGCGCCTCGGGCGATAGCGCGCCCAAGGACATGCCGGGCGTGACGAAGCGTTTGCGGATTTCGGTGATCGACTTCGACCTCGTCCACCGGCACCTGAATCTCGACTGGCTTGAAATCCAGAAGGTCGCGCAGCGCGATCGGCGGCATTTCCCGCATCGCCTGGCTGTATTTCGAATACTGGGCGTAGGAATCGTTCGCCACCGCGCTTTGCAGCACATGGAGAAGCTGGCCGTCGGTCGCGTGCAGCTCACCGCCCCGACGGTATTTATAGAACCCGCCGATCGGGAGGACGTTCGCGGAGTCGCGATAGACCCGGCCATGGAGATCAAGCACCCGCTTCTGCATCGAATTGAATCCGATGCCGGAGATGCGCGAGGTCATGCCGGGGAAAAAGTCGGCGACCAGTGCGCGGCTCAGACCCACCGCCTCGAAATTATAGCCGCCGCGATAGGAGCTGATGACCGCGATGCCCATTTTGGAGATGATCTTCAACAGGCCCTGGTCGATCGCATAATGATAGCGGTCGACGCATTCCCTGAGCGACATTGAGCCGAACAAGCCGCGGGCATGACGGTCCGCGATCGAATCGAGCGCGAGATAAGGATTGACCGTGGTCGCGCCGACGCCGATCAGCACTGCAACGGCATGGGTGTCGAGGCAATCCATCGCCCGGGCGTTGATCGAGGTGAACGTGCGCAGGCCCTTCCGCACCAAGTGCGAATGCACGCCCCCGACCGCGAGGATCATCGGAATCGGCGCGCGGGTCTCCGAGACATGCTCATCGGTGAGGATGATATGGGCATAGCCCTCCCGCACGGCGTCCTCGGACTGCTGGCGAATCCGGGCGAGCGAATCCTTCAGCGCATCGGGACCGCCGTCGACCGGGAACGTGCAGTCGATCTCGATCGCCTTGTCGCTGAGATATTTGCGCAGCACATCGTATTCGCCGTTGGTGAGGAATGGCGATTCGAGAACCAGCACGTCCTTCTTGCGCAGATCCTTGTCGAGCACGTTGTCGAAATTGCCGAACCGGGTCTTGAGGCTCATCACCCGGTATTCGCGCAGGGGATCGATCGGCGGGTTGGTGACCTGGCTGAAATGCTGCCGGAAGAAATGGCTCAACGGCCGATGTTTGGTCGAGAGCACCGCGAGCGGCGTGTCGTCGCCCATCGAGCCAAGCGCCTCCTTGGCGTCCTCGACCATGGGATGGAGGATGACCTCCAGTTCCTCGATGCTGAGGCCCGCCAGGATCTGCCGGCGGCGCAACTCCTCCTTGACGTGTTTCACCGGTTCCTTGACGGACTTGCCGAGAAGCTGCTCGAACGGCTTGAAGTCCTTCACCCAATCTTCGTAAGGGTGCTCGTCGGCCAGGAGATCCTTGATCTCGCGGTCGTGAAAAAGCGCGCCCTTTTCGAGATCGACGCCGATCATCTGGCCGGGGCCGACCCGGCCCTTCTCGATGATCTTGTTCTCGGGGACCACCACCATGCCGGTCTCGGAGCCGACGATCAGAAGCCCGTCGGACGTGATGGTGTAGCGCATCGGGCGAAGCCCGTTGCGGTCCATGCCCGCAATGATCCAGCGCCCGTCGGACGCAGCGATGGCGGCGGGGCCGTCCCACGGCTCCATGACCGAATTGCAATAGGCATAGAGCGAGCGGTGCGACGGCGGCAGGGTCGTCTTTTTCGACCAGGTCTCCGGGATCAGCAAGGTCTTGACCATGGGCGCGGTGCGGCCGGCGCGGATCAGCGCCTCGAAAACCGAATCGAGCGCGGCCGAATCCGAGCTGCCCTTCTGGATGATCGGCTTGATGTCCTCGCTGTATTCGTCGAACGCGATGGAGGCCATGCGGATCTCATGGCTCTTCATCCAGTTGGTGTTGCCGCGCACGGTATTGATTTCGCCGTTGTGGGCGAGAGTGCGGAACGGCTGGGCCAGCCTCCAGGTCGGGAAGGTGTTGGTCGAATAGCGCTGGTGATAGATCGCGAAGGACGAGACGAAGCGCTGGTCCAGCAGATCCGGATAGAACACGGAAAGCTGCTCGGCCAGGAACAGGCCCTTGTAGATGACCGACTTGCAGGACAGCGAGCAGATATAGAAATCGTTGATGTTCTCGCGCAGCACGCGCTTCTCGATCCGCCGGCGGATGATATAGAGCCGGCGCTCGAACTCCTCGTCGGAGCTTCCCGGCCGGTTGGCGATCATGATCTGCTCGATCTCGGGCCGGGTCGCGTTCGCCTTGGCGCCGATCACCGAGACGTCGACCGGCACCTGCCGCCAGCCATAGATGTAATAGCCGAAATTCAGGATCTCGGTCTCGACGATGGTGCGGCATTCCTCCTGGGCGGCGAAGTCGTTCCTCGGCAGGAACACCATGCCGACCGCAAGCCGGCCCTCGGCCGCCTCGTGGCCGGTGCGCCGGACATGCTCCTTGAAGAAGTCCTGCGGGATCTCGACATGGATGCCCGCGCCGTCGCCGGTCTTGCCGTCGGCATCGACCGCACCGCGATGCCAGACCGCCTTCAGCGCATCGATGCCCGCGACCACGACCGAGCGGCGCGGCTTGCCGTCGATCGCGGCGACGAGGCCCGACGCCGCAGGAGTCGTGCTCCATCTCCGGGGCGTAGGTGCCTTCCGCTTCGAGCCGCGCGGCGTCGCGGCTCCAGCGATCGACGAATTCCTGGGCTGAGAGGTGCTCGGCTTCGATGGGGGTAAGGGTCTGGTCTGACATGGGCGTGCGCTCTTGGCGTCTCAAACGATGGTTTCTAATCCGATTTCTGCGATTTCAGGGCGTCCAGGCGTTTCTTGACATTCGCCATCGCCTCGCCGGCGAAGGAACGTCCGAAAATCTGGCCGGCCTTCATCGACTGTTGGGTGAGCTGCGGCGTCGTCGCGATCACCTTCTGGCCGGTCGGCGTGTCGTAGAAGGCGTTCATCGCGTCGATGTCCTTCTTGGTGTAGTAGGTCGCATAGGCCGCGACCATCATGTTCTTGAAGTCGCCGAGATGGCGCTTGAAGGCGGCCGACATCTCTTCCTTCATGATGGTGTCGACCTTCCCGTCGTTCACGCCCGACTGGCGCTCGATGGCCGGCAGAAGCTGGGCGAGCACCTGGTCATAGAGCTGCTGGGTCACGGCCATCACATTGGTCTTGTCGAACAGCTTGACGATCGCGGAGCGAAGCGCCGGATCAATGTCGCTTCCGGGTTGGGCTTCCTCGGCGCGCAGCGGAACCGTCGCCATCGCGGTGGCGACGACGAGGCCGATAAGTCCAAGGCGGATTCTGAGCGTCATGGATTTTTCTCCTTTGCTGACGGTGCCGGTCAGGACGCTTTGGCGATCAACTGCTCACGAATTGCCTTCGCTTCGATATAGTCGTGGATCGCATTTGCCGCGTCGCGGCCGTCGCGGATGGCCCAGACGACGAGCGAGGCGCCGCGCACGATGTCGCCGGCGGCGAACACGCCGTCGATGCTGGTCATCATGGTGCGGAAATCGATCTTGATCGTGCCCCAGCGGCTGACGTCGAGGGCCGGCGCGCCGAACAGGGTCGGGATCTCCTCGGGATCGAAGCCCAGCGCCTTGATCACGAGATCCGCCTTGTGGTTCGAGATCGACCCCTTGACCGGCTCGGGCGACTGACGGCCCGAGGCGTCGGGCATGCCGAGCCGCATCTTTTGGGCGCGCACGCCGGTCACGACGTCGTCGCCGAGGAAGGCCGAGGGCGCCGAAAGCCAGATGAACTTCACGCCCTCTTCCTCGGCGTGCTTCACCTCGCGCATCGAGCCCGGCATGTTCTCCCGGTCGCGCCGATAAAGGCATTTGACCGACTTCGCACCCTGGCGCACCGCCGTGCGGACGCAGTCCATCGCGGTATCGCCGCCGCCGATCACGACGACGTTCTTGTCGGCGGCATCGAGCGAGCCGTCCTCGAAGCTCGGCACCTCGTCGCCAAGGCCCTTGCGGTTGCTCGCGGTGAGATAGGACATGGCCGGCACGATGTTCTTCAACCCGATGCCGGGCATCTGGACGTCGCGCGCCTTGTAGACGCCGGTCGCGATCAGCACCGCGTCGTGCTTGACCTTGAGCTCGGCGAGGGACGCGTCGCGGCCGACCTCGAAATTCGGTGTGCATCACGACGCCGCTCTTCTCGAGCCGCTCGACCCGGCGGGTGACGACCTCCTTTTCGAGCTTGAAATTCGGAATGCCGTAGATCAGCAGCCCGCCCATGCGGTCGTAGCGGTCGTAGACATGGACCTGATAGCCGCGTTTCCGGAGCTCCTCGGCCGCCGCAAGGCCGCCCGGCCCGCCGCCGACGATGCCGACCGAATGGTCGCGCTCGATGCGCGGCTCGATCGGCTTGATCCAGCCGTTCTGCCACGCCGTGTCGGTGATGTATTTCTCGACCGAGCCGATGGTGACCGAGTTGAAGCCCTTCTCGATGACGCAGTTGCCCTCGCAGAGCCGGTCCTGCGGGCAAATCCGGCCGCAAACCTCGGGCATGTTGTTGGTCGCCGAGGAGACCTCATAGGCTTCTTCGAGGCGGCCTTCCGCGGTCAGTTTCAGCCAGTCCGGGATATTGTTGCCCGAGCGGGCAATGAATCTGGCAGAACGGCACGCCACATTGGGAGCAGCGGGACGCCTGCTTGGCGGCCTCCTCGGTCAGGAATTCGTCATAGATCTCGTCGAAATCGCGCGCGCGCGCCTTCGCGCCGCGCTTTTGCGGCATCTGCTGATCGACGTCGACAAAGGTCAGCATCCGGGTGGACACGCGCAAATTCTCCTGAAGGGCAGGGGCCGGAGGAACAGGGTCGTTAGGTTAAAAATATAGCAGAGCCGCCCAAGCAATGCGAGCGGAATCCGTCATATAGGACAGTTATACTGTCATATAATAAAGGAAAATTTTACTAAAACGCCTTCAAACCGCAAAATCTCAGGAATTCTGCGAACCAATAGTACCGTTTCGGAACTATATTTCGCTCGACGGACAGCGGTTCTTTGCCCCTGACCGCCGGGCAACGACCGGAAGAATCTAAAGGTCGAGACCCGATTCGCGGGACTCGCACGAATGTATCACGGGACTGTCTCGTTTCCTGACTAGGGTCGGTGCGTTGAAGCCGCGGCCCCTCGGACGGCCGGGTCGACGAGTAAAGTATGATTAGGATTACCGCCGTGGATAATTTGCAGCTTATCGTCATCGCCGTCGTACAAGGCGTCACCGAATTCCTGCCCATCAGTTCTTCAGGCCATCTCATTCTCATCCCGGCTTTGACCGGCTGGCCCGACCAGGGGCTGCCGATGGATGTCGCCGTCCATCTCGGCACGCTCGCCGCGGTCGTCCTCTATTTCTGGCGCGACCTCGTTTCGCTCGCCTCCACCTTGCGCCGCCCCTGGGGCCGCCTCAATGCGGCGAGCCGCGAAGGCTTCGACCGGCATCGGTTCCGCAGCATCGCGATCGCGACCATTCCGATCGTCTTCGTCGGCGCCGCCTATACCATCTTCGATGTCGAGCCGGCGCTCAGGAGCGTGTACATCATCGCCGTCAACAGCATCTTCTGGGGCATTCTGCTCTATGTCGCCGACCGGTACGGCCAGGGCGATCGCGAAATGAAGGACATGACCTTGCGCCAGGCCTTTATCGTTGGCCTCATGCAGTGCCTCGCTCTCGTTCCGGGGACCAGCCGGTCGGGCGTTACGATGACAGGCGCGCGGTTTCTCGGGCTGAAGCGAACCGATGCCGCAAGCTTTTCGTTCCTGATTTCGGTTCCCGCGGTCGCGGCGGCGGGTTTTCTAGGCGTTCGCGACCTGATCAAGATCGGGAACCTTCAACTGATCCATGACGCGATATTTTCCGGCACGATGGCATTCCTGGCCGGCCTCGCGGCGATCGCCTATCTGATCAACCGGCTCAAGAAGCACGGCATGCTGCCCTTCGTGGTCTACCGGATATTGCTCGGCGTGGGACTGCTGGTCTGGGCCGCCTACCAATAGGCCGATACGCTCACCCGATCGTCAGCACCGCCGCGCCTTCGAATCGGCCGTTGCGCAAATCGTCGAGCGCCTGATTGGCGTCCTCAAGCGGATAGGCGGTGGTGGACGTCCGCACCGGGACCTCGGGGGCGACCGCCATGAAGACTCGCCGTCCCTGCGGGTCAGATTAGCGACCGAAACGATGCTGCGCTCCTGCCAGAGGATCTCATAGGGAAAGGCCGGGATCTCACTCATATGGATGCCCGCGCAAACCACCCGGCCGCCCTTCTCGAGCACCCTTAGAGACTGCGGCACAAGGGCGCCGACCGGTGCGAAGATGATCGCGGCGTCGAGCTTTTCGGGCGGCGCCTCGGTCGACTCGCCGGCCCAGACCGCGCCGAGCTCCCGGGCGAAAGCCTGTCCCTTGGCATCACCCGGCCTGGTGAAGGCATAGACTTCGCGGCCTTCATGGCGCGCGACCTGGGCGATGATATGGGCCGCCGCACCGAAGCCGTAGAGGCCGAGCCGCCTGGCGTCGCCCGCCATCCGAAGCGCGCGATGGCCGATCAACCCGGCGCAGAGCAGGGGCGCGGCTTCCTGGTCGGCATAGAAATCGGGAATCGGAAACACGTAGCGTGCATCGGCCACCGTGTAGTCCGCGAATCCGCCGTCGAGCGTGTAGCCGGTAAACCGCGCGTCGTCGCACAGATTTTCCCGGCCGCTCGTGCAGAACTTGCAGGCGCCGCAGGTCCAGCCGAGCCAGGGCACCCCGACCCGCTCGCCGATCCGAAAGGCCTCGACGCCGGGGCCGAGGCCGGCAATCCGGCCGACGATTTCATGGCCCGGCACGAGCGGCAATTTCGGATTAGGGAGATCGCCGTCGACCACGTGGAGGTCGGTCCGGCAGACGGCGCAGGCCGTGACCTTGATCAGGACCTCGCCGGGGCCGGGCTCGGGGACGTCGAGCTCTCGGAGCTCTAGCGGTTGGTCCTGGGGGGCTCCCGCGCCCTCGAACACCATCGCTCTCATCGTGCCGGACATATTCACATCCGCGGGTTTTTGACGATTGCCACTATGACTCGATCCATCGGCCCTTTGAAGCACGGCCGACAGTTGGGCCGGACAATGATTTGTTAAGCAAACCACGGGATCTTGAACGCCATGTGCCCCTTTCCACATGTCGCCGCGCCGATGTCATGAAACGCTGGCTGACCTTCCTTGTTCCTGTGACCATTGTGGCCGCTCTGGCCTCCCTGCCGGCGCTGGCCGACGTCTATATCCATATGAAGGACGGCCGCACGATCATCGTGCCGGTCGATAGGAACGCGATCGATCGTGTCGAGATCGTCCCCAACGGCGCCGAGCCGGCAGACGAAGACGCGCGCCAAGAGGCCCGCGAGCGGGCATCACGGGATGCGCGGGAGCCGCGCGAGGAAAACAAGGCGGGCGAAGACGAAAAGCCGTCAGGCCTGCCCAAAGGCGGTTCGTTCCGCCAGAATCAGGTCGCTCGATCTCAGGGACCCCAAACCTATCGAGTCGGCCCGGACCAGCCCTACAAGCGGGTCAGCGATCTCGCCACCATAGCCCGTGACGGCGATACGATCGAGATCGAGGCCGGGCTCTATGTCGACGACTTCGCGAGGTGGGAACAGAACAATCTGACGCTCAAAGGCGTCGGCGGCCTGGCGCATCTCAAGGGGACCCAGGAGATCGACAATCACAAGGCGATCTGGATCATCAAGGGCGACAATGTCACGGTCGAGAACATCGAGTTCTCGGGAGCGAGAGTCCGCGGCCTGAACGGGGCCGGCATCCGGGCCGAGGGCGGCAAGCTCACCATCCGCAACAGCGTGTTCCACGACAACGAGTTCGGCATCCTGTCGGACAACAGCGAGCGTGGCGATATCGATATCGAGAACTCGGAATTCTACCACCAGCATCGCGAGGGCACTTTCGCCCACAACATCTATATCGGCCACGCCGCCAAGTTCCGCCTCGTCGGCAACTATGTTCACGGCGCGGTTCTCGGCCACCAGGTGAAGTCGCGAGCGCGCGAGAACTACATCGCCTATAACCGGCTGATGGACGAAAAGGGTGGCAACGGCAGCTACTCGATCGACCTCCCGAATTGCGGTACGGCCTATATCATCGGCAATGTGATGCAGCAGAGCCGGGATTCGGACAATTACACGGCGATCTCTTACGGCGCCGAGGGTTGCGACCCCGACCGACCGCGCAACGCCTATGTGGTCAACAACACCTTCATCAACGATGCGCCCATCGGCACATTCATCACCAACCATGTCGATGATCCCGTACTCGCCCGCAACAACCTGATCGTCGGCATCGCCAAGCTCTCCTCCGGGCCGGTCAAGGACGACAACAACCTCCTTGAGCTCCGCGAATCGTTCGCCAACCGGGCCAAGTTCGACTACCACCTCACCAAGAGCTCCTCGGCCATCGACAAGGCCATCGCGCCGGGCAAGGCGGATACCGGCGTCTCGCTGGTGCCCGAGCTCGAATATAAGCATCCCCATGCGACCATGAAGCGCCCGAAGGTCGGCAAGCTCGACATGGGCGCCTTCGAATACGCCCCATAACCTCAGGTAGCGGTCGAGATCGGCTTGCGCGCCGGGTCCCGTCGATTGTAAACCTGACCGGCCGAGGCTGGGCGGGAGCTCCGGGAGCGCGTCCGGCACGTTTCGCGAGAGAGGACGATCAATGCATACCGACGTTGCGGTGAAGCCCGGGCGCTCGACGCTCGAAATCCCCAAGGACGCGCCGGACTATCCGACCATCATCCACGCGCTCGACGCCACGGCGAAGCGCGTGCCGGACCGGACCGCTTTCTTCTGCGAGGACCAGCAGCTCACCTATAGGCAGTACCACCAGGCGATTTCCGGACTCTCCAAGCGCCTCAAGGTCATGATCGAGAAGGGCGACCGGATCGCCATCGTGATGACCAACTGCCTCGAGATGCCGATCTCGATCCTCGCGACCATGGCGGCGGGCGGCTATGTCGCGCCGATGAACCCGAATTATTCCGACCGCGAGCTCGGCCCCCTGATGAAGGATGCCGCCCCGACGGTGATCCTGACCATCCCGGATTTCTACGACCGCGCCCGCAACATCGCGGACGAGCTTGGCGTCAAGCATGTCTACGCCTTGGGCCAGGGCCAGCACACGATCGAGAACTGGATCGAGGACGGCCGCGGCGGCCTGCCCCAGCCCCTGCCCGATCCGGGCGACAAGGCGATGATGTTCTTCACCGGCGGAACCACCGGCATGCCCAAAGGCGCCGAGCACCTCCACAGCACGCTCGCCGCCGCCTGCCGGGCCGAGTCGTCGTTCTTCCAGATCAATTACGACGCCGAGACCTCGCTCAGCGTGGCGCCGATGTTCCACATCTTCGGCCACCACCACTGCGTGGTCTATCCGCTCTATCGCGGCGCGACTCACGTGCTGGTGAAGGCTTATAAGCGCGAGGTCGTGCTGTCGGAGCTCGAGAAGCACAAGGTGACCCTGTTCGCCGGCGGGCCGTCCACCATCTATGTCGGCCTGCTCGCGGTCGAGACCTTCAAGGACACCGACCTGTCGCATCTCAAGGTATGCAATTCGGGTGGCGCGCCTTGTTCGGCCGATCTTCTGACCCGTTGGGAGAAGGAAGCCGGCTGCCCGATCTATGAAGGCATCGGCATGTCGGAAGGCGCGCCGATCGCGAACAACACCATGTTCCACGACCGCAAGATCATGTCGGTCGGCCAGATCCCGCCCCTGACCGAAGTGGATATCGTCGATCTCGATACCGGCACCAATATCATGCCGCTCTATGAGCGCGGCGAAATCCGGGTTCGCGGCCCGCAATTCACCAAGAGCTACCGGAACCGCCCGGAAGAGACCGCCAATGCCATCCGGGACGGCTGGCTCTATACCGGCGATATCGGCTATTTCGACGACGACGGCTATATGTTCGTCGTCGACCGCAAGAAGGAGATGATCCTCTCCGGCGGCTTCAATATCTATCCCCGCGAGGTCGACGAGGTTCTGAGCAACCATCCCGACACGCTCGAAGTCGCCACGGTCGGCGTGAAGGACGATTTCCGCGGCGAGATCGTCAAGGCCTGCGTCGTCATGAAGCCGGGCAAGACCATGACCGAGGAAGAGCTGATCGACTACTGCAAGGGCCAGCTCGCCGATTACAAGGTGCCGAGGGTCGTCGAATTCTACGACGCCCTGCCCAAGACCGGCCCCGGTAAGATCGACAAGCTGAAGCTCAGAGGCCTGCGCTGACATCCATGAGCGAGGAAGAGCGCCGCGCCGTCGAATCGGCCTGCCGGGATCTCGCGGTCCGGTCCTTCGTTCTGATCGACAGCCGGGACTGGGAGCCGCTCGCCGGTCTCTATGCGGAGGACGCCGTCTTCACCCGGCCGACCTCGCCCAACGAGCCGATCGAGGGCCGCGCCGCGATCCTCGCGCAATACCAGATCCGCCCGCCGACCAAGATCACCCGTCACGTCGTCGCCAACACCCTGATCGACGTCCAGGGGGGCGACAAAGCCACGGGCCTGTTGTATGTCTTGCTCATCACCGGGACGGCCGAAACGGACGCGCCCACGCTTCCGATCACCGCCGATCCGGTCCAGTTCGTCGGCGAATTCCGTGACGAATACAAATTGACGGCGGAAGGCTGGCGGATCGCCCGGCGGACGGGCAACATGGTCTTCCGTACCGCATGAGAGCGCGCCTATCGGCCGGACGGTATTGAGCGAAATTCAGGGGGAAAGGATCACGTCGGATGAGACAGACCAAAATTCCCTGCATATGGATGCGCGGCGGCACCTCGAAGGGCGCCTATTTTCACGCCGCCGACCTGCCCGATGATACCGAGACCCGCGACCAGGTACTGCTCGCGGTCATGGGCTCGCCCGACAACCGACAGATCGACGGCATGGGCGGCGCTGATCCCCTGACCAGCAAGGTCGCGATCATCTCGCGCTCGACACGCCCGAATGCCGATGTCGATTATCTCTTCGCCCAGGTGGTGGTGAACGAGGCGCGGGTCGATACCTCGCCGACCTGCGGCAATATCCTCGCCGGCGTCGGCCCCTTTGCGATCGACGAGGGCCTCGTCGAGGCCAAGGATGGCGAGACGCCCGTGCGCATCTTCATGGTCAATACCGAGAGCCTCTGCACCGCCATGGTGCCGACCCCCGGCGGCGAAGTCGCCTATGACGGCGACGCCAAGATCTCCGGCGTGCCCGGCACCGCCGCGCCGATCATCCTGCATTTCCTGGAGACCGAGGGGTCTTCATGCGGCGCGCTCCTCCCCTCCGGCAACGTCAAGGACGTGATCGACGGCGTCGAGGTCACCATGGCCGACAACGGCATGCCGGTCGTGCTCATGCGCGCCGCCGATGTCGGCGCGACGGGCGACGAAGCGCCCAAGGAGCTCGAAGCGAAGAAGGACGTCAGAGCCAAGATCGAATCGATCCGCCTCAAATGCGGCCCGATCATGAATCTGGGCGATGTTACGAACAAGGTCGTGCCCAAGATGACGCTCCTCTCGCCGCCCAAGGAGAGCGGCGCGGTCTCGACCCGCACCTTCATCCCGCATAAATGCCATGACGCGATCGGCGTCTTGGGCGCCGTGACGGTCGCGACCGGCTGCGTGCTGCCGGGATCCGTCGGCGAGGGCATCGCGGTCATTCCGGACGGCGCGACCAAGACCATCTCGATCGAGCATCCGACCGGCGAGTTCACGGTCCAGCTCGACACGGCCGAGGAGAACGGATCGATCAAGGTCCTGAGCGCCGGGCTTCTCCGTACCGCGCGGCGGCTTTATGAAGGCTCCGTCCTGGTGCCGGGCCGGATCTGGAAAGGCAAGGAAGCCACTCTCCGCAATGTTGCCGAATAATCACGCCCGCAAACAGCAACCAAGACCAACAGGGGGTTCTACCCGATGAAATATGTTGCCGTCCGCAATATCGACCGCACCGATCTCGATACCGTCAAGGCCCTCGGCAAATGCGGAACCGCCACGGTTCACGAGGCCCAGGGCCGCACCGGCCTGCTCAAATCCTATATGCGGCCGATCTATGCGGGCGCGCGGGCGTCCGGCAATGCGGTGACGGTGCTGTCCCACCCGGGCGACAACTGGATGATCCATGTCGCGGTCGAGATGTGCCAGGAAGGCGACATTCTGGTGGTGGCGTCGATCTCCGAGAACGACACCGGCATGTTCGGCGAGCTTCTCGCGACCTCGCTGAGGAGCCGCGGCGTGGTCGGCCTCGTGATCGAGGCGGGGTGCCGCGACGTCGGCGAGTTGCGCGAGATGGATTTCCCGGTCTGGTCCAAGACGGTCAACGCCCAAGGCACCGTCAAGGCGACGCCCGGCGCGGTGAACGTGCCGATCGTGATCGCCGGCCAGCTCGTCCATCCGGGCGACGTGGTGCTCGGCGACGATGACGGCGTCTGCGCCGTGCCGCGCCACAAGGCGAAGGAAGTGCTGGAAGCCTCCCATGCCCGCGAGGCCAAGGAGGCGGCGAATCGCGAGCGGCTGAAGAAGGGCGAGCTCGGCGTCGACATGTACGGCATGCGCGAAAAGCTGGCCAAGGCCGGCCTCGTCTATGTCGACCGCCTCGAGGATTTGGAGGACTGAAGTCCTTCATGGCCTCCGGCCCGATCAAAACGGTTGCGATCATCGGCTTCGGCGAGGTCGGCGGGCGGTTCGGCAAGGACCTGCTGACCTCCGGCGTCGATCGGATCGCGACTTACGACATCCTGTTCGAGCGCGACGACGGCGGACGCCATCTCCGCGACAAGGCGGCGCAAATGGGCGTCATCGCGGGCGACTCGCACAAAGCCGCCTGCGAGAATGCGGATCTGATCATCTCCGCCGTGACTGCCGGGTCGGCCCAGGACGTCGCCAAGACGGTCGCCGGCTTCATCACGCCGGACCAAACCTTTCTCGACGTCAATTCCGTCTCGCCCCAGGACAAGCAAGAGGGCGCCAAGGCGGTCGAGGCGGCGGGCGGGACCTATGTCGAGGCGGCGGTCATGAGCCCGATCGGGCCCTATGGTCTGCGCGTGCCGATCCTTTTGGGCGGCAAGACGGCGGCGGAGCTTGCCGAACGGGTGAAGGCTTTGGGCATGAACGTCCGGGTCGCGAGCGATCAGGTCGGCACGGCCTCCGCCATGAAGATGTGCCGCAGCGTGATGGTGAAGGGGCTTGAGGCCCTGATGGTCGAATGCCTGTTCGCGGCGCGCAAATACGGCATCGAGGACGACGTGCTCGCCTCTCTCAAGCAAAGCTATCCCGGCATCGATTGGCTCAAGCAGAGCGCCTACAATCTCGACCGCGTCTTCATCCACGGCAAGCGCCGCGCCGAGGAGATGGAATTCTCCGCCGCGACCGTCGCCGCCGCCGGCATCGAGCCCCGCATGACGGGCGCCGTCGCCAAGGTCGAGAAATGGGTCTCGGAACTGGGCGTCGCCTACAACCCCAAGACCGACGAAGGCCTCCCGCTGGGCGAGCTGATCGACAAGCTCATCGCGGCGGCGGAGAAGGCCGGAAAGTAACAACTCGCGTCATTGCGGGCGCAGCGACGCAATCCAGGAGGTAGCAGCCGGACTGGATTGCCGCGCACCCTGCGGTCACTCGCAATGACGGCGGTGGACGAAGGTCAGTCGTCCATCTTCGACTGCATGTACCGCTCCTCGCCGATCTTGCCGATCAGGTCGAGCTGGGTTTCGAGCCAGTCGATATGCTCCTCCTCGGATTCGAGGATGTCCTCGAACAGCTCGCGGCTGACGTAATCGGGCACCGTCTCGCAATAGGCGATGGCTTCCTTCAAGAGCGGCAGGGCTTCCAGTCTCCAGATCGAGATCGCATTTCAGGACCTCGGCGACACTCTCGCCGATCTTGAGCTTGCCGAGATTCTGCAGATTGGGCAGGCCGTCGAGGAACAGGATCCGCTCGATCAGCTTGTCGGCATGCTTCATCTCGTCGACCGATTCCTCGTATTCGTGCTTGCCGAGCCCGGGCAGTCCCCAGTTGTTGTACATCCGGGAATGCAGGAAATACTGGTTGATCGCGGTGAGCTCGTTGGTCAGCGCCTTGTTGAGATAGGTGATGACTTTCTTGTCGCCCTTCATGACCCTTCTCCGCTTCCGATGCGTGCGTGCCGTGCGGCACTATAGACGAGGCATGAGGCGTGGGGAAACCGGCGGGGCTCAGCCACCATTGACGACGCGGAGCATCGGGCGGATGCAATTGTCCTGGGCGACTTCCTCGATGATGTCGTCGGCGAAATCCTTGCAGCAGCCGCAGATGGGCTCGACATCGAGCGCGGCGAAGAGATCGTCCGCCGACCGGACATTGCCCGTGGACGCCGTCTCGCGCACGGCTTTCTCGGTCAGACAGTTGCAGATGCAGACATACATGCGGCAGTCCCGATACGCTTCCACTTCAAGACGAAACGAACGGATCCCGCGACGCCCGGATAACCCGTTCGATGGTCTATATGACATTATTGCGAGTGATTGTCAATATCATACTGACACCTCGGGGCGGCGATGGCCCCTTTGAGAGGAGAGGCTAAACCGCGCCTTGCGGATCGGCTACAAGCCGCTAAGGTCGGCGAAAACGGAGGCCCTTATGGACGTGACGATCTATCACAATCCCCGCTGCACCAAATCGCGCCAGACCCTGGCTCTTCTCGAAGAGAAGGGCATCAAGCCGAAGATCGTCGAATATCTGAAGACGCCGCCCTCGGCGAGCGCGCTCGACGGGATTCTCAAGAAGCTCGGCATGGAGCCGCGCGAGGCCATGCGCAGGAAAGAGGAGCCCTACAAGGCCCTCGGCCTCGACGACCCCAAGCTTGGCCGCAAGGATCTGTCAAGGCGATGGTCGAGAACCCGATCCTGATCGAGCGGCCGATCGTGCTCGCCAACGGCAAGGCCCGCATCGGCCGGCCGCCGGAATCCGTTCTCGAAATTCTGTGAGGGCCGCCCCGCCTGGTGATGGGCGCCTAGTGATGGGCAGAGGTATGCTGCATCAGCTCGTCATGGGGGCGGACGATCGTGGCCAGGCGATCCGCGAAGGCTTCGCGGTCCGCCTCGTCGATCCGGAACTCGACGCCGACGCCGTCCGGCTGGCGGCGGATGACGGCTGCCGGGATCACGCCGAAATTGCTGATGTCGAGATGGATCAGGGTGCCGATCTGCGGGATGAGCCTCGACCAGAGCTTGGCGCCCGAGGCCGAAATGTCGATCACGACGCAGCTGAAACGCTCCTGGCCGACGACGATCCGCGCGACCTCGGTGATGGCGCTGCGCGGATTGCGGCGCATGTCGAAACGATGGGTGACTTTCTTGACGTAATTGGCCATCGGCTACGCACTCGGCTCTTGGATCGGACGGGCCACCACTCGGTCCGTCGAAAGTGCAAGCGTAAGGCCGCCGCAATAACTATATCGTTAACGCCGAGGGCCGAATTTTAAGGAATCGCCCGAGGGCGAGGACGCCTCGGGGGCTGAAGAAACGTCTTGCGCGGCCGCGCCGCAGCCGTTACCACACCGCCCGATCCCACTTCGAGGCGCGCCCGGACTCGATAGTCGATGACGGATCGCCTCCGGATGATTAGATTGTAGGCAGGGAGGACGCATCCGGAGGATGCAGGGGACCAGTCCCCGGAGGAGTTGATGAACACCGTTCACGTCGACGCCGCCAAGGCGCAAAGCGCCGGACAGCCGCAAGAAGCGCTGGATTCCGTCGTCGTCCGATTCGCCGGCGATTCCGGCGACGGCATGCAATTGACCGGCGCCGAGTTCACCACGTCGACCGCTCTGTTCGGCCACGATCTCGCGACCTTCCCGGATTATCCGGCGGAGATCCGCGCGCCGGCCGGCACGCTCTACGGCGTCTCGGCCTATCAGATCAATTTCGGCAATCAGGACGTGATGACCGCGGGCGACGCGCCCGACGTGCTGGTCGCGATGAACCCGGCGGCGCTCAAGGTCAATATCGCGAACCTGCGGCCCGGCGGCATGGTGATCGTCGATACCGGCTCCTTCACCGACAAGGATTTGAAAAAGGCCGGCTACGAGCAGAGCCCGCTTGAACAGCCCCGATGCTCAATCCGTTCCACGTCATCGAGCTCGACATTTCGAAGATGACCCTGGACTCGGTCGCCGAGTTCGGCCTCTCGAAGAAAGAGGCGCTGCGCTGCAAGAACATGTGGACGCTGGGCCTGGTGCTCTGGATGTTCGGCCGCAAGCGCCAGCCGATCGTCGACGGGCTGGAGAAGAAATTCGCCAAGCGCCCCGATATCGCCAAGTCCAATATCGCCGCGCTTAACGCCGGCCATGCCTTCGGCGAGACCGCCGAGATGGGCAGCTCCTTGCGCCGCTACACCATCCAGCGTGCCGAGGTGCCGCCGGGGCTCTACCGCACCATCACCGGCAGCGAGGCGATGGCCTGGGGCTTGCTCGCGGGCTCCCAGCTCGCCGGGCTGCAGATGACCTTCGGCTCCTATCCGATCACGCCGGCCTCGCCGCTGCTGCATAATCTGGCGCGGCTCAAGAAATTCGGCGTCATCACCTTCCAGGCCGAGGACGAGATCGCGGCGGTCTGCTGCGCGATCGGCGCGGCCTTCGCCGGCGGCCTCGGCGTCACGTCGTCCTCGGGTCCGGGCATCGCGCTCAAGACCGAGGCGATCGGCCTCGCCTGCGCGACCGAATTGCCGCTGATCGTCGTGAACTCGCAGCGCGGCGGCCCCTCGACGGGCCTGCCGACCAAGACCGAGCAGTCGGACCTGTATCAGGCGGTCTATGGCCGCAATGCCGACACGCCGTTGGCCGTGGTCGCCTCGGCCACGCCCGCCGATTGCTTCGACACGGCGATCGAGGCGGTGCGCCTCGCGACCAAATATATGACGCCGGTGATCGTGCTGACCGACGGCTATCTCGCCAATGCGGCCGAACCCTGGCGGATTCCGAATTTTTCGGAGGACTACGCGCCGTTTCCGGTGAAGTTCCGCACCGATCCGGAAGGTTTCCAGCCGTTCCAGCGCGATGAAAAAACTCTCGTGCGCAACTGGGCCGTTCCCGGCACGCCGGGCCTCGAACACCGCATCGGCGGCATCGAGCGCGACTACAACACCGGCAACATCTCATACCAGCCGGACAACCACGACCGCATGACCCATGTCCGCGCCGACAAAATCAAGGGCATCGCCAACGACATTCCCTTGCAGAACGTCGGCGTCGGCAAGGATCAAGGGCCGCATGGCCGTCGTCGGCTGGGGCTCGACCCACGGGCCGATCCGCCAGGCGGTGAAACGGCTGATCCGGGATGGCGAGGAGGTCTCGCATATCCATGTCCGGCATATCTGGCCGCTGCCGCGCAATCTCGGCGAGCTGCTCAAGAATTTCGACCAGGTCATCGTCCCCGAGATGAATATGGGCCAGTTCGCGACGCTCTTGCGCGAACAGTATATCCTGCCGGTGAAGAGCCTGAACAAGGTCTCGGGCCAGCCGTTCAAGATCGACGAGATCGTGCGCGCCGTCCGCGCCGAGCTCGGCAAGTAGGAGTTCCGCCATGAATGAAATGGTCGATGCCGAAAAACTGACGGCGAAGGACTTCGCCTCCGATCAGGAAGTGCGCTGGTGCCCCGGCTGCGGCGACTATGCGATCCTGAAGGCGATGCAGCGGACCATGCCGGAGCTCGGTATTCCGCGCGAGAAGATCGTGTTCATCTCCGGCATCGGCTGCTCGTCGCGCTTCCCCTATTACATGAACACCTACGGCTTCCACACGATCCACGGCCGCGCGCCGGCGATCGCGACCGGCGTCAAGCTCGCCAATCCGGACCTGGACGTCTGGATGATCACCGGCGACGGCGACGGCTTGTCCATCGGCGGCAATCACCTGATGCACATCTTGCGCCGGAACGTGAACGTCAAGATCCTGCTGTTCAACAACGAGATCTACGGCCTCACCAAGGGCCAGTACTCGCCGACGAGCCGCCCGGGCACGCGCTCGCCTTCGACGCCCTATGGTTCGCTCGACGCGCCCGTGAGCCCCTGCGCCTTCGCGCTCGGCGTGAATGCCCGATTCGTCGCCCGCTCGATCGATACCGACCAAAAGCATTTGCCCGAGATGTTCAAGCGGGCGCATGCCCATAAGGGCGCGACCTTCATCGAGATCTTCCAAAACTGCATCGTCTACAACGACGAGGTCTTCGCCGACTTCACCGCGAAGAGCGTCGCCAAGGACGAGCAGCTCTTCGTCGAGCACGGCAAGCCGATGATCTACGGCAAGGAGTCCAACAAGGGACTCCGCGTGAAGCCCGGGACGTTCGAGATCGAGGCGGTCACGATCGGCGAGAACGGCATCACCGAAGCCGATCTTCTGGTTCACGACGAGACCAACCGTACGCTCGCGACCATACTCGCAAATCTGCCTCGGCCGGAATTCCCGGTCGTCCTCGGCGTCCTCTTCGCCGAAGACGCCCCGGTCTACGAGGATGCCGTCCACGCCCAGATCGACGAGATCGCCGGCGAGAAATACTCCACCGACATCGACGGCCTGCTCCGCGCCGGCCGCACCTGGACGGTGGAGTAAAGTCCCAGACACACTGGATCGCCGCGGCCGCGTTGCGGCCTCGCGATGACGATCGTTTCCTAGAATGTCATTGCGAGCGACCGCAGGGAGCGCGGCAATCCAGCTCCTATCCCACCTGCTCGCATAGCGCCTCGATCGTATTCGTCATCCGTTTCAAATCCTCCGGCTCGGACAGCCGGTGATCGCCGTGCTTCACCAGGGTGAGCGTCACGTCCGGGCTCTCCAGCCGTTCGACGATTCTGAGCGCCTTGGTCCAGGGCACGTCCGTGTCCTCCATGCCCTGAATCAACCGCACGGGGCACTGAATGGGGATCGGGGCGTTGAGGAGGGCATGGTTGGCGCCGTCTTTGATCAAGGCATGGGTGATGACATAGGGGTCGGGCCCGTAATCCGTCGGCTGCTCGATATGGCCCTGCTCGCGCATCTCCCGCTTTTGGGAAGCGCTGAGCTCGGCCCAAATGTCCTCGGTAAAATCCGGCGCGGCGGCGAGGCCGACCACGCCTTGGACGCGCTCCGGCCGGGCCAGCGCCGCGAGAAGCGCAATCCAGCCGCCCATGCTCGATCCGACCAGAATAACCGGACCTTTCGCGACCTCATCGATCACCGCCAGAGCGTCCTCGAGCCACAATCCGATGGTGCCGTCCCGGAACCGGCCGGACGACGCGCCGTGGCCGCGGTAATCAAATTTTACAAAAGCTCGGCTATACTTTTGGCAGTGATTCTGCAGCGCGGTTGCCTTCGTGCCGGTCATGTCCGACATGAAACCGCCGAGAAATACGATCCCGGGCATCGCACCGTCTTGCGCTTGGTAAGCGATGTTTACGCCGTTTTCGCGCTGGAGTAAGAGGAGGCCGGAAGAAGCGCTCATGGTCCTCGTGACGAGTAGAGTTTGACATGGCCGACGCCAACCAGACCGGATGGCGCGGCCATCGTAGCACGCCGGCGCACTGGCCCGGAAGGCGCGGGCCCGTCGTGCTGCAGGTCATCTCGTCTCTGGAGCCCGGCGGCTCGGCCACGTCGGCGGCGGATCTCGTCAGCCGGCATCATCCGCGCGGGCGGCAAGTCGATCGTCGTCTCCGGCGGCGGCGCGCTGGTGTCGCGAATCCGCCGCGCGGGCGCGACCCATATCGATATGTCGGTCGGCACCAACAACGTGCTGACCATGTATTCGAACTCGCGCGCGATCGCCAAGCTGATCCGCAAGCACAATGTCGATCTCGTCCATCAGGAGGGCTTCATCGGGGCCTGGAGCGCTTTCAACGCCGCCGCCCAGACCTCGACGCCGATCCTCGGCACGGTTTACCGCCTGACCCATCCGACCGGCCGTTTCCACGACTGGTCGACCACGAGCCTATTGGGCGCGAAGCATCTGATCGCGGTGTCGGACTTCGTGGCGGAGAAGCTCAAAGACGGCATGATCTCGGGCGACACCGAGCTCGCCACTATCGCGCGCGGCGTCGACGTCACCCAGTTCAATCCCGGCGCCATCAATGCCGACCGGCTGATCCAGCTCGCCAACCACTGGAACCTGCCGGACGGCGTGCCGATCGTCATGGTCCCGGCGCGCATCGCCGGCGGCAAGGGCCAGACGCTGGTCGTCGAGGCGCTCGCCCAGATCGGCCGGCGCGACGCGACGTGCCTGATCGCCGGCAAGATCAACGAGCAGGATGCCTATTACAACGAGCTCGTCGATCTCATCCTTGCCAAGGACGTCGCGGACATCGTCAAGATCGTCGGCGAATGCCACGACATGCCGGCTGCCTATATGCTGGCCGACGTCGTGGTCTCGGCCTCGACCGAGCCCGAGGCCTTCGGCCGGGTCTGTGTCGAGGCCCAGGCCATGGGCCGGCCGGTGATCGCCACCGACCATGGCGGAGCGAAGGAATCGGTGCTTCAGGGCCGCACCGGCTGGCTGGTGCCGCCGAACAATGCCCGCGCGCTTGCCGGCGCGCTCGCGGCGGCGATCGAGCTCGATGCCTCGACCCGCGCCGACGTCGCCCTCGTCGCCAGGCGTCATGCGATCGAGGCCTTCTCGCTCGATCTGATGTGCGAGAAGACCTTCGAGCTTTACGACCGCATTCTCGCGACCGGCGCCGCGCCCGACGCGCCGCCCGACGCTGCCGGAAACGCTCCGAGCCGGCCGAGGGCAGCGACTCCGAGTCGTGACCGCCGCCCCGCGCGCTTGACACGACCCGAAATCCCACTACCTTCCGCTGCGACCTGAGCCGGCTCGAAATCCCGGCTCCAATCAGGATTTATTCGTGAGCGTGAGCCAGACCGCCGCCGCCATCGCCGTCAGTCTGCCGGACGGCTCGGTGCGCCGTTACGACAATCCCGTGACGGTGGCCGAGATCGCGCGCGACATCGGTCCGGGCCTCGCCAAGGCGGCGCTCGCGGCGAAGGTGGACGGCAAGGAGCGCGATCTCTCCTATCTGATCGATCGGGACGCGACGCTCGAGATCATCACCGACAAGAGCACCGAGGCGTTGGAGCTTCTCCGCCACGACGCCGCCCATGTGATGGCCGAGGCCGTCAAGGAGCTCTACCCCGAGACCCAGGTCACCATCGGCCCGGCGATCGAGGACGGCTTCTATTACGACTTCGCCCGGACCGAGCCGTTTACGCCCGAGGATCTCGACAAGATCGAGCAGCGGATGCGCGAGATCGTCGACCGCGACGAGGCGATCACCCGCGAGGAATGGGACCGCGACGAGGCGTCCGCTATTTCACCTCGATCGGCGAGATCTACAAGGCCGAGATCATCCGCGACCTGCCCGGAGTCCGAAGTGATCTCGGTCTATAAACAGGGCGATTTCCTCGATCTCTGCGTCGGCCCTCATTTGCCCTCGACCGGCAAAGCTCGGCAAGGCGTTCAAGCTGATGAAGCTCGCCGGCGCCTATTGGCGCGGCGATCATCGCAACGCCCAGCTCCAGCGCATCTACGGCACCGCGTGGCGCGACGAGAAAGAGCTTCGCGCCTATCTGACCCGGCTCGAAGAGGCCGAGAAGCGCGACCACCGCCGTTTCGGCCGCGAGATGGATCTCTTCCACTTCCAGGAAGAGGCCCAAGGCTCGGTGTTCTGGCACCACAAGGGCTATGTCATCTGGCGCGAGCTCGAAGCCTATATCCGGCGCTATCTCGCGCGCGCCGGCTATGAGGAAGTGAAATCGCCCCAGCTTCTGGCCTCCAAGCTGTGGAAAACCTCGGGCCACTGGTCGAAGTTCCGCGACGAGCATGTTCCTCGTGCCGGACGAGATTCCGACCAATGACGAGGAAGAGCCGACTCTCTCCGGCGACGCCGAGTTTCTCGCGCTGAAGCCGATGAGCTGCCCGGCTCATGTCCAGATCTTCAATCAGGGCATCAAGAGCTATCGCGACCTGCCGATCCGCATGGCCGAATTCGGCTGCTGCCACCGAAACGAACCGCACGGCGCCTTGCATGGGCTGATGCGCGTGCGCCAGATGACCCAGGACGACGCGCATATCTTCTGCCGCGAGGATCAGATCACCGATGAGATCAAGGGCATCGTCGATCTGCTGCATTCGGTCTATTCCGATCTCGGCTTCGACGACGTCCGCGATCCGGCTCGCCACCCGGCCCGAGGTCCGCGCGGGTTCCGACGCGACCTGGGACAACGCCGAGCAGGCGCTCGAGGCGGCGCTCCGCGTCGATCACCAACGATTTCGAGATGGCGCCGGGCGAAGGCGCGTTCTACGGGCCGAAGCTCGAATTCCACTTGAAGGACGCGATCGGCCGGACCTGGCAATGCGGCACGGTGCAGCTCGACTATGTGCTGCCGGAGCGTTTCGGCGCGCATTATATCGGCGAGGACGGCGAAAAACATCAGCCCGGTGATGATTCACCGCGCGATCTTCGGCTCAATCGAGCGTTTGATCGGCGTGCTGATCGAACATTACGCCGGAAAGCTGCCGCTCTGGCTCGCGCCGGTGCAATGCGTGGTCGCGACCATCGTGTCCGATGCCGACGACGCGGCCCGAGCGATCGGCGAGAAATTGAAGGCCGCGGGTCTCCGCCACGAGCTCGATCTCCGCAACGAAAAGATCAACTACAAGATCCGCGAGCACAGCCACACCAAGGTGCCGGTAATGTTCGTGCTCGGTCGTCGCGAGGCCGAAGAGGGGACAGTCACGGTCCGGCGTCTCGGCGTGGATAAGCAAGAAGTGCTTGCGATCGACGAGGCCGTGAATAGACTTAAAGAGGAAGCTGCCGTGCCCGGGGTTCGCGTTTGAGTTTAGAGTCCGTCAACCCTGTGGTACGTATGTTTTAACGGCGAGGTCCGCAGCCGGCCCGATGGGATCGGGTCAGTGGAGGCGTGCGGACCGTGCTCTATTGTAAGGAGACTGATACATAGCAAAGCGACCTGAACCTGCCCCACCGCGCAAGGACGGGCAGCGTGTGAACGATATGATCACGTCGCGCCAAGTGCGCCTGATCGATGAAAAGGGTGAGAACCACGGAGTTGTGACCATCGGCGACGCTCTCAAGAGAGCGGAAGACGCGGGCCTCGACCTTGTCGAGATTTCGCCCAACACCGAGCCGCCGGTCTGCAAGATTCTCGACTACGGTAAATTCAAATATCAGGCCCAGAAGAAGGCCTCGGAAGCGCGCAAGAAGCAGAAGACCATCGAAGTCAAGGAGATCAAGATGCGTCCCGGCATCGATCACCACGACTACGACGTCAAAATGCGCTCCGTCGAAAAGTTCATAAAGGAAGGCGACAAGGTCAAGGTGACGCTGAGGTTCCGCGGCCGCGAAATGGCCCATAAGGAAATCGGCATGGATCTCCTGGAAAAGGTGCGCACCCAGATGGACGAACTGGCCAAGGTCGAGCAGTTCCCCAGGCTCGAAGGCCGCCAGATGTCCATGGTCATCGCGCCGCGTTAGCCTTTCCGAATCAACCGAAGGACCCGCCCGGCAACGGGCTTCGACGAGGGCTCAGCCCGAACGGAGACATAAGTCCGTTCGCCCCGGGCTTGTCGAAGGGCGTGGGGCCACGCTGAGGCTATCCCCTATTCCCGCGTAACCCTGTAACCGGCGTCCTTCAGGAGCGTGAGCAGGCTGGCCTTGCCGACAAGATGGCCCGCGCCGACCACGACGAAGCAGTGGCGGCCTTTGTCCAGCAGCTTTTCGAGCTTGGGCAGCCAGCGATGATTGCGGTGGCCGATCAGACGGTCGTATTCCCCGGGATCATCGGCGAAGGCGTCATCCACCGTCTTTGCGATCGTCTCCAGATCGCCGTGGCGCCAGGCTTTGGCGATGGCCTTGATCATGCCGGGCTCGCGGGCGACGGCGTCGAGCACGTCGTCGAGGACCGTGTCGTCGGTGTCGTCGCCGGTGTCGCTTAGCACCGCGACCTGATCGTCGAGGGTTTCGAGGCCGAGGACCGGCGTCTCGGTCTCCTGGGCGCGGTTCAGGAAATAGGTATCGACGCCGTATTGCTCGCTATAGCCGAGCCGGTTGGTGACCAGGGAGCTCAGAATGATGCCGACCAGCCAAGGCCGGAACCGGTCGAGCGATTCGGGCGAGAGGGCGAGATCCGCCGCGACGTTCTGGAACCGCTGATAGGTCGCGTCCGACACATGCTGTTCGAGGCCGGGCTCGTCCGAATCGTATTGCCCCGCTCCGCGCAGCCGCGCCGCAATGGTCTCCGGGTGAACGGTGTCGAGATCGATCTCCAGAGCGAGGCAGCGGGAGTCCCGGAACGCCTCGTCGATACGCGGCGTCACCCACGCCTCGGCCTCGTCGAGGACATGGACCGATCCCATGAGATAGAGCCCGCCGTTCGGCCCCTCGACATGCCAAAGCCCCGGCGCGCCGGCCTCGACGCCGTGACCCGCAACCGTCCAGAGCCCGAGGCCTGCGGCCAAGCCCGCCGCGGCCCAACGTCCGAGAAGCGACTTGATCGACACGTGCCGCGCTCTCCTCAATCCCTCTATTAGTTTAATCGCCAACACGGGCATCGACCAGAGCCGGCGGAAGGCGGTAATCGGTGCGATCAGGCCAGAGTTTTGATTGACCTTGCAACGAAATCCTGCCCAAATGCCCCGGCGTGGAATTTGTCGTCGGTTCCGGTGGGGGGACGTAATGAAGGAAAGTGGCTTTTGGCGGTATGAGAATCGCCTGATCGCGATTCTTGCGGTCAATTTCGGCTTTGTTTTCGTCGATCGCAACGCGTTCGGCTATCTTTCGGTGCATATCAGCAACGATCTCGGCCTCAACAACACCGAGATCGGCGCAATCGTCTCCGCCCTGTCCTTCACATGGGCCCTGTCGGGCTTCCTGTTCGGCGGCCTTGCCGAAGCGACCGGCAAACGCAAGACCTTCCTGATCGGCTCCGTCATCATCTTTTCGATCTGCTCCGTGTTTTCGGGCCTCGCCAGCTCGTTCATGATGCTGATGGCGGCCCGGCTGATCATGGGCATGTCCGAAGGCGGCATCGGACCGATCTCCCAGTCCCTGGTCGTGCTCGAATCCGAGCATGGGCGACGGGGCGCGAGCATGGGCATCATGCAGAACTCGCTGAGCAGCCTTTTCGGCTCCTTCGCCGCGCCGATCGTGCTGGTCGCGATCGCCAACTGGCTGAGCTGGCGCGCAGCTTTCTTCATGGCTGCCGTGCCTGGCCTGATCATGGCCTTCATCATCACGAAATATATCCGCGAGCCGACCACCGCCGAGATCGTCGAGGCCAACAAAACGACCGAGGCGCCGCCCGCGGAGCGGATGAGCCGATTGGAGATGTTCAAGTTCCGTAATATGTGGCTCTGCGTGCTGATCAGCTGCGTGATGGTGTGCTGGATGGTCCTGGGCTGGACGTTCCTCCCGAAATATTTCGACAGCATCGGCGTCGAGTCATCGACAGCCAGTTGGCTTGTGAGCGTGCTCGGCCTATCGGCGGCGATCTGGTGCTTCTTCGTGCCGGGCCTTTCCGACAAGATCGGACGCAAGCCGGTCATGATCCTTTTCTGCACCATCGGCATCATCACGCCGCTGGGCGCGTTGTATTTCGGCACCTCGCCCTGGACCTGCGCTATCCTGATGTTCGTCGGCTGGTCCGCAAGCGGCGTGTTCCCGATGTTCATGGGCACCATTCCCTCGGAGACCATCCCGGTCGCCTATATCGCCACCGCGTTCGGCCTAACCCAAGGCATCGGCGAGATGATCGGCTCGGTGATCGGCGCCACCGCCGCCGGCCGCGCGGCCGACGTCTACGGCCAGGCCGCGCCCTTGTGGATCATGGTCGGCTGCGCCATCGCGTCCGCCGTCTTCGCCCTGTTCCTCAAGGAAACCGCACCCATCAAGGTCGGCGCCATGGCGGCCAAGCCCGCCTGACGGGAGGCGCGTGACCCCGGCCGATTTCCGGCGGATCGCCCTCAGCCTGCCCGAGGCCGAGGAGCGGTCCCATGGCGGCCACCCCGATTTCCGGGTCGGCGGCAAGATCTTCGCGACCATGGGCTCGCCCGATGTCGACTGGGGCATGGCCCGGCTGACGCCGGATCAGCAGGAAATCCTGCTCGCCGCCGAACCCGCGATGTTCAAGCCGGCCTCCGGCGTCTGGGGCCAGCGCGGCTGCACGCTGGTGCGCTTGGAGGCGCTCGACGAGGCGACCGCCCGAAGCGCCTTGACGATGGCATGGCGCGGCAGGGCGCCGAAGAAGCTGCTGGCGAAAATTCCAGTCTAAGACGATCACCTATCGATAGATCATCGCGAGGCCACGAAGTGGCCGCGACGATCCAGCCGCCCTGGATTGGCGAGCTCCCTCCGGTCGCTCGCAACGACATGATTCCCGTGCTTGACTCATAAACTCTACATATATAGAAATAGTCCCATGAGTCGCACACCAAACATCTCGCGCCAAACTCTGAGCCTGCTTGCCGCCCTTCTCGACGCGCCGGAGGCCTGGCGGCATGGCTACGACCTTTCCAAGGAAACCGGGCTCAAATCCGGCACGCTCTATCCGATCCTGATGCGGCTGTCGGACCAGGGCCTGCTGGAATTGAGATGGGAAGAGCCGGAGCAGCGGGGACGGCCGCCGCGCCATGCCTACCGGCTGACCCCGAACGGCCGCGCCTATGCCCGCGACCGGGTGCGCCGGCTGTCCGACACCGCGCCGCCGGCGCGCGCCGCCAGGGCCGCAACATGACGACCCGCCCGGGTCTCGTTCGCCGTCTCGCCCGTGCTTTGGCGGGCCATGCGGGCCGTGTTCTGCCGCCGTCACCGGCCAAAGACGAATGGGCGGCGGCGATGCGCCAGGAGACCGAGGCGATCGAGGATGGCGGCGCGTCGCTGCGCTGGGCTTTGGGATGCGTTTATGCCGGCTATGCCGAAAGGATCGAGGCAATGGCTATTGTCGATACCGTCGCGGTTCGCGGGATTCTGGTCTTCTTCATCGCACTTCAAGTCTCGAGCTGCTTCTTCGCCACCGTCATCACCGTCGCCTACAAGACCGGGCATATGGGGATCGTCCGCGCCATGGCCGGCCAGATGCCGGGTGACGACTACCATCCCGTCATTCCATTGATGAACGCGATCCCCTGGTGGGTCCACGCGTTATGGGTCTCGGCCGGGATTCTCTATCTCTTCGCGGCGGGATTCCTGTTTACCCGGCGCCGCGGCATCGCCTTTCCGGTCTTCACCGCCGGCTTCGGGCTGACCATGATCGCCAAGCTCAGCAGTATTGTCGTTATTGCCGACGCGGGGCTTCAGCCGGTCGTCGCCCGCTCCGGGACCGCCATCGGCCGGATGATCCAGGCCATTCCCGAATTCATCCTGCCTTTGGCAATTATCCTTGTCCTGTGGCTGATGTGGCGAACCCGCCCCTCGACCGGGCTGCTCGCCTAAGTCACTTCACCGGATCGATGTGGGTGGGGATCCACTCGCTGGGATCGAGGGCATGGGACCACGGGGTGTGCTGATTGTATTCGCCCTGGATGAACACCGCTTCGACCGCCGCGATCGCATTGTTCTTCATCTTGAACATCTCCAGGAAGTCCCAGGTCTGCGGCTCCTGGAAAATGGACTTCCGCTCCTGGCCGTCGGTCGTTTTGTAGGTGTCGAGCACGCCCTTGTGGTCGATGAAGCCGCGGAACAGCACGATCTGCCGCGCCTCGTCGACGAGGATCGGCATCCGCCGCACCCGGTTGTTGAAAAAGTAATAGCCCGACTTGAAGCCGCCTTCGATGTCCTTGAACATCATGCCGTTCTCGCGCCGCGTGGCGTCGGGCGCGAAGCGCGTGTGGATCGTGCCGTCGTTGCGCTGGAGCGTTTTGAAATAGCCGTCGCCGAGCTTGATGATCTCATCGCGCGAGCATCCGGTCCGCCGTCGGCACGGTCTGCTCGATCACCGGCTCATGGGCATATTTCGCGACATCGCCGATCGGCGTCGGCGGGCTGGAGAGGTTGCGCTTGGTCGAGAGCATATGCTCGATTTCGGTGATCTCGCCGTTCTCGACCCTGAGCCGGATCGCGAGGAAGCCCGGGATCTCGCCGCTGCATGATGGCGGTGATGACCGCGACCTGGCCGGTCCGGGGATCGGAGAAGGTCAGGGGCGGGCCGAGCTCCTTGGTGACCGTGTCCCAACTCCCATCGGGGAACGGCATCGCGACATTGTTCTCGGAGAACCGCACGGTCTTCGCGATCGGAAGGCGCTCGGGTCGTGGTTCACATAGGCGGCGCGATATTGAGCCGCGATGTCCTCGAGACAGGCCTTGTCGCAAGACGCGGCCTGGGCGGCGAGCGGCATCAGAGAGGCAAGCGCGAGCGCGAGCCCGGCAACGATCTTTGCGTTCATGGATTCGGGTCCCCCTATTCTTTTCGGCGGCCGGAGCGTGCTGGTCTCCGGGTCCGGCCAAGCTTGGCGCTTGCGGCGGTAGATCTCAAGGGGCGACGGGAAACCTTCGCAGATGCAGCATTCGCAAGCCGGACTGCCCGTGATTTCGGCAGACGCTCCGCCGCCTCATAATATTCTCACGCATTAACATATGATTAACCGTCATTCGCCCCGCTCCTCGCGGCCCGAGACCGGCTTCGAATGCTCGGGAGACATAGTTCCGCCACAAAGAAATTGTTGCGTTGCAATCATCCTCGCGGGCCGGGCCCGACGAGTTCGAAACGCGCAAGGACGAGGAATGGCAGCGATCAACACGCCCGGCACCGGCGGCGGATTCGCGAGGTCCTGGCTCTGGCCGGGCCTGCGCGCGCGTCTGCCGCGCTTGTTTCAGCGCCCGCCGCGCGACCTCCGGCAAACTCGGCGACCGTCCGATCAATCTGGCGCTCCAAGGCGGCGGCGCGCTCGGCGCCTTCACCTGGGGCGCGCTCGACCGGCTGTTGGAGGAGGACGACTTCCACCCCGTCGCCATCAGCGGCGCCTCGGCCGGCGCGCTGAACGCCGCCGTAATGGCCTCGGGATTTGCCAAGAATGGCCGCGACGGCGCGCGCGAGGCGCTGGGGCTGTTCTGGGCGGCGGTCGCGAAATCGGCCTCGGTGGCGCAATGGGCCGCGCCGTTTCTGTGGACCAAGAACGGCCTCGGACGGCATGGCAATCCGCTGATCGAGATCGTAGCCGACGACCGTCGATGTGAGGCGCATCAAGAAAGACCCTCCCTTCCGCCTGTTCATCTCGGCCACCAATGCCCGAAGTTTCACCCCGCGCATCTTCACCGAAGCGGATCTGAGCCATGACGCGCTCCTGGCTTCGGCCTGCCTGCCGCAAATCCACGACACGGTCTGGATCAACCGCGAGCCCTATTGGGACGGCGGCCTCACCGCCAACCCGCCGATCCTGCCGCTGATCGAAGCCGGCACGGCCGATAGGACCTTGCTCGTCAAGCTATTGCCCTCCGGGCCGGCACACGCAGCGATCCCAACCCGCGACATCGCCGCCAATCTCCGCCTCGCCGGCTTCGCCCGCCCGCTCGAAGCCGACTTGGAGCGCCTCGCCCATCTCGCCGATCTCGGCCACCAGTCCAGCCCGCCGATGCCGACCCTGCTTGCCCGCGCCGCCGCCCACAGCCTTGAGACCATCGACGGCTCCGTCCATCGCCGCCCAAAACCACGAAAGCCTGCCCACGCCGGCGCTGGTGCGGCAGCTTCATGATGCGGGACGGCAGGCGGCGGAGGTATGGCTGCTCGATGAATCGGCCGTCGCGCGGGCCGGATAACCCCCTCGCCCCTTGCCTTCCCGCGTTCTCCCCAGTATAACCCTCGGCACTTTTCGGGCGGGCCCGGCCATTTAGGGCATTGCCGTGGCGGCCCAAAAGCTTCGTGAACACCCGAACAAAAAGGGAAGCAAAATGCCCAAGCTCAAATCCAAGAGCGGGCGCCAAGAAGCGTTTCAGCTTCACCGCCACCGGCAAGGTGCGCGCCAATCAGGCCAACAAGCAGCACGGCATGATCAAGCGCACCAACAAGCAGATCCGCAATCAGCGCGGCACGACCATTCTGGCGCCTCAGGACGCCAAGATCGTCAAGAAGTACCTGCTACAGCTAGCGGGAGGCGGACATGGCACGAGTAAAACGCGGGACGACCGCCCACGCCAAGCACAAGCAAAGTTCTCAAAGCCGCCAAGGGCTATCGCGGCCGGCGCAAGAACACGATCCGCATCGCCAAGCAGGCGGTCGAGAAGGGCCTGCAATATGCCTATCGCGACCGGCGGGTCAGAAAGCGGAATTTCCGCGCGCTCTGGATTCAGCGCATCAACGCTGCCGCGCGCGAGGCCGGCCTCACCTATGGTCGATTTATCAACGGCCTCAAGCTCTCCGGCATCGAGGTCGACCGCAAGATTCTGGCCGATCTCGCCGTCCGGGAGCCTGAGGCCTTCAAGGCTCTTGTCGGGGAAGCGCAAAAGGCTCTCGGCAAGGCCGCCTGACGCGGCCCCCTTCCGGCAGTCCAGTTTCGTGTAGACGGGGGTCGCCGTGCGATCCCCGTTTGCATTTCATGGGTTTGGACAATGGATACGAATGCTCTCGAAAAAGAGCTGACCGACGCGATCCGCGCCGCCGGATCGATCGAGGACTTGGAGCGCGCCCGCGTCGCCGCGCTCGGCAAGAAGGGCCGGGTCACGGAGCTGATGAAGGGCCTCGGCGCCATGGCGCCCGAGGAACGCAAAGCCGCCGGTCCCGCCTATAACGCGCTCAAGGACCGGATCACGGCGGAGATCGAGCAAGCGTCGACGCGCCTCAAGGCCGCCGCGCTCGAAGCCCGGCTGGCCGAGGAGCGCATCGACATCACGCTCCCCATCCGCGCCCGAGGCCCAGGGCACGCTTCATCCGGTGAGCCAGGTGATCGAGGAGATCACGGCGATCTTCGCGCGCCATGGGCTTCACCGTCGCGCTCGGCCCCGATATCGAGGACGACTTCCACAATTTCACCGCCCTCAACATCCCGCCGGAGCATCCCGCGCGGCAGATGCACGATACGTTCTATCTGAAGGCGAAAGAGGACGGCACGCGCAAGCTGCTCAGGACCCACACCTCGCCGGTCCAGATCCGCACCATGATGAGCGAGAAGCCGCCCTTGCGGATCATCGCGCCCGGCCGCACCTATCGCTGCGACTGGGACATGACCCACACCCCCACCTTCCATCAGGTCGAAGGCCTCGTCATCGACAAGACCAGCCATATGGGCCACTTGAAGGGCTGCCTCGCCGAATTCGCCAAGCTGTTCTTCGAGGTGGACAGCCTCAAGGTCCGCTTCCGGCCGAGCTATTTCCCGTTCACCGAGCCGTCCGCCGAATTGGATATCGGCTGCTCCTACAAGGGCGGCGAGCTGAAGATCGGCGAAGGCGAGGATTGGCTGGAGATTCTCGGCTGCGGCATGGTTCATCCGAAGGTGCTGAAAGCCGTGGGAATTAATCCCACGGAATGGCAAGGCTTTGCTTTCGGTATGGGAATCGAGCGCGCGGCAATGCTGAAATACGGCATCCCCGATCTCCGCGCCTTTTTCGACTCCGACCTTCGCTGGCTGAGGCATTACGGCTTCGCCGCGCTGGATGTCCCCACTCTCGCGACGGGGCTCAGCCGATGAAGTTCACCCTTTCCTGGCTCAAGGACCATCTCGAGACCGACGCCGATGTCGCCACCATCGCGACGGCGCTGACCAGCCTCGGTCTCGAAGTCGAATCCATCACCGATCGCTCGGCGCTTCTGGCGCCGTTCACCGTCGGCCGCGTGGTCGAGGCAAAGCCGCACCCGGATGCCGACCGGCTCCAGGTCTGCATGATCGAAACCAAATTCGGCACCCTTCAGGTCGTTTGCGGCGCGCCCAATGCGCGGACCGGCCTCAAAGGCGTGTTCGCGCCGAGCGGCACAACGATCCCGGGCTCCGGCATGGTGCTGAAGCCGACCAAGATCCGCGGCGTCGAATCGAGCGGGATGCTCTGCTCCGAGCGCGAGATGGGGCTTTCGGACGAGCACGGCAGCATTATCGAATTGCCTGACGACGCCGCGATCGGCGCGCCCTTCGCCGCGGTCGCCGGGCTCGACGATCCGGTCTTCGACATCGCGATCACGCCGAACCGCGCGGAGGCGCTCGGCGTCTACGGCATCGCGCGGGACCTCGCCGCCGCCGGCATCGGCGCGTTCAAGCCGGGCAAGATCGAGGAGGTTCCCGGCCGGTTCAAAAGCGAAACGGGCGTCAGGCTCGACCTCAAGGGCAATGAATCCGCCTGCCCGATGTTCGTCGGCCGAATGATCAAAGGCGTGAAGAACGGCCCGAGCCCGGACTGGATGCAGCGGCGGCTGACCGCGATCGGCCTCCGCCCGATCTCGGCGCTCGTCGATATCACCAACTACATCTCCTACGAATACGCCCGGCCGCTGCACGTCTATGACGCCGACAAGCTCGACGGCGACATCATTGTTCGCCTCGCGCGGGACGGCGAAGAACTCCTCGCCCTCGACGGCAAGACTTATGCCCTCGATTCCGAGATGTGCGTCATCGCCGACGAGAAGAAGGCCTTAGGGCTCGGCGGCGTGATGGGCGGCGAGGACACGGGCAGCACCGAGGAGACGGTGAACGTCTATGTCGAATCGGCGCTGTTCGATCCGATCCGCACGGCGCGCACAGGGCGGATGCTCGGCATCGAATCGGACGCCCGCTACCGCTTCGAGCGTGGCGTCGATCCGGCCGGCACCATCCCCGGCATGGAGCGCGCGACCGCCATGATCCTGGAATTCTGCGGCGGCACCCCGAGCGAGCTCGTGGTCGCGGGCGAGGCGCCGGACCGGCATCAGACCGTTCGGCTCCGCACCGACCGCGTGGCGACCCTCGGCGGCGTCGACCTGCCGCAGGTCGAGCAAATCCGCATCCTCCAGTCGCTCGGCTTCCTCGTGCAGCATGACGGGCCGGATCTCGGCGCGGTCGTCCCGTCCTGGCGGCACGATATCGACGGCGAGGCCGATCTGGTCGAGGAAATCCTGCGCATCCACGGCTACGACAAGATCCCGGCGACGCCCTTGGAATCGGACCGTGGCGCGGCAAGACCGGCCACCGACCCAGCAGAGCGCCGCCGCCGGCTGGCCCGACGGGTGCTTGCCGGCCGGGGCTTGGCCGAGACCGTCACCTGGTCCTTCGTGCCTCAGGCCGATGCGGACCTGTTTGGCGGCGCGAAGCCGGAGCTGACGCTTGAAAATCCGATCAGCGCGGATCTCGACGCCATGCGCCCCTCATTGCTGCCCAATCTCATCCGGGCGGCGGGCCGCAATGTCGATCGCGGCTTCGCCAATGTCGGCTTGTTCGAGGTCGGGCCCGCCTATAGCGACGACACGCCGGAGGGCCAGGCCATCATCGCGGCGGGGATTCGACGCGGCGACAGGACCGAGCGCCATTGGGCGACGAAGCCGACGCCGGTCGATGCCTTCGACGCCAAGGCCGATGCGATCGAGACCATCCGCGCGCTGGGCGTCCCCACCGACCGCGTCCAGGCCGTGGCCGAGGCGCCGGGCTGGTATCATCCGGGCCGCTCGGGGCTCTTGAAGCTCGGCCCCAACGTGCTCGCGGCGTTCGGCGAAATTCACCCGGCCGTGCTCGACGCCCTCGACGTCAAAGGCCCGCTGGTCGGTTTCGAGATTTGCTTGGACGATCTGCCGTCGCCCAAAGCCAAGGCCTCGCGCACCCGGCCCAAGCTCACCGTCTCGGACCTCCAGGCCGTCGAGCGCGACTTCGCCTTCGTCGTCGACCGCGACGTCCCGGCCCAGGCCCTGATCCAAGCGGCCCAGAGCGCGGATAAGACGCTTATTTCGTCTGTCGGCATTTTCGACGTGTATGAAGGCAAGGGCGTCGAAGAAGGTAAGAAGTCGCTCGCGATCTCGGTCCGGCTTGAGCCCAAAGAGGCGACCTTGACGGACAAGGAGATCGACGCCGTCGCCGACAAGATCGTCGCGGCCGTTGCCAAGGCGACGGGGGGCGTTCTCCGGGCGTAGATCTCGGTCGTCATTGCGAACAAAGCGACGCAATCCGGACTTTCGGGATCGCCCCGGCGCGCACCGCGCCTCGCGATGACGCTGCATCCACAACCGGAATGACAAGCTTACGACGTCGGTGCTATCGTCTCGCCATCCAACGGGAGGGAGCTTTCGATGCAGACTCAATCTATGGGAATTCGTATTCGCGCTGTCGCTGCGGCGGCCGGCGTGGCTCTGGCGCTCGGGTTCGCGGCGGCGCCGGCATTTGCGGTCGGGCTTTCGGCGCAGGAGGCGCAGGACCGGGCGTCGATCCAGGAGACGATGTCGCGCTATATGTTCGCGCTCGATACCGCCAATGCGGACGCCTATGCCGCGGTCTATGCGCCGGACGGCGAAATCGTGATCGGTGGCAAGGTGCTCGAGAAGGGGCGTCCCGCGCTTCACGCCTATATCGAGGGTCTCCGCAAGCAGTGGAAGATGACGCCCGATCAGAAATTCGGGAAGACTCGCCACATCTATTACAATTTCACCGTCGAGGTTCATGGCGACACGGCGCTAGCCCAGGCCTATTGGACGACGCTGCTCGCCGATCCCAAGGGCGGCGCGGCCTGGAAGGCGCTCGATACCGGCGTGTCGGAGAATCACCTGGTCAAGATCAACGGCAGCTGGCTGATCGCCAAGCGCGTGATCATCCCCGATCCCGCTCCAAAGCCGGCGGCTGCGGCCGAGAAATAGCGCCGTTTAGCGAGGCGTGACCCGGCTTTTCGTGGATGCCGACGCCTGCCCGGTGAAGGTGGAAGTTCTGCGCGTGGCCGAGCGTCACGGGCTCAAGGTCTATGTCGTGTCGAATGGCGGCATACGGCCGAACCCGTCGCCGCTCATTGAGACAGTCGTGGTCGAGGGCGCGCCGGATGCCGCCGACAAATGGATCGCCGAACGCGCCGGTCCCGGCGACATCTGCATCACGCAAGACACCGTGCTTGCGGCGAATTGCCTCAAGACCGGCGCGGCGGCGCTTCGGGCCAACGGCGAGCCGTTCACCGAAGCGAATATTGGCCAGGCGCTGGCCATGCGCGACCTGATGGCAGACCGGCGCGCGGCCAATCCCCTGAGCGCCGCGACCGGGCCGAAGGCCTTCACGAAGGCCGACCGCTCGCGCTTCCTCAACAGTCTCGAACGGATGATCCAGGCCGCAAGGCGGCGCAGTACCTGAGAGATCAGGACGATAAGGGTGGCGGCGACGCCGCTGACGATTTCGGCGAGCAGAGCGAGCTTTTCGAGTTTCATGGTGAGGCCCCCCAGGCGAAGGAAATCGCGCAGGCGATCTTCGCCCAGGTCTAGGTTGGTTCGCCATTTCAAATGCAGGCGTACCGGACACACCGAATGTTCAAATTGCTGGACGCGCGAAATCTTGTGCTAACATCGTGCCCGGAGGCGCAAACCAGCGGCAGCTTGGGGCCATTCGGTGTAGAATTCGGGCGTAATCGAAAATGGGTCCGCGACGTGCGTCGCCGCCAGCCGCGTCTGGTCTGTATGGGGAATTTCAAGGAGAGAGGTCATGACGATAGGGAAGAGTCTTATTGCCGCCTGCTTCGCGGCCGGCCTTGTGGCGATCGGCACGACAGCGGCGCTCGCGGCGGATGCCAGCGCCGACGACCGCGCCGCGATCGAAAACCTGATGTCGCGCTATATGTACGCGCTGGATACGACCAATCCGGAGGCCTATGCCGCGGTGTTCACCGAGGATGCCGAGTTGACGGCCGGCGGCTCCACAGAGCACGGCCATGCCGAGATCATGAAGATGGTGCAGGGGCTCAAGGACCGGCTGAACAAGGACGCCAAGCCGGATGCCTCGGGCCGGGCCTTCGCGCCGTTCCGCCATATCTATTTCGATCTCGTCCTCGATGTTGACGGCAACAAGGCCAAGGGCGAGGCCTATTGGCAGACCGTCATGCGCCAGCCGGACGGCCAGACGCCGAAGATCGCCGCGATGGGCCGCTACGAGGACGAATTCGTCAAGCAGAACGGCAAGTGGCTGATCTCGAAGCGCGCCATCATCAACGACATGAGCACGCCCAAGCCGGCGAGCGCCGACGCCAAGAAGGAGTGATCGATCGGCCGACGTGGCGCCGGCTCGCCACTTGGTCACAAACGTCTCTTGAGCGGTCCGTACTGAAACACGTCCTCGAGCGGCACTTCGAACACCTCGGCGATGCGGAAGGCGAGATCGAGGGACGGCGCGTATTTGGCGGCTTCGACAGCGATGATGGTCTGACGGGTGACGCCGGTGCGGTCCGCGAGCTCCTGCTGGGTCATCTCGCCCGCCTCGAAGCGGAGCCGCCGGATGGTGTTGCGGACCGCGGTCGCCGCCATCCTCAATAGCCCCGCCGATAGTAGAAGATCCGGCCGGCATAGATCGCCGTCGAGCCGACCATGGCGGCCCTCATGGCCATGTCGGTGGCGTCCGGGCCGAAAACGTTGCCCGCCCCGGCGATCTTGAAGTTCGCGGAAAAATAGTAGACCCCGACCACAAGATTCACGACCAGCGACACCCAGCTCGCCCGTTCCTGCTTCGACATGATTTCGACCCTCCAACCGAGTTGGTTGGATATGTCCTATATTTTGGACATTATGTCTAATTTTTCGGACATTATATACGTGACTGAACATGGACTCGAAACCAGATAAAGTCGGACAGGCCGGTGCTCGCGAAAGCGAGGAGATTGAGATCAGGCCTGAAATGGTTCAGGCGGGGATTGATGCGTTACGCGACTGGGTGGGGTCCGGAAGACCAGACGAAAGCACCATATATGATGCGCAATTGGAGGTTGGTGTAAGGGAAATACTGACGCGAGCGCTTCAGGCTAAAACTTATGCCTGATGTGAAATTTATTGTAGTCGTCATAAAGAGCAATGAGGTCATTTGTCGTTTTACGAATGTCGTCTAATGAGAATATGAATTTTCCTCTGGCTTTGGTGCCTAACTTCTGCATATCGGCAATGTCTGATGGCATGGATGGCGGGTATTCACGGACAATTTGCTGTATTGCGGTCGGCTGGCCGTCGGTTATTCCGACAATGGCTTCGAGTGACCAGAAGCCATGGATGATACGATTTCGTTTCGTGGTGGCTTTAGCAAGGCGCTCAGACAAATTCACATATTCATGATGGGCTGTTGGAGAAAGATGTCCCTGAGACAGGCTTAGGAGAAGTTGTGTGAGATCTCTACCTGATTGGGAAAATGCAACGATGCGCGCTTCGTTGACATTTGGCTCCAAGAATTTCCTGGATTCTTAGACGAAGCTGCCCTTCGAGTTTGCTCCATGTATCAATATAGAGCCCCAGTACCGTATGCCTCTCGGCCAAGTCTGGCACCTCTGGAGCTAAGAGAATCTTTCCGGGCTTAGGCGGTTCTGCTTTTCTTTGGTACCATAAGACATCGACATGTTTGGTTCGCTCAGGATAACGGTGGATAATGCGAACCTGGTGAAATTCTGGGTATATCTCTTTCATGGCTAGATTCTGCTGAAAGCAAGAAGGATCAAGAATCCCCAAAGTTCGAGGACGTGGTGAAAACCATGCTACGGACCCCGCCGAAGCCACATAAGGACAAGGGGCGAGAGCCGAAGCCCTCGCCCAAGTCGAAAGTTAAGCGGCCTTCCGCTCGTAATCGCCAGGATTGATTGGCGTCACATTTGGAAAGCGTTTGCCGGTGTGTACTTCGGACACCCGGCCTTGGTTGAGATTGAATTTGGCCGCTATTTGGTGCTGCGCCAAATCAGTGTGCAGAAGCATCCATTTGATCATGGATGCGAGCTTCTCCGTTAAGGGCGGAGATCGTCGTGTCCCAGTCATTTTACTCTCCCTGACTAGGATGGCGCCGCTTCGCCCTTTCGGAAAAATCGGAAAAATGCTACCGTTCGATTTCCACGTCTCGGGTAGCTTTTCCCGAAATCCCCGTGCCCGCTAGCGAAGCGGCATAGGCGGACATAGACAAAAAGGGGGGTTCGGCTTTTGCCGCGCCCCCCTTTGCCTAGACACTATATGCTGTGTCCGCTATCAGCGATAGCACAAATTATTCTGGAAAGCGACTCAAAAACAACGGGTTAGCTATTGCGCTTGCGGTAACGCAGAAAGGCTTTCGCCTTCTGCTTAAGCGTGCGCGGCTTCGTTAGTCCGCCGATAGGTCAAGCGCTTCCCTTCGATGCCGCGTAGGGCTTCGATGGTGCGGGACTGGTCGTCGATTTTGCGGAAGTTGTAACGGAAGTCGAACTCCGCCAGATAGCGCTTCAAGTGGGCTTGGGAGACGTGGTGATATGATCCCATGATCCCGCGCTTGAAGATGCCGAAATAGCTTTCAATCGTGTTGGTGTGATCGTCGCCACGGACGTATTCCTTGGCAGAGTGATCGACACGGCGATGACGGGCAAACTCCTTGCCGATCTGCATGTAGTAATTGCCCTTGTCGGTCATCAATTCGGACTTTCGATCAACCTGCGTGCGGAGAATGTGTTTCAGGGTCTTGTTGTTCACATTGGCGACGTGAAATGAGCGGACCTTACCACCGCGCTCGACTAGGGAAATAACGGCTTCCTTGGGGCGCACTTCCTTGAAAGCCTTGTTGCGCTGTTTGCCGCCGACATAGGTTTCGTCCGCTTCGACCGTCTTGCCAGCGCCGCCCATCGGCTCGTACCCATCCGAGCCTTTACGCATGGCCTCGCGGATACGATGGGTCATGAACCACGCGCTCTTGTATGAGACGCCAAGCGTGCGACCTAGCTGGTGGGATGACATGCCTTTCTTTGCCGAGCAGAGAAGGCGGGTCGCCATCAGCCATTTGTGAAGCGGGATATGGGAGCGCTCATAGAGCGTGCCGACGCGGACAGTGAACTTACGGCGGCATGATCCGCAATGATACCAACCATCGCCCATTGACGTGCCGCCCAGGACTTTAACCGAGTCCTGCTTGTTGCAGAACGGGCAAACGGGACCATTGGGCCAGCGGGTCGCCTCAAGGTATTCGCGGGCTTTGGTTTCGTCGTGAAAGATAGGACTTGAAAGATCAACCATGACTGACATCACAAAGTTTGAGGTTAGGTATTTTGAGGACCACGCAGAAGTATCTCTGATGGCTTCTCTGCAATACGGACAAGAGCTTGTCCCAATTGATCAAGCTCATAAGCAACGAGTTCTTGCAGCGACGTATGCGGCTCTAAAGTCCGCTCTAGCAGAATATGTACTGACGCTTCACCACGGGGATGGTGGATCACAACAGACACTCCAGAGATGCGTCCTGTCGTATGATCCACCTGATGATGGTCCACAAATGCCCGATAGCCGGATTGCATAGGTGTGCGCATGGGTTTTCTCCTATGCCCTTGAATATAGGGCGGGAACGGTGTTCAGTCAAGTATATAATGTCCTATATTTTGGACATTATGTCCAATTTTTCTTACATATCATGCGTCAAGCCTACGCCATTCCTCGGTTGCGGGCTGTCCTGCCGGACAATTTTGACGGTTCCTTTACCGTCGGAGGCTCACTATGAGCGCGCTGGGATTCCGGCCGCCGTCGGGGGTCTCCCCAAGCGAGGCTGCGACGGCTTGCCTCGGCAAGAAGCGAGGGCTTATGAGATTTTTGCAAAGCGTTCGACGGGCGTTGGGGGACCGGCCCGGTTTGACCGCCAAGGAGCGGCGGCGGTTCGAGCGGTTCGAGATCGGATCGCCCGTCAAGGTCCATTATCGCGGCGAGACTCATAGGGGCGAGATCGTCAACATCTCGCCGATCGGGGCGATGATCAAGGCGCCCTGCGAGGTCGAGTACAACGAGCTGGTGACGATCGAGCACGAGGCCGCCGGCAAGGTCGACGGCGAGGTCGCGCGGATCTTCCCCGGCGGTTTCGCGATCAAATACGAGCCGTCGCGGCTTTCCGTCGAGTTCACCCTCGCGAGCCTCAAAACCAAGGTTTCCTGACCGCCCGTTTCGGCGGCGATTCCCTCTACTTGGCAGTCCTTGGAGCGGATGATAAAAGCCGCCGATGCTCGACACGCGCCATATCCGAAATTTCGCGATCATCGCCCATATCGACCACGGCAAGTCGACCCTCGCCGACCGTCTGATCCAGGCGTGCGGCGGGCTGACCGCGCGCGAGATGAAGGAGCAGGTGCTCGATTCAATGGATATCGAGCGCGAGCGCGGCATCACCATCAAGGCCCAGACGGTCCGGCTCACCTACAAGGCCGATGACGGCGAGACCTATGTGCTCAACGTCATGGACACGCCGGGTCATGTCGATTTCGCTTATGAGGTGAACCGGTCGCTCGCCGCCTGCGAGGGCTCGCTCCTGGTGGTCGATGCGAGTCCAGGGCGTCGAGGCCCAGACCCTCGCCAATGCCTATCAGGCGATCAATGTCGATCACGAGATCGTGCCGGTCTTGAACAAGATCGATCTGCCGGCCGCGGATCCCGAGCGGGTCAAGCAGGAGATCGAGGACGTGATCGGGCTCGACGCGTCGAACGCCATTGAAACCTCCGCCAAGACCGGCCAAGGCATTCACGAGGTCCTGGAAGCGCTGACCCAGCGCCTGCCGCCGCCCAAGGGCGATGCGGCGAAACCCCTGAAGGCGCTGCTGGTCGATAGCTGGTACGACGCCTATCTCGGCGTGGTGATCCTGCTTCGCGTCGTGGACGGCGTGCTCAAGAAGGGCATGAAGGTCCGCATGATGCAGGCGGGCACCAGCCATGTCGTCGACCGGGTCGGCGTGTTTACCCCGAAGTTGACCCAGGTCGGCGAGCTCGGCCCCGGCGAGGTCGGCGCGATCACCGCCGCGATCAAGGAGGTGGCCGACACCAATGTCGGCGACACCATCACCGAGGAGGCCCGCCCCACCGACAAGCCCCTGCCCGGCTTCCGGCCGAGCCAGTCGGTGGTCTTTTGCGGCCTGTTCCCGGTCGACGCGAGCGATTTCGAGCGGCTACGCGAGAGCTTGAAGAAGCTGCGGCTGAACGACGGCAGCTTCCAATACGAGATGGAGACCTCGGCGGCCCTCGGCTTCGGCTTCCGCTGCGGGTTCCTCGGGCTGTTGCACCTCGAAATCGTGCAGGAGCGGCTCGAGCGCGAGTTCGATCTCGATCTCATCACGACGGCGCCGTCGGTCGTCTACCGTCTGCATATGACCGACGGCAGCCTGAAGGAATTGCACAATCCCGCCGACATGCCGGACCCCGTCCGCATCGACCATATCGAGGAGCCCTGGATCAAGGCGACGATCCTGGTGCCCGACACCCATCTCGGCGCGGTGTTGAAGCTTTGCGAGGAACGGCGCGGCGTGCAGGTCGATCTCACCTATGCCGGCGGGCGCGCCATGGTGGTCTACCGGCTGCCGCTCAATGAAGTGGTGTTCGATTTCTACGACCGGCTGAAATCGGTGAGCCGCGGCTATGCGAGCTTCGACTATCAGATCGAGGACTATGTCGAGAGCGACCTCGTGAAGATGTCGATCCTGATCAACGCCGAGCCGGTCGATGCGCTGGCCATGATCGTGCATCGCTCCAGGGCCGAGATGCGCGGCCGGGCGCTGTGCGAGCGCCTGAAGGAGCTGATCCCCCGGCAATTGTTCAAGATCGCCATCCAGGCCGCGATCGGCGGACGGGTGATCGCGCGCGAGACCATCTCGGCGCTTCGCAAGGACGTCACGGCCAAATGCTATGGCGGCGACGTAACCCGCAAACGCAAGCTCCTTGAGAAGCAGAAGGCCGGCAAGAAGCGCATGCGCTCGGTCGGCAAGGTCGACATCCCCCAGGAGGCCTTCATCGCGGCGCTCAGGATGGGGGACGACTGAGGCGGCCGGCGCGCGGCAAACGACCACAGAGAAGGGGATCCGTCATGACCTACGAGCTTTACTACTGGCCGGGCATTCCGGGCCGCGGCGAATTCGTCCGGCTCGCGCTCGAGGCGGCCGGCGCGAAATATACCGATATCGCCCGCAGCAGGAAGAACGGCGCCGATGCCGTGGTCAAGTTCCTGGAATCGGACGACGTCGCCCGCCCGCCCTTCGCGCCGCCGTTCCTCAAGGACGGCGACATGCTGATCGGTCAGACCGCGAACATCCTCTTGTATCTGGGCGGACGGATCGGGCTCGCCCCGAAGGCGGAAGGGGGCAAGCTCTGGACCCATCAGCTGCAGCTCACGATCACGGATTTCGTGCAGGAGATTCACGACGTCCATCACCCGATCGGCGGCTCGCTCTATTACGAGGACCAGAAGCCGGCCGCCAACAAGCGGGCGAAGGATTTCCGCGCCAACCGGCTGCCGAAATTCCTCGGCTATTTCGAGAGCGTGATCGCGCGGAACGCCAAAGGCGGCGGCCATCTGGTCGGCAGGAGCCTCACCTATCCCGACGTCTCGCTCTATCACGTGATTGCGGGGCTCCGATACGCCCTGCCGCGCGCCATGGCCAAAATCGAGCCGGACTACCCGCGCCTCGTCGCCCTTCACGACAAGGTCGCGGCGCTGCCCAAGATCAAGGCCTATCTCAAATCCAAGCGCCGCCAGCCGTTCAACGATTACGGGCTATTCCGGCATTATCCGGAGTTGGATGGCTGAGATTGCCCCACCGCGTTCGCCGGCGTATCGGGGTTTCGACTCTCATCGGTTTGGCAATCACGGCGGCGAACTCTGCAATCGCGGCCGAGACCGCCCCGCCCGAAATCGTCATCACCGCCGCACCGATCCCGGGCGGCGGCGTGGCGCGCGACAAGATCGCGGCCAATCCGCGCGTCATCGACAGCACCGATATCCGCGGCGAGGGTAATGCCAGCATCCTGAAGGCGCTGGAAAGCGGCCTCGCCGGGGTTTCGCTCGACCAGGCCCAAAATAACCCGTTCCAGCCCAACATGGTGTATCGCGGCTTCGAGGCGTCGCCCCTGGCGGGCGACGCTCAGGGGTTGGCGGTCTATGTCAACGGGGTCCGATTCAACCAATCCTTCGGCGACACGGTCAATTGGGACCTGATCCCGGATTCGGCGGTGGAGCGGATGACGCTCGAAGGCTCCAACGCCGTGTTCGGACTCAACGCGCTCGGCGGCTCGCTGGCCGTGCAGATGAAGAACGGCTTCACCCATCACGGTGCCTCGGCGGAGGTCTCGGGCGGCAGCTTCGGCCGGATCGAAGGCGGCGCGGAACTGAGCGTGGGCGGTGAGTTCGACCTCGCTCTATCTCGCCGCCCACCGGGTGAGCGAAAGCGGCTGGCGGCCTCATTCACCCTCGGATCTGCGCCAGATATACGGCGACCTGGGCTGGCGCAATCCGGATGCCGAACTGCACCTCAATATCATCGGCGCCGACAACGACCTCACCGGCAACGGCACCTCGCCGGTCGAGCTTCTGGCCGTCGATCGCCGCGCGATCTTCACCTATCCCGACTCGACCCATAACCGCTATATCCGCGTCTCGCCGACCGCCGATATCGCGCTCGGGGAGTCCACCCGCCTCCAGGCGACCGCCTATTACAGCCGGCTCCACCAGCACACCGAGAACGGCGACGCCGCCGATGCCGGGGTCTGCGAGGACAACGAAGATTCTCATATGCACCAAGGACGGCGATCCGCTGACCGATTCGAACGGCGACGAGATCCCGAATTTTCTCACCGACAGTCCCTATCAGGCCTATGTAGACCGGTTCGACAATCCGGAATGGGCGGACGGCGGGCCCTATGCCTTTCTGAACCGCACCTCGACGCATACCCACACGACCGGCATCGCGGCGCAGGTCACCGACACCCACGACATCTTCGGGCTCGGCAATCATCTGGTGGTTGGCGCGAGTGTCGATCGCGGCTCGACGCAGTTTGCGGCCTCGACCGAGATCGGCGCGCTCACCCTCGACCGCGGCTATCAAGGGCCCGGCATTCCGATCGATTCACCCGGCGGCGACATTACTCCCGTCGGCGTCACGGCCCACAACACCTATCTGGGGATTTACATCTCCGACATCCTCGACCTGACGCCGGATCTCTCGGCGACCCTCGCCGGGCGCTACAACCGCGCACGGGTGCGCCTGATCGATCGGCTCGGCACGGCCTTGAACGGCACCCATCACTATCGCCGCTTCAATCCCGACCTCGGCCTCGCCTATAAGCTGACGCCCTCGCTCACGGCCTATGCCCGTTATTCCGAGGCAAACCGCATCCCGACGCCGGCCGAGTTGTCTTGCGCCGATCCGACAAGCCCGTGCAGCCTCACGAATTTCTTCGTCGGCGACCCGCCGCTGGATCAGGTCGTTGCGCGCACGATCGAAGCGGGCTTAAGGGGCCAGGTGGCGAATCTCGGCGGCGTCTCGATCGACTGGCACACCGGCGGTTTCACCACCACGAGCCGTCACGACATCCAATATGTCGCCTCCGGCACGATCGGCCGGGCCTATTTCCGCAATATCGGCTCGACCCGGCGGCGCGGGCTCGAGGCGGGCCTGACCCTGACGACGGACCGGCTCACCGCCTATCTCGATTATTCGCTGACGGATGCGACCTATCGCACTGCCCTCGCGCTCGACAGTCCGGACAATCCGGAAGCGGATGCCAACGGCCAGATCATGGTCTCGCCGGGCGACCGCCTGCCCGGCATTCCCGAGCACAGCTTGAAATTCGGCGCGCATTACCGGGCGACGACCCAGCTCGCCCTCGCGCTCACGGGCCGCGCGGTCACCGGGCAGTCTCTGTTCGGCGACGAAGCCAACCTGAACCCGAAAACCTCGGGCTATGTCGTAATGAACGCCCATGCGAGCTATACCTTGTTCGACAAGGTGGAGCTCTACGTCACCATCGACAATCTGTTCGACAAACACTACGCGACCTACGGCACCTTCTCGGCAACCGACGAGATCCCGCTCCTCGAAGCGCCGGACGCCCGGAACACCCGCGCCCTGAGCCCAGCGCCGCCGACCGCGTTCTATGCCGGCACGCGCATCCGGTTCTAATCCGCCAGATAGAACTGGATGGTCGAAACGACGCGCACGGTCTTTTCGGGCTGGGAGCTTTCGGGCGTGTTGTCGCCCGCAGTCCGGGCATTGATCGAGAAGACGCCCTGGTTCGCCTGGCGGATGTCGCCGACCTTGGAGTCCGAGTCGCTGGCGAATTGCTGGGCGGCCTTGCGGGCTTCCCGCGTCGCCTCGGCGATCATGGCCGGCTTTACGTCGTTGAGCTTGGTGAAGATGTAGGCCGGGCCGGTTGACCACTCGACGACCACGCCTTCCTTGACCAGATCGCCGACCGCCTGGCTGGCCTTGATCACGCTGCCGATCTTGGCGGTCTGGACATAGAGGGCCTGGGTCACGACGAAGCGCGGATCATTCGGCCCGCGATCGGCGTTGTAGCCGCGCGCCAGCAAATCCTGGACCTGCGGGCCGCCGATCGCGATTTCATTGTCCGTGATGTCGTATTTCGCCAGGAACGCGCGAATTCGGCCGAGATCGCCGTCGATCTTAGCCTGAGCCGCGGTGACGCTGGTGTTCGAGGCCGAAATCGGGATTTGCCAGACCGCGAGATCGGCGGTGACGTCTTTTTCGGAGACGCCCTTCACCGTCACATAGCGGTCACCGAGCTTGGCCTTGAGGAACCCGTCGCCGGCGAAATAGCCGCCGGCTGCGATGCCCGCCGCCAGCACGACGGCGGAAATGATGGCGGAGCCTTGATTCATGATATGCCTCCCTTGCCGGAATACGCCCCAAACGTTCCACCCAATGGTGGCACGAGAACGGCGAAAGCGCGATGGAATCCGGGCAATCGGCGGCGGGCGGCCCGAAAAGCCGGCCGCATGCAGCAAGTCCTTGTCACTCCTCGATGCTTCGTTATAGTGCCGCCCCGACAAACCGGGCCGGAGCTTCGATCTCCTGGGGAGAGGTGGCCGAGTGGTTTAAGGCGCACGCCTGGAAAGCGTGTGGGGGTTAACGCCCCTCGTGGGTTCGAATCCCATCCTCTCCGCCAGCCACGGCACTTCCTCGCCGTTGCTTCAAATCAATGCCGCCATCACGAAACCGGCACAGTCTGCGAACGGCTGGGCAACCGGAGGAAACATAAATGCATAAGAAGAGCTTGGCCGCGCTTCTGGGCGCGGCGACGATCGCTATGGCGGGTACGGCGCAGGCGGCCCAAGGCGATGTTCTGGTCCGGCTCCGGGCCATCGACGTGATCCCGACGGAGAGCAGCAGCAGCGTCTTGCCGTCCTTTCCCGGCGAGGAGGTGAGCGTCGATAACGCCATCGTCCCCGAAATCGATTTCACCTACATGGTGAGCGACCATATCGGTCTCGAGCTGATCGCGGCGACGACCAAGCACCATGTGAGCGGCAAGACCGGGACCACGGGCAGCATCGGCCGGCTCGCGTCGAGCTGGGTCCTGCCGCCGACGCTGACCCTCCAATATCACTTCTCGCCCGCCGGCAAGTTCCACCCCTATGTCGGCACCGGCATCAACTACACGATCTTCTATAGCGAGAAGGCGAGCAGCGGACTCGAGACCGCGGTCGGGTCGACGAAGGTCGGCCTCAAGGACAGCATCGGCTGGGCCGTGCAGGCCGGCATGGATATCGATGTGAGCGGCAATATGTTCGTCAATGTCGATGTGAAATATATCGACATGCGCACGACGGCGCGGCTCAACACGACCGCCCTGGGCCTGGAGAGCGTCCGGGTCAAGATCAACCCGGTCATCGTGGGCGCCGGCGTCGGCTACCGCTTCTAGGGCCGCCTCTTAGGGCTGGGGGCCCGTGCCCGTCCGATAATGCCCGCTCGGCAGGGGCGCCGATCTCGACCAGCGGGCCTTCGCGGCGGTCTGCCGTGCGGGCAGAATCGCGAGCGACGGGCCCCAGACCAATCCCATCAGCAGATAGAAATGCCGCCAGTGGTCGGTGTCGATGATCGCGCCTTCGAGCACGGTCGCGACGAAGGCCGCATAAAGCGCGATATAGACGAGCTGGCCTTCCCAGGATCTGAAGCAGAACTTGAAGCCGCGCCAGACGCTCGCGATCACGAGGGTGTAATAGGCGAAGCCTGTGATCCAGCCGCCGGTCGCGATCAGCTTCAGATAGACGTTGTGAGGGTCTTCCGGGAAGGTGTGCTCCCATTGGCCGACGCCGAGCCCGAAGGGCAGGCGGCTGGCGAGCGCAAGGGCCTGTCTCTGCATGGCGAAGCGGCCCTGGGCGCCGGTATCGTAGTCCTGGAACAGCTCGGCGCGGACCTGAAACAGGGCGCTGATCTTGTGCATCGAAAGCGCGATCGCGATGCCGACGACCGCCAGCGCCAGCACAGCTGTCCCGTAAAGCATCAGCCGCGACTTTTCCTGCGGCGAGCGCGTCGCCAGGAGGGAGAGCCCCAGAAAGATCATGAAGGAGAGCGCGAGGCTACCCCAGGCCCCGCGCGAGAAGCTCAGGAAAAGGCCGAAGGCGAGCACCAGCACGACGGCGAGATAGAGAATCGCGGTGCGGAACTTCGCATCGATCGTCCGCGCGATCAGATAGAGAATCGGCGCGACGAGAAACGGCCCGAAGACGTTGGCGTCCTTGAACAGGCCCTGGGCACGGCTCCCGAACCTCAGATACTGCTCGGAATGCGGGATCATGCCGAAATAGGTGATGATGCCGAAGACCGCCGTGGCCAACGCGGCGACCAGATAGCCCGACATGATCACCTTCAGCGACTGCATCGGCCGGTGATAGGAGACGCAGGCGAAGATCAGAAAGGTCAGCGACAGATAGGCCGTGATCAGCAGATAGGAAAAGGCCTCGGCGAAGCTCGTGGCGAAGAAGCCCGAGATGCCGTTGCCGACCACATAGGTCACGATGCAGAAGAAGCCGACGCTGAATCCCGGCGGAATCCGCAAGCCGAACACGAACAGGAGCGGCAGCAGCGCAAGGCCCAGCACGTCATAGGGCGCGGGCTCGATCAGCACGACCGAGCTCACCGCCAGGATCAGCCAGATGATCCCGTAGCCAAGCGTGCCGAGCGGGAAATCCTTGGACGAGCAGGTGATGACCATAAGCCCGCGCCCCTAATAGGCGTTCTGCGTCTCGAGCAAGGCGAAGGGCGTCATCAGGATGATCTTGAGGTCGAACAGGATCGACCAGTGCTCGATATAATAGAGGTCGAACTCGGTGCGACGCAGGATCTTCTCCTGGGTGTCGGTTTCGCCGCGCCAGCCATTAACCTGGGCCCAGCCGGTGATGCCGGGCTTGACCCGGTGGCGCGCGAAATAGCCGTCGACCGCGTCGTCATAGAGCTGGTCGGCCGCCTTGGCCTGGGTCGCATGGGGCCGGGGGCCGACGATCGACATGTCGCCTTTGAGCACCGTGATGAGCTGCGGCAATTCGTCGAGGCTGGTCTTGCGGAGGAACCGGCCGAGCCGCGTCACGCGGTTGTCGTTCTTGGTCACGAGCGTCGTCGGCGTTGGTGTCGCTCTTGTTCTGATAGAGCGTACGGAACTTGTAGACCTCGATCAGCTCGTTGTTGAAGCCGTAGCGCTTCTGGCGGAACAGCGCCGGCCCCGGACTGTCGAGACGAACCAGAAGCCCGATCAGCAGCATGAAGGGCGAGAGCAAAGTCAGGAGAACCGCCGCGAGGACCCGGTCCTCGACGAGCTTGACGATGCGGTCCCAATCCGATATCGGCCGCTCGAAGACGTTCAGAAGCGGCACGTTGCCGATATAGTGATAGGCCTTGGAGGAGAACCGGATCTGCTCGCTCGCGGCCGTCAGCCGGATATTGACCGGCAGGACCCAGAGATCCTTCAGAAGCGCCAGCACCCGCGCCTCCGCCCGCATGGGCAGGGCGACGATGACCATGTCCACCGGATTGTTGCGGACATAGTCGATGAGTTCGGTCTTGGTCCCGATCACGGGATGATCGCCCACGGTCTCCGGCCGGCGGGCATTGGAGCGGTCGTCGAACACCGCGACGATGCCGATGTCGCAGGCGGGGTCGTTGTCGATCGCGCGGATTAGGTCGCGGCCGCGGTCCGTTCCGCCGAACATCACGACCCGCCGCCTGAGCCGCCCTTGCTGCACCCATGTCGTAATGAGCTTTCGCAGGACGACGCGTGACGGGGTCAAGAAGGACGAGGCCGAGGCTGTACCAACCGTAAAGCCAGACCCGCGAGAACACTTCCGATGCCTTGGCGGCGAAGGCAATGGCGAGGAAGATGAAGAACAGGCTGGTCCAGGCGATGGCGATCCGCCCGACCGCAAGCCGGCTGTAGCGCAGCACGTCGGAGCGATAGGAGCCGACGACCTGGAACACGACGAGCTGCAGCACCGGCGCGAAGCCGATCGAGAGCGTATAGAGGTCGAGCGGAATTGCGTCGAACGGGCTCAGATAGAGATAGAGCACCGCATAGCCCGACAAGCGCCACGATGAGCACGTCGGCGATGCGCAGCACGCCGGCGACGATCGCCAGCGATATCGGCGCGCGTTGGGGGAGGGACCCCGTCGATGACCCGCAGATGAGCGGATTTGCGTCTCGACGGCGGAACGAATCGGATACTGTCGTGCTTTGTCACGGCTGTGACGCACCTTGCCAATGCTGCGCTGAGGAAACGTGTCGCGCCCTTGACCGACCATATCGCCGCGAGGTCAAGGAACCCTTAATGGGACCGCCGGAAATCGAGGGTTTCAGCCCTGGACCGATGTCGGTGCGAGCAGGCGGTCATAGACCTCGATGGACGTCTGGACCATGCGGTCGATGGTGAACTGCGACGCCACCGCCTCGCGCATGGCCAGGGCCCGCGCCGCGCTCTCCTCGGGACGGTCGAGAACCCGCATCATGGCCTCGGCCAGGGCATCCGGGTCCGCCGCCGGCACAAGGCATTCGCGGCAGTCGCCGACGATCTCGGGTATGCCGCCGACCGCGCTCGCGATGACGGGCAGTCCGCAGGCCGCCGCTTCGAGCACGACATAGGGAAAGGCTTCCGAGCGCGACGGCAAAATGACGCAGCGCGCCCGCTCGAAGGCCCGGCGCGCCGGGAAGACGGGCGGCGAGAACGTCACCTGCTTCTCGATGCCGAGCGCGCGGGCGTGATCCCGGAACCTGTCGGCATCCGGACCGGCGCCGACGATGAGCAGCTTCACCGGCCGGGATGCGCCAATGATCGCGACCGCATCCAGGAGAATGTCGACGCCCTTAAGCTCCCTGAGCTCGCCGACGAAAACGAAATCGTGATCGGCGCGGCCCGGCGCCAGCGTCTCGAAGTCCTCCGGCCCCAATCCGTTGAAGATCACCGCGACCTCGCCCTTGGGCCGGCCCACCTTACGGGCCAACGTATCGGCGCTGTAGCGGCATTCGAAGATGAAGCCGTCGGCGCGGTCTCTGAGCATATATTCGAGGCCGAGGAAGATAAGCCCGGCACCCGAGGAATAGCGGTAATGCAGGGAGCCGCCATGGGGCGTATAGACCGATTTTGCGCCGAGCCCGCGCGCCAGCAGCCTGGCATAGGCCCCGCCCTTGGCGCCGTGACCGTGAAGGATGTCGAGATCGAGCGGCCGGCAGATTCCGGGCAATGCGCCGGGCGGCCGCGATGTCGCGGGGCCCGACCGAGCGGCTCATCGCGACCCGGTGAATCCCGAGCGAGCAGACCGGCGCGAGGGCCTCCAGGGCCGGCTCCGTCGCGGCGTCGCCGGTTTCGGAATCGCAGATGAGGCCGATCTCGACGCCGCGCGCCGCCTGGCCGCGGGCCAGATCCCGGACATGGCGGAACAGCCCGCCGACCGGCGCCCGCAGGCAATGAACCGCGCGGCGCGGCCGGGGCGCGGATGCGGCCGAAGTTTCGCCTGTGGGAGCCATATCGGGCTCTGAGCCCCTGTTCCGGCGGACGGCTGAAAAATCGAGCAAGGAAACCGCCCCCGGCGCGCGGCCGTTGCGTATCAGAACAACCGGCCCGTGACTTTGATCGTATCGCCCGGACGAACCTCGGCGTCGGCCGAAACCTTGAGCTTGTGCGGGCCGTCGAGCGACGGCCGCGTGATCTCGACCGAGCTGGTCTTGGCACGGTAAGTGAAGCCGCCGGCGATCGCCACAGCGGTCTCGACCGACATGCCGGGAACGAAGGCGTATTTGCCGGGCTGCTTGACCTCGCCGAGGATGAAGAACGGCCGGAAGGTGACGACCTGCACGGTGACGTTGGGATCGCGGATCAGAGTCTTGCGAAGCGCCGCCGCGACCGCCTTTTCGAGCTCGCTCGCGCTGAGGCCCGACGCCTTGATCGGCGGCAGGAGCGGGATGGTGACCCGGCCACCGTCATCGACCGTATATTCGCCGGACAGCTTGTCCTGCTCGTAGATGTTGATCCGGAGCTTGTCGCCGGAGCCGAGCCGGTAGGGCTGGTCCGCGCCCTTGGCGGATGCGCCCGGCGTCATCACCACGGCGGACCACAACGCGCAACAGGCGACGAGGAAGGCTGCAACTCTGGACACGGACTGCTCGCTCACAACATTTGGCCATAGCGGCACGACCCGCGAAAGCTAGCGCTTGAGGCGTTAACATTAGGTTTGCCCGGCTCGCCCCGGATGACGCGCTCGGGGCAGCCTGCACATTCATCATTAAACAAGCCGTAAGGACATGGGAGGTAGCCTGCCTCAGCCTGGGCCGGATTGCGCGCGGCCCGGAAACGTTTAGGTTTTCTCGACAGTGGTGGGCCGTTTCAGTCATGAGTTTCAGCGACAACTCCCGTTATTCGCGGTCCGCCGGGCGGTCCGAACAAAGCCGGACCCGCGTCTATACCTCGGGCGACCGCTCGATCGCGGAGGGCATTCATCCCTGGGATGTCGCCCGGCGCATCTGGCAGCGGCGCAATGTCCTGCTGGTCACCGTCGCCCTCGGCCTCCTCGTCGCCTTCGGCGTCTATATGACGTCGACGCCGAAGTATTCGGCCCAGTCGCGAATCCTCCTGGAGAACAGGGACAGCGGCTTTCTCGACCGCGACCGTAACCGCACCACGACCGATGCCGATACCCAGGCGGTCGCGAGCCAAATCCAGGTGCTGCAATCCGAGCGCCTGGCCGAAAAGGTCATCCAGTCGCTTCATCTCGATCGGGATCCCGAGTTCAACGATACTCTCCGGCACCGGAGCGCGGTCGGCTCGATCATCGCCGCGATCAAGGGCGCGCTGCCGCATCACGAGCGCGCGCCCGCCCAACAGGCTGAGCTCACGCGCACCCATGTGCTCGACAATTTTATGAGCGGCATCACGGCCTATCAGGTCGGCAACTCGCGGGTGCTCGCCCTCGAATTCACCTCCAACGATCCGGTCAAGACCCAGCGGATCACCAATGCGCTGACCGACGCCTATATCGAGGACCAAGTTCAGGCGAAGCTCGACGTCAACCGGCGCGGCTCGGCCTGGCTCGCGAACCAGATCGCGACCCTGAGCAAGGCGGTCCAGCGCTCGGAGCAGCAGGTCGAAGAGTTCCGCCAGCAGAACGGCCTTTTGAAAGGCACCAATGCGACGCTCGACACCCAGAACCTGACCGACCTCAACAGCCAGGTCCTGGCCGCCCGCAACAACCGCGCCACGCTGGAAGCTCGGGCGTCGCGGATCGAGAGCTTGATGAAATCCGGCCGAGACCTGGATTCGGTCGCCGAGGTCCAGCAGTCTCCGGTGATCCAGAAGCTCAAGGAGCAGGAAGTCGCCCTCCAGCGCAATATCGCCGAGATGTCGGTGAAATACCTGCCGACCAACCCCGAGCTGGTCAAGGCCAAGGCCGCGCTCGACGATCTCCACAGCACCATGAATGCCGAGGTCAAGCGCATCATCGCGGGACTCCGCAACGAGGCCGAGATCGCCCGGCGCAAGGAAGCCTCGCTGGAGAAGCAGTTCGCCGACCTGAAAGCCACGGTCGGCCAGGCCAACACCGCCGAGGTGAAGCTCCGCGAGCTGGAGCGCGAGGCCTCGGCCGACCGTTCGCTGCTCGAATCCTTCCTGAGCATGCATAAGGAGACGGTGGCCCAGGACAGCGGCAATATCCTCACCGCCAATGCCCGCATCATCGCCCGCGCCCGCCTGCCGCTGGAGCCGAGCTTCCCGCGGCCGTCCTCACTGTTCGGCCTTGCCGGCTTCGTTTCCCTGCTGGTCGGTTTCCTGATCGTCGCCGTGCTGGAGCTCCGGGACCGCGGCTTCTCGGATGCCGATGCGCTGGAGCAGGCTACCGGCCTCGAAATCCTCGGCATGGTGCCGCGCGTGGCCGCCAATGTGTCCTGCCTCTGGGTGCCGGCGGCGACCGGCCGTTATGCCACCACGCCGGAATTCGTCGAAGCCTGGCGCTCGATCCAGACCGCGCTTCTGGTCGCGAGCGAAAACGAAAACGTCAAGACCGTGATCATTTCCTCGGCCGGCGCGCGCGAGGGCAAGACCACGGCCACGCTCAACATCTCGCGCATGCTGGCGGCGGGCGGCCGCAAGACCGTTCTGATCGACGCCGATATGCGCAAGCCCCAGGCCCAGGCCGCGCTCGGCCTCGGCAACGGGCCCGGGCTCGGCGAGATCCTGGCCGGACGGGCGGAACTCGACGAAGTCCTGAAGACTGACGAGCCGACCGGCCTCAAGGTGCTGCGCGCCGGGCAGCGGGTCGACAATCCCGCGACCCTGCTTTCGTCGCGGGCAATGGACGACCTCCTCGACCGGCTGCGCGCCGAGTTCGACATGATCATCATCGACACCTCGCCGATCGTCGAGGTGGCCGACGCTCAGGCGCTGTTCTCCAAGGGCGACCTCACCATCCTCCTGGTGCGCTGGCAGCAGACGCGTCGGCGCGCGGTGGCCCAGGCGCTGCGGCTCATCGCCGCGGGCGGCGGACGCATCGGCGGCTTGCTCCTGTCCATGGCCGATCCCAAGCGCGTGCCCCATTACGGCTATGGTGATTATCTGAAGATCGAAAGCGCGCGGACCGCCGAGAAACCACGCGAGTCCAAGCGGCGCCGGCGTAAGGAAGCCGCCGCCGCGAAACCGAAGCCGGCCCAAAAGGCCGCCCCGGAACCAGCGCCCGAGCCGGTCCCCGAGACCCCCCGATTGGGCCTTGCCGAACGGCTCGCCACGCTCGGCCATGACCAACCCGAGACCGCCGTACCGGCCGGGGATACCGCGACGACCCCGGAACCGGCCGCCACGGAAGACACCAAGATGCCCCGCTTCAAATGGCCGCGCTGGAGCGGCGGCCATGACGATGCGCCGGAGGATACGGGTAACGACGCCGAGCCGCGCAAGGCCGAAGAAACCACGCCGGTCGTCACCAGCCTCCCCGCGGCGGCCAACGGCTCGTCCACCGAATTCCCGCGTCGACCGCATCCGCCGCCGCTCCCTCCATAGCGGCGGAGATACCTCGATCGCCTGAGCGAGAGACGCGGCTTCAAAGCGCGAATAGTTCCCTCTCCCGGTCGCGGGAGAGAGAAACGTCCTGAGGGACCGCTCTATTTGGGCGCGAAGACGAAGGTGTCGATCCCGAGCCGACGGCGGGCGAGGATATACATCCAGACGACCGTGGCGGCGATCGAGACGCTGGTGGCGGCGGCGGCGCCGAGAATGCCCCAGCGCGGGATCAGCACGATGTTGAGGACGATGTTGGCGAGCGCGCCGACGCCCATGGTGCCGGCGACCCAGTCGTGGTGGCCGGTGACGCTCAAGAGCCCTTCGACCGGGCCGGTCAGGGCCTTGGCCATGATGCCGCCGATCAGGATCAGCATGACCCAGTAGCCGTCGATGAAATCCGCCCCGAACAGGCTGAGCAGGACGCGGCCGGTCACGACGAGCCCGATCGCCGCCGCGAGCGACGGCCAGAAGATCACATGGCCGACCTTGCGGACGAATTTGCGGAGTTCGTGCGTCGCGCCCATCGCATGGAGCGAGGAATAGGTCGGGATCGCCAGCGCCGACATGGCGAAGAAGATCAGCAGCAGCAGATTGCAGGTCCGCATCGAGGCGAAATAGACCGCCACGTCGTCCGGTGTCATATAGCGGCCGATCAGCACGACATCGGCATTGTTCATGCCGACATTGAACAGGTCGACCATCAGGAACGGCATGGCCACCCGCGTCCAATGGCCGACATGATAATACGGCCGGGCGCGCTTGACCTCGTTCGGCACCTGACGGCGCAGGAGCGCATATTGCAGCACGTAAGCGGCGAAACACGCGACCAGACCGACCATCATCACGCGGGTGCCGGTGGGTTGGATGCCGAGGAAGAATACCACGCCGGAGCCGACGAGGATAAGCGAAGGCCGGACGACATAGGACGGCAGGAAGGCGATGTTCACCGAACCGAAACCGCGCGCCAGACATTCCTGGGCTTCCGTCAGACCGAAGAACGGAATACAGGCCATCGCCAGCATCATCGGCACGACATAATAGTCCTGGAGGCCGAGCGCGGTTTTGCCGAACCAGATCAGGGCCCAGCCCAGACCCATGAAGCCGAGGGAAGACGCGAGCACCAGCACGCGGCTTACCTGCATATAGCCCTTGAGACGGCCGACGCGCCCTTTGGCCTTGTAGTCCGACACGAAGCGCAGGCTCGCCCGGTTGAAGCCGCTCGCGCCGATCACGCCGAGAAGCGTCACCCAGACCCAGGCATAGGCGAAGATGCCGTATTCAAAGACGCCCATCCAATGGGCCAGCAGCACCTGCAACCCATACATGATCGTGGCCCCGAAAATCCGCACCAGCAGCACGGAGCCCGCGCCGCGCACGACGGAGGTCAGGTGCGAGGCGCGGCCGCCCAGCACGTCGCCGACGACGCTTCTGACTTTGCTGGTGAGGGAGATCTGGGTCATGGCGGCTTCGCGGAAGACCCTTTGCGGCCCAATCTTTGGCGGGTGCAATCCTGCTGGGTTTACGATTTGTCAGGTGCGGCCCCTTACCATCCGGGAAAAGCCATAAGAACCGGTAAACCGCGGGATGCTGCCGAGTAAGGCCCAACTCTTTCGCGCCGCCCTGGACACGCTTTACGCCACCGGCGCCTACCGTCTGTTCGGCCGCGGCACGGCGGGTGTCGGGCTGATCTTCACCCTGCATCACGTCCGACCCGAGCCGCCCGGCCAGGCCACGGGCTTCGCGCCCAACCGCATCCTCGAGATCACACCCGAATTTCTCGACGCGACCCTTGGCGAGATGCGCGATCTCGGCATCGAGGTGATTTCGCTGGACGAAATGGTCCGGCGCTTCGAGGCCCGCGACTTCGGCAAGCGTTTCGCCTGCTTCACCCTCGACGACGGCTATGCCGACAACCTGACCGAGGCTCTTCCCGTCTTCGAGCGCCACGACGCGCCCTTCACCGTCTATGTGACCACCGGCCTGCCCGAGGGCCGGGTCGAGATGTGGTGGGTCGAGCTGGAGCGAATCGTCCGGGATAATCCGGAGATCGAATGGGAGATCGGAGGCGTGAGCCAACGCCGGTCCTCCGTCACCGAGCCCGAGAAATGGGCCGCCTTCAACGACATCTACTGGTCGGTCCGCACCCTGCCCCTCGACGAGCAGAACGCCTTCACTGAGCGCATGGCGACGCGCTATGGGATCGACCGGGCGGCGCTTTGCGTTTCCGACTCGCTCGACTTGGGAGCAGGTGGCGGCGCTTGCGCGCCATCCGCTCTGCACCATCGGCGCCCATACCGAGGCGCATAGCGCCATGGCCAAGCTCTCGGAAGCCGAGATCGCCGAGGACATCGAGCGTTGCCTCAAAACGCTTGAGGAAGTGACGGGCGAGCGGCCGCGACATTTTGCCTACCCCTATGGAGACGCCGGCTCGGCGGCGCGGCGCGAGTTCGAGCTGATGGCAAGGGCCGGCTTCGCCTCGGCCGTCACCACCCGCAAAGGCGTTCTGTTCCCGGAGCATGCGGACCATCTCCTGGCCCTGCCGCGGGTCTCGCTCAACGGCGAATACCAGGAGCCGCGATATGTCCGGCTCTATGCCAGCGGCGCGCCTTTTGCGCTTTGGAACGGCTTCAAACGGCTGGATGTGATTTGACACGCGCCGCCGGAAGGTGTGGGATGAGACTCGGTTAGGGAGGCCGGTCGCAAAAGGCCAGGACGCAGCACGTTCATAAATTGTTAATGCGACCGGATTTGACTGTACCCGTCCGTTCCGCTGACCCCGGGGCGGCGCCACAAAAGTCAGCACCGAACATCCATGACCCCCGACGAATTTGCTTCCGAGCTGGACCGGGTGGAAGCTCTCCTCAAATGGTGGGGCGCGCCCGGATTCGGTTATGACGGATTCACCCAGACCCATCTCAAACGCTTCGAAACCATCATGGCGGAGCTGGAGAAAGCGGCCGGCGAAATCGCCGCGCAGCAAGAAGAGGCTCTGACCCAGTCGAAGGACCTGCTCGTGCAGTCGCTGCCGGCCTTCGTCAGCGGCCACGACCTGAACGATGTCCTGGCGGCTCAGTCCAAGATCCTGGTCTCGCTCCTGGAGGCCGCTTCGGCCCAGGCCAAGACCTGGATGAGCTTCTCGGACAAGATCCGCCACGCCCAGCTCTCGCTGGCGCAGGCCAATGGCGCCGACAGCGCCAATGGTCACGATGCCAATGGTGTCATCGCCGTAGAGCCGGGCGCGCCGAGGAAAAAGACCGCCAACGGCAGCTAGGTCTGGGCCGTTTCGTTGCCGAAAGGGTTACGGCACCAGGACATAGGTGCCGGGGGCGTCTTCGAGCGGCTCATAGCCTTGCTCTGCATTGCCCATGGGCGGCGGGGCGACCATCTCTGTCGAATGGTCGTCGAGCCAGGCCGTCCAGGCGGGCCACCAGCTTCCCTCCGTCTCGTCCGCGTCCCGCATCCAACGGTCGGGATCGAGATAGGATTGGGTGGCCGCGCGAGTCATGATCCGATAATGGCGATGCGGATGGCCGGGCTCGCTGACGATGCCGGCATTGTGTCCGCCGCTCGTCAGCACGAAGGTCACGTCGGTATCGGTCAGCAGATGGATCTTGTAGACCGAGCGCCAGGGCGCGACGTGGTCGGTCTCGGTGCCGACCGCGAAGATCGGAACCCGGATGTCGGTCAAGGCGATCGGACGGCCGTCGACCTCGTAGCGGCCCTCGGCGAGGTCGTTCTCGAGGAACAGCTGGCGCAGATATTCCGAATGCATCCGATAGGGCAGACGGGTGCCGTCGGCGTTCCACGCCATCAGGTCGATCATCGGCTCGCGCTCGCCCATCAGATATTGCTTGAACACGCGCGACCAGATGAGGTCGGTCGAGTGCAGCAACTGGAAGCTCGCCGACATCTGATTAGGTGTCGAGATAGCCCTGCTGCCACATCACGTCCTCGAGGAAGGAAAGCTGGCTCTCGTTGACGAACAGGGTCAGCTCGCCGGCCTCGGTGAAGTCGGTCTGGGCGGCGAGCAGGGTCATGCTCTTTAGCCGCGCCCGGCGGTCGCGCGCTTCGGCGGCGGCCGCGATCGACAGAAGCGTCCCGCCGAGGCAATAGCCCAGGGCATGAACCTGACCGGTCGGGCACGATGGTCTCGATCGCATCGAGCGCGTCCTCGATGCCGAGGCGGCGATAGTCCTCCATGCCGAGATCGCGGTCGTCGGCGGTGGGATTGCGCCAGGAGATCATGAACACGGTATAGCCGTTCTCGACCAGATAGCGCACCAGGGAGTTCTCCTTGCGACAGGTCGAGAATGTAATATTTCATGATCCAGGCCGGCACGATCAGGATCGGCTCGGCATGGACCTGCTTGGTCTGCGGCTCGTACTGGATGAGCTCGATCAGCCGGTTGCGATAGACCACCTTGCCCGGCGTCGTGGCGAGATCGCGGCCGAGCTTGAACTTCTCGGCGCCAACCGGTGGCCGACCAGCCACTCGGCGCTCCCAGTCCTCGAAGAAGTTCACCATGCCGCGCTGGAGATTGGCGCCGGCCTCCTCCATCGTCCGGTTCAGCACGACCGGATTGGTCCAGAGGTAATTGTTCGGTGAGAAGACGTCGAGAATCTGCCGCATGGCGAACGATACGATATGCTCGTTCGCCGCCGAGACCCCGTTGACCCCGGTTGTCGCGTTGTACCACCACTGCTGGGTCAGCAGGAAATTCTGATAGATCAGGTTGAAGGGCGGCTGCCGCCATAGCGGATCGTCGAACCGGCGGTCATGAGCCAAAGGCTCGATGCAGGCTTCGTTATCGGGATGGGCGGCGGTCTTGGCGGCGTGCACCGCGAGTCGAACGGATTTCCGCACCGCCTTCTGGACGAGCTGAATCTCCTTGCCGGGCGAGCTGATGAGATGCAGCCACCAGTCGGTGAAGGCGAGCGCCAGGGCGGCCGGGGAAATCCCGAAACTCGCCTTCGCGACGGCGGCGTGGAACAGCCGGTTCAGTCGTCGAGCGGAATCGGCTCGTCGGGCGGACGATCCGACAGCGTCTCGGAGAGGCGCCACAAGGCCTCCATCGGGCTGACGGCGTCGGAATCTCCGCCGACGTCATCATATCGGTCATCTTGGTCAGGGCCGGTAGAAACGGCACGACCTGACCGTTGGATGATGACTTTTGGCCGCCCGAAGGCGTCCGGCGTTTCGATTTAGCGGTCGATTTCGCTTGCGTCACGGTATCCTATATCCGACGGCTCTATGCCGTCTTGTCGAGGGTCTCGGCGCTCTCGCTGACCGCGTCCTGGCCCATCTTCATCATCTGGCCGGTCTCGTCGCCATAGTCGACCAGGGTCCGGTTCAGGAACTTGCCGCCCAGATTGAGATATTCGACCGGGCCGGAGCAGGCCTGCATCTCCTTCAAATGCTCGGCATAGGCATTCATCCGGCGGCTCCAGAACCGGAAGGTTTCCTCGGCCATCTTCTCGGCCACATGAAACGCGGTGCGCTGCTGCTCGCCGAGGGTCTCGGCAGCATTGCCGAACATCGAGTTGAACGCGCTCAAATCCATCTGCGGCATGCCAGCCGCTCCGTTTCCGCTCGTGCGCGCTTTCGCCATCGCTTGTCTCCTTGGGGTCTCTTGGGGGAATCCAGCAGCTGAACCGTATATGACTCTATGTGCGCCCCGATTGATCAAGATCAAGGGGGGCGCCCCAAAGCCCGTGCGGGCATCGAGCCTCTGCCGGGATTGTTGCCGTGCAATTACGGCCGGCCGGACCGGGCGGGCTGGGACAGGACGTGGTGGATCCGGTGGGCCAGTTCCTCGGACCGGTAGGGCTTCGAGAGAAGCTCGGCGCCTTCCGGCAGCTTCTCCGTAAAGACCGCGGCGCGCTCGGTATAGCCCGAGGTGAACAGGATCCGGAGCTCCGGCCGGTGGGCCTGGGCGAGGCTGGCGAGCTGGCTTCCGTTGAGCCCGCCCGGCATGATCACGTCGGTGAACATGAGCGCGATCTGCTCCGGCCCGCCGAGGATGTCAAGCGCCTCGGGCCCGTTGCTCGCCGTAACGACCTTGTAATTCAGGGCCGTAAGCTGGTCAGCGACGGAATCACGCACCATGTCGTCGTCCTCGACGACCAGGATCGTCTCGCCATTGCCTTTTACGGCACCTTGGGCCCCTGTCACGTCGGTGGCGTCGACGGCCGTAGCGGCGGCCGGCACGAACAGCTTGATCGTGGTCCCGACCCCGACCTCCGAATAGATTTTGACCGAGCCGCCGAGCTGCTTCATCAGGCCGTAGACCATGCTAAGGCCGAGGCCGGTGCCCTTTCCGGGCTCCTTGGTTGTGAAGAACGGCTCGAACGCCTCGCGCACGACCTCGGGCGGCATGCCGGAGCCGCTGTCCGAAACCGCGATCTGGACATAGCGGCCGGGACTGAGGTCGGCGATCTGGGCGGGCCGGCCGCTGTCGACGGTCACGAGACTGGTTTCTATCAGAAGCCTGCCGCCGTCCGGCATGGCGTCCCGCGCATTGACGCAGAGATTGAGGATCGCCGACTCGAGCTGGCTGTCGTCGCAAGTGGCGAGCGGCAAGTCGGGCGCCAGAGCGAGGCTCATCTCGACATCCTCGCCGAGGGTCCGGCGCCCCATCGCGTCGAGCCGGGCGATCAGCTGATTCACGTCCACGGGCGCGAGCTTCAACGGCTGGCGGCGCGCAAAGGCGAGCAGGCGCTTGATCAGCATGGCGCCGCGCTCGGTCGCCTGGCGGATATTCGCCGCGTGCTTGTGCAGGGGCGAGCTCTCCTCGATCAACTCCTCCATCAGTTCCGCGCGGCCGAGGATGATCTGCAGGATGTTGTTGAAGTCGTGAGCGATGCCGCCGGTGAGCTGGCCAAGGCTCTCCATCTTCTGGGCCTGGGCGAGCTGCGTCTCCATGCGACGGCGGTCGGTAACGTCGCGGATGCTGGCGAGATAGGCCGGCTTGCCGTCCCATTCCATCGGCACCACACGCATCTCGGCCTGGCGCGTCTCGGTGCCCTTGATCACCTCGATCGGCGCCGGCTCGCCCTCGCCGAGGGAGCAGCCCAGGAGCTCGGCGACGAGCTCGGAGCAGTCTTCGCCCAAAAGCTCGCGGGCGGCGTCGTTGACGTAGCGCACATGGCCCTCGAAATCGGCCACCACCACGGCATCGGGATTGGCCGACAAGACCCGGGCGACTTGCCGGTTGGTCTCCTGCGCCCGGAGCCGTTCGAGGGAATACAACAGGCTGCGGGCGAGAAGTCGGCCGGCGGACTCGTTCTTGCCGATGAAATCCTGGCCGCAATCGGGCAACGCAACGTCGCCCGTCCCCGGCCGGTCCGCCCCCGACAGGACCACAACCGGGACATCGCCGCCAACTTCCCGGACCCGGTCGAGCGTCGCCATGCCGGTCGAATCCGGGAGGTTCAGGTCGAGCACGACGGCATGCACCGGCTCGGTCTCGAGAACCCGGAGCGCCTCCGCCAGACGCCCGGCCACCACCAGCCGGTAGCGGTAGCCCGGCACCTCCGCCAAGAGCTCCGAGGTCAGCTCTGCATCCGCCGGATTGTCCTCGACCAGGAGCAGGACAGGGTCGGCGGCGGGGTCGGCGGCGGCATGGGACGGATTGGCGGTGTCGTCCAGCCTTCGGCCGTATTGCTCATAGGCCATTGGGGTGGTCTCCCAGCCAGGTCCTGTCGCGCGTCCCGCTCGGCAGGCGCGCGGTCGTGAACCAGAAGCAGTTGAGGGATTTCATGGTGGTCCGGAAGCCGGCGAAGTCGACCGGCTTGGAGACATAGCAATTAGCACCGAGATCATAGCTTTGCTGTATGTCGCGGAAGTCCTCGGACGAGCTCAGCACGACAACCGGGATCTGGCGCAGGACCATGCTGGATTTGATCTCCTCGAGAACCTCGCGTCCGTCTTTGCGCGGCAGATTGAGGTCGAGCAGCACCAGGTCGGGGGTGGCGGCGTCGACATGACCGGCGCGGCGGTGCAGATAGTCCAGCGCCTCCACGCCGTCGAGCACCACGGAGAGGTCCACGCTCTGCTTGTTGGCCTCAAACGCTTCGCGGGTGAGGTCCGCGTCGGCCGGATTGTCCTCGACGAGGAGCACCGAGATCGTCGTCATAGCGTGTAACCTCCCCCGTCCATCGGCGCAGCGGGTATCGTGAAGAAGAAAGTCGTGCCTACCTCCGGTACCGAGTCGAACCACACCCGGCCGCCATGGCGTTCGACGATCTTCTTGACGATCGCGAGGCCGATACCGCTGCCTTCGTATTTGCCGCGCTCGTGCAGGCGCTGGAACATCTGGAAGATCCGGCCGGAATACTGCTTGTCGATGCCGATGCCGTTATCGGCGACCGAGAACACCCACATGCCGTCCTCCTGACGGGCGTCGACATGCACCACGGGCGCGCGTCCGGAGCGGAACTTGACCGCATTGCCGATCAGGTTCTGGAACACCATGCCGAGTTGGGTTTCGTCGGCCATGACGGTTGGCAGCGCGCCATGGACGATCTCGGCGCCGTTGTCGGCGATGACGCCTCTCAGGCTGTGGGTGACCTTGTCGAGCAGCGCAGCCGTGTCGATCGGCGCCAGGGGCTTGGCATGGGTCCCGACCCGCGAGAAATCCAGAAGGTCGCTGATGAGCTGCTGCATCCGTTTCGCGCCCTCGGTCGCGTAGCGGATATATTTGTCGGCGCGCTCGTCGAGTTGGCCCTGATAACGTTCCGCCAGGAGCGAGGTATAGCTGGCGACCATCCTGAGCGGCTCGCGCAGATCATGGGACGCAACATAGGCGAATTGCTCCAGATCGGCGTTGGAGCGTTCGAGCTCGGCTTTCTGCTTCTCTAAAACCTGCTGTGCGTGCTTGCGCTCGCTGATATCGACGACGCTCGCCAGAATCAGCAGGCCGTCGGGCCGGGAAATCGGGTTGAGCCCGATTTCGACCGGGAATTCGCTGCTGTCCTTGCGCCGGGCATAGAGTTCGCGGCCCGCGCCCATCGCCCGGGCTTCCGGGTCCTCGGAAAAACCGTGGCGGTACGAGGCGTGGGGCGATCGGAACCGCTCGGGCACCAAGTCATCGATCGAGGCGCCGAGCAGCTCTTCCTTGGTGTAGCCGAACATGCGCTCGACCTCGGCGTTGACCAGCACGATGGTCCCCTGCGCCCGGACCATGACCATGCCGGTGGGACTCGATTCGACCGCGAGCCTGAAGCGCTTTTCCGCCTCGCGATGCTCCGTGATATCGCGGGCGATCACCGAAATGCCGATCGGCTCTCCCGCCGGCCCGCGGGCGAGCGAGGGAACCAGAGAGACCTCGACCTTGCGGCCGGACTTGGTCAGCCGCGCGGTGTCCATGCTCGGCACCGGCTCGTTGCGGCACAGGCGGGAGACGAACGCGCTCCGCTCGGATTCCAGCTCCTCCGGAACGAGGCGTTGGATCGGCTGGCCGACCATCTCCTCGGCGCTGTAGCCGTAGAGCCGCTCGGCACCCGGATTCCAGGATGTCACCACGCCATCGAGCGTATAGGTATACATCGCGTCATAGGCCGATTGCAGCGCCAGGCGATAGAGCCGGTCCTGCTCGACATAATTCTCGAACGCCCGCGCCAGCTCCCCGATCTCACCGGCCGCCGATGTCGGAAGGGTTACGGGCTTCTGCTGCTTGAGCTCCGCGATCGCACCGGTCATCTGCTCGACCGGATTGGCGAGCGACCGGCCGATCAGGACCGCGAGCAAGGCCGCGAGCAATACGCCCGCAACGGCGGTCGCGAGCACGGACCATCGTAGCTCCACGATGGGCGCGTTGAGCACCGCCATCGGCAAAGCTTCGAGGACCGCGACCCTCGGGCCGCCGGCGAGCTGAATCGAATCGATCGCCGCGCCGACCTGGGCGCCGTTTCGCTCCCGGGTGATGCGCGACCGGCTGTCCTCGGTCGTCACCAATGACGCCAGCGTCGGGAATTCGTCGGCGACCCGATAGCGCCGGCCGAGATCGAAACCGAATTCCTTCGCGCGGTCGGGATGGAGCAGGAAGTCGCCCTGGTCGTTGACCAGATAGACGTCGCCGCCGGGCCGCGCTGCCGAGCGGAGCTGGTCCAGAATCGGCTGCATCGCGACATTGATGATCACGATGCCGAATAGCTTGCCGTCCTCGGTGAAGATGGGCGTGGCGGCGCGCAGCACCGGCGTATGGGGCACCTGGACCTTGCCGTGCTCGCGATTGAGGTTGATCGGCGAGATGTAGACCGAGCCGTCGGCGAGCGCGATCGTTTGGGTGAAGTAGCTGTGATTGCCCTTCTGCTGGAGATCGGCCTCGGGCACCACGTGGATGGATCCTCCGGGCTCGTTGCGGTCCACCCGGACGATCTCGCGGCCGCCATCCGCCATGCCGATCAGCCGCATTTGGAGATAGTCGGGCTTGGCCTGGAGCTGGGAGATCATCAGTGTGGCCACTCGGCTCTTCCAGTCGACGAGCAAATCACCGGTCTTGGGATCGACGCCGTCCCTGGTCCCGAATGAGCGCACCACGGCCTGCACCGTGTTGGCGTTGCGCATCGCAAGCACGTCCTCGCGGGCGTCGCGAACCTTGGCGTCGAGCGTCACGGCGAGGGCATGAACGTCGGATTCGAGCCGGCTGATCTCGGAATGCAACAGCACCGATGCGATGCTGCGGTAACCCGTGACCCCCACGGCGATGACGGTGAGCACCACGAGCCCCACCATCGCGACGATGAGGCGCGTCCGGAGCTTGGCGGTGCCGAGGAACGGCCAGATGGGAATGGCGGCTTTGGACGGTTCGACGGCGCCCGCTGGGGCGAAGGCATCGTCCCCATAAGCGGCCGTGCCAGTCGACGCGGTATCGGGATCGATGGCGCGCGGGCGACCGGAGAAGCTACCCTTCATGATGAACCCGCATGAGGACTCGTTGCGTGGCTCCGACCGGCCGGAGCGGCGGCGTCACAGCAGTGCTTCGCCGCTCGACCGGTCGCTTTCCCGCCGTTCGGCGCCGTTGTACCAGCGCCGCACCAGCTCGGCGAAAGCGTCGGCCGGCGTGGGACGGCCGAAATAATAACCTTGGACCTGAGGGCATCCGATGTCGCGCAGGTAACGGAGCGCCCCGGCGGTCTCGACGCCTTCGGCGCAGACCGTCAGTTCGAGATTGCGCGCCAGATCGACGATCGCGCGCACGATGATCTGGGCGTCCTGGTTGGATTCGAGCTCGGTGACGAAGGAGCGGTCGATCTTGAGCTCCGAGAACGGCATGCGGTGGAGCTGCACGAGGGATGAATGGCCGGTGCCGAAATCGTCGAGCGACAGACCGAATCCCTTGAGGCGGAAGCGGGTCAAAATCTCCGCGGCGTCGACATAGTTGCCGATCGGCGCGTTCTCGGTCATCTCCAGGCAGAGATGGCCGGGATCGAGCTGGGCCTCCGCCATTTGCCCGGCGAGATGGTCCGGCAGGCCGCGGTCGGTCAGGAGATCGGGCGGCATGTTGATCGAGACCACGAGGTCGAGCCCCTCCTGCTTCCATTCCTTGAGCTGGGCGATCGCGGTTCGGACCACGAAATCGGTCAATGGGCCCATCAAGTCGTTGGCTTCGGCAACCGGGAGGATGCGGTCGGGCGTGATCAGCCCGTATTCCGGATGCTTCCAGCGCAACAGCGCCTCGGCGCCGGTCACGCTCATCGTCTGATGGGCGCCGAGATGGACTTTGGGTTGGTAGAACAGGCAGAGCGCGTCGTCCGTGATCGCCTGCTCGAGTTCTTCGGGGGAAGGCATGATGTTCTGGCGACGTCCGGTATCGAGGAGGGAGCGGACCTCGCGGACCGAGAACGGCTTGGTGAGATAGCCGAGCACGTTGAGGCCCTGGTTGATCGCGACGCGGATGGCCGAGGCGAGGATCTTGTGATTGACGCCGCTCATCATGACGATCTGAGCATCGCATTTTCCTGCCGCGATGTGGCGCACGATTTCGATTCCGTCGACGTCCGGCAGCATCAGATCGACGAAGATCAAGTTGGGGCAGGCATCGTCCAGAACCGCCTTCGCCTCGTCGTAGCTCGTCGCCGAGAAGGCGTGATAGCCATAGGCTTCGGCCACGTCGGCGATGAGATCGCAGATCGGCCGCTCATCGTCGATAATGAGTAGTTGGTCCTTTGTAGCCTGGCCTGGCGGCTGACCGGCACTTGAATCCTGCATGTGAAGCCCGCGCGTTTGTTGGGCGAGGGAGACCCCCCGACTAGAGCGTTCGTCGTATACGAGAGCGATTTTCGCTGCGAATTCCTTAACATTTTCTCAATCATGCGGGGTGTTCCGCAAGAGCCTTGATTAATCCGAATTCGTTAGCGCCGCAAACGCCCCGAAAATTGACGGCAAACTTGTTTCCGCGGCGCTTTGTTGAGCTTTGAAGCCGTGCTAATCTTAAGTTGGGTGGTGTGCTGGCTGGGAGAAGAGACATGCGAGCAAAATGGGTCGGTCTCGGGCTAGGGGGCGTCCTCGGCGTCGCTGTGGCGATCACATTGAGCGGGCCGGCGGGGGCCCAATACCAGGGCCAATATCCGAACCAGCCGCAACAACCGGCGCAGGGCGGCTATCCGGGCCAGGGAGGGGCCTCTCCGGCTCAAGGCGGCTATCCGGAGCAAGGCGGCTATCCCAATCAGGGCGGTTATCCGCAACAGCAGGGCGGCTATCCTCAACAGGGCGGCGGATACCCCCAGCAACAGGGCGGCTATCCGGAGGCCAATGGCGGCTACCCGCAGCAGCCCGGTGGCGGCGGTTATCCGCAACAGCCCGGTGGTGGCGGCTATCCTCAGCAGCCCGGGGCCTATCCCCAACAGCCCGGCGGCGGCGGTTATGCTCAGCAGCCGGGGGGCGCGGGCGGCGGCATCAACGGCGGCCCGCAGCTCGACGCCAAGCTCGACGCCATGATGGCCCAGGAACGCAAGGATATGGGCGTCCAGCCGACCGATCAGCTTCACTCCGGCGAAATGGAGGGACCGACGCCCAATCAGATCCCGGGCGGTCAGGTGATCACGACCAAAGGCCTGGTCAGCCTGATGCAGCAACAGCAGGTCCAGTTCCTGGTGTTCGACGTACTCGGCGCCCCCCAGACCCTGCCGAACGCCGTTTCGGCCGTGCCGGCCTACCAGGGCGGCAGCTTCCAGGACCAGACCCAGCAGCAATTCGGCCAGTTCCTCGCCCAGATGACCCAGCAGAAGAAGGACACGCCGATGGTGTTCTATTGCGAGGGCGTCACGTGCTGGATGTCCTACAATGCTTCCTTGAGGGCGATTCACCTCGGCTATAAGAACGTGATGTGGTATCGCGGCGGGCTCCAGGCCTGGAGCTATGCCGGGCTGCCGACCCAGCCGAACCAAGCCGCCCAACAGCAAAATCCTCAGCCACAGGGCGGCTATCCTCAGCAGGGCGGCGGATACCCCCAACAAGGAGCCTACCCGCAACAAGGCGGCGGATACCCCCAGCAGGGTGGCGGCTATCCCCAACAGGGCGGGTATCCCCAACAAGGCGGCGGGTATCCCCAACAGGGCGGTTATCCGCAGCAGCAGGGCTATCCAGGACAGGCGGGCCCGCGTTAAGATCGCCCTCGCGCAAGACGGCCGTGCGGCATCCGGCCGCCACCGCTTCGCTTGATCGGGAGGGGGAGATGCTGACGCTCTATCACTGGGAGCCGAACGCCAATTCGGGCAAGCCGATCCAGGCCTTGAAAGAGAAAGGCGTGGACTTCGAGAGCCACTGGATCGACGTGTTCCAGCACGACCATCACCAGGACTGGTATCTCGAGATCAATCCGCTGGGCGTCGTGCCGGCGATGAAGCACGACGACCTCAATCTCTACGAATCCACCGCGATCATGGAATATGTCGACGAGGCCTTCGACGGCCCGCCCTTGCGGCCGGCCGACGCCGAAGGCCGCTGGCGAATGCGCTGGTGGATGAAATTCGTCGACCAGTATTACGCCCCTTCGGTCAGCATGCTGGCCTGGAGCCGGCGCGCCGCCACCCCGCCGAGCGAAGAGGAGGCGAACGAGCTCAAAGAGGTGATGAAGAAGATCCCGCAGAAGGAGCGCCAGAAATCCTGGGAGAAATCGCGTCTCGGCACCTTCAAGCCCGGCGAACTCGACGAATCCGACCGGCGCTACCGCTACGGCGTCAAGCTGATGGAGGAGCATCTCGCCAAAAGCGAATGGCTCGCCGGCGGCGGGTTCAGCATCGCCGATATCTGCGCCTTCAATCTCTGCTATTTCATGCCGATGAATCCGAATGGCTATGTCTCGGACGAAAAAACGCCCCATACCATGGAATGGCTGCGCAAGATCTATGAGCGGCCCGCCACGGTCGAGAGCTGGAACTTGGGCCGGGTCTTCACCGCCGACCGACTGACCCATCTCAAGCGGCCCCAAAAGACCGGCGAGAACAAGGCGTAAGCGCGATGCTGGATCTCTATCACTGGGAGCCCAATACCTTTTGCTTGAAGCCGATGGTGGCGCTCCACGAGAAGGGCCTCGACTTCAACAGCCATTACCAGGACTGGCTCGCCTTCGAGCAGCTCAAATCCGGCCCCAAGCTGAATGTCGAGGGCGTGCACAATTTCGACATCGAAGGACCGATCCTGGTGAACGGCGAGGCGGTGATCTCGGAATCCTTCTTCATGATGGAATATCTGGACGACGAGTTCCCCAAGGCGCCGCGGCTCTTTCCCGAGACCGCCGCCGGCCGATGGCGCGCCCGCGCCTTCGGCCGCTATCTCGGCGAGCGCACCGGCCCCGCGGTCGCGACTTTGGGCTGCCGCAAATATCTCGTGCCCGAACTCAAGAAACGCCGCCGCAACGATCTCGACGAAATGGTCGCGTCCATGCCGACCGAGGAGCGCAAGCAGCGCTGGCTGGCGGCGATCGAGGATGCCTACGACGCGGATGAGATCGAGGAATCCGAAACCAATGGCCGGGTGGCCATCGAACGGCTGGAAAAGACGCTTCAACAGCAGGAATGGCTTCTGCCGGACGGTTATTCCGCCGTCGACATCGAGGCCTTCGCCTTCATGAATTCGATGCCGAAGCTGATGCCCGAGGACTGCAACGCGACCGCCTCGCCCAAGCTCATGGAATGGCTCGCCCGGATGCGGGAACGCCCGGCGGTAAAGGCGGCTCTCGCCATGGCCCGGACCCAGAAGCCCGACGAAGCCTACGCCCCCGGCTCGGAGCATGCGCGGTGGGGCTGACCGGCCCCGCAATCCGGCATCAGCGCCGCGCGTTTCTCAAATATCTCGCGGCCAGCCCGATCCTGGCCTCGACCGGATTCAAGGCCTTCGCTGCCGAATTCGGCCGGGACGACGCCGATCCCGCTGCGCGAGCGGGTCGTACGCGACTATGTGATCAAATCGGCGCGCGACGCGATCAACGTGTTCGACTTCGAGGCCGCCGCCCGCAAGGCCCTGCCGCCCGCCCATTGGGGCTATCTCTCCTCGGGCGTGATGGACGAGGTGACGCTTCACCGCAATCAGGCGGCGTTCCGCGAGTTCGGCATCCCGCCGCACCGCCTCGCCGATGTCGAGAAGATCGACACCAAAGTCACGCTCTATGGCGAAACCATGCCCTCGCCGATCTATCTCTGCCCGGTTGGCGGGCAGCGCGCGTTCAATCCGCAAGGCGAACTCGCGGTCGCCGCGGCGGCCAAGAGCCGCGATGCCGTCATGATGCTCTCGACCGCGAGCGACACCTCGCTCGAAGATGTGAACGCCGCACTCGGCCGGCCCGCCTGGTTCCAGCTCTATGTCATCGGCGGCTGGACCAACGGCGAATCGCTCGCGGCGCGCGCCGCTTTGGCCGGTTCCGATGTCATCGTGCTCACCGTCGATATTCTTGCGGGGCGCGATCTCGAATGGCAGTCGCGCATGGCGGTGATCGACGGCCGCGACTGCACCTCCTGCCACGGCGAGGGCGGGCTCTTGAATACGGCGCACTTCCCCATGTTCCAGGGCCTCGCCCTCGAGCCGGGCGCTTTCGCCGGCCCCAAATGGGTCGATTGGGATTTCGTCGCGAGACTGCGGGAGGACGTGAAAGGCAAGCTCGTGATCAAGGGCATCATGACGGCGGAGGATGCCAGGCGCTGCGTCAAATACGGCGTCGACGGCATCGTGGTCTCGAACCACGGCGGCCGCGCCGACGAGAGCGGCATCGCCACCATCGAGGTCTTGTCCGAGATCGTCGCCGCCGTGAAAGGAAAAGTGCCGGTCCTGATCGACAGCGGCTTCCGGCGCGGCGGGGACGTGTTCAAGGCCCTGGCCTTGGGCGCGAAAGCCGTCGGCATCGGCCGGCCCTATCTCTGGGGCCTCGCCTCTTTCGGCCAGGAAGGCGTCGAGACGGTGATCGACCTGATGCGCGCGGAGTTCGCGCTCACGATGCGCCAGGCGGGCGTCGCGTCGATCAAGGAAATCGGCCGGAAGTCGGTCCGGATGCTGCCGCGAGTCCCCTGAAAACCGCCGCGTCGTTAACCATAAAAGAGCACAATTTCTTCAAAAACGCGCCGAACCTTCGCCCGCTTTCGGGCGTTCCATGTCCATCGTTTGGAAGAACACGCAGGGCCGTTTCCTGCTTTGGAACGCCCCTGTTTCTCCTCATCGACCCGGAGGTGGACAATGTGGACCAAATCTTTCGTCGCGACGATTTTGGGCACCACGATGATGATCGGGACGGCCGGCATTTCCCTCGCCGGCGACTTCTCGACCGCCGAAGCCGCAAGCGGCGGCTCCCATGCGGCGCTCGCCGAGGCGACCAGAGCCGAGACGCAGGCCAATGAAGCGCTTCGGACCGCCGTCGCCGAGCGGGACAGCGCGCAGATCGCCCTGCAAACGGCTCTCGAGAAGCTCAACGACGTGAAAGTGAAGCTCAATCAGATGCCGGCCAACAATTCGGATCGCGCCGCCCTGAAGCACACGGCCGCCAAGCTTCGCCACGAGATAAATGCCCGCCTGTTCGCCGCGCTCGACGACGCCAAGGACAAGGTGACGACGACCCGGCTGGAAGCCGAGAAAGCGGCTGCGGAGAAGCAGGCCGTGGAAGCCGACCTTCTCGGCGCCATCGCGCCGAGCGCACCGCCCATCGAAATCACCGCCGGTCTTTCCGCAAGACGATAGGCCCCGGCGCCCCTTCGGCCTCGGGGATTGTCGCGTGGCGCGGCCCGTGCGATTGTTGCACCGGAGGCAGCTATATCCTGGGGGATGAGCGATGACCATCGACCGCAGATCTTTCCTTGGCGCGGCAGGCGCCGCCGGAGCGTTAGGCCTCGCCGGCAAGAGCGCGTTGGCCGAAACCACCCAGACGCAAGGACCGCCGGCGAAATCCACCGCCAAGGTGATCGACGTCCACACCCATATGTATTCGCCGGGCTGGATGGAGCGGGTCAACGAGGCGAAGGATCCGAATTTCCATCTCGGGCCCAAACGCGAGCTCGTCTATCGCGGCGAGTATATCGGCGCGATCTCCGACGCGATGCTGGACTACGATATCCGCTTGAAGGCGATGGATGCGGCCGGCGTCGATATCGCGGTCATCAGCCTCACCGCGCCCAATGTCTATTGGGGCACCAAGTCCCAGAGCGCCGGCGCCGCGCGCGCGATCAACGACGACTACAAGGCGGCGCAGGAGAAGCATGACGGCCGCATCCGCTGGTTCGCCTCGCTGCCCTGGCAATATGCCGACGACGCCATCGAGGAATTGAAGCGCGCCAAGAAGAACGGCGCGGTCGGCGTGTGCATGTTGACCAATATCCTCGGCCACGCCCTGACCGAGGAGCAGTTTCGGCCGATCTGGCGCGAGATCGACGCCATGGACATGCCGGTCTTCATCCATCCCACCCTCCCCTTCGTGGACGGCATGGGATTGAAGGACTACGGCCTCGGCAACACCATCGGCTTCACCACCGAGACGAGCCTCTGCTTCGCGCGGATGATCCTGGACGGCTTCCTCGATACGTTCCCGCATTTGAGGATGATCGCCTGCCACGGTGGCGGCGAATTCCCCTATCTCGTGGCGCGGTTCGACCGGATGTGGGAGGTCAGCCGCAGCCCGCGCAAGATCGACACGCCGCCCTCGACCTATATGAGCCGACTCTATTACGACTCGATCGTCTATGATCAGAAGACCATGAACTTCCTGATCGACAGCGTCGGCGCGGACCGGGTGATGTACGGCTCCGACTATCCGTTCTCGATCGGCGACATGCCGGGCGTCTTGAGCCGCGTCGATGCCTTGGCGCCGGGTGTGCGCGACATGGTGCGGAGCGGCAATGCGATGAAATTGTTCGACCTGTAACGCGTGAGACCCGACCGGAGGCTGGCCGGCCGGGAACCCTTTCGACGGGGCATTCCATGGGCAAATCCATCGGCATCATCGGCGCCGGTACGGCCGGGCTTCATCTCGGGCTCTATCTCCGCCAGCACGGCGTGGACGCGACCATCATCACCGAGCGGACGCCCGATCAGGTGCGCGACATGCGCCTGCCGAACACGGTCGCCCATCATCACGTGACGGTGGCGCGGGAGAAGGCGCTCGGCGTCGATCATTGGCCGGCCGAGGAATACGGCTCTACGGGGCACCAGCATCATTTCGGCGGCCAAGAGCCCTTGGACTTTCCGGGCTATTTCAGCTCTCCGAGCCGGGCCGTCGATTACCGGATTTATTTGCCGACCTTGATGGAGGATTTCGAAGCGCGCGGCGGCACGATCGAATATCGCCAGATCGCGCGCGACGAGATTCCGGCGCTCGCCAACCGGTTCGACTTATTGGTCGTCGGGGCGGGACGCGGCGCGTTCGGCGACATGTTTCCGCGCGTCGCCGAACACTCGCCCTACGACCGACCGCAACGGCTGATCTCGGGCGGCATCTATGTCGGCATTCGCCCGGCGGATCCCGTCATGGTGACTTTCTCGGTCTCGCCCGGCCATGGCGAGATCATCCTGATTCCGATGCTGAGCTTCTCCGGCCGTGCCCATGTTCTGCTGTTCGAGAATATCCCGGGCGGCGATCTCGAAGACGTGGCGCGCATTCGGTACGAGGATGGCAAGCAGCAATACCTCGACACGCTCCTGGCCAAGCTCGAAAAGCATCACCCGACCATCTATGAGCGCATCGACACGGCGCATTTCGATCTCCAGGGGCCGAAGGATCTGATCCAGGGCGGGCTCGTCCCGGCGGTGCGCGAATCCTCCGCCAATCTCGGCAACGGCAAGATCGCGATTGCCGTCGGTGATGCCCATTCAACCGTCGATCCCGTGATCGGCCAGGGCGCGAATATCGCCTCTCACGCCGCCTGGATTCTGGGCGAGGAGATCGTGGCTTCGGACGTCTTCGACAAAGCCTTCGTCGAGCGCGTCGACGAGCGTCGCATGGAGCGCGTGCTCGGCGCGCAAAATTGGACCAACTTCATGCTCGCCCCGCCCCGGCCCGACTTCCTCGAATTCGTCGGCGCGATGAGCCAAAACCAGGCGCTCTGCGACGAGTTCACCGAGAATTTCAGTTACCCCGAGCGCCAATGGGCGCGGCTCAAGAGCCCCGAGACCGTCAAGGCCTGGATCGCCGAGCGGAGCTAACTCTGCGGTTTCGGCTTCGCGACCGGGAAGACGAAGCGCTGATAGAGGAAGCCGATCGCGACCAGCGCCAGGCCGAGGCCCAGGAATGACAGCACCCGGTAGAGCCCGGTCAGGATCGACATGTCGTAGAGGAACACCTTCGCGACCGTCAGCATGATCATGGCGAGGCGCGTCAGCGCCGCGGCGATCCAGACGAAAGTGAGGACCAGCGCCGCGACGCCGGCAAGGAGGCCGACGGCCCGTTATCCGCCAGTAACGGGAGAATCGCGCCAAAGGCCCCCTCTCCCCACCGCGGGAGAGGGCAACGTAGGCTTAGCGAGCGAAGCGAGCTTAGCCGCAGTCGGGTGAGGGGGCCGGCGCTGGACGCAAATCTCTTGCGACGGAGTCCCCCTCATCCAACGTCGGCTAAGGCTCGGCTACGCTTCGCCAAGCCTCTGTATCCTTCTCCCGCCAAGGGGAGAAGGAACAACGCTCTCGTCAGGCGGTGATGACTTCCAGCAAAGCCTGCCGCTTTTCGGTGCGGATGACGTCGAGGGCGCGGGCCAGCGCCTTCGGCAGGTCGGCGCCGTTTTCGACGCGTTCGGCCCAGCCTCGGCTGGCTTCGGCGATCTTGCAGAAGTCGGGGGTGGGGCGAAGCGTCGTGACCGGCATCAGGTTTGCCTTGGCGGCATAGCCCTTGGGAAAAATGTCGAGCGCCGAGGCGCGGACGGCGTTCCAGCGGCCGTTGTTGAACACGATGGTCAGCACCGGCAGTTCATGGGCCTCGGCGATCTGATGGCAGGCGACGGGATTGGCGAACATATAGGAGCCGTCGCCGACCGTCGCGCAGACGATACGGTCGCGGTCGGCGAGCTGGGTGCCGAGCGCAGCCGGCAGGCCCCAGCCGAGGCCGCCCGAGACCGCGGCGTTGAAATAGGAATCGGATTTCGGGAGGTTCATCACGCCGGGCTCGATGCCGAGCTCGGAATAGACCACGGCGTCCGGCCCCGCGGCGTCGGAGAGGCACTTGCTGACATAGAGGTTCGACATCGGCGTGCCGCTGCCTTGCTCGGCTTTCGCCATGAGATCGGCCCGGAGCTTGGCGTTCTTCGCCGCCGCCGCCTTGTAGCGCGCTTCCACTTTGTCCTTGGAGAGCTCGGGACGGAGCACAGCTTCAAGCGAGCGGAGCGCGGTCTCGGCATCGCTCGCAATCGAGAGGTCGGAGCGGAAGCCGCGCACGGGAAAGCGCGAATGCAGCGGATCGGGGCCGATCTGGATGACCTTCGCGCCGTCTTTCAAGTGATGGCGGTGGGGCAGCCAGGGCACCAGATGATCGATCACGATGACGAGATCGGCATCGGCCAGATAATCGCCGGGATTGGGGCCGCCGCACATCGGGCTTTCGGTCGAGATCGGATTGCGCGACAGCCACCAGGTGCAGACCGGCGCGCCGACGAGCTCGGCGAAATCGCGAAGCGCATTGAAGCCGCCCGCATCGTCGCCGACGCGATGGGCGATGATCACCGGTGATTTGGCGGCGAGAATCATCTCCGCCGCCCGCTCGAGGTCCTTCGGGTGCGGGCCGTAGCGCGAGGGCGCGAGGGTCGGCGCCGGATCGTCCGGCTCGGGACAGGGCGCGCACAAGGCCTCGCGCGGCAGCGCCAGATAGACCGGGCCGCGCGGATAGGACATCGCGATGCCGAAGGCGCGGTCCACGAGGTCCGCGGTCTGCTCCGGCACGCGCAATTCGAAATCCCATTTGACCGACTCGCGCACCAGGGCGGCCTGGTCGTGCATGTCCTGGCCCCAATTGATCGGCGCGGTGCGATGACCGAGATGCCCGATCTCGCTCACCGGCGTGCGGCCCGAGCAGAGCAGCATCGGGATATGATCGGCGGCGGCGTTGATCGCGCCCATCACGGCGTTGGCCAAGCCGACATTGGTGTGCACCATCAGCGCCTGGGGGCGGCCGGTCGCGAGATAATAGCCATGCGCCATCGCGACCGCGGCGGTCTCGTGCGGCGTGATCAGCGGCTCGGGGATCGCCATGCCCGCGACCGTGCCGTGCGCGAAGGCCTCGACGATCGGCGCAAAATCGGTCCCGCCATTGGCGAAGAAATAATCGACGCCATGGGCCTTGAGGCGCTTGAGAAAAACTTCGGCGGCGGTGGTGCCGGCGGCTTTGATATCGGCTGGCTTGTTCATATCGGGTGCTGCTTCCCTTGGGCGCTTGATCGGGACGGCGATCATAACGCCCGCCCATGCGCGGGGGCTAGACCCGAGTTGGTTTTCGCGAACCAGCACTCCATTCCTGTCATCCCGGAAGCCGGTTTGCCCGGCATCTTTGATGCCGCCGGCGAACCGAGCTATCCGGGATGACGGTGGGCATATTAGAGCGCCGCGACTTCGGCCTTGAGGGTTTCCACCAGATCGGCGCTGTTCGGCAGATGCGGCCCCTCGACTTCGAGAATGATCTCGAAGGCGCGTTTCTTGAAGGCGAGCTTGTTTATGCCGGCCTCCGCTTCCTCGACCGAGGCGGCGTCGTAGAGGATGTCGATCAGGCGCTCGGCGGCGTGGAGTCGGCCCCAGAGATAGTCGTTCTCGCGGTCCTTGCGCGAGAGGAAGGCGCCGAAATGCTTGAAGGTGATGCCTTTGAGGATGGTCTCGGCGCCGCCCTTGCGGATGGTCGTGCAGTCGTCGGGACTGAAGCGATCGACGCGGATCTCGTCATATTCGCCGAGATCGCGCCAGTTCGTCACGGAAAAGGTCAGAACGTCCCAATAGGAATAGCCGAGATAGCTGGTCAGCACCTCGCGCTTGGCTTCGACCGGCCAGTCGCGCTCCGAGACGCGGCACAGGATCTCGTCCACCCGCCGGTTGACCGAATCGAGATCGATGTCGTTCGCCAGCATGGTCTGCAGCGCGTCGACCCGCTCGATATTCCTGGCCGCGAAGTCGTAGGCGTGCTCGGTGATCTCGCCCTTGGAGAGATCCGGCATGTCCTTACGGAAAAGCTCGCGCGCCTTCACCGCGGTCTCGCGCGCGACGATGCCGGTATGGTCGAACTGGCGCAGCATCTCCAGGCCTTCATAGAGCTCGCCCTTCAAGGCATCGAGATCGTCGGCCCGCAGCCCCTCATATTGGGATTCGTTGAGCCGGCCATAGAGCAGGTTCAGGTTCTGGATGACGAAGCGAAGCCGCCGCCGCCGGAAATCGATATCGAAGGCTTCGAGGAATCGCACCCAGGGCGGCAATCCGGTCTCCCGCGCGCCGGGCTTGGCGAGCCTCACCTTGCCCTCTTCCGGATAGATCGCCCGCATCCGGGCCCAGACGTCGATCACCTCGCGGATCATCACCGCCTGGGCCGAGCCCTCGGAATAGCGGCACAGCCCGGAGATCAGGCGGCAGGCATTGTCCTCGACCGAGGCGATCTTGAGGCGGACATAGCCTTCATACACGAATCCCGCTTCCTGGGCCGCGCGGGTGTTCGCCTCGTCGCGCCAGCTGCGGAGCGTGTCCATGGAAATCCGCCGGTCGACCCGGTCCCGGGTGATCGAGCGGACGAGCTCGACAACATGGGGCCGGGCGGCATCGACCACGGTCTTGCGCCGGCGGATCTGGGCGTTGACCGCGCTGATATCGGCGAGGTCGTCATGCACCGGCTCGGAGCGCGGGATTTCCGAGATCGCGCCCTTGATGGTCGTGAAGAATCCCGGCACCTCGCCGTCGGGCGGCGGGCCGATCTGCTCGGGATGGGGATCGATATAAACCAGCCGCCGGTCGACGTCGCGATAGGCCGCGCGGCTGCGGATCGCCTGGATCGCCGGCTCGAAGGGCTTGTTGTTCAAGACCGAGCCGTCGACGAAGCTGGTCATCATCGGGTTGAGCCCGGCGAGCCGATAGGGCCGGAAATTGCTTTCGAGGAACTGGGTCTTGTAGCGCCAGGACCGGCCGCGTTTGGCGAGCATGCGGTCGACCTCGCTGATCTGGGCCGGCGGGAAGGCGCCGGGATAGGACGAGGTCGCGCGCGCGGCGAAGGAAAGCGCCGGGACATGATCGCGGTTGAAATCCGTGCGCGTCTCGCCCGAGCGCCAGCGCCGATAGAGAAACCGCAGCACGTGGCGATGCTCGCGCTCGGCGACAATCGGCGGGCTGTGGATCGGGATGTGGTGGGTGTAGCCGTAGAAATCGGTGACCGTGACGAAAAGCTCCAAGGGCAGGCCCGCGGGCACCAGCGAGGAATCGGGCTCGGCGGGCTCGCCCATCTCCTCGATCGCGTCGAACAGCACACCCAAGAGCTTCTCGCCGTCGAACGGCGGCTTGAACCAGCGCGAGCGCACGAACATGGAGAGTTTGCGCAGCGCCTCTTTCTCGATCCTGGAGGTGTGCCCGAAGCCGCCGCCCATCCAATAAAACAGCGGATAGAGATAGAATTTGCTGAACTTCCCCGCCTTATGCTCGGCCTGCAGAAGCTCGGTGACGTCGGCATGTTCGAACCAGACGTCGCGCAGCGCATCCATCTGGAGGTCGTGGGCAAGCGCCCGGCCGAGAATGATGCCGTTTATGCCGCCCGCCGACGCGCCCGCGATCACATCGATCAGAAGCCGAAGATCGAGCTTCTTGCCGATGGCCTTGAGGAGATCGAAATAGACCCGCTCGGTATCGGCCGTCCTGATCGCCGAGCCGGCGAGATCGGCGAAAGTCGCGGCCTGGCGTTCGGCGATATCGGAGCGGGAATGGTAGATTTTCGAGGCGCGGACGGCCTTGAGGAACTCCTTGGAGATCCCGTGCATATAGATCGCAAGCGAGATGCCTCCGTAGCAGACAAGCGCGAGCCGAAGCTCTTTTTCCTTCAAGACGACGGTCCCCGGATGACTACCCCGAAATCCCCAACGGCAGTTAACCCTAATTCGATAAAGGATTTATTGTCGAGGGCTTCGGCAACAGCCTGTCGGGCTTGACAGTCGGGAGCACGTCCGTCGACGCTTTCGCGATGCTCGCAGAATCCGTCTCCGACGCCGATTTCATCGATTTTGCGCTCCGAAACCCGCACAACCGGGCGATTCTGGAGCGGATCCCGGCGCTTGGGCTCGAGGATGTCTGGCTGGTGGCCGGAGCGGTGTTCGAGACGGTGTGGAATATCCGCGCGGACCGCCCGCCGGACGAGAACATCGCCGATTACGACATTTTCTATTTCGACGAGGACCTTTCCTGGGAGGCCGAGGACCGGCACATAAGGTGCCTGCCGAACGTGTTCGGCGAGTTTGCCGAGCGCATCGAGCTCCGCAACCAGGCCCGTGTCCATCTCTGGTATCCCGATCGCTTCGGTCACGACTATCCGCAGCTTGCCTCGAGCCGCGAGGGCATCGACCGCTTCCTCGTTGCCGGCACCTGCATCGGCATCCGGCCCGCGGGCGACGGCTTCGAGATATACGCCCCCTTCGGTCTCGACGATGCCTGGAACGGAATCCTGAGGCCGAACCCGAACATGGGCCCGCCCCAACTCTATCGCGTCAAAGCCGAGAAGTACCGCGCACGCTGGCCGTGGCTGACCGTTATGGAGGAATAATGCCGACAGCCTTGGTGACGGGTGCCTCGCGAGGTGTGGGCAAAGGTGTGGCGATAAGCCTAACGGAGGCCGGCTATACGGTGTTCGCAACTGGCCGCACGATTGCACAGGCCGCGCTGCCGGAAGCCGTGATCCGCATTCCCTGCGATCATACACGGCCCGAGCAGACCGACGGCGTCTTCCGCCGGATATCCGAAGAAGCCGGGGCGCTCGACCTTCTGGTGAACTCGGCCTGGGGCGGTTATGAGCGCATGGTCGAGAACGGACAATTCACGTGGAACCTGCCGTTCTGGGAGCAGCCGGCCCATCGCTGGACCGACATGATGGAGGCCGGCGTCCATGCCGCGTTCGATTGCTCGGCCCGCGCCGCGCGGATGATGGTCGCGGCCAAGAGCGGTTTGATCGTCAATATCAGCTTCTGGGCCGCGCAGAAGCATATCGGCAATGCCCTCTACGGTGTCGCCAAGGCCGCGACCGACAAGATGACCGCCGACATGGCCCATGAGCTCAAGGACTACGGCGTCGCGGTCGTCTCGCTCTATCCCGGCTTGGTGCGCACCGAAACCGTGCTCGAAGCGGCCAAGGGCGGCTTCCTCGATCTCTCCAACAGCGAAAGCCCCGACTATATCGGCCGCGTCATCGCCGCGCTCGCCGCCGATTCCGACCGGATGGCGCGCTCTGGCCAGGTTCTGGTCGCCGCGGCCCTCGGGGCGGAATACGGTGTGACCGACATCGATGGCCGTCAGCCGGAACCCCTGACTCTGGATACGGCTTAGGGTCCTGACTCAACAACACATTCGCCGTCATCCCAGACATTAGGCGAGCCCGAAAACCGGGAGGTTTTCGGCCTGTGAGCCTTGTGATCCGGGATGACGGCTAATGAGGTCGGACCCTAGCGCGTTGTGATTCGAACGCCGTCCTTCACCTCGTCGCCGGGGTGGAGGACGACGGTCTCGCCTTCCTTCAAGCCGTCGAGCACCTCTGCCTCGGTGTCGTTCCGGTGGTCGATGGTGACCTGGCGACGGGCCGCGCGGCCGTCGCGCTCGACGAAGACCGCCCAACCCTCGGCGTCGCGGAACAGCGCGGCGACCGGGACCTTGATCACATTGTCGCCGGCCCAGGCCACGACCCGGACTTCCACACGATAACCGTCGCCGAGGGTGGACCATTCGTCGTAAGGATCGGTGATGTCGATCTTGACGTTGACCCGCTGCTCCTCGATGCCCAGCGCCGAGATCTTGGTGAAACCCGAGGGCTCGATCAGGCGAAGGCGGCCGTTCAGCACCTTCGGCCCGCCCCAATGGTCGATATAGACATGGGCGCCGGGCTTGAGCTTGACCGCGTCGGTCGAGAGAAGGTCGGAGACGATCTCGATGTCTTTGGGATCGCCGACATCGACCAGCGGCTCGCCCGCGGCCACCACCGTCTCGCTCTCGTGGTGGCGCTTCAGGACCCGGCCGGTGACCGGCGCGCGGATATCGATGCAGCAGCCCTCGATCTTATCGGCCTTGCCCTGGTTCGGTCCCATCAGCGCCGCCTGGGCCGAGGCGAGATCGTAGGCCGCGACATTCACCGCCGACTGGGCGCTTTTGAGATCCGCCTCGTTCAACTCGACATTGAGCTTTGCCTGGTCGAGGGCCTTCTTGGAGATGGTCCCTTGCGTGGCGAGACGTTGGGCGCGCTCCAGATCGGTCTTGGCATAGGCGAGCGCGGCCTTGGCATGGACCAGATTGGCGTCGGCCTGATCCTTGGCCGCCTGGGCAGCCTGGGCGCGGGCCTCGGCCTGGGCTTCGTCCCGCGCCGTGAGGAAGCTCGGATCGGCCGGCAAGATGGTCGCGAGAAGGGTCTTGTTCGCCTCCACCGGATCGCCGACCTCGACCGGCAGCCGCTCCAGCCGCCCGGCGGCCGGCGCCGAGACGACGTAGCGCTCGCGTACCCGGGTCTCGCCGTCGTCGCCCACCGTTACTTCGAGCCGGCCCTTGGTCACGGGGCCGGTATCGACATCGACCGGCGACGGCATGAACGACCAGGCGATCACGGCGAGGATCGCAAGGCCGATAAGGCCCAGGATCCCGCGTTTGATCCGGGTCGGACGGTCCTTGCCGAGGGCGTCGAGCAGCGCCATCGCCTACTCCCTGGTCTTCAGGACCGCGACGAGGTCCAAGTGGTCGAGACGATGGCGCACAATGAGCCCGGAGGCAACCGAGGCGATCAGCACGATCGTCACCGCCATCCCATAGGTCGAGGGGTCGATGATCAGCGGGATTCGATAAAGATCGGTATTGAGGGCCGCCGACAACAGCGCGCTCAGGAACCGGCCCAACAGGCATCCGACCGGCAGGGCGACGACGGTCAGAATCGCCAATTCGCCCAAGAGGATATAAGAGATTTCGCCCCGCGTGAGGCCGAGCACGCGCAGGCTGGCCAGCTCCCGCGCGCGCTCCGAGAGCGAGATCCGCGCGGTGTTGTAGACGACGCCGATCGCGATTAGCCCGGCGAACATGATGTTGAACAACATGGTCTGGGTCAGGTTCTCGGCCATGGTGTCGCGGAAGCTTTGCAGTGACGCCTCGCGCAGCAGCACCGCCGAGACCACGGGGATGTTCTTCAGGGTCGAGTAGAGCTTGTCGGTCTGCCGGGAATCGACGCTCGCATAGACGCCCGAAATCGACGGCCCCTCGCCCATCAGCTCGTTCAAGGCGCTCATGCTCATCACCGCGGTCGTGCCGATAAATTCCTCATAGACGCCGGAGACGGGAATTTCGCGAACCGGCCGCCGGCCTTCCATGACTTCGATCACGAGCTTGTCGCCGCGCCCGACATGAAGAAGGTCCGCAAGCTTCTTCGACAGCATCAGGCCCTTGTCCGGCGTCGGCACGACATGGAGATCGGCGTTGATCAGGCGATTGAGGTCGTCGCCGGGCCTGACCCCGGTGATCGAGACCCGTCGCGAGAAATGGCCGTTCCTGAGCCGCGCCGCGACCGAGCGATAGGGCTCGACCCGCATGACGCCGGGAAGATGCTCGACCGCGTACATCGCCTTCAGCGGACGCGCTTCGAAGAACCCGACCTGGATGTCCTGGCGCTGGGAGACATTGAACTGGACATCGATGATGTAGTCGATCGAATCCAGGGTGAAGCTCGACGCGATCAGGATCCCGACCGCCACGGCGATGCCGAAGGAGGACAGCGCCGAGCGGCCGAGATGGCGTTCGATATGCCTGAGGATCATCCGGGTCGGCTGGGTAAAGAGGCGCTGGAGGCCCAGGCGCTCGAAGATGGTCTGGCGATAGATTGCGGGCGTCGGCGGACGCATGGCCTCGGCGGGCGGAAGCGCGACGGCCTTGGCGATCGCCCCGAGGATGCCGAGCACGGCGGCGGCAAGGGTCGAGAGCACGCCGATCGAGACGATGGCGGGCGTCAGCTCGTAATGGATATGGGGCAGGCGGTAGAACCGGGCATAGATCTCGGCCAGCCCCGAGCCGGTCCAGACGCCGAGCGCCACGCCGAGCAAGCTGCCGATGATCCCGATCACCACGGCAAGCTTCAGATAATGGAATGCGATCGCGGGGTTGGAATAGCCGAAAGCCTTCAGCACGCCGATCTGGTCGCGCTCCAGGCTGATGATGCGGGAGAGCACGATGTTGAGGAGAAAGGCCGAGACCGCCAGGAAGATCGCCGGCGCGATGATCGCCATGGCGCGAAGCTGCTCGAACTCGCCGGAGATGAAGAAGTTCGAGATCTGGTCCTTGCGGCCATAGGCGCCGGTGCCGCCATAGGGCCGGATCAGGTCGTCGAGCCGGTCGATCACCTCGGCCTCGTTGGCGCCGCGCGCCAGCTTGAGCGTGACGTTGTTGAACGCGCCGTCGAGATCGAAGGCGTTCTCGACCGCCTTGCGGCTCATCCACATCACGCCGAAGCGCTTGTCGTCCGGGAACAGGCTGCCGGGGCCGATGGTGTAGACGAATTCGGGCGAGAGCGCGGTGCCGCAGATGGTGATCTTCTGGCGGCGGCCGTTGATGACCGCCGTGAAGCTGTCGCCGATGGTGAGATGATGGGCCTCGGCGAAGGCCTGGTTGACCACGGCCTCGTTGTCGCGGCCCGGCTGGGGCAGGGCGCCGGAGGTGAGATAAAGGTCGTTCAGGACCGGCGGGTGGTTTTCGGGGATCGAGATGATCTGCCCGATCACCGGCTCGTCGAAACCCGGAATGTCGCGGGTGACGTAATAGACGATGCGCTGATCGACCGCCGAGACGCCGGGGATTTCCGCGATCCGGTCGGCCAGCGAGATCGGCGCGCGCTTCAGGCCCGCGAAGACGTCGGCGAAACGATACTCGCTGTAGAAGGCATCGAGGGAGCGCTCCAGGGAATGCAGCATCCCGAGCGCCATCACGCAGACCGCGACGCCGCAAGCCATCACCAGGCTGATCGCCAGCACCTGGCCCTTCATGTTCAGAAGGTCGCGGAGAAGCTTGCGGTCGAGGGCGCTGATCAGCATGCCAGCCTCTCGCGGCTTACCATTGCAATTCATGCGGCGAGACTTTCGTCTCGTTGACCCGGCTCTCGCCGATGGTGCCGTCCGCGAAGGTGAACACCCGGTCGGCCATGGCGGAGATGGCCTGGTTGTGGGTGATCACCGCGGTGGTGGTGCCGAGCTCCTTGTTGACGCGCTCGATGGCTTCCAGAACCACCACGCCGGTCGTGATGTCCAGCGCCCCCGTCGGCTCGTCGCACAAGAGCACGTCGGGCTGCTTGGCGATGGCGCGGGCGATGGCCACCCTCTGCTGCTGGCCGCCCGAAAGCTGGGCGGGAAAATGGTCCATCCGGTCGCCGAGGCCGACGATCTCCAAGGCCGCTTCCGGTGTCATGGGATTGTCGGCGATCTCGGTGACGAGCGCCACGTTCTCGCGGGCGGTGAGGCTCGGGATCAGATTGTAGAACTGGAACACGAAGCCGACATGCTCGCGGCGATACCGGGTGAGCGCGCGCTCGTCGCCGACGTCGAGCCGCTTGCCGCGGAACTCGACATAGCCGCTCGTCGGCACGTCCAGGCCGCCGATGATATTGAGGAAAGTCGATTTGCCGCTGCCCGAGGGGCCGACCAGCACCGCGAATTCGCCCTCGAAGAGATCGAGGCTCAAGCCCCTGAGCGCGTGAACCTCGACCTCGCCCATGTGATAGACCTTGGTGAGATCGACCACCCGGAAGGTCGGGACGACACGGTCTTTTTCCCAGGGGGGCGAGGAGGTCGACGCGGGCCCGGCCATGGCTCAGACCTCGATCAGGTCCCGCGGCGCCTTGAAGGACGTCAGATCGCCGCGGCCGATATCGATATGCGCCCAGGAGTCCGTGTCGAATTGGACTACCGCGATCGCCGATGTGGGAAATTTCGCTTCCATGCGCTTGAGGTCGTCCCGTTCCCCGCCCGGCGCCGGCCGGCGCACCAGGGCGCGGGCCAGATCCTCGAAGCTCGGATTGTGCCCGATCACCATGACGCAGCCGTAATGATCGTCCGCTTCCCTGACCCGGGAGAGGATCGCCTCGGGCCGGCCGGGATAGAATGTCGGCTCGATCTCGATCGCCGGGTCGGCTTTGAGCGTGGTCAGGAGCGCCTCCATCGTCTCGCGTGCCCGGGCCGCATCGGAGCACAGGATCAGCTCCGGCACCGGGCCGTGGGCGGCGAGATGGGCGCCCATGGCGGCGGCGGCCTTCACGCCTTTCGGCAGGAGGACCCGGTCGTGGTCGCTGGCCTTGGCGGCGTGCGGCTCGGCCTTGGCGTGGCGCAGGATGATGAGCGTCTTCATGGTGTGATCTTATCCGCTGCCCCTGACTTAGACGACATACGATAGAACGGCGTGACAATCATCCAGGCAATCCCCAGCCATTTCGGGTCCCGGAAGTCGTCGAGCCCGATCACCATGCCGTCATAGCCCTTGGCGGGTTTCGCCCGATAGGTTCCGAACAGCCGGTCCCACCAGGAGAGATTGAAGCCGTAATTGCTGTCGGTCTCCGCGCGGTCGGCGGAATGATGGACCCGGTGCATGTCGGGGGTCACGATCACGGTTCTGATCGCCGCGTCGAGCCCGGACCCGAGCTTGAGATTGCCGTGATTGAACAGGGTAACGCCGTTCAAGACCACCTCGAACAGAAGCGCGGCCAAAGGCGCCGCCCCGAGCGCGATCACCGCGCCGAGCTTCAGGCCCAAGGACAGCACCATCTCCACGGGGTGGAAGCGCAGGCCGGTCGACGCGTCGACATCGAGATCGGTGTGATGCATCCGGTGAACCCGCCACAGCACTGGAATCTTGTGAAAGGCGACATGCTGGCCGTAGATCACGAGGTCCAGGAGAACCACGGCGAGCAGAATCTCCACCGGACCCCACAGCCCCACCGAATTGAACAGCCCGTAGCCCCGATCCGCCGCCCAGGCCGCCGCAGCCACGAGCGTCAACGGCGCCATCAGCCGCAGAATGACGGTGTTCACGACCGAAAGCCCGAGATTATTGGCCCAGCGCAAGAACCGCGGCTGACTCGGCCCCCGCCGCGGCCGGACGCCTTCGACGAGGCCGACAAGAACCAGAACGCCGAGAAAGATGCCGAGCCTTACGCCCGGCTCATGGTCGAGAATCCATTGCTCCATGAGCAGAGCATAGCAGATGTCAGATGCCAGAGATCAGATGTCCGTCCGTTCGTCCTGACATCTGACATCCGATACCTGACTACTGATGCGCGTAGCGCGCCGCGACGCCGCGTTCGAGGGCGGCGGCGGTCAGGCGGTCGATCTCCAGGGTGTGTCGGATCATCTCCAGGAGCCGCAATTCCTCCTGGGGCAGCTCGCCGTCGGTCGCGGCCACCTCGCAGGCCAGCGCATAGGCGGTCTCGCGGAACTTCGAATTGAGCGAGGCCTTGACGATTTCCAGCACAACCTCGAGCCCGCTCTTGCCGCCGAGAATGGCGGCGCAATCCTCGGCGACGCCTACCAGTTCCTCGGGATCGAAATCGGCGAACACCGGTAGGGTCTTCACGATCGTCCCGATCGCCCCGAGCTCGCGGTCGCGCATGTCGTTATCGGCCGCCGAAACCAGGACCATGACATAGATCAGCGCAGTTTGATGGGGGACTTTCTTGGACATGTAGGGCGACTCGGGCTGTTGGGGGATGAGAAAATGCAAGGCGAGCCGAGACCTTAGAAGATTGCCGCAAAACCGGCAAGACGAGTCCGAGGAGCGGCTTGCCTCCGCCCAAATGTTCTTGTATTGTTCTTATCCCGCCCCGCCGTTCCGGAGATCACGATGCTCACTTTGTACCATGCGCCGCAGTCGCGCTCGTCCAGGATGATCTGGCTCCTCGAAGAGCTGGGCGCAGAATACGACATCGCCTATACGGATGTTCCCCGGATGGACGGCTCGGGTGCGCCCGATCCGAAGAATCCCCATCCCGACAAGAAAGTCCCGGCGCTTGTGCATGACGGGGCGCTGGTCACCGAATCCGCGGCAATCGCGCTTTACCTGACGGATTTGTTTCCCGAAGCGGGCATCGGCGCGAAGATCGGCGATGCCAATCGCGGGCTTTATCTGACCTGGCTCGCCTATTACGCGGGCGTCATCGAGCCGGTGCTGACCTTCGCGTTTCTCGGCCTCGGCGATCATGAAGGCCTGGGGCGGACATTTCGCGGCCGCGCGGAGATGGAGCGGCGCATTTTGGACGGCCTCGCCGCCAACGAATACATCGCCGGGCCGCGTTTTTCGGCGGCAGACATCCTGCTCGCGAGCATCGGCCAATGGGCGCGCGACATGTTGCCGAAGGATGCCGCCGTCGATGCCTGGCTCGAAAAATGCGGCGCCCGTCCCGCGCTCAAGGCCGCCGGTTTGAAGGACGCCGCGCCGGTTCAGGCGTAATGCGCCAGCTTTAGCCCCGGCCGGTCCCAACGGACCTTCGCCAGGCGGCCGGTGGTCGAGAGGGTCACCCAGGCGTCGCGCATGTCGGCGCCGCCGAAGCAGATATTCGTCACCAGGGTGTCGTCGAAGGGATGGTCGGTATAGCTGCCGGTCGCGGGGTCGACCATGGCGATTCCGGGGATGTCGATCAACGTGCCGACGCAGATATGGCCGTCATCGGTGACGGCAAGCGAATCGAGCCATTGCCGGGCCGGGAAGGAGGCGACGGGCCGGCCGGGGAACAGGCCGGGCGAGGGCCCCACGACGCCGGGCTCGATAATGTCGAAAGCGAGAATGTCGCGCCGGGTGGTCTCGGAGACATAGACGGTCCGGCCGTCCGGCGAGAGGCCGACGCCGTTCGCGTTGTCCAAAGGATAGGCGACGGTCACGATCTTCGAGCCGTCGGCCAGCCCGTAATAGAGCCCGCCGTGATCGGCGTCGCGCTCGCGGCCCTTGCCGAGATCGGTGAAGTAGAAGCCGCCATGGGCGTCGAACACGATGTCGTTCGGACCGCGCAACCCGATACCCGTCGCAGGCGTCGTAGAGCCGCTCGACCTTGCCGGTCTCGATATCGACGGCCTCGATCCGCCCGCCCGAATAATCCGAGATGTTCATCTGCATGTCCGGGGTCAGGAGCCCGTCCTGCTCCATCCAGCTGAATCCGCCATTGTTGCAGACATAGAGCCGCCCGTCGGGCCCGACCGCCGCGCCGTTCGGCCCGCCGCCGGGCTCGGCGACAATGTGTTTCGCGCCGTCCGACATGACCCGGGTGAGCCGCCCGGCCTCGATCTCGACCACGATCACCGACCCGTCGAGCATCCAGACCGGCCCCTCGGGAAAGCGCAAGCCGTCGGTAACGATGGTCGTATCCATGATGATCCCCCCTCTTGTGCCGGGGAAGCTTAGCCCGGGTGACGCCAGGTGCCTAGAAACTCCCGCGTCCGTCCGATCACATCGGCGAGCCCCAGCCGCTCCACCGTCACCCCCGGCGGAAACGCGTTCATCAGGCGCGACGGCGCCATGGGATCGAGCATCACGAACACCCCATAATCGTTTCGGCTTCGCACCAATCGACCGAAAGCCTGCTTGAGGCGGAGGCGGGTGATCATGTCGTCATAGGTTCGCGAGCCGAAGGCATTGCGCCGGGCGCGATGGAGGATGGTCGGGCGCGGCCAGGGGATGCGGTCGAACACGATGAGCCGGAGCGCATGGCCCGGCACGTCGACGCCGTCCCGCACCGCATCGGTGCCGAGGAGGCAGGAGTCCTTCTCGGCGCGGAAGATATCCACAAGCGTGCCGGTATCCATCGGGTCGATGTGCTGGGCGTAGAGCGCGATGCCTTCCGCTTCGAGGGGCGCGGCGATGCGTCGGTGGACGCCTTTGAGTCGAGAGACGGCGGTAAAGAGGCCGAGTCCGCCGCCATGGGAGGCGCGGAACAGCTCGCGATAGGCCGCGGCAACCTGGTCCTCGTCGGTTCGTTTCACATCCGTCACGACGAAGACGCGGGTCTTGGCGGCGTAATCGAAGGGCGAGGGCAGGCTGACCCGCGCGGGCGGCTTGGCGAGATGGAGCGCGCCGGTGCGCATCTCGGCCGACTGCCAGTCGTCGGAGAGATTGCCGTCGGCGTCGCGGGTCTGGTCCCGAAGCGTCGCCGAGGTGATGACCGCGCCATGGGCCTGATCCAACACGGTCTCGACGAAGGGCTCGGTCGGGTCGATCCAATGGCGATGCAGCCCGACATCGAGCTCGCGCCCGTCGATCCGCTCGATCGAGAACCAATCGACCATCTTCTCGGGCGTCGGCGCGCCGAGATCGCCGACCATCCCGATCCAGGACGCGAGCAGAGCATCGGCGCGATAGGTGAGGCCCCGCAGCACGCCTTCGATCCGCACACGCGTCGCCGTCTCCATGGTCGCGGCCTGCTTATCGAGCTTGGCCTTGAGCCCCTTGGCGAGGACTGGCGAGGGGCCTGGCGATCTGGGTGAGTGCGCCCTGGAGCGCGGTCCCGGCCGAGAGCAGCATGGCGGGAAGCTCTTCGACGCCGGCTTCCAGGCTATAGCCGTCCTTTTCCCTGTCGGCGCGGGCGAGCACATGAACCCGCGCGGCCGCGAGGAAGCGCTCGGCCGGGCCCTGTGGCGCGCCGCTCGTGATCCGGTTCTGCCAGCCCTCGCCCGGCAGCGCGCCGGCCCCGGCGATGGCATCGCGGAGCGCGGTTTCGAGCGCGTCTTCCTCGCCGACCAGGTCGCCGATGCGTTTCTCCAGGCCCCTGCACCCGGCTCGCGCCGCGCCCGCGCGACGTCTCGGCGCCCCGGATCCAGCGCCTCAACTCTGCCGCCTCATGGCCCGAGAGATGGGCGGAGAAGGCATTGTCGGCGGCTTCGAACAGGTGATGGCCTTCGTCGAAGACATAGCGGGTCGGCAGCTCGCCTTCGTCGGCGCGCAGAGCCGCGTTGATCATGACCAGGGCATGGTTGGCGATCACGATCTCGGCCCGGCGCGATTTCCGGACGGCGCGCTCGATGAAGCATTTGCGGTAATGCGGGCAGGCCGAATAGATGCATTCGCCGCGCCGGTCGGTCACATCCACCAGATTGCAGCCCGCCCAGGGCCCCCAACAGCCAGGACGGGAAGTCACCGCCCACCATATCGCCGTCCCGGCTCGCCCGGGCCCAGCGCGCGACGAGGCCGATGCCGACCGCACGCTCCGGCAAGAGGCCGCCCCGCGCGACCTCCTCCTCCAGGTTCAAAAGGCAGAGATAGTTCTCCCGCCCCTTGCGAACCACCACATTTCTAGCCTTCGTTTCGGGGACGGAATAAAGCTTGTCGAGCTCCTGGTCGATCTGCCTCTGCAAGTTCTTGGTATAGGTCGAGAGCCAGACCGTGCCCTGGTTCTTCGCCGCCCAGACGCTGGCCGGCGAGATATAGCCGAGGGTCTTGCCGACCCCGGTCCCGGCCTCGGCCAGCACCACGTTCGGAACCCCGGCCTGATCCCGCGGCGCGAAGGCCTCGGCGGCTTCCTCGGCGTAGCGGACCTGGGCCTCCCGCTTCTCGGCGGCCGGCCCGACCAGGGCTTCGAGCCGCTCGCGGGCCTCGTCCTCGCTCACCGACGCGTCGCCCGGCGGGGCCTGGGGCGGGTCCTCGTCCCATTCGGCGAGGCGGTTCCAGACGTCATAGCCGGAGAGATAGGCATTCGGGGCGTGCGACTCCGGGTCGGGCGCGCCGAGCGCCGCCAGCACCGCCGGTCCCCAGGCCCAGCCGGCGCGCGCCATGGTGGTCGCGATGCGCCCGGCCTCGTTCCGCGCCTGGCCTTGCAGCCGGGTCAGCTCCTCCAGCAGCCGATGGCCCGCCCGGACCACCAGAAGGGCCGTATCTTCCGGCGAAAAGGATCGTTGCGTATCCGAAACGAGGTCCATGCCGCGCGCCAAGCCGAGGGGCGTGGGCAGCACGAAGGCGGCCGGGCGGGTGAAAGCGAAAAGCTCCAGAACGTCATAGCCCGCGAGGCGCTTGATGGCGAGCTTGCGGCGCACCGACGTGCCGTAACAATAGAGAAAGCGCTCGCTCTCGGCCCGCCGCGCCAGTGCCTTGACCGGCAATGTCTCGACTTCGCCCGCCGGACTGACGATCACCCCCTCCCGCGCGCCGAGCACGAGCGCCGGCGCGTCCGGGAGTTGGACGGTCCTTACGGGTCCGTCGGCGGGTTGGGCGGATTGCGGGAAAGAGGTCATCGGCCAGGGGTCATGAATCTCCGGGGAGTATATCGGTGTGCTGGTTGACGGGCGAGGGGCTTGCGCATACCGTCCGGCCACTTTCGATGAGGCGTGCATGACCGACCCTGTGAGACACAACCGGCCCGTCCCGGCTGTCGATGCCGATCTGGCCGCGGCGACGACCGCCTGGCCGTTCGTCGAGGCGCGCAAGATCATCGAGCGTTACAAGGGCGCGGCGCCCGAGCGGGGATACGTACTCCTGGAAACCGGCTACGGCCCGAGCGGCTTGCCCCATATCGGCACCTTCGGCGAGGTCGCGCGCACGACCATGGTGCGCCATGCCTTCCAGGCGATGAGCGACATCCCGACCAAGCTGTTCGCCTTCTCCGACGACATGGACGGCCTGCGCAAGGTGCCGACCAACCTGCCGAACCAGGACATGCTCAAGGAGCATCTGGGCCAACCCCTGACATCCATTCCGGATCCGTTCGGAACCCATGAAAGCTTCGCCCATCACAACAATGCGCGGCTGCGCGCCTTCCTCGATTCCTTCGGCTTCGAGTACGAGTTCAAGAGCTCGACCGAATGCTACAAGAGCGGCCAGTTCGACGAGACGCTCCTCAAAGTCCTCGCGCATTACGACGAGATCATGGCCGTCATGCTGCCGTCTTTGGGCGCCGAACGGCAGGCGACTTACAGCCCGTTCCTGCCCGTCTGCCCCGATACCGGCGTGGTGCTTCAGGTGCCGGTTCTCGAACGCAATGTCGAGGCGGGGACCATCACTTTCGAGACGGCGCAAGGCCGCAAGGTCGAGCAGCCGGTGACCGGGGGCTTGGCCAAGCTGCAATGGAAGGTCGATTGGGCGATGCGCTGGGCGGCGCTCGGGATCGATTACGAGATGTCGGGCAAAGACCTCGTCGATTCCGTGCGATTATCCGAAAAGATCGTGCGAATTCTCGGCGGAACGCCGCCCGAAGGCTTCCAATACGAGCTTTTCGTCGACGAAAACGGCCGGAAGATTTCGAAATCCATCGGCAACGGGCTGAGCATGGACGAATGGCTGCGCTACGCCTCGCCTGAAAGTCTGTCGTTATTGATGTATCAGTCGCCGAAAAAGGCGAAACGGCTCTATTTCGACGTAATTCCGAAAACAGCGGACGAATATCTGACCCATTTGGAGAAGTTTCCGGCCCAGTCGCCGCAGGAGCAACTGGTCAATCCGGTCTGGCACATTCATGGCGGCCGCCCGCCCGAAGAGTCGGTACCGATCAGCTTCGGCCTTCTGCTCAATCTTGTCGGTGCGGCGAATACCGGCGACCCGGCCGTGTTGTGGGGATTCATCTCGCGCTATGTTCCGGGGGCAAGCCGCGAGACCCATCCGCTGTTGGACCAGCTGGTCGGCTATGCCGCCCATTACTACGAGGATTTCGTCAAGCCGACCAAGAAGTTCCGCCCCGCCGACGAGCGCGAGCGCGCGGCGATCGGCGACCTGATCGCAAGTGCTGGAAGCGATGCCCGCGACTGCCACCGGCGAGGACATCCAGACCCAGGTCTATGAAGTCGGCAAGCGCCACGGCTTCGAGAATCTGCGCGACTGGTTCAAGGGGCTCTACGAGGTCCTTCTCGGCCAGGAGCAGGGCCCGCGCATCGGCCCGTTCTTTGCGCTCTACGGCATGGAGGAAAGCCTCTCCATGCTCCGATCGGCGCTGAACGCCAAGGATTCTATCGCGGTTTGACCCGCGTCAGCGCGCCAATTATCTCAAATGTGACCACGCGAAAGTGATCGGTGGCCCTCTTGGGGCCGGGCGGGGGTTTCGGCTATGGTCCGGCTCGGGGCGCCGGAAAGGTATGTGAGAGTGCCGCGCGCGTCCTTTATCTCGAAAATGATTCTGCTTGTCGTCGTCTTGACGGCGCTCGCACCGCTTGCGGAGGCTGCGCCCTCCGGCGAGGCGGAAGCGCTTTACGATTCCGGTCATTTCCTCGAAGCCGCCAAGCTCGCCGAAGCCCGGAATACGGCCGAGGGCCTCGCCTTCGCCGCCCGCGCGACCTTGATGCATGCGGGCTACATGGCCGAGGGCGAGGAGGCTTTGGACGAGCTCAAGAAGGGCGAGGCGCTTGCGCGTCAGGCGGTCGCGAAAGATCCCGAGGACGTCGAAGGACTTTTGGATCTCGTCGTCGCGCTCGGCTATCTCTCCCGCGAGGAAGGCATGATGCGGGCGCATGAGGACGGCTATGGCCGGGAAGCCCAGAAGCTCCTGGGCAAAGCGATCCAGCTCGCGCCCGACGATCCCTGGGCCGAGGCGGCTTATGGCGGCTGGAATGCGGAGATCGTCGCGCGCGGCGGGTCCTTTGCGGCTTCGGTCGTTTATGGCGCATCTCGGGACAAGGCGATCGAAGCCTTCGACAAGGCCGTCATGCTCGACCCCGACAATCCGATCATCCGGGTCGAATATGCGACCGCGCTCATCCGCATGCGCTCGAAGCATCCCGATCTCGACGCCGTCCGCACCCAGCTCGCCGCCGCCCTGAAGGTCGAGCCCCACACCGCGGCCGACCGCATCCTGCAGGCCCAGGGGAAGAAGCTCATGGCCGCCGTCGAACGGGAGCCGCCAGAGGACCTGGCCGATGTCGTCAAGAGGATGACGCCGTTCGAGAAGTAGGCGGCACCGTCATCGCGAGGCGCGCCAGCGCGCGGCGATCCAGAGAGCTGGATTGCCGCGCTCCCTTCGGTCGCTCGCAATGACGAGGCGGGCGGGCGTGGACGGAGTTCAGGTTACCTTCCGAATCCGGGAGGCCTGCCTGGCGCGACATTCGGGTCCGGGCCGCAGGTCTTCCGGGAAATAGGCAAAGACGGCGTTGACCGCCTTGACCATCTCGCCATGGCCCATCCGCAGCTTCTTGTCGTCATTCGTGCTGCTCATATCCGCGACGTGCTGGGCCGCATCGACGGCCTTCTGAAGCGCGGGCGCGACCTCGGCCCTCAGATCGGCCGACTCGTTCGCCAGAGCATTCCGCAGGGCCTCGGCTCCTTCCATGAATTCCATGTTTTCATGGGTCAGGCGCGCATAATTCTGGTGCGTGATCTGACGGTCGAAGTCGTTCGTCACCTGCATGAGAATGCGCAGGCAGGTCTTTATCTGGTCCGGCGAATTCAGATCCGCCGCCTTGGCGGTCATCGCCGTCACCGCAATCCCAAGCGACGCTACAAGCACTAAGAGTTTTCTCGAATACGACATAACAGTCTCCCTTTCGCTCGCTGCTCTCACGCTTTCAGGCGGGCGTTACGTGCAGAGTACCATGCATGTCTTCCGCATGCCCCGGCGTAGAGCAAAAGAACGGGTAATCCCCCGGTTCCGGCGCGACGAAACTGACGCTGACGGATTCGCCCTTGTCGCAGAGCGGCGTAGCCGCAATCACACGGGGATCGCCCGGCCGCAGATAAGCATTCTCCTCGCCCTCGTCCTTCCCGGCATTCAGCACGGCTTGCACGGTTCCCGGCTTGACCAGCACCCAGTCATGCTTTTGCGACAGAATCATGCCGGCATGATGGAAGGTCAGCCGCACATCGGCTCCGGCAGGACAGGTCAGCATATCCGGCTTATAGGCCAGGAAGTCGCCATCCGAGGCAATATGAAGCTCGACATGCTGGCGGTTCGATCCGGACTCGCCGCAACCGGACAAAAAGAACGTACCCGCCGCGCCGAGACCGAGCAGAACGGTCCGGCGGGTTGCCGCTCGACCGTGCATTGGGGTTGTCGTCTTTCCCCTGTCAGACATCGTGACACGATGCATCTTCGCCACGACCAGTGCAAGACCGCCTACTGACTCGCCCAGACGATCCGGGCGATCCAGGCGATCTGCTCGACCGGGATGACGCGCTGCTCGTAGCGCGGATTGAACGAGTCGAGCACGACTTGCCGGGCCGTGCGCCGGGTCAGCGCCTTGGCCATGACCTCGCCGTCGGTGGTCTTGACCACCACCCGGTCGTGGCGGCGGATGCCGGCGGCGGGCGAGACGATGATCAGGTCGCCGTCCCGGTAGACCGGCTCCATGCTGTCGCCGTTGATCTCCAGGGCATAGGCGTTGGGATCGCCGAGATCGGGAAAGGCGACCTCGTCCCAGCCGTTGCCGAGAGGATAGCCGCCGTCGTCGAAATAGCCTTTGGTGCCGGCCTGGGCCATGCCGATGATCGGCACCCGGTGAATGGCCGGGCCCATCTCGCCATCGCCGTCGATCAGCCGGGCGAAGTCGTCGATGTCGGCGCCGGTGGCGTCCAGCACCTTGGACAGGCTTTCCGTGCTCGGCCAGCGCGGCTTGCCGTCGCGCGAGAACCGCTTGGAGACATTGAAGGCTGTGGGATCGAGCCCGCCACGTCGCGCCAGACCCGATGTGGAGAGGCCATGATTTGCCGCCAGTGCGTCGATGGCTTTCCAGATTGATTTATGCGTTAGCAACCGAGGCGTCCTTGAGGCAAATGCCCCGCTCGCGAGCCTCCCCCGCGCCAGAGTTTACCCGCTATGTCGCTGACCGCAAGGAAGAATTCCCTAGGACCCTGTGCGCGCTATTCTTCGCGCGCCCCTTGCGCTACCGTCTGACCCGTAAATGACCGGTTGATGCAAACTCTGGCTCGACGTCATCCCGGAAGCCGGTTTGCCCGAAATCTCCGATTTCGATGGCGAACCGAGCTATCCGGGATCCAGTGTCATGGGCGTGAGCGCCTGACCTGGATCCCCGCTCATAAGCCGCGCTTCCGAAGCAAAGCTTCGGGCTTGGCTAATGGCCGGGATGACATTGACGTTAGAGGCATCGGCTGGCGGCAATAAGGGTTCATGCGCCAGGTCAACGAGGATGCCGGACGCGACGGTTTACAAGATCTGCACGGAAACGGAGTGGCGCGAAGCCACAGGCTGCGGGCGCGCTCGAGGGCTCGCCGGACGACGCCCGTGACGGCTTCATCCATCTTTCGGCCGAGGATCAGGTGCGGGGTACGCTGGAGAAGCATTTCAGGGACCGGACGGGGCTGATGATCCTCGCGGTCGATACCGCGCGGTTGCCCGAGGGCGCGTTGCGCTGGGAGGTTTCGCGCGGCGGGGCGCTGTTTCCCCATTTCTACGGCTCGCTGCCGGTCGAGGCCGTGATCTCGGCCGAGCCCGTCGAGCGCTCGGGATTCGCCTGAGATGGCCGGGCTTTACGATTACGCGACCTCGGCGATCCGGCGGCTCGACCCCGAAAGAGCCCATGAGCTGACCGTCCGGATGCTCAAATACGGCATGGGGCCGCGCTATCACGCGCCGGACCCGCCCTCGCTCGCGGTCGAGGCCTTCGGACTGCGCTTTCCCAATCCGGTGGGGCTCGCCGCCGGGTTCGACAAGAATGCCGAGGTGCCGAGGGCCATGCATCGTCTGGGCTTCGGTTTCGTCGAGGTCGGCAGCGTCATCCCGCGGCCGCAGCCCGGCAATCCCAGGCCGCGGCTGTTTCGCCTCGAAGAGGACCGCGCGGTGATCAACCGCATGGGTTTTAATTCCGACGGCATGGGCAAGATCGAGCGGCGCTTGAGGGCGCTGCGGCGCAAGAGGTTCCCCGGCATCGTCGGCATCAATCTCGGCGCCAACAAGGACAGCGTGGACCGCGGCGCGGACTATCTGGTCGGCCTCAGGACGTTGGCGCAGTACGGCGACTATTTCGTGGTCAACATCTCCTCGCCCAACACGCCGGGCTTGCGCGACATGCAGGAGGGCGAGCCGCTGGAGGATTTGCTGGCCCGGCTCCGCCAGGCGCGCCAGGAAATCGCCGTCAGAGCCCCCGCTCCTCCTCAAGATCGCCCCGGACCTGACCGATGCCCAGTCCGAGGCCATCGCCCGGCTGGCCATGGATTATGGCATCGATGGGTTGATCGTCTCGAACACCACGGTCGTTCGTCCCGAGACTCTTGTCTCACAACACAAGGGCGAGCCCGGCGGTCTGAGCGGCCGGCCCCTGCTCGCGCCCTCGACCCGGCTTCTTGGCAGGATGTATGGGCTGACCGGCGGCAAAATCCCCCTGATCGGCGTCGGCGGCATCGCCTCGGGCGCGGACGCCTATGCCAAGATCCGCGCCGGCGCGAGCTTGGTCGAGCTCTATACCGGCCTCGTCTTCGAAGGCCCCGGCCTGGTGCGGCAGATCAAGCAGGAGCTGGCGGCGTGTCTGGCGCGGGATGGATTCGAGACGATCAAGGAGGCGGTCGGTAAGGGTGTTTAGGGCACCTGGTCATCCTGGAAGCCGGGATCTACTGTCAGGGGCCTGAGCGTCCGACCTGGATCCCGGCTCATAAGCCTCGCAACCGAAGCAAAGCTTCGGGCTCGGCTAATGGCCGGGATGACGGTGTAAGAGCGCGTATTCGGGATCAGCTCTTCGAGACGATTTTGGTTAGCGCCGCGACCATGTCCGGGCTGTCCCATTCCGTTGCGCCGACATGGCGGCCGATGATGTTGGAGTCGGGATCGATCAGCACGGTGGTGGGCACGCCGTCGGCGCTCAGTGCGGTCGAGAGGTCGAGCGAGGAATCGGTGTAGGAGTCGAGATCGCTCAAGCCCTTGCTCGGCGAGATATTTCTTGGCGATCTGGGCGTTCTTGTCGATCGAGATGGTCATGACCTTGAGCTTGTCCGGCGCGACGGCCGCCTTGAGGCGCGCGAGGGAGGGCAGCTCGGTCTTGCAGGGGGCGCACCAGGTCGCCCAGAAATTGACCAGCACATAGGTGCCTTTGAAGTCGGTCAGCTTGTGCATTCCGCCGCCGGGATCGGTGAAGCTCGCGTCCGGCACTGGCTTCGAGGGCTCCGACACGATAAAATCCGTCGCGGCCGCGACGGGCCCGCCTTGAGACCCGGAGGGATATGGCGTATTGCCTGCCCACCATTGGCGGGCGCCATAACCCAGGACGACCAGGGCGGCGACGACCACGACGCCGAAGAAAAAGACGCTCGATGTTTTTTTTCCCTCGGCCATGACTCTCGAACCCGGATTTCGGCGATGACTCAACAGAGCCGCAACAGCGGCACCGCACCGGATAATGCCACTCGCGACGCCGCCTCACAAGGCGACGGGGGTGCGACGGATTCCGCCAACACCATGTGGGGCGGCCGCTTCGCCGGCGGCCCGGCCGACATCATGCGCGAGATCAACGCCTCGATCGGCTTCGACATCCGCCTGTACGCCCAGGACATCGCCGCGTCCAAGGCCCATGCGCGGATGCTGACCGAGCAGGGGATCATCTCGGCCGAGGACGGCGCGGCGATTCAGCATGGGCTCGACGAGGTGCTGAAGGAAATCGAGGCCGGCAAGATGGCGATCGATCCCGCGCTCGAAGACATTCATATGCATGTCGAGGCGAGGCTTGCGGATCTCGTCGGCGCGTCCGCCGGGCGGCTCCATACCGCGCGCTCCCGGAACGACCAGGTCGCGACGGATTTCCGGATGTGGGTCCGCGATGCGCTCGACGGGCTCGACGGGGCGCTCAAGGATCTGCTCTCGGCCCTGCTCGACCAGGCGGAAGCCCATGCCGAGACGATCATGCCGGGCTTCACCCATCTGCAGGCGGCCCAGCCGGTGACCCTCGGTCATCACCTGATGGCCTATGTCGAGATGTTCATGCGCGACCGAGGCCGGGTCGCGGATTGCCGGACGCGGATGAACGAGAGTCCGCTCGGGCGCGGCGGCGCTCGCCGGCACCTCCTTCCCGATCGACCGGGACAAGACGGCGACGGCGCTCGATTTCGCGGGGCCGATGCGCAACTCGATCGACGCGGTCTCGGACCGGGACTTCGCGCTCGAATTCCTCTCCGCCGCCTCGATCACAGCCATGCATCTCTCGCGGATGGCCGAGGAGATCGTGATCTGGTCGAGCGCCCAGTTCGCTTTCGTGAAGCTCTCGGATTCGTTCTCGACCGGCTCCTCGATCATGCCCCAGAAGCGTAACCCGGACGCCGCCGAGCTGACCCGGGCCAAGACCGGCCGGATCTTCGGCGCGCTGCAGGGGCTGCTCGTCGTGATGAAGGGCCTGCCCCTGGCCTATTCCAAGGACATGCAGGAGGACAAGGAGCCGGTGTTCGACGCCGCGGAGTCGCTCGGGCTTTGCCTCGCGGCGATGACCGGCATGATCCGGGATCTGACCGTCGACAAGAAGCGGATGGAGCTTGCCGCCGAGGCCGGCTACACGACCGCGACCGACCTCGCCGACTGGCTGGTCAAGACGCTCGGCATGCCGTTCCGCGAAGCTCATCATGTGACCGGCAAGATTGTCGCCTTGGCCGAGGCGCAGGGAGTGGGCATCGAGAACCTGTCGCTCAAGGACATGCAGACGGTCGAGCGGGGCATCCGGCAGGACGTATTCGCGGTTCTCGGCGTCGGCAATTCGGTCAACAGCCGGACCAGCTTCGGCGGGACCGCGCCGCTCCGCGTGCGCGAAGCGGTGTATCAGGCCCGCAAGGCCTTGGAGTAGGATGATGCGGCGGCTTCTCGCGCTCGCGCTGATCGGGCTGGTGGCGGCAACGAGCTTGAGCGCCTGCGGCAAGAAGGGACCGCTCGAGCTGCCGAACGGCAGGACCGCGAACCCGGACGACACCAAGCATCCCGAGCAGCAGAATACGGGCGAGGAGCCGGGCATCAACCGCTAAAGAGACGGTGACAGGGCGCGATGGACCATTTCAATTACAGGAACGGCCGGCTCCATGCCGAAGACGTCGCGCTCGAGCGTGTCGCCCGCGAGATCGGCACGCCGTTTTATTGTTATTCGACCGCGACCCTGGAGCGTCACTACAAGGTCTTCTCCGGCGCCTTCCAGGAGAAGGCCATCGACGCGATGGTGTGCTACTCGATCAAGGCGAACGGAAATCTGGGCGTGGTCGCGACCCTGGCGCGGCTCGGCGCGGGGGCTGATGTCGTTTCGGGCGGCGAATTGAAGCGCGCCATGCTTGCCGGGATTCCGGCGGACCGGATCGTCTTCTCGGGCGTCGGCAAGACGCAGGAGGAGATGGCGCAGGCGATCGAGGCCGGCATCCATCAGTTCAATGTCGAATCCGAGGCCGAGCTTCTGGCGCTCGACGAGGTCGCGCGGTCCCGCAATGTGAAGGCGCCGATCACGCTTCGGGTCAACCCCGACGTCGATGCCAAGACCCATGCCAAGATCTCGACCGGGCTCAAGGAGAACAAGTTCGGCATTCCCTGGGCCTGGGCGCGCGAGACCTATGCCAAGGCGGCGACCCTCGACGGCATCCGCGTCGTCGGGATCGACGTCCATATCGGCTCGCAATTGACCGAGCTGTCGCCCTTCGAGGCGGCGTTCCAGAAGGTCGCCGACATGGTCCAAGCCTTGCGCGAGGACGGGCATACGATCGAGCGGCTCGATCTCGGCGGCGGGCTCGGCATTCCCTATTCGAGCGAATCGCCGCCCCTGCCGACCGATTACGCCGCGATGATCGCCCGGATGGCGAACCGGATGGTCGGCTGCCAGATCATCCTGGAGCCGGGCCGGCTGATCGTCGGCAATGCCGGGATCCTGGTCTCGCGGGTGGTTTACGTGAAGGACTCCGAGCACCGCACCTTCGCGATCCTCGACGCGGCGATGAACGATCTCATCCGGCCGGCGCTTTATGACGCCGTTCACCGAATCGTGCCATTGATAGAGCCGGGTCCCGATACCACTCTTAAGGTGTATGATGTTGTCGGTCCGGTGTGCGAAACGACGGATACGTTTGCCCAGGCGCGGGAGCTCCCGGAGCTCCATGCGGGCGATTATGTCGCATTCCGTTCGGCGGGCGCCTATGGCGCTGTGCTTTCCTCGACCTATAACGCGCGGCCGCTGGTGCCGGAGATCCTGGTCAAGGGCGACCGGTACGACGTGGTGCGGCGGCGCCAGAGTTTTGCCGAGATGATCGAGCTCGAATCCATGCCCGATTGGCTAGACGCCGCCGACAAGGAAACCGATAGCGGCGGCGGCACGAGGAGGCGCGCGGTGTGACGGCGTCCTCCCCGACACGCGCCCCCGGAACCGGCCTGTCGGGGGATTTGGAACGCCGGGTCTGGCTGACCCGCGCGGCGTTGCTTTGGGAAGAGCTCTGCACCGCCTTCTGGCCGCTCGCGACCTATCTCGGGCTGTTGGCGGCGATTTCGCTGTTCGATGTTTGGAGCTGGATGCCGGGCTGGCTGCATGCCGGGCTGTTCTGGCTCGCCGTGGCGGGGGTTGCCTATCTCGTATGGCGGGCGGTCACGCGATTCCACTGGCCGAGCCGGAGTGCCGCCATCGAGCGGCTGGAGCGCCGCAACAGCCTCGCCCATCGCCCGATCGCGGCGCTTGGCCGACGTGATCGCCGACAAACCGGTCGATGCCGGGGCGTCCTCGGCGAGCCAGGCGCTGTGGCGCGAGCATGTGCGCCGGGCCAAGGCGCGGATCGGCCGGCCCCGGGTCGGATGGCCCTCGCCGGAGCTGGCCTTGAGTGACCCCCGGGCGATGCGCGCCGCCGTGCTGCTTTTGCTCGTGGTCGGGTTCGCGATGGCCGGACCCGATTGGTCACGCCGGCTGATGAGCGGGTTCACGCCGAGCCTTTCGTTCGGGACGCCCGCGCCGATCGCGCTCGATGCCTGGATCGCGCCGCCCGGCTATACCGGCCAGGCGACCGTCTTCCTTCATTCGGGCGATATCGGCAAGAGCGCCCATAAGGCCGAGTCCAAGACCCTCCGCGTGCCGGTCGGCAGCAAGCTCGTTGCCCGGATGGGCGGCAGCGGCGACCGGCCCGAAGTTCTGGCCGACGGGACGGCGCAGAACTTCCGCAAGGTCGACGACAAGACCCAGGAGCTCGATTACGTCCTCGATAAGAACCAGAAGATCGAGATCCGCCGGTCGGGGCGGACGATCGGATCCTGGCCCGTCGAGATCATTCCCGATCGGCCGCCGGCCGCCGCCTTCATGGGCACGCCCGAAGCCACTCATGGCTATGCGCTCCATATTCAGTTCGGCGCGGCGGACGATTACGGCGTCGAGTCGGTCAAGCTCGCGCTGACCAAGCCGGGCGACGACAAGGACGTGCTGCGGATCGACATGCCGGTCGCGCAAGGGCAAGCCGAGCATCTCGGGCGATCACTATCAGGATCTGACCGACAATCCCTGGGCCGGCCAGGAAGTGGTCGGGCGGATCGAGGCGCGCGACGCGCTGAACCAGGTCGGAGTCAGCGAGCCGGTCACTTTCACGTTGCCCGAGCGCGAGTTCACCAATCCGGTGGCGAAGAAGATCATCGCGCTCCGCAAGCATCTGAAGGACCATCCCAAGGACCGCGCGACCGTCAAGGCGGGCCTCGCCCAGCTTGCGGACAAGCCCAAGGACTTCCACAACGACCTGACCACGGCGCTTGCGCTCGGCGATGCCTATTGGCGGCTCGAGCACGACAAGAGCGACAAGGCGATCGATGCGGTCGCCGAGGAAATGTGGAAGACCGCCGTCCACCTCGAGAACGACGACGCGACCCAGGCGCGGAACGACGTGCGAAAGCTGACCGAGCAGCTTCAAAAGGCCTTGGCGGAAGGCGCGTCGCAGCAGGAGCTGAACCGGTTGATGAACCAGCTCCAGGCCGCGCTCGACCGCTATCTCCAGGCGATGCAGAAGGCCGGCCAAAAGAACGGCCAGCCGTCGACCCAGGCCCAGCAGAATGCCCAGGGCCAGCGTTCGATCACCGCCGATGCGCTGCGCAAGATGCTGGATCAGGCCCGGCAGATGAGCCAGACCGGCGCGCGTCAGGCGGCGTCCCAGCTTCTCTCCCAGCTTCAGTCGATCCTGGAGAACCTGACCAACCAGGCCCAGGGCGGCCAGAGCGCCGGCAGCCAGGCCATGCAGCAGGCAATCGCCAACCTGGATGCCCTGGCGCGCAAGCAGCAGTCGCTGATGGACCAGACCTTCCGCCAGAGCAATGGCGGCAATCAACAGGGCCAGCAAGGGCAAGGCGAGCAAGGCCAACAAGGACAAAATGGCCAAAACGGCAAAGGTCAAAACGGGCGGGGCCAGAACAGCCAGGGACAGAACGGTCAGGGTCAGGGTAAGGCCATGTCCGGGCTCGCGGGCCGTCAGGGCCAACTCCTGAACGAGCTCGACCGGATCATGCAAGGTCTCGGCGGCAAGGGCGTCGAGATGCCGGACAATCTCTCCCGCGCCGGTTCCGCCATGGGCGACGCGCAATCGGCCCTCGGCAAGTCCGACAGCTTTTCCGCGCTCAACAGCCAGGGCGAGGCGCTTCAGGCCCTGCGCACCGGAATCAGCCAGCTCGTCGAAAACATCAACAAGCGGATGGGCGCGAACCAGAGGGGCGGCCAAGGCTACCAGCAGGGAACCAACGGCGGCTTCAGCACGGAGCACATCAAGCTCCCGTCCGACGCCGACGTCCAGAAATCCCGCGAGATCCTCGACGAGCTCCGCAAACGCTCGGGAGAGTGGCAACGCCCCCGCGAGGAGCGCGACTACATCAACCGGCTGCTGGACGTTTACTGAACAAGGCTGTCAGCGCGAGCGACAGCGGGACGCGCGGCAATCCAGTTTCGTCGAGACAGGCCTCAGCTACAGCGCGAATAGCCGCAATTGATGCAGGTGTCGCAGCCTTCCTGGCGGGTCAGCGCCGGGGCGTTGCATTTGGGGCAGGAGGCGAGGCGGGGGTCGCCGACTTCGCGGTCGTCGCCGACCACGATCTTGCGGCGCTCCTCATGCGGCAGGTCGCGGGCGGGGTCGGCAATGAAGCCGATCTCGATCAGGTGCTTCTCGATCACCTCGCCGATCGCCGCCAGGATCGAGGGCACGTAATGGCCGTCGACCCAGCGGCCGCCGCGCGGGTCGAAAACCGCCTTCAATTCCTCGACCACGAAGGACACGTCGCCGCCGCGCCGGAACACCGCGCTGATCATGCGGGTCAAGGCGACCGTCCAGGCGTAATGCTCCATGTTCTTCGAGTTGATGAACACCTCGAAGGGCCGGCGGCGGCCATCCTGGATCACGTCGTTGATGGTGATGTACATGGCATGCTCGGACTCGGGCCAGCGCACCTTATAGGTCTTGCCCGGCAGCACGCCCGGCCGGTCGAGCGGCTGGGTGAGATAGATCACGCCGCCCGCTTCATAGGCGTCTTCGGGCCGGGGCTTCGGCGTGTCGAGCGGCAGTTCCGGTTCGGCCTCGGCGCGCTCCGATTTTGCCTCCAGCACCGCGCCGGTCACCTCGTTCGGCCGGTAGGTCGTGCAGCCCTTGCAGCCCTTGTCATAGGCCAGGAGGTAGACATTGCCGAAATCCTCGAAGCCGATGTCCTCCGGGCAATTGATGGTCTTGGAGATCGAGGAATCGACATGCTTCTGCACGGCCGCCTGCATCAGCACATGATCTTCGGGCGCGAGCGTCATGGCGGAGACGAAATAATCCGGCAATTCGGCGTTCTCGCCGAATTTCTTGCGGTAGAGCCGGTAGGCATAGTCCGAGACTTCCTCCTCCCGGCGCGTGCCGTCCGGCTGCAGCACCTTGCGGTTATAGGTGAAGCTGAACACGGGCTCCAAGCCGGACGAGACATTGTCGGCAAGCAAGCGAAATCGTGCCCGTCGGCGCGATCGAGGTCAGCAGCGAATTGCGGATACCGTGCTTCGCTGATCGCGGCCTTCACATCCTTGTCGAGATTGGCGACCATCGGCGCCTTCAGATAAGCCTTGGCGTCGTAAAGCGGGAACGCGCCTTTCTCGGCGGCGAGCTCAGCCGACGCCATATAGGCCGCGCTGGCGGATCAGCGAGAGCCATTCCTCGGTCTTCTTGAGCGCGCCCGCGCTGCCGTACCGCAGCCGGCACAGAATCAGCGCGTCGGCAAGCCCGGTGACCCCGAGTCCGATGCGCCGCTTGGACGCCGCTTCATGCTCCTGTTGCGGCAACGGGAAGCGCGAGACGTCGATGACATTGTCCATCATCCTGACCGCGACACCGACGAGATCGGCCAGCTCCGCCTCGTCGATCGCCGCTTCCGGCGTAAACGGCGCCTTCACAAGCCGCGCGAGATTGATCGAGCCGAGCAGGCACGCGCCATAAGGCGGCAGCGGCTGCTCGCCGCAGGGATTCGTAGAGCTGATTGTTTCACAATAACTTAGGTTATTCAGCTGGTTGATCCGGTCGATGAAGATCACGCCCGGCTCGGCATAGGAATAGGTCGCGCGCATGATGAGGTCCCAGAGCTCGCGCGCCCGCATGGTCTTGTAGACCGTGCCGTTGAAGGTGAGCTGCCAGGGCTCGTTCGCCTTCACCGCCTCGATGAAGGCGTCGGTCACCAGCACCGAGAGATTGAACATGCGCAAGCCGGCCGGGATCCTGCTTGGCGGCGATGAAGGCCTCGATATCGGGATGGTCGCAGCGCATGGTCGCCATCATCGCGCCGCGTCGGTGGCCCGCGCTCATGATGGTGCGGCACATGGCGTCCCAGACATCCATGAAAGACAGCGGTCCCGAGGCGTCCGCGCCGACGCCCTTCACCGGCGCGCCCTTGGGACGCAAGCGTCGAGAAGTCGTAGCCGATGCCGCCGCCCTGCTGCATGGTGAGCGCGGCTTCCTTCAGATTCTCGAAAATGCCCGCCATGTCGTCCGGGATCGTGCCCATGACGAAGCAGTTGAACAGCGTGACCTGACGGCCCGTCCCTGCGCCAGCGAGAATCCGTCCGGCCGGCAGGAAGCGGAAATCGGCCATGGCGTCGTGGAACTTCTGCTCCCATTCGGCCCGGACCGACTCGTCCTCCGGCTCGGCCAGCGCCTTCGCCACGCGGCGCCAGGACTGTCTCGATCGTGCCGTCGACCGGCGTGCCGTCGGCGCCTTTGAGGCGGTATTTCATGTCCCAGATCTGCTGGGAAATGGTGGTCAGGCTCGACATTCAGATCGGTTCCGGTGATCCGTTGACGCTCACAATCTCAGGGGAACATCCGCCGATGCGCGGTGCCCGCAGTCTACCCCTTCCGCGGCCGAGATCGCCAGCACTTTGTTCTTGTTATGTTTCCAAGACCCGTCCCCAGCCGGGGCCGAGGACAGCGCCATTGAAGTCTTCATAACGATTCGACTTATCCCCATAACTCACAAGGGGTTAACGATGCCTTGTCCCCAAGATGGGGATTGGGCACGCAATGTCGAGCGATCAAGCGGCAGCCTTCTGCGCCTCCGCGATCAGGGCGTCCGTCGCGGGCTCGAGGCGCTCCTCCAGAGCGCGTGATGCAACTCGGCGCGTTTGAGGCCGGGCGCGATGGCGGGCAGGAATTCGAGGACGATCGTGCCGGGCCGGCGGAGGAATTTCCGGCGCGGCCAGAACAGCCCGGAGTTCAAGGCCACCGGGACCACGGGCACGTTCGAGCTGGGTGTAGAGGCCGCCGATGCCGGGGCGGTAGGGCGCGCGGAGGCCCGGCGTAACGCGGGTGCCTTCGGGGAAGACGACGATCGGGCCGCCCCGCCTTCGCGGCCGCCTGGGACGGCGCGGATCATGGCGCGCACCGCCCTCGGGCCGCCGCGCCGGTCGATCGGGACCATGCGCACCTTGTCGGCATACCAGCCATAGACCGGGATCCAGAACAGCTCGCGCTTCATGGCGACGGCGGGATCGTCGAGCACGATGTGATAGATGATGGTGTCCCAGGCCGATTGGTGCTTGGAGGCGACAAGCGCCGCGCCCTTTGGGCAGGTTCTCGCGGCCCGCGGATCTCGATCCGGATGCCGGCGAGCGCGCGCATCAGGCCCATCACGCCCTTGGCCCAGATCGTCTGGCCCCGCGCGGTCCAGATCCGGGGGCCGAGAAGCGCCGGCAGCCAGAGGATCGCCATGAAGGCGGTCCACAGATAGAAGGCGAGCATTGAAGAGAAGCGACCGGATCACGATCATCTTGCGGTCAAGGCCCGGAGATCTTCAGGATCGCACGCATGAGCGATATCCGCGCCACGCTGGCGAGATATTTGGTGTATTCGACCGCCAAGAGCCGGGTCGTGCCGGACCAGCGCCACCAGTCGGTCAGCTTCACGCTGTCGGTGAACACCGGATAGGGAATGAGCCGGCAGGAAGACGGCACGGCGTAGCCGAGCTCGGTCAGCGCGCGCGGCATGTGATAGCTCGCGGTTACCACGATGACCGAGCGGTAACCGTTCTTCACCACCCAGGACGCCGTCTCCTGGGCGTTGCCGATCGTATCCTGCGCCTCGCGGCCCAGATCCACGCAGCAGTCGAAGAGGTCCGGCGAATTCCTGGCCATGAAGCTCTTGAGCTTGGTCCGCGCCGTCGCCCGGTTGACGCCGGTGACCAGGAGACGCTTGCCATAGCCCTTGCCCAGCAGATCCATCGCCGCCTTGAGCCGTTGGTCGCCGCCGGTGAGCACGACGATGCCGCCATCATGGTCGGCGATCTGCGGCTCGGTGCGCGACAGCGAGGTGTTGAACCACATAAAGCCGACGAGCCAGGCGATCACGATCGTGGCCAGGCCCCAAACCAGGATGCGCCGCTTGCGCAGACGTCGTCGTCCGGCGGCGATCCCTCCGGCCATGCTCAGACCATCCGGCTCAAGGTGGATTTCACGGTCTGGTGCGCCGTCACCATGGTCAGCAGACTCGCGATGACGGGCAGCAGGGCGAGGGCCACGAGCAAAGTGACCGAGAAGGTGAGCTTCGGAATAAAGGTATCCTCCATGCCGACGGAAAGCTGCGAGATGCCCAGAAGCGAAAGGACCGCGACCACGAGCCCGATCAGCCCTCCCTTGAAGCCGAGCCAGACGAAATGCCGCTGGAACTGGGTGGCGATGAAGCTGTCCTTCGCGCCGATCAGATGCAGGATCTCGATCGTGTCATGATGGATCGCCATGCCGGCGCGGGTCGCGAAGATCACGATGGCGACGGTCGCGAAGCCGACCAGCGTCACGATCCCGCCGGCGATGAACTGGATGTTCTCGGCCAGATGGATAAATCGCTGGAGCCAGGTGCCGTGGTCGTCGAGCTCAGCGTCGGGTGCGACCTTCTTGATGCTCGCGCGGAGCGCGTCGATATCGACCGCCTGGTCGCGCGACAGCGAGACGTCGATCAGCAGCGGGATGGGCAGATCGTCGGTCACGTTGCCCGCGCCCAGATAGGGCTCGAGCAGGGTCCGGATCTCCGACTTGCTCATCGGCAGCGCGCTTTCGATGCCGGGCGTGGTCTTGAGCAGGCCGATGACGGCGTCGCGCTCCTTCTCTCGCGTCGCCTCGTCCGGGCCGGTGATCTGAACGGTGACGGTATGGGACAGCGCGACCCGCCAATTCGCCACCGATTGGTCGAGGGTGATGACGCCGGCGAGCCCGAGCCCCGCGAGATAGGCCATCACCGCGATCACCCAGGGCAGCAGCCGGCCAGAGGGATGGTCCGCGAGATAGACGATGGGCGGGCGCCACAGTCTCATGGGCCGTGCTCCGGTTCGTCGTGAGTCTCCGCCTCGTGCTCGATCTCTTCCTCCGTCTCGGCGGGCGCGGCGCTTTCGGGGGCGGGCGTCGCGCGCTCGCCGCGGCCATAGGCGACCCGCAAGGTCGGCTCATAGGGCTCGGGCGGCGGCAGCTGGCCGAGCTTGCCGTCCTCGATCTGGAGAAGCGGCGCGTTGATCCGCTGGGCGAGGCGGTAGTCGTGGGTCGCAATGACGATCGTCGTGCCGATCTTGTTCAGCTCGACGAAGAGATGCAGCAGCCGCTCGCCGATCTTGGCGTCGACATTGCCGGTGGGTTCGTCGGCGAGGAGAATGCTCGGCCGGGCGATCACCGCGCGGGCGATGGCGACCCTCTGCTGCTCGCCGCCCGACAGGGTCGGCGGCCGCGCATTGATCCGGTCGGCGAGACCGACCCAGGCGAGAAGCTCGGCCACATGATCGCGGATCTGCTCGTCCCGCGCGCCGGCGATGCGGAGCGGCAGCGCGACATTCTCCAGCGCCGTCAGATGGGGCAGGAGGCGGAAGTCCTGGAACACCACGCCGATCCGGCGGCGCAGGCTCGGCAGATCCTGGCGCTCGGCCTTGGTGACGTCCTGGTCGAACATCGAGATCAATCCGCGCGAGGGGCGGATCGCGAGATACATCAATTTCAGGAGGGAGGATTTTCCCGCGCCGCTCGGACCGGTCAGGAAATGGAACGAGCCCGGCTTCAGGTCGAAGCTGATGTCATGAAGCACCTCCGGCCCCATGCCGTAGCGCACGCCCACATTTTCGAACCGTATCACGCTGCCTTGGCCCATACCCTCGTGCCTGCGGTCTTGCACCCGGCATTGCACGGCCCGGCGGGTTCCGCTCCCAAGGCCGGGAGAATCGCATAGGCCGCGCCTCCGCGTCTAGCCCGAGCGGCGAGAAAATCCCATTTCGAAACACCGGCACAAACCCAATAATCCCAGGCATTTGAAAGGCTTGCCTTGGTCTGGATCGCTCTATAGAGTGAGATTAACTATAGGCCTTCCGAATGATCATTTCCTGTCCGAATTGCTCCACGCGGTTCACGATTAGCGACACCGCCCTCCCGGCGGACGGGCGCACTGTGCGCTGCTCCAAATGCGGCACCAAATGGCATCAGGATCCGCCCGTCGCGGAGCCCGCCGCTTCGCCCGCGCCCACGGCCCCGAAAGAGCCGGAGCCCGAGCCGTCGCCGCCGGCCGAAAGCGCCCCAAGTGAAGAGCCGCCTCCGGCCGAGGAAAAGCCGGAAGCGCCTGCGGGCGAGGACGAGCCGGATCTCTCCGACATCGATGTGACCTCGGAGGAAAAACCGGCGGAGGCCGAGGCGGAGACGCCGGCCGTGCCGGATTCTGAAAGCCGAGCGGGAAACCGAGGAGGCGGTGCGGCCCAAGGTGCCGAAGAAGCCTGTCGAGGAGGAAAAGACGGCGCCGTCCGGCCTGATGATCGGCTGGATCGCCCTTGCCGTCCTCGTCGTCGCCGTGATCGGCATCACCTTCGGCTTCAAGGACTCGATCGTCAGCGGCTGGCCCGCGACCGCGCGGTTCTACAACGCCATCGGTCTGCATACGGAATTGCCCGCGCCGAAGACCGCGACGGCCGAGCCGCCGAAGACTGCGCCCGCCGAGAAGCCGCAATTCCAGACCGAATCCGTCACCACCTCGACCGAGACCGTCGACGGCGTCGATTACCGCGTGGTGAACGGCATGGTCCGCAACACCGGCAAGACGGCGGCGCCCGTGCCGGAGATCCGCACCAGGCTCAGCGGCGAGGATCACAAGGTTCTGAGCGAGACCGTCCACAAGCTGGACGGGCGGACCCTCCAGCCCAACGAGACGGAGGCCTTCACCGTCAAGATCGCCAATCCCCCGGCCGACGCCCGATACCTCGAAGTGGATACGGTTTCGGGGGATTAGAGACCGCCCGGGTCTTACGTCGTGGTAAGATGCGGCAGCCCGTGGCGATCCAGGCCTTTAGATCGGCCGACGCGCCTTAAGCGCAGCCGCAATCGTCCCGTCATCCAGATAGTCCAGTTCGCCGCCGACGGGGACGCCGTGGGCGATGCCGGAGACTTTGACCGTGTCGGAGGCGAGGTGGTCCATGATGTAATGGGCCGTGGTCTGGCCTTCGGCGGTGGCGTTGGTGGCGAGGACGATTTCCTTAACCGTGCCGCTCCGCGCGCGTTCGATCAGCTTGGGGATATTGAGATCGGTGGGGCCGACGCCATCCAAGGCTGACAAGGTGCCGCCGAGGACATGGTAGCGGCCGGGAAACGCGCCGGTGCGTTCCAGGGCCCAGAGGTCGGCGACTTCCTCGACGACGCAAATCAGGCTCGCATCGCGCCGAGGGTCGGTGCAGATCGCGCAGGGGTCGGTGGTGTCCAGGTTCCCGCAGGTCGAGCAGGCATGGACCGTTCGCGCGGTCTCGGCGAGCGACCGGGCGAGCGGCTCCATCAGGGAATCGCGGCGCTTGAGAAGATGCAAGACGGCCCGGCGCGCCGAGCGCGGACCCAGACCCGGCAGCTTGGCCAGGAGCTGGATCAGGCGCTCGATTTCGGTTCCGGTCGATCGGCTGGACATGGGCGGTCGGTTGGCCTGAGCTAACGTCGAGGACCCCCTCACCCTAACCCTCTCCCCCTTGGAGGGGGAGAGGGAACTGTTATGGGGGGCTCGCTCTATCATCCCTCGCCCCCTTCAAGGGGGAGAGGGCAACGAAGGCTTGGCGAACGGAGTGAGCTTAGCCGGAGTCGGGCCTTCGCCGCGCCGAAGCGGCTACGGCCGCGCAGGCGGGTGAGGGGGTGACGCCGGTCGGGACTAGAACGGCAGCTTCATCCCCGGCGGCAATTGCAGCCCGCCGGTGACCTTGGCCATCTCGTCCTGGACATAGGTCTCGAGCTTCGCCTTGGCGTCGTTATGGGCGGCGATGAGGAGGTCCTCCAGGATCTCGATCTCGTCGGGTTTGGCGAGCGACGGGTCGATCTTGACCGCCCGCATCTCGCCCTTGCCGTTCAAGGTGACGCTCACCATGCCGCCGCCGGACGCGCCGGTAATTTCGGATTCGGCGAGGCGCTCCTGCATCTCGGCCATCTTGTTCTGCAGCTCCTGGGCCTGCTTCAGCATCTGGCCAATATTCTTCATGAAGCCTCTCTACTCCTCTCGAAGGGATGAATTGGCAGTCATTCCTTGCGGACCGCGGTGATCTCGGCGCCGGGAAAATTTTCGAGCACCGTCTTGACCAAAGGGTCGCGCAAGGCTTCCTCGCGGATGTGGCTTTCGTGCGCGAGCTGCTGCTCATGCATGGTCGGCTCGCCCAAATCCTGGGTCAGGCTCACGACCCAGCGCTCGCCGGTCCAGTCCTTGAGCTTCTGCGTGACCTGAGCCGCGAGATTGGCGGGCGCCTTGTCCTCGACTCTGACTTCCAGATGCCCGCGCGCGAAGCGCACGAGATGGACGTGGTCGATCAGGTGCGTGTGCAGGATCATCTCGCGCTTCTCGGCGAACAGCGCAACGAGCTCGGCGAAGCTGGTGGGCGATGCGATGGTTTCTTCGCTCGGCGCGGGACGCGGGCTCGGCATGGCACGCGCCTGGCTGCTCGGCTGGCCGGTCGAGCGGGAGACCGGCTCGCGCGGCCGCGGCGCGGGAGCATCGCGATAGCTCGCGCCGGCCTCGGCCGAGTCGCGGGATTCATCCAGCTTCTTCACCAGATCGGCGGGATCGGGCAGCTCGGCCGCGTAAGCCAAGCGTACCAGCGCCATCTCGGCCGCCGCATCGGGCGCGGGGGCGCGGCGGGTCTCGTCGAGGCCTTTCAAGAGAATCTGCCAGCTTCGGGTCAGCACCGGCATCGAGAGCTTGGCGGCGAAATCGCGGCCTTTGGTCCGTTCGGTCTCGGCGACGGCGAAATTGTCGCCGGCCTCCGGCGCGATCTTCAAGCGCGTCAGCCAATGGGTGAGGTCGAGCAGGTCTTCGAGGATCACCGTCGGATCCGCGCCGAGCCGGTATTGCTCGCGCATGATCTCCAGCGCGTCGGCGATCCGGCCCGCCATCACCGCCTCGTAGAGATCGAACATGCGCGCCCGGTCGGCGAGGCCGAGCATGTCGCGCACCCGCTCCTCGGTCACCTCGCCGGCGCCATGGGCCAAGGCCTGTTCCAGGAGCGACTGGGCATCGCGCACCGAGCCGTCGGCGGCGCGGGCGATGAGCGCGAAGGCGGCGTCCTCGATCGCCACCTCCTCCTTCTCCGCGATCATGCGCAGATTTTCGATCAGCACCGGAATCTCGACGCGGCGCAAATCGAAGCGCTGGCAGCGCGACAGCACGGTCACGGGAACCTTGCGAATCTCCGTCGTCGCGAAAATGAAGCGGACATGCTCCGGCGGCTCTTCGAGCGTTTTGAGAAGCGCGTTGAACGCGTTCTTCGAGAGCATGTGGACTTCGTCGATGATGTAGATCTTCTCGCGCGCCGAAACCGGGCGCATAGCGCACGCCGTCGATGATCTCGCGAATGTCGTCGACGCCGGTGCGGCTCGCGGCGTCCATCTCCATCACGTCGACATGGCGCGATTCGGCGATGGCGACGCAGTGCGTGCAGACGCCGCAGGGCGTGATGGTCGGCCCGCCCTTGCCGTCGGGGCCGATGCAGTTCAGCGCGCGGGCGATGAGCCGCGCCGTCGTCGTCTTGCCGACCCCGCGGACGCCGGTGAGGATGAAGGCATGGGCCAGCCGCCCGCTCTTGATCGCATTCGAGAGCGTGCGCACCATGGCATCCTGGCCATAGAGCTCGGCGAAGGTGGTCGGGCGGTATTTGCGCGCGAGCACACGATAGCCGGGGGTGCGCTCTCCGGCGTCAGCCATTGCCGTGTTCCTTACGGATTGTCATGCGCCTCCATCAGGATCGCGCGGCATTCGGTGGGAGGTTGAACCGCGACCCGGGCAAAACTCGTTACGGCTGCTTCCTTCCGGACCTGACCGGGTTGGCGAGGCGCCCGTCCGCCGCCAACCTCCCGACCTCAGTATATCGGCTATTTGACCCCATGGGGCAAGGGTCGTTGCCCGTACCCGCCCCCTATGGCAGGCTCGGGCGCCCCATCGCCAGGAAACCCGCATGTCCGACGCGCTTTATGTCCCCAAACCGATGCTTTACGCCGCGAATCCGCTGGATCGCACGGGCAATTGGCGGCATAGCGAGGACGAGATCGCCGCGAAGCTCGCCGACCCGCGCTCGCGGTTTCTCCCGGTCTGGCGCCTGCAGCCGCTTCTCGCCGGCGACGAGGTGAAGACGCCCGCCTGGATAGACCGGGCGGAGATCGAGTCGCTGCTGCCGGATGCGATCACCGTCTCGCTCGGGCTTGAAGGCGATATCGCGCATTTCGCGATCGATGTGTCCGATCTCGAAGAGGTGACCGCCAAGGCACGGTTCGAGGCGCGCGGCACGTTCGGCGATCTCTGGTCGATGCACTCCCAGATTCTCGATGGCTGATTCGGCGATCCTCGCGACCGCCCGGGCCATGACCGACTGGCACCGGCGGCACGGCTTCTGCGCGGTCTGCGGCCATCCGACCGCGCTCCATCAGGCCGGCTTCATGCGCCGCTGCACCAACGACGCCTGCAAGTCCCAGCATTTCCCGCGCACCGATCCCGTAGTGATCATGCTGATCTCGAAGGGCGACAAATGCCTGCTCGGCCGGCATGACCGGTTCCCGCCGGGCTGGTATTCGACGCTCGCGGGCTTCATCGAACCGGGCGAGACCATCGAGGACGCGGTGCGCCGCGAGGTGATGGAGGAAACCGCCATCGAGGTCGGGGCGGTCACCTACAAATTCAGCCAGCCCTGGCCGTTCCCCTCCTCGCTCATGATCGGCTGCGTCGGCGAGGCCGTGAGCGACGCCATCACCATCGACCTCCACGAGCTTTCGGAAGCCAAATGGTTCGACCGGGCGGACGTCCTTGCCGCCCTCCAAGGTCAGCCGGACGCGGTCCTCCGGGTTCCGCCCCATTTCGCCGTGGCCCATCACCTGATCGCCTATTGGGCAACGCACTAGTCTCCCCCTGAGGCGCGTCACCCCAGCGACGGCTGGGGCCCAACCAGGCTGTGGGGCCAGCCTTTATCGATCGTGCTACCGAGATGGTGGACGCAGCAGTCTTTCGTCACCCTGTTCTGGTGGCCGGGTTTCCTGCTGGTCTGCACCGCCATCGGGAGCTGGGCGCGGAACCGCTTCCGGGCGAAGACGGCCTGGTGCGGTCGATATTCGGAATCATCGTGTTCTTTTCGGTGATCGGCACCGGCGTGAAGGTCTACCGAAATCTCGGCCGCACCCGCCTGCCCGCCCGGATGATGACGACCAACGGTGCGTGATCAGCCGCCGAAGCGCTTCGCCGGGTAGACCCCGAGAACCTTGATCTTGCGGGTGAAGAATTCGAGCTCCTCGAAGGCGAGCTTGACCGAGCGCTCGGACGGGTGCCCGACGATATCGGCATAGAACTGGGTCGCGTTGAAGCTGCCGCCCAACTGGTAACTCTCCAGCTTGGTCATGTTGACGCCGTTGGTCGCGAAGCCGCCCAGAGCCTTGTAGAGCGCGGCGGGGACGTTCCGGACCTGGAACACGAAGGTCATCATGGTCGGCCCGTTCTTGGGATTGGGAACCACAGGCTCGCGCGCAAGCACGACGAAACGCGTCGTATTGTGCTCGGCATCCTCGATGTCGCGCGCGAGAATCTTCAATCCGTAGGTATCCGCCGCCAGAGACGAGGCGATGGCCGCGACCGAGGGATCGTCGAGCTCCGCCACTTCCCGCGCCGAGCCTGCCGTGTCGCCGTGAATCTCCGCCTTGTAGCGATGCTTGCGCAGGAACTTCCGGCACTGGCCGAGCGCATGGACATGGCTCCACACGGTCTTGACCGTCCTGAGCGTCGCGCCCTTGGGCGCCAGGAGCTGGTGATTCACCGCCCGGAAATGCTCGGCGACGATATGGAGCTTGGAGTCCGGCAGCAGGTGATGGTTGTCGGCGACCCGGCCGGCGACCGAGTTGTCGATCGGGATCATGGCGTATTTAGCGTCGCCGCGCTCGACCGTGACGAAGGCGTCCTCGAAGGTCGCGCAGGGCACCGGTACCATTTCCGGGAAGGCGTCGAGGCAGGCGGCATGGGAATAGGCACCGGGCTCGCCCTGGAACGTGATCAGGCGGTCGGCGGCGGCGTTCTTCGCGCCGGACTTGCTCGATTTCTTGGCTGCCATCGTCCCGCCTCGGTTGACCGCATCGGCTCGCGGCGCGCCGGAGTATCCGGGGCGGGATGGGCCCTGTCAATCGAGCCGTCAGACCCGAGTCGCGCCGGCCTGCCGGCCTGAGACCGCGTCGCATTGTCGCGGGCGCCACAGAACCCAATGGAGTCCCCTGATGCCGCGATGCGACAAGCCACGGGTGAAGCCCGGCTTTCCGGCTTGCACAGGCCATCAAGAGACACTAATCTCCGGCCAAATTCTTCTCTCGTTCCAGTAAGTCCAGGGGCCATAATCTTGTATACCTTCGAGATGAATAAGATCGTCGGCGCGGTGCTGGCGAGTATCCTGTTCATTAAGGTCCTCGGCATTGCCGGCGAGGGCCTGTTCGAGCCCCAGGAGCAGGAAAAGGTCGCCTTCCCGGTTCAGGTCCAGGAAGCCACGACGCCCTCCGGCGGCGAGCAGGAAGAAGAGAAGGGCCCGTCCTTCGAGGCGCTCCTCGCCAAGGCCGATCCCGCCGACGGCGCGAAGGTGTTCCGCAAGTGCCAGGCCTGTCACACCGCCGACAAGGACGGCAAGAACATGACCGGCCCGTGGCTCTACAACGTAATCGGCCGCAAGGTCGCCAGCGAGCCGGGCTTCAATTACACCGACGCCATGAAGGAACATGGCGGCACGTGGACCTATGAGCGGCTCAACACCTATCTGACCGATCCTCAGAAGGTCGTGCCGGGCACCAAGATGTCTTTCGCCGGCCTGCCCAAGGTCAAGGACCGGGCGAGAGTGATCGCCTATCTGCGCCAGCAGACCGAAAATCCGCCGCCGTTGCCGCCGGTTCCCGAGCAGCAGGCCCAGCCGGCCGATCAATCGTCGTCGTCGGGAGCCACAGGCGACCAGGCCACCCCCGCGACGGGCGACCAGAGCGCGCCTAGCGGCGACTCCGGCACCGCCCCGAGCACGAACTCCGGGGACACGTCGAACGGAAGCCCCGCTGGCGGCGACAAAGCGGAATAAGCCCGTTCAGCTTTAGAGGCTCAAGGTGCGAACGGCCGGTCCGACGGGATCGGCCGTTTGACTTTGAGGCGGTCCCGCCTGATCGTCCTATCATGTCGACCGGGCTCAGATTTGCCGTCGTCTTCCTGTTGGGGCTCAGCGTGCCGGCCATGGCCGCCGGCACGGATGACGACGTCGTCACCGCCCACGGCATCTCGGCCTTCGGCGACCTCAAATACCCGGCCGGCTTCAAGCACTTCGATTATGTCAATCCCGACGCGCCCAAGGGCGGGCTGATCGCACTCCCCGACCCCGAGCCGCGCAATACCTTCAACAGCCTCAATCCCTTCATTCTCCAGGGCATCCCGGCGGGCGGATGGGACCTTTTGTTCGATACCTTGATGGTGCGCTCGCGCGACGAGCCGGACGCCTATTACGGCCTCGTCGCCAAATCGATCACCTATCCGAAGGACCGTTCCTGGGCGACCTTCGAGCTTCGTCCCGAGGCGCGGTTCAGCGACGGCAGCCCGCTTACCGCCGACGATATCGTCTTCACCCTCGAGACCCTCGCCACCAAGGCCGCGCCGGAGTACCGGGCGATGCTGCGCGAAGTCGCCACCGCCGAGGCGCTCGGGCCGCATACAGTCAAGGTAACCTTCGCGGGGCCCAACCGGCGCGAGCTGCCGATGGTGGTCGCGACCCTGCCGATTCTCTCCAAGGCCTATTACACCAACCAGCAGGCCTTCACGCTCAAGACCTTGAAGCCGCCTTTGGGGAGCGGGCCCTATAGGGTCGACAAGGTCGAGCCCGGGCGGGTGATCCAATACAAGCGCCGAGACGACTACTGGGCGAAGGATCTGCCGGTGAATGTCGGGCGGCACAATTTCGATACGGTGCGACTCGAATATTTCCGCGACCGCGACAAGGACCTCGATGCGCTGAAGAGCGGCTTCTTCGACTTCCGGGTCGAATGGACCGCCAAGGCCTGGGCGACACAGTACAAGTTCCGGGCGATCAAGAAGGGCTGGGTCAAGCGCGACACGGTGCGCGACCATATGCCGGCGGGGCTCCAGGGCCTGTTCCTCAACACCCGGCGCGACAAGTTCAAGGATATCCGCGTCCGCAAGGCGCTGACCTATGCCTTCGATTTCGAACGGCTGAACCGCACCCAGCTCTATAGCCATTACAAGCGAAGCGAGAGCGTGTTCGCAAACTCGCCGCTGGCGGTTGAAGGCAAACCGTCAGAGGACGAGCGGGCGCTCCTGGATCCTTACCGTTCCCAATTGCCGCCCGAGGTTTTCGGTCCCGCGTTCAAGGCGCCCGAAAGCCCCTCGAAGGGCGATAACACCAAGAATCTCGAAACTGCCGCGGCGCTTCTGAAGGAGGCCGGCTATAGCCTGGAGAACGGCAAGCTCAAGGGGCCCGACGGCAAGCCCTTCGAGATCACGTTCCTGATCGACGATCCCCTGATGAAGACCATCCTCAAGCCCTATCTCAAGGCGCTGAAGAGCCTCGGCATCACCGCCTCTACCGATCTCGCCGCCGTCAACGATTATGACAACCGGGTTCGATCCTACGATTATGACGTGATCTCGGCGCGTTTCGTGACCGATTTGACGCCCGGCGCGGATCTGCGCGCCCTGTTCGGCTCCGCCGCCGCCGATCAGCCCGCCGGAGCCAATCTTGCCGGAATTCACAATCCGGTCGTCGACGCGCTGATCGAGCGGATCGTCGAGGCGACGTCCCGCAAGGAGATGACCACCGCCGCCCGCGCCTTGGACCGGGTCATCATGTGGAACTATTACGTCGTGCCGGAATGGTATTCGCCGAAATACGACGTCGCCTATTGGAACCGTTTCGGCATGCCCCGCACCGAACCGACCTATTTCGACCACCTGACCTGGGTCGTGCGCGACCTCTGGTGGGTCGACCCCAAGAAGGAAACCAGGCTCCGGGCGGAATACACCCTGCCTCAGCGCGAGCCGACGACGCCGGTCGCGCCCTGACGTGAAGGGTTAGGCGGTCTTTCCCTCGAACTGGCCCTTGGATCGAAAGCGCCAGAGATAGGACGGCACGATCGCCTCGACCGTGGTCGGCGTGATGCCGAGGATCCTTGAAGGTCCTGGCCCCTTCCGAGACAACATTGTCATAGGCGAGGAGCTTCACCTGATCGACGGTGAGGATCGGGTTCGGCAAGAGCTGCAGGAACCAGGCCTGAAACTTGGCGAAACCGGCGGGGACCGGGACCAGCGGCCGGCGTCGGTCGGTCTCATGGAGCACGATCTCCATCAAATCCCGGAAGGTGTAGACGCGTCGGCCCCCCGAGCTCGTAGGTCTGACCGGCACTCGCGGGATCGATGAGCGCCGACACGATGGCATCCGTGACGTCGGCGACATAGACCGGCTGAAATTTCGTGTGGCCGCCGCCGATCAGCGGCAGCATCGGCATCATCCGGGCCATGCTGGCAAAGCGGTTGAAGAAATCGTCTTCCGGCCCGAACACGATGCTCGGACGGAAAATCGTCGCCTTGGGATAGGCGGATTTGACCGCACTCTCCCCCGCCGCCTTGCTCTTCGCATAATCGGACGCGGAGTCGGCATCCGCGCCGATCGCCGAGACATAGACCATGCGCTTCACGCCCGCCGCGGCGGCCGCCGCACCCACCCGGCCCGGCCCTTCGGCCTGGACGGCGGAGAATTTCTGCTTGCCGGATTCGAACAGGATGCCGACCAGATTGACCACGAAGTCGGCCCCCGACACCGCCGCGCGGACGGAGCCGTCATCCCGAATATTGGCCTGGACGATCTGAACCTGGCCCACATCGCCCATGGGCTTCAGGAACAGCGCCTCGTTGGGCCGCCTGACCGCGACGCGCACCCGCCAGCCCTTGATGCAAAGCCGCCGCACCAGATGCCGCCCGATGAAGCCCGAGCCCCCGAACACCGTGACGAGGGGTTGTGAGATCATGTGCCAATCCTTCCGAATCCGGCCGCGCGATCACTCGGCCGTGCGATGGCGCGCATCATAACCTTCACTTTGGCCATGGAAAAGCGTTGCATCGCGCTCGCTAAGCGGTTTCGAGGAAATGCCGGACGAGGGCGTCGAATCCGTCGAAACGCGGATGGTCGCCCACGAGATCGAAATAGCCGTAGCCGGCATGAACAAACGGAATGCCGCAGGCCGCGGCCGCTTGGCGGTCGCCCTCAGCATCGCCGACGAAGACCGGCCGGTCGAGGCCGTTGCGGGCAATGAGGGCGCGGAGATTTTCGTCCTTGGGCCGGCCGGTATTGCCCCAGCATTCGGTGTCGCGGAACTTGGCTTCGAGCCCCATCGTCTCGAGGAAGAGCTCGATATAACCGGCCTGGCAATTGCTGACGATGTAGAGCGGGAAATTTTCGGCGAGCCGCGCGAGGCCCTCGGCGACGCCGTCATAAAGCCGGCCGCCATGCTCGCGGATGTAGCGGATGTCCTCCTTCGCGGTCTCCTCGATCAGGAGCTGGATGTCGGGTTCGGACAGGCCGGCGAACACCTCGCGGATACAGGCTTCATGGGGCTTGCCGGCGACGGACTCGACATCCCGCGCCGTGATCTCGCGGAAGTCGATGCCGTGGCGTTCGAGCACATCGTTCCACGCGACGGCGCAAACCGGGCAGGTGTCCCAGAGCGTGCCGTCGAGATCGAAGACGATCGAATCCGGTCGGTCCATGAGCATTCCGGTGGCGGGCGGGGGTCCAAGCGGGTCGTTGTTGACTTTCTATCAGACGGGCGTTAACGACAAACCCGATTTTCGCGGGAGCCCCGGCCCAGGTGGCGGAATTGGTAGACGCGCTAGCTTCAGGTGCTAGTGTCCGCAAGGACGTGGAAGTTCGAGTCTTCTCCTGGGCACCATCACCACAGATATATCAATAAAATCAATGTGTTATGAGGTGGAAATTTTCGTATTTCCACCAATTTTCCACCAAAAATATGTCCGGTGAATGCTTAGAGGCCGTTTCGGCCAATGGCTAGCTTGAAGGGTTTCGATTTCCACGCCGCAGCGACTGAACAACTCTCGCAGCACTGCGCCAGAGCCCGCAATGTGGAATTCGCGCCGTGACGGACCGCCATGCGTCTCTATTTCCAGCCAAAAGGTTTGGGCGTCGAGGTTCTCGAACCAGTCCAAGAACTCAAGAGGTGCCATGGCGCTTATCGTGTGGGAATCAATCACCCGGAATGGCTCTACGGACCTGACCGGGTCACCTCCAAGGTTGTTGCCACCGAAGAACGCGTAATGAACCTGGAGCGGTATCGAGAGAGCTTGAACGAAAAAGAGGCTCGCATCGGCATACTGAATATAGAGTTGGGCCTTCTCGTCCAACTTCCGGACACAGCCAATCATCAGTGTTTCACCGGGTATACCGGGCTCAGCGTCCCATTCGTAATACAAGCTGCGAATCCCTGTGACGATATTTTCGGATGAGTGAAATTTGTGATCGCTGAAGTGTCTTGCTGGTTTCACTTCCTGTCGCTGAATTTACGGCAGCGGTCTGCAACCAACAGAGCGGCCAATGCCACAATGGTCCTAACGAGTGCTTCTGCCCTTGAAGACGAACAGTTCATGGGCCGTCGGGTCTGATCCCCACTCTCGCGATGAATTCGCTGTTCCCATTTCGTTCTCGTCTTCGGGTGGCGACCATCGGTCGTCCGAATTCGAGCTTCGCGCGGTCCCTGATGTAATAGCCCAGGACCAAGCCCAAAATTCCGCCGACCGAGAAAACACCGAACGGTGGCGACGACGCGAACATGTCGTTGAACACGCTCCCGACGAACACGAGAGCTACAACGATGACGGCGATAACTAGGAATAGAAAAAGGCCAAAGGCATTGGCAGCCCCTTCAGGTTCTAGGGACAACCTCAGAATTGTAGACGAACGAAGTTAATCATCTCGTTACGCGCGTTTAAACGTCAGGTTTTGGGCGCGACTTTTCGCGGACTCTGCGCCTCAAATGCGAGATATGAAGTTGGGATTGCATGACCCCCTGTGCCGGTGTAAAATTGACCGAAAGTTGAGAGAATGCGATTCTGTCATTTATATTCAAGCCCGGTGATCCGGCGCACGATGACCTCAGTTTCTCCAAGTCGCTCAGTAGGATGCCACGCAGACTCCATTTTGAAACCGGATGCTCCGTCGGCTTTTTGTTGTTTGGTCGGCTCCTTATTTGGAGAGTCCACCATGATCGTCCTCCGCACAGAGACATTCTACACTCGGCAGGAAGCCGCCGCGATGTTCGGCATAAAGGCCCAGAGTCTCGCGGCTTATGCCTGCGCAAGCCATGGCCGCACCGGACCACGGTTTCACAGACGTGGCACAGGTAAACGCGGGCGCGTTTATTACTCCGAACGTGACCTTTTGGATTGGTTCCAACGTGCTACGTTCACCGGGAGTGCGCAGTAATGTCCACGACCGGCTCGCTTCACATGTTCAAACCTATCCCCGGCACATCGTCCGAGGACCGTCGCCATCTTCTCAAGCTTGGCTATGAACCTATCCCGATCATTGGCAAGTCCCCGAAGTGGATCGGATGGCGAAGTGCCGATCTGACCGACGCCAAGTTGTCAGAGATAGAGGGCAGTTACAGGGACCATACCGGAACGGGGTTGCGTACCGGCCGCCTATGTGTTGCCGATATCGACATCATCAGCCAGGACGACGCCGAGAAGATCGGAGCCGTAATTGAGGACGTCATGGGCGGCTCGCTTTGTCACCGATACGGGCGTAAGGGCAAGGCAATCTTGTTCCACAATCCCGCAGCAATCGGCAAGGTGACGGTTTCAGGACGGGTTCTTAATGCTCAGGAAGAAGACACCCCCGCAAGGCTGGTGAGCAGTCCTGGGAGACGGCCAGCAGGTTGCAGCCTTCTCGATTCACCCAGACACCAATCAACCTTATGGGTGGCCGTTGGCCTCTCCTCTAGAGACGCCCTTGTCCGATCTGCCGGAAGTTTCCCCGGACCTCATTCGTGAATGCGCTGCGAAGATGGCGGAGTCTCTTGCCGAACTCGGGTACACCCGATATCTCGATATCAGAGTCGGGTGTGGGGCGCCAGCCGGAGTTTGTTTCCAATGCGAAGGGTGAAGCTGTCACCGCTGTGATGGTCGAGAACATACTCCGAACCTTACCCCGAGTGCGACCGCAGTAAGTGGATCGCAGTTGGTGGCGCTCTCAAGAACGCCGTTGTGGTCACTGATGACGGCTCCGAAGACGACGAATTCGACGGTCTCGCGACGTTCACCGAATGGAGCAGCGGAAAGTTCACAGCCGACGGCGACGAGCCACCCAACTATGACGGCGCGGATGATTGCGAGCGGAACTGGCATTCCCTTAAAGCGGACAGGGCCGGCGGGGCGACTTTCGGTTCTCTCGTATTTCTCGCGAAGCTCGGGGGCTACCAAGGCCCTACCTTCTGGCGTTCACCAAACGACATGTTCGGAGGAGCCTACGGACCGCCAGGAGCCAGGACCAAGGACGACGGGGAGACACCGGACAAGCCGCTCAACGCGGCCGACATCGCTGCGGGTGACTTCCCCCGCGCGGTCCAACTATGGGCGGACTTCCTGCTTAAGGACCACGCGAACGTGCTCGACGGTGACGGCGGCATTGGCAAGACGCTGCTTCTGATCATGATTGCCGTCGCGGTCGCGGCAGGCAAGCCGCTCTTGGGCCACGGTACCATTCAAATGCCGGTGCTCTTGGTCCTGTGTGAAGACGATTATGGAGAGACCAAAGCCCGCCTGGCGGCGGTCTGCGACAGTCTTGATGTTCGGCTTGAGGACCTGCCGCTTAGGGTGTGGTGCAGGCCAGGCCAAGACAGCACGATTGCGATCGTGGAAGACGGCGGGGTATGGAAGCCCGGCCCTTTCATGAAGCCGCTGTGCCAGGAACTGGAGGCCATGGGCCCATGCTTCTTAGGGCTCGACACCATCTCGGACATCGCGGTCATGGACGAGAACCGGAAGGCCGCCGTGAACGCCTTCGCGAAACAGGTGCTAGGCCACCTGTCCGCGAAGTACGCAGTCACGAGCCTTACGACGCGCCACCCGTCGAAGGCCAGCATGGCGGACGGCTCGTTCTATGCCGGCGCGACATCGGCCAAGGCCTCGTTCCGAAACGTCCTCACGATGAAGCGCAAGGGCGACGACGGACGAGGCGAGCCGACGCTCCGTGTCAGCAAGAGCAACTACGGCCTAACCGGCGAAACCGACCTGTTCTTCTTCGATGGTGTGTTCAAGAACGCAAACTCTATCGAGCAGGAGCAGAAGCGGCGCATAGAACAGAACTCCGTGAGGGAGACCGTGCGGGGGCTTCGTGCGAACGACGTCGCCGTAGTCCAGACGCATGGACATGGTCACAAGCCGGCCGACATCGCGAAGATCATCAAACAGGAAAAGGGACTGGACCTCACGGCGAAGCAGGTAGTCGATCATCTCAAGGCGCTGGAGCGGGACGGAGAGATTCACTGGGTACCGAATTCAGGCGGAAAGAAGCGGCGGCCGGCCAGTTACGAGATGGGGCCGAGGTCCGATACGGCATGATTTGGGGTGACGTGAGGGGTGACGCGCGGGTGACGTGGGGGGGTGACGTGAGGGTGACGCGAGGGTGAAATATGGGTGACGTAGGGTGACGCACGTTTCCCCCATACCCCCTACGTCCCGTCACCCTCTGCGAGGGTCGGGTGCCGGACGGTGAGAGTCCCATCTCTTCGAAGTGTTGGAATTGGCCTCGCGACGACGAATCAACACGCTTCGCCCGAACGCGCCTGAATCAGGGTTCGGAAGTTCAAGCCGCGTGCTTGGCCAGTACCACGTCGTTGCCTGGAACGATGTCGAGCCTTGCCAGGAGCCGCGCGATCTTGGCCCCGTCCCCAGACGCCGCCGCGCCGGCTCGGAAATCCTTCGGCGTTGAGAGCGTCCGCGATTGCTTGAGTCGTCGTACAGCCAGCGGCCATTGCTCGCTCGACGGCAAACCGCAGGCCTTCGGCCCAGTCGTCAGCGGCACGCACACGGCCCGCTGTAGCGGCTCCATGACCATTCTCAGCTTCGTATGCTCGTAGTGCGTCCGCGCCTTGCGGGCTGCCCAGACGGACGCCACGCCCCTTGGCAGCGGCGAGCGCGGCTTTGGTGCGTTCGCTGATCTTGAGTTCCCTCCTCCTCGAGCAATGATGGCGCGGAGTCCGAGTTCGAGCGAGCCGGCGCTAGGACTGTCAGCAAAGCGAACATCAACCCCAGACCGATCAAGTATCGTAAGCACGTGAGAAGCCCGCCGGCCGAGGCGATCGAAGTTGAGCACAAACCAAGACAGCACCAGCGGCCTTGGCATGGCGCAACGCGGATTTCAACTGTGGCCGGCTGTCGAGCTTGCCGGAATCTCAGATCTCCACGTACTCACGAAGCAACTGTCCGTCAGCGATGAGAGCCGACACGGCGTTGCGCTGGGCTTCCAAACCGAGTCCCCGCTTTGACCCTGGCCGGCAGTTGAGACTCGTAAATATGAAACGAACTTTGTCATCGGCCGATACTCCACTTTGACCTCTGGACTCTATCTTGGCAAACGGTCGTTTCGCAAAGTGAGTTGTCACTGAATACAACCATTGTTTGCCTGATTCGGTCGGATTGAGTCAAGCTAATTTGACGCGATAACCGTAGGTTTTCTGCGGTTTATAGCTTGATTTACAGCCGTTAACCCTAGCGTTTTGGGACTCCCGGTTACCCTTGAAAAAGACAACCGGTGGTCGGGCCTCCCAATTCTGAATTCTGTCCCACATCCGTCCTCGTGACACAGTGCGCAGTTGTCCGAAAGTTTGGGGGCCTTCGCCGAAATCGACCCCAAAAAATTTGGTCGGCAAATTCCGGCGGACCATAGACTTACTCTACGGATTGCTTGGGTCCGCACTGGGGGTGTATTATAGAACAAAAGAGGAACATGGATTCAAGCGATGGACAGGAAACCACGAGAGTTTACAGAGGCTAGGCGGCGTGGTCGTCGAGCAGGCCCTTACGCCCGAACGTTGGGAAGCCTACCTCCAAGGAATCCGACAGACGGGCCTCAAGCGCGCGAGTGCCCGCGCCGCATCGCCTCATGCTTCGCCTAAGACGGGGGCGTATTCCACCTTCATCACGGCCGAACGAAACGACCCTGTAAAGAGGGCCGAGGTCGAAGAGGCGATGGCGGAGTTCAACGAACGACTTCAAGCCGAGGTCGTGCGGCGCGCAGTCGAGGGCCTGCCGGAAAAGCTCTTCCAGGCCGGAAAGCTCATGCGTGATGAGAACGGCCAGCCGGTCGTCGTCCGGCGCTATTGCGGACAGATTGCTTGGAGCGACTTATTAGAAGCCCGCATGCCGACGCACTTGGACGCCTGGGAGGGCGATCAAGGGCGACTTGCAAGGTCACGCACTCCAACGAGGACACGCAAGGCGTTGTTCTTAGTGTTGAAGACTTTCGTTCACTCCCCCTTGCCGATCGCGAGGCGATGGCGAAGCCTGCTTGCGCAAGGTCTCAGCTAATCAGAGCCGAACGTGATGGTGCGATAGATGGCGAGTACGAAGAGGTGCCCAGACGAAGAGCCGCCGCAGTTGGAGTATGAACCTGAAGTCCCCTTGAATCGCGGACGGCACTGTCAATCAGGTGAAGTTGCGGGAGATTTTGTGATGGACGAGATCAACGTTGATGATTTTCTGAGAAAAGCGGACCCAGCCGCCGAAGAAACCCGGCGATATGTTCACCATCCCGGCGAACCCGAAACCCGGCCAGCCGTTTGCAGTGCTGCCTGTGCCGTTTCCACGGACACGCGACGGCGAGGATGCTTGGGTGGCCATGTCGATCAAGATGCACGAGGAGCAGAAGCGGCTGCGCCAGGAGTACGAGCGGGAGCACCCCAATCCGCGAATTGGCCAAGTCTCCACTGCCAATGTGAAGTCGGCCGAAGACTCGAAGCCGGCGCGCAAGAGTAGAGGGTCAAGGCGGAATAATTTACGTCTATCTGCGCATCACGTATTGACACTAGAACAAAACAGGAACATAATAGTATGTTGGCGCAAGCCGGTCGATTGGAATCGAGGAGTCGGGTGCCGTTGGCGTTATGCGGTCGACCTCGATCCGAATTCCCCAGTACCGAAATCCCGCTGGGTTGGCGCGATGCAAATCTAGGTCGCGATGACCGAAGCGGACGTGGGCAGACTGAAAAATCTCTCGACCGTCGAACGCCAATTAGGTGAATCTCATAGCAAATCCAGCGTTGGACGCGATTTGCCAGGTAGTAGAAGGGGCCCGAGGTCATGGCCGAGCACGACACATTACGTCCGACTGCATCTTGCGAAGTTTGCGTGAGGTCAGTCCGTGACATCACGCACAGGATTCCGTCGAACTTCGACGAATCACGCAAAAACGTCACGACGAATTCGAGGCGAGCGCGAAGAAGACTCGCGAGAAGATCAATTCGACGCTGACATCCCTTCCGGAGATGCAGCGCGCGAAGATCGCAAACGATGAGATCGCGCAAGCGCGCCAGGCTCACACCAAGCTTCACAGTCCCACTTTCTACACCACGCTAAAGGACATTCGTGAGCGTGCGAACGTCATCCAGGCTCACGCGGACCTTTATCGTCAGCCCGATCGCCATGTTGACCGCCTCGCCTTTCACCGGCAGACGTGCCGGACATCTTTCGCGAGGTTTCGAGAGCTTGGAGCCTGCCGCGTTACAGAACCTTGCAGCTAAGGCTCGGTTGACTCGTGACGTCGAGCTTGGCGCCGCGCTTGTCAGCGTCAACGACCAAAGCCCGTCCAGATCAAGCGTGCATTCTCTTCGCAGACTCTGGCCGATGCCCTCATGGGCGAGCAGGTGCCGTGAGGCTCAGGCTCTCATCCAGCTAGCCTGCTCACGAGGCAGTCATGGACGACCGAAACCGTCCAAGGTTTCGAGCAAGTGGTAAGATCGGAACAAGCATCAAGACTGGACTTGGCGAGCGCGATCTTGCCGAAGTTCGGGCGAAGCTATTCGCTGACGACGAAAGAGGCGGCCTACCTGATGTCCGCCGTCGGTCATATCGAGCCCCTTGTTCACGGTCGTCAGACCTTCGAATGCGTGGCCGTCACTTCGACTTGGCGGGCGCTGTGCCTTACGTGTGGTCATCCATACACGTTCGAGCGTCGTGGAACTTCGACTCGACAGGAATCACGTGATCAAGACGTGTCCCGATTGTCGCGGGACGCTTCCTAGAACACCGGCCAATCGCCGGCGCAAGAAGATCCAAACCGAACATCAGTAAGGAGTAACTCGCCATGTCCACCTATGTGCTTTGTTTCCCGCTGCCGAGTACCTTCGCTCCGATCGGTGGCTCGAACTTCTTGTCTCGTCACCGCCGCCGACGCGGCCGGAGCCCAGTCCGCCGCCAAGTCGCTAGCCGGCTCCGGTGATTTCACCGATTGGACGACCGTCCAGATCGCATCTGCGGACAGTGCGGTAGACGATGTTGCTCTTCAAGGCTTGCCCGTCGGTGCGACGGTCCAGACCGATTGGCCAAACATCACACGCGGCGGTAATCGTCTCTGAGGACTTCTGAGCTTCGCGACTGGCTGGATCTCTCCGTCCTCCCCTCGAAAGCTAGGCGCGGTCCTGCCCCGTCCGGGCGGACTTCAGCATCCCGGTTGGACGGGGCAGTTATTGTTCGAGGCCCCGCGATATCTTGTTCAGGTTGTCAGTGGCTCTCATGATTGCGGATACGTCCTCCACAACGCACCATTCGTAGCCCGCCTTTCTGAGTGCAGCCAACAAGCTATCCTCTAACTCGCTCTTCGTTTCTCCGGGTCTCAGATACCGAGTAAACGTGATCGCAATGGCGTTCTTAAATTTTCCGCTCAGTCGAGGGGCCATACGACACGCTGTCCCATCGTCACTTTCCCATGATGGGCTTTAACTCGCTGCCACCCTCGCCAGTTTGTCGAATTCGACCGTCGGGTCTTCGAGATAGATCTTCAACGCTGCGACAACACCCTGCTTGGAACTGCTGGTCAATGTTTCCCTTCCTCTCGGAGCATTGGTCATCGTGCTCTAGCGCGCATGCATCGTCTGACATATCCGCGTCCACAGCATCGTCCCTAACCGCGTGACTTGTTGCTCCCACCGTTCGGCTTCTGGATTGAAAAGGGTCCATCTCTCGTCCCACGCAAGGGACCAAATGTGTCGGCCGCTTTTCCAGTCCCTGTCTAAGTGGATGATCGAGGCGCACACGACGTCGAAGCCTGCCTCTTGGCCGGCTTCAATCATGTCTCGCGCGTCGCCAAGTGCAGCTTGCTGGCCCTCGGGCGTGGGGTGCAGTGGGAAAACGACAAGGTCTAGCTCTCGCCATTTGGAGCATATGGCGTCAAGCGCGTCGCGGGGCCGTTCGTGATGTTTTTCCTCCCGCTCCTGAAATGACCGAACGAAGATGCACGCCTCGACGGGGCGTCCCCAAGGGCTGAAGAGCGAGTACGTACCTTTGCGGTATTTGCCTTGCCGGCCAGTTGGTGGACCCCCAAGACCATTGTTGATGAGAGAAGTCGTGATGGTCGTCTTGCCGTGCTCGTTGTTGCCGAGAAGGACTACAAACAGCCGGCGTGTGATCAGTGCGTTACTCACGGTCGTATCCCCTCGCTGTAATAAATCACTTTCCGGCAGAGTTCGACGAATTCAGGAAGCGGCAAATCGCTCTTTGCGTCGTTCGTCCGCCAGGCGCATATGGCGAAGTCGGCAGGCCCAGTTCCGTCCCCCTTATGATCGACCGTCGGCAGAAGTGCGAGAGTCGCCTTGTACTCTCTCCCGTTGGATTTGGACTCGTTGTTGTCGTAGGTGCTGACGAGATGCCAGGCGAGCCGTTCCCCGGTGTAAGCATCGAAGCCGTTCGATTCGATGACGGCGCGGTGAATGGCGACGTTGTATTCCTCGTTTGTCGCGGACGAGTTGCCGCGTTTGCGGTCACGTTTGACGTGGGCTCTCGCCTTGTGACGTATCCACCTCTCGTATGACTCCTGCGATACGACGTCTGACAGGAAAGACGGGAGTTCGTATTTTCTAGCCACGGTCAACCGCTCCTAGTCCGAGGCGATCGACTTCCAGAAGGAACGGGAGGCGTCGTCGGGAACAGACACGCCGAGTTTGCGGGCAGTCTCCGAGACCATCGAGGCGAAGTCGGATTCAGACAGGTCGCCTTCCAGGATTTCCCGAATAAGGTCGCAGTTGTAGGCGCCCCCGCACCTGCGGATATCGAACACTCCCTCCTGCGCCTGAGCGACGAGATCGTCCACCTCGTCCACGTCGCCACCACTGCGCTTGAGGATTTCCTCTTGAACCTTGGCCGTGAAGCCCGAGATTTTGTCGTAAACGTCTATCGCGTCCTGGCCGTCGAAGTTCGAGGCTAGCCGCGACATCGCCCCGACATGGACTGAGCCGCCGGAAGTGCTTAGGCGGTCCTGCATCTCTTCGGGCAGCTGTAGCAGGCGGAGATAGCGGTCGATCGTTGCCACGGCCCACCCGGTCTCGTCCGCGACGCGTTGCTTTGAGCCGTGAAACCGAAACAGGCTCTGGATCGCCTGCGCCTTGTCCAATGGGTGCATGTCCGCGCGGTGAATGTTCTCGACGAGCGACACGGCTTGCGCCTCGGAGTCACCGAGATCATCCCGCACGACGCAGGGGACCGTCTCCAAGCCGACGTCTCGACAGGCGAGCAAGCGGCGTTGCCCCGTTATTACCTCGAACTTGCCGCCGTCGGCAGGTCTCACCGTCAGCGGAGAAAGCAGTCCGTGCTTACGGATGCTGGCTGCGAGTTCCTCCACTCCAGAATCTTCCTGGCCGGCGTCAAGGTTCTTGCGGACGTTTTGGCTTGATAGGACGAGGGAGTCCGATAGGTATTTCGCGCTGCTGCATGCTTCCCGTCCCTATCTACAGTGTGGCAACACCTTCAAACAGGGTAAATCCTAAAGGTTGCGTATGCGTTAATGTTCTCAGCCTTTCGTCACCCAATGATTAACCTGTTGAAAAGGAGTTTCAGGCTTTACTTCTGTCAGAAATATCGTATATATTTTCTGACAAAGGAGACAGGAGACATGACACCCTTAGCGGATCGGATCATGCGCCGTGCGCGCCGCAAGGTGGGCATGGTTTTTACGGCAACAGACTTCCTTGATATCGGTAGCCGACAGGCTGTTGACCAAGCCCTTTCCAGGCTGGCCAAGGACGGCAGGCTGCGCCGGCTCGGATGGGGACTCTATGACGTCCCGCGTATGAGTACGGTTTTGGGCCGTCCGGCCCCAGCCCGATCCCGACGCTATCGTGGATGCCGTCCGGCGGCGCGACGGTATCAAGATCATGCCTTCTGGGATCGCGGCCGCCAACCGGCTCGGTCTCACGAATGCCGTTCCCGCAGCCAACGACTACGTAACTGACGGCCGCGCGCGTGATATCAAGGTGGACGGGTGGACGATTCGCCTGCGCCACGCACAGGATACCATCACGCGATGGGCGAACGACCCCATCGGGCCGGCCGTGCAGGCTCTTTATTGGCTCAAGCCGAACGTGAACGACCTGGACACTATGGACGACCTCCGGCGGGCTCTTCCCGACGCGACGGTGAAGGCCCTCGCCGATAATATGAGTGGGATTCCCGTGTCATTGAGGCCGGTTGCGCAGCGCTTGGCGGCGTGAACCCGTCCTTCGATTGGTTCATGCGACTTCCTGAGGGAGAGCGCTTGAACGTCTTTCTCGCCACGGCCCAGCGCTTAGGTGTGCCGCCGGCCTTCGTAGAGAAGGATTACTGGGTGTGCTTGGTCCTGTGCGCCCTGTACCAAGATCTGCCGGCTGATCACCCCGAACTATCGTTCAAGGGCGGAACGTCCCTCTCGAAGGGGTTTAGCCTGATACACCGCTTTTCCGAAGACATCGACATCGTGGTATCTCCCACGGGCCTCGGCTTCACTGGAGCCCGCGACCCTCTGGCGGATATGTCGAGAAAGGCCAGGGACAAACTCTACGACGAACTAAAAGCAGCGTGTGCGGAATACGTACATGGTCAACTCTCGCCCACTGTAGCCCAAGCTGTGGCGAACATTACGAACGGATGCACCTTCCGGAAGGACGACAGTATGACCGTATTGGTGGAGTACCCGTCGGTCATAACATCCGGGCGTCCCGGGTACGTCGCGCCCCGTGTGAAGATCGAATGCGGCCCTCGATCGGCGACAGAGCCGTCGACTGATTGCGAAGTCCAAGCGTACATATCAGCCGACATTCCGAACCACAACTTCGACGTGGGAGGGGTCAGGACCATCAGCCCAAAGCGAACATTCTGGGAGAAGGCCCTGATACTTCACGGCCAACACTGCGGGTTCAGGGACGCTGGAAAACTGCCCGCCGACGAGAACCGCCTCTCCCGCCACTATTATGATGTCGCTGTCATCTCTGAAACGGAGATAGGAGCGCAAGCGCTGGCGGACCTAGACATACTGGGCCTTGTGAGGGCTCATAACCTGGTGGCCTTCCCTCAGGCATGGAAGAAATTTGAGGAGGCCGTACCCGGTACGCTGCGGGTGGTTCCACAGCCCGAATTACGAGTGGCTCTGGAACGGGATTACAGAGCCATGACCGACATGATCTTTGGCGACGTTCCGTCCTTCGACTGGATCGTAGAGCGGCTAACGCACATCGAAGAAACAGTGAATCGCGGCAGTTGATCATCGGCACCATCGTCGGCATAAGTGACGACGTCGATGATGATGACGGTCATTATACCGACGCGACGAGTCATCGTGTCGTTGCCGACGATCATGGTCGTCATGACGACGACGTCGGCGATGTCGTGGTCCCGCCCTCAGACCTTCTCCCGCTTGCTGTATATAGTGTCGTCCACGTCGCCCAAGTGTTGCATTGCAGCTTGTAGCGCCTCCTGAGCTTCGCTGAGGCGTGCCGCTGGGCTGCCATACCTGTCCGCCACGCCCTGACCCGCGTGACCGAGTAGACGTCTTTGGACGTGATCGACTATCTCGGCACTGCGGAGCGCTTCCTTTACAGTGTGGCGGAAGGAGTAGGCCGTCAGACGTGGGCTCTTCGGAACGCTCGCCGCACGGATCGCCGAGTTGATCTTGGCGGAAATGAAGTCCGCTCCACGATCGCCAGCGCCAAAGGATTTGAATAGAGGGATGTCCTCCGCGCTCTTCCCCTTTGTTTTCACCCGCGCCCGCTGGTACGCGTCTTTCGCAGCTTGCAGCGCGTCGCCCACGAGCGGGATTCGACGCTCTCTCACCTTCGTCTTGAGTCCGCGCAATTTGTTGCCGCGTATCCATACGTAAGGAATGTCGGTATCCAAGGAGACGTCGTCGAGAGTCAGGCCGCCGATCTCCGCAGGGCCCGCGCCGGTGCACCTCAAGAGCCGGACAAGATTCACGGTGTCGTGTCGCGGCCGGCCGCTCTCTAGGTAATCGTCGATCCGCTTGAGCATCTTTTTATTGAAGGGCAGGCGGTCATCGGCTCCGCCCTCACTGCCAGCGATCTTGTGCTTCTCGAATGGATTCCGTTGCGAGACGTCGAGATCCAGGAATACGCGGTTGACGACGGCGCGCAGCGCCCCGACACGGCGTCGTATGGTTGCCGGCGCATTGCCGTCCGATCGCAGCCCGCCAATCCAATCTATGACGTCCTGCCGGGTAATGGCGGTAACGTCCTTGTCGCCAATCGCAGCGATGAAGGACTCAACGGCGTATGTCACGCTCTTCTCATAGCGAGAACCGCCGTAGAGCTTCTTGTCTCGGTCGTAGGCAGCTGACAGCTTCATGGCGACCGGGACGTATCGCCCTCCGTTCTCTATGGCATTGACCATCGCGGCAACGGTCGCGGGCAGTTCGCCGCCCGTGGCCGTCTGGTCGGCAAGCCAGAACATCATCTCGTGCATTCGCGCCTTGTCTCCGGCAAGCCATTCTTTCGCCGTCGCTTCCGCCTTCTCGATCGCGTCCGCATCCACGACATCGCCGTTGCGCGCGCGCTCTATCAACCGGTCGTGACGTGCTGCTAGCTGGCGCGCTTCTCGCTCGATCGCCAGCGGGGCCGTGTTGGGCTTGAACGTGACAACCCAGTTTTTTCGACCTATCTTCTCCCGAACGTCGAGCGGGACGACGCGGCGGTAGCGGTATCCGACACCGCGTTTGCCTGTCTTCCAGTGCTCCTCAACGTACGGAATTTCGAACTTGATTGAAGCCATGTCATCGCCCCAATTTCCACCAATTTTCCACCAAAAAGTGGATTCCCTCAAGGCGAAAAACAGTGTATTTTCAAAAGGTTAAAAGAGTGTTCCGGGAAATGGTCTCCTGGGCACCAAGGCATCGGCCGTCGCAGGCTCCGTCCGGAAGGATGAAATGACCATCACCCTCCATGAAGGCGACCTGCCTGCGGGCCTCGATTTCGGGGCGAGCGTTGCAGTGGATACCGAGACGATGGGGCTCGATCCGGTGCGCGACCGGCTTTGCGTGGTGCAGCTTTCGGCGGGCGACGGGAACAGCCATCTGGTGCAGCTCGCCCAGGGCGAATACGACGCGCCGAACCTGAAGGCGCTGATGTCGAATCCGAAGGTCTTGAAGCTCTTCCATTTCGCCCGGTTCGACATGGCGATGCTCAAGCGCTATCTCGGCGTCGACGTCGCGCCGGTCTATTGCACCAAGATCGCCTCCAAACTGGTGCGCACCTATACCGACCGGCACGGGCTCAAGGATCTCGTCAAGGAGCTCCTCAGTATCGATCTCTCCAAGCAGCAGCAGAGCTCCGACTGGGGCGCGCCCGAGCTTTCGGAGGCCCAGCTCGCCTATGCCGCGGCCGACGTGCTCCATCTCCATGGCGTGAAGCGCCAGCTCGACGTGATGCTCGAGCGCGAGGGCCGCACCGATCTCGCCGCCCGCTGCTTCGGCTTCCTCGCGACGCGGGTCGAGCTCGACCTTTCGGGCTGGGCCGGGCAGGACATCTTCGAGCACTGAGACCGCGTGCCCGCTGCGGATTTCTTAAAGCCGTGTTTACCCTGGATATCTAGGCTTTCCGCCGAGGGAGACCCGGCATGCCGACCGTCCAGATTCCGACCGAATACATGTCCGTCGCGCCGCTGATCGTGACGTCGCCCACGACCCGCTGCGGCACGACCTTTCTGCAGCGGCTTTTGTCGACGGCGGATAACGGCTTCGTTTTCGGCGAGAATGTGGGCGGCTATCTTTCTGCCCTAACCAACCTGTTTGCCGCCCAAATTCATAATGCCGAGACAACGGGTCCCGCCAACGACGCCGCCCTCGAAAATGCGCTCAAGGGCGATTTCGGCAACTGGCATCCGACCATCTCGCCGCCGACCGAGGTCATGCTGTCCGCGATGATCGCGACCTATTACCCGCTGCCCAAGGCGCTCGAGACTTATATGGCGTCGATCGGCCGGCCGATCTGGGGCTTCAAGTTTCCCCGGCTATAACTTCCGGACTATCAAACTGATGCTCTCGGTCATGCCGAATGCCAAGGTGATCTATATCTTCCGCAATCTGTTCGACGTGCTGAAATCCGCCAAGGCGCGGAAATTCGTCACCTCGGCCGAAGAGATCCGGAAATTCTGCGCCGACTGGTCGCAGGGCATGGGCGAGATCGCCGAGCTCGCCAACGAGGAGCGCGTGCTGCCGGTCAAATATGAAGGCCTGATGGCCCAGCGCGACGACCATGTCCAGCTGTTGCAGCTCTTCACCGGGCTCGAGGGTCTCGACCCGGCGGTGTTCGAGGTCAAGATCAACACCTTCAAGGGCAAGGCGGAGGACGGAAAGTCTCCGACCCAGTATATCGAGCCCGCCGTGCTGACCGACGCCGACATCGCGGCGGTCGTCGAGGAAGCCGGCCCGGTCATGCGCCATCTCTATGGCGATCTCATGAAGGCCGCCTAACCGGCCCTATCCCGGCCGAGCGCGGCGCCAAAAGAGCGTGACTCTTCTTGGCCCTGCTCCCATATTTGGCATAGACTTTGCGTAAGCGGCCGGCTTCGGGGCGCGCTGGAGTGTGTTGTGCAGCGGAAGTCCGGCAAGGCAGTCAGTGTAGCGATGACGAACGACCACAAGCTCGGAACCGTAACGTCGAGCGACGTGTCGACCGCGCGGGCGGCCGAGTACGCGGCGCGCCAGCACCGCTGGGCCCATGCCCGCCATGCCACCCTGATCGGCTATCTCAAGCTCGGCATTCCGCTCCTCTCGGCGGTCATCATCGCCATGGTGATCGCCTGGCCGCGATTCGAGCGCAAGGAAAGCGGCTTCACCCTCGCCTTCCACGAGCTGGCGGATTATGCCGGCACCCTGAAGATGGAGAAGCCGCGGATCACCGGCACGGACCCGCACAACCGGCCCTTCGTCATCACCGCCGACGAGGCGATCCAGCAATCGGTCGATTTCGAACCAGATCACCCTGGACGCGATCGATGCCGACATCACCTTCCCGAATTCGCGCTGGCTCTCCGTCGCGGCCGCGACCGGCGTCTACCGACCGAAGCAGATGACCATGTCGCTCACCGGCCGGGTGACCCTGTTTTCCGATCTCGGCTATGAAGTTCAGGGCCAGGCCGTCGAGCTCGACTTGAAGGCGAGCAAGGCCCGAAGCAGTCAGCCGGTCGAGGGCCAGGGCCCGATCGGAAATTTTTCCGCCCAAGGGTTCGACTTCGATCTCGACACCGACACCGTCGTGTTTCACGGTCCGGTGAAGATGGATCTGATTCCGGGCGCCCGCTTCCCCGTCAACCGGCGGCCGGCGGGCTAAACATGCCGATGCGTATCAAGTTTGGGGCAAGGACCGACGTCATGCGATGGAACAGCGGATTTCGATGGGCGGTCGCGGCCGCAGCGCTTGCTTGCCTCTCGGGGGGCGCGAGTCTCGCCGCCGAATCCGGCCTCGGCTTCAACCACGACCCCAAGCAGAAGATCGTCATCAACGCCGACAGCATGGAGGTTCACCAGAACGAAAAGCTGGCGAACTTCAAAGGCAATGTCGTCGCGACCCAGGGCGACCTCACCATGAAGGCGGACAGTGTGAAGGTCTATTACAGCCTGCAGGAGGGCGCAGCGCAGAATGCCGACACGACCCAGATCCAGCGGATCGACGCCGAAGGGAATGTCAGAATCACCTCGCCGTCCGAAAGCGCCACCGGAAGCTGGGGCATATACGACGTCGGGCGCGATCTACTGACACTTGGCGGCGCGGTCGAGCTCAATCGCGGCCAAACCAAGATCCAGGGCAGCCGGCTCGAGCTCGATCTCAAGACCGGCAAGAGCCGCATGGTCAGCGCCTCCTCCTCGGACCAGACGGGCCGGGTCCGCGGCGTCTTCGCGCCGCCTCAAAATGACCAGCAAAATAGCGGGAAAACCGAGCAAAAGGACGGCCAGAAATGAGGCCCGTCGCGACACACATTTTTAATCGGCAAAGGGTTTAATGGACCGACATGGCGGCTGACGTTCAACAAAAGACCGAGCCTGCCTGGGAGCCGCGCGACGCGGCGGAAGATTCGGGCATTTTTGTCAATACGATTGGCAAAAACTTCAAGAAACGCCCGGTTCTGCGCGGAATCAGCCTCAGGCTGAATCGCGGCGAAGTAGTCGGCCTTCTGGGGCCGAACGGAGCGGGGAAAACGACGTGCTTTTATATCGTCACCGGCCTTATCGCGCCGGACTATGGCTGGATCATGCTGGATGGCGTTGATATCACCGACCGTCCCGATGTATCAGCGCGCCCGGCTCGGCATTGGCTACCTGCCGCAGGAGCCGTCGATCTTCCGCGGCCTCACCGTCGAGCAGAACATCCGCGCCGTTCTCGAAGTCGCCGAACCCGACCGCGAGACCCGCGAGGCGACGCTCGACAATCTCCTTACGGAGTTCTCGATCACCCATCTCAGGCGCACGCCTTCGGTCGCGCTCTCGGGCGGCGAGCGCCGCCGGGTCGAGATCGCCCGGGCGCTTGCGACCCATCCGAGCTTCATGCTCCTGGACGAGCCGTTCGCCGGCATCGATCCGATCGCCGTCAACGATATCCGCGAGCTCGTCATGCATCTGAAGGACCGGGGGCTCGGCGTGCTGATTACGGACCATAATGTCCGCGAGACGCTGGATATCATAGACCGCGCCTACATCATCCACGACGGCACCGTTCTCATGGAGGGAACGCCCCGCGAGATCGTGGCCAACGATGATGTCCGGCGGGTCTATCTCGGCGAGAAGTTCAGCCTCTAGGGGTCACCCGGTCATGGCCCTCGCCCCCCGATTGGAGCTTCGCCAGAGCCAGACTCTGGTGATGACGCCGCAGCTGCAGCAGGCCATCAAGATGCTGCAGCTCTCCAATATCGAGCTCAACGAATATGTCGAGCGCGAGGTCGAGCGGAACCCGCTCCTGGAGATCGGCGAAGCGCCGGAAGGGCCCGAGTCCGCCGACCGAAACGAAATGAACGGCGACGAGCGGGCCGCGCGCGAAGAGCTGGCCTCGGCCGACTCTTCTTTTAAGGAACCCGGCGATCCGTCGTCCGGCAACGACGCGCCGCTCGACGCGGACTACGGCAACGTATTCGACAGCGACGGCCCCGCCGTTTCGCCCCCGGGCGAGGACGGCGGCGCCATGAACGATCCCAAGCTCGGCGCCGGCGGCTGGCTCGACGGCCGGAGCGGTGGCGGTGGCCGCGGCGGCGACGGCAGCCCCGATCTCGAACAGACCCTTTCCGAAGGCGCCTCGCTTCTCGATCATCTGGAGGAGCAGCTCGCGCTCGCCTTTACCGACGCGACTGATCGGATGATCGGCCACTACCTCATCGATATGGTGAACGAGTCGGGCTATCTGACCGACACCCTGGAATCGGCGGCCGACCGGCTCGGCTGCACGATCGAGAACGCCGAGCGGGTGCTCGGCGTACTGCAGAGCTTCGATCCCTCGGGCGTCTGCGCCCGCGACCTCAAGGAATGTCTCGCCATCCAGCTTCGCGAGAAGAATCGGCTCGACCCGATCATGGAGGTCTTTCTCGACAATCTCGAGCTTCTGGCCCGGCGCGATCTGTTGGGGCTCCGGCGGGTCTGCAATGTCGATGCCGAGGATCTGGCCGAGATGATCGCCGACATCCAGACCCTGAACCCCAAGCCCGGCCTCGCCTTCGGCTCCGAGCAGATCCAGGCGGTGGTGCCCGACGTCTATGTCCGCGAGGGCGCCGACGGCGGCTGGATGATCGAATTGAATGCCGACACCCTGCCCAAGGTGCTGGTGAACTCGCGCTACTATGCCGAGCTCGGCCAGCGCGCCAAGGACAGCAAGTCCAAGGCCTATGTCACCGAGTGCCTGCATTCGGCGAACTGGCTGGTGAAGTCTCTCGATCAGCGCGCCAAGACCATTCTGAAGGTCGCGACCGAGATCGTGCGCCAGCAGGACGGCTTCTTCGTGCATGGCGTGACGCATTTGCGGCCGCTCAATCTCCGCGCCATCGCCGAGGCGATCGAGATGCACGAGAGTACGGTGAGCCGGGTTACCGCCAATAAGTATCTCGCCTGCTCGCGTGGCATTTTCGAGATGAAATACTTCTTCACCTCGGCGATCCCGGCGAGCGGCACGGGCGACGCCCATTCCTCGGAAGCCGTCCGGTTCCGGATCAAGGAGCTGATCGATGCCGAGGATTCCAAAGCGATTCTGTCCGACGACCAGCTTGTGGACATCTTGCGCCGGTCGGGGATCGAGATCGCCCGCCGGACGGTCGCGAAATATCGCGAGTCGATGAATATTCCGTCCTCGGTCCAGCGCCGGCGCGTCAAGTCGATGGCCGGCTAAGCCCGGACGGGAGAAGGGTAAAGACCGATGCTTGCACGGCAGCCCGAACCCCTTGCGGCCCCTTCCGACGCGTCGTTCCCGAAGCGCCGCTTGATGTTGACACGGGACAGGCGGGGCACTATACGGGGCCGCGTTTCGGGGGGCTGGTCGCATTGCGCCATCCAGCGTATCGGACTAGGCTATCAATCCAGTACTTGTCGACGGACCCGCTTTCTGATGGACGTTCACGTCACCGGCAAACAAATCGACATTGGCGATTCCTTGCGTCTTTATGTTCGCGACAAGCTCTCCGCCGGAGTCGCCAAATATTTCGACCAGCCCGTGGAGACGACCGTGACCTTCTCGCGGGAGGCCCATCAGTACCGGGTCGATTGCGCGGTCCATGTCGCCCATAACCTCTTTATCCGGTCCCATGCGGTGGCGGGCGAGATTTACGCCTGCTTCGACACGGCCGAAGAGCGCATGGAGAAACGCCTCCGGCGCTACAAGGACCGGTTCAAGCGCCATCGCGGTGCGACTGCGCGACCTGCCCGAATATGATCCCGGCCCGCGATATCGTGCTGTCGGCGGAGGACGAGGACGAGATCGCGCCGAATGCCTTCCAGCCGGTGACCATCGCCGAGGCCACCACCGAGATTCCGGCGGTCACGGTCGGCGAGGCGGTGATGAAGCTGGATATGGAGGAGCTGCCGGCCCTGATGTTCCGCAATGTCGCCCATGGCGAGCTCAACGTCGTGTTCCGGCGGCCGGACGGCAATATCGGCTGGATCGATCCCGCCGGAAAGCCCGCGGCCCCGAAGCCGACGCGAGAGACGGCCGGATCATGAGTCTGTCGGATCTCATCGCGCCCGAAGCCATCATGCCCAAGCTTAAGGCGGCGAGTAAGAAGCAGGTCCTGCAGGAGATGTCCGAGGTGGCGGCGAAGCTTACCGGCTTCCCCGAACGCCAGATTTTCGACGTATTATTGGAGCGCGAGCGGCTCGGCACCACCGGCGTCGGCCAGGGCATCGCGATCCCCCACGGCAAGCTGCAGAAGCTCGACCGGATCTACGGCGTCTTCGCCCGGCTCGAGCAGCCGATCGATTTCGATTCGATCGACGAGCGGCCGGTCGACCTGATCTTTCTGTTATTGGCCCCCGAATCCGCCGGGGCGGACCATCTCAAGGCGCTGGCGAAAGTCTCGCGGCTGCTGCGCGACCGAAAGGTCTGCGAAAAGCTCCGCGGCACGGATTCGGCCGACGCGATCTACGCGCTCCTGACCGAATCCATCACGCATCACGCGGCGTAAGGCGCGCCTCTCCCGTCATTGCGAACCCCGAAGGGGTGAAGCAATCCAGGCTTCCTGGATCGCCGCGGCCCTCCGGGCCTCGCGATGACAGCCCGAACGGATCGGATCGTTAAGTTGTCGATCTCAGTGAACGCTAAGCGGCTCCACGCCGTTCTGGAGGGCGAGCGCGAAGGCGACGTCGCGGGTGGGGGCGGTGCCGATCTGGGCGCCGAGGGCGGAATAGATACCGAACATGGCCTCGCCGCCGACCTCGATCGGCTTGACATAGACCAGATGGTCGGCGCCGATGCCGGCCAGCACTTCGGTGGATATGGGAGCCTCCGTCTGCACTGTCTTTATCATGTCACTCTTCCTTACTGAGCCGTTTGATCGGCCCTGAATACGCAATCCTTCTTCGGCTACGGACCGCGCCACCGAGAGCGTCTCGGTATCGCTTTCCGTCTCTTCCCGCGCCGGCCTTGCCCGAGGTGATCTTGACCTGGCGGACGGCGGTGGTGGGCTCGGGGCGGACGAGGTCGATTTCGAGAAGCCCGTTGTTCAAATGGGCGCCCACGACCTCGATTCCCTCGGCCAGCACGAACGACCGTTGGAACTGCCGCGCGGCGATGCCGCGATGGAGATATTCCCGGCCGTCCTGATCGTCGGGCTGCTTGCCTCGGATGACGAGCTGGTTCGCCTCCACGCTCACCGACAGCGACTCGTTGGTGAAGCCGGCCACCGCGAGCGTGATGCGGAGGCTGGATTCGTCGAGCCGTTCGATGTTGTAGGGCGGATAGCCGTCGCTCGAGGATTTCGCGACCGTATCGAGCAGCCGCTCGACGCGCTCGAAATCCGAGCAGAAGGGGACTATTGAATAAGGAAACGCGTGACATAAGGCCTTCTCCTCCTCCGAGCGAGTGCGCCGCGCGGGGCCCGTTCCGGCACCCCCAGTAATCGCCGCGGTCCCATGAAGGGCCCCGCCGCGTTGTTCGATATATAGGATTGAGAACAGCGGATTCAAGACGCCAGATCTGGGCCCGGCGCCGCGAAATCCGTCAGGAAGACCGGCTTACCGAGCGCCGTCGACCTCCTCAGGTAGGGCGCTGTCATCCTCTTGAGGGAATTGATCGACCTTGGCAGGCGCGGGAGGCGCGCCGGCCTGACTTTCAGCGCCTTGAGGCTCACTGCTGGCTTGGGGATCGGCCTGCGCCGCGCCTTGGACATCGCCGCTGGAGCCAATCTCCTGCCACACCGTCGCCGATTTCTCCGGCTGGGCGTTTTCGCCTTGAGCCTGGACCACGGCATCGACATCGAGCTTGGCCTTGGGCTCCGAACTGTTCGCTTGAGCGGCGGGCGACGCGTTGGCCGTATCGGCAGCCGCCGAATTCGTCGTGGCCTGATCGACCGAGGGCGTAGCCGTCTCGGCCGACCGTGTCGGCGCAGTCGGCGCCTGGCCGGGGAGGTGGCCTTCGGCGGGCTCCGGCGAGCGGACCCAGCACGGGCCGCCGCGGGCCTCGATCTTGTCGCAGATTTCCTTGGCCTCTTCGAAGGTCGTGAGCGGACCGGCATTGAGGCGGTAGAAAAAGCCCTTGGGATCCTGGTCGCGGTCGCCGAAATCGATCTCGGAGCGGCGCGGGCTCAGGGTCCCGATCAGGTCGACGTAACGCTTATGCAGGATGTTCCAGCCGGTGATGAGCTGCTGGGCCTTGCGGTAGGCCGCGATCTGCACGGCATAGCCTTCGTCGCCGAGCGGCGGCGGCACTTCGGTGATCGGCGCGGTGATCACCTTCGCAGCCGCCGGCTGGACCGGCTGCTCGACCTCTGCCACCGGCTCTTGCTGCAACGGTTCGATCGAGGCGCTCGGCTTGCCGACCACGCGTTGGATCGTGGCCTTCGCCTCTTCCTCGTCGGCGCCGTAGCCGAAATTCCCCGGACGGTCGATGTTCTGCTTCGGCGCGCGCGTGCCGTTGAGCATCGCCGTGGCGCGGGCATCCGGCGACATGGATTTGAGATCGGCGTAATAGGCCAGGTCCTGTTGCGCGGTGACCGGATCGACATCGATCGAGGCGACCTTGGCGGCATCGTCGTTGCGGCCGGCAAGCGCATAGGCCAGAGCAAGGTTTTGCCGCTCGGCCGGCCCGGCGCGGGAATCGGTCGCGGCGTCTTCGAGCATCTGGATGCTTTCGTCGGCCTTGCCGTTCAAGGCCATGGACAGACCGAGATTGGATTGGAGCTTGAGGTTGTCGGGCGCGGCGGCGAGACCGGACTCATAGGTGTTCTGAGCCGACTGATGATCGCCGTTCGCATCGAGCGCGACGGCCTTGCCGTTGAGCGCGGCGACGTTCCGCGGATCCTTGGACAGGGCCTCGTCATAGAGCGGCAGGGCATCTTCCGGGCGGTTCATCGCGAGATAGACGTCGGCGAGCTTGGCCGTGATGTCCGGATCGTCGTCGTCCCGATTATGGGCCGCCTGCAGCGCTTCCAGCGCCTCGGAATTGGCGCCGAGCGCGGCGAGCGACGAGCCGAGGCCCATGAGCGGCCCGGCGTCCCTCGGGTGAAGCGCATGGGCGCGGCGATAGAGCGGGATGGCGGCATCGTATTTGCCCTGCTTCGCCATCTGGTCGGCGAGGAATTGCAGCGAGCTTCCCTCGTGCGACTGGACCGCGGGCGTGTCGGCCGCCGGCTTCGCGGCATGAGTTTCGCTGGAGGCGGAGCAACCGCCAAGCGCGAGCGCCCCGGTGACGATCATCGTCGCGACCGGAAGAGGGTGTGCGAAGAGGCGGCGCGCCGCGCGGAAGTTCTTATTCGACATGATTGTTTACCTATTCAGGCCTTTTTGAGGTCGGTTCGGCCTCGACGCTCTCGATGACGCCGACGACGGAAGCCGGGACGGATTGGCGATTGGTGAGGGGCAGGACGGTGCAGGTGTAGTCGATCGTGCCGGCGCGCACCGGGAAGCTCTCGCGCTCGGACATCGGCTCCCCGGCCTGGAAGCTTTCGCTCGCCAGCCGGCGTAGCCAGTCGATCAGCATGGCGGCGATCTCGGGCGTTCGGCGCATGACGTCATTCCGCAGGTTGTCCGTACCCACCTCCGTGAATCCGACCACGCTGTCCAGAATTCGGCCGATCCGGACGACGCGGAAACTTTTCGACCAGCGCTCGGGCTGGAGCTCGAAGCAATAGGGCCAGATACCGGCCAGCTCGCCGGTGTTGAAATCGGCCGCCTCGACCCATCCCTTCTGCTTGTTCATGGCCGTCCAATGGTCGACGAATTTCTCCGACAGGCTGCGCGGCCGGATATCCGACGCCGCGCGTTTGTGGCGGATATTGATCGACAACAGCGAACCGGCGCCGTCCAAGTGGCCGTCGTCCGCGTCGTCGCCATATTCGTCGTCCAGATCAGGCACGTTTTCGCGTGGTGCCATCACCGATCCCTTCGGGGCTGCCTCACTCAATGGACGGTGGGTTGACGAGACAGGCGCAACCGTCACCGGGAATTTGCGCGGACATCCGCTTCATGTAGGACTCGAGCGCCTCGGTGAAGATTTCCTGGCTGCTCTTGTTGGTATGCGCCGACAGCAGGCGGAGCCGGCGGTGGGTTTCGTGATCGAGCCGCACGGTCATGGCGATGCGGGCACCTTCGCCGACCGGCCGTTTGGCCTGGGCCGAGGCATCGAACTCATCCGCGTCGTCCCGGGGCTCCTCGTGGACCGGGAGAGGCGCAGGGACGACGCGGTCATTGGCGTTTGCGGGATGCGCAACGAAGGTCGCGGCAGGCACGCTGGAATAGCGGCCGCTCGGCGATGGGTTCGCTTGGCCCTTCCGGGCGAGCAACGAGCTGCTGAGATTGGCGGGGCCTTTGGTCTGCATGGGGGCCGGCTCTCCTGGCAATCCTTAACGCTGGTCCTACAGGGCTCGGTCTAGACCGCCTGACGGCGGCCGAAGCCTGCGGTCGCGGTCGGCGTCCCGCGCGGCTTGATCGAATTGGACTGGAACACCGTGCGGCGGAAATTGCGCTCGAGCCGGTCGCCGAGATAGGCCCAGAGCGCCTGGATTTCCTCGGCCGACTTGCAGCCGGGATCGAGCTCCATCACGGTGCGGCCGTCGATCATGCTGGCGGCGAAATCGGTGCGCTGATGGATGGTGATCGGGGCGACCGTGCCGTGCTGGGAGAGCGCGATCGCGGCATCGGAGGTGATCCGGGCGCGCATCGCCGCGCCGTTGACGACGAAGACGAGCGGCTTGCCGGCGCGCTCGACCAGCTCGACGGTGGCGCCGGCGGCGCGGAGATCGTGCGGGCTCGGCCGGGTCGGGATGACGACGAGCTCGGCGACCGCGATGACGTTCTGGATCGCCATGGTGATGGCGGGCGGCGTGTCGATGACGGCGAGCTTGAAGCCGCGCGCGCGCAGCTCCTCGATATCGGTCGCGAGCCGGGAGACGGTGGTATGGGCGAAGGCCGGCGCCTGGGCGCGGCGCTCGTTCCACCAGTCGGACAGGCTGCCCTGGGGATCGGTATCGATCAGGACGACGGGACCGGCGCCCGACAGTTGAGCCTGCACGCCGATATGGCCCGCGAGAGTGGTCTTGCCCGAGCCGCCCTTCTGCGAGGCTACCGCCAGTACACGCATCGAACTGAAATCCTTTCCCGGTGGGCGTCTTGGCCGAGTTGGGCCCCCGGGAATGGCATCATGACATCGCCTTACCGCCAGCCCGGCCCCGACGGGCCAAAGTCATGATCATTCAATGCGAAACCTGTTAAGAATCGGTAAAGTGAATTGACGTCAAAATCCGCGCATGAGACCGCTTAACACTCAGATTTGATTAAATTTTTTGCGACCCTTTAAGGCGCTTGGCGCGAGCATGACCGTTGACGTCAGGCATTAACGCGCAGCGCCTTGAAGCCCGTGCGATTTTGGGGATTCTTGCCCTCGGGAGTTTTGCTACTATGGTTAAGACGGGTGACGGTTCCGCGACGCCGTCGGACCCGGCTCCCGGCGACTGCTGGAGAGGCCAATGAAACGAACGGGCAGGTTCGTCGCTGCTGCATGTCTTTGCGTGGCCGGTCTGTGGACCGGCATCGCACTGGCCGACGTGCAGGCAGGGGTCGATGCTTATCAATGCCGGCGACTACAAGCGCGCGATCGACGAATGGATGCCGGCAGCGGCGAAGAACAATCCCGACGCGCTGTTCAATCTCGGCCAGGTCTACCGGCTCGGCAAAGGCGTCAAGCCGGACCTCAAGGTCGCCGAGCAGTATTACCAGCGCGCGGCGGAGTTGGGTCACGTGGTGGCCCAGGCCAATCTCGGCGCGCTCTATCTCGACCGCAAGAGCCCGCTGTTCGATCCCGACAAGGGCATCGCCTGGCTCAAGAAAGCGTCCTATCGCGGCAATGCCCTGTCGCGCTACATGCTGGGCGTCACCTATTTCAACGGCGAGTATGTGACCGAGGACTATATCGAGGCCTATGCCTGGATTTATCTCTCGGCCCAGCAGGGCGTGCCCGACGCGATCAAGGCCGAGCAGACCGTCGTCTCGCAGATGTCGCTGCAGCAGATCGCCGCCGGCAAGCTCCGCGCCGAGGCCATAGCCAAGCAGACCGAGGACAATTTGACCGCCGCCGCCGAGAAGCCGAAACCGTCCAAGCCGATCGAGACCGCCGAAGCGGCCGAGACCGAACCGGCCAAGCCCTGGGTCAATCCGGACACCCGCCCCGAACCCGAAACGGAGACGCCCGCGCCAGCGGTGTCGACACCCGTCTCGCAAGCCTCGGCGACGGTCGACGTCCCGATCTCGGGCTTCGGCATCCAGATCGCCTCGCTCAGGAACGAAACCGATGCACGCGCGGCCTGGAAGACGCTGGTCGCCGCCCATCCCGATCTCCTCGGCCCGCTCAACGTCCATGTCGAGCGCGCCGATCTCGGGGAGAGGGGCATCTATTACCGGCTCCAGGCCGGCTCTTTCGCCACCCTCGCGGAGGCGAAGGACTTCTGCACCAAGCTCAAGGATATGAAGATCGGCTGTCTTCCGATCAGCAGATAGGGGCCGATCAGCCGATAGGCGCGGTCGCCTCGGCGAGCCAGCGTCGGGTCGTCTTGTCGAGACGCGGCGAGAGGCGCTTCCTGACGTCGGCGTGATAGGCGTCGAGCCAGGCACGCTCGGCATCGGTCAGGAGCGACACGTCGATCAGCCGGCGGTCGATCGGCGCGAGGGTAATGGTCTCGAAGCCGAGCATCGCCCGCTCGCCGCCCGCGACGCCGTTCGTAGGCCTCACCACGACGAGATTTTCGATCCGGATGCCATAGGCCCCGGTCTTGTAGTAGCCGGGCTCGTTCGAGATCACCATGCCCGGCGCGAGTGCGGCGGTGTTCCCCATCTTGCTGATCCGCTGCGGCCCTTCATGGACCGCGAGATAGCTGCCGACGCCGTGGCCCGTACCGTGATCGTAGTCGAGCCCGGCCTGCCACAGGAACTGCCGCGCCAAGGCATCGATCTGGCCGCCATTGGTGCCGGTCGGGAAGCGGCAGGAGGCGATGGCGATATGGCCCTTGAGCACGCGGGTGAAACGGTCGCGCTCTTCGGCCGCGACCTTGCCGATGCCGATGGTGCGGGTGACATCCGTGGTACCGTCCGTATATTGCGCGCCGGAATCGACCAGATAGAGCATGCCGGGCTCGATCCGGCGGTTCGATTTCGGCGTCGCGCGGTAATGGACGATCGCGCCGTTCGGCCCGGCGCCGGTGATGGTGGGGAAGGAGAGATCGCGGAACTCCGGCGCCGTCGCCCGGAAATCTTCGAGCACCTGCGCCGCGGTCAGCTCGTCGATCTTGCCGCTCGGGGCTTCGCGATCGAGCCAGGCGAGAAACTTGGTGAGCGCCACGCCGTCGCGCTCATGGGCCGCGCGGGTGCCGGCGATCTCGACCTCGTTCTTGCAGGCCTTGGGAAGCGCGCACGGGTCGTCGCCGCGCTTCACCTTGATGCCGGATTTCTCGAGCCGGTGGATCACCCAGCTCGGCGCATGGCCGGGATCGACCAGCACGCCCGCCGAGCCCTCGAAGCGCGCCAGGCCCTGCGCCAGATCCGAAACCGGATGCACGCGCACCTTCGAGCCGAGATGCGACGGCGTGCCGTCCACCAGCTTGCGGGAATCGACATACCAATCCACCGCGCCGGCCGTATCGATGGTCGCGAAGGAATTCGGCATCGGCGTGTGGGGCGCGTCGCTGCCGCGCACATTCAGACAGCCAGGCGATCGAATCCGGCGCGCTCAGAAACGCGGCCGCGACGCCCCGGTCCTTGAGCGTCTTGGCGGTGCGGGCGCGTTTATGGGCGCCGCTCTCGCCGGCGAGCTTCGCCGCATGGGGCAGGATGCGGCCCAAGGGCGGCGGCGGCTGGTCCTGCCAGACCGCATCGACCGGGTTGCGCTCGACCGCGACGAGATGAGCGCCGCGCTTGGCGCAGGCCCGAGCGAGTTGCGTGATCTGGCGCTCGGGATGGAGCCAGGGGTCGTAGCCGAGCCGTGCGCCCTTCGAAATCGTCTTCGCGAGCCAGTCGTAAGGCGATTGATCGGCGATATGGATCGGCGTGAAGAGCTTGGGATCGACCTGCTTCTTGACCTGCAGCACGTAGCGCCCGTCGACGAAGATCGCGGCCTTGCTCTTGAGCACGATCGCGAGCCCTGCAGAGCCCGAGAATCCCGTCAGCCAGGCGAGCCGCGCGGCATGCCAGGAGACATATTCGCTCTGATGCTCGTCGGCCAGGGGCACGATGAAGCCGTCGAGCTTGCGCTTCGCCAGCACCTTGCGAAGCGCCGCCAGACGCGGGCCGCGGTTTCCCGGCTCGTTGGCGCGGGCGAAGCCGTCGGCGATCGCGGCGATGGCGGTGCGGAGCTTATCGGCGAGCGGGCTGTCGTCGAGCTTCGGCGACAGAACGTCGAGCGGGACCGGGCGGCCGGAAGGCTTCGCCGCGGCGGCGATGCCGTAGATGCGCGCGCGGATTTCCTTGGGCGGCAGATCGACGCCGGCCGCCTTCACCTCGCGCACCAGCATCGCCAGCGCGTCATCCAGATTTTTCGCTTTCATCCCGCCCGCTCCTTTCCCGGCACAATGTAAGGGCTTGAGGCCGGGCGGCAAGCGAGATTTCGGACGGGCGCTCCCCTACTTCGAAACAGGCGCCGGCGGCAGCGGCGGAATGGTCAGAAGGACAGGCGCGTTCCCCGAGGTCGGCTTCGGCCAATCGACGGTCAGGGTCGAGGGCGCCGTCGGTTTGTCGGATTTCGACGGCGGGCCGAACGATTCGAGCCCCGCGAGGCCCGATCCGGCTTGGCCGGACGGAGCCGAGGCGAGCAAACTCTGGCCGTCGCTGTCCTCTTCCAGGGCCGCAATCCTGGTCTCCAAGGACTCGCGTTCCGCCAACAGACGATCGCGGATCGGGCGCTGGGCCTCGCGCAGCGCCGACCTCTCGGCACGCAAGGCATCGCGTTCCGGCTTCTGGCTGTCGATCAGATCCATCAGGTCCGACTTCATCTTGTCGCGCACCGGCTGCTGGCGTTCCTTGAGCGCATGCATCGCAGCGCGGAGCTTGGCGACATCGGCCTCGCTCGCATCGGGATGGAGATTGAGATAGGCGGTCTGCTCGTCCCGCAGCCTGTGACGCTCTGACGTCAGGGCGTCGCGCTCGTCGCGCTGGGATTCGATCAGCGCCTGGACCGCATCGTTCAATTCGTCGAGTCGCGGTTTCTGGCGCGCCCGCAGCGCCTGCTCCTCGGCGCGCAGGGATTCGAGCGTCGGCGCCTGGGACGAGATCAAATCCATGAGGCGGGTTTTGAGCGCGTCCGCCTCATCCTGGTTCGAGGCCGGAGCCTGGATGACATATTCGGTATATTGCGCGAGAGCCGGCAGCGGGCTCAGGACCAGAAGGGCACAAGCGCCAAGCAGGGCGCAGGCCCGGAAAATCGTCGACATGGCAACACCTTCAAGCACACGCGGTTATGCCGCCCGCCCCTGGCATCGGGCCGGCGGAAGCGACGCGCTCCGTGTCTATCGACGACTTCTTCTGTCGGAATTTTCTGGTGGGACTTTTTCCCACGTCAGTGTAAGGTACGAAAATGTTCGACGAAGGTCAAGAAAATTCGGGCCGGGGCTGGGAAAGCCCTATCCGGCCGCCGGAGGCGTTGACATCCGCGCTCCGGCAATTGCTGCGGCCGCTGGTCAAAGTGCTGATTGCCCACGGCATCTCCTTTCCGGCCGTCGCCTCCATGCTGAAGGGCATCTATGTCGAGGTCGCCGAGGCGGAGCTCAAGGGCGAGGAGAAGCCGCCGACCAACAGCCGGATCAATCTCATGACGGGCGTTCACCGCAAGGATATCCGGCGGCTCCGCGCCGTGGCCGAGCCGCACGCCGGGACGCCGCAGACAGTCAGCCTCGGGGCGCAGCTCGTGCTCGCCTGGACCGGAACGCCGGACTATCTCGATGCCGAGGGCCGGCCGCTCGCGCTCCCGCGGACGGCGGAGGCGCCGGGCGCGCCGTCCTTCGACGGCCTCGTGGAGAGCGTCAGCAAGGATGTCCGGCCCCGGGCGGTGCTGGACGAATGGCTTCGGCTCGGCATCGCGCGGCTCGACGAGGCGGGGCATGTGAGGCTCAATCACGACGCCTTCATCCCGGAGAAGGGATTCGACGAGAAGGCCTATTTCTTCGGCCGCAACATCCGCGATCACATTGCGGCGGCGGGATACAATCTCGCCGGATTCGTGCCGCCGCTTCTCGAACGTGCCGTGTTCTACGACCGCTTGAGCGCGGATTCCGCCGACGAGCTTTCCGAATATGCCCGCAAGGTCGGCATGGATGCGCTGCTCCAAATGAACCGCGAGGCGCTGAGGCTTTCCGATATCGACGGCAAGGCGCCCGGCGCCAATCACCGCATCAGCTTCGGGGTCTATTTCTATACCGTGCCCGAGGATCCCGAGAACCGGGACAATCCGCTGCCGGACGCATAAGATTCAGCGAGGCCGGAAGGTCACTTGAATGCCGCCCGCCGCGTCGGGGCTGCCGTCGGTGAGGCCGGCGACGCCATAGAAATCCACCGACCACTTCTTGCCGATGCCGACGGCGACATAGGTGAAGATCTCCTGCGGGTCGACGCCGCCGGGCAGGGCCGATTGGCGGTAGTCATAGGACGCACCGATATCGAGGCCGCGCGCGAGCCGGTATTGCAGCCCGCCCGAGGCGTTCCAGGCATTGTGCAGGCGATAGGCGCTCGGCCGCCCGATGAACCGGTAGGCGATGGTCCCGAAAGGCGTGAATTTTCCGAGCGCCTTGGCGAAATCGGCCTGGAGGATGAAATCCGTCCGGCCGGTGCCGAGCGCCTTGCGGGTGCTGGCCGTCGGCAATTTCACCTTGGCGGTGAGATCGACATAGATCGCGCGCGGCCAGAAGCTCTCCAGACTGTAGGTGACGCCGAGCAAGCGTGTCGCCGAGGCCCGACCGGCTGAATGCCGCCGTCGATGCATTGCCGATGAAGGCCGTGTTGTCGCCCGTGCCGATGACATTCGCCGGCCCCCGGACATGGACATAGGAGGTGGTGCCGCGGAAGGTCCACGGGCCGGTTTCGTATTTGATCGTAAGCGGAAGATAGAGAATGTCGGTGGTGACCGCCTGGCCGTAATTGCCCGAAGAGAAGTCGAAGCCGCTATAGACCTCGACCGACGTCCAGTCGTCCGCATGGGCCGGCGCGACAACCCAAAACCCCGCAACGAGCGTCACGAGGACAGAGGCGGCCGGCGCGCCATGCGTTTGTCGACAAGCCGGCCATCCGCTCCCTTTCCTAATGCCCCGCCCGGGCGCGGAGCCTGGCCGCGGCGTCCATCACATGAAAGATGTAGTTCTGCTCGAACACGCCGGTCAGCAAATTCGCCATCGGTCCCGCGGGCATAGACCGGCACGTCCTCGCCGGCATGGGTCTCCGAGCCGAGCGGCACCAGCGCCTGCTGGGTGAAATCCTTGGCTGTGGTGTCCACATCGGTGAGGTCGCCGCGCGGGCCGGCGACGCCGCCGGGGCCGTTGGCATAGCTGAGCGTCGTGTAAGGCTTGCCGTCCTGCGCAAGGATCGGGACATAGGTGCCGGTCTTGCGATCGAAACGACGGGCAAGGCCGAGGATCGGATTGCCGCGCGGGGCATAACCGGCGAGCATAAGCGTGTGGCTGTGATCCGCCGTCACGATGATCAGCGTGTCTTTGTCTTTGGTGAGATCCATGGCCGCGCGGACCGCCTTGCGCGAATTCGACGGTATCGGTCAACGCCCGGTAAGCGTTTCCGGCGTGATTGGCATGATCGATCCGGCCGCCTTCGACCAGCAGGAAGAAGCCCTTGCGATTGGCGGAGAGCTTCTTGATCGCGAAGGTCGTCATCTCGCTCAAGGACGGCTCGCCTGCAATGTCGTCCGCCCGGTCCGCCTCGTATTGCATGTGGGACGCGTCGAACAGCCCGAGAACCGGCCCGGCCATAGAGGGATCGAGCGCTTTGAACTGGGTTTCGTTCCAAATATAGGCCGCGCTCTTGCGCTTCGACACCCATTCGTCGATCAGGTCGCGCCCATCGAGCCGCCGGCCCATGACCGTCTTGGCTGCGTCGATTCCGGATCCCGCATGGTGTCCGGCAGGAAATTCACCCGCCCACCGCCCATTGCGACGTCGATGCCGTCACCATAGTCGAAATCGATCAATTGGGCGGCGATGTCCTTGCAGCGTCCTTGCGCCGTCGGGACACGCTGCGCGATGTCGGCATCGGATTCCCACGAACGATCGACCACGTGAGCATAGGTGCCGGCGGGCGTGGCATGGGTCAGGCGCGTCGTGGTGACGACGCCCGTCGCCTTGCCGCCCATTTCGGCATATTCGAGCGCGGTGGTGAGCCGGTCCGAAGCACCGCAATCGTCGGGAGCGACGTATCGACCGTTTTCATAGCGGAGCTCGGCGGTGTCCTTGACGCCGATGACACCGCTTGCGGTTTTCACCCCCGTCATCATCGCGGTGATCGTGCCGGCGGATTCGCCGATCTGGTTGTCGGTCGTGTAGGTCTTGGACAAGCCGACATAGGGGAAGGTCTCGAAGCTCAATACGTTGTCCTCGCCCCTGCCGCCTTTCATTTGGCCGGCCATGATGCGCGACGCGGTAACCGTGGCGATTCCCATGCCGTCGCCGACGAACAGGATCACATTCTTGGCGTGATGGCGAACGGGTCTGTTCGTTTTCGCCTGCTTCAAGCGCTCCTGGCCGGCCTTGAACCACGGATCATGCTCGGTATCGGCCGCCTGAGCCGAGCCGGCCATCAAGACAAGACACAGCCAAGCGCTCGCGCGCCAAATTTTGAGCGACATGAATGAACCTCGATCTCCGTGGACCGCCGCAGGCACCAGCCGCCCGCCAGCCAGACCTAGCGCGCGAGGTTAATCCTTCCGTGACGGCGGGGAAAGCCGGCCGCCCGCTTAGGCCGGGGCCTGGGTGTCGGTGTTCTGGCTCCGGGTCGCCATCATGCGGTCGAACCGGGTCCAGGCGCTGTCGTCGCCATGCCAGGCGCCGCGGGTCGCGGCCTTGGAATATTCCGTCGCGCGGGCCTCGAAGAAATTGGCGTGCTCGACGCCGTTCAGGATCTCGGTGAGCCAGGGCAGCGGGTGTGTCTTCTCGCCGTAGACCGGCGGGAGCTCGAGCTGGCCGAGCCGCCAGTCGGCGATGTAGCGGATATATTGCTTGATGTCCTCGGGCGTCATGCCCTCGACCGCGCCCATGCCGAAGGCGAGATCGATGAACTTGTCCTCGAGCCCGACGACGGTCTTGCAGCAATCGACGATGTCGTCCTTGACGCTCTGGCTCAGCGCGCCGGTTTCCTTGGCGAAGGTGTGGAAGAGCTTGATGATGCCCTCGCAATGCAGGCTTTCGTCGCGCACCGACCAGGACACGATCTGGCCCATGCCCTTCATCTTGTTGTGGCGCGGGAAGTTCAGCAGCATCGCGAAGCTCGCGAAGAGCTGCAGCCCTTCGGTGAAGCCGCCGAACATGGCGAGGGTGCGGAGGATGTCCTCGTGAGAGTCGACGCCGAACTCCTGCATATAGGAATGCTTGTCGGCCATCTCCTTGTATTCGAGGAAGGCGACGAACTCGGAATCGGGCAGGCCGATCGTTTCGAGCAGCAACGCATAGGCCGCGATATGCACGGTCTCGATATTGGAGAACGCCGCCAGCATCATCTTCACCTCGGTCGGTTTGAAGACGCGGGCGTAGCGCTCCATGTAATTGTCGTTCACCTCGACGTCGGACTGGGTGAAGAAGCGGAAGATCTGGGTCAGCAGATTGCGCTCGCGCGTCCGACAGCCGGCCCGCCCAATCCTTGCAGTCGTCGCCCAGCGGCACCTCCTCCGGCAGCCAATGCACCTGCTGCTGCTTCTTCCAAAGGTCATAGGCCCAGGGATAGCGGAACGGCTTGTAGCTGTGGCGGGGCGTCGAGAAGGCCGACGGTCGGCGGATAGGCGAAATGCGCGGTCATGGGACGGACTCGGAATTGGGAAGAAAGGGGAGCGGGAGAGAGAGGGTGAGGGTGTCCTGCCTTACTGGCAGGACAGGCACTCTTCGTAGTTGGTCGGCTCGATCGCCAGGGGCTTCACCGGCACGGGTCAGCGTATTGTCGGCCTCGACGCCGGCGAAGGACGCCCGCTGCACCGACTTGGACCGGCAGTAATAGAGGCTCTTCACGCCGAGCTCCCACGCCCGCCAGTGCAGCATCATCAGGTCCCACTTGTCGACGTCGCTCGGGCAGGAACAGGTTGATCGACTGGCCCTGGCAGACATAAGGGCGTGCGGTCGGCGGCGAGCTCGACGATCCAGCGCTGGTCGATCTCGAAGGCGGTGCGGTAGCAGGCCTTCTCCTCGTCGCTCAGGCAATCGAGATGCTGGACCGAGCCCTCATGCTTGAGGATCGAGTGCCAGATCTCCGGCGTATCGCGCGTCCTTTTCAGCCAAGAGCTTCTGAGATACGGGTTCTTGACCGTAAACGAGCCCGACAGCGTCTTGTGGGTGTAGATATTCGCCGGGATCGGCTCGATGCAGGGGCTGGTGCCGCCGCAGATGATGCTGATCGAAGCGGTCGGCGCGATCGCCATCTTGTGGCTGAACCGCGCCATCATGCCGCGCTCCTCGGCATCGGGGCAGGGCCCGCGCTCCTCGGCCAGCACCACCGAGGCGGCGTCGGCGGCGGCGCGGATATGCTTGAACAGCTTCAGGTTCCAGCTCTTCGCCGCGACGCTCTCGAACGGCACGTTCTGGCTCTGCAGGAAGGAATGGAAGCCCATCAGGCCCAAGCCGACCGAGCGCTCGCGGCTCGCGGAATAGACCGCGTTCGCCATGCTCGGCGGCGCGCTGTCGATGAAGGATTGCAGCACGTTGTCGAGGAAGCGCATCACATCCTCGATGAACTGCGGCTCGTCCTTCCATTCGAAATACTTCTCGGCATTGATCGAGGAGAGGCAGCAGACGGCGGTGCGCTGTTCGCCGAGATGATCCTTGCCGGTATGCAGCATGATCTCGCTGCACAGATTCGAGGTCGTGACCTTGAGGCCGAGATCGCGCTGATGCTTGGCCATGCGGCGGTTCACCGTGTCGGCGAAGATCGAGATAGGGCTCGCCGGTCTGGAGCCGGGTCTCGAGAATCTTCTGCCACAGCTCGCGGGCATTGACGTGGCGGCGCACCTCGCCGGTCTTGGGGCTCCGCAGCGCGAAGGGCTTGTCGTCGCGCACGGCGTCCATGAATTCGTCGGTGATGTTGACGCCGTGATGGAGATTGAGGCTCTTGCGGTTGAAGTCGCCCGACGGCTTGCGGATTTCGAGGAATTCCTCGATCTCGGGATGATAGACGTCGAGATAGACCGCCGCCGAGCCGCGCCGGAGCGAGCCCTGGCTGATCGCCAGCGTCGAGCGAATCCATCACGCGGACGAAGGGGATGATGCCGGAGGTCTCGCCGGTGTCCTTCACCTTCTCGCCGATCGAGCGCACCTGGCCCCAATAGGTGCCGATGCCGCCGCCGTTCGAGGCGAGCCAGACATTCTCGTTCCAGGTGCCGACGATGCCGTCGAGGTCGTCGGACACCGCGTTGAGGAAGCAGGAGATCGGCAGGCCGCGCTTGGTGCCGCCGTTCGAGAGGACGGGCGTCGCGGGCATGAACCACAGCCTGCGACATGTAGTCGTAGATGCGCTGGGCATGGGCCTGATCGTCGGAATAGGCCTTGGCGACGCGGGCGAACATGTCCTGATAGGCTCGCCGGGCAGCAGATAGCGGTCGCGGAGCGTGGCCTTGCCGAACTCGGTCAGCAGCGCATCGCGGCGATGATCGACGCGGATCTCGCGCGGAACGATCTTGATCTGCGGTGTTTGGCTCGGCTTCTGTGGAGTTCTGGCCGGTCTAGGCTGGAGATTCCGCTACTGATACCGCTTGGCGAATGGCACTCGACTGCTCGCTCGCGATCGACATGATCGTACTTCCCCGTTCCTCCACGCGGGCCGCTCTCACGCCGGCCCGTATTATTTGCCCTCACGCCGCCCCCGGCGCATTTCCTCCGAACTCCAGAGACAAAGGGACCCCTTACCGGCCAATGGCCGGCTTTTTTCGCGCTAAAATTGTGGGTTTTTGCCCGTTCTTGGAATTCAGCCTGCTGTCCGCCGCCAACATCTAGAACTCTGTGCGGCGGCGAACACAAGATATAGTGTCTCTAGATCGATTCTCTGTCAATCATCTCGCGTCAAAAATTTTTCATCAGAAAAAAATGAGGAAAATCAGGCGGATAGAGATCGGCCTTGCGGTGCGTTTTGAGGGCCTTCTGGAACACCCGATGGGCTATCCGGACGCGACGCGGCCGCAGGTGATTTGTTTTGCGTCGTTTTTCGGGCAGCAAAAAGCCAGTTTTCGACCGCCAAAGCGCAAAATCCGCCGACAAATTGCGCCAAAACGAATCCGGGGGCGTCGATCGGGCAAATCCCGGCAAAAGTGTCCGAGAATGCCCGCGCCGAACAACTCAGCCGGACTGAAGGCGTCCTTCCGCCCCTTTGGTCCGTATCCACGCTATACGGGCCCCTTTGGTCCCGCAAGGCTGCCAAGGTCATCAATTCTCTCGGGCGTATGCTTCGTATTCCAGCTTCATGCGTGCCCGTGTCGCTTCACAGCCGCGCCGCTTTCATACCAGCCTTTCGTACTGTTCACGATCTTGACGACGCTCAACATCACAGGAACCTCGATCAACACCCCGACCACAGTCGCAAGCGCTGCGCCGGACGAGAACCCGAACAGGCTGATTGCAGCCGCAACCGCTAGCTCGAAGAAGTTGCTCGCACCGATCAGCGCCGAGGGTGCGGCCACACAATGGACCTCGCCTGTCGCGCGGTTCAGTAGATAGGCAAGGCCGGCGTTGAAATAGACCTGTATCAGGATCGGCACAGCCAGCAGGCCGATAATGATCGGCTGCGCGATAATCTGCTCGCCCTGAAAGCCGAAAAGCAGCACGAGAGTGGACAGCAGCGCGACAAGAGAAAGCGGCTGCAATGTTCCGAGCAGGGCCTGTAGCCGCGGCTCGCCTCCGGAAGATAATGCCCGCCGCCGAATAAGCTGCGCCAGAATTACCGGCACGACGATATAAAGCCCGACCGAAAGCAGGAGAGTTTGCCAAGGCACGGTGATAGCCGAAAGTCCCAGCAGCAGGCCGACGATGGGCGCGAAGGCAAAGACCATGATAACGTCGTTCAGCGCGACCTGGCTGAGCGTGAAATGCGGCTCGCCCTCCGACAGGTTGCTCCAGACAAACACCATTGCCGTACAGGGCGCCGCCGCCAACAGGATCAGCCCGGCGATATAGGAGTTGATCTGGTCTGCGGGCAGATAGGGCTTGAACAGAAAACCGATGAACAGCCAGCCCAGAAGCGCCATGGAGAACGGCTTGACGGCCCAGTTGATAAACAGCGTCACGCCGATGCCGCGCCAGTGCTCCTTGACCTTGGACAATGCGCCGAAGTCGATCTTTATCAGCATGGGGATGATCATCAGCCAGATCAGCACGGCCACCGGCAGATTGACCTGCGCCAGCTCCATCCCGCCGATGGCATGGAAGATGTCGGGGAGAACATGGCCGAGGCCGATCCCGGCGACAATGCACAGCGCCACCCACAAGGTCAGGTAGCGCTCGAAGACATTCATCACCGGCTTGTTCGGCATGGCTGGCTTATCTGGCTCGGCGGCCGGAACGTCACTAGTCATCGTCAAATTCCGATGGTCCGGGGATTGCGATTCGTCAGGCGTTGCTCTTTGCCGTCTCGCGGCCGATCTCGCGCAGCCGCTTCTGAAGCGTTAGCTGATCGAGACTCGCGATCGGCAGATTGACGAAGATCGAGATGCGGTTCGAAAGCATCCGATAGGCGTCGGCGAAGGCATAGCGGCGCTCGGCCTCGTTGCCCTCGGCGGCGGCGGGATCGGGCACGCCCCAATGGGCGGTCATGGGCTGGCCGGGCCAGATCGGGCAGACTTCGTTGGCCGCGTTGTCGCAGACCGTGAAGACGAAATCGAGCGCGGGCGCGCCGGGCTTGGCGAACTCCTCCCAGCTCTTCGAACGCAGGCTATCGGTCTGGTAATGCAGGGACTTCAAGAGGTCGATGGCGTAGGGATGCACCTCGCCCTTGGGATGGGACCCGGCGGAATAGCCCTTGAAGCGGGTCATGCCTTCGCGGTTCAAAATGCATTCCGCCATGATCGAGCGGGCGGAGTTGCCGGTGCACAGGAACAACACATTGTAGACTTTTTCGGGCGTGTCGGCGGTCATGGCGCTGGTCCTTAGGAGTCGTCGAGCTCAAGCTCGAGGTCGCGGACGACCGGCAGGCAGATCTGCGGATTGCCGGCGCAGCAGTCCTTCATCAGGTAATCCAAGAGGTCGCGGGTGGTGGCGAGATCGACCCGGTAGAGCACCATCCGGCCGTCGCGCGTGCCGGAGACGAGCCCGGCATGGGCGAGGGTCGACAGATGGGTCGAGATCGTGTTCTGCGGCGCCTCGAGCCGCCGCGCGACCTCGCCCGCCGGCACCCCATCCGTCCCCGCCTTCAGCAACAGCCGAAAGATCGCCAGCCGGGTCGGCTGGGCCAGGGCGGACAAAATGGCGACGGCGCGCTCTATTTCCATATATCCAGATATCCCGATATATGGATTGGTGTCAATACCGGCCTCTACAATCAGCGCTACATTCCGTTCGTCTGGCCCGGTCCATGCATCGGTCTATGCCGAGGGATGCAGGTTGTATCGAAAGGAGACAATTCAACGGTTTGCCTCCATCCCGTTCCAAAACTGATACACTGATCTAGTGAGGACACGATCATGAAGACAATCTCGAGGCTGGCAGCCGGTATCGCCGTTGCGGTTGGAATTTCCGCATCGGCCCATGCGACGACCATCGATTTTCCGACGATCTCCAATCCGTACAATGACACCAGCGGTGGTCTCTGTTTTAACTGCTCGAAATCCTACGAATTCACGTTGCCGAACCCCTATGAGGTTTCGATCCAGGCCGGCGCTCTTGGCGGCGCTACAGCGTCCAGCTGGTCGCTCACCGAAACGATCTCGAATACGCTGATCGCTTCCGGCACAAACCCGGCGTTTATCGGCCTGGCGTCGGTGACGAGCTTCGGCCCGCAATTGCTTCAGGCCGGCAGCTATCTCTTCAACCTGTCTGCGAGACTTTTCGCGGGAGGCTATTCCGTCACGATCTCGGGAACGCCCGTGCAAACGTCGACCTCGGTTCCGGAACCCGCCAGCATAGCGTTGTTCGCAACGGGACTGCTGGCCTTCGGCGGGTTCCGCCGGATGCGCGGCAAACGGGCCGCGACAAAGGCCGCTGCTTAGTTTCGTTCCGCAACTAACCTTTGATGGTTCCCTCAGATCGTCTGTTTTCGATATGGGGGGACCGTCGAGCGGGACGATGCCGGGCGCAGCTTCTTGCGGAGCTTGTGGACAAAAATAATTCTTAGGAAATTCCGGGAACCGCAACGTTAACCATAAATCTTAACCATATAGTCGGCGGAAAAACAAAAGAAATTCGCGCGGATATTTATGTAAAGCCACGTTATTGGCGGAGGATCAACCTACATGATATCCACAACATATCACCCAATACCGAGCTATTTTATCAACATCTTGATCTGTTAGCCCGAATCGTCGAACATTACCCGACCAAGAAGAACGGTTATTCGACAAACCACACACCGCATCACCACAACTATTGCGGTCAGGAAGGAAACGACAATGAATGCGCTCACACGACTTGCCGCGACAACTGCCTTGGCGATCGGAATGTCGACCGCGGCGCAGGCAGCCGCGATCCCGTTTCCATCGCCGGAGAATCCATACTCGGACACGAACGTTGGTATATGCGGGCCGTTTGGATTTTTCGGCGGCTCGCCGTGCGACATCAGCTACGGGTTCCACCTGTCGTCTCCCTATGACGTTACCATCGATCTGTCAGCGCTCGCCGGTTTCGGATCGTTCAGCTGGCATCTGACCGGCACCTCCTTGGGATCGCCCTCTCCTATCGGCCCTTCCAGTGTGGCAGGCTCGCTGGTCCATCTGGAGCATCTGCTCGCTCCGGGGGATTACTCGTTCGATTTCGAATTCGCGACAGCCGTCGGTGGATACCGGTTCGACATCGCCGGCACGCCGGTGGCCGGCGCTCCCATTCCGGCAGCCGCTCTCTTATTTCTATCGGGCCTCGGCGCGGTCGGCCTCGCGGGACGAAAGCGCCTCAAGAACTCCGCCTAGAATTCGCGGATCGCAGAGGCTCGATCTATGACGCAGGCGGCGCGATTGCTCCGGAAATCCGCTAAGTGATGGTGCCGCCGGGGTGAATTGAACACCCGACCCCACCCTTACCAAGGGTGTGCTCTACCCCTGAGCTACGGCGGCACATATCCGGTTTGACGGGGCCCTGGGTCGAACGATCTCGGGGCCGGTCGCGGACCGGGGGAACCTGCCACAGGGCCGCGGGCCGTGCAAGCCGGACATGAGGCGGACGGGCTGGACATATACTGGACAGGAGGCCGCTCGCTCTTGGATGATGCGAGCCATGACCCGCGAGCCCGCCGATCCCGCGAAACAACCCCGTCGCGACGCCGACCGACCCGGACGACCGCAAGGCCCGGCTCGCCGAGGCGCTCAGGGCCAATCTCAAGCGGCGCAAGCAGGCGGGCGCCAGGCCGCGAAAAGCCGGCCCGCCGGTCAGAAATCCGAAACCTGATCGTGATTTACTATACCTGCCGGAGACAGACCGCGCGCGCGCGTGGTATGCTCCGGCCTTGGTATCCGAACGCTCGACAAGAGTTGCGTACAGGGAGCGGACAGTTCATGCATCACATTTCGAACCGCCCCATATTTTCGAGCCGACCGGCAATTTCTGGCAGGTCGCGATGTTCGTCGTCGTCGCGGTCGGGATTCTGGCCTGGCGGCGGAACAAGCGGGTAAGCGCCGTCTGCGGGGTCGCGCTGATCGGGCTCATCCTTCTCGGCAGCACCGGCTGGCTCTGATCGGCCGCAATTCCGCCTCTCTTCCTTGTGAAGCCTTGCCTTGTGATGCCTTTGGCGTTGTCTTAAGTAAGGCCGGGCGCCCGATAAGAGATTCCGGGCAGCCGAGGCTGGACAGGTAGGCTATGGACAAGATCGTCATCCGGGGCGGCAAGCCCCTGAAAGGAGAGATCCGGGTCGGCGGCGCGAAGAACGCGGCGCTGCCGCTGATGACCGCCTGCCTGCTGACCAACGAGCCGCTGATCCTCGACAACGTCCCCAAGCTCGCCGATATCGACACGCTGGGCACGCTTTTGCGCAATTTCGGCGTCGAGGAGGAGCGCGCGGGCGACCGGGTAAGCCTTCTCTGCCCGCTCGGTTCACGAATTCACCGCGCCCTATGACCTCGTGCGCAAGATGCGCGCTTCCTTCCTGGTGCTCGGGCCGCTTCTCGCGCGCTACGGCCAGGCGCGGGTGTCGCTTCCCGGCGGCTGCGCCATCGGGCCGCGCCCCGTGGATCTGCATCTCAAAGCCATGGAGGCCTTGGGCGCCCAGATCGTGCTCGCCGACGGCTATGTCGAGGCCATCGGCGCGAACCGGCCTCCGAGGGCGGACGCATCCGCTTCCCGACCGTTTCGGTCGGCGCGACCGAGAACGCGCTGATGGCGGCGAGCCTGGCCAAGGGCGAGACGGTGATCGAGAACGCCGCGCGCGAGCCCGAGATCGTCGATCTCGCCGAATGCCTCATCGCCATGGGCGCGACGATCGAAGGCATCGGCACCGAGCGCCTCTTGATACAAGGCGTGGACGAGCTCGGGGGCGCGGAGCATTCCGTCATCCCCGACCGCATCGAGGCCGGCAGCTACGCCATCGCGGCGGCGGCGACCGGCGGCGACCTGGAGCTCGTCGGCGCGCGGGCGGACATCATGGACGCCGTGGTCGAGGTCTTGCGCAAGGCCGGCGTCGTCGTCACCGTCACCGACAAGGGCCTCCGCGTCGCGGCCAATGGCGAGCCCTATGTCGGCTTCGACGTGATCACCCAGCCCTATCCCGGCTTTCCGACCGACATGCAGGCCCAGATGATGGTCCTGATGGCGATGGGCGGCGGCGCGTCGATGATCACCGAGACGATCTTCGAGAACCGCTACATGCATGTGCCCGAGCTTGCCCGCATGGGCGCGGATATCGTGGTGCACGGCTCCTCCGCCATGGTCAGGGGCAAGGGTAAGCTGATCGGCGCGCCGGTGATGGCGACCGATCTTCGCGCCTCGATGTGTCTCGTGCTCGCCGGCCTCGCGGCAGAGGGCAAGACCGAGGTCAACCGCATCTACCACCTGGATCGCGGCTATGAGCGGCTCGAGGAAAAGCTCAAGGCGGTCGGCGCCGATCTCGAACGGGTCAAGGGCTGAGCCCATGACGATCGAGCCGGATCCCATGCCGAAGCGCCTGAAACTGGCGGCCGAGGATGCCGACGATCTGACGGTCATCGCGAGCGTGCTCCAGGACGCCGTCGTGCTCGTCGGCGACATGGCCTATGACAAGCGCCGCCGCCGCTTCGCGCTTGATGGCCGGCCGCTTCATGTGGGAGGCCGAGCGGGAAAGCGCGGGCCTCAAGGCGTCCGGGCCGAAGGATTGGCGGGTCCGCTGCGGGGTTCATTTCGAGGGCGTCATGGGCGTCCGCACCCGGAAAGTTCCGGCCAAGCGCAAGACCTGGCCCCTGGATCTCCTCACCATCGAATATACGCCCAAGGACGGCGGCGCGGCGGTGCTCGATCTCATCTTCGCCAGCGACGCGCAGGTTCGGCTTGACGTCGAATGCATCGACTGTCATCTGCAGGACATCGGAGAACCCTATCTGGCGGTGGCGCGGCCGAAGCACGACGAGCGGGGCGCGCCGTAGGATCCTTATAACCGGTCGAAAACAATGACGGGCGAGAACGAACCCCTGATTCTGGCGGTGCCCAAGGGGCGCATCCTGGACGAGGCCCTGCCGCTGATGAAAAGCGCCGGGATCACGCCGGAGCCGGCCTTTTTCGATTCCGCCTCACGTCAGCTCAATTTCGCGACCAATCACGACTCCGTCCGGGTCATTCGCGTCAGGAGCTTCGACGTCGCGACCTTCGTCGCCTTCGGCGCGGCCCATCTCGGGATCGCCGGCAACGACGTGCTGATGGAGTTCGAATATTCCGAAATCTACGCACCGCTCGACCTCGGAATCGGCGCGCTGCCGCTTGGCCGTTGCGGAGCCGAAAGAATTGAGCATGGACGACGATCCGCGGCAATGGAGCCATGTCCGGGTCGCAACCAAATATCCTAACGTGACCCGCCAGCATTTCGCGGCGCGCGGCGTTCAGGCCGAATGCATCAAGCTAAACGGCGCAATGGAATTGGCCCCGACCCTGGGCCTGTGCAGCCGTATCGTCGATCTCGTCAGCACCGGCAGCACCCTGAAAGCCAACGGGCTCGTCGAAGTCGAGCAGATCGCCGAGATTTCCTCGCGGCTGATCGTCAACCGCGCGACCTATAAGACCCGGCCGAAAGAGGTCATCGGCTGGATCGACCGGTTCCGCGAGGTTCTCGATGCCGCTTGAGCTCAAGACCGGCGCGCGGGACTTCGCCGACCGCTTCAAGACCTTTCTCGACGCCAAGCGCGAGGCGGACAGCGATGTCGCGTCGTCGGTCGCCAAGATCATCGCGGATGTGCGAAAGCGCGGCGACAAGGCTCTGGTTGACTACACCCGCAAGTTCGACCGGCTGAAGCTGACGCCGGAGACCCTGCGCCTGCCCAAATCCGAGATCGCCGGGGCATCCAAGAAGATCGACAAGGATCTCCTCGCGGCCCTGAAGCTCGCCGCCAAACGGATCGAGGCCTATCATACGCGCCAGAAGCCGAAGGATACGCAGCTTCACCGACAGGGCGGGCGTCAACCCTCGGCGCGCGCTGGCGGGCGGTCGAAGCGGCCGGCGTCTATGTGCCGGGCGGGCTCGCGAGCTATCCGAGCTCGGCCCTGATGAATACGATCCCGGCGCAGGGTCGCCGGGCGTCGAGCGGATCGCCATGATGGTGCCGGCGCCGGACGGCGCCTTCAATCCCGCTGGTGCTCGCCGCCGCCGAAATCGCGGGCGTCACCGAGGTGTATCGGATCGGCGGCGCCCAGGCCATCGCCGCACTTGCTTACGGCACCGAAACGATCAAGCCCGTGGATGTCGTCGTCGGCCCCGGCAACGCCTATGTCGCCGAAGCCAAACGGCAGGTTTACGGCGTCGTCGGCATCGACATGATCGCGGGCCCGTCCGAGATCGTCGTCGTCGCCGACACGGACAACGACCCCGACTGGATTGCCGCCGATCTCCTGAGCCAGGCCGAGCACGACAAGGCCGCCCAATCGATTCTGATCACGGACGATCCGGCCCTCGCGCGCCAGGTCACCAAGGCCGTCACGGCCCAGCTCGACAAGCTGCCGCGCGCCGAAATCGCCCGGGCAAGCTGGAAGGACCACGGCGCGGTCATCCTCGCCCGCTCGCTCGACGAAGCCCCGGCTCTCGTCGACGCCATCGCGCCGGAGCATGTCGAGCTCCTGGTCGCCGACCCCGACGCCATGCTCGCCCGCATCCGCAATGCCGGCGCGGCGTTCCTCGGTCCCTATACGCCGGAGCCGATCGGCGACTATGTCGCGGGCACCAACCACGTGCTCCCGACCGGCCGCCGCGCGCGGTTCTCCTCCGGCCTTTCGGTTCTGGATTTCATGAAGCGCACTTCGGTCGTGCGCTGCGATCCGGCGAGCTTTGCCGCGATCGGCCCCGCCGCCGAGCGCCTTGCCCGGGCGGAAGGGCTCGGCGCCCATGCCGAATCCATCGCCAAGCGGCTCGCCCGGAGAAATATCCGAAGAAAAGGCCGTTCTTCCTGAACGTGCCCGAGGGCGTATGATCGCGCCATGGCCGACTCCTCGACTTCACGAATTGCCGACGTGGCGCTGGACGAAACCTCGATCGTCCGCTGGAACCCGGATGTCGATCACGAGCGCCGCGTCGCGATTTATGATCTCCTGGAGGACAATCACTTCGAGCCGAAGAGCGGCATCACTGGCCCGTTCAAGCTGAAGCTGAGAATGGAGGACACGCGGCTCGCCATGGATATCCAATCCATGGAGGGCAAGCTCCTGGAGACCATCCGCGTTCCGCTGGTGCCGTTTCTCCGCATCATCAAGGAATATTTCGTCGTCTGCGAGAGCTACAACCAAGCGATCAAGACGGCGAGCCGGGCCCAGATCGAGGCGATCGACATGGGCCGCCGCGGGCTCCATAACGACGGCGCCAGCCTGTTGCGCGAGCGTCTGGCCGACAAGGTGGCGGTCGACGACAATACCGCCCGGCGGCTCTTCACGCTGATCTGCGTGCTGCAGATACGGGGCTGACGCCGGTGGCCGAGCCCGATGACGCCATCGTCGAGTTCCCCCGCACGCCCGCATCTTGTCGTTCCGACAAGCGTGCTGTTCGCCTGTAATCTGAACAGCGTCCGCTCGCCGATCGCCGAGGCCCTGACCCGGCATTTCTTCGGCCATCGGATCTACGCCGCCTCGGTCGGCGTCCGCGCGGGCGAGGCAAGCCCGATGGCGGCGGCCGTGATGGACGAGATCGGCATCGACCTCGCCAAGCACAAGCCGCAGAGTTTCGGCGACCTCGAGGATCTCGAGTTTCGATCTCGTCGTCTCACTGACGCCCGAGGCCCATCACCAGGCCGCCAGGCTCACTCATGACTCGGGCGCGGCGATCGAATACTGGCCGACCCCGGATCCGACCTTGGTCGAGGGCAGCCGCGAGACCATGCTCGACGCCTACCGCGCGCTCCGCGATGCGTTGCAGGCGAAGATCAAGTCGCGGTTCGGCGCGGGCCCGACGCCCAATGCATGAGACCGTGGCGCCGCGCCTATCTGCATAATACTCCTTGCATTTCCGCCCGGCGGGGGGCATTTTTGCGCCCGCTTTCAGGTTAAGAAGCAGGTTATGGCGAAAGAAGAACTTCTCGAAATGCCGGGCACCGTGGCGGAGCTCCTGCCGAACGCGATGTTCCGCGTGAAACTGGAAAACGGCCATGAAGTCCTCGCGCATACCGCCGGGCGGATGCGCAAGCACCGGATCCGCGTGCTCGCGGGCGACAAAGTGCTGGTCGAGATGACCCCTTACGACCTCACCAAGGGCCGTATCACCTACCGCTTCAAATAGGCCGCGCCGCAGGGTCGCGAGCCGTGACGCGCACCCCACCCAAGCTCGTTCTCGCCTCGGCCTCGCCGCGCCGACTGGCGCTTGCTGGAGCAGATCGGCATTGCGCCGGATATCGTCGCCGCTTCCGACATCGAAGAGCGTCAGGCGCGTGGCGAAAAGCCGGAAGACATGGCCCGCCGCCTCGCCGAAGCCAAGGCCCGCGCGGTCGCAAGCGCCCATCCCGGCGCGATCGTCCTCGCCGCCGATACCGTCGTCGCCTGCGGCCGGCTCGCGCTTCCGAAGGCCGAGACCGAGGATCAGGCGCGGGCCTGCCTCAAACGCCTGTCGGGCCGAGGCCATCGCGTGATCAGCGGCGTTGCCGTGATCGATCCCGACGGACGCCTGCGCTACCGGGCGAGCCTTACCCGCGTCAAATTCAAGCAGCTTTCCACGGCTGAGACCGCCGCCTATCTCGCGAGCGGCGAGTGGCGCGGCAAGGCCGGCGGCTATGCCATCCAGGGCCGCGCCGCGCGGTTCGTCTCCGCCCTTGTCGGGTCCTATTCCGGCGTGGTCGGCCTGCCGATCTTCGAGACCGCGAACCTCCTCGACGGCGCGGGCTATCCGGTTGATGCCAAGATCGCCGAGGTGCCGCGGTGATCGACGAAATCCTGTTCAACGACGGCATCGGCGAAGCCCGCGCAGCGCTTCTCGACGGCGGTATCGTGCGCGAGATCTGGATAGAGGGCGAGGACCGGACGGGCGCGGTCGGAACGATTATCCTCGGCCGGGTACAACGGGTCGTGCCCGGTCTCGGTGCGGCCTTTGTCGATCTCGGTCACGGCCAAAACGGATTCCTCGCCGCCCGCGATGCCGCCGCCCTGGCGCGGTCCAAGGGCCTCGGCGATGCAGGGACCGTCCCGATCGAGCGCGCGGTGCACGAAGGCGAGGCCGTGCCGGTGCAGATCACCACCGAGGGCCATGGCGACAAAGGCCCGCGCGTCTCGACCGAAATTTCCCTCGCCGGCCGCACCGTGGCGCTCACGCCCATGGAGCCCGGCGTCCGCGTCTCGCGCCGCATCACCGACGAGGCCGAACGCGCCCGCCTGACCCGCGCCGCCGACCAGGCGGGCCCGCTCGGCGCGATCGTTCGCACCGTCGCCGCCGGCGCCGATGCCGACCGCATTGCGGGCGAGATCCGCGCCCTTACCGAGACCTGGGATGGAATCGCGGCCAAGATGAAGACGGCCGACGCGCCGGTCACGCTTTACGACGACCCCGGCCTCCCTGCCCGGCTCCTGCGCGACCACCTGACCGACGCCGTAACTCGTTTCGAGGTCGATACGACCGATGCCCTGCAACGCGCCAAGCGGCTCGCCCGGACTCTGTGCCCCGATCTCGAAGACCGGATCGTGCTTCATCCCAACGGCGCGCGGCTGTTCGAGGATCGCGGTATCGAGGCCGAGATCGCGGCGGCGCTGGAGCCGCGCGTGGCGTTGGAGGGCGGCGGCTGGCTGTCGATCGAGCCGACCGAAGGACTGATCGCGATCGACGTGAATGCCGGCGGCGGCGCGGATAGCGGATTCCGCCGCTCGCCCGCCATGGAGGTCAATCTCTCCGCCGCGGCCGAAATCGCCCGTCAGATCCGGCTCCGCGGCTTGAGCGGACTGATGGTGGTCGACTTCATCCATGTCGGCACGCAGGAAGAGGCCTCGACGCTGGTGCGCGCCCTCGAAGCCGGGTTCAAGGACGACCCCGTGCACACCCGCGTCTCGCCGATGTCCGAACACGGGCTTGTCGAGATCACCCGTCGGCGCACGCGGGAATCGCTCGCGGCCCTGCTGGAGACCGCCTGCCCGACCTGCGGCGGCCTCGGCCATGTACCCGGTCTCGACGCGCTGGCGCGGGACGCCTTGCGCCGGGCCGAACGCGACGCGCTCACCCATCGCGGGCCCGAGCTGACCCTCGACGTTTCGGACACGGTCGCGGCGCGGTTGACTGAGGGAGGCGAGGGCGCGAGTTTCCTCTCGCGGCTCGAGGCGCGGATCGGCAAGCGCGTCCGGCTCGAACGTTCGGGACGGTAAGGATGGCGACGAAAACGACGACGAAACGCAAGGGCTGCCCGATCTGCGGCGAACCGGCCGATGAGCGCTATCGCCCGTTCTGCTCCAAGCGCTGCGCCGATATCGATCTCGGCCGCTGGCTCGGCGAACGCTATGTCGTGCCCGGCGACGCGCCCTTGGATCCGGGCGAGGACGAGGCTCCCGACGCGCCGCCCGGGCGACCGCCGGACGAGGCCTGAGCCCGCCCCCGCTCGTCACTGGACAGGCCGGTCGAATTCCACTAAGAAAACCGGCGGCTTCGGCCGAGGCCCCGCCAACACCATGGCCTCCCGCGACTCCCGGACCATCCGGGATCGGCCTTCATGCCCAGGTAGCTCAGTTGGTAGAGCAGAGGACTGAAAATCCTCGTGTCGGTGGTTCGATTCCGCCCCTGGGCACCATTTAACTTATAACTTATTGATTTAAAAGGATAAATCGGGATAAAAATCTCGATTTGCACCAATTTTACGGGAATGTTACTGCCGTTGGGTGGCTTTCGAAGCGGCGACTCTGACGGCGTTGACGATGTAGCCGATCAGCAAGGCGGCCGTACACTTCGACAACACCGTCATGGTATCGAGCCGCGCGCCAAGGTCCGCATTCATATGGGCGATGAGTGCCGCGAACACAACGCCGAACACAATCAGGGGAAGCCAAACGAAAGTCCCGCGCTTGAAGGCAGCGCCGATGATTGCAGCAATGACGATAAGGGGCGGGTCTTCCATGGACGCCAGGGAAGCGCCCATATAGCCCCCGATGACGCCGCTGTTGGCTGTCAAGGCTAGCACCACCAAGAGCACGACGGCCGCCAGCAAGATCAAGTGCGGGATGAAGGGCTTCATAGCGACACAAGCCGGTGCAAGGCGATCAATCCGCCGATCAATCCGACCGCCGCAAAGCTGCCGCTTAGGTAGGCCACCACGGGCAGACATTCCAGCAACACACCAAGCTTGTCCCGAAGTATGCCATGGACGTCCTCGCCGCGCTTTGTTATCCGCCAGACAACGCGCTCCGCTTCGTAGCCCATGGCGTGGCCTAGCCATGCGACCAGCGAGCCAATAGCGAAGAGAAAGAATATCCAGTAGGCCCAGACCGCGAGATGCGCCTTGTCCGTAGTCGCGGCAAGCCCAGCCCCGATGAAGGTGATCGAAGCTACAGCACCGCCACCGTTGGCAAGCGTAAACAGCCGGAGAAGAGAATCGGCCTTTAGCTCGGTGTTGATGTGCTTCTTTTGCAGCGGATCGTTGACCAGATTCACCGAGTCTTCGAAACGCGAGAAGTCAGCGTTTCGCTTGATTCGGTAGACCAGTCTTGCGAGAACGTGCCACGGGATCATGGCTAGTCGCCTTGCTCTTCGGTCGCCACGCTCAATTCGGTGATTTGCCAGAACGTGTAGAGCATACGGTAGCCCATGCCGATCCAGAACAGACCGAAAAGGAGCGTCCCTATCGAGAAATGCGAGTGCAGAGACCACAGCGAATAGACGCCGAGGAACCCCATAAGGTAGAGCGAAAACGCATACGGGACGAAGCCAGATAGCGCCATAAGCATCTGGCCTACGCTCCGCTTCGTCTCAACGGTCATCGTGAACACGTACATGAATACGCAAACAGCCGATACGATGGCCCCTATGGTAGGGACGTACGTATAGAGAAAGTGACTCGGTGCAACTCCGAGATCGAAGAACTTATATGCGCCGTACAGGAGCGCGATGACGGCCGGTAACGTCGGCTTAGCCACCAATAAATCTTGCCGCGCTCCTGAAATCTTGGCCATTAGTCCTTCCCGTCGTCGGCCGGAAGAATGGCCGCTAGTTCCGGCTCAACGTCGATACTATGGGCATAAGCCAAGGCTGCAATCTGACTGCCGAACGTCGCGCGAAGTTCACCTAATGCGACGAAAAAGCCGGGGCTGCCTTCCATATCCATATGGTGCCTTGGTCCGTACCCATGGCGCATAAGATTCCTGAAATCAGGGTGGGGCTCGGTTAGGAACTTGCGGCAGGCCGCCCGCATTGCCCGGATCGGGCCAGCACTCTTTGAGCCGTCCGGCAGGGCTTGCAACGCCTTCGTCAATTCGTCCCTGATCTGCAAAACGGACTGCGCAACCTGATCCTCGATTTCCAGACAGTAATCGACGTACAGCGCCCGGCGATCTTCAAGGAAGGCCAGAAGCTCGCGTACGATGTCGCGCTCTGCCTTCGTTGGAGTCCATTGAACGCCGCCGCCGATCACTGGCAGCGAGAAGCCGGAGAGACGGCCTAGAAGCGACTTCGCCCTGATCTTGCGTTTGTTCGACATCTTCTAGGCGCTCATTCGTCTGCCGGTGGAAATCCTTGGTACCCATATGTTAGGTATATGGCCACGCCGTTTTCCTTGCAGTGATTGCACGGCGATTCCCAAATCCATTGACCATGATCTAGGACGACACGGGGATATCCTTGCTTCGCTCGCACGTGGTCGCAGTCGGGCCACCGTTGCTTGAGCACACGTTCAACGGTTGCCGACGCCGGATAGAAGTGATCAGCAAAAGTGAGGCTGTCTCGACTTTCGATTATATCCAGTACCGCGATGTACCAGCCATAGACAGGCACATCGGTCCAATGACTCGGACACGCCTTCCGAAGTTCTTGCTGATTTTCATTCTCGTGCTCTTCAGGCGCGCCAACGAATACGAATCCGTCTCGGAATGCTGCGGCGGCGGCCACAAGTTCGCACTTGGACCAAATCACGGCTTCAGCCGAAGTCGAAGCGCGGGGCTGACTAGCGTGTTGCCGTGAGGCCGCCTGAAATCTGTTCCAACAGCCTGCGTACCATTGATGTCCTGTTTGGTAGAAGACGCCGGAGTATGCCATCGAAGCAGCTATAGCAGCCACAATCAGTGCAATCAGTCCCAGATACCTTTGCTTGGCGAGCCAGCCCATAGTTCAAAGCCCTCTTCGGACGATAGCCAGAACCTATCACAACCAGGGATATATAGAGAGTTGTGAATCTCCAAAGCGCTTCTAAAGTATTCAAATCGCTTATTCTGCCGCGCTGGTCAAAAAAATTACGATTTAACCTTACCCGAGCGAATAGCCAAAGCAGCGCTCAAGATGAAGACTTGAATTACGGTGACAGTGCACTCAATTGACAAATGTCACGAACGCCAAATTAAAGGGCTCTGTCAGGGTAACGCCGCGCGGCTGAAGGCACGAGATTCCGGCCTGCGCCGGAATGAGCGGATCGGGCGCTGGGCCTGATAGAACCGATCCAAAGCTGTTGCGCGTCAAGGCACCAAAGCCGGCGGTGGCTTGAAGCCGCCTAGGGCCTTTTCCGCCAGTTCCGCGAAACGGATCGTGGTCAGGTCCTCCATAAAGGGCCCGATGATCTGGAGGCCGACGGGGAGCCCGTCGGTGAGGCGGGTGGTGGGCATCACGGTGGCGGGCAGGTTCGCGACGGTGGCGAGGCCCTGCCAGGTGAAGTCGAGATAGGGCTCGGGCTTGCCGTTCACCGTGATCCGGCGCTCCAACTGCTCGGAATGGACGCCCTCGCCATCGGCCATATGCGGGAAAGCGACGATCGGAACGGGCGGGCACAGCAGCAGGTCGTAATCCTCGAAATAGCGCGCCCAGGCGCGGAAGAGGTGCCGGCGCTTTTCCTCCAGGCCGAACCACTCGGGGAGCGAGGTACGCATGTAGCCGGCGAGCTTTTCGGCGATGCCGGTCTCGTCCTTCGCCGCGAAGCGCTCGAACTCGTCCGCCTCGCCCGGCGCGGCCGCCCCGACGATGGCGAAGAGAGAGTTCAGATAGGTTTCGTAGCTGTGCTTTGGATCGACCGGCAAGGCGACTTCTTCAATTTTGGCGCCGGCCTTGCGCAAGTCGCCGATATAACCGTCGAGCACGTCGCCCGGCCCCCGGTCGAGCAGATAGGCACCCTCGCCCATCCACACGCCGACCCGAAAGTCTTCCAGCCGGTCATGGCGCCGGGCCGCCAGCGACGCCGCCTTGTCCGGGCCCGCCAGAATCGGCAGAAGCAGGGCGAGGTCCGAGGCGCTGCGGGCGAGGGGGCCGGCGACGCCGAGCTCCGGCTGGTAGAGCATGCCCGGTGCGGGCGGAATATGGCCGCGCGTGGAAACCAGGCCGTAGCTCGACTTATGCCCGAACACCCCACAGAAATGGGCCGGTATCCGGATCGATCCGCCGATATCGCTGCCGAGCTCGAAAGCGGTGAAGCCCGAGGCGAGGCTCCCGGCGGATCCGCCGGACGAACCCCCGGCCGATCGTTCCGGATTCCAGGGATTGCGGCTCAAGCCGTAATTCGGGTTGAAGGACTGCCAGTCGCTCGCGCCTTGAGGCAAATTGGTCTTGCCGAAAATGATCGCGCCCGCCGCCCGGAGCCGGCTCACCGCATCGGCGTCCTGCTCGGGATAATGGTCGCGCAAGGCCTCGAAGCCGCAGCTCGCGGGCATGCCCACGGCTTCGAAACATTCCTTGATGGTAATCGGGAGGCCGTCCAGCGGGCCGAGGGTTTCCCCGCTTGCCCGGCGGCGATCCGCGTCTTTCGCTTCGCGCTTGGCGCGATCGAGGTCGAAGGCGACCACGAGATTGTAGGTGGGGTTGTGCTTTTCGATCCGATCGAGAAAGAGATCCAAGAGCTCGACGGAGCTGATCTTGCCGTTCTTAAGCAGACCCAACTGCTCGGTCGCAGAGGCAAAGGCGATATTGGCTTCAGTCATGGCATTCCCCCATCGTGTCGTCGCAGGCCTGTCATGCCGAAGCAGTAACGCCGACGGCAAACAGGACGCACCTCAAGCGCGCGAATTTGGCTTAATCGTGCTCGGAACTCGTTGGACTGTCAGGGTAACCGCGCGACGCCTCGGTGGACATAAAATTCTGAACCCCCGGCCGGATCATCGCTCGGTTGTCGCGCATTTCACTCTGGCGCTTGCCGCGGCCCCGAGCGTAGTGCAACGTCAGTTTTTGCCAAAGGGAAGAAAACGCACATGGCCGATCCAAACGAGATCAACACCGACATGCTGGCCTTCTGGAACGGCGTGGGCGGCCAGACCTGGGTGCGGCGGCAGGAACATACCGACATCACGCTCGCGCCGGTGACCGACGCGCTGACGGCCTTTGCCGCGCCGCGCCTCGGCGAGCGGGTGGTGGATGTCGGCTGCGGATGCGGCGCGCCGACCTTGGATTTCGCGCGCGCCGTCGGCGCTAACGGCCGCGTCGTGGGGATAGACATTTCCGGGCCGATGCTGGCGGAAGGCGAGCGGCGCGCCAAAGCCGCCGATCTCGCCAATATCGATTGGCACGAGGCCGATCCCGCCACGGCGACGTTGGACGAGTATGATCTCCTCATCTCGGCCTTCGGGGTGATGTTCTTCGGTGATCGCGTGGCGGCCTTCGCCAATATGCGCCGCAGCGCCACCCCGAATGCACGCTTGGCCCTCGTCTGCTGGCGCACGCTTTCCGAAAACCCCTGGATGGAGGTGCCGATGAAAGCCGTCGCCCCGCATCTGCCGCCCCGGCCGAAGCCGGTTCCGAATGCGCCCGGCATGTTCGCCTTCGCCGATCCCGACCACGTGACCGAGGTGCTCGACCGCCTCCGGATGGACGTCGCCGCATTTCGAGAGGCTCGACATGGATCTCGATATCGCCGCCGGCCGTGGGTTGGAGGAGGCCGTGGTTCAATCGACCCAGATCGGCGCCGTTAACAGTTGGCTGCGCAACCAGCCCGAGGAGATCGTCGCGGCGGCGACCGCATCCATCCGCGACGCGCTTGCGCCATATCGAGATGGAGCGGGCGTGCGCCTCCCCGGCGCGATGTGGCTGATTTCGAGCGCGCCCGCCTGACCCCGCACCGATTCCTCAAATTCCTCATGTGAGCCCTGTAGAATTTGACTTAAATCAGGGCACTCATTTCAGAAACAACGATCTTAGCCCGGACGCGATTCGGGTGTGCGGCGGTTGGCCGTGCGCAAGCGAAAATTAAAGGTCTGCTTCATGCGAACAGCTATCAAATTGTTGCGGCCCGCCGCTCGTTCCGTTGCCCTTGGCGCGGTCCTCGCCGTCATGGCGCTTTCCGGCGAAGGGGCATTCGCCGGGCCGATCCAGGTGACGCCAGAGCAGATCGAGCGGCTCGGCATCCAAACCGGCGTCGCCGAGGCCGCCAAGGAGCAGACGATCACCAGCGTGCTCGGCCGGGTCACGCCGGCGCTGAATGCGCGGATGCTGGTCACCGCGCCCTATGCCGGAACGGTCGTGCGGGTCGACGGGCTCGAAGGCCAGCACGTCAAGGCCGGCGAGGCGCTCGCCTCTATCGCGAGCCGCACCTATCTCGAAGCCCGCTCCGAGATGGCCCAGCAGAAAGGCCGAATACGACGCCGCCAAGGCCGCCGCCGATCGCACCCGCCAACTGGTCAAGGAAGGCATCGCCGCCGAAGCGCGGGCCGAGGAAGCCGAGGCGAAGGCGCGTCAGTTGGACGCCGCGGTCAAGGGCAACGCGCGAAGCCCTGTCGCGGGTCTCGGGCGTGACCGGCAAGCCGGGCGAGTACCGGATCGTCGCGCCGTCCGACGGCACCATCGCCTCGGTACAGATCGCGCCCGGCCAGATGGTCGAGGAGATGTCGCCTGTCGCCGGCGCTCGACACCAGCAAACAGCTCTGGATCGAGGTCCGCCTGCCGGCGGCCTATGTCGGCCGCGTCAAGGAAGGCAACGAGGTCGAGATCGAATCGCTCGGGCGTGCGCGGCAAGGTGTCGCGGTCGGCAATTCGATCGACACCCATCTGCGCTCGGCCATGCTGCGCGCGACCATTCCGGCCGATAGCGGCCTCGTGGTCGGCGAGACCGTGCGCATCTCGATCCTGGAGCCCGCCGCGGCGGATGCCCTGAACCTGCCGCGCAACGCCGTCGTCCAGCTCGGCGAAGGGAGCGGCCGTTTTCGTCGCCAAGAGGACGGCTTCGAAGCCGTGCCGGTCACGGTGCTGGCGCAGGGCGCCGAACGAGACGACGGTGCGCGGGGCGATCGCGCCCGGCACCAAAATCGCCGTCTCGGGCCTCACCGAGCTCAAGGTTCTGGCGGAGCAGGACTAAGGCGATGCTGAAGCGCCTGATCGAGTTCTCGCTCACCCAGCGAATGCTGGTCCTGGTCCTGGCGGCGCTGATCGCCGGCGCGGGCAGCTACGCCTTCATGAAGCTGCCGATCGATGCCTTTCCGGATATCTCGCCGACCCAGGTGAAGATCATCCTGAAAGCGCCCGGCATGACGCCGGAGGAAGTCGAGCAGCGGGTGATCGTGCCCTTGGAGATGGAGCTTCTCGGCATTCCCGAGCAGACCATCCTGCGCTCCATGGCGAAATATGCCATCGCCGACATCACCCTCGATTTCGAGGACGGCACCGACGTCTATTGGGCGCGCCAGCAGGTCGCCGAACGCCTGAGCGGCGGCATGGACGCGCTGCCGAGCACGGTTTCGGGCGGCCTCGCGCCGATCTCGACGCCGCTGTCCGACGTGTTCATGTTCACGATCGAAGGCAACCTGTCGCTCGCCGAGAAGCGCACGCTGCTCGACTGGACGATCCGCCCGGCGCTCCGCACCCTCCCCGGCGTCGCCGACGTCAATTCGCTCGGCGGCTATGTCCGCACCTTCGAGGTCGTTCCCGACAACGGCGCGCTGGTCGGCGCGGGGCTCACGGTCGCGGATCTCAAGAACGCGATCATGGAGGCCAACCGCAACGACGGCGCGGGCCGGCTCAATGACGGCGAGGAAGGCCTGATCGTCCGCGCGGTCGGCGCGATCCAGTCCCTGGACGATCTTGCGCGAGGTCATCGTCGAGCAGCATGACGGCCATCGCACGCGGCTCGGCGACATTGCGACCGTCCGGGTCGGCTCGCTCACCCGCTATGGCGCGGTGACCGAGAACGGCAAGGGCGAGGCGGTCGAAGGTCTCGTGCTCGCGCTTCGCGGCGCCGATGCGGCGCGCCGTCGTCAAGGAGGTCCGGGCCCGAGCTCGACGAACTGAAGCCGAGCCTGCCCGAAGGCGTCCAGCTCAAGGTTTTCTACGACCGCTCCAACCTGATCAACCGCGCGGTCGGCACCGTGACCCACGCGCTTCTCGAAGCGACCGCGCTTGTCGTCATTCTGCTGCTGTTGTTCCTCGGCAATATCCGCGCCGCCGTCGTGGTGGCGGTCACCCTGCCCTTCGCCGCGCTCATCACCTTCCTGATGATGCGGATGTTCGGGCTCTCGGCGAATCTGATGAGTCTCGGCGGTCTCGCGATCGCGATCGGCATGCTGGTCGATGCCGCGGTCGTCGTGGTCGAGAACACGGTCGAGCATCTTTCCCATCACAAGGAAACGGACAAGATCCCGGTGCTGCACCGGGTCTATCGCTCGGCCACCGAGGTAGCCGTGCCGGTCGCTTCGGGCATCATCATCATCTGCCTGGTGTTCCTGCCGCTGCTTTCGCTGCAGGGACTGGAGGGCAAGCTGTTCCGGCCGGTGGCGCTTACCATCGTGTTCGCGCTGTCGGGCTCGCTGATCCTGTCGATGACCCTGATCCCGGTGATCTCGTCTCTGTTCCTCAAAACCGGCGCGCACGGCGAACCCTGGCTGATGCGCAAGATTCTGCCGCGCTATTCCTGGCTTCTGGAACGTGCTTTGAAGCGGCCGATCATCGTTTACGGCTTCGCCGGCGATCGGCATCGTCGCGGCCATCGGCGCCTATCTCGCCGTCGGCAAGACCTTCATGCCGACCATGGACGAAGGCGCGGTGATCATGCAGACCGCCAAGCTGCCCTCGGTCAATATCGACCGCACGATCAAGGTCGATCTCTCGGTTGAGAAAGCGATCCTTCAGCAGGTGCCGGAGATCGAAAACATCGTCTCGCGTCTCGGCTCGGACGAGCTCGGCCTCGACCCCATGGGGCTCAACGAGAGCGACATGTTCATGGTCCTCAAGCCCAAGGATGAGTGGAAGGTCAAGAGCAAGGACGCGCTCTTGGACGAGATCCGAGGCGTGATGAAGGACTTCCCCGGCGTCGACTACGCTTTCACTCAGCCGATCGAGATGCGCACCTCGGAGATGCTCACCGGCAGCCGCGGCGATCTGGCGATCAAGATCTTCGGACCGGACCTCAGGACCCTGGGGGATCTCGCCGAGCAGATCCAGCAGACGATTTCCAAGGTGCCGGGCGCGGCGGAAGTGTTCACTGTGGCGAACGATACGGTGCGCTATATGCAGGTCGATATCGACCGCATGGCCGCCGGCATGGCCGGCATCCCGCTCTCGACGCTTCAGGACGAGCTCCGCGCCCAGCTCGAAGGCGTGCGCGCCGGCAATGTGATCGAGGAGACGCGGCGGACGCCCATCATCATCCGGGGTGCGGAGAACCTGCGCAGCCGGCCTGAGCTGTTCAGCCATCTCTCCATCTCGACGCCGGAGGACGGCATGGTCCATGTCGCCGACGTCGCCAAACTCACCGAGCCCGAAGGCGCGGTGAAGATCGACCGCGAGAACGCCTCGCGCTTCGCCGTGATCCAGGCCTATGTGTCGGGCCGCGATCTCGTGGGCTTCGTGCAAGACGCCCAGGCCGCCGTCGCCCAGTCGGTCAATCTGCCCCAGGGCTATCGCCTCGTTTGGAGCGGCGAGTTCGAGAATCAGCGCCGGGCCGCCGCCCGCCTCGCCGTCGTGGTGCCGCTCGCCCTGGCGCTCATTTTCCTGATGCTGTTCGCGACTCTGCGCTCGATCCGCCAGGCAGCGCTGATCCTGGTGAACATTCCTTTCGCGCTTGTGGGCGGCGTTCTCGCCTTGTGGATCTCGGGCGAATATCTGTCTGTTCCGGCGTCCGTCGGATTCATCGCGCTTCTCGGTATCGCGGTGCTCAACGGGTTGGTGCTGATCGTCTATTTCAACCAGTTGCGGGCTGAGGAGACGAATATGCGCCGCGTCGTCTTCGAAGGCGCGCAGCGGCGGCTGAGGCCCGTTCTCATGACCGCGAGCATCGCCGCCTTCGGCCTCGTGCCCCTGCTCTTCGCTTCGGGACCGGGCGCGGAGATTCAGAAGCCGCTCGCCATCGTGGTGATCGGCGGGCTGGTGACCTCGACCCTTTTGACCCTGTTCCTGCTGCCGATCCTCTTCGAACGGTTCGGGGTCGCTGAGCCGAAGCGCATGCGCGCGCGCCAGACCGCCGCCGTCGAGGGAGCCGCCGAATGACCGTGATCGATCAGCCCGTCGCCTATCGGAAGCTCACCTTGGTTTGTCCGGCCGATCTCGCCGAGCGGGTCGTCGACATCTTGCTCGAAGCCGATGTCGAGATGACCGGCTTCACGACCTTCAAGGCCGACGGCCATGGCCACGACTTCGCAAGCGCCAGCATCGGCGAGCGGGTGCGCGGCCGGGTCGCCCGCCGGGTCATTGTCGCGGTCCTCAAGGCCGACGATGTGGCGGCCCTGCTCGGTGATCTTCAGAAGCAGATCGACAATCCGGACCTCTCTTATTGGACCGAGCCGGTGCTGGCCTACGGACATCTGTCGTGAGCGTCATGAAAATAGCGAGTTTGATCGTCGTTGCCGTCGTCGCCGTTTCGGGATCCGCGGCCCTTGCGGAAGAGCAGCCGGCCGCCGACGGCTACCTGCCGCCGGAGGAGATGATCATCCATCTCCTCGACACCCACCCGCTCGTGCTTGAAGCCAAGGCAAAGCTCGATGCGGCGGAAGCCGACGCCCGGCGCTTGCGGGCAGGCGAGCATGAGTTCGTGCTTCAAGGCGAATATGTCCGCCGCGACGTCACCGCCGCCGATCCCGGGGGCAGGGGCAACTTCAACGAATGGAGCGCCGGGGTGAGCCGCGCGATCCGCCTGCCGGGCAAGGCCCGCGCGGATCGCGCCACCGGCCGGCTCGGCGTCGCCGTCGCCGAATATGCCCGCGACGACGCGCGGCATCAGACGGCGCTCTTGTTCAAGGATCGATGGCTCGACTGGCTGGAGGCCGCCGCGCTCTTGCGGATCGATCAGGCCGAGGCCGATACCTATCGCCAGGAGCTCGCGACCGTACAGCGCCGGCTGGATCTGAAAGGCGCGTCCGAGCTCGATCTGGAACAGGCCAAGGTCGCGCTGGCGGCGGCGGAGTCATCGGTCACCGAATCGCGCCGGGTCTCGGACGCGGCGGCATTGGCGCTTCAGCACACCTTCCCCGAAATCGTTCTACCCAACGAGGCGCCCGGCCTGCCCGATCCCATGGCGCTCAAGGGCGACGTGCTCGCCTGGCGCAAGATGATCATCGAGCACAGCCACGAGCTCGCCATGGCCGAGAAGGATTCCGAGCGCGCCATGTCGGCCGCCCATCGCGCCTCGCTCGACCGTGTCGCGGACCCGACCATCGGCTTTCGCACCTTTCAGGAGCGGAGCGGCGAGGAGACCGGCATCGGCGTCTCGGTGTCGATCCCCTTGGGCTTCGCGCGGCGCCGGGCGATCAGCGATAGCATGCGCGCGGAGGCCGTGGCCGCGAGCGTCCGCGAGCAATCCATGCGGCGCGAAATCGCCCTTGTCGCCGACCGCGACATCACCGACATGACGGCGACCGTCAATGCCTGGAAACAGGCCGCCGACGCCCGGACGGCGAGCGAGGCCGTGATCGGCCGGATGCGCCGCGCCGTCGAGCTCGGCGACCGCGATTTCTCCGAGTTGCTTCTTGCGCTCCGCCAGCATTTCGAGGTGCAGCGCACCGAGGAGAAGGAGCGCGCCGCCGCCCATCGCGCGCTGCTGCAATTCCAGATCGACGCCCACCGGATCTGGGGCCTCCATCACGAGGACTGATCGGCAGTCCTATACCCTTTCGCCTGTTGACCGGATGCCCTCCGCATTCTATGCGGAATCGTTAGGCGTCGTAGAGGAAACGAACAGCACTTCCGAGGCTCTCGTACCCGACGTGATTATCCGGTAGACTCGATCAGTCTTGAGGGAATAGTAGCCGGATCAAAAACATGACGAAATTCAGCACCATGGGCGGGTTTGCCCTGACGGGCATGGTTATGGCCGTCGCCTGGGCGGCAGCGCCGACAAGCGCTTTGGCGTCGAGCGCCAAGGATAACTGGAAGGCGATGGAGAAATGCGCCGCCATCGCGGACGCCGATGCCCGGCACGAATGCGCGGACGACGTGATGCGAAGAGCCGGGCTGCTGGTTCTCGCGCCGGCCCCGAGCGTCGCCGGCAACGCCGAGGCTCCAAATGCGCAAGCGTCTGAGCCCGCCCCGAAAGCGGTTGCCGCGGTTCCGACTCCCGAGACGCCAGCCGCGCCGCAACGTCCGGCCTCCGCCCCACCGCCCAAGCCGAAGCTCAAGTCGGCCGACGAGCGCTACCATGTCGAGGTCACGCTTGCGAAGGCGATCAAGCGCGGTGACGGCAAGCTCATCCTCACCACCGCCGACGGCGTGATCTGGCAGCAGCTCTACATCAACTCGTTTCTGCCGACGCCGAAACCCGGCGCGTCCATGAGGGTTTGGGAAGGCAAGCTCGGCGGCTATATGTGCCGGATCGAGAAACTGCCGACTTTCCGCTGTACACCGGCTTCGTGATCCGCCGGCCCGTCGCCTAGCTCTTCCCGGCCTTGCCGCAGACGAAATTCGCGGCGTCCTCGGTGGCGCCCTTGCCGGTGTATTTCGCGATCTCCGGATAAGGGCAGAGCGGGCGTGTCATCGGCGGAGCGTTGGGAGGCCGGTGAGCGACGATACGATCGGGCGCCTTGCCGGTCTCGACCCAGCTTTCGACGACCATCAGCGGATCGAACACCGTCGGCGCGTCGCCGCCGCCGCAATGGCCCATGGTCGGGATCATGAACAGGCGGAGCTGATCCTCGGCCGCCTTGGCATTGAGATGGCTCTTTGCCGCCTCATAGAAATTGACCGTGTTCATGGACGGGATAAGTCCGTCGCTCCAGCCATGAGACAAAAGCAGCTTGTGGCCGGCGGCGAAGAATTTCGACAACCCGTCGGTCGGCACGTCGAGAATGTCCGCGCCCGCCTTGCGCGCGGCCTCGACGTCCTTGTGGTAATCGAAGGTCTTGAAGTCCCATTTCGGGTTCTTGAAGACGACATCGGCCATATAGGTCGTGGCGACGGGGAAAGGCTGCGGGCCCGACATCAGGATCCCGACCTGGTTTTCGCTGCCGGGCTCGAAGCCGGGGAAAATGGTCTTGCCGGTCTGGGGATCGACCACGCCGCCATAAACTTGGCGCATGGTCTCGACCTGCGCCGCGGTCAGGCAATCCGGCCCGTCGGCCCCTTTGCATTCGGCGACCTTGGGATCGAAATTGCAGTGGTCGGGTGCAGTGACGAGGCCGTCCTTCAAGCCGTCGGCATCGTCGCAGGCCTCGATCCAGCGATTGTGAACGGCGGCAAGCTTGGTCCGGGACAGGGCGTGCTCCGGGCTCTTCATCGCGGCGTAGCCGGTCCAGATCGACTGGGTCATCAGATTCGTCATCGGATTGGCCGGCGCCATGGCGGAGATGCCGTCATAGTCCTCGGGGAAGCGATAGGCCTCCATCAGGCCCTGCCGCCCGCCGGTCGAGCAGGACGTCCAGAACGAGAGTTCGGGCCCCTTGCTGTAATAGGCCTTGACCAGCGCCTTGGCCTTGACCGTCATCTCGTGGACGGCGCGATAGCCGAAATCGACAAGCTTCTCGGGATGGCCGACCACGAAGCCGGCATCCATGCCGTTGCCGGTATGGCCGGTATCTGTCGAGGCGACCGCATAACCGCGCGACAGCGGATCGACCATCTGGCTCAGGCTGATCGAGCCGGCCCACACGCCGTTGCCGATGCCGACGAATTTGCCGTTCCAATGCTCCGCCGGCATCCAGACCTCGATCTTGATGTCGGAATCGGAGGTCGGCGTCAGGGTCGCGGCGACACGGCAGAAGGCCGGCATCTTATCATAGGACGTCGGGGCAACCCCCGGGGCAAGACCGCCCGGGGCCTTGGGCGGCTCGAACTTGCCCGCCGCGACGGTCTCAGCCGTCATAATCTTCGTATCCGGCAGAGACAGCTTGGAAAGATCCGAGCAACTGTCGGCAAGAGCCGGCGCCGATCCGGCAAAGGCCAGAAATGTCATCGCAAGGGCGATGCGCAGAAAGGAATGCATTTTCTTTCCCCAAGTCTGAAAGACCTGCGGCCAAGAATGACGGAGGGCGAGTCGCTCCCGCAAGCGGTTCATTCGGCGCTCGGCTATTCCAGGTAGTCGTGCGCAACCTCACCGAGGCCGAGGGTGAGATCCGCAAGGATATGGACCGCCGACACAACCTCGAGGACAGGCAGGTCGGCGACCGGGGCCAGCGCGTGGGGTCTCAAGTCCAGCGCCGCGGGCCCGCCCCAGGCGCCCTTGAGCTCGATGTCCACCATCTCGTAGCGCACCAGCTCGCAGATCCGCGGGCTGCCGTCGACATGGGGGATGATCTTCAGCAGGAAGTTCGGCGCGCCGAGGGATTTCAGGATGTCGTCATGGTCGAGCGTGGTGTGCTTGAAGCCCATGGTCCCGGTCGCGACTCGGACAGGGCCATAGTTGAGCGTGCCGACCAACGTGTCGCGATCGACGTCGAGCGAAGGCTGTGCGTATTTCTTGGGAAAGCCCCAAAGCTCGCGCCCGCCGAAGATCGGCGGCCCGTCATTCAGATACATGGCATGGGAATAGCCGCCCTTGGCCTTGCCGAAGCGCACCGGGATCACCTGACCGGCCTCGGTGTAGTCGCCGAATCCGGTCGAGTTCGGCATCCGGATGAATTCGAATTTCACCTGCGGATCGGCCTCGTCGATCTCCAAGGGCTCGGGCACGACCGAGCGGAGTTTCTCGGGATCGGTGCGATAGGTAATGACCAGGAATTCGCGATCGAAGAATCGATAGGGCCCGCGGGGATAGGCCGGATTGGTCAAGGGCATCGAGAAGGCGGTGTTCAACACCTCGCTGGCTTTCATGGGTCTTGCTCCCTGAAGGGTGTGCCAGCCCCATCTCAGACCATGTAACCCTTACCCGCCGGCATTCAAGCCGCGCGACGGCGGGTCACGTCTTACTCACACCCGGCCGCGCGGGCAGGGTGCGGACATATTCGACCATGCTGCGCGCAAGCTCGCGTTCGCCCATGATCACGACATTGGCGCCGAATTGCCGGAGCTGGTCGATCTCGGCGTCGAAATGAGCGCGCGCGACGATCTCCAGGCCGGGATTGAGGGCGCGGGCCTGCTGGACGATCTGGCAGGCTTCGAAGCCGTTCGGGATGGCGACCAGCAGGATCCGCGCGGCCGGGAGATTGGCGGCCGCGAGGACATGGGGCTCGGCGCCGTTGCCCCGGATGAACTCGATGCCGCGCGCCTGCAGCGCCTCGACCGCCTCGGGCCCATCCTCGATCACCAGGAGCGACCAGTTCGCCTGGCTGAGGCTGTCGACCACCAGGCGGCCCACCCTCCCATAGCCGACCAGCACGGCATGGTTCTCGAGACTCGTCGGAGTCAGCGGCTCGGGTTCGGGCTCGTGAACGGCTTCGGCCTCCTCGGGCGCGAGGCGGCGTTCGATCGCGCCTTTCCAGCGGTCGAGAACGGCGAACAGGATCGGGTTGCCGAGGATGGTCAGGATCGACGTGCCAAGCACCAGATTGCGTGCCCGCATCGGCAGCACGCCGAGGCCGAGGCCGAGATCGGACAGGATGAAGGAGAACTCGCCGATCTGGGCGAGGCCGGCCGCGAGCAGAAGCGAGTTGCCAATCGGCTGTCCGAGCCAGCGCGACATCAGAAAGGCCGTTCCCGCCCCGCCGATCAGCACGACAAGTATCGTGCCCATGAGGGGCACGATCTCGTGCCAGAGCACCAGCGGATTGAACAACATCCCGACCGAGACGAAGAACAGAACCGCAAAGGCGTCGCGGAGCGGCAGGGTCTCCTCGGCGGCCTGCTGGCTGAGCGCGGATTCGCTCAGGACCATGCCGGCGAAGAACGCGCCCAAGGCAAAGGAGACGCCGAACAATTCCGCCGCCAGGAAGGCGACACCCAACGCGACCGCGAGCACCGCCAGGCGAAACAGCTCGCGTGAGCCGGTATGGGCGACGAAATGGAGGATCGCCGGAATCCCCCGCCGGCCGATAAGCAGCATGAACGCGATGAACGCCGCGACCTTGCCGATGGTGACGGTCAAGGTCTCGACCAACCCGGCCGACTCGACACCCGGCAGACTTCCGGGCGGGACACCTTTGAGGACATTGCTCAAAGGCGGCAGCAGCACCAGCACGACGACCATCAGGAGATCCTGGAATACGAGCCAGCCGACCGCGATATGGCCGCGCTCGGTATCGAGCAAGTGGCGGTCGCCGAGGCTCCGCAGAAGCACCACCGTGCTCGCGACCGACAGGGTCACGCCGAACACGGCGCTGGTGCCGATCGGCCAGCCGATGACGAGTCCGATCCCCGTGCCGAGAAGCGCCGAGACCAGGATCTGGACGGCCGCCCCCGGCAGCACGACGAGCCGGACCGCGAGCAAATCCTTCAGCGAGAAATGGAGGCCGACGCCGAACATCAGCAGAATGACGCCGATCTCCGCAAGCTGGTCGGCGAGCCCCTGGTCGGCGACGAAGCCCGGCGTGAACGGCCCGACCGCCACGCCCGCCAGGAGATAGCCAACGATCGGCGAGACCTTCAGCCGGTTGGCGATCGTCCCGAAGACGAAGGCAAGCCCGAGGCCGATCACGATGGTGGCGACGAGGGCGAGATTCATGGGGCATGGGGCGGTGGTCCGGACGAAGTTGGGGCGATTTCGATTCTATCACAAGAGTTGAGGGCCTGGGCGCGAGTCTGTTGGCCGCTATTGGGCTCGATTACCGCCCAGCCGCGAGAAAGCGTCTTTTCATACAATAGAAGGTTTGGTTGTTTAGGCTGCGAACCATGGAATTCAGGACGTTTTGCGGCCGATGGCGGCTTAATCCAAGACCGCCAACCCGGCCTTCGCTTAAGGCATTCCTTTAACATTGTGCCCTATAGAAATCGGACTTAGTCGCGGGGGCTGGCAGTCGCCCCAAGGGATTACCGATGTCCGACACCAAGAGCGTGGGCCAGGCCGGGCTTACAAACGGCCATAACGCGCCAAGTCATCACGAAGCCAAACCCACCTCGCCGATACGCCATACCGATGTCGCGATTGTCGGCGGCGGCATCGCGGGGTCATCTGGCGGCGGCGATGCTGGGACGCGCCGGCTACAGCGCCGTTCTTATCGATCTCCACAAGGATTTTCCCCGCGATTTCCGCTGCGAAAAGCTCGACGGCAGGCAAATAGAGGTTCTGCTCAAGACCGGGCTCGCCGAGGCGGTTTTCCGCGCCTCGACCCGGACCGAGAAACTCTGGATCGTGCGCTCCGGCAAAAAGCTCGAAAAAGCCCATAACGGCGAGTGCTATTTCTATTACGACATGCTGGTGAACGCGGTGCGCGGCGAGATTCCGCCGGGCGTCGATTTCATCGAATCCCGCGTCGATTCCCTGACCAACGGACCAGACCGCCAGACAATCAAGCTCGCAAATGGCGAAACTGTCTCGGCGCGGCTCGCGATCCTCGCCAACGGCCTCAGCCTCGGCCTGCGCCAGTCCCTGGGCATGGAGCGGGAGATCCTCAGCACGTGCCATTCCCTGAGCATCGGCTTCGATCTCGCGCCCGCGGACGGCAACGGCTTCCGTTTCCCGGCGCTCAGCTATTTTCCGGAAAGCCAGACCGACCGGATCGCCTATATCGCCTTCTTCCCGATCGGCCCGGTGATGCGCAGCAACATGTTCATCTACCGCGACATGAAGGATCCCTGGCTCGACCGCTTGCGCTCCGAGCCCGAAAAGACGCTACATCGAGGCGATGCCCGGCCTCAGGCGCATTCTCGGGCGACTTCGTGGTCACCGACAAGGTCAAGATCCGCCCGATCGACCTCTATGTCTCGAAGTCGTTCGTGCAGCCCGGCATGGTCCTGGTCGGCGATGCCTATTCGACGTCCTGTCCCGCCGCGGGCACCGGCGTCACCAAGGCGCTCGTGGATATCGAGCGGCTGTGCAATGTCCATATCCCCGAATGGCTCGAAACCGACGGCATGGGCGCGGAAAAGATCGCGGCGTTCTACGAAGATCCGGTCAAAGTCGAAAACGAAGCCTTTTGTCTCCGCAAGGCATTCCGCCTGCGCGCGATGACGCTCAAGGAAGGCCCCTATTGGCGCGCCAGGAATTGGGCCGGTCGCTCGTCCATCTCGGTGCCGCCGCCATCCAGCGAGCGTGACATGCGGCCCGATTATCGCGACTTCGACATCCCTCTCGTCCGCCCGGCGGACGACGCTCCCAAAAGCGCCACCCCGATAAGCGTGAGCGTCGCCTATGGCGTCGAGGGATTGGAGGCGCTGAAGCGCGACTGGCGGGACCTGTTCGAGGCAAGCGGCAGCGGCAACTACTTCGTCTCCTACGACTGGTGCAAGAGTTGGCTCGACAATTTCGGGACCCATGCGGGCTCGCGCGCCATCACGATCACGGCTCGGCGCGCCGGACATCTGGTGGCCGTGCTGCCGCTGGTCGTCTCGCGTTTCGGGCCCCTGGCCTCGGCCGAGATTGATCGGTGCGGCGTCCGGCCAATATTGCGACATGCTGATCGATGCCGACGACGAATCCCGCGCGCCGATCTTCGCCGCGCTGTGGGACGGCATCGCCGCGACCGGCATCGACCTCCTCCAATTCCTCAATGTCCGCGACGACAGCGCGCTTGCCGCTCTCGTCGCGAGACGGCGCACGATCCAGTCGGACCCCATTCCGTCCTGCGTGTTGGACACAAGCACGTTCGACAGCTTCGACAGCTATATGAAGAGCCGTTCGTCGAGCCTGCGCAAGAATATGCGGCGGCGGCGGCGGCGGCTCGAAGAGGCCGGTCCCGTCAGCTACGAGGTCATTACCGATCCCGACCGGCTCGATGAGGTCGCGGCAACCATTATCGGCCATAAGCTCGATTGGCTGGACGACCGCCGCTCGCACGGCCGTTTCCTCTCGCGCAAGGGCGTGGCCGACTGGCTCGCCGACGTCGGCCGCAGGGCGCTCGAGGGCGGACATCTGCATCTCTCGGTGATCAAGGTCGACGCGCATATCATCTCGGCCCAGGTCGCCTTTATCTGTGGCGGGCGGTTCACCGCCTATCTTTCGTCCTTCGACATCGCCTTCAGCAGCTACGCCGTTGGCCGGATGCAATATGCCGCCTTCATCGAGGACGTGTTCGGCCAGGGACTCGAGATCGACCTCATGCCGCGCCATGAGGAGTTCAAGCTCGAATGGGTCGATCACGGCGTGCTCACGCGAAGCTTCGCGGTGCCCGTCACCCGGTCCGGCTCATGCCTCGCGCTCGTCCAAAATCCGCGTGTCCGCGCCGTCGTGCGCGGCGCGGCGAAAGTCGCCTATACCCGGCTTCGCGGCGGAGCCCGCCAGAAGCCGGCCGACTCCAGTCGAACTGACTCCGGCCAAGCCGACACCACGCCGCGCGTCGAGGTCACTCGGGACGTCGACGGCATCCAGGCCGAGTGGCAGGACCTCTGGCGGCGGTCGACAACCGACTGCTACTTCCTGTCCTTCGACTGGTGCCGAAGCTGGGTCGACGCCTTTTCGAACGGCAGTCGTGTCTATCCCCAGATCGTCACGGTCCGGCGCGGCGGCAAGCTGGTCGCGTTGCTGCCGCTTACGGTGCGGCGATACGGGCCGCTCAGATGGGGCGAAGCGCTGGGCGCGGATACGGGGCAATATTGCGACATGCTGGTCGCGGGCGATGCCGCGAATGACGAGGCGATATACGACGCGGTCTGGAGCGGCATCCGCGCCGCCAAGATCGACGCGATCCGCCTGCCGAACGTCCAGGACGGCAGCCCCCTCGCCCGGCTCCTTGGGCCGCACCGCTCGATCCAGTCCGAACCGATGGCGAGCCACACCCTGGATCCGAAGAAGATCGAGGGCGGCTTCGAGGCCTATATCCAATCGAAGCCGGCCAAGCGGCGGCGGAACCTGCGGCGGCGGCGGCGGAACCTGGAAGCAATCGGGCCGGTCGTCTACGAGACCGTCACCGATCCCGACACAATTGCGGATATCGTCAGCGAAAGCGTCAGCCAGAAGCTCGCCTGGCTTAGGAGCCGGCGGCTGCCGAGCCCGTTCCTCGCCCGCAAGGCGGTCGCGTCCTGGATGACCGAGACGGCGCGGCGCGCGCTTGCCACCGGGAATCTCCATCTTGTGGCCCTCAAGGTGGGCGAGAGGATCGTCTCGGCCCAGCTCGGCTTCGTCTGCGGCGGCCGGTTCATCGGCTATTTCTCCTCCTTCGACACCGAGTTCGCCACCCATGCGGTCGGCACCATGAGGGTCGAGGCCTTTCTGGAGGAGGCATTCAGGAACGGCTGGCTGATCGATCTCATGCCGCGTCATGACGAGTTCAAGCTGGACTGGGTCGAGAGCGGCATTTCGACGCGGGACTACGCCGTCCCCGTGACCGGGCTCGGCTCCGTCCTAGTGCTGGTGCAGAACCCCCATACCCGCGCCGTGGCCCGGGATCTGGTCCGGTTCGCCTATGCCCGGCTGATCCCCCGCAAGCGCAAGCCCGAGGCGTCATCCGCCGACACGCCCCAAGCCTGAGCCTTGGCGGCCATCGATACGATTGTTAAGGTTTTCCCGCGCCAATAGCTGGGGAATTCCTTCGATGACCATCCGGCCTCTCATCGTCCTGATCCTGTCCGTCATTGCCGGAGCAACCGCCGCCATGGCATCGGCCGCCAAAGATAAAGATCCCTATATCTGGCTAGAGACCGACAGTCCCCGCACTTTGGCGTGGGTGAAGGCACAGAACGCCAAGACCTCGGCGGTTCTCGAAAAGGATCCGCGGTTCGAGGAAATTTACCGGGGGGCGCTCAAGATCGCCGAGGCCGAGGACCGCATTCCGATGCCGGCCTTCCTCGGCGGCAAGCTCGCCAATTTCTGGCGCGATGCGGACCATGTGCGCGGCATCTGGCGCACGACATCTGTCGATGACTATCACAAGGCCATGCCGTCCTGGACCACCATCCTCGATCTCGACACGGTGGCAAAGGACGCGAAGGCGAATTGGGTCTGGCGCGGCGCGAATTGCGCCGAGCCCGAGGAGCGCCGCTGCCTGTTGAATCTCTCGGATGGGGGCGAGGACGCGACGACGGTTCGAGAATTCGACGTCGCGGCCAAGTCCTTCGTCGACGGCGGATTCGCGCTCCCGCACGGCAAGCAGGATGTCGCCTGGGAAGACCCCGACACGCTTCTTGTCGCGCGGGAATGGACGCCCGGCGATCTGACCACCTCGGGCTATCCCTTCATCGTCAAGCGCCTCAAGCGCGGCCAGCCGCTCGACAAGGCGAAAGAGATTCTATCGGGGCTCGCGTGACGACGTCGGGGTCTCGCCGATGACGCTTCACGACGGCGACGGACACCAAGCCACGCTCATCGCGCGCTCGCCGTCCTTCTTCGAGACCGACTATTTCCTCGTCACGCCCCAAGGCAACGAGAAGCTCGCCTTACCGCCGAAGGCGTCGATCCAGGCCCTGGTCAGCGGGCAGCTCATCGTCAGCCTGCAGCAGGATTGGTCGCCCTCCGCCGATCGGCATCTCACGCAAGGCATGGTCGTGGCCCTTGACCTCGACGAGGCGACGGCGGAACCGGAGCACCTGAAGCCGACCGTCATCTACACGCCGGGCGCGCGCGACAGTTTCCAGAGCGCCATCGCGACCAAGGATGCGCTCGTCGTCACCACGCTCGATAATGTCCGGGGCCGTGCCTATGTCTATCGCCGTGCGGCGGATGGCTCCTGGTCGAAACGGAAATTGCCGCTTCCCGACAACGACGCGATCGACATCGTCAGCGCCGATACCCATGGCGACTCGGCCTTCCTCGAAGTCTCTGGCTTTCTCCAGCCGTCGAGCCTCTGGCTCGCGGATACCAAGTCCGGCACCGTCGGCAAGGTGAAATCCCTGCCGGCGAAATTCGACGCCTCGGATCTGGTCGTCGAGCAGTTCGAGGCGACCTCGAAGGACGGCACGAAGGTCCCTTATTTCGTCGTACACAAAAAGGACATGAAGCTCGACGGCGCAAACCCGACCATCCTCTATGCCTATGGCGGTTTCCAGGTCTCGGTGACGCCGAGCTATTCGGCGACTATGGGCAAGCTCTGGCTCGAAAAAGGCGGGGTCTATGCCGTCGCCAATATAAGAGGCGGCGGCGAATTCGGCCCGGCCTGGCATGATGCAGCGTTGAAGACTCATCGTCAGCGCGCCTTCGACGATTTCGCCGCCGTCGGGCGCGACATGATCGACCGTGGCATCACCAGCCCTCGCCGGCTCGGCATCGAGGGCGGCTCAAACGGCGGGCTTCTGATGGGGGTCGAGTTCAACCAGCATCCCGAAATGTGGCACGCGGTCGATATCCAGGTGCCGCTGCTCGACATGCTGCGCTACGAGAAGATCGACGCCGGCGCGTCCTGGGTCGGCGAATATGGCAGCGTCTCGAACCCCAAGGAACGCGCGTTCCTGGCCAAGATCTCGCCCTATGCCAATATCAAGCGCGGCGTGGATTATCCCCAGCCCCTGGTCTGGACCACCACCAAGGACGACCGGGTCGGCCCGCAGCACGCCCGCAAATTCGCCGCCCGCCTCGCCGAATACGGCATTCCCTATTATTTCTACGAGGTCTCGGAAGGCGGCCACGGCTCGGGCGCCAATCTCAAGGAAGGCGCCCATACGACCGCCCTGCAGCTCGTCTATTTCACCCGCAAGCTGATGGATTGAAACCGGTTCGCAGGTGGCCAAATCATGGACGGCCTCTGTTGCTTTGTCATTTTTCTGGGCTAAGCTAACCGCCAACATCGGCCCAAAGCACCGCTATACAAGGGGGACAACTGGCAATGTACGAATTCACCACCGAAAACATCACCGACGCCGTCATCGAACGGATGTCCACGACGCCGGATCCAAGGCTCCGCGAGATCATGGCCTGCTTGGTCAAGCATCTGCACGACTTCACGCGCGAAATGAAGCTGACGCCCGAGGAATGGATGGCGGGCATCGAGTTCCTGACCAGGGTCGGCCACATCACCACGCCGGTGCGTCAGGAATTCGTGCTGCTCTCGGATACGCTGGGCTCGAGCACCCTGATCAACACCTTGCATGACCGCACGGCGATCGAAGAGGCGACCCACACCAGCCTGCTCGGCCCGTTCTATCGCGAGGACGCGCCCGAGATGAAGCTCGGCGACTGCATCTCCAAGAAGGACAAGTCGCAGCAGGTTTGCCTCTTCGGCAAGATCACCAATGTGAAAGGCGAGCCGATTCCGGACGCCAAGGTCACGGTGTGGCAGACCGCGAGCGACGGCAGCTACGACCTGCAGCAGGGCGACGGCAGCGAATATCGATTATCGCGGCGTCTTCCATACCGACAAGGACGGCAACTTCTATCTCAGAAGCGTGCGCGCCAAGGGCTATTACATCCCGATGGACGGCCCGGTCGGCGACATGATCCGCGCGCAGAACCGCGAAGGTTGCCGCCCCGCCCATATCCACTTCCTGATCAGCGCGCCGGGCTATCGCGAGCTGGTCTCGGCGCTCTATGTCGAAGGGTCGAACTATCTCGATTCCGACGAGGTATTCGGCGCGGCGGCCGATCTCGTGGTCGAGGAGAAGGCGAACGATCCCGACTCGCCGATCCCGGGCATTCCGAGCCTCCATTTCGACTTCTCGCTGTCGCGCGCGGCCGAGACCGAAGCGAGCGGCCGCATGGGCGCCGACCCGTCCAAGGTCGCCGCCGCCCAGTAGAGAGCGGAGGCTGGGTCAAGGGAGCCGGACCGGTTTGGGATCCGGCTCCAGTTGCGGACGGAGATTTCTCATGAGCAGCACGCTCGAAAGCCGGACCGTGCCCGTGCCGGAACCGGATCTGACGCCCGATCAGATGGTTGCCCGGGCCACGGCGCTCATCCCGAGATTGCGCGAAGAGCAGGACGAGACCGAACGGCGCGGCGTGCACTCTCCGGCGCTTCATGAGGAATTCTCCAGGGCCGGCTTTTATCGCTGCATGCAGCCGCGGCGCTACGGCGGCTACGAGTTCGACGTCACGACCTTCTACCGAATCGCCATGGAGATCGCCCGAGGCGATCCCTCGACCTCCTGGTGCCTGACCGTCGGCGGCGGTCATACGCTCCTGCTCGGCTCGTATTTCGAGGAGGACGCTCAGGCGGCGGGCTTCGGCCCGGACGGCGCGTTTTCCGCCCCGAGCGTCGCCGCGCCGCAAGGCACCGCGACGCCGACCGAGACCGGCTGGTTCGTCAAAGGCCAATGGGGCTATGCCTCGGGCGCGCCCTATTCGACCCATTTCATGCCCTCGGTTCTGATCCCGACGGGTGAGGGCAATCCGCCGGCCTCCGGCATCGCGCTCATTCCCCGCTCGGACTGGGTGATGCTCGACGATTGGGGGGCGATCCTCGGCCTCAAGGGCTCGGGCTCCAACTCGATCCGGGTCGACGGCGCAGATCTGCCGCGGAGCCACGTCATCCAGCTCGACATGACCGATATCGACGTGTCGGACGGCACGCCGGGCTCCCGGCTTCATAACAACGGCATGTATGCCGGCCGCAGCATGTCGTTCTTCCACGGCGAGCTCGTGTCGATCATGGTCGGCCTCGGCTACGCCGCGCTCGACGAATACGAGGAGATCATCCGCACCAAGAAGACCCTCGTCGCCCCGATCATGCCGCGCTATCTGCGGAGCGATTATCAGCGCTATCTGGGACTCGCGATCGGCATGTTGAACGCCGCCAAGCGGATCTGCATCAATGGCGGCGAGATGTATATGGCGTATTGCCGGCGCGGTCATGACGGCGGCGAGCCGTTCACGCTCGAAGAGGATATCGAGCTGATGGCCAGCTACGAACATGCCGGAAGATTGGTCTGGGAAGTCGTCGAGATGCTGTTCCGCACCGCGAGCTCGGCCGCCGCCAAGGACGGCCAACGGATGCAGCGTTATTACCGCGACGCCTCGATCTATCGCGGCCATGTCTCGGCGCAATACGACAACGTCGCCGAGATGCTCGGCAAGATCCATCTCGGCGTCGGCCAGGGCATCAAGACCTCGGAGCGCGCCGCGCTCTACCAGCCCCAGCTTTCGGGCGAGAAAAGCTCCTAAAGGGCTAACCCAGCACCCAAGAGGTCAGCGGCTCCGTCGTCGACGGGGCCTTGGCGCCCAAGGTAACGACACGCTCGTGCTGACGGCCGGGGCCCTTGAGGGGCGCGACGAGGACGGCATGGGCGATGGTCGGCGCCCAGTCGGGGCCGGCATCGCGCATCATCCAGACGAAATCGGCGGCGCGCGGACCGGCATGGACGATCTCGGTGGTCATGCGGTTGGGCCGGAAATCGTGCGAGCCTTCGAAAAGCGTCGAGAGGGAGCGCCCGGCGGCGAGTTTTCTCAGCGTCTCGAAATCTTCCGTCGTCGTGAGCCCGGCGATGCGGGCTTTGGGCCGCTCGTCGAGAAGCGCGGCCAGCGGCCCGTTCCACACGGCCGCGATGTCGCCGTTCATGGCCACAGGCCGGATGCTGCGCTGAGAGCATTCGAAGGCGAAGGCGTGGGATTCCGGGATCCGGTCGTCATAGACCGCGGCGGCGATGGCATTCGGCGCGTAGGCCGGGGCGACGGTGGCGAAGGCGAATGTCGCAAGGGCCGGGCGGGCGACGCCCGTCGCCGCGCCGGCCGCTACCGTGGATTTGATGAAATCGCGCTTGGTCATCATGGGCGTTCCTTGTCCCCCAATCTTACGCGACCGCGAGCTGATCGGGCGAGACCCAATTGCCGTGGACCTGCGAATGCAGCCGGAACGGCAGCTTCACCCGCGCGATCACGCCTTCCGAGAGACGCATTGCATCGGCGATGACGAGCTCGGATTTCATCTCGGCGAAATTATTGGCGACGCCGATCAGATAGCCGTCGCCTTCCGACGCGTCTTGTTTGCGCGGCACGAACTGGACCTCCGACAACGCATGGGTATTGCCGACACAGACCGAATCGATCTTGCCTGTCGCATTGTCGAATCTCGCATAGGCGTTCATCGCCGGCATGCGGAGCTTGCCGCCGCGGGATTCGTCGAACGGGGTCGAGGGATCGCGAACCTGGAGATAGCTGTAGCGATAGGGGTGGCACATATAGCGATCGTCGAGCCGGATCAGATCGGTCCCGTTCGAGAATTCCGGGAACAGGATCGATTCGGTCCAAATGTCGCCCTTCGAATTCAAATCGAATGTCCAGCGCCGGATCGTGCAGATCGCTTGGCTCGGATCGAAGGGCGAGCCGTCCCAGTTCTCGATCCAGGGGAACGGATTGCCCGGAAAGACCGGCGTGTCGAGATGGACCTTGTCGCCCTCGCTGATCGCGTTGAGCGTGTGGATCAGACCGGCATGGGGCCCCTTGAACCAGCGCACGTCCTTCGCCTCGCCGTCGCGCGGGATGACCGCGACGTAAAGCGGCTGATCGGGATTCCAGGCCCAATGGACCTTGCCGGCTTTGAGACGCTCCCAACTCGTCGAATAGCTGGCGATCGGGATCACGATGTGATGCTCCGAGACCCCCATGTCGTGCATCATGCCGATGACCGGGGCCTTGAACCAAAGCTCGCGGGTGATATCGCCGTTCTTGTCGATCCAATAGAGCGCGACATCGTCGGTCAAATCGCCCTTAGCCTCATAGCCGAAGGCGATCATCTCGCCCGTGACGGCGTCGATCTTCGGGTGCGCCGTGAAGGTGAGGCTGTCGAGCTTGCCGCCGAACCGCCAGGTGCCTTTGGTCTCCAAGCTGTTCGGATCCATCTCGATCGGCGGATCGCTTTCCTTGAGCGCGAACAGCCGGCCGCCATGGAAAACGACATTCGTATTCGCCGTGTTGAGGCTCGCATCCTTGACACTCGGATCGTTGGTGAGCCGGTTGCGATACATCCCGAACAGCGCCCGCCTGGCTTTCCTTTCGGCAACGAAACGTTCGGTGCGGACATAGCGGCTGCGGAAATCGACATGGCCGTTCGAGAACCGGAACATGTCGACGAAGCCGTCCTCATTGAACAGCGCGTCGCCCGGAAAGCGCGGCGGATATTGCCGGTCGGTGCCGCAACGATAGAAGGTGCCGGCGATCTCGGACGGGATCTCGCCCTCGACCTCGCAATCGTGGATCGCCGCCTCGAAGCGCAACGGCGCGAAGAAGCCCTGCTTCATCGGGTCATTGGAAAAATTCAGGCCCATACGGTCCCTCCTTTCCGGGTCACGACGGCAGGTCTTCGGCCGAAACCCACCAGCCATGCACCTGCGGATGAAGCCGGAACGGCATGATGACACGCGCGATCTCGCCTTCGTCCAGCCGTTCGGCATCGAGGATCACGAGCTCGGACCGGCGCTCGGCGAAATTGTCGACGACCCCGATGAGGTAGCCGTCGGCCTCGGGCGCATCCTTGCGGCGCGGCACGAAGTGAGGCTCCGAGAGCCCGTGGGTGTTGCCGGCAAAGTAGGAGGTCATCTTGCCCGTCGCATGGTCGAACCGCGTGAAGCTGTTCTGCACCGGCATGGCGAGAAGACCGCCGCGCTCCTCGTCGAACGGCTTCGACGTGTCGGTGATATTGAGGAAGCTGTAACGGAACGGATGGGTCGTGTAGCGGTCGTCCATGCGCGAGAGGCTGGAGCCCTTCACATCGAACAGGATCTCCTCCGAGAACGCGTCGTCGTCGCTCTTGTTCAGGTCGAAGGTCCAGCGCCGGATGTTGTTGAACGCATCCTCGGGCTCGCCGATCGAACCGTCGAGAGACGGGAAGGCGCCGACGAAACCCTGGCGCGCGATGGGCGCATCCATGTGCACTTTGTTCCCGTCGCTCACCGCGTTGATGCTGTGGATCATCATGTGCTTGGGCGGCACCTTGATCCAGCGCATGTCCTTCGCCTCGCCGTCGCGCGGCAGGATGCCGACATAGACCGGGATGTCCGGATCGAACATCCAGTGAAGCTTGCCTTCCTCGAGCTGCTTTCGGCTGGTGACGAGGCCGGTCGTCGGGATCAGGATATGATGCTCCGAGACGGCCATGTCGTGCATTTCGGAGATATAGGGCGCCTTGACCCAGACATCGCGGGTGATCCGGCCTTGCTTGTCGATCCAGTAGATCGCGATGTCGTCGGTCAGCTCGCCCTTGGCCTCATAGCCGAACGCGATCATCTCGCCGGTGACGGGATCGATCTTGGGATGGGCGGTGAATGGCGTTCTCAGCGCGCCGTGAAAATCCCACTCGCCCTCGGTTTCGAGCGTGTGCGGATTGATCACGGTGGGCGGATCGCTTTCCTTGAGCATGAACAGCTTGCCGCCGTGATATATCGGCTGCGTGTTGGCGGTGTTGTGGCTCAGATTCCTGACGCTTGGATCGGAGGTCAGGGGATTGCGATACATGCCGTAGAGCGCCTTGCGCGCCTCGCGCTCGCGCTTGAAGCGCTCGGTCCGGACATAGCGGGTCTTGAAATCGACATGGCCGTTCGAGAACCGGAACAGATCCATGGCGCCGTCGGCGTTGAGGATATTGTCGCCGACGAAACGCTTGGGATATTGGCGGTCGACGCAGGCCCGGTAGAACGATCCGTTCAGGTCGGCGGGGATATCCCCCTCGACCTCGCAATCGTGAATCGCCGCTTCGAAGCGGTGCGGCGCATAGAATCCGGTCGCTGCCGGATCGTTGGAAAAGCTCAGCCCCATGTCGCGTCTCCGCCGCTGACCGGAACCTGCCAATCCGGCGCCCACCAGCCATGGACCTGGCTCATCGCCCTAAACGGCAGCTTGACGGTCGCGACCGGTCCGTCCTCCAGACCGTCGGTGTCGAGGATAATCAGATCGCTGCGGCCGCCTTCCTTGCCCCGGTTCACCATGGCGACGATCCAGCCGTCGCCTTCGGGCGCGTCCTCCCGGCGCGGCGCGAAGACCGGCTCGTTCAGGCTGTCGTTGGCGGGCAGGGCATAGGAGCGGGTCTTGCGCGTCGAATGGTCGAACAGGACGACCCGGTTCCGCATCCCGCCGGCATCGAATCCCAGCGCCGGCATGATGCCGAACTTATAGGGATGGCAGACATAGCGCTCATCCTGGCGCGGCAGCGCGCCGCCGTCATTGGGATACATCACCTCCATGTCATAGGCCTCGGCGTTCTGCGAGAGATCGACCGAGAGGCGGGTGACGAAGCCGGCGGCCTTCTGCGGATCCCAATGCGCGCCGTGGAGGAAGGGGAAGAACGGGAATTGGCCGGAGAGCCCCATATCCATATCGACATAGATTTTGTCACCGTCCGAGAACGCGCCCATCGTGTGGGTGGCGCAGCGCTCCGGGCCCTTGAACCAGCGGATGTCCTTGCCGTCGCCGTAGCGGCGCATCACGCCGAACCAGGTCGGCTGCTGATTGTCCCAGGCCCAGTGCACTTCGCCGGCCTTCATGCGCTCGACATCGGTGACGTACGGGATCACCAGGAAGGCGATGTGGGTCTCGGTCACCGCGAAGTCGTGCAGCATGCAGGTATAGGGCGCCTTGACCCAGGCTTCCCAGGTGATCTTGCCGGTCTTGTCGGCGGCGTAGACCGCGATGTCGCGGGTCGCCTCGCCCTTGGCCTCGTAGCCGAAGAACAGAAGCTCGCCGGTCGCCTCGTCGATTTTGGGATGGGCCGTGAAGGTGAGGCTCGTGAGCTGGTCGTTGAAGGTGAAGGAATTGTCGGTGGTCTCGAGCGTATAGGGGTCGAGAGCGACGGGCGGGCTGTCTTCCTTCAGCGACAGAATCTTGCCGCCATAGGGCACGACATGGGTATTCGCCGTGCCGCCGCTCAGGGACTTGACGCTCGGATGGTCGGTGTAGCGGTTGCGATAGACGCCGAACAGCATCTCGCGGGCTTCGTAATTCGCGTCGTAGCGCTGGGTATGGACGTAGCGGCTTCGGAAATCGCAATGACCATCCTGTATTCGGAACATCGCGGCATGACCGTCGCCGTTGAACACGACGTCGTTGTCGTAGCGCGGCGGATAGAGCCAGTCCGGCCCGACCCGGTAGAAGGTGCCCTTGAGGCCCGATGGGAGCTCGCCCTCGACCTCGCAGTCATAGAGATCGATCTCGGCGCGGAACGGGCCGCCGCCGAAGCCGACGGCGGGATCGTTATGGAAGTTCACTGCCATGGTCGAAGCGTCCCTTTTTGGTGGCGCTCCGGCGTCCAGCCAAAACGCCAAACATCATCTCAGTCGGCAAGTCTCCGTGGTCGGTCCATCATCGCGAAATGCGGACACCGTTTATCGCCGGCATCATCTCTTCCTCGGATGCACACCTCCGAGGAACCTGCCCACTTTGTCACAGCGGTTACAAACAAGTCCATGCTCGACACCGCTTATTCGCGACCCAGCGGCGACTCCTTTCGGGCCTGGTCATAACCGGGATCGCCGGGCAACAGCACCTGTGTCTGGCCGTTCTCGATCGGATTGCGCTGCAGATCACAATAGACGTCCTGCATGGCGTAATCCGTGGGGGCGCGGCGCCACTGCCGGGTAACGACCCATGGCTTTGTAAAGGCCACCGGATCGGTAACGGTGATCTGGTTCTCGAGCGTATTTTTGTCGATCATCCGGATGCGCTCGACCGTATGCACCTGATCGCTATGTGGCGCGCCGGTCCGGTCGAAGGGCATGTAGCCCATCATCGAGACCGTATCGACGACCAGCGTCTTGCCCTCCCAATGGCCAATCGAATGGCCGAAATGGGATGGATAGAGCCGCTCCGCCGGGGGATGGCCACGGCCGTCCGTATATATCCGCCGGATCTGATTCATATATTCCCAGATGATGTAGATCGTGCCGGGTTTGACGATGATCTCCAGCGGCCCCGGCGCACCGCCGAAGAGCCGCGGCCAACCATGGGGCACGCAATAGCCCAGCGGATCGTCGCCAAATCCCTTCTTGTGGCGTTCGATGATCTTCTCGTATTTCGCCTCCCATTCGGCATTATAGGGCGGGTCGTCCCGGAGCTCCTCGGGCATCTTGCCGCGAACCGCTTTGGTCGGATCGAAGACCAACCCGCCGACCGGATTCCAGATGCCGTCCCAATGCTCGTTCAAGGCGATGGCATCAGCGTCGGCCGCGCTCCGCGCCGTCTGATCGTTCGCGGCTAGCGCAGACATGGGAAAAGTTACCAGGCCCAGCGTCAGAATGAGCTTTAGCGCAGCGTTCATTGCGGGGGCTTTCTGAGATTGGGTCGAAGGCTCAGCACCGACCCATCGGTCTTCTCAACCGTTATCATCGTCGCACCCGGTCGGCCGTCCCTGAGGGGATGGCCTTTGATGGTCACGACGTCGCCCGGCTTCAGCGTGTCGCGGAATATTCCCGCGCGGGTCAGGACGTTCGGCCCTTCGGTCTCGAAGCTCCATTCCACGATCGAGCCATCGGCGCTCGGCACGTTGACCTGAATCCAGGCGTGGGGATTGGTCCACTGGACCTCCTTGACCGTGCCTTTGATCTCGATCTCCTTGCTCAGATCGAATGGCGCCGTGGAATGATGCGCTTGAGCGGCAGACATCGGCAGAGTCACAATGCCCATGGTCAGGACGCCCAGAGTCCAAGCCTTCAGATCTCGTCTGTTCAAGAATCCCCCTCCTTATATGATCCAACCATGGGACTTGGCTGGACGTGACGTCAGCGCGCGTTACCATCCTTCGCGCCCGAATGGGTCAGATAGCCGATGACGGCATCCAACTCGCTTTCGGTAACCTCGGTCTTGCGGAATGCCAGCATGCCGTTGAGGCCGTTGCGCACCACAAAGCGGATGTATTCGGCCGTGAGATCGTCCCGTTTTTCCAACCGAGATTGATCGGCCCCCAGCCGTTTTGCAAGCATGTATGTTCCAGGCCCGATCTCGCCGTGACAAGGTTGACACCAGGCGTCGAACACCTTCTGTCCGTCCGCGGCATGGGCCGTGCCGGCAACCCCGACCAGTACCAGCGCTACCATAAGCGCCCGTGTCAAATCTTCCTCCCATGAGAGGCCCGGAGCGACTTCGGCCACACGCCCTGCTTGCCGGGAGCGAGGATGCCGTCGGGATCGAGCGCGTCCTTGACCCGTTCGTTGAGGCGCAGGAGAGCATGGTCGTTGAAGTCGTATTCGCCGGCGATGAGATCCATCCAGGTCACATGCGAGCGATATTCGGCGAAGCCGAGTTCGGCCGCCTCGCGCACGACCGTGTCGAACAGGTCGAACGCGCCCTTCGCCATCTCGGGATCTTCCTGGTCGAAAATGATGAGCGAGGTGTGGATGGTGTGGCGCTGGAAGAAGGTGAAGCCGCCGAAATAATCGAAGCCGAAATCGCGCACGCGCTTCTTCATTAGGCCATAGATTTTGGCGGCTTCCGATCCCAACGGCGCGACGATGGGCGCGAAGCCGATATGACCACCCCGGCCGCCGCGCCAGTTGATCACCTGATAGGCCATCAGATGCGGATGCGGCTTGGCGGAATTTTCGATCGGCTCGCCGCGCTTCCAGCGCTTGGCCTCGAAGGTCGTGCCGGGAATCGCCTTGAAGGCTTTCTCCACCGCCTTGAGCCGGGCGGTGATCACGTCTTCGGAATCGAAGAACGAGACCGTCACTTCCCAGAAGTTCCAGCCCTTGTCCTTCATGATCTGAGCGATCAGCTCCTCGGGCATCGCGCCGTCGCCCTTGTAATATTCGTCGCGGGTCGCGGAACTCGCGAGCCGGCGCACGGCATTGGCGACGACCACGGTCGAATTGATTTCCTGGCCGATGCGCAAGGGCCGCACCACGTCGATGATCTGCGGCAGATCCGATTCGTTCGGCACGGTGATCGAGACGGTCGCGGTCGCTTCCGGCTCCGGCATCAGCCAGATGCCGATCTTGGTGACGATGCCGAGATTGGACTGCATGAAGGCCTGGTCCCAGGACGGGCCGAAGCCGTATTTATAGAGATGCCAGGCCGCGCCGCTCTTCTCCATCGCGCCCATGCCGGTGCGCACGACCTCGCCGTTCGCCAGCAGGATCTCCATGCCGCAGATATGGGCGCCGTTCTCACCGTACGGCGTGTAGCCGATGCCGCGATCGATGGCATTGCCCATGACACTGCCCCAGCCCGGCGCCGGCAACGACATCCAGAGCTTGATGCCGTTCCGCTCGATATGATCATAAAGCTGGAAGAAGCTCACCCCCGGCTCGACGACCGCATAGCCCAGGGTCTCGTTCACCTCCAGGATCCGGTTCATTCGTTTCAGATCCAGAACGACGCTGCCTTTGAGCCGCGGGGCGGCGCCGCCATAGCCGTGATTCTTGCCGCAGGACACCGGCCAGAGCGGAATCTTCTCGGCCCGGGCGATCTTCAGGATTTCCTGGATTTCTTCGACCGTGGTCGGCGCGACGGCGGCGGAGGCGGCGTGGTCCTCGGCGTTCCCCGGCGCGAAGGGATCGAGATAGGTCTTCAGATCCTCGTCCGACCGGAACACCCAGTCCTTGCCGACGATTTCGTCAAAGGCGTCGAGTGCCTTGGCGAAATTTCGCTCCGAAACATCAGGCGGCAGAACGGCCATCGCATCCCTCCCCGTTACTAACGCACGTTACCAATCCCGGGCGGATTCCGCCACGGAAGAGTGGAAAATCAAACGGAGGAGATCAGGATTGCGGCGAGGAGTTGGACGCGACGGCCTGAACCGAATGGTGGCCACGGACGTCGCGATAGAAGATGTGATGGCCGATGTCGACCGTCTCCTGCAGCGCCGAGGCCCAGTCCGGATTGACGTAATTGGCGTGATAATGGGTCGCGTGACCGGTGTCGTCGTCGCGCTTATGGGTCATCATGGTCTTGGCGAGCTTTTGGGCCGCATGCCAGGCGCGGGTGTCCGGCGGATCGTCGGCGAGGCCGTCGCAGGCGAACGAGAACTGGCAGCGATGGCGCGCATGCTCGTTCTGGAACACCACGCCGCAGACCGAGCTCGGATAATGCCGATCGGCCACCCGGTTCAGGACGACATTGCCGACCGCGCGCTGGCCCTTCTCGGGTTCGCCGCGGGCCTCGTAATAGATGGCCTGGGCGAGGCAGGTGACCTGGGCCTTGTCGGGCTCGCTATCGGCGACTTTCTGGAGCATCGGCTTGGGCGAATGGCCGAGAGTCGCGGTTTGCGCCGTCGGACTCGGCGCAGCATGAATATAGGCGGCGATCAACGTCGCCCCTCCCAAAACATAAGCGAGCTTCCAGTACGGCTTTGCCATCAGGCCGTTTCGCTATTCCTTTGAGCCTGGCGCCAAAAGGGATTCCTTCCGGCAATCAGGGTTGATGCCCATTAACCAAAAAACGTGCGCAACAATTGCGGCGATTTTGTGCCAAGTCAATCCTGTGGATTGTGTCCGAGCGTCTCGAACCCACAAGATATTGTGCGATAGCGAAGAAATTTCCGCGTGAACACAGCCGGGATCGGCTAGTCGGAGCCCGACTTGTCCTTGGCGAGTCGCTCCAGCGCCTTCTTCATTTCGGCGATCTGCTCGCGCATTTCCTTGAGCTCGTCGTCGCTCTTGGCCTTGGCCGGCTCGGCGGATTTGGGGGCCGGCGGCGGCGCGGCGCCCGGCGCGGTGAAGGGGGTGAACATGTGGAGCGCGTTCTCGAACATCGAGATGTTCTGGCGCACCAGGGACTCGAACTGGTTGACGGCGATATTGCCGCCGAACGCCTCCTTCATATGCTCCTGCATCTTCTCGCGGTTGGCCGAGAAGGCGTCCATGGTCAGTTCGAGATATTTCGGGAGGGCCCATTGCATGCTGTCCCCGTAAAACCCGATCAACTGCCTCAGAAAGGCGATCGGCAGCATATTCTGGCCCTTGCTCTCCTCCTCGAAAATGATCTGAGTCAGCACCGAGCGCGTGATGTCCTCGCCGGTCTTGGCGTCAAAGACAACGAATTCCGTGCCCGGTCTTCACCATCTGACACAGGTCGTCGAGCGTCACATAACTGCTTGTTCCCGTGTTGTAGAGTCGCCGATTGGCGTATTTCTTGATGGTGATCGGGCCCGACTTGGTTTCCTTTGCTTCCGGCAACTCTCGATCCTCGTTGGCCTTCGAATGGAACTGTGCACATTGTCGCGCGCAAATGCTGCATTGCGCAAGTGTCTTGTTGCAATGCGGTTTTCGGCGGCGGGCCCGGTTTTGTGGCCCCCGATGAGGGGTCAGGCTATAGTGCGATCATGAGCGATCCGACCACCCCGCCGGAGAGTGATGCGCCCGATCTGGAAGAATGGGCGGGCCGCTATCTCGACCTGTTCCAGCGCAACTGGACCGCCTGGCTGGAGAGCACCCCGGCCATGATCCGCGCGGCGCTCGCCACCGCCGAAAAGGGCGGCGACGACCATGAGCAGCCCTGACGACTCACGCCCAAGGATCAGCCGGTCGAGACCGCGCCCCGGCGCGAGGGCCCGCGGCCGTTCGGCTTTCACGTCATGGCGCTCACCACCGCGAATTTCGGCGCCATGGCGGGATTGCCCTCCGCCAAGCTCGGCCTGTTTCCCTGGCACTCTTCGGTACGGCTCGACGCCGATGCGTTGATGGCCGAATCCGCGGCCTTCGGGAATTTGGATATCGGCGAAACCGTCGCCCGCGTCGCAACCGACCGGCTGGCGCTCTGGCTCAAAGGCGTCGAGGCCTATCGCGCCCACCCTTATGAGCGGGTGCTGAAGGATCCGCCGGTGGTCTGGCGGGAGGGCACGACGCGGCTTCTGGATTACGGCGCACCGACAAAGAAGGACAAGTCCCCGCCGGTGACGGCGCTGTTCGTGCCCTCGCTGGTGAACCCGTCCTATGTGCTGGATCTGAGGCCGGGGCGGAGCGGCATGCGTTACCTTCATGACCGCGGCATCCGCCCGCTTCTCGATCGATTGGGGCGCGCCGGCCGACGAAGAGCGTGGCTTCGGTCTCGGCAGATTATGTGGTGAAGCGGCTGGAGCCCGCCCTCGACAAGGCGCTCGAGATCGCCGAGCGGGCCGGTCGCGCTCGTCGGCTATTGCATGGGCGGCAATCTGGCCCTCGCCCTCGCCCAGCGCCGCCAGGATCGCCTCGCCAAGCTTGGGCTTCTCGCCACGCCATGGGATTTCCATCTCCATCTCGGCGCGCCGCCCTTCGCCAAGACCGATCGAGCTCGACCAGTTCGCGACATTGCCCGGCGGGCGGGGCGAGGTTCCGGTCGATGTGCTGCAAATCTTCTTCGCCATGCTCGATCCGACCTTGGTCGAGCGGAAGTTCCGTCATTTCGCGGAGCTCGACCCGGCCAGCCCCGAAGCGCTCGATTTCGTCGCGGTCGAAGATTGGGCGAATGACGGCATGCCCTTGGCGCTGCCGGCCGCCAATCGATTGTTTCTACGGCTGGTACGGCACGAACACCCCATGAGCGGGGGATGGAAGATCGACGGCGAGCCGGTCGATCCCGTCGGCGATCCGCGATCCCGACCCTCTTCGCCCTGCCGAGCCGCGACCGCATCGTGCCTTACGAATCAGCCCTGGCCCTCGCCGAAGCGATCCAGGACGCGACCCTCATCCGCCCGCCCTCGGGCCATGTCGGCATGATCCTCGGCAGCCGCGCCGAAACCGGCCTCTGGCGGCCTTTGGCCAACTGGCTGCTCGATCTCTGATCCCCAACATTAGGACCGGTCGTGTAGGCCTTAGCCCCAGAGCCGCCCGCTCGCGATCGCGGCGCCTTCGACCAGCGCCGCGAGCTTCTTATAGGCGATTCCCGGCATCGAGCTTGCCGTAGCCGGCGAAGGTGCCGAAGCCGCAATCGGTGCCGGCGATGACGCGCTCGCGGCCGACGATCTCGGCATAGCGCTCGATCCGCTCGGCGACGAGCTCGGGATGCTCGACATAGTTGGAGCAGGTATCGATCGTGCCGGGCACCAGGATCAGATCGTCGGGCAGCGTCGCCGCCGCCCAGACCTTCCATTCATGCTCGTGCCGGGCATTCGCGCCTTCGAACAAGAGCGCCTGGGCATTCGCCTTGAGCACGATGGGCAGGATCTTGGCGACCGGAATGTCGAAATCGTGCGGGCCTTCGTAATTGCCCCAGCAGATATGGAGCCGAACCTTGTCGCGCGGAATGTCGCCGAGCGCGGCGTTGAGCGCCTCGACATGGAGCGCGGCGCGTTTGAGGAAGGCCATCTCGTCGAGATCCTGGAACGCGATATGCCGCGCCATGGCGAGATCCGGGCAATCGAGCTGAAGGATCAGCCCGGCCTCGACGATCATGCGGTATTCCGGCGCCATGGCTTCGGCTCAAGGCCTCGAGATAGGCCTCGTGGCTCGGATAGATACTGGTTCGGCTGGAACGCCGTGACGAGGCCCGGCGAGGCGGAATTCAGGAACCCTTCCTCGATGCCGCTCGCCTTCATAGCCGCCTTCATATTGGCGATGTCGGTTTCGAGCGGCTTCATGTCCTTGACCGCGATCGAGCCGATGCAGGAGGCGCGCCGGAATTCCTGTTTGCCGGTCACCCGCGCCATCTTCTCGCGGAATTCGGGATAGTCCTGGAGATCGAGGGCCACGCGGCGCTCGTTGTCGCCGCCGAAGCCGGTCAAGCGGTCCATCATATAGGTCGAATAGGAGACCTTGCCGGCCTCGCCGTCCGACGGGATATCGATACCGATCTCTTTCTGCTTGGCGACCGTTGTCCAGCACCGCCTGATGCACGATCGCCTCGTGCCGCGCGGCATCGTATTCGCCGTGATCCTTGGCCAGCAGTGTCTCCACGAGCTCGGCATTGCGCGGCAGGCTGCCGACATGGGTCGTGAGAATGCGGTCCCGGCTGGTTTTCATGGCTTGGCGTTCCCGACGGACGCGGCTCGGCCATCACCCCCATCCAAACCTTCCCCCATCGAGGGGGAAGGCTTAAGGGAAGCGCTCCATCGACTCCTCCCCCTTGATGGGGGAGGCTAGGTGGGGGTGAAGCCAGAGCCGCTTCGATCTAGTCATGAAGTCCTCTAGCATCTTCCGCGCAGGCTCGGCCAGATTTCGATCAATGACGAGTTAAAACTCGGCGTTTCTTCCCGCGCCCGATCGGGTTAGGCTCGACGCGGAGGCGGCGGCGATTCCGGCTGCTCTGGTCAGGGGGGACGATCACATGAGTCAGTCGAACGGGGCGGGCGGCGGCAAGGTCACGCTTTGGCAAAGCCTGGGGCCGGGCATTCTGTTCGCGGCAACCGCGATCGGTGTCTCGCATCTCGTGCAATCGACCCGCGCGGGCGCAACCTTCGGGCTCGGGCTGCTGGTAATCGTGCTCCTCGCCAATGTGATCAAATATCCGGCCTTCCGGTTCTCGACCCATTACGTGCTGGCGAGCGGGCATTCGTTGCTGGTCGGCTATCGCCGATTGTCTCCTGTGGCCCCATGGATTTTCGCGATCGTGGTGGCACCGATCTATTTCATCGGCGTCGCCGCGCTTGCCATGCTGACCGCCGGGCTGATGATCGCGCTGTTTCATGTCCCGATGAGCACGCCGGCGCTGGCGACCATCGTCGTCATCGCGGCCTCGGCCTTCGTGCTCCTGGGGCATTACCACTTCCTGGAAATCTTCAACAAATGGCTGGTCGCATTCCTCGCGGTCATGACCATCATCACGGCCGTCGCGGTGCTTCCCGACGTGCCCTGGAGCTTCTATCCGGCGGGCGCGCCGGCGATTTCCGGCGCGACCCTGGTCTTCGTCGTGGCGCTGGTCGGCTACATGCCTTCGCCCATGGAAGTGTCGGTGCTGCATTCGCTGTGGAGCGTCGCGCGCTATCACGAGCCGGGCCAGCAAGAGGCGCGCGTCCATGCCTTGACCGATTTCAACATCGGCTATATCGGCACGACCTTCCTTGCGATCTGCTTCGTCATCATGGGCGCGGGGATCATGTTCTCCCACGGCATCACGCCGTCGACCGCCGCCGCCGTGTTCTCCGAGCAGCTTGATCGCGCTCTACGGCCAGACCTTGGGGCGCTGGGCCGGGGTCCTTGCGGGCGCCGCCGCTTTCATCACGATCCTGACCAGCCTCCTGACCGTCGTCGACGGTGGACCGCGCAGCATCATTGCCGCCATCCGCACGGCCTTCGGCCTGTCCGCCGGTGCCCGACGACAAGCCGCTGGACCGGACGGTGGGTTATTTCGTGTCCGTAACCGTCGTCGCGATCGTTGCGATCACGATCATCACGCTGCTCACGGCGAGCTTCTCGGCCTATCTCGATTTCGGCGCCGGAGTCGCGTTCGTGATCGCGCCGATTATCGCGTCTCCTCAATCACCTGACGGTGTTCAGGACGCTTGCCTAAGGAGCAGCACCCCTCCGCGCTTCTGAAATATTGGAGCCTTCTCGGCATCCTGATCATGGCCGGGGTCGCGATCGCCTATCTCCGGATCGCGTATTGACCCTGCGGGCGGGCGGGTCTAGGCAGAAAATGCCATGGCCCCGCCCCGCATTCTCATCTCCGGCTGCGGCATTGCCGGACCGGCTCTCGCTTTCTGGCTGACCCGGCTCGGCTAATCGAGCCGACCATCGTCGAACGCGCGCCGCGCCCACGCGAGAGCGGCTATATGATCGACGTCTGGGGCCTCGGTTACGCCATGATCGAGCGCATGGGGCTGAAGGACCGCCTCCGAAGCCTCGGCTACGACATCAGCGAATTGCGGCTCGTCGACCGCGGCGGCGCGCGCATCGCGGCGATCGACGGCGACGTCATCCGCTCGGCGCTCAGCGACCGGTTCTTCAGCATCGCCCGCGGCGACCTTGCCAAGGCGATCTATGACGAGGTGGAAAACCGCGCCGGCTTCATGTTCGGCGACACGATCACCGGCTTGGACCAGCACGAGGACGGCGTCGACGTGACCTTCGAAACCGCCGCGCCTCAACGCTTCGACCTCGTTATCGGGGCCGACGGGCTGCATTCCGTCGTGCGCGGGCTGGTCTTCGGGCCGGAGATCGAATTCGAGACCTTTCTCGGCTACCGGGTGGCGGCCTTCACCGCGGACGGCTATCCGCACCGCGACCGGAACGCCTATGTGAGCCATACCGTGCCGGGGCGTCAGATCGCGCGCTATACGCTGCGCGACAACAAAACCGGCTTCTATCTCATCTTCCGGGACGACTCGCGCGAGCCGCGTCGCGCCGCTTCGACCACGACGAAGCGAAGGATTTCCTGGAGGAGAAGTATCGCGGCGTCGGCTGGGAAGCCCCCGAGATGCTGGACGCGCTTCGGCGTCGCGGACGACCTCTATTTCGACGTCGTCAGCCAGATCCATATGGACCACTGGTCGCGCGGGCGGGTGGCGCTTCTGGGCGACGCCGCATCTTGCCCGTCGCTTCTCGCAGGCGAAGGCTCGGCCTTCGCCATGGCCGGCGGCTATCTTCTGGCCCATGCCATTGCGGAATCCGACGGCGACCATGCGGCGGCCTTCGCGCGTTACGAAAGTGCCTTCAAGAACTTCGTCACGGGAAAACAGAAAGCGGCGAGCCGCATGGGCGGCTGGTTCGCGCCCAAGACCGAGACGACTCTCGTGATTCGCAATTTGATTACGCGGCTTCTGGCCACGCGGGGCTTCGGCGCCTGGGCGATCCGGCGGATGTTCCAGGACGATTCGGCCGTCCCGGAGCTGGCGCGAAACTGACGGCGATTACCGGCGCGGCTTGACGTTGATGGCGTCGAACGCCTCGTTGATGGTCTTGATGCCCTTCTTCGGGTTGTTCTTGCACATTTTCTCGCCGTAATAGAGCTTGCGGCGGGCGTCGGTGAGGGTCGATTTGGCGATGTGGCCGACATTCTGCATCTTGAACTGCTTGACCAGGGCTTCGCACTGGTCGGATTGCGTCACTGGCGGCGGCGTGTTGCGGAATTTCGCCTGGTGGTCCGTGCTCGGCGGCAAAGCTCGACGTGGCGAGCATGAGGAAGGCGGCGGCGACCGCGAGGGACGAAACGGTCCTGAACATCTGATGTCTCCTTGGTCTGCCTGACGGCGGCGGCGATTTGGCCTTAAGCGTATCGCCATCATGGTGACCGAGGGATTAACGGCGGGCTCAACCGCGGCCGCTTGCAGCCCGAGATTTCGCTCATGATCTCGGTCTGAATGTCCTGAATTTCCATCAACCGCTCCCATTGCCGGGAGATCAGGTGATCGAGCTTCTCGTGAAGCTGACGGATTTCGAGCTCGGCCTTCAAATTGACCTGATAATCGCTCTGGGCGCGGAGCCGGTCGCGGGCCTCCTGGCGGTTCTGGCTCATCATGATCACAGGCGCCTGGATCGCCGCGAGGCAGGACAAGGATCAGGTTCAGCAGGATATAGGGGTAGGGGTCGAAGGGCTTCGCCTGGATCGCATGGGCGTTGAGCGCGATCCAAGCCACCATCACCAAGGCGAAGAGGCCGATGAACTTCCAGCTTCCGCCGAAACTCGCGATGCGGTCCGACACCCGTTCGCCGAACGACCGTTTCTGTTGAAATTCCTCATCGACGTTGCTGGCGACGATTTCGTGCTGCTTGAGGCTTTCGAAGACCTCGGATTCGAGGTGATCGAGCTCGCCCTTCTCCTCGACCAGCGATGTTGTGGATATAACGGCTCCGAAACTCATTCAGATCCCGGCGGCAGATGAAGCCGGTCTCGTCCCAGCCGGGGTAGGTCTTCTTGATTTCGCGCGATGATGGTTGGACGCACGATGGCGGCGGGGATGAGCTCGCGGCGGGCATCGGCTGGTGCCGCAGATCTGGCAGGTCGGCTTGTCCGGCATGGGGTCCTCGTCGAGGCAGCGATCGGATGGTAGACGTTGTAGCGCAGGTCCGGGCGCTTAGGAATTGCCCAACGCGGCCGGTCAGTGCATCTTTGCGCCCCATGGCCACCACGATCACGCTCACCGTCAACGGGAAAGACGCACGAGATCGCCCTCGATTACGAGGATACGCCGCTTCTTTATGTGCTTGCGCGACGATCTGGGCCTCAAAGGCACGCGGTTCGGCTGCGGCGACGCCCAATGCGGCGCCTGCACCGTGCTCGTCGGCGGCAAGGCCGAGAAGTCCTGCGAAGTCGCGGCGGTGACGATCGGCGAAGAAGCCGGTCACGACGGTCGAGGGACTCGGCACGCTCGACGACCTGCACCCGGTCCAGAAGGCGGTGCTCGATCATCAGGCCGGACAATGCGGCTATTGCCTCTCCGGCATCATCATGAAATCGGCCGAGCTCTACGATAGGGCCGGCACCCGCTCCCGCCAGGACATCAAGGCCCATCTCGACGGGAATCTGTGCCGCTGCGGCGCCCATGCCCGGATCGTCGATGCGGTCGAGGAGGCGCTCAAGGCCAAGGCGGGAGACGCATCATGAAGATGCCCGCCCGGCCGTCTCTCACCGACACCAATCCGCCCTTCAGGAACTGGCTCGCCTTCGCGCGCGGACGGCTCCGTCCGCGTGTTGAGCGGCCGGGTCGAGCTCGGACAGGGAATTCTGACCGCGATCGCCCAGATCGCCGCCGAGGAACTGGGCGTGCCGCTCGCCCAAGTCACGGTCGCCGCCAGCGATACCGGGCTGAGCGCCAACGAGGGCTATACCGCCGGCAGCTTCTCGGTCGAGATGGGCGGGGCCGCCGTCCGTACCGCCGCCGCCGAAGCCGCACGGCTGATCCGCGTCGAGGCGGCGAGCCGGCTTGGCTGCGGGGATTCGGATATCGAGATTCGCGGCGGCAGGATTCTGCAGGGCGGAAAGGAAACGATCGCTCGATTTCGGCCCCATCGCTGCGTCGATCGATCTCGATACCAAGATTCCCGAGATCGGGGCCTGGCCCGCTTACGAGCACCCGAGCGCGATCGGCCAGTCGCGCCCGCGGGTCGACCTGCCGGCGAAAATCACCGGCGGGGCCTTCATCCAGGATATCGAGCTCGACGACATGCTTCATGCCCGGGTGCTGCGGCCGCCGGTGCCGGGCGCTGAGGCTCCTGGACTTGGACGAGGCGCGGGTCGCGAAGTTGCCCGGCGTGGTCAAGGTTCATCGCGACGGAAGCTTCGTCGCGGTCGTTTGCGAGAAGGAATATCAGGCCGTCCGGGCGCTCGAGGCTTTGCGGCTCGCAACCACCTGGAGCGAGGCGGAAGGGCTGCCGGATATCGGCGAATGGGGGACGTGGCTTCGCAGCCAGCCCTCCGAGGCCGACGAGTCCGAGACCGGCCAGCGGCTGCCCGCGAGCGAAGGCGCGACGCCCGTTTCGGCGAGCTATTCCCGGCCGCTGATCGCCCATGCCTCCATCGGGCCGTCCTGCGGCCTCGCACATTACAAGGACGGCAAGCTCACCGTCTGGTCCCATACCCAGGGCGTCTATCCCTTGAAGGCCGCGCTCGCCAAAGCCTTGAATATCGAGGCAAGCGCCGTCCATGTCATCCATGCCCAGGGCGCCGGCTGCTATGGCCATAACGGCGCGGACGATGCGGCGACCGATGCCGCGATCCTGGCGCTCGCCCTCTCGCCCCGGCCGGTCCGCGTCCAATGGATGCGCGATGACGAGCTGGCCTGGTCGCCCTATGGCGCGCCGATGTCGGTCCACCATGAACGGATCGGTCACGGCGGACGGGCGGATCGCCGATTGGACCATGGATATCTGGAGCGGCCCCAGACCGGCCGGCCCGGCTTCATGGGCCATCCCAATCTGATGCCGCCGGCCTATCTCGGCAACGCCGGTGCCGCTTGCGACCTCGCGCGACAACCCGATGATGTTCATGGCCGGCGACCGCAATGCCCAGGCGCTTTACGACCTGCCGCGCCAGCGGATCGTCTATCACAAGGTCCATGTGCCGTTCCGCACCTCCTCGCTCCGCTCGCTCGGCGGCTACGCCAACGTCTTCGCGATCGAATGTTTCATGGACGAGATCGCCGCGGCCGCGAACGCCGATCCCATCGAGTTTCGCCTCGCCCATCTTTCGCGATCCCGAGGGCGCGCGCCGTCATCGAGAAGGTCGCAGACATGGCGGACTGGAATTCGGGCACGGAGACCAAGCGGGGAATCGCCTTCTCGCGCTACAAGAATACCGCCGCCTATGCCGCGATCGTGGTGGAAGTCGACATCGAGCGACGACATTCGGGTTCCGCGGGTCTGGTGCGCAATCGACGCAGGGCTCCTGATCAATCCGGACGGCGCCGCGAACCAGATCGAGGGCGGAATCGTCCAGTCGATCAGCTGGACTCTGAAGGAGCAGGTCACCTTCGACCACACCGCCGTAACCTCCCGCTCCTGGGACACCTACCCCATCCTCCGCTTCGGCGAAGTCCCTGAAATCACAGTGGAATTCATCCGCGAGCCCGGCCAGCCGCCGCTCGGGGTCGGCGAGGCGTCGCAAGGCCCGACCGCCGCCGCCCTTGCCAATGCCGCCGCCAAGGCGCTTGGTCGTCCGGGTGCGCGATTTGCCGATCTCCCGCGAGCGACTCCTCGCCGCCTCCTGACACCTCCCATCCCGCCACAATTGATCCTGCTCATGTCGCCCGCGCGCTCGCGGAGTCATACGGATTGCATGGCTTCAAAAGGAGACGCGGCGATGGTTGTGCGGGCACATGAGAAATTCGAGGAACAGATCCCGGGAACGGCGATGTTCGACGGCAAGATGGCAATGCGGGGCTATACCCTCAACGCCATGTGCTATTCGTTCAACGATGCCGAGAACCGCGAGGCCTTCCTGGCCGACGAAGACGGCTATTGCGACCGCTTCGGGCTCGACGACGAGCAACGCAAGGCGATCAAGGACCGCGACGTCCTCGCGCTCATCGCCGCCGGCGGAAACATCTACTACCTCGCCAAGTTCGGCGGGATTTTCGGCCTCAACATGCAGGATGTCGGCGCCCAGCAGACCCATATGACCGTCGAGGCGTTCGAGGCCATGCTTTACGAGGCGGCGGAGAAATAGTCATGGCGACAGATTCTCGGCGGCATCACCACCTCCCATATTCCGGCGATCGGCGGCGCGATCGCCAAGGAGAAATTCCAGGAGCCTTATTGGAAGTCGTTCTTCGAGGCCTATGGCAAGGTTCATTCCTGGCTCGATGCCGTGAAGCCCGATGTCGCGGTCGTCGTCTATAACGATCACGGCCTCAATTTCTTTCTCGACAAGATGCCGACCTTCTCGATCGGCGCGGCGACGGCAATACCGCAATGCCGACGAGGGCTGGGGGCTGAGCACCGTGCCGCCCTTCCCCGGCTTCCCGGAGCTTTCCTGGTATGTCATCGAGGAGCTGGTCGCCGCGGAGTTCGACATCACCACCTGTCAGGACATGGTGGTCGACCACGGTTTCGTGATTCCGATGCAGCTTCTCTGGACCCACCGGCTCAAAGGCGCGTGCCCGGTGAAGCTGGTGCCGGTCTGCGTCAACACGGTGCAGCATCCGCTCCCCAATCCGGCGCGCTGCCTGAAGCTCGGCCGCGCCATCGGCGAGGCGCATCGCGTCCTACCCCGAGGATTTGAAGGTCGTGGTGATCGGCACCGGCGGCTTGTCGCACCAGCTCGACGGCGAGCGCGCCGGCTTCATCAACAAGGATTTCGATCTCTGGTGCATGGACAAGATCGTCACCAACCCGGAAGCGATCGCCGAGCATTCTATCCACGACCTCGTGCGGCTTTCGGGCGCGCAGGGCGTGGAACTGATCAACTGGCTGATCATGCGCGGGGCCCTCGGCGAGCATGTCGAGAAGCGGCACCAGAACTACCACATCCCGATCTCCAACACCGCCTCGGGCCTGATGCTGCTGGAGGCGGCTTAACGCCCGCCCTTCGACGTCATTCCCGCGAAAGCGGGAATCCGACTCTGGCATGATCGTTGAGATTCCCGCATCCGCGGGAAAGACGGTAAAGACCCCGACGCCCAAAATTCCGTCATCCCGGAAGCCGGTTTGTCCGAAATCTTTGATTTCGTTGGCAAACCGAGCTGTCCGGGATCCAGTGTCACTGGCCTGAGCCTGCGACCTGGATCCCGGCTCAAGGCCGGGATGACGAGGAAGATTGCCGAGACGTCTATTGCGGCCGCTGGAACGCGAGGGCCATCAGAGCTTCGGGATCGGGGGGCAGCTCCACGCCGTCCTTGGCGGGAAACTCGTTGGCCTGGAGGATGGTCGCCAGCGCATCGATATAGTCCTGGTCGCTCAGGCTGCCGACCTCGCCGGGCGGCATCATGGTCCGCAGGTAATCGAACAGCGCGGCCATGGTCATGCCGTCCCAGTCGAACAGGAACGCCGGACCGACAAGCGGCGGCGCGCCGGGCGTGCCGAGGAAGGTCTTGGCGTGGCACATCTCGCAGTGATCGGTATAGACGGCCTGGCCGCGTTCGGCCTGGGCGGCGGAATAGATGCCGTCCAAGGTCGAGCCGCCCGCCTCGGCGCTTCCCGGCCAGAGAAGCCACGCAACTAAGAACACCGCCAGACGATACGCCGATCTCACCCTGACCGACCTCACGGCAGGGCGAAGATATAGAGCGCGGAGTTCTTGCTGACCCGCAATTCCGGCGTCAGGACCTGCAGCGCGCCCGACTGCACCGACGGGCCGGTGCTGACCGCGATATATTGCTTGCCGCCGACGGAGAAGCTGATCGGGAAGCCGTTCACCGGCGAGCCGAGATTGATCTCCCAAAGCACCTTGCCGGTCTTGTCGTCGAACGCGCGGAACCGCCCGTCCATGTCGCCGCCGAAGACGAGCCCGCCGCCTGTTGCGACGAGCGAGAGCGTTCCGGCGCGCTGCTGGTATTTCCAGGCGATGTCGCCGGTCTTGGCCGAGATGGCGTAGACCGTGCCGACCTTGTCGGTGCCCTTGGCGATCGAGGCGCGGCTGGAGAAGCCGTAGCCCGGCCCGGCGCGACCATTTGTCGGCGATCGCGGTCAAGGTCGCGCAGACATTCTGCAGCGGGTAATACATCAGCCCGGTCTTCGGGCTATAGGCGCCGGTCGGCCAGTTCTTGCCGCCGGTGGTGCCGGGGCAGACATAGCGCCGGTCGCCGACCTTATCGAATTCGACGTCGTGATTCATGGTCACCTTGCCGGTGGCCCCGTCGATGCTTTGCACGACGTTCTGCTCGGTCGTCGGCGTCGCCCAGAGGAACTCGCCGGTCTTGCGGTCGAGCGTGTAGACGATGCCGGTCTTGCCCGGAATGCCGGTCACGACCTTGCGCTTTTCGCCCGGCTTCAGATTGGGATTGATCCAGGCCACCTTGTCCTTGTCGGGGGCCACCTCGGTGTCGATCAGCAGGCGCTCGAAGGGATGGTCGAGATCCCAGCTATCGACCATGTGCTGGTAGTACCAGATGATCTTGCCGGTATCGGGATCCAGCGCCAGGGTCGAGTTGTGATAGAGATAGGTCTTGTCGTTGCCGGCCAGCGCGAATTTCGGCGCGAGCGAGGTGACCGACGTGCCGATATAGATGATCCTGAGATCGGGATCGTAGGTGATCGAATGCCACGCGCCGACCTGCCGGCGCTCCTTATACGGTACGCCGCCCCAGGTCTCGTCGCCCGGCTCGCCCGGCTTCGGGATGGTGTGGGTGCGCCAGAGCTCCTTGCCGGTCATCGGGTCGTGGGCGGTGATGACGCAGGGATCCGGGCCGCCCAGGGGATCGCAGCCGCGCCCGGTGACCACCTTGCCGTCGATGATCATCGGCCCGGAGGTCTGGTGCACGGCGGTCTTGTAGCTGATGACCTCGGTGTCCCAGACGAGCTTGCCGGTCTTGGCGTCGAGCGCGAAGACATGGCCGTCGGCGCTGGTGCCGAAGATGTAATCCTTGTAGATCGCGAGATTGCGATTGATGAACGGCGCGGTGACATAGTCGCCGACATCCTTCGCGTATTTGCCGTGATATTCCCAGATCAGGTCGCCGGTCTTGGCGTCGATCGCCTGGATCACGTCGCCCGGATTGGGGAAATACAGAATGCCGTCATGCACCAGCGGCGTGCCTTCCTGGAAGCCCTCTTCGAGGCCGCGGGTCCAGACCAGGCGAAGCCGGCCGACATTCTTCTTGGTGATCTGATCGAGCGGGCTGTAGCCCCAGCCGTTCAAGCGTCCGCCGCCACATCAGCCAGTCGGCCGGATTCGGAGTTCCGGAGCTCCTTGTCGGTGACGGATTTATAGTTCTCGACGGTCTTCTCGGCCGCCGCCGGCAGACTCGCCAGCATCGCCGCCCCGATCAGGGCCGCGCCCCATTTCATATGCCGCATGGATTCTCCCCCGTGCCAAGCCTTATGCGCTCCAGTCTTTTCCGCCGCGCGCCATGCGTCAAGCCGTGATCAAACGTGGCTTTCATTTGATTTTGCGCATTTAAGCGGGCTAAATGCCGTGCTGTTGTTGCAGTGCAATAGCGGCCATCCTATATCGGAGTCACCGGCCTTTTCGGGCCTCTCACCCCAACACGCGGGAGCGGATCGTCATGACAGAAGTGGTAATCGCCAGCGGCGCGCGCACGCCGGTCGGATCGTTCAACGGATCTTTGAGCGCGGTGCCGGCGCATTACCTGGGCCAGGTCGCGATCAAGGCCGCGCTGGAGCGCGCGGGCGTCGATCCCAAGGACGTGACCGAGACGATCATGGGCCAGATCCTCACCGCCGCCCAGGGCCAGAACCCCGCGCGCCAAGCCGCACACGCCGCCGGCATCCCCTTCGAGAGCCCGGCCTGGGGCGTGAACCAGGTTTGCGGCTCCGGCATCCGCTCCGTCGTGCTCGGCTATCAGGCGATATTGAATGGCGACAGCAGCATCGTCGTCTCGGGCGGTCAGGAGAGCATGTCGAAAGCCGCCCATGCCGCCCATCTCCGCGACGGCAAGAAGATGGGCAATCTCGAATTCCTCGACACCATGATCGTCGACGGGCTGTGGGACGCCTTCAACGGCTACCATATGGGCAACACCGCCGAGAACGTCGCCCAGAAATGGCAGATCACCCGCCAAGAGCAGGACGAATTCGCCGCCGCCTCTCAGAACAAGGCGGAAGCCGCCCAGAAGGCGGGGAAATTCAAGGACGAAATCGCCCCCGTAACGATCAAGGGACGCAAAGGCGACACGGTCGTCGAGGACGACGAATATATCCGCAAGGGCGTGACGGCGGAGAGCCTCGCCGGGCTTCGCCCCGCCTTCGCGAAGGACGGCACGGTCACCGCCGGCAATGCGAGCGGCATCAATGACGGCGCGGCCGCCGTCGTGCTGATGACAGCCGAGGAAGCCAAGAAGCGCGGCATTACGCCCCTGGCCCGGATCAAGTCCTGGGGTCAGGCCGGCGTCGACGCCTCGATCATGGGCTCGGGACCGATCCCGGCGAGCAAGGCGGCCCTAAAGAAGGCCGGCTGGAGCAAGGACGACCTCGATCTCATCGAAGCCAACGAGGCCTTCGCGGCCCAGGCCTGCGCGGTCAACAAGGATCTCGGCTGGGATACCTCCAAGGTCAACGTCAACGGCGGCGCGATCGCCATCGGCCACCCGATCGGCGCCAGCGGCACCCGCATCCTGGTAACCCTGTTGCACGAAATGCAGAAGCGCGACTCCAAGAAAGGCCTCGCCACCCTCTGCATCGGCGGCGGCATGGGCATCGCCCTCTGCGTCGAGCGGGATTAGGGACCAACACCACCCGTCATTGCGACCCGGCCTTCGAGCCCGGGGAAGCAATCCAGCCTGTCTGGATCGCCGCGGCGCTGACGCGCCTCGCGATGACGTTTTTCTCAGCCTCTGACGGGGTTCAGTGCGTCGCCGGCGCCTTCGACGGGTCGACGTGGAAGCTTTCCCCGCAGCCGCAGCGGCCGGATTCGTTGGGGTTCTTGAAGACCAGGCCGGCCGAGAACTTGTCCTCGACATAGTCCATCTCGGAGCCGAGCAGATAGAGCACGGCCTTGGGGTCGACGAAGATCGTCACCCCCTTGTCCTCGACCACGTCGTCCGCCGGGTTCGGCTCGTCGACATAATCGACCACATAGGCGAGGCCGGAGCAGCCCTTGGAATCGACGCTCACCCGCAAACCGGCGGCGGGCTTGTCGCGCCGGGCGAGGAGCGCCTTCACGCGGGTTGCGGCGGCGTCCGTCAATGTCAAGACAGGCATTGCCATGGCGAAATCCTAACCTTCTCTATCCTTACATAAATCCCAATTCGAGCCGCGCGGCCTCGGACATTTTGGACGGATCCCAGGGCGGCTCCCAGACGAGCTCGAACTCGACATCCTCGACGCCTTCCAAGGTCTTCACCGTCTCGACCACCTCGTCCGGCATGGTCTCGGCAACCGGGCAATGGGGCGTCGTCAGGGTCATCTGAATCCGCACCTTGCCGTCGGCATAGGCATGGACGTCGTAGACCAGGCCGAGCTCATAGATATCGACCGGGATCTCGGGGTCGTAGATCGTGTGGAGAATCGCGATCACGCGGTCGAGAAGCTCGCGGTCTTCCGGCGCCGTCTCGACGGGTCTTCTCCTCGGTCTTCGGCCGGTTTGCCCTCGTCCATCTTCTTCAGGAACTCGTCCAGATACTCCGCCATCGTCTTACTCCGTCGTCACCGGCGTCTCGGCGTTCTCGAGCGCGGCGTTGAGGGTGTGCCAGGCGAGGGTCGCGCATTTGACCCGCATGGGAAATTCCTTGACGCCCTCCAGGACCATGAGCTTGTCCAAATCCTCGTCGGCGACGGCGCCGTCCTTGGTCAGGAGATCGTGGAAATGCTCGAACAGCTGCCTTCGCCTCCTCGACCGTCTTGCCCTTCACGGCATCGGTCATCAGCGAGGCCGAGGCGGTCGAGATCGCGCAGCCATGGCCCTCGAAGCGCACGTCCTGGATGCGGCCTTCGCCATCGACCGTGGCATGGACCTCGATATGGTCGCCGCAAAGCGGATTGTGACCCTCGGAGTTGCGGTTCGCGCCTTCGAGCGGGCCGAAATTGCGCGGACGCCGGCCGTGGTCGAGAATCACTTCCTGATAGAGATCGCGCAGATCCGAGCTCACGAGAAAATCTCCATCACTTTCTGAATGCCTTCGACCAGCGCGTCCGCATCGGCCCGCGTGTTGTAGAGACCGAACGAGGCCCGGACGGTGCCCGAAATTCCGAAATGCTCCATCACCGGCTGGGCGCAATGATGGCCGCCCCTGACCGCGATCCCCTCGCGGTCGAGAATGGTGCCGATGTCGTGGGGGTGCGCGCCTTCGATGCCGAAGGAGACGAGGCTGCCCGCGCGCCTTCGCCGATCCGTAGATGCGGATGCGGTTCAAGGCCTGGAGCTGCTCGCGGGCATATTCGGCGACCGCCATCTCATGGGCGTGAATCTCGGCCATGTCGAACTGATTCAGGTAATCCACCGCCGCGCCGAGCCCGATCGCGCCGGCGATATGGGGCGTGCCGGCCTCGAACTTCGCGGGCAATTCGGCGAAGGTGGTCTTTGCGAACGTCACCGTGCGGATCATGTCGCCGCCGGTCTGATAGGGCGGCATCGCGTCCAGAAGCGCGCGCTTGCCGTACAAGACGCCGGTGCCGGTCGGCCCGTAAAGCTTATGGCCGGAGAAGACATAGAAATCGGCGTCGAGATCGGCGACATCGATCTTTTCGTGCGGCACCATCTGGCAGCCATCGACGAGAACCTTCGCGCCGGCGGCATGGGCGAGGGCGATGATCTCCTTGATCGGCGTCACGGTGCCGAGCGCGTTCGACATATGGGTCATCGCGACGAGCTTGGCTCTGTCCGCCGAGCGCGGCCTTATAGGCCTCCATGTCCAATTCGCCCGCCTCGTCGATCGGCACGATCTTGAGCTCGATCCCGATCGCTTCGCGCAGGATCTGCCAGGGCACGATATTGGCGTGATGCTCCATCTCCGAGAGCACGACCTCGTCGCCGGCTTTGAGGAAAGTCCGGCCATAGGAATAGGCGACGAGATTGATCGCCTCGGTGGCGTTGCGGGTGAAGATGATCTCGGCCGGCTCGGCCGCGCCGATGAACCGCGCGATCCTGGCCCGCGCGGCGTCGTAAGCCTCGGTCGATTTCTGCGACAGGTAATAGACCCCGCGATGGATATTGGCGTAGTCGGTGCCATAGGCGGCGCTCACCGCGTCGATCACGGCTTGCGGCTTCTGCGCGCTCGCCGCGGTGTCGAGAAACACGAGCGGCTTGCCGTAGACGGGCCGCGCCAGCACCGGGAAATCCGCGCGGGCCGACCTCGGCGTCGAACACCCGCGTCACGCCCGCGCCCGAAAGCTTCATCTTGAGCGGCTGGTTCACGACGCACTCTCCTCGGCGATGGCCGCGCGGATCGCGGTCAGGACATGCTCGCGCACGGACTTCGTTTTCGATGGCCTCGGCGACTTCGGCGACGAAGGCCTCGATCAGCAGCGCGCGCGCCTCGGCTTCGGGAATGCCGCGCGACATGAGGTAATGAAGCTGGGCGGCATCGAGCTCGCCGACGGTCGCGCCATGGGCGCATTTCACGTCGTCGGCATAAATCTCGAGCTCGGGCTTGGTGTCGATCTCGGCCTGGCGCGAGAGAAGCAGCGAGTGATTGGCCTGGCGCGCATCGGTCTTTTGCGCATCCGGCCGGACGATGACGTTGCCCTGGAACGCCGCGCGCGACTTGCCGCCGAGCACGCCCTTGAAGAGCTGATCGCTGGTCGCATTCGGCACGGCGTGATCGATCCGCGTGACCTGATCGAGATGCTGGCCGTCGCGGGCGATATAGACGCCGTTGATCGTCGCCGAGGCCCGTTCGCCCGCCTGCTCGACCATCACTTCGGAGCGCGCGAGCCGGCTGCCGGTCGAGAGCACGAAGCCGTCGAGCTTGGCGGATTCGGCGAGCCGAACCTTGATCCGGCCGAGATGGAACGCGGCCGGCGCTTCGTCCTGCATCTTCACATAGGCGAGATGCGCGCCCTCGCCGATATCGATCTCGGTGATCGCATTGGTCCAGCTCGGCCCGTCGGTCTCGCCGGCCCAGGATTCGACGATCGTCGCCCGGCTGCCCGGTTTCAGGCGGATCAGATGGCGCAGATGATGGGCGGCATCGGGCTGTCCGCGCGAGATGCAGGATCTGGATCACCGGCTCGACCATGCGGCCCTTCACCGACTCTCGATCACCGCCCCGTCGGACATCATGGCAAGGTTGAGCCCGTCGAACGGCGCATCCGCCTCGACATGCTCGGCCGCCGCCGTTCAGATGAGCCTCCAGACGCTCCGGCGCGTCATTCAGGACGTTCGCCAGGGTGGTCAGCTCGACACCGTCGATCGTGGAGCCCAAATCGGACAGGTCGGGGCGGAAATGACCGGACTCGAAGACCAGAATCCGGCCCCCTTCCAATCGTTTCGTCTCCGAAACTTTGCTTACTCCGATTTGCCTCGGCGACAGGCACCGGCGCGAAGCGCTGGGTCGCAAGCGCGGAGAGGCCGGTATACTTCCAGGCCTCGACCTTCTGGCTCGGGAATCCGAGGGCCGTGAACCGGCTCGCGGCAGAACGGCGTAATTCCTTGATCCAATTGGTATTATGGCCCGGCAACGCCTCTTCGAGGCGCGCGAAATCGGCCAGGGGATTCTCCCCCTCTATTTGTTTCGGGTTCGTAACGATTGCGGCTTTCTGCATATCAGACCCGCTTTCAGGCCGCCTCGGAAACGCCGAAGGCCGCATAGCCGTCGCGCTCCAGTTTCTCGGCCAGTTCCTTGCCGCCCGAGGCCTGGATCCGGCCGTTGACCATGACGTGCACTTTGTCCGGCACGACATAGTCCAACAGACGCTGGTAATGGGTGATCAGCACGATCGCGCGGTCGGGGCCGCGGAGCGCGTTTATGGCACCAGAAACGATCCGCAGCGCATCGATGTCGAGACCGGAATCGGTCTCGTCCAGGATCGCGAGCCGGGGATCGAGCACGGCCATCTGGACCATCTCGTTCCGCTTCTTTTCGCCGCCCGAGAAGCCGACATTGACCGCGCGCTTGAGCAGTGCGTCGTCCATTTCGAGCAGCTTCGCCTTCTCGCGGATGAGCTTCAGGAAATCCATCGCATCGACCGTGTCCTCGCCCCGATAGGTCCGGATCGCGTTCAGCGCCGCGCGGAGGAAGCTCATATTGGAGACGCCGGGGATTTCGACCGGATACTGAAACCCGAGAAACACCCCTTCCCGCGCCCGCTCGTCCGCGCCCATGGCGAGGAGGTCCTTGCCGTCATAGGTGGCGCTGCCGTCGGTCACTTCATAACCGTCGCGGCCCGAGAGCACATGGGCGAGGGTCGACTTGCCGGAGCCGTTCGGCCCCATGATCGCGTGCACCTCGCCGGCGTTCACGACGAGGTCGAGGCCTTTGAGGATCGGCTTGTCCTTCACCGAGACGTGCAGGTTTTTGATATCGAGCATTACGCCTTCCGTTTCACTTTCAATTTGCCTCGACCTCATTGCGAGCGACCGAAGGGAGCGCGGCGATGACGGGCCGTTGGTTATTCTTCACCCCACGCTCCCCTCAAGGCTGATGCCCAGAAGCTTCTGCGCCTCGACGGCGAATTCCATCGGCAGCTGCTGCATCACTTCCTTGCAGAAGCCGTTGACGATCACGCCGACGGCGTCCTCGGCCGAGAGGCCGCGCTGCATGCAATAGAACAGCTGGTCGTCGCTGATCTTCGAGGTCGTCGCCTCGTGCTCGACGCTCGCGGTCGGATTGCGGACCTCGATATAGGGCGTGGTATGCGCGCCGCATTTGTCGCCGAGCAGAAGCGAGTCGCACTGGGTGTAGTTGCGGCCGTCTTCGGCGCCCGGCTGCATGCGGACGAGGCCGCGATAGGTGTTCTGGGCGCGGCCGGCCGAGATGCCCTTGGAGATGATCGTCGAGCGGGTGTTCTTGCCGATATGGATCATCTTGGTGCCGGTATCGGCCTGCTGGTAATTATTGGTGAGCGCGACCGAATAGAACTCGCCCACCGAATTGTCGCCCTGGCAGAATGCAGCTCGGATATTTCCAGGTGATCGCCGAGCCGGTCTCGACCTGGGTCCAGCTGATCTTCGAATTCCTGCCCCGGCAGGCGCCGCGCTTGGTGACGAAATTGTAGATGCCGCCCTTGCCGTCCTTGTCGCCGGGATACCAGTTCTGGACGGTCGAATATTTGATCTGGGCGTCGTCGAGCGCGACCAGCTCCACGACGGCGGCGTGAAGCTGGTTCTCGTCGCGCATCGGCGCGGTGCAGCCTTCGAGATAGCTCACATAGGAGCCCTCGTCGGCGACGATCAAGCGTGCGCTCGAACTGGCCGGTCTTGGCGGCGTTGATGCGGAAATAGGTCGAGAGCTCCATCGGGCATTTCACGCCCTTCGGCACATAGACGAAGGTGCCGTCGGAAAACACCGCCGAATTGAGCGTGGCGTAGAAATTGTCGGCATAGGGGACGACCGTGCCGAGATATTTCCGCACGAGCTCGGGATGCTCGCGCACCGCTTCCGAGATCGAGCAGAAGATCACGCCGAGCTCCGCGAGCTTGTCGCGGAAGGTGGTCGCGACCGAGACGGAATCGAACACCGCGTCCACCGCGACGTTGCGGATGCCGGCCAGCACTTCCTGTTCCTTCAGCGGAATGCCGAGCTTCTTGTAGGTGTCGAGAATGTCGGGATCGACCTCGTCGAGGCTCTTCGGCGCCGGCTTCTTGGGCGCGGCGTAGTAATAGGCATCCTGGAAGTCGATCGCGCGGATGCTTGAGCCGGGCCCATTCCGGGTCTTCCATCTCGAGCCAGCGGCGATAGGCCTTCAGGCGCCATTCCAGCAGCCATTCCGGCTCGCCCTTCTTCTCCGAGATGAAGCGGACGATGTCCTCGTTCAGCCCCTTGGGCGCGAAGTCGCTCTCGATATCGGTGACCCAGCCGTATTTGTAGTCGCCCGAGACCTGGCGCAGGGCCTCCTCGTTCGGCACGTCCTCTCGTTTCGCGACATCAACCATGAATAACTCTTGTTCCTCCGGCCCGGCGCTAATGCGCGGGCTCTCGATGGGCTTCTTGCGGTCCCCGCGCTTCGTCCGCCGAATGGCCGAACGGCGTGACGATATCGGCGAGGGTCACGCCTTCGAGCGCGTGTTTGACCGCGGCGTTGATCTTGTGCCACGGGCCGCGGGCGGGGCAGGCGTTCTCGAAGTTGCAATCGCCGGCCGCGTCGTCGACGCATTCCGTAAGCGCGATCGGCCCGTCCACCAGGCAGACGATGTCGGCGACCGAAATTTCCGACGGGGCCCTGGCGAGGGTGAACCCGCCGTTCAAGCCCCGATGCGACACCAACAGCCCGCCCTTCGCCATCAGCCCCAGGATCTTGGAGACCGTCGGCATCGGCAGGCCGGTCGCCTCGGCCGTGTCGGTCGCGTTGTAAAGCTCGTCCGGGTGATAGGCCATGTGGCTCATCAGCACGACGGCATAATCGGCAAGCCGGGTCAGTCGGATCATCGCGTGTCGTCCTTACCCCTCCGGGGCAAATCATGACAAAATTAGTCGTGATTAGGAAATGGCAAAGAGGCGGCGCTTTGTCAATAGATTAGGCGCGTTTGTCCGGGCCGGCGGAGGCCTTGACAGGGCGGTGCGGAGGGGCCTAAATAAAGTTCAAGTGTATTTTAATTTTATTGAAGCGCCATGACCCGAGACACCCTCGCATGGATCGACGCCCTGGCCCCGGACGATTTGAATTTCGTCCGGCGGTTCATCCTGGCTTCCGGGTCCCTCAAGGCCATGGCCACGGAATACGGCGTTTCCTATCCCACCATTCGCGCACGGCTCGACGCTCTGATCGAGAAAGTCGAGAGCGCATCGGCCGACACGCCCGTCTCGGCGGTCAAGTCGGTCCTGCGCGATCTGGTCCAACGCGGCGCGATCGGGGTCGCCGAGGCCCGGTCAACTGGCCGAGGCCAGCGACCGGGATAGTGAGGCGGTCCGCCAATCGGCCACAGGCCAAACCGAGCCGGCGCCCCGGCTCGTCGGGTGAGGAGGTTTCCATGAACGGCACCGAAGGCATTTTCTTTCTCGTTATCGTCGTCGCCAGCGTGGTCATCGGAGCGGCGTGGAGCGGCTGGGCTTCGAGTCAGGCTCGAACCGGCCGGGATCTCGGACCGATCCTGACCGTCAATTGGGTCATCGCGGCGGGTTTCGCGGTGATGGGGATCACCGGGGTGGTGATCTTCTTCAGCGCGGCCGCTTTTTCCAAGATCGGCTGGACCATGATGATCTGCGGCGCCGTCGTCGCCCTGGTCCTGGCCGGACATCACGTCACCTTGCGCAAGCTCGGGCGGGCCGCGGAAGAACGCCGGATGTTCGCGAGCGATCTCTGACCGCCGTTAGAGCTCCCCGACAATGGTTTAGTGTTTGGCACGGACGGCGTCTGCTGGTTTAAGAACTCCCGCGAGGGAACCAGCAGAGCCGAATGTCGAACCCAATCATCATCGTCGGCGCCGGACAGGCGGGCGGACAGGCCGCCGTATCGTTAAGGCTCATGGGCTATGAGGGGCCGGTCCTGCTGATCGGCGACGAGACCCATGTCCCCTATGAGCGCCCGCCTTTGTCCAAGGCCTTTCTCGCCGGCGCACATGGCCACGAGCGGCTTTATCTCAAGCGCCCGGACTATTACGAGCAGCACGGAATCGAGCTCCGCCTCGGCACCCGGGTCGCCGCGATCGACCGGGCGGCGAAGACCGTGAGACTCGACTCTCAGGAAACCCTCGCCTACGACAAGCTGCTGCTCGCCACCGGCTCCAAAGTCCGCAAGCTGCCCGTGCCCGGGGCGGATCTGCCGGGCGTGCATTACCTCCGCACCATCACGGATGTCGAGGCAATCAAGGACTCGCTCAAGCCCGGCTCAAAGGCCGCCATCGTCGGCGGCGGCTATATCGGGCTCGAAGTCGCGGCCGTCCTGACGAAATTGGGCGCGAAGGTCACGGTGATCGAGGTTCTGGACCAGCTCATGGCGCGGGCCATGGCGCCTGAGGTCGCGGCGTTCTTCGAGCGGGTGCACCGGGAGCACGGCGTCGATATCCGCCTCAAAACCGCCGTCACCGGCTTCGAGGCCGGGTCCGACGGCCGGGTCGCAACCGTTGCAACCGATACCGACAAGACGATCCCGGCCGATCTCGCCATTATCGGCATCGGCATCCTGCCGGAGACCGGGCTCGCCGAGGCGGCCGGGCTCACCATCGACAACGGCATCGTGGTCGACGATTGCGGCCGCACGTCGGACCCGGACATTTTCGCCGCCGGCGACTGCACCAATCATCCCAACGCGCTTCTCGACCGCCGCTTGAGGCTCGAATCCGTCCAGAACGCCGTCTCCCAGGGCAAGGCCGCGGCGGCCGCGATGATCGGTAAGCCCGCGCCTTACGCCGAGATCCCGTGGTTCTGGTCCGACCAATATGATTTGAAATTGCAGATCGTGGGCTTATCTGAGCCGGGCGACCGGGTCGTTATTCGTGGAAGCATGGACGAGGCCAAATTCTCGGCCAGCTATCTCCGCGACGGCGTTTTCGTCGCGATCAACTGCATCAATGCCTTGCGCGATTTCACGGCGGCAAAGAAGCTCGTCGCCGCCCGCGCCCGGCCCGACCCCGCGATGCTCGCGGACACCGCCACGCCTTTGAAGGAGTTCGAGTAGGAGTTTCATGGCCAAGATCATCGTTACCGACCGCGACGGCACCACACACACCATCGAGGGCAAGACCGGCTTGTCGGTCATGGAAAATTTGCGCGACAACGACTTCCCCGTCGCCGCCATCTGCGGAGGCTGCTGCTCCTGCGCGACTTGCCATGTCTATGTCGACGATTCCTGGTTCGTTAAGCTGCCGGAACGATTTGACGACGAGCGCGAGCTTCTCGAAGGCAGCAGCCACATGAAGCCCTCCTCACGGCTTTCCTGCCAGATCGAATTCACCGAGGAGCTGGATGGCCTGGCGGTCGTGATCGCGCCTGAAGACTAGGGTTGCGGGAAACCGAATTTTAAGGCTGATGGCCGATCTTGTCCGGACGCTTCCGACCGGACAATGGCGAGCCCAGCCCTGACAACAAATCCTCAACATAGCGAGCCGGATTCCGCCCCTCGGGCGATCCCCAATGCCGCCAATGATCACGACCGGCCCGTTGCCGTCGTCGCAGGCGGGGGCTTGAACGGGCTCGGCGTCGTCCGCGCGCTGGCCCGCGGCAAGGTGCCCACCATTCTGGTGACCGACGAGCCGCGCGATCCCGTCAACAGAACCCGCTTCGCGACCGTCCGCACCGTAAAGGCGCTGACCGGCCGCGGCTTCGTCGACGACATGATCCGGCTTGAGCGCGAGCTTGGGCACCGCTTCGTGCTGTTCCTGACCCAGGACAAGACCGTCGAGACCGCCGACGAATTTCGCGACGATCTGCTGTCCCGCGTCCGTCTGAGCCTGCCGAGCCGGGATTGCGTCGAGGCCTTGATGAACAAGCAGGTCTTCCAGGCGCTCGCGGAGCGGATCGGGCTGCCGGTACCACGGACGAGGTTGCTCAAAGCCGGGTCCGGCGAGGCCGACTGTGCGGGGCTCACTTATCCCTGCATTCTGAAACCGGCGACCAAGAATGCGGCCTATTTCGCGCAGTTTAAAAAGGCCTATATCGTGCAAAATGCGGCCGAAGCGGTCGAAATCTTCAAAAAGATGCACGAAATCGGCCTCGATGCGGTGCTCCAGGAGTGGATTGTCGGCGACGAGGACGCGATTCACTTCTATCTCGGCTATTTCGGCGCCGACAGCGAGCCCGTCTCCGGTTTTGCCGGCCGCAAGATCCTGAGCTGGCCGCCGCGCTATGGCGGCACCGCCTGCTGCATTCCGGCGCCCGAAGCCGAGGCCGAGATCGGGCCGATCGCGCGGCGGGTCTTCAAGGAAACCGGCTATCGCGGTATGGGCTCGGTCGAGTTCAAGAAAGACAAGCGCTCGGGCAAGTTCTTCATCGTCGAGCCGACCATCGGCCGGACCAATTTCCAGTCCGAAATCGCGACGATCAACGGCGTCAACCTGCCGCTCACCCAATATTGCGCGGAGGCCGGATTCGCCGTGCCGCCGATCGAGCCGCCGCCGGCTCCCCTCGGCTGGTACGACCCGACCTCGATTCCGAACCTCAAGGCCCGCGGCGCCGATATCTCGCCGATGAAAACCTATCGGCTGAAAAAGCTCTCCGGCTATTACCGCCCGAACGATCCCATGCCCGGAATCGCGCTGGCCTTCGAAGACCTGCTCGACCGCTTCGCCGGGCTTGGCCGCCGGCTGGGACTGAAATCGCCGCAAAGGACGTGACCGCCATGGCTTCCTTTATCGACATGCTCGGCGTCCGCATCGCCACTCGGGGCGCCCCGTCTCTCGCGCGAGAGACGGCGCTTGCGGATCACCGGCAAGGACTTCAGGACGATCCGGGCGCCGATCGCGCGATCCGGGAAGCCGCCGCCTGGCTGTGCCGGGCGCAGGACAATACCGCCTCTCATGACGACGGCGTCGCGCGAGACTATAGTCTCATAAATGGCTGGGCGACCTCCTATCCGGAGACCACCGGCTATATCGTGCCGACCATGATGGCGCTGGCGGACTACCTCAAGGACGAGACCTATGACGCCCGCGCGCGGCGGATGCTGGACTGGTTCGTGGCCATTCAGCTCGAGGGCGGCGGCTTCCAGGCCGGCAAGATCGATGCCGACCCGATCGTCCCGACCACATTCAACACCGGCCAGATCCTGCTCGGCCTCGCCGCGGGCGTGGCCCGGTACGGCGCCTATCAGGACGCCACGATCCGAGCCGCCCAGTGGCTCGTCGACACGCAGGACCCGGATGGCGCCTGGCGCAAATGGCCCTCGCCCTTTACCGAAGCGGGCGAGAAGGCATACGAGACACACGTCTCATGGAGCCTACTGGAGGCGGACCGGGTTTGCCCGGGTCACGGCTTCGCCGCCGCCGGCCTGAAACAGGTCGATTGGGCGCTCCAGAAGCAGCAGCCGAACGGCTGGATCGCGGATTGCTGCCTCGACGAGCCCGACGCCCCCCTGACCCACACCCTCGGCTATTACCTCAAGGGCGTGGTGGAAGCGCATCGTTTCTCGGGGGACTCCAAATATCTCGAGACCGCCCGCAAGCTCGCCGACGGCCTGATGGGGACCCAGCGGCCCGACGGCGCGCTTCCCGGCCAGCTTCGAGCCGACTGGTCGCCGTCCGTGAAATGGAGCTGCCTCACCGGCGACGTCCAGGTCGCCGATTCCTGGATCTATCTGTTCAAGGTCACCGGGGAGACCCGTTACCGCGAAGCCGCCCTCGCGGCCAATCGTTTCGTGCGGCGCACGCTCTCTGTAAACGGGCCGGAAGAGATGCGCGGCGGGGTAAAGGGCGCGTTCCCGGTGGACGGCGATTACGGCCGGTTCCAGTTTCTCAACTGGGCGGCCAAATTCATGATCGACGCGAACCTGGCGGAATTGTCGCTCGGCTGAGCGGGCATTCGCCCGCGGATATTATTCGCCGGGCTGTTCGGAGCCGCGCTTCGGGCCGACGCCGAACCGGCTCAGTTGGCCGCCAAGGAAAGTGACCATCGTCTGCTCGGCTCCTCTCGGCCGTCCGACCAGTTGCCAAAGAGCGAGCAAGGCCAAGGCGTAAGTGATCACGCCGACGGCGACGCACGACAAGAGTAGCGCGATCGCCTCAACCGTGCCGGACTGCAAGCCGACGAGCTGCACGAATCCCCAGACGCCCGCAACCATGATCCCCGCCGCGACGAAGGGCCGCCACTGGATCGCCAGCACCTGCCGCCGCTTCACGCCGGTGAATTTCATGACGTAGTGATATTGCAGCGGCCCGCGATAGACGTTGTGGAAAAGGGTCGCCAGCGCCGCGCCTTTCAGCCCCCAAAACTGGATCGCGAAGAAGAGGGTCACCGCCAGGATGATCGAGCTCGTCAAATTGATGAGCGTGTGCACCTTATTGTATCCCAGCGCCAGGATGATGTAGCCGGTGTTCGTCTGGAGTGCCATGAGGATCGCGGACAAAGCCAGAAGCTGGATGACGGGAATGATGGAAAGCCATTGATTGCCGAGCATCAGCGGCACGATCTGCGGCGCGAGAACGGCGATGCCCATGCCCGAGGGCACGGCGAAGCTGGTCACCAGGGCGTTGACGTCGAGGAAGCTCTGCCGGAGCGCCGCAAGATCCTTTTTCAGCTTGACGTAACCCGGGAAAACAGCCCGGTTGATCGGCGCGATCAATTCATTGGTCGTCAGATTTGCGACTTCCTCGGCGACGTTGAAAAGGCCGAGCGTCGCCGCGCCGACAAGCTTGCCGATAATGAAATCGCCCGAGCGCTGGCGCATGAACAGCGACATGTTGTTGATGAACAGCCAGTTCGAAACCCCGAACAGCTCGCGCCAGGCGCTCAAGGAAAAGCGCGGCCGAAACGGGTGCAGAACATAGCTCTGCACCAGACTGAAGCACTGCCCGAAAAAGATGCCCGCCAGCAAGGCCCAATAGTTTCTGAGAAAGAAGGCCGTCGGCACGGTGACCAGGAAGGTGCAGATCTTTTTGGTTGCGAGGAAGATGAACTCTCGGCGGAAATCCAGATTCTTGCGGAAATAGATCGTGCCGATATTGGTGAAGCCGTTGACGACATAGGTCGCCGCCAGCACCCACATGACCGGCTGCAATTTCGGCTGGTTATAGAAGTCCGCAATCGCCCCCGAGCCGACCACCAGCACGGTCGCGCCGAAGAGCCCGAACAAAACCTCGAAAGACCAAACGGTGTCGAAATGCTCCCGCGGCGGATCGCTGTTCTGAATGAGTGCGATGTCGAAACCGAAGGCGCTCAGGAGATCCAACAGGGCGGTAATGGCGGTCGCGATGGCCACGGTGCCGAAATCGGCCGGCGTCAGCAGCCGGGCCAGGATCATGAGGCTGATCATGCCGATGCTGCGTTCAAAGGTTTTGAACAACACCATCCAGACGGCGCCCTTGGCCATCTGCTTGTTGACCGAAATCATGACGACAAGCGGCTTTCCGGCCCGATTCAGCCTAAAAAATCAAAAACATAGCGCTGAGCAGCATTCCGCTTAGGATCGCATCGCTGTATTGAGATTGCGTTAGCGAGGACGGTCAGCCGTCGCGGGCCGAAAGCGAATCGAGAAAGCCTTCGACCTTGGCGAACTGGATGACCCGGTCGAATTTCAACCGCCGTTCCGCGTCCAGCCCCGGAAGGCGGCCCTCGCGCCGCTTGACGGCGAGCCATGAGCGCAAGGTCTCGGCGATCTCGGCAGGATCCTTGGTGACGACGCCGAACCCGTTGTCGCGAATGATCGTCGCGACCTCGCCTTTGACCGAGCCGACCGACAGGATCGGCCGGCCCGCACCGATATATTCGAAGACCTTGCCGGCGATCACGCTTTCCTCGCCGGGATCGTCCCACCGCAGAAGCAGCAGTGCGTCCACGGCGGCTTCGAGATCGAGCATCTCGGATTGCGGCACGCCGGCATGAACCCGCACCGATTGACCGACGCCGTATGACGCGACCAGGCGTTCGAGCTCGCTACGTTCGAGCACATAGAAATCGACCCGGATGTCCTTGGCTTCCTCGCCCATCGAGCGCAGCGCTTCGAACAGCGGCGACGGATCGCGTTTGTTGCCGTAAAGAGCGCCGCCATAGAGCAGGGTCAACGGCCCGTCGCCCGAGGGCCGAACCGCTTTCCGGCGCTCCTCGAAATCGGCCGGATCGAATCCGTTCATCGCCAGGAGGGTCGGCTTGCCGGTGAGATCTTCCAGAAGCGCCGTCCAGCTCGCCGTGACCGTGACGTATCCCGCGACCGATTTGAGCGTTCGAGTTTCGAGCCAACGATCGATCGCGGCGCGCCAGGGCGGCGCCGAATAGTAGGGGTGGCGCACCCAAAGATCGCGGAACTCGGCGATCCAGGGCCGTTTCGCGATCCGGGCCAACCGGGACGCAACCAGCAGCGCGGTGTGAGGCGGCGCAGTGGCGTAAAGAATATCCGGCTGCCATGTCGCGAAAAGCTCCCGGCCGCGCCGGACCGCATGCGGATACCAACCGATATAGGCGTCGGGGATCTTGGATAGCTTTTCGTAGAACTCGGTCAGCCGGTCCGTGAAACCGCGAGACCGGGGCGCCTGCTCGACGGCCGGTTTCTCCGCCTCGCCTTGATCTGCCGTTACGGGCTCGGCTTCCCGTCGGAACAGCAGCCGCTTCAGCCGTCCAAAGCATTCGCCCGGGATTGCGCTCAGGTCCGTGAATCCGGAAAAGACGACGCGCTCGTCGGGGATTTCGCTCTTGAGCAAAGGCGGCAGTTCGGGATTCCGCGCGCTCAGCACGCGGACGTCATGGCCTGCATCCAGAAGGAATTTGGCGAGCTTGATAACGCGGGTACCGGAGGCCGGAGCATAAGGCGGGTAATATCCGGTAATAATCAGGATCTTCAAACAGTTGACCTCGTGGATGGGCCCCGCGTAATGCCGGCGGACGGATTCTGGCGCAGTTGCACACCAGAACTCTATTCTTAACGTCCCTGCTCCTTAAGCCGAGTAAACACCATATTCGCCACTATGATCGCGCTGTTTCACGATGCGGTGATGCGGATTTCGGGCCCCTCGTCGCCTGAAACTATATCGGCTAGTATGAATCAGACATGAAACGGCAGGATATACGGAAAATCATCGACTTGAGGCTGCGTGGCACGGCCATTGTTTTGGCCTGCGCGGCCGTTTGCGCGGCTGCGTCTTCGGCCCTTGCCGCGCCGGCGAGCCGCGTCGACAACGAGCACACCACGGCGGCCCTCACCCTCGAATTGCCCAAGGCGGCGCCGGGCACGACCGTGTGGGCCATGGTCACGCTCACGCCCGAGAAGCACTGGCACACCTATTGGCGCAATCCGGGCGATTCCGGCATTCCGACCACCGTCAAATGGACTTTGACCGAGGGCTTCGGCGCAGGCGATATCAGTTGGCCCGCGCCCGCGCGCATTCCGGTCGGGCCGTTGATGAATTACGGCTATGACGGACCGGCGCGGCTTCTGGTGCCGATCTCGGTGCCGGCGAGCGCCGTGACGGGCCAAGACGTAACGCTTGCGGCGGACGTGAAGTGGCTGGTCTGCCAGGAAGTCTGCGTGCCCGAAGAGGCGAAGCTCGCGCTTCCCTTGTCGGTTTCCTCGGCAAGCGACGCGGCGGCGGCCCATGACACGGCCACCGCCGCCACGTTCAAATCCGCGCTCGAAGACGTGCCGGTCCCGGCGCCGTTCGAGGCGCGCGGCGCGGCAAACGACAAGACCTTCGCCATCGTGGTCGACGACGCGTCGAAGCTCGGGTTGTCCCCCGAGGCGATCAAGACGGCGGCCTATTTTCCCTATGACGACGGGCTGATCGACTACGCCGCGCCCCAGGTCGTCACCAAGTCCGACGGCACGCTGATCATTTCGGCGGCGCGCGGCTATCAGACCGCGCCGAAAAATGCCGACGGCGTCATCGAGATCAATGCCGGCCGGGACGACATGAAGGCTTACGCCGTCCAGGCCGCGTTCACCGGCCCGATGCCCGCCGTCGCCTCCGCACCCGCCAAAGGCGGCTCACTTGCGGCAAACACGGGCGAGGGCGGCGCGGCCGGCCCCGGTGGCGGGTCGACCATGACCTTGTTCCTCGCACTCGGCTTCGCCTTTCTCGGCGGACTGATCCTGAACCTGATGCCTTGCGTGTTCCCGGTTCTGTCCCTGAAGGCGCTTTCGGTTGCGCGGCAGGCCAATGCCCATCCTCACGAGGCGCGGCGCGACGGGCTGCTGTTCACCGCCGGTGTGGTGATCAGCTTCGTGGCGGCCGCCGGAGTGCTGATCGCGCTCCGAGACGCCGGCGCGTCGGCGGGATGGGGCACGCAATTGCAGTCCCCCATCGTGGTGACGGCGCTCGCCTATGTGCTGTTCCTGGTCGGGCTCAATCTGGCGGGCTTCTACGAGATCGATTCCGGCGCGATGGGAGTCGGCCAGTCCCTCGCCGACCGCAAGGACGCGCTCGGGAGCTTTTTCACCGGCGTGTTGGCGGTGGTCGTCGCCGCGCCCTGCACCGCGCCGTTCATGGCGAGCGCCATCGGTTTCGCGCTCACCCAGCCGCTTTTTGTCGCGCTCTCGACCTTCCTCGCGCTCGGAATCGGTTTCGCCCTGCCCTTCCTCCTGATCAGCATCACGCCCCAGGTCCGCCATCTGCTTCCCAGGCCCGGCGCCTGGATGGTGCGGTTCAAGGAGCTCCTGGCCTTCCCGATGTTCGCCGCCGCGGCGTGGCTCGTCTGGGTGCTGTCGCAGCAGACCGGCTCGGACGGCGTGATCGCGGCCCTGGGCGGCGCGGTGCTGATCGCCTTCGCGATCTGGCTGTGGCGTGCCGGCTCGCACCCCGTCTCCCGCGCGATCGGCCGGGGCGTTGCGGCGCTTTCGATCGTGCTCGCGCTGTTGCTCGCCGGCTGGCAGACCCGTCTCGCCCCGAGCGTGCCGCAGGTCGCCGAAGGAGCGTCCTATCAGCCCTATAGCCAAGCCAGGGTCGAAGCCGCACTCCAAAAGGGCGACGGCGTGTTCGTCAATTTAACCGCCGCCTGGTGCATCACCTGCCTGGTGAACGAGCGGGTGGCGCTGTCGAACCCGGGCGTGATCGACGCGATGCGAAAGAAGGACATCGTCTATCTCAAGGGAGACTGGACCAACCAGGATCCCGAAATCACCGCCTTGCTGAAGAAATTCGGCCGCTCCGGCGTGCCGCTCTATCTCTATTACCCGCCGGGCGCGGGCGATACGCCCGTCGTCCTGCCCCAGATCCTCACGCCTTCAGAGGTCAAGAAGGTATTGAACGGAACGGCCTGAAATTCCGACGAAGTGCTCTAGTTTGACTCTTACCCTCGAGCGACATGGAGACTGGCAATGAAGCTCACGCGTAGACAGACGATGACGGGAGCCGGCGCGGCGGCCGCGCTGGCCTTGGCGTTCATGCTGCCGATCGAATCCGGCCAGGCGGTGCCGCGGGTCGGCCAGGCCGCGCCCGATTTCGCCGCCACCGACACTTATGGCAATACGGTTCACCTGAGCGACTTCAAGGGCAAGACCGTGGTGCTGGAATGGACCAACCATCAATGCCCCTTCGTGCGCAAGCATTACGGCAGCGGCAATATGCAGGCGCATCAGAAGGCGGCGCGCGCCGAAGGCGTGGTCTGGCTGTCGATCATCTCCTCGGCGCCCGGCAAGCAGGGCTATGTCACGGCCGAGCAGGCCAACGAACTCACCAAGCAGCGCGGCGCGGATCCCTCGAAGGTCCTCCTCGATCCCAAGGGCACGATCGGCCATCTCTACGACGCCCGCACGACGCCGGACATGTATGTGATCGATGCCAAGGGCGTGCTCCGCTATATGGGCGCGATCGACGACACGCCGACCGCCGACCCGGCCGACCTGGAGACCGCCCACAGCTACGTGACGCCCGCGATCACGGCGGTCATGAGCGGCGGCACGGTCGACCCGGCGGTGACGCGGCCCTATGGCTGCAGCGTGAAATACGGGTCGTAAGCGCCCTCGCCGAACGCCGTTCGATCAGCTCAGCTTGCGCTTGAAGAGGTCGAACAGCGCGCGCCAATGGGCCTCGGCGGCTTCCTTGTTGTAGGGGGGCAGGTCGGACATGGTGTAACCGTGCTTGGCGCCGGTCATATAGTCGATCTTATAGGTGACCCCGGCGGCTTTCAGGGCTTGTTCCATATCCGGAATGGTTTCCTTCGGGGCCGACTGGTCCTCGTCCGCCCAGCCGAAATAGAGCTTCGGCCTTGATGCCGTCGAGGTTCTTGTGGGGTGAGTTCCTCCTGGTCGGTGACGAGCCGGCCGCCATGGAGGGACGCCGCCGCCTTGACCACGTCGGGGAAGGCCTGCGCCACGCCGAGGGCGAGCTTGCCGCCCATGCAGAAACCGGCGGTGCCGACCCTCTTCGGATCCGCCGCGTTGTCCGATCCGGCGAAATCGAGCATCGCTTTGGCATCCGAAACGACCCTCGGTACCGTCACAGTATGGATGAGATCGAACATCCGCTTCATGTCGTCGGGATCGCCGAACTTGATCGGGGCGACGGGCGCGCTGCGGTAATAGAGATCCGGCGCCATCACATAATAGCCGGCCCCCGCCAGACGGCGAACCATGTCGAGAAAGGCCGGCCGTATGCCGGGCGCATCCATCAGATAGAGGATCACCGGGAACGGGCCTCCGGAATTCGGGATGAACGATGGTGGTCGGCATGGCGCCGTCCGCGGTCGTGATCTCGACGGTTTTTTCGGTCATGGCTGGCTCCCTATCCTTGAATTCGGCATCCTTGAATTGGACCGGGCCACTATACACAAACAAGGCCCGACATCACCCCATGGTGAGGCTTGAGCGTCACACGAGCCGGGATTCCGCGGCGGGCGCGTCAATATCTTCTTGGATCTGCAACTTTTTCGTGATTGAGTGCGCCGCCTTAGATCAGCTTTTGGCGTGAGCGCGTGACCATGGACCGTTTGTCCGAGACCTTTATTCGACTTTGCACGAAACCGACTGGCCGTGAAACGGCCGGCGTGCAAGTCGTCGCGCACGCTTATTCCATCGTTCGGCATCCGGCTGACGGTCTGACCTAAACCCCAGGAACCCTCAGCCAAGCGCAAAGCGAAAGGCTGACAGGTTCCACCCCGACAATCGAAATCCTGATCCGCCTTTCGCCTCAGACGAGGAGCGAAACGGAATGATTGTCGATGTGAAGGACCTGACCAAGCGATTCAGCCGGGGCAAAGCCGAGGATGTCACGGCGGTCGACCGGGTCGGCTTTGCGATCGAGCCGGGCGAGCGGGTCGCGTTTATCGGGCCGAACGGCGCCGGCAAATCGACGACGCTCAAGATGCTCACCGGGCTCTTGTACCCGAGTTCCGGCATGGCCCGGGTCGCGGGCTTCGTTCCGTGGGCGGAACGGAAGCGCCTGGCGTATGAGATCGGCATCGTGTTCGGCCAGCGCTCCCAGCTCTGGTATCACCTGAAGCTTGCCGACAGCTTCGAGGTGCTGGCTAAGATCTACGGCCTCGACCGGGACGTCTATGTTGCGCGGCTCGGCCATATTGCCGAGGTGCTGCGGATCGGCGCGTTTCTCGACGCGCCGGTGCGGAGCTTGTCTCTCGGCCAGCGGATGCGCTGCGAGATCGCGGCGGCGCTGCTCCATGCGCCCAAGATTCTCTTTCTCGACGAGCCGACCATCGGCCTCGACGTCACGGCCAAGGCGCTCCTTCGCGAGCATCTCAAGCATCTCGCCGAGGCCGAGGACACGGTGATCCTGCTCACCAGCCACGATACCGGCGATATCGAGGAGATCTGCGAGCGGGTCATCCTCATCAATCACGGCCGGATCCTGCTCGACAGGCCCTTGGACGCGTTGCGCGAGACGTTCCTCACGACCAAGCGCATCACGCTCGTCACCGAGGAGGAGGATCCGCGCGGCGCGTTCAGCGGCGTCACCGTGGTCTCGCGCGAGCGCCATCGGCTGACCCTCGCGGTCGATGTCACAAGGCAGGCAATCGAGAAGGTCGTGGCCGACGCGCTCAAAAGCCTCACCGTGCGGGATTTGACGATCGAGAACGCGCCTTTGGACGCGATCATCCGCGATTTATACGGAGAAGCGCCATGAAAAGGAGCGGTTTGCCCGCGTTCATCCATTGTTTCCGGCTGGGCATCCGCGAGGAAGGGGCCCAGAAGGCCGCGCTCGCGGGCACCATGCTCTCGCTCGGCGTGATCATCGCGGTCTGGTCGAGCGTCTGGAAGCTGGTGCCGGATGCGAGCCTTGCGCCGGTCGGGCTCACGAGCACGCGGGCGATCTGGTACTTCACCCTGACCGAGATCGTGGTCTTCGCGCTCGGCCATGCCTATCGCCAGGTCGAGATCGACCTTGGCTCGGGAAACATGACCCTGATGCTCGCCCGGCCCCTGGGCTATGTCGGCCTCAAAGCCGCCGAGGAGGCGGGCCATGCGCTGGTCAAGCTCGCGGTCTTCGCCGGACCGAGCATCGCGCTTGCCTGGACGATCGCCGGACCGCCGCCTTTCGGGCCGGGCCTCGTCGCGCCGCTTGCGGTTCTCCTTCTCGGCGGGGCGGCGATCCTGCTGGTGCTTCAGATCCTGATCGGGCTGACCGCGGCATGGTTCGGCACGGCGCGGGCGGTGTTCTTCATCACCCAGAAATGCCTGTTCGTGCTCGGCGGTCTGATCGTGCCGCTGACCGCCTATCCGGCATTGCTCCGGAAGATCGGCTTCGCGACACCGTTCCCGGCGATGCTTTACGCCCCGGCGAGCCTCGCACTCGACGGAACGGCGGCGCATGTCGCCGCGATGCTGGCGCTCGAAGGCTTGTGGCTCGGGATCGCGTTTGCCGCGCTGTGGCTCGTCGCGCGCGCCTTCGAGCGGCGGATCGTGAGGGAGGGCTTGGCATGACACAGCGGTTCGACTGGGTGACGGCGCTCGCCTCGGCCAATCTCCGCTCGGCCCTGGCCAAGCCGGGCCGGTTCCTGAGCCTCGCCGTGTTCATGGGCGTGAACAATCTGATCTGGTTCGCGCTCTGGGCCCTGTTCTTCAATATCTCGGGACGGGTGCGCGGCTGGACCGTTCACGACGTCGCCGCGATGTTCGGTATCGTCGCGGTGGCCTACGGGCTTCACGCCACCTTTTTCGGCGGGGCGCGGCATCTGGCCGAGCGGGTGCTCGACGGCGGGCTCGACATCTATCTCGGCCGGCCGCGCCCGGCGCTTCTGGGGCTGTTGTTCAGCCATTCCGAACCCACCGGGGTCGGCGACATCGTCTCCGGCGTCGCGCTTATCTTCTGGGCGATGACGCCGGACAAGGCCTTTCTCGCGCTCGGCTTCACCCTGCTCGGCGCGAGCGTGATCGTCGCGACCTATGTGGCGATCAATTCGCTGGTGTTCTGGACCGGCGGAAGGGCGAGTGTGTTCGACCAGATTTTCGGCTGTTTCCTGACGCTCGCCTCGACGCCCCAGATGGGCCTGCCCCTGGCGGCCAAGATTCTGGTCTACACCGCCCTGCCGGCGGCATTCGTCGGTTTCGTACCGGTCGAGATCCTCCGCGACTTTTCAGCGCAGGCGCTGGCGAGCATGATTTCGGCCGCGATCCTGGCGCCGATCATGGCCGCCTGGCTGTTCGTCCGGGGCCTCAGGCGCTATGCCTCGGGCAACCGGATGCTGGAGATGCGTTAGGGCAGGGTTCGCGAGACGGCGCGGAAACCGTCTTTTTCGAGGGTGACTTGGGGAAGACCGGGCAGGGTGGTTCGAGTGGAACCATTTGACCTGGCCGGGATGCAGTTGTCTTATTTCGCGGCGGCCGGACACAGCCGGGCCGCCGGTTCATCGCCAGTGGAGGGGGATAATGACCAAAGTGAACGGCCCGCGGGCCAATTCATCGAATTTCGACGCGGGTCGGCGCGGACTTCTCAAGACCGCCGCGGGACTTGCCGGCGCCGGCGCCGCGCTCGGGCTCAGTCCCGCCCTGGCGCAGAACGGCCCCGGCCGGAACCGCCCGCCCCAGGGCGGCGTGGCCATCCCGCCGAACCCGGCCTTGAAGGGAACCCATATCGTCTTTCTCGGGACCCATGGCGGGCCGGGGGTCGATCTCGGCCGGGCCATGACCGGCGTCGCGGTGCTGGTGGACGGCACGCCGTATCTCTTGGATTGCGGCTACGGCGTGGTGCGGAACCTGTTCGCCTCCGGCCTCGGCTATCAGCGCATCGACAACGTGTTTTTCAGCCATCTGCATAACGACCACACCCTCGACCTGCCGGCGCTTTTGAGCCTGCAATGGACCAGCAACAAAATGAAGCCGACCGACGTCTACGGGCCTTACGGCACCCAAGCGATGGTCGAAGGGGCGAAGGCCTTCTTCGCCGCCGATGTCGGCATTCGCGATGCCGACGAAGGCCGCACCCTCGACCCCAACAAGCAATTCCACGGCTATGATCTCGCCGCGACCGAAAAGCCGGCCCGCGTCTACAAGGACGACAATGTCGAGGTCCATTCGATCGAGAACGCCCATTATCCCGAGCGCTCTAAGGCCCAGATGCCCTACCGCTCGGTCGGCTATCGCTTCGACACCAAGCAGCGCTCGGTCGTGTTCAGCGGCGACACCGCCTATACCAAAAACCTCGTCGAGCTCGCGCGCGGCGCCGACGTCTATGTCTCCGAGATCATGAGCCAGGCGACCTACGACACTATGGAGGCGCGGGCGAAGGAGGAGATCAAGAAAGGCAATCCCACCAATATCTGGCGCCATGTCGCCGAAACCCATTCGACCCCCGGCGATGTCGGCCGGACCGCGCGCGAGGCCAAGGTCAAGACCCTCGTGCTCTATCACCTGCTGCCCGGCACGATGGCGGAAGGCCGGCTCGAATTTCCGATCTCGGATTTCATCGACGGCGTGCGCAAGGAATTCGACGGCGAGGTCATCGTCTCGAGCGACCTGATGGTGCTTTGAAGAGCCGATCCGACCGTTAATCGTCATCCCCGTGGAAACGGGGATGACGGTTAGGCTGGGGCCTTCTTCGGCAAGGCGCTTCACCGCCGCGCATGGCGCCAGCCGGCGGCTTGGGCCTCGGCCTCGGAGCAGAACCAGCGCTCGCCGCGGTTCGTATTTATGCGGGTCGCGGCGTAATATCTGTCGCCCGGCAGGTGATAGATCCGCTGGCCCGTCTTATAGCTGATATTGCCCTTGATATCGCAGTCGGCGCGGGGGTCGGTCGCTGTCGCGGCCTGCTCGCGCGCTTTGGCCGCGCGCGCAGACGCCGCGTGCCGCCAGGCTTCCGGCATTTCGAACCGTCCGGCCCAGATGCCCCGCCCGGCAGATTTGGCCGCCACTTCGTCGGGCACATAGTCGCTCGAATAGCGGCGATAGGCGACGGCCCAGCCCTGGGCCACCATCCAGCGGTTCAACTCCACGCCGCCCGTCGCGCAGACCGCGACGATCCGGCCGTAGCGGTCGACGTCGCGGTTGTTGCAGGACACGGCGCGGCCGGCAATCTCGTTGTCGAGGGCGAGGGCCGCGCGCTGGCCGCAGCGATAGCTCCGTCCGTCGGCGTCCGTGCAGCTCTGGCCGCTTTCCGGCGCATCGATGCCGTAAAAACGGATATGGGCGCCGTGAATCACGATGGTGTCGCCGTCGATCACGCTGGCCCGGCCGGCGATATCAGCCGGCGGAGACGGCGCGGTGGCGTGCGCCCGGCCGTGAACCAGGCTCCCGGCGAGCTTCATGCCGCCCGCGGTCACGCCAGCAGCGAACAGCGCCACCACCACGAGACTTCCGCCAATCGACTCCGGCAGAAAAGACCGCACGCCCACATCCGAAAAAAGCCGGTACTTCGTGGGACGATAGCGGGATTGGGTTTAAACTATGTTTAGAACCACGTCCGACCGATACATCCGAACACGAGAAACCAGACAGCCGGGCGACCTAGTCGGTTACGGTCGGAGGAATTGAGATGGTGCCGCCTGGGTGACTCGAACACCCGACCTACGCATTACGAATGCGCCGCTCTACCAACTGAGCTAAGGCGGCTCCGGGGGCCCGGTTTGGGGGGCCTGATTTGGGCGGTGCCAACATAGGCAAGGCGCGCGCCGGCCGCAAGATAATCCACACTTCTAAGAGGGCGACGTTTCCCCCGGGTTAAAGGTGGTCTCGGCGTCGGCGGCTTCGCCTTCGGCGAGGTCGCGGTAGAGGTCGTCGGTGACGTCGACCAGCGAGATCGGCAGGCGCTTGCGCGGGCGGCGGAAGCTGGCGACGTCTTCGCGGACGGCGGCGACTGCGGTCTCGGGCGCGCGCCAGTCGGCGGTGTCGAAGCAGCCGCAGGTCGGGCAGATCGGCCGCCAGGCGGTGGCGACGCGGCCGCAGGCGCGGCAATGCCAGCTCGGATCGGGCGCGGCGCTTTCGGCCCGGCGGCGCCATTCGCGGGCGGCGTCGCGGTCGCCGGTTTCGCCCTCCTCGAGCGCGGCATAGAGATGACAGACCCGGGGCGTGATCCGGTCGTCGGAGAGGGCTCGAAGCTCGTCCCGCGCGAGATCCCATTCGTTCGCCCCGATCGCCCGCTCGGCGATGGCGAGCCGGCTTTCCCGGTCGTAGCGCCGGTCGGCGACGAGCTCCTGCAGGCGCTTCAGCACAGAGAAGGGCGGGTCGTTCGCGGTCAGGTCGCCGAACACCCTGGCGAGCTCGGGATGGGGCGCGGCGGTCCAGGTGGATTTGAGGATGGCGAAGGCCTTTTTCGGGCTGCCCTCCTCGCCCCAGGCCCGTGCCGCAAACGCCGCCGCGGGGACGAAGGCGCGGTCGAGCCGATGGGCCTCGACGGCGAGCGCGCGGGCATGCTTGTCGTCGCCCTTGGCCGCCACGTCGAGGGCTTCCGAGAACCGCAGGACGGCCCGCATATGCTCCGCCTTGTCGCGCGGCAGGTGCTTGTGGCGCGCGGCGGCGGCGAGCACGGTCTCGGCTTCCTCCCAGGCCTGCTTCTGCGGCAGGAATTCGAGAAGGACCGAGGAGACCCAGCCGGCGTCGGGCTTCAACTCTCGCGCCCGGCGGGCGAGTTTGAGCGCCTCGTCGCGATTGCCCTGCCGGAGCGCCCGGGCCAGGAGACCCCGGAGCGCGGCGATCTCGGTCAGGGGATCGGCGCGGAGCGCGGCGAAGCGGGATTCGGCCTCGTCGTCCTCGCCGGCGAGCTGCGCCGCCTGGGCCGCGAGCAGATTGGTCAGCGCCGGCTCGTTCAGGAGGCCGGCCGCTTCATGGGCACGGGCGAGAGCGGTCTTGCCGTCGCCGGAGGCCAGCGCGGCATAGCCCCGGCTCAACGCCTTGACCCCGCGTTTGCGCTTGCCGCCCTGCCAGGCCTCGCTCAAGGCCTGCGGCCCGCGCTTCAGCCAGTGCCAGAGACGATAGAGCAGCGCCGAGGCGATGATGACGAAGAGCAGGATCACCGCGCCGACCGCCGTGGTCATCTCGACCCGGTAATCCATCCATTGCAGGGTCACATGGCCGGGATGATCGACGAACCAGACCGCGATCACCGCCAGGATCGCGACAAGGAACAGGAAGCCGATCAGCCTGATCATGCGCCTTCACTCCGTTTCGGCGTCATACCGAAACCAGATCGCGCCATAGCGTAGCGTCGGCGGATCATGATGCGCCGTCCGGTGGAGGCGGCGGGGCGGCAGCCGCATTGGCGCCGACCCTGTAGGCCGCGGCTTCGAGCTCGCGGGCGGCGCGGTCGATGGCGAGCCGGGCATAAGCCGATTGCAGCCAGGGATCGATCTTGGTCTCGGGCTTGCCCTCAAGCGCCTCGACTTCCGTTACGGCCCCGGAAAGATCATGGGCCTCCAAGCGTTCCTGGGCCCTGGAGAGATGGGCCTCGACGCTGTCGCCCTTGAGCGGGCCGGTATGGCGGATGGTCACCAGCGCGACGATCCGATCCAGCATCTTGCGCCACCAGACGGCGTCCGCGGGCACTTCCGAGGCCTTCATGGCATGGCGCGCCGCGTCGGGGAATTGGGCGACGAGATCGCGCAGCGAGGGCGCGCCGGCCTCGGCATGGGGGGCCAAGTCGTTCAGCGCCTTGGTCCCCGCCGCGTCGAGCCCGCCGGCCTGGCCCGCGAGGCGTTGCACCAGCGCCAGATCCGCCACGAAGGGCCGGGCATTCTCGGCGCGGATTCTAAGCCGGGTCGCGGCAAGCGCCAGAAGGGTTGCCTGCTGGCTCGGCGGCGCGGCGTTTTCGAGCTTGGCGACCCGCGTCGTCAGATCCCGGATCGCGTTCGACAGCTCCTCATGGGTTTTCATCAGATCGGCGAAGCGCTGGTCGCTCTGGGCGACATCCAGCCGCTGGCCGAGATCGGCGAGCTTGGCGTCCTCGTCATCGAGCCGCGTCTTGAGCGCGTCGAGATCCTGCGGCGTGACGGCGGGCGGAATCGCCGCAAGCTCGGAGTTCGAGATCGTCCACGCGCTTCGAGAGCGCCTCGATCGCGTCGCTGCTCGCGACATCCCCGACCGGCATCACCCGCATACCTTCGGGGAGATAGGCCTGGAGCTTGGGCAGGATGAACGGCCACGCGAAGAGGCTTACGACGAAGGCGAGGATTATCAGGCCGAGCGCCACCAGCCCGCTGGTGCGCCGGCGCATCATCCGCACCTTGGGCTTGTCGGCGGATTTGGCATTTCCCGGATTTCGGCGGGCGCTGTCCGGCCGCCTCGCGTTTCCTGTCCTCGGCGCGCTCGCGGCTGACCTCGTCCTCGAGGTCGGCCAACGTATCCCGTTTCGAATCCGGCGCGCCCGTATTGCCGGAGTCCTCGCCGCTCATCGCAAATGACCTTCCGTTTTGGACATTATACGTCCAATCGTTCTCTGGACCGACCCTTTCAGGCGATCTGCGCTTCCTCTTCGGGCCGCGCCGTCACCTGAATCCGGCCCCATGCCATCTCGCCGGCCGCCGCCGCCACCGCGTCGCTCAAGCAGATCGCGGTCATCTTGTCGAAAGCCTCGGCCAGCCCGGCTCGTTTCGCAAGCATAACAAATGTCGCCGCGGTCCGCGCGGAATAGAACACGACGCCCGATATCGTACCGGCCTCGAGTGCCGTCGTCAGAGCCTCGCTGAACCGCTCGGCCGCGACGGCCTTGTACAATATATGACGCCGGTATGTGAATGCTTTCGCGGTCACGGCCCCTTCGAGATCGCCGGCGACATCCCGCCCGGAAATATGGATGAGCGCCCCCGCCGCCGGATCGAGCCGGGCCGAGACGAGCGCCGCCAGAGCGTCGACATTGCCCTCGGCGGCTTCAACTTGCGTGAAGCCTTGGGCCCGCGCCTCCGCCGCCGTCCGTTCCCCGACCGTAAAGACCGGCAGGTCGCGGGGCGCTTGTGTTCGGCCGAGGGCGCGGGCGCCGTTGCCGCTGGTCAAAAGAATCGCCTGGGCGCCGTCGGTCGAAAAACCCGGGTCGTCGACGGCCACGATATCGAGCATCGGTTCGATCAGAGTCTCGTAGCCTTTCGCCTCGAACGCCGCGGCGGTGCGCGCGGCATCCTCGCGCGGCCGGGTGATCAGGATCGTCGGCGGCATGATCTCACACCAGCGAGGCCATGAAATCCGGCCCCGCCGCCGCCCGCAATTCCTCGGCGGCGTCGCGGCCGAGCCGGGCCCCGTCCTCGGCCCCGCCCCGGCGCTCGGCGGCGAACAATCTGGGAGCCATCCGGCGAGAGCAGCCGCGCCTTGAAGGCGAGGCCGTCGCCCTCCAGGGTCGCAAGGGCGGCGATGGGCGTGCGGCAGGAGCCGTCGAGCCCGTCGAGCAGCGCCCGCTCGGCGGCGAGGCATTGCGCGGTCGGCAGATGATTCAAGGGCGCGAGAAGATCGCGGATCCGGATGTCGTCGCGCCGGCATTCGATGCCGATCGCGCCCTGGGCCGGGGCGGGCAGCATCTCGTCGACCGAGAGAATCGCGCTGGCCGCATCGGTCATGCCGAGCCGCTGAAGCCCGGCATAGGCCAGCAGCGTCGCATCCGCTTCGCCGGCGGCAAGCTTCTTGAGCCGCGTCCCGACATTGCCCCGAAACGTGATGATCTTGAGATCCGGCCGGGCGTGGCGGAGCTGGGCTTCGCGCCTTAGGCTCGCCGTGCCGACGACCGCGCCCTGTTTCAGCCCCGCGATCGATTTGCCACGCTGGGCGATCAGCACGTCGCGGGGATCGGCCCGCTCCAGGAGGCAGACGATCTCCAGGCCCTCGGGCAAACGGGTCGGCATGTCCTTCATGGAATGCACCGCCATGTCGAGCGCGCCCGCCCGGAGCGCCTCCTCGATCTCCTCGGTAAAGAGGCCCTTGCCGCCGATCTCAAGCAGTTTCCGGTCGGTGATCCGGTCGCCGCGGGTCTTGAATACCTCGATCGTGACGTCCGCTTCGGTCATTCCCGGATGGGCCGCGATCAGCTTGTCCCGAGCTCGCGGGTCTGGGCCATGGCCAGCGGGCTGCCGCGGGTGCCGAGTCTGAGGGGGCCGGTCGACGCCATGAGATGCCTTGCCTTGCGGTCTTGGGGGCGGAGGTGTAAGGCTCCGCTTTCGCTAAGATTTCCGCGATGTGATACAGGGAAAGGCCGCTGCCGTGAACCGCCAATCGCCCGGCGATGAGCCCGCGCTGGTGCTCGGAATCGAGACGAGCTGCGACGAGACCGCCGCGTCGGTGGTGTCGGGAGAGGGGCGGATTCTCTCGAACATCGTGCTGAGCCAGATCGAGGATCACCGGCCGTATGGCGGCGTGGTGCCGGAGATCGCGGCGCGCGCCCATGTCGAGCATCTGGACAGTTTGATCGCCCGGGCGCTCGACGAGGCCGGCCTGGGGTTTGCCGATCTCGACGCCATCGCCGCCACCGCCGGGCCCGGGCTGATCGGCGGTGTGCTGGTCGGGCTCATGACCGGCAAGGCGCTCGCGGCGAGCCGAGGCCTGCCCTTTCTCGCGATCAATCATCTCGAGGCCCATGCCCTGTCGGCCCGGCTTTTGGAGGACGTGGACTTTCCCTACCTCCTGCTCCTGGTTTCCGGCGGCCATTGCCAGCTTCTCCGGGTCGCCGGCATCGGAGACTATCGGCGGCTCGGCACCACTATCGACGACGCGGTCGGCGAGGCCTTCGACAAGACCGCCAAGATCCTCAACCTCGGCTATCCCGGCGGTCCCGCCGTCGAGCGCCTCGCCAAGACCGGCGATCCCGCGCGCTTTCCTCTGCCCCGGCCGATGGTTGGCCGCGAGGGCTGCGATTTTTCCTTCTCCGGCCTCAAGACCGCCGTCAAACGCCTCGCCGACGAGCGGGCGGGCGACGGCAACCTCTCGGAGAAAGACGCCGCCGACATCGCCGCCGCGTTCCAGACGGCGGTCGGCGATATCCTCGCGGACCGCACAGCCCATGCTCTCGACGAAGCCGGCGCCATGCCGCTCGTCATCGCCGGCGGTGTCGCGGCCAATTCCTATCTTCGCATGCGGCTCGACGATCTGTGCCGGAGCCGAAACATTCGGCTGATCGCGCCGCCCGTCAGGCTCTGCACCGACAACGGTGCCATGGTCGCCTGGGCCGGGATCGAGCGGCTGAAGCTCGGTCTCACCGACACCCTCGACGCCCCCGCCCGCGCCCGCTGGCCGCTGGACGCCGCGGCGGCGCCGAGAATCGGCGAAGGCCGGAAGGGCGCGAAGGCCTGAGAAACGTCGTCAATTCGTCATGACCGGGACAAGTCCGCGCATGACGAATGCGGTGTGTTGCCAGCGAACGGTCTTCTCTCAAAAAACCGCCTCTTCCTTGAACCGGATCGGGCCGGCGAAATCGGACAGGGCCAGCTCGTAGTCGTTCTTGTCGACCATGGCCTGGCGCACCGCCATGACCGATGTCGGCTTCAGTCCCACCAGGGTTTCGAGCTCGGCGAACGCCGTCTTGGGAGACGAGCCGCCATGGGTTAGGACGAAGCCGACTTTCTTGAACTGGCCTTTGTGCTCCTTCGCGTAGCGTCTCAGCACCGGCGAGGCGTGGCCGGCCCAGAGCGGCCCGGCCAGGATTACGAGGTCGTAGGCGCCGGGGGCGTGCTTCACGGGCGTGATCTCGGGCAGTTTGCCGCTCAAGCTGTCGCGGGCGGCGGCCAGATAGCCGAACAGTCCGCGATACGGCTTTTCGCAATAGATCTCTTCAAGATCGGCATGGAGGATCCGCGCGAGCTCGGCAGCGACTTTGCGGGTGGTGCCGCTGCGCGAATAGAAGGCGACGAGGGTTTTCATGGCCGGGTCTCCCATGGTGTAGTGGGGCCAGCATCGCCCCTTTGGCCGTCGCCCGCTTTGCGTCAGGTCAAATCGTATCCGGAAAGACAGGCCCATGTCGGATACCGGCCTCACCCATATCGCTCTCGCTTCCGCCGATCTTGATGCCAGCATTGCGTTTTATGCGAAATATGCCGGCATGCGGGTGGTCTATCGCCATCAATCCGAGGACGGCGAAGGCGCAGTCGCCTGGGTCAGCGACATGACCCGGCCCTTCGTGATCGTGCTGGTTCATCAGCCGGGCGTGGTGGACCGGCCGCTGGGCCCGTTCGGCCATCTCGGCGTCGCCTGCGCGAGCCGCGAGGCGGTGGACCGGCTGGCGGCGCTCGCGAAACAAGACGGCTGTCTCATAAAAGGCCCGGAAGACTATGGCCCGCCGGTCGGCTACTGGGTCTATCTCGCCGATCCCGACGGCAACACCCTGGAGCTCTCCTACGGCCAGGACGTCGGGCCGACGGTGGAATCGGCGAAGGCCGGGACCCGCTAGGCCGGGCTTGCCTCGCGACTCGGGCGCGGGTATCACAATCTTGTGGAAACGATCGGAGTCATCGGCGCAGGAGCCTGGGGCACGGCTTTGGCCGCCGTCGCGGCCCAGGCCGGACGGAAGGTCGTGCTGTGGGCGCTCGAAGCCGATGTCATCGAGGCGGTCAATACCGATCACACCAATCCGGTCTTCCTGCCCGATTTCGTCCTGCCCGAAAATGTCCGCGCGACCGGCGAGTTGGGCGAGGCGGCCACGGGCGATGCGATTCTGCTGGTTGCCCCCGCCCAGCATATGCGCGGCGTAACCGAACGGCTCGCCGCCACCCTGAAGCTTAAGAGCGGCACACCGGTCGTCATCTGCGCCAAGGGGATCGAGCAAACGACGTTGAAACTGATGAGCGAGGTCGTGGCCGAGACCTTGCCGCAGGCGACGCGCGCCGTGCTGTCGGGGCCGACCTTCGCGCGCGAGGTCGCCGAGGGCCATCCGACCGCCGTGACCCTGGCGTCCGGCGACGAGTCCGTCGGCCGCATGCTCGTCGAGGCGCTCGGCCAGCGGACCTTCCGGCCCTATCTCTCGACCGACGTGATCGGCGCGCAGATCGGCGGAGCCGTCAAGAACGTGCTCGCCATCGCCTGCGGCATCGTCGAGGGCCGCGCCTTCGGCGACAACACCCGCGCAGCGCTGATGACCCGGGGCTTGGCCGAAATCCTCCGGCTCGGCGACGCGCTCGGCGCGAACCGCGACACCCTGATGGGGCTTTCGGGCCTCGGCGATTTGATCCTCACCTGCTCCTCCGCCCAGTCGCGCAACACCTCGCTCGGCATGGCGCTCGGCCGAGGCCGGACCCTGGCGCAGATCCTCGGCCGTCGCCGCTCGATCGCGGAGGGCGTCTATTCGGCGAGCGCCGCGGTAGCCCTTGCCGAACGCCACGGCGTCGACATGCCGATTTGCGCCGCCGTCGATGCCGTGCTGAACAAGGGCGCGGCGATCGACGCCACGGTCGAAGGGCTGCTCAATCGCTCCTTTAAACACGAAGTTTCGGGCGCACCGGCGGCGGTTTCGGGCTAAAAAGACAAAACGGAGGCGAAAAATGGCCTATTGGCTGGTGAAAACGGAGCCAAATACTTGGTCTTGGGACGATCAGGTCCGCGACAAGACCACCTTCTGGAACGGGGTCCGGAACTACCAGGCGTCCAACAACATGAAGGCCATGAAGAAGGGCGATGAGTGCCTGTTCTACCATTCGGGCGCGGAACGCCGGGTCGTCGGCATCGTCGAGGTGGTGAAGGAATATTACCCCGATCACACCGATGCCTCCGGCCGGTTCGGCATGGTGGATTTGAAACTCGGCCGCGCCTTCAAGACGCCCGTGACCCTCGCCGACATCAAGGCCGACGAGCGGCTCGAGAATCTGGCGCTCATCCGCCAGGGCCGGCTTTCCGTCGTGCCGATCGACGCTAAGTCCTGGAAGATTATCTGCGGGATGGGCGGCGTCAAACCGTGACGGCCATCCAGCACGAAGAACCTCTCAACCGTCCGCGTTTCAAGACCTGCCGGGAGCTCGGCGGGCCACAAGCCGGCGCGGTCTTGTGCACGCTGGAGGATCTGGCGGACGGCGAAGCCCGGCTGATCACCTTCGGCGAGCCGCCGCGCGCGACCGAGATCTTCGTCAAGGCCCACGAGGGCGGGGCGGTCGCCTATGTCAACGCCTGTCCGCATTTCAACATCTCGCTCAATTGGCGCGAGCCGAAATTCCTCAACGGCGCGGGCGACCGGTTCTATTGCATCAACCACTACGCCAAGTTCCGCATCGCCGACGGCTATTGCGACGAAGGCGTGTGCGAAGGCCATTGGCTGACCCCGGTCGCGGTCCGTGTCGAGGACGGCCGGGTGCTCGCGGGCTGACTCGATGCTGCCCAAGCTCGGCAAGCCGGGTCCGGCTTATCTCGCCGATGTGCCGAATGCGCCCCAAGCCGGGACCGTTCTCTGCCGCATCGACGACATCCCGGAAAACGGCGCGAAAGTCTTCACTTACGGCACGGAGGAAGACCCGTTCGAGTTTTTCGTGCAGCGGATCGGCGAGGCCGTCTACGCCTATCGCAATCTCTGTCCCCATGTCGCCCTGCCGATGGACTGGCGGCCGGGTGTGTTCATGGACCCGCAACGCACCTTCTTCCTCTGCGCCAATCACGGCGCGGTGTTCCGGCCCGAGGACGGCTATTGCTTCGCCGGGCCGTGCCGCGGGCAATATTTGACGGCGACTGCGATCGAGGTGCGGAACGGGATTGTCTACGTGGCCTAAGGCGGCGGGGCGCATATATCGGCCGGTTAGCTCCTTCCGTGGGACGCCTCCGTCTGAACCAGATTGCGGCGCCACCGACCGTACTTGTACCAGACCAAGCACAACAGCGCGGTGGCCCCATTTCCGAGCGGATAACACCACCAAATGCCATTGATTCCGACAGGCGTCGCCAAGGCGAGGCCCCATGCGATCGGAAGCTGGAACAGCCACTGCTGCATGATCGACAGTGTCATCGATTGTCGTGTGTTGCCTGCTCCCCGGAACGCCCCCAGAAAGGCCTGCGTCACCGCCACGACACCGAGGAAGGGCAGAAAGACATAAGCGAAACTGCTGGCGTTTCGGATAACGTCCGGCTCGCCGGGAGCGAGCGAGGACATGATCTGAGGGACGAACGGAATGTGCGCCAGCCCGATCAGTGTGAGCGACCCGAAACCGAGCCAGGCAGCCGTGCGCACCGCCGCTTCCGCGCGGTCGGGTCGCCCGGCGCCGATATTTTGTCCAACCACCGTCGCGGCCGCGACGCCGAGCCCCATGGTCGGAGCGAACCAGAAGAACATGAGCCGCGTACCCACGCCGTAGGACGCGAGGCCGACGGTTCCAAAACTCGCGGCAAGAGACATCAGCAACAGCGAGCTGAACGTCCGGATGGCCTGCTCGATCGAGGCGGGGACTCCGAGACCAATTGCCAGCTTGATTTGCGCAAAGTCAGGCCGGAAGTTGTGGACGCGGAGATGGAGCGCGGACCTGCCGGTCAACAGGTGGTGGAAAATCACTAGAAGCGCTGCAATTTGAGAGATCACGGTGGCGGCGGCCGCGCCCCTGACCCCTAGGACCGGGACCGGGCCGACCCCGAAAATCAGAACAGGATCGAGCGCGGCATTGAGAATGATGCTGCCGATCAGAACCCACATGGCAAAGCGAACCTCCCCGACCGCCTGCAGCATCGCCTGCATTGCCATGATGGTGAACATTGGGATCATCCCGACATAGCGAACCGATAGGTAGCCGTCGGCGAGCCGGGCTACATTCGGTTCAACGCCCACCAATTGGAGTTGAAGTGGCGCGGACAGATTGCCAAAGAGCGCGAAAGCTACCGCAAGTGCGATCACCATAAGGAGCGTTTGGGCGGTCACATGGTCGAGCACGTCACGCCTCTTTGCTCCAGCATTCTGGGCGATAAGGACAGCCCCCGCGGTGGAAAGACCGCTGCTCAGCGATACAAGCACGAAGAACAGCGGCCCGCTTGCGGCAACGGCCGCAATCGCGTCCTGACCAAGATGCCCCAGCCAAAATGCATTGATAATGTCGTAGGTCGACTGACAGAGATTTGTGAACGTTATGGGCAAGGCCACGCGGATCAGAACTCCGAGAAGCGGCCCCTCCGTCATCGCGACGGTTTTTGCGTTGCTTGTCATTCTGCGGCCTGGCCTTCCGATGCACCTTTTGGGGCCTCCGGCTTATACCGGGCCAACCGCCAGCCGAACAGACCGCGGAATATCCGATCGGCCCGAACGCGGTCGTTTGCCGGCTCCGGCGGGGCTGGCCGGGACGATATCGGTCGACTTTGTCCAAGGTAGATGCCGACATTTGGACGGGATCGTCTAGCCGCGTAGGCTTTAGTCCCGATTGCGTCGGCTCGTCATCCCGGCTGCCGCTGATCGGGCAGAGGCCGGTGCATGCTCTCGGGACCGGGCGTCATCACGACCAGCTGGCAGGGCTCCTTGATGTCGAGGCGATGCCACATGCCCTTGGGGATGACAACCGCCTGGCCGCCAACCATTTGCGTAACGGTCTCGGCCCCGCCCTCCTCGGCGATGACGTCGAGCCGTCCCGAGATCAAAAAGATCAGCTCATCACCGTCCGGATGCATCTCGCCGTTATGCGGCGGATTGCGGGTGAGGAAGGGCGCCATGACGGTGAAACCCTCCACGCGCGCCGGAGGTCCCCATAAAGCCTTCGTGACCTCGGACCGTCCGTCGCGGTGCATGGCGATGTTGAACGACGATGCATCGAAAGGTCGTATCCTATCGGCCATTCTTGATCATCCTTGTGACTCCCTTACGGTTTCACCCCCGTCACGACCGAATAATAGCCGAAAGTGTGGGTGACGCCGACCTTCGTGAAGCCGGCATCCTCAAGGAGTTTTTTCAATTCCAGGAAACTGAACTGCTGGCCCTGGGTGCCGAGCAACATCTGCGTCGAGAACCCGGCCGTCGCGGCGGGGCCGCTGAGGTCGTCGTTCAAAAGCATCTCGTGCAGGAAGATCTTGCCCCCGCTCTGCAGCGCCTTGAAGGCGAGCGAAGCAAGGGTGGCGCAGGTATCGAAGCGCCAGTCATGGAAGATGTTGGAGAACACCATGCCGTCATAGCCCTCGGGCCAGGGCTCGCGAAACATGTCGACGGCTTTGGTGTCGACCTTGCCCTTGAACCCCGCGCGATCGATATAGCCCTCGGCCTCGGCGCACATGGTCGGCAGATCCATGACGGTGCATTGGACGCCCGGCTGATGGGCCGCGATCGCGATCGACATGACGCCCGAGCCGCCGCCGACATCGAGCATTCGCTTCACGCCCTTGAACACGCCGCTCTTCGCCGCGCCCGCCGCGAGCCCGACGCATTCGGACTGCATATAGGCCGCGATACCCTTCGCAAGCTCCGGCGGGATCTGGCCGGCTTCCCAGCCTTCGACCGGGCGCTCGCGCTCGCCCTTGTATTCGTCCTTGTGCCGGAGCGCCTTGAGGAGCTCGGCATGCTCGCTCATGGAGCGCGCCTGGGTCGCGAGCTTGGGGCCGAAGAAGAAATAGCTGTCCTTGAGAAGATAGGTCCGCGCCGCCACGGTGAGGCCGTAGCGGCCGCCATGGACCGTCAGAATCCCGCTCGCCGCCAGGACCGGCAGCATCGCGCGCATGGCCCGCTCGTTGAGATCGAGCCGCTTGGCCAGCTCGGCGGCCGAGGCGGGCATCTCGTGCAAGGCCTCGTAAAAGCCGAGCTCCAGTCCCACGCTCATGCAGGGCGCGCGCCAGCGGGCGAATAGCGTTTCCAGGATCACTTTGTTGTCGACGATCGGCGTTTGCATGTTTTTCGCTCACCCTGTGGATAGAAGGCGGACTCTAGCGGACCGACCTCGGAAGTTGAACGGCCAAAATCACCCTGATCGGCGACGAGCGGGTCACCGCTCGGCCGACCTTTACGAGGTTTTCGTAGCCGAAACGACCGAGTAATAGCTGAAGCTATGGGTCACGCCGACATCTTCGAAACCGGCCTTCGCCAGAAAGTCTCGAAGCTCCGGAAACGTGTATTGCTGTCCCCTCGTGTCGAGCAGCATCTGGGCCGAGAAGCCGGCGGTCGGGGCCGGCCCGCCGTGATCGTCCGCCATCAGCATCTCATGGACGAAGACGCGGCCTCCCGGCACGAGCGCCTCATAAGCGAGGCGCGCGAGGGTCTCACAGGTCTCGAAGGACCAATCGTGGAAGATGTTCGAAAACACGATGCCATCATGGCCTTCGGGCCAGGGCTGCGCGGAACATGTCGATCGCTTCGACCTTGATGCGCCGCTCGAAACCGGCGGACCGGATATACGTCTTGGCTTCCTCGCACATGGCCGGCAGGTCCATCACCACGCACTCGGTTTCCGGCTGAGCGCCGGCGATCGCGACCGCCATGGCGCCGGAGCCCCCGCCGACATCGAGCATCCGCCGGATGCCGCGATAGACCCCGCTTTGGGCCGCGCCGGCCGCGAGGCCCGCGCATTCGGCCTGCATATAGGCGGCGATGCCCTTGGCCATCTCGCGCGTGATCTTGCCATCTTCCCACGCGTCCACCGGGTTGGACGGCCACCACCAGCGGCTCTTCTTCTTGACCGGGCGCAGCGCCTTCATCAATTCGGCGTGCTCGCGGCTCGATCGCGCCTGGGTCGCAAGCTTGGCGCCGAAGAAGAACGGGCCGTCTTTCAGGAGATAGGTCCGGGCGGCTGCGGTGAGGCCGTAGCGGCCGCCATGCACCGTCAGGATCCCGCTGCCGGCGAGGACCGGGAGAACGGCGCGAACCGCCCGCAAATCCAGACCAAGTTGTCCAGCCAATGTTTCCGGGCGGGCGGGCCCTTCCGTCAGGGCATCGTAAATGCCGACCTCCAGCGCAGCGCTCATGCTGGGCATACGCCAGCGGGCGAAGACCGTGTCGAGAATCGGGCTGTTGTCGACGAGGGGGGTCTCGGGGATCAAGCCTGCGGGCGAAGCATCGAGCGGGGCTTGGAGCATACGAGTCCGTTGCGACATGACATACTTTCACTTTACTCACGACGTTGATACGCGTGCGGTCCAGGCTATCGCGTCGCACCGATAGCTGAACTGCACATTAAGGAGACGAAGCTCCGGGGTTTTAACCATACGGGCTACCCTTGCCGCCCCCGTCATGGCTCCGTATCATTCGCGGCCTATTCTGCCGCAAAGACCAGAAAGGTGGGGGCCATGGCCGACGATCAAATCATCCCGGTGAGCGACGAATGGGCCCGGCGGGCATGGTGCGACAACGCGACCTATCTCCGGCTCTATGAGCAGTCCGTCGAAGATCCCGACGGTTTCTGGCGCGAGCACGCCAAGCGGATCGATTGGATCAAGCCCTTCACCAAGGTGAAGAATGCGAGCTTCTCGGGCGACGTCTCGATCAAATGGTTCGAGGACGGCACGCTCAATGTCAGCGCCAATTGCATCGACCGGCATCTGGCCAAGCGCGCCCATCAGGCCGCGATCATCTGGGAAGGCGACGACGCCAAGGACCAGCGCCGCATCACCTATAAGGAGCTTCACGACGAGACCTGCCGGATGGCGAACATCCTGAAGGAGCAGGGCATCAGGAAGGGCGACCGGGTCACGATCTATATGCCGATGATCCCGGAAACGGTTTACGCCATGCTGGCCTGCGCCCGGATCGGCGCGGTGCATTCGTTGGTCTTTGCCGGATTTTCGCCCGACGCGCTCGCCGGACGCATCCAGGACTGCGATTCGAACTGCGTGATCACGGTCGACGAAGGCCTTCGCGGCGGCAAGGCCGTGGCCCTGAAGGCGAATACCGACAAGGCGCTGGAGCAGTGCCCGACCGTCAAGTCGGTGATCGTGGTGAGACGCACCGGCGCCGAGGTGCCGATGACGAAGATCCGCGACGTCTGGTTCCACGAGGCGGCCAAGCATGTTTCGGCGGAGTGCCGTCCGGTCGAGATGAGCGCCGAGGATCCCCTGTTCATCCTCTATACCTCGGGCTCGACCGGGAAGCCCAAGGGCGTGCTGCATACAACCGGCGGCTATCTGGTCTATGTCTCGCTCACCCACCAATATGTCTTCGATTATCACGACGGCGACATCTATTGGTGCGCGGCGGATGTCGGTTGGGTGACGGGACACTCCTATATCGTCTACGGGCCGCTCGCCAACGGCGCGACGACGGTGATGTTCGAGGGCGTGCCGAGCTATCCCGATTTCTCGCGGTTCTGGGAGATCGTGGACCGCCACAAGGTCAACATCCTCTATACCGCGCCGACCGCGATCCGCGCACTGATGCGGCAGGGCGACGAACCGGTGAACAAGACCTCGCGCGGGTCGTTGAAGCTTCTGGGCTCGGTCGGCGAGCCGATCAATCCCGAGGCTTGGCTGTGGTATTACAAGACGGTCGGCGATTCTCGCTGCCCGATCGTCGATACTTGGTGGCAGACCGAAACCGGCGGCATCCTGATCACGCCCCTGCCCGGCGCGACCAAGCTCAAGCCCGGCTCGGCGACGCGGCCGTTCTTCGGGGTGAAACCTCAGATCGTCGATGCAGACGGCAAGCCTGTGGAAGGCGCGGGCGCAGGCAATCTCGTGCTTCTCAATTCCTGGCCCGGCCAGATGCGCACGGTTTACGGCGACCACGAGCGCTTTGTGCAGACCTATTTCTCGGCCTATAAGGGCAAATATTTCACCGGCGACGGCTGCCGGCGCGACGAGGACGGCTATTACTGGATCACCGGCCGGGTGGACGACGTGATCAACGTCTCCGGCCACCGGCTTGGCACCGCCGAGGTCGAAAGTGCGCTCGTGGCGCATGATCAGGTCGCCGAAGCCGCTGTGGTCGGCTATCCCGCACGATCTCAAGGGCCAGGGCATCTATGCCTATGTCACGCTCAATGCCGACGTCGCGCCCGTCCGACGCCCTGACAAGGAACTCAAGGACTGGGTCGGCACCGAGATCAGCCGCATCGCCATGCCCGACGTCATCCAGTTCGCGCCGAGCCTGCCCAAGACCCGTTCGGGCAAGATCATGCGCCGCATCCTGCGCAAGATCGCCGAAAACGATTTCGGCAATTTGGGCGACACCTCGACTCTGGCCGATCCCGCCGTGGTCGACGATCTGGTGAAGAACCGGGCGAAGTAGCACTCCACAATCGAGGCGAAAATCCTTGCATTGCCCGTGGCTTGGTGCGAGTCTGGACGGGTCCGGTGTGGCACAAGTAAGCCATTGAAATAATTGATGGTTTGAGCGCCGCGCCGATGTTTCAACCCGGGTCGGTGAATGAGCGGCGGCGCTGAACAGACTGTCCTTCCCGCGCGCGATGCGGAAGCCGAGACTCAGTCCGGGATCTTTCCGGCTCAGGGTCTCGAAGGCCTGATCGAGACCGGGCTTCTAGCGGCCGAGAATGCGATTTTGCCGGAGCAGATTCAGCCGGCGAGCATCGATTTAAGGCTGGGCGCCACGGCGTACCGCGTACCCGCGAGCTTCCTCCCCGGCACCCGCACGGTCGAGGACAAGCTCGGGATTTTCGCCGAGGAGAAGATCGACCTCGACAGGGGCGCGGTACTGGAGACCGGCAAGGTCTATCTCGTGCGCCTCCAGGAAACTCTCGCGCTCAGGAAGCGCATGTCGGGCGTCGCGAATCCGAAGAGCTCGACCGGCCGGCTGGACGTGTTCTGCCGCGTCATCACCGATTACGCGACCGAGTTCGATCAGATCGCCGAGCGCTATAACGGCCCCTTGTGGCTCGAAATCGCGCCGCGGTCGTTCAATGTGAAGGTGCGCCGGGGCTCGCGTCTCTCGCAGATTCGCCTCAAGCGCGGCACGCCGCCCTCCAGCGACGCCTTCGTGCGTCGGCTCCATGAGAAGGTCCGGATCGTGCGCGACGAGGAGGGCGTGGCGGACGTCAAGGACGGCGCGATCGCGCTCTCGGTCGATGTGATGGGCGACACGGCGACCGGCCTCATCGGCTATAAGGCCCGGAAAACCCGCGAGCCGATCGATCTCGATTTGATCGGCCACTACGATGTCGCGGATTTCTGGGACGAGGTTTATCGGCCCAAGGACGGCGGTCTCGTGCTCAAGACCGACGAGTTCCATATTCTCGCGACCAAGGAAACCGTCTGCGTGCCGAACGATCTCGCCGGCGACATGATCGCCTATGACACCTTAGTCGGCGAGTTCCGGGTCCATTACGCCGGCTTTTTCGATCCGGGATTCGGCACCAACCCGAACGGCGTGAACGGAACGAAGATCGTGCTCGAGGTGCGCTCCCATGAGGTGCCGTTTCTCCTGGAGCACGGCCAGATCGTCGGCCGGGTCGTGGTCGAGCGGTTGACCGAGCCGACCGCCAAGCCCTATGGCGCCGGGATCGGCTCGTCCTATCAGGGCCAGGGGCTGACCCTCGGCAAGCATTTCAAGCGCAAATAGGAGGATCCCATGGCCAAATTCGTCATCGAGCCGCATTTCCGGCTGCAGGAATGGGTCGCCGAAGAGAAAGGCTATTTCCGCGACGAGGGCCTGGATTACGAATTCCGCGAAACCGTCCAATCGACGGACGGCAAGATTCACGACAAGGGCGACAAGGTTGGCGCCTTCCAGAGCTTCGAGAAAGGCCGGACGGCGGATATCAGCTGCGCCTGCCATTGGACCGTGAACGTCGCCGCCGCCAAGGGTCACGGCAAGATCTTCGCCGATGTCTATTCGGTCTCGCCGGCCGGCGTCTTCGTCCCCGCGGACTCCCCCGTCAAGACACCGGAGGATCTCGCCGGCGTGCCGGTCTCCGTCGGCTACCAGTCGGGCAGCCACTACGCGACCATCCAGGCTCTCGAGCAATATATGCCGCGCGAGGAGATCGAACTCTCGTTCAAGGAGGGCATGCTGTTCAGCCGGATGGAGAAGCTGTTCGAGGGCACGAGCCCGGCGGCGACGCTGTTCTCGGGGCCCTATTACTTCGCCGAGCAGCTCGGCTTCCGGAAGATCATCGACGCGACCTTCATGATCACCACCATGATCACGGGCGATCCCGAACCCGAGGACCTGAAGAAATATTTCCGCGCGCTGCGCCGCGCCCAGGCCGATATCGATCTCCGGCCCGAGCTCTACACCCATTATTACCGGAACGAATTCCCGGTCCGTTTCCACTCCCTCATGGACACCCGTCGCTGGGGTCCCGGCGAGCGCCTGGTCTTCGAACCCTATGGCAAAGAGGTCTTCGAGACCTCGCGCCATTGGATCCGCGAGCACGAGATCTTCGACGACGGCAATCTCGGCGCGGATGTTTATGACGACGCCGTCGTCACGCTTGTGTGAAGCGCCGCCCCCGGTCTTGACCTTGACCTCGGCCGCGCGAATCTTCTCCTGATCAAGGCTTTTGAACAGGAGGCTGGAATGTTCAAACCTTATACGGCCCTCGCCGTAGTGCTGGGGATCGGCATTGGGGCGCTCTCCACGCAACAGGCCGCCGCCCATCACGGCTGGAACTGGACCACGGGCGAGAATATCGAGCTGACCGGCGTGATCATGGATCTTCATCTCGGCAATCCCCATGGCCGGGTGACGCTTTATGCCGACGGGGTGAAATGGCTGTTGGAAGTCGGTCAGCCTTGGCGCAATGCACGGGCCGGGCTCAAGGACGGCGACCTGGCGGAGGGCGTCAAGATCACGGTCTCGGGCGAGCCGTCCGCCAATCCCGACGAGAAGCGCCTGAAGGTCGAGCGGCTGTGGATCGCCGGGACCAAATACGAGCTTTACCCCGAGCGGAGCTGAGATGGCATCCCTCTTTCGGGTTGACATCTCAAGTTAGAATGATTTTAGGGTAGGGTTCGGAGCGTATCGCCGTGGAATACGGGATGCGCGCGGCCGCGGCGACGGATTTCCATCGCCGGCCCTTGCGCTGAGGGGATGGCTTCGTGCTATCCGTACCGGCCGCTTCACCGGCACAAAAGGAATTCCCGCCAGGGACGTTTGAGTATTCGCATGCGCTTGCACGACACCCCGACCGGCTATGGCTGGATCTCGATTGTCCTGCACTGGCTGGCCGCCGCCGCCATCGTGGCGCTGTTGTTCGTCGGCGATTCGATCGGCACGGCGGGCGACCATATGCTGCGGCTTCACACCACGATCGCGCTGACTGCCTATGTCGTGATCGCGATCCGCATCTGGTGGCGCTTCAAGGAAGGCCATCCGGGGCCGGAGGAGGACCAGAAGGGCTGGAGCTTCACCGTCGGCAAGGTGGTCCATTACATGCTGGTCGTGGCCATGGGGGTCATGCTGGTCTCGGGGCCGCTGCAGGCTTGGTCCGGCGGCATGGCGGTCCGGCTGTTCGATCTCGAGGTCCCGAGCCCGTTCGGCCACAGCCCGGCCTTGTTCGAAATTGCCCATGAAGCCCATGTTTGGGGCGCGATCACCCTCGCGGTCGGGACCGTTCTCCATATCGGCGGCGTCTTCAAGCACACGATCTGGAATCGCGACCACACCTTGATCAAGATCTTCATGGCGGCTAAACCGCCGGAGGATAGTCTAGAGGAGAGCCCCAAGCCGGCTACGCCGACTCACAGGATCGACGTGGCCCGGCCTGCGGAAAAAGCACCGGGCGAGTAGCACGCGAGGCCCCGGCGCGAGAAACCTCAGCCGTCGGAGAGCCATGCGCAGCATCCTGAGCTCGATCGGCCCGCTGCTTGCCGGCGTGATCCTTCTGACCTTCGGCGTCGGCCTGCTCGGCACGGTGCTCGGCGTCAGGATGGCGGAGGCCGAGTTCTCGCCGCTGACAGCCGGCATTGTCATGGCGGGTTATTTCTTCGGCCAGTTCGTCGGTACACAGGTCGTCCATCGCTGGATCGAGACGGTCGGCCATATCCGCACCTATGCCGCCTTCACCGCCATACTTTCGGCCGCCACCCTCGCCCATCCTTTCGCGCGGGAGTTCGGCTTCTGGGCCATTCTGCGGTTTCTCGAAGGATTTTGCATGGCCGGGCTGCTCCTCTGCGTCGAGAGCTGGCTCAACAGCCGGGCGACAAGGAAGACTCGCGGCACGATTCTGGCGACCTACACGGTCGTGTTCTACGGCGCCTACGGCGTCGGGCAGTTCATGCTCTATATTCCCGATGTCTCGGGCTATGTGCTCTATGTGCTGGCGTCGATCCTGATCTCGATCGCGGCGGTGCCGATATCCCTGACCCGCATCGTCGCGCCGGAGATTACACCGTCGTCCAACATGCCGCTCAGCCGGCTTTACGCCATTTCACCGACCGGCATGATCGGCAGCTTCACGGCAGGCATCGTGGTCGGCTCGTTCTTCGGCCTCGCCTCCTATTACGCCACCGCGATCGGCCTTTCGGCCGGGGAGACGGCAAATCTGATGACGGTGACGATCCTCGGCGGATTGTTCATGCAGTTTCCGATCGGCCGGCTGTCGGATGTCCTCGATCGGCGCAAGGTAATCGCCGGAGCCATGATCACTGTCGCGCTCGCGGCGGTCGGGATCGCAATTGTCGGGGCTAGATCGCATGATCTGCTGCTGTTGCTCAGCATCATCTTCGGCGGCATGTCCTTCACGCTCTATCCGCTGAGCGCCGCCAACACCAACGACTATGCCGATCCGGGCGATACCGTCGCCACCGGCCGCGGGCTGCTCGCCGCCTACAGCGCGGGCGCCATCCTGGGGCCGCTCGGCGGCGCGGTGATGATCTTCGCCATCGCGCCGAGCGGCTTGTTCATCTTTGCGAGCGCCGTGGCCGCCGCGACCTTCGTCTTCGTCGTCCTGCGGATGAGGGTGCGCGAGGCTCCGCCGGCCGACGAACAGTCCCCGTTCCAGGCCCTGCCGCGCACTACGCCCGAGGTTCTCGCCCTCGACCCGCGGGTCGACGCCGAGCCGGAAGGCGGCGACGCGGCCTGACTTTCTATTCCGGCTTCTCGCCGTCCCAATAGCCGACCGCGTCGTAGCGCAGCACGAAGAATTTCCGCTCGTGCCCCGCTCCGTTCTCAGCGGAGGTGATGTAGGAGGTCGCGACCTTATTCGAATCCGGATACATCACGACCTCCGGGGTGAGCATGGTCGAGATGCAGTAATATTCGAGCGGCGCGTCGCCGGAATTGATCACCTGATGGGCGATGCCGGGCTCCGACGAGAGATACACATAGTCGCCTTCGCCGAGCGGCACCGTCTCCTCGCCGTAGCGCAGGGTCCCGGTTCCTTTGCTGATCAGCAGGATCTCGTCATTGCCGAAATGGCGGTGGAACGGAAAGGCGCGCTTGCCGGGCTCGAGCTTGTAGAAGCTCATGCCGAGCTTGGGTTTGTAGGATTCGGTATAGGGGGTGAGCGCCTTGCGCTGATGGAAGAAGCGCTCGCCATGTCCCATCTCCATCCAATCGACCTCGGCGAGGTTCCGCTTGTAGACCATTCCATTCTCTCCCGATCTCCGAAAATTCTGTGGTCGGTAGTATGACACCGGAAGAACGGCAGGCAACGGTCGGCCACGGCTCTTGAGCGCGGCCTGCATCGGGGTTAAACCCGGCGGACAGATCGGGAGGACGGAATGGCGGACATAAGACTGGGCGTGGTCGGGGCGGCGGGCCGGATGGGCCGGGCGCTCATCCGCGAGATCGCCGCGACCAAGGGCGCGCGGGTCTCGGGCGGCATCGAGAGGCCGGGCAACGAGTTTATCGGCCGGGACGTCGGCGAGTTGGCCGGGATCGGGTCCCTGGGGACGATGGTCGCGGGAAGCGCAGCGGCTCTTTGCGCCGCCTCGGACGCCATTCTCGACTTTTCCTCGCCGACGTCGACCGTTTCGGTAGCGAAACAAGCGGCCAAAACGGGAACGGTCCATGTCGTCGGCACCACGGGGCTCGAAGACGCGGACTTTAAGGCCTTGAAGCGCGCCGCCAAGGACACCGCCATCATCCGCGCCGCCAATATGAGTGTCGGGGTCAATCTTCTGATCGAGCTGACCCGCGAGGTCGCCCAAAGGCTCGGGCCCGATTTCGATATCGAGATCGTCGAGATGCATCACCGCATGAAGGTCGACGCGCCCTCGGGGACCGCCCTGGCCCTAGGCGAGGCCGCCGCCGAGGGCCGCGGGGTCAAGCTCGCCAAGGTGGCCGATCGCGGCCGAGACGGCATTACGGGGGCGAGGAAGCGCGGTGACATCGGCTTCGCGGCTTTGCGCGGCGGCAATGTGCCGGGCGATCACACCGTCATCTTCGCCGGCGACGACGAGCGGATCGAGCTCACCCACAAGGCGGGCGACCGGGCGATCTTCGCCCGCGGTGCGGTGCGCGCCGCACTCTGGGGCATCGGCAAGCCCGCCGGCTATTACGGCATGGCCGACGTTCTGGGCTTTACGAAGCGGGATTAGGCGCGACGTCCATCGCCCGTTTGCGCAAGGCGGCGAGCAATGCATCGGCGACATCATGTCGTTCCGGTACCGTAAGGAACGAGCCGATGACGAGGTCACGGCCGTGGGAGCGCAGCACCAGGGCGGGATCCCGGCCCGACGGCCCCAGCATCAATACCTTTACCCAATAGGGTTCGAAGGTCCAGGATTTGACGTCGCCGCCGGGATAGCGCCGGGCGATCGTCAGCGCCTTCCGGTCGAGCCGGATCGTCTCGGCCATCCGGCCCGAACGGTAGTTGAGCTTGAAGGCGAGATAGACGAGGCCGACATCCAGGCCGAAAAAGCCGAAGACCGGCCAGGCGCCCTGAAGCACGAAGCTCATCCCGGCGATAAAGCTCAACACCGCGAGCGCGGCCATCAGGATCCCGAAGCCGGCCGGCGGCAGGGAGCGGTGCGGGGTCAGCACCGCGTCGAACCAGACGGTCGGCGGCGGGCTCGGGGAGGCGGGATCGCTCTCGGTCATACCCGATAATTTAGGCGCTTGCCCGCCCGGCGGCAATTTGTTGCTGCGGCCGGCCCCGCCGCCGGGTAGATTCCCGGCCCATGAAACGCGCCGATATCGAGACCTTCTTCGCCCGTCTGGAGGCCGCCAATCCCAACCCCCGGGGCGAGCTCAAGCATATCAACGCCTATACGCTCCTGGTCGCCGTGGTGCTGTCGGCCCAAGCGACCGATGCGGGGGTGAACAAGGCGACCGGGCCGCTGTTCGCCAAGGTCGACACGCCTCAAAAGATGCTCAAGCTCGGGGAGGCGGGGCTCAAGCGCTACGTCAAGACCATCGGCCTCTACAACACCAAGGCCAAGAACATCATTGCGCTGAGCCGCATGTTGATCGACGAGCATGGCGGCGAGGTCCCGGCCGACCGCGACGCCCTGGAGAAACTGCCCGGCGTCGGCCGCAAGACCGCCAATGTGGTGCTCAACATCGCTTTCGGCCGACCGACCATCGCGGTCGACACCCATATCTTCCGCGTCTCGAACCGCACCGGACTGGCGCCGGGCAAGACGCCGCTCGCGGTCGAGGAGAAGCTGATGAAGGTCGTGCCCGAGGCCTACCGGCTTCATGCCCATCACTGGCTGATCCTGCACGGCCGCTACGTCTGCACCGCCCGCAAGCCCGCCTGCCCCACCTGCCTGGTGCGCGATCTCTGCGCCTTCAAGGACAAGACGCCGGGCTAGTCCGCCGGCGTATCGGAGGGAGCTGCGTCGGACGGCGCGCCGGGATCGGGCGCAGTATCCGGCGTTTCCGGCGGCACGGCGGTTTTCGGTTTCAGGGGGATTTCCAGCCCGTCCTTGACGAAGGCGTTGATGCAGACGCCATTGCGGCGCTCCGCCGCCTCGACCAGGAGCGGCCCGCGTTCGCTGATCTCGACATGATCGACGACCGGCGGACCGCCCTTGCCGTCGCTATAGAGAAACAGATGCAGCACGCATTCCGGCCCGACATAGTGCCAGACCTCGGCCGGCGGCTCGGTGCGCTTGATCGCGGGGTCGCCGAAATAATGCGTCAGATCCATCGCCGTCAGGCCGACGAGATCGTCGAGATCGGGAAGCGGCGGGGGCGGAGGCGGCTCCGGCGGCTTGGGCAGGGGCGCAACGGCCGGCGCGGGCGCGGCCTCGGGGGTCGGCGCGGGCTTCTCGCCGAACGGGCTCATGCAGCCGGCGGCCATGAGGCCGCCCAGAATCAGGGGGAGATAGCGGACGCGCCGGCGCAGGTTAGAGCGCGGTCGCGGACTGCTGGACCGGAGACTCGGGCATATCGTCGTTCGACGCCGACACATCCGACTCCTCCGAATCGACGGTCCCGACCTTGCCACTGATTTCGCCTCCGCACTCGATCTCGATCTGGCCGTAGCGCACTTCGCCGTTGACGCGGCCGGATTCGCGGATGATCAGGCGCCCGGTGCATTCCAGCGAGCCATCGAACCGGCCGCTGATATCGGCGGTGTCGACCTCGGCCGTGCCGCCGAAATAGCCGCTATCGGTGATGATGAGGGCGCGGCATTTTGACAGCGTGGCCTCGACCTTGCCATCGACATGGACCTTGGCGCAATCGGCGATTTCGCCGTGGAGCGAGATGTCCTTGCCGACCGTGAGGGTCTTGTCCTCGTCGGGTTTGCCGCTGCTGCGGGTCGCGGTAGGGGGCACTTTGGGCGTCCTTACTTCGGGCGCGCGGACCTCTGGCGCGCGGGTTTCCTGGGTCGGGCGATTCGGCCGCGGCGCAAAACGCTCGCGCTCGCCGTCCTCGCCGGCCAGCGGATCCAGCGTGGCGGCGGGCGTTTCGGGACCGCCGTGAAAATCGGGCACGCGGCGCTCGTCATCGCGCGCGGCCGGGCCGCTGTCGTTCTTGCTACGACCGAACATCGTCAATCCCTTCGATTCCTCTTCGCCCCGGGCAGGGAGACGCCGCGGGAGCCCCTGTGACGGGGCGAGCATAGCCTGAGGGCCGTAAATCGTTCTTTAACGACGGGTGCGCGCGGATGCTCACGAATAGCTCGGCTGCTTGGAAAATCTCTCGAGCCCGAAGAAGGCTTCGCCCTCGATGGCACGCTGTTTCGGCGGGAGCGCAGAGATGTTGCCGCCGAGATCGGCACCGGTCTCGATTTCGAGCGTGCCGTAGCGGACCTTGCCCTTGATGCGCCCCGTCGCTCTCAGGATAAGGCGCCCGGTGCAGACCACGGTGCCGCTTACCTGGCCCGCGATCTCCGCCGAGCTCACTTGGGCGGAGCCGCGGAAGGTGCCGGTCTCGCCGACCACCAGCGCTGCGCAATCCGTCACCTTGGCATCGGTGTCGCCCTCGACGAACAGCATGGCGCAGCCGCGAATTTTGCCTTCGAGCGAGACATTTACGCCGACCGTGACCACGTTTTCCCGGTCGCTGACCCGCCGGCCATGGCTGGGCCGGTTCGGCGACAAGGTCAAAGCGGTGTCGCCGACCTCGCCATAGACGTCTTCATGGGTGCCCGCCATCGCCGTTCCCACTCCGCTAACCCCCTGAGCGCTTGCGCGTTTATTGAAAAAGCGAAACATATTTCTGGCCCTCGTCCGACATCCTATCGACGAGCCGGAGTGGCCGGGGTCGATGGTTGCCAAGCACGTAACCATAAGTGATTAACCGTAAACGGTTATTTAACGACGTTCGGAGCCGGGCAGGCCCTTGTAGACGTGCATCATGAAGGCGGCGCCGACGATCGGGGCCAGGAGATTGACGATGGGGATCGCGAACAGACCGGCGACGACGAGCCCCGCGACGAAGACCCGGCCACGCCGGAACCGCCGGAGCATAGTCGCCTCGCGCGGGGTCATGTGACGGGTCGCGACCAGCTCGAAATACTCCCGGCCGAGCAAATAGCCGTTCAGCACGAGATAGATCCCGAGGCTCAGAAAGGGCACGAAGAACGCCACGATATAGAGCGGCAGGACCAGGATATTGAGCACCACCAGAACCAGCATCAACCGGACCGAGAGCATCATTGCGCGCATGAGCGACGGCGCGCGGCCCGGCGGGTCGTCCGGATAATACCGGCGCTCCACCGCCTCGGCGACGTCGTCCAGGAGCACCCCGACGAACATGCTGACCACGGCCGGGAACAGCAGCCACATCGCGATCAGAAAGCCGACCGCGCCGCCGAGCGCGACGAGATCGTCGAGCCAGTGCCAGGGGGTCGCCGGCACGTAATGGATGCCGACCACGGTCAGCGCCGCAAGCGCGGCGAAGACGATCAGCGACAGCCCGATCCCGAGGAACAGCACCCGGCGGCAGGCCGGATCGGAGAGCTGGTGCACGGCGAGCGACAGAGCGCGGCCGACCCGCATGGTCTCGTCCTCCTCTCGTAACCGCCCCGACTGTGCCGGGCGGGAGGGGGCCCGTCCAGTGATTTGAGACGGGGGGCTTGTTGCGCCGCCGATCCTCCTTATACTGCCCGCCGACCTTAAGACGCCGGGCCAATCCCAGGGTAACCGGCACAACAAAAGTGGGAACCTAATACATGTCAAACCCGACACTGGACGTCGTCGGCATCGGGAACGCCATCGTCGACGTGATCGCCCATTCGAGCGACGCCTTTCTTGCCGAGCAGAAGATCGCCAAGGGCGCGATGACCTTGATCGACGCCGAGCGGGCCACCGAGCTTTACGGTCTGATGGAGCCGGCGATCGAGGCTTCGGGCGGATCGGCGGCGAACACCATCGCCGGGCTCGCGTCCTTCGGCGGCAAGGCCGGCTTCATCGGCAAGGTCCGCAACGACCAGCTCGGCGACGTCTTCGCCCACGACATCCGCGCGCTCCATGTCGCCTACAACACGCCGCCCGCAACCGATGGGCTGCCGACCGCGCGCTGCCTGATCCTGGTGACGCCGGACGCCCAGCGCACCATGAACACCTTTCTCGGCGCCTGCCAGGCGCTGGGCCCGGACGATGTCGATGCGAGCCTCGTCGAGAGCGCGCAGGTGACCTATCTCGAGGGCTATCTCTGGGATCCGCCGGAAGCCAAGAAGGCGTTCCGCAAGGCGACCGACATCGCCCATGCCGCCGGCCGCAAGGTCGCGCTGACCCTGTCGGATGCGTTCTGCGTCGACCGCTACCGGGAGGAATTCCGGGCGCTCGTCAAGAACCAGATCGACATTCTGTTCGCCAACGAGGCGGAGATCACTTCGCTTTACGAGGCGAAGGATTTCGACGAAGCCCTACAATATGTCCGCAAAGATTGCCGCTTCGCCGCGCTGACCCGCAGCGAGAAGGGCTCGGTCGTGATCTCCGGCGACGAAATCCATGTCGTCGATGCCGAAAAGGGCGTTAATGTCGTCGACACCACGGGTGCCGGCGACATGTACGCCGCCGGCTTCCTCTACGGCCTCACCCACGGCAAGAGCCTGCCCGACTGCGGCCGCCTCGGCTGCATCGCCGCCGCCGAGGTCATCAGCCATGTCGGCGCCCGGCCGGAGACGCCGTATAAGGAGTTGATGAAGGCAAAGCTGGGGTGAGACTCCGGTCTCACCATCTTCAATCAGCGTCATCCCGGCCTTGAGCCGGGATCCAAGTCACGTGCGCGCGCCAGCGACAATAAATCCCGGATAGCTCCGTTTGCCAACGGCATCAGAGATGCCGGGCAAACCGGCTTCCGGGATGACCGGTGTAGCGTGATGCTCGAGCGCTATTCCCGCGTCAACATCGGCCCCAACGGCTTTCCGGCGAAGATATGGAAGTGCAGATGCGGCACTTCCTGGCCGGCATTCGCGCCGATATTGGCGAGGACGCGGTAGCCGTCCTTCGGTAGGTCGAGCTTGCGGGCGACTTCGCCGACGGCGCGGAGGAAGCCGGTCACGAGGGCCGGCGGGGCGTTGGCGGAGAAATCGTCCAGGCTGACGAAATCGCCTTTCGGCACCACCAGGACATGGACCGGGGCCTGGGGATTGATGTCGTGGAAGGCGAGGGCGAATTCGTCCTCATAGACCTTCTTGCAGGGAATCTCGCCGCGCAGAATTTTGGCGAAGATGTTGTCCTTGTCGTAAGCCATCACATCGCCTCCTTGGCCGTTTAGTCCGTCTTCTTCCCCCGCCGCTTCTTTTCCTCGAGCCCCGAAGTGCCTTCACGGCGCTTGAGCTCGGCCATGACGTCCTCGGGCGCGACGCCGCAGGCCGCCCAAAGCACCAGAAGATGGAACAGGAGATCGGCGGATTCCGCGACCAGCGCCTCTTTCCCATCGGCGAGCGCGGCGACCATGGATTCGATCGCCTCCTCGCCGAGCTTGCGGGCGATCTTGCCCTTGCCGTCCTTCAAGAGCCCCGCGACATAGCTCGCGCCCGGATCGCCGCCCTTACGGGACTCGATCACGTCGAATAGGGAGCTCAGGGTCGAGAAGTCGTGGGCCATACGTCCGTCCTTTGCGGCGAGATTACTCCCCCGGCCCGCGCACCGGAACCCCGGCCGCGCGCATGGTCGCCTTGGCCTCGCCGATCGAGAACTCGCCGAAATGGAAGATCGAGGCGGCGAGCACGGCGTTGGCATGACCGATCAGCACGCCGTCGATCAGATGCTGGAGGTTGCCGACGCCGCCCGAGGCGATGACCGGGATCGATACGGCATTGGCGATGGTGCGGGTCAGCTCCAGGTCGTAGCCGTCCTTGGTGCCGTCGCGGTCCATGGAGGTGAGCAGAATCTCGCCGGCGCCGAGCTCGGCCGCGCGGCGGGCATGCATGACGGCATCGACGCCGGTCGCCTCCCGGCCGCCATGGGTATGGACCTCCCATTTGCCGGGGCCGGTGCGCTTGGCGTCGATCGCGCAGACGATGCATTGCGAGCCGAATTTCTCGGCGCCTTCCCTGATGATCTCCGGCCGCTTGATCGCGGCGGTCATGACCGAGACCTTGTCCGCGCCGGCGAGGAGAAGTTTTCTCATATCGTCGATGGTGCGCACGCCGCCGCCGACGGTGAGCGGCATGAAGCATTGCTCGGCGGTCCCCTTGACGACGTCGAACAGCGGATCGCGATTGTCGCTGGAGGCGGTGATGTCGAGATAGCACATCTCGTCCGCGCCGTCGGCGTCGTAGATCTTGGCCTGCTCGATGGGATCGCCGGCGTCGCGGTGGCCGACATATTCGACGCCCTTGACCACGCGGCCGTTCATTACGTCGAGGCAGGGAATGACACGGACTTTAAGCATGATCGCTAGCCTTCGAGCGCGGCGAGCGCGGAGGGAATGTCGACCGCGCCGTCATAAAGCGCCCGGCCGACGATGACGCCGTCGATATCGCCGTCCGACTCGTTGGCGGCCGATTTGAGGCGATGCAAATCCTCGAGCGAGCCGACGCCGCCCGAGGCGATCACCGGAAGCGACACGGTTTCGGCCAAGGCGACAGTCGCCGTAATGTTGAGCCCGGCCGACGCGCCGTCGCGCTCGATATCGGTATGGATGATCGCGGCCGCGCCGGCATCCTCGAATTCCTTGGCGAGATCCCCAGCGCTGATATCGGATTCCTCGGCCCAGCCCTCGACAGCGACCCGGCCCTGGCGCGCGTCGATGCCGACCGCGACCTTGCCCTCGAAACGGCGGCAGGCCTCCTTGACGACAGCGGGCGCGCGCACGGCGAGCGTGCCGAGGATTACCCGAGAGACGCCGACTTCGAGCCAGCGTTCGATGGTCGCGATGTCTCGGATGCCGCCGCCCAACTGCACCGGGATCTCCACCGCTTTCAGGATCGCCTCGACCACCCCGGCATTCACCGGATGGCCCGCGAAGGCGCCGTTCAGATCGACGATATGAAGCCAGCGGCAGCCCGCGTTCTGGAACGATTGGGCCTGCTCGGGCGGGTCGTCGTTGAACACGGTCGCCCGCGCCATCTCGCCCTTCCACAGGCGGACGCATTTGCCGTCTTTGAGATCGATGGCGGGATAGAGAATCATGGCTTCCAATGCAGAAAATTGGCGATCAGGCGAAGGCCGACATCCTGGCTCTTTTCGGGGTGGAACTGGGTGCCGATCATATTGTCGCGGCCGATGATCGCGGTGACCGGCCCGCCGTAATCGACCTCGGCCAGGACATCGCTCGCGACGTCGCAGCGCATGCCGTAGCCATGGACGAAATAGGCGTGGCACCCGGTGCCGAGGGTCTTCAGAACCGGGTGGGTTTTGGCGGCGGGCGTGAAGGTCAGGTCGTTCCAGCCCATATGGGGGACTTTGAGGTGGGGATCCGACGGTTTCAGCGCCGTCACGGTCCCGGGGACCCAGCCGAAGCCCGGATGTTCGCCATGCTCCAGCCCGCGATCGGCCATGAGCTGCATCCCGATGCAGATGCCGAGAAACGGCCGCGCCTTGACATGGACCGCCTCCTGCAGCGCGTCGAGCATGCCGGGCAGCGCCTCGACCCCGCGGCGGCAATCTCCGAACGCGCCGACGCCGGGCAGCACCACCCGGTCGGCATCCGCAACGACCGAGGCGCGCGAGGTGACAAGCACATCGACGTCGAGGCCTTGTTCGCGGGCGGCGCGCTCGAAGGCCTTGGCGGCGGAGCGGAGGTTGCCGGAGCCGTAATCGATGATGGCGACGTTCATGCGGCTTCCGGGGCGGTATTCGACGGGGGCGCGGGCGACGCGGTGTTCGAGAAATAACGCGTCTCGGCGTCGACCAGGCTTTCGCCGATCACGACGCCGGTCTCGCGATAGCCGCGGGCGTTGAGCGACCGGCGGCGCCAGTCATTCGCTTCCGCCGCGACGAGAAGAATATAGACCAGGTTCAACGCGCTCGACGCCGGCGATGCGGCTCCGATCAGGGTCTCGATGACGGCGAGGCCGAGGCCGGCGAGAAGATAGACCACGAGACCGAGCCAGACCCGGCGGTAAATCGCCCAGATGATCGTCGGCAGGATGAAGATCGACGCGAACATCACCGGCCAGGAAAAACCTTCCTTGACCAGGACGATCCGGCGATCGTCGAAATAGCCCGGGTTCTCGTGAACCGTATAAACCCGCATGACTCAGCTCGCGAGCCGCCCTTTGGTGGAGGGAACGGCGTCCGGTTTGCGGGGATCGAGCTCCGAGGCCTGGCGCAGGCTCCGCGCCAAGCCCTTGAAGCAGGACTCGACGATGTGATGGTTGTTCTCGCCGTAGAGACATTCGATATGCAAGGTCGCGCCGGCCGCCTGGGCGAAGGCCTGAAACCATTCCTTGAACAGCTCCGTGTCCATCTCGCCGAGCTTCGGCTTGGTGAAGTCGACCTTCCACACAAGGTAAGGCCGGTTCGACAGATCGATCGAAACCCGCGTGCAGGTCTCGTCCATGGGGATCGTTGCGGAGCCGTAACGCGTAATACCCTTCCGCTCGCCGAGAGCCTCGGCGACCGCCTGGCCGATCACGATGCCGGTGTCCTCGGTGGTGTGGTGGAAATCGATGTGGAGGTCGCCCTCGGCCTTGACCGTCAAATCCATCAGCGAATGGCGCGAGAGCTGCTCCAGCATGTGATCGAGAAAGCCGATGCCGGTCGAGACGTCGTAGACGCCCGTGCCGTCGAGGTTCACCGTGACCGCGACGGAGGTCTCCTTGGTCTTTCGCTCGACGCTTGCCTTGCGCATGAATTCGTCCCAAGCCGTTCGAGACATGAGGGGTTCGGCGGCGGTATATCAGGAAGAACGACGCCGGGCCAGTATGTAAGACGGCAAGGCGATAGATAGGCCTTGAAGAATGGAACGCCCACTATGATCGAAACCGAGCGGCTGATCCTGCGCCTCCATGAACGGCGGGACTTAGACGCCTATGCCGCGTTTCGGTCCGAGCTGCCGGTGGAGAGTGTTCGGCGGGATGCCGCCTGGACCCGGCTGTTGCGCTCGATCGGCCATCACAGTCTTTTCGGGTTCGGCAATTTGCTCGCCTTCGACCGCGCGACCGGGGATCTCGTCGGCGAAGCCGGCTTCAACTATTTCGAGCGCGGCATCGGCCCGGATTTCGATTCCGCGCCCGAAGCGATGTGGACGATCGCCAAGTCCCACCAGGGCAAGGGATTGGCGACGGAAGCGATGCAGGCGATCGTCGCCTGGTTCGACGCGACCATCGGCATCACGCGCACGGTCGCGATGGTCGACTCGCCGAACGAGCCGTCGCTCCGGCTCGCCGAGCGCCTCGGCTACCGCCGGTTCCGGGAGACGACGTTCGACGAGAGGCTCATGATTCTGTTCGAAGAACTCCGGGACTGACCGGGGTGGTGCCGCCGCAAGCCCTTGACCCGAGCGCCCAAAAGGCCACATGAAGGGCCTGCCCGCGCCCTCCTTGCCGGGCAGGGTGTGATACAGAACAACAACAAGGCGTAGCGCGCTTGACCCAATCCGACACGAATTCGCCGGCATCGAGTTGGCACGGCACGACGATTCTGTCCGTCCGCAAGGGCGGCAAGGTCGTGATCGCCGGCGACGGTCAGGTGACCCTCGGCAATACGGTGCTGAAGGCCGGGGCCAAGAAGGTGCGCCGGCTCGGCAACGGCAAGATCCTGGCGGGCTTCGCCGGCGCGACCGCCGATGCCTTCACGCTTTTCGAGCGCCTGGAGAACAAGCTGGAGCGCTTTCCCGCTCAGCTCACCCGCGCCTGCGTCGAGCTTGCCAAGGATTGGCGCACCGACCGCTATCTCCGCCGCCTCGAAGCGGTGATGGCGGTCGCCGATTCCGCGACCAGCCTGATCCTCACCGGCACCGGCGACGTGCTCGAGCCCGAAGACGGGTTGATCGGCATCGGCTCCGGCGGACCTTACGCCCTCGCCGCCGCCCGCGCCTTGATCGATACCGATCAGGACGCCGAGGCGATCGCCCGCAGGGCGCTGGAAATCGCCGCCGATATCTGCATCTACACCAACCGCAATATCACGCTCGAATCGCTGGACACCGAATGAGTGCGTTTTCCCCCGCGAGATCGTTTCCGAACTCGACCGTCATATCATCGGCCAGAAGGACGCAAAGCGCGCCGTCGCCATCGCGCTCCGCAACCGCTGGCGCCGCCAACAGCTCCCCGAAGCCATGCGCGAGGAGGTGCTGCCGAAGAATATCCTGATGATCGGACCGACCGGCGTCGGCAAGACGGAAATCTCGCGGCGTCTCGCCAAGCTCGCCGACGCGCCCTTCATGAAGGTCGAGGCGACCAAGTTCACCGAGGTCGGCTATGTCGGCCGCGATGTCGAGCAGATCATCCGCGATCTCCTGGAGGTCGCGATCTTCATGGTACGCGAGAAACGCCGCAAGGAGGTCCAGGCCAAGGCCGAGCTCAATGCCGAGAACCGGGTTCTGGATGCGCTGGTCGGCAAGAACGCGAGTCCGGAGACACGGGAGAATTTCCGGGCGCGGCTCCGCAACGGCGAACTGGACGACAAGGAGATCGAGCTGGACCTTGCCGATTCGAGCGGCGGCATGCCGAGCTTCGAAATCCCCGGCATGCCTGGCGCCAGCATGAGCATGGTCAATTTGGGCGACATTTTCGGCAAAGCGTTCGGCCAGCGCACCAAGCCGCGGCGCTTGACCGTCGAGGACGCTCATGGACCGCTGATGGCGGAGGAAAGCGACAAGCTTCTCGACCAGGAATCCCTCATCCGCGACGCCATCAGCTCGGTCGAGAACCACGGCATCGTCTTCCTCGACGAGATCGACAAGATCTGCGCACGGGAGGGCCGCGGCGGCGCCGATGTCAGCCGCGAAGGCGTGCAGCGGGACCTGCTGCCGCTGATCGAAGGCACGACCGTCTCCACGAAGCACGGCTCGGTCAAGACCGATCATGTGCTCTTCATCGCGAGCGGCGCGTTCAGCGTGGCGAAGCCGTCGGATCTTCTGCCGGAATTGCAGGGCCGATTGCCGATCCGGGTCGAGCTCGCCGCGCTCACCCGGGACGACTTCAAGCGCATCCTCACCGAGCCGCAGCACAGCTTGATCAAGCAATATGTCGCGCTGATGGACACCGAGGGCGTCACCCTCGATTTCAAGGAAGACGCCATCGCCGAGATCGCCGCCATCGCGGCCGAGGTCAACGGTTCGGTCGAAAACATCGGGGCACGCCGGCTTCATACGGTCATGGAGCGCGTCCTCGACGACATCAGCTTCGCGGCGGCGGACAAGACCGGCGAGACCATCGAGATCGATGCCGACTATGTCCGCGAGCATGTCGGCGACCTCAAAGAGAACGCCGATCTGACCCGGTTCATTCTGTAAGGGCGCCCTAGCCGCGGGTCAGGGCTTTGTCCGTGTCTTCAACATCCCGAGCAGCTTGTCGATCTCGGCTTCCGGCATCTCGCGGATCTGCGTCGCCAAGCGGTTCGCGAGCTCGGTCGCCTTGGGATCCAGACCGGCCGTGTCGATGACGATGCGGGGATGGGACAGCCGCGCCAAGCGGCTCAGCTCCTCGGCCTCGTCCCAGATCACGTTGAAATAGGTGATGATCTTCTGCACCAGCGCCCAGTTGGGCCGGCCGCGCCGTCCGTGTTCCAGCGCCGAAAGATAGGCCGGCGAAACGCCGAGGGCCGCCGCCATGTCCTTCAGCGCGATGCCGCGCTGGGCGCGCATCTCCCGGACCCGGGCGCCGAACGGGGTCATCCCTCGCGCTCCTCGCGGACCCGCCGCAGGATCACATAGAACGCGCCCGAGCCGCCATGGCGCCTATGGGCGGGACGCACCGCGAGCACCCGGTCCCTGAGCGGCGGCTCGCTCAGCCATTCGGGCACCATGCGTCGGAGCACGCCGCGGGTCTGGCTGGTTTGCCAATCCGCATGGAGATCGGCCTCGCTTTTCGGTCCGCCCTTGCCGGTGACCACCAGGATGCAGCGCCGGCCGGTCGTCTCGGCGACACCCAGAAACCGGATCAGCCGATCATAGGCCCGGGTCTGGGTTTCGCCGTGAAGATCGAGGGTGGCATCGGGCTCCATTGCGCCGCGCCTCAGTCGTTTTTCCACGGCGCCGTCGATTCCAAGCGGTCCTTTCGGAGCCGAAACGGTGATGCGTGGACGGGGGGATGCCGGTCGAGGCCGGTCGGTCGGCGGCGGCGCGGGACGCACGGCACGTTTTCGGAGCGGCTTGGCGCCTTCCATCGCCCGTTTCCAGAGCGCGAGGTCGTCGGGGCTCGGCGCTTTGGGCCCTTTGCGCGACGTGCTCATTTTTTAGCCACCAGGGTTTGCCCGATGCGCTCGGCGAGACCGACGGGCAGGAGCACATAGAACCTTGCGCTCGCATTCATCACGCCCGCTCTATAGGCCGCCGCATCGCCCGAGCCCCAGAAGATATCGCCGCGCAAAGCGCCGGTGATCGCGCCGCCGGTGTCCTGAGCGATCATCAATCGCTGCAGCGGCCGGTCGGGCTCACCGTCTCGCTCGCCCGGGGCGGTGCCGTCGACGAAGACCGGGGTGCCGAGGCCGATGAATTGGCTGTCCACCGCCATGGACCGGCCGGGTGTCAGCGCGACACCTTCCGAGCCGATCGGCCCTTCACCGTCGAGCGGACGGAAGAAGACATAGGACGGGTTGGCATTCAGGATTTCGTCGCGCTCGTCGGGATGCTGCTTCGAGCCAGGCGCGGATCGATTGCATCGAGACCTCGCCGAGGCTCATCGCGCCGCGCTCGACCAGAAGCTTGCCGATCGAGCGATAGGGCCGGCCGTTCTGGCCGTCATAGCCGACCCGCATGACCGAGCCGTCGGGCAGCCGGATCCGGCCCGAGCCCTGGACCGCGAGGAAGAAGGCGTCGACCGGATCGGCAAGCCAGGCGAGCTCGAGCCCCTTGCCCTTGAGCGCGCCCTGGGTGATCGCCGCGCGGTCGTCGAACGGCACGAGGTTGTGGCCATCGACCCGTCCGGCGATCCGCTGGCCGGCATAATCGGGGCGAAACTTCCCGAGATCGACGCTGATGAGGTCGGGCGGGCGCTTGTAGATCGGCACGGTATAGTCCGGCGTCCTGACCCGGCTTCCCTTGACCTCGATCTCGAAATAGCCCGTGAGCTGGCCCTTGGCCGAGCCGCCGTCGATAACCCGGAACGGCACCAGCGCCGTCTCGAAGAAGGCCCGCGCGGTTTCCGGCTTCATGTCCCGGACGGCGGCCATGTCCGCGACCTGGCGGCAGACCACCCGCCAGTCTTCCGCCGTGCCGGCCGCCCCGCCCATCGGCGTAGCGGGATCGAGGCTTAGAATCCTGGTGCAGGATTTATCGAAAGCCGCCAGCGCGGCCAGGGGATCGTCCGTGGTCCAGCCGGGGAGAGCGTCGAAATCGACCCGCGCGTAGCGGACGCCCGGTTTCTCCGGCGTGACGCAGCCGGCCAGCGCGACGACGACGGAACCGATCAGGAAAAAGGCGAGGGCACGCACCGGAATACTCGCGCGGCGCGAAGCCGCGTTGAAGACAGAAAAGCTCAGTGCTCGCTGGACGTCGCGACCAGCGTCCAATTCGGATCGTCGCTCTCCACGTCGCGGGAGAACGTCCAGACATCGACGGTGCGCGTGGGATCGCTCGGATCGCCTTCGATGACCCGGTTCTCGGAATCCCGCACGCAGCGGATGATGTCGCTTTCGAAGCGGACGGTGACCTCCGCCGCGCTGCCATGGAGGCTCGCATCGGTGATCACGGCTTTGGCGATGTCGGTGACCTTGGAATCCACCGTTTCGCCCTTGGCCGCGCGCTGCGAGATCGCCGAGCGGAAATTCGCCATTACGTCGCCGCTGAGCAACGGTTTCAGCACGCTTTCCTCGCCGGCCGCGAAGGCTTCGATGATCATGGCATAGGCCGCCTTGGCGCCTTCGATGAATTCGCCCGGCTCGAAATGCCGGTCGGCCACGCGGATTCGGCTCAGGGCGTCGGCCGCCGGCGAGCTTGCCTCGACTTCGACGGCTTCGGACTCCAAGGGATCGCGTCCCGGATGAATGGCTTTGCTCGCCCGATTGGAGGCCGGCAGGGGAATCACCGTGTCATGCGACTTGTCGCCATGGGCGCCCGACGGCGACGATTCCTGGCTCAGCCGGTCGCGCGGCGGACGCTCGTGTCCTGTCCGCCGACCCAGCACTCGTCGCAGCTGGAACAGCACGACGCCGGCCACGGCAGCCCAGAACAGTATTTCCAAACCTTGAAAGCTTTCACCCATAAGGATACCCGCCACTCAAAGATAGATAGGCCTTTGCGCCCCAAAGGACAAGCACCGCGGACAACCAATGTCCCCGGATCGCTCCGTCGCGGGCGCGCGCGAGACGGGTTGTTCGGCTCCGGTTTCCGTGCTAGCCACTCGTCACCGAAAATCCCGTACCGGCGTCCCGGGCCCGCTCCGCTGACCCCCGCGCTCGGACCACGATCCAAAAGGACCATCCAAGAGGACAACGCCATGGCCGACAGCCCGACCAACGACGGCAGCGATCAACCCGGCGGACCGGCGCCGACCCCCGGCGCGGATACCACGCCGCAAATCGGCCTGATGGCCCAGTATATCAAGGATCTCTCCTTCGAGAACCCCAACGCGCCTGAAACGCTGCAAAGCAACGGCGCGGAGCGGCCGCAGATCGACGTGACCATCAACGTCAATGCACGTCGCGTGGGCGATGAAGGCTTCGAGGTCGAGCTCAAGACCTCGATCACGGCGAAGCAGTCGAACAAGAACGCCTTCATCGTCGAGCTGCTCTATGCCGGCCTGTTCGGCGTGCGCAACATGCCGGAGGAGAACCTGGAGCCGTTCCTCCTGATCGAATGCCCGCGGCTGATCTTCCCCTTCGCCCGGCGCATCATCGCCGATGTCACCCGCGACGGCGGCTTCCCGCCCCTGATGCTGGATCCGGTGGATTTCGCCTATCTCTACCAGCAGCAGCGCCAGCAGGTCAGCCAACAGCAGGGCGGGGCCGAGGCGCCGAAGGTCAACTGAGCCTCACGCCCGCCAGATCGGCTCTTTGAGCTTTTCGATAAAGGCGTCATGCGCGGCCAGCTCGTCCTGGCTCGGCGCGAAGTGGCGCGGCTCGCGGCGGATTCGTTTCGTTTCCGTGACGACGGCGGTCGTGCCCGGGGTGAGCGCGAGGCCGAGGCCGGGTTGGCGGCCGCCGATCAGTTCCAGATAAACCTCCGCCAGGAGCTCCGCGTCCAAGAGCGCGCCGTGCTTGGTGCGGCCGGAATTGTCGACGCCGAAGCGGCGGCACAGCGCGTCGAGATTGGCCTGGGCGCCGGGGAATTTGCGGCGCGCCATGGAGACCGTGTCGATCGCGCGGTCGGGAGCGAGGGTCTCATGGCCCTGGCGGGCAAGCTCGGCATTCAGGAAAGCCATGTCGAACGCCGCGTTATGGATGACGAGCGCGCTGTCGGCGAGGAAGGTGAGGAGATCGTCGGCGACGGCGGCGAAAAGCGGTTTGTCGGCGAGAAACTCTTCGCTCAAGCCATGGACGTTGAAGGCCGCCGCCGGCATGTCGCGCTCGGGATTGATATAGGTGTGGAAGGTCCGCCCCGTCGGAACATGGTTTTCGAGCTCGATGCAGCCGATCTCGACCACACGATGGCCGTCGGTGGGGTCGAGGCCGGTGGTTTCGGTATCGACGACGATCTCGCGCATGATGCTCCTTAAATGTCCGCCAGCCGTTTCGGCGGTCGTTTACCGTTCGGCCAGACATAGGTCCGGGCGTTCGATACGATTCTGACGATCCGGGCAATCCGATGCAAGGCGAAGGCCTTGTCGAGGCCCGTCGGGATGATGAAATCGGCCCGGCGGCGTTTCTCATGATCCGGCATCTGGCGCGCGAGGATCGCCTCGAACCGTTCCTCGGACATGCCCGGCCGCTTCAGCACGCGTTGGCGCTGCACGAAGGGGGGGGCCGTCACCACGGCGACGCTGTCGCAGCCGCTCTCCGCGCCGGTCTCCAAAAGAAGCGGGATGTCGAGCACCACGACTCTCCTGCCCGCCCGCGCGGCGCGGCAGAGAAAATCGTGACGGCCGGTTTGAAGCAGCGGGTGGACGATCGATTCGAGCTTGGCGAGCGCTTCCGCGTTGCCGAAAACCCGGGTGCCGAGCTCGGCCCGGTCGATCACGCCGTCATGGATCACGCCGGGAAACGCCGCGCCGACCGGGGCAACCGCCGCGCCGCCGCGCCGGAACAGCCGGTGCACCTCGTCGTCGGCGTCATAGACCGGCACGCCCAGCCGGCGAAAGGTCTTACCGGCTTCGGTCTTGCCCATGCCGATCGATCCGGTGAGGCCGAGGATGTACATGCCCGCTCAGGCTCCCAGCACGAAGTGACGTAACGCATCCGAAACGACCGGCTCTCCGCCGAACCAGGACATGAAGCCGAGCCGCGCCTGGTGCAACAGCATGCCGAGCCCGTCGACCGCGACATTGCCACGGTCACGCGCCGACTTGAGCAGCGCGGTCTCGAGCGGCACATAGACGATGTCGTTTACGACCGCATCCGCCGGCAGGGGCGCAAGGTCGATCTCCAGGGGCGGCTGTCCCGTCATGCCGAGGCTCGTGGTGTTGACGAGGAGGCCCGCATCGCCGAGCGCCGCGCCGAGCCGATCCCAGTCGCCGACAGCAACGCGCGGATCGCCGAAATCGGCCGCGATCGCTTCGGCCCGCGCGCGGGTGCGGTTGACCAGCCGGATTTCCGGTGTGCCGGCATCGAGCAAAGCACCCACGATCGCCCGCGCCGCCCCGCCGCCGCCGAGCACAACGGCCGGGCCGGTTCGGGCCGACCAGTCGGGCGCGCCAGCTTTCAGATTTTCGATGAAGCCATAGCCGTCGCTGTTCCGGCCGATCAGCCGGCCGCCGCGGTCGATCACGATGGTGTTCACCGCGCCGAGGCGCCGCGCGGTCTGATCGAGCTCGTCCATGATCGGGATGACGGCTTCCTTATGGGGCACGGTGACGTTCGCGCCGACGATACCCAGCGCGACGAGGCCTTTGACGGCATCCTCGATCGCCGGCGGCTCGACCGGGAACGGCACATAAGCGCCGTCTATCCCGAGCTCGTTCAGCCAGAAGCCATGGATCCGTGGCGACAGGGAATGGGCCACGGGCCAGCCGATCACGCCCGCCAGACGGGTCTTTCCGCTATGGGGGCTCACGTCGCCACGACCTTGTGGAGGCGCAGGAAATCGAGCACGGCAAGGAGCGGCAGCCCGAGCACGGTGAAATAGTCCCCCTCGATCCGTTGAAAGAGCTGCACCCCCAGGCCCTCCAGCCGATAGCAGCCGACGCTTTCCAAGACGTCGTCGCCCGCCCGCTCAAGATAATCGTCTATGAAGCTTTCCGATAGCGCCCGCATGGCAAGCCGCACGGTATCGACCCGCCGCCAGATTGCCGCCCCGGCCCGGGCAAAGACGGCCGCCGTGATCAAATCATGTCGCTTGCCGGACAGAAAGCTCAGATGGTCCCGCGCCTCCGCCCTGTCCCGCGGCTTGTTGAACAGCCGGTCCTCGCAGACCAGGATCTGGTCGGCGCCGATGACGAACGCGTCGCCATGACGTCCCGAAACCCTGAGCGCCTTCAGCTCCGCCAGGGCATCGGCGATATCGCGCGGCTTCACGCCTTCGCCGAGCATGGATTCCTTGATTGCCTCCTCGTCGATCCGCGCGGGCTCGATGGCGAAATCGAGCCCGGCATCGCGCAACAGGCGGGCGCGGACGATGCTCGAAGAGGCCAAAATCAAATTGCCGGACATGGAACAAGCCTGTGGATATCACAGCGAGAAGGATTAACGGACGCGATATTGGGATGGAATCATAGAGGCTTATAACCCGCAGCCCAAATTCTTCGACCGAGCGAAAAACAGGGGATAAGTCGGTCAGCCCACGTCGCGCTCGGCCTGCCGGCGGTTATAGAGATTGAGGATCGCGGCGGCGGTTTCCTCGATCGAGCGCCGGGTGACGTCGATGACCGGCCAGCCGCGCTGACTGAACGCCCGGCGGGCCTGGGCGAGCTCGGCCTTGATCGCGTCCATGTCGATATAGTCGGACTCGTTCTTGTCGTTGAGGGTAAGCAGCCGGTTGCGGCGAATCTCGACCAGCCGGTCCGGATTGATGGTAAGGCCCACGATCAACGGGTGCGTCAGATCGTCGAGCTCTTCCGGGATCGGGATCCCGGCGACGAGCGGAATATTCGCGACCTTGTAGCCGCGATTGGCGAGATAGGCGCAGGTCGGCGTCTTGGAGGTCCGCGACACGCCGACCAGGATCATGTCGGCGTTCGGCAGATCCCTTGAGAGATGCCCGTCGTCATGGGCGATCGCGAAGTTCATCGCCGCTATGCGCCGGAAATATTCCGCGTTGACCATGTGCTGGCGTCCGGGCTCACCGCGGCCTTCGAGCCCGAGATAGCTGCCGACCGCCGAGATCACCGGCCCCAGAACCGAGATGCAGGTGATCCTTTCGGTATCGCAACGACGTTGTAATTCCTCGCGGATCCCTCGGTCGACCAGGGTGAAAAGAATGATGCCGTTGGTCTTTTGCACCGAGGTCATGATCTCGTCGAGCTGCCGGTTCGAGCGGACAAAGGCGGAGACATGCTCGGTCGCGGTCACATCCTCATATTGCGCCATCACGGCGCGCGCGACGGAAATCAAGGTTTCGCCGGTCGAATCCGATACGAGATGAAGATGGAGATGATGAGGCATGCCGCTCCTTCGCCGCCGAAATGGCCCTTCCGGCGTTTTCTAACAAGCCCCGGTAAGAACCTGTTAGCAATTTCTGAACGACGGGGATGAACAGGGGCTTCATGACTGTTTCGCCGATTCCACCCTCTCTCTTCGAGAATCGTTGGGTGCGTTGCGGCCTGGGGAACGATCTGTCGACCGTCGGGGATAACCATGTCGGACCCTCTCATCGAGGATGATCGGATCGGTTATCCCCGTCATTCGGCTTGTTCACCCTAGCCCACACGCTATGTCTTTTGATAGCTTCGCTGCGCCGTCGACATGTGCTTCGGGATAACCGGGCAATGTCGGCCACGAAAGGCTCAACCGGGATAACTCTGTGTCCTATCCGCGATCCCCAGGATTCACAGCCATCCACTACCACCACCACCTTTTCTTTCTTTTAAAGAGAAGGAAGAGGAAGAGCAGCCATCGGTGAGAAAATTCCGTGAGTGAACCGAAAGCATTGATCCGTGCAGCCCGCGGCGAGACGGTCTCGCCGGTGCCGTTCTGGATGATGCGCCAGGCCGGGCGATACCTGCCGGAGTATCGGGAAGTGCGCGCGAAGGCGACGAGCTTTCTCGACTTTTGCTATACGCCGGAGCTCGCGATCGAGGCGACCTTGCAACCGGTACGGCGGTTCGGGATGGATGCCGCGATTTTGTTTTCGGACATTCTGGTGATCCCCGATGCGCTCGGCCAGGACGTCCAGTTCCGCGAGGGCGAGGGTCCGGTGCTGGAGCCGATCGCCGGCGCGGCGGATCTCGGGCGGCTGAATGCTGACCGGTTGCTGGACTATCTCCGGCCGGTCTATGAGGCGATCAAGGGGGTTCGCGAAGGGCTTGATTCGAAGACCGCCTTGATCGGTTTTGCGGGTGCGCCCTGGACGATGGCGACCTATATGATCGAGGGCAGCGGATCGCGGGATCATGCCCTGTCGCGGCAATGGGCTTACGGTGAGCCCAAGCTCATGGATCAACTGATTGAGCTATTGGTGGACGCGATTTCGCGTCATCTCGTGGCGCAGCTCGAAGCCGGCGCCGATATCGTTCAGATTTTCGACAGCTGGGCCGGCGTCCTTTCCGACAGTCTGCTGGATCGGCTGTGCATCAAGCCGACGGCGCGGATTGTTAAACGGATAAGAGCGCAGAAGCCCGACGCCTTGATCATCGGATTTCCCCGCGGGATCGGCGATCGCTATCCGGCCTATCAGCGCGAGACGGGCGTGGATGTAGTCGGTCTGGATACGGCCGTGTCGGTATTGACGACGGGCTCAGAATTACAAAAGCACGGGACGGTTCAAGGCAATCTCGACCCGATCGCTCTGCTGGCGGGCGGCGATGCTTTGAAGCGCGAGGTGACGTCGATCCTCGAGGTGCTCGGACATGGGCCATTCATTTTCAACCTTGGTCACGGGATCCTGAAGGAGACGCCGATCGGGCATGTCGAGACGCTGGCTGCCTTGATCCGGTCATGGCGCGGATGAGGCTATGAACGAGGGCGGAAAGAACCGCGGGCGGGTCGCGGTCGTCCTGTTCAATCTGGGCGGTCCGAACGATCAGGAGGCGGTCGAGCCATTCCTGTTCAATCTGTTCAACGATCCGGCCATCATTCGGGTTCCGGGTCTCGTGCGGCGCTTCATCGCCACGCTGATCTCGAAAAGGCGAGGGCCCCTGGCTCGAGCGAATTACGCGTTGATGGGCGGCGGCTCGCCGATTTTGGGATTGACGGAAAAGCAAGCCCGGGCGCTGGAAAACACCCTTTCGACCGTGGGGGAGGTGAAGACCTTCATCGCGATGCGCTATTGGCATCCGATGAGCCTGGAAACCGCAAAGGCCGTACAGGCGTTCGCGCCGGACCGGATCGTGCTTCTGCCGCTCTACCCGCAATTCTCGACCACCACCACGGGATCGTCGTTCAAGGCCTGGTCCAAGGCGGCGCAAAAGGCCGGGCTGGCGAAGATTCCGGTGACGACGGTGTGCTGTTATCCGCGCAATGCCGGGTTCATCGGCGCCCATGCCGAGGCCGTTGCGGCCGCGCTCGACAAGGCCGGAACGGATCGGCCCGATACGGGTCCTGTTTTCGGCCCATGGCCTGCCGGAGAGCATCGTCAAAGCCGGCGATCCCTATCAATGGCAAGTCGAATCGACGGTCGATACGGTCATGAAACGAATTCGGGACCGCTATGAAAAGACCGTCGACTGGCGGCTCTGCTACCAGAGCCGGGTCGGCCCGATGAAATGGCTGCAGCCCTCGACCGATGCGGAAATCCGCCGGGCCGGGGAGGAAGGCACGGGGCTGATCGTGGTCCCGATCGCCTTCGTCTCGGAGCATGTCGAGACCCTGGTCGAGCTCGATATCGAATATAAGAAGCTCGCCGACGAGCATGGGGTGCCGGTATATCTCCGGGTGCCGGCGCTCGATACGGCCGACGCTTTCATCGCCGGTCTTGCGGAAGCGGTCGAAAGAGCGTTAGAGCGGGAGGGCGGCATCGCTTCGGATGAGGGCGGCCGGATCTGCCCGGGAGCGTTTACCGGCTGTCCGTGCCGGGCGGCCTGAACGACAGGGGGAGAAGAGACATGGTGGGCGGCGCGTTCGGAACCTGGCTCGTCGAGTGGAATCTCCTGGATCAAGGCGCTCCACGTGATCTCGGTGATCGCCTGGATGGCCGGGATGCTCTATCTGCCGCGGCTCTATGTCTATCACTGCGCGGCCGAGATCGGCTCGGTCCAGTCCGAGACCTTCAAGGTCATGGAGCGGCGCCTGCTGCGCGGCATCATCAATCCGGCGATGATCCTGACCTGGATGTTCGGCATTCTGCTCGCGATAAGGCCGGGCTTCGATCTGGCATGCCGGCTGGTTCCACGTGAAGCTCGCCATGGTGATCCTGCTGCAGATCACCCATGCTTTCTATGCCCGCTGGCGCAAGGATTTCGCGCGTGATGCCAACAAACATCCGGCCAAGGTCTATCGGATCGCGAACGAAGTGCCGACGCTGTTGATGATCGTTATCGTCATCATGGTGTTCGTGCGGCCGTTCTGAGCCGGGCGGGTTGTCGCGGCGCCGGTGATTCTTTGGCTTGACGCGGTCCTCATCCGACATTATCTAAGCCGCAGCGGCCGGGCTGTCTTGGGATGGCACTCATGGTTTGGCCGTTGACCGGAACGCCTGCGGCGTCGGCGAGCAGCAATTTCTTCTTAAGATTTCCCTCTTAAACTAAGCCATTCCCAATTCCTGCGGCTGCGCCTCCTCTTTGATCCCGTAGCGCTCCGGATCGCGTTGATCCCTTTCCTCAGCAATCCAGAATTACGGCAACATTTGCCATGAATCTTCAAGAACTTAAGGGTAAATCGCCCACCGAGCTCCTGGCGTTCGCGGAAGAGCAGCAGGTCGAAAACGCCAGCAATATGCGCAAACAGGACATGATGTTTGCGATCCTCAAGCAGCTCGCGGAAAAAAATATCGAGATCACGGGCGGGGGCGTTTTGGAGACCTTGCAGGACGGCTTCGGCTTTCTGCGCTCGCCGGAATCGAACTATCTGCCGGGTCCCGACGACATCTATGTCAGCCCGAGCCAGATCCGCCGTTTCGGCCTCCGCACCGGCGACACGGTCGAAGGCTTGATCCGCGCGCCCAAGGACGGCGAGCGGTATTTCGCGCTGCTCAAGGTCAACCAGATCAATTTCGAGGATCCGGAATCGGCGCGTCACAAGGTCCATTTCGACAATCTGACGCCGCTTTATCCCGACGAGCATCTGAATCTCGATCGGGTCGATCCGACCAACAAGGATATGAGCTCCCGGATCATCGATCTGGTGGCGCCCCTCGGCAAAGGCCAGCGCGCGCTGATCGTCGCGCCGCCGCGCACCGGCAAGACGATGCTCCTGCAGAACATCGCCCATGCCATCACCGAGAATCATCCCGAGGTCTATCTGATCGTTCTGCTGATCGACGAGCGGCCCGAGGAAGTGACCGACATGGCGCGCTCGGTGAAGGGCGAGGTGATCTCGTCCACCTTCGACGAGCCGGCCGCGCGTCACGTCCAGGTCGCCGAGATGGTGATCGACAAGGCGAAGCGCCTCGTCGAGCACAAGCGCGACGTGGTGATCCTGCTCGACTCCATCACGCGTCTGGCGCGCGCCTATAACACCGTCGTGCCGTCCTCCGGCAAGGTGCTGACCGGCGGTGTGGACGCGAATGCCCTCCAGCGCCCGAAGCGGTTCTTCGGCGCCGCGCGCAATATCGAGGAAGGCGGGTCGCTTTCGATCATCGCGACCGCGCTCATCGATACCGGCAGCCGCATGGACGAGGTCATCTTCGAAGAGTTCAAGGGCACCGGTAACTCGGAAATCATCCTCGACCGCAAGATCATCGACCGCCGCATCTTCCCGGCCATCGACATCGTCAAGTCCGGCACCCGCAAGGAAGAGCTGCTGGTCGACAAGGCGACCTTGTCGAAGATGTATGTCCTGCGCCGCATCCTCCAGCCCATGGGCGTGGTGGACGCCATCGAGTTCCTGCTGTCCAAGCTCAAGGACACCAAGACCAACAAGGACTTCTTCGACTCGATGAATACCTGAGCTCGGCGCTCAGGGCTTCCAGGCACCGAAAACGTAGCGCAACCCGCTCACCATCGCAGCGGCGTTCCCTGGTGGGACTGATGGACCATCCGATTTCGCTTGAAGCCGAACGCTCGTCACCCAAAATCTGATCAATGATCGCGCGCGTCGCGGCCCTCTTCCGTAAAGACCGGGATCTCACGGCAGGCCTTCTGCTCGCCGGCGCGGCGGCGCTCGCCTTGATTGCCGAAAATTCGCCTTTCAAGGATCTGTACCGCGGCCTTCTTGAGACTGAAGTCTCATTACACATCGGCGAGGCGGGTATCGCCAAGCCTTTGGTCCTGTGGATCAACGACGGGCTGATGGCGATCTTCTTTTTGTTGATCGGCCTGGAGATCAAGCGCGAGCTCATCGAGGGGCATCTCAGGGATGCGCGGCAACTCGTGCTGCCGGCGGCGGGTGCGCTGGGCGGCATGGCGGTCCCCGCGCTGCTTTATGTCCTGGTCAATCTCGACGACGAGCATCTTCTGACCGGCTGGGCGATTCCATCCGCGACGGATATCGCCTTCGCCCTCGGCATTCTGGCGATGTTCGGCAAGCGCATTCCCGTCGGCCTGAAGGTCTTTCTGATGCTGGCCGCGGTGTTCGACGACATCGGCGCAATCATCATCATAGCGCTTTTCTATTCCGGCGATCTGGCGCCGATGATGATCGGAGCCGGCGCGGCGGTCTTGCTCGGCCTCTTCGCTCTGAACCGGCTGCGTGTCCACAAAATGTGGCCCTATGCCGTGCTCGGCGTTCTGTTATGGCTTTGCGTGCTCAAGAGCGGTGTCCATGCGACGCTTGCCGGCATCGTTATCGCGATGGCGATACCGATGGAGCGGACGGAAGGCGGCAGCGATTTCGCGGTTGTCGGCAAGCGGATCGAATATGAGCTGCACAGTCTCGTCGGCTTCGTCATCGTGCCGGTTTTCGCCTTCGCCAATGCGGGCGTGAGCTTCGCGGGGCTCTCGATAGGCGACTTCTTGAGCCCGGTCCCCTTCGGCATCGCGCTCGGGCTTTTCCTCGGCAAGCAGATCGGCATGTTTGTGCCGAGCCTGGCGCTGATAAAGGCCGGCCGGGCGCGATTGCCGGACGGCGTAACCTGGCTCGGCTTCTACGGCGCCTGCGTCTTGGCGGGCGTCGGCTTCACCATGAGTCTTTTCATCGGGTCTCTTGCGTTCGACAACCTCGCGGCGATCAGCGCGGGCGATGTATCCTATGCCGCCCAGGTGCGTCTCGGCGTGCTGGTCGGCTCGGTGCTCTCCGCAATCACCGGGTGCGTGCTGCTCTATTTCGGAACGAGGACGTCCCGGAGGCCGCCGTCACTCTCAACGATTACTGACCACGGAGTCGAAACCCGAGGTCGCGGCACTCACGGCAGGATGACCGTCGAGCCCGTGGTCTTGCGCGACTCCAAGTCGCGGTGAGCCTGGGCGATGTCGCTTAACGGATAGGTCTGGTTGATCTCGATCTTCACCGCGCCGGAGGCCACGACGTCGAACAGCGCCTTGGCCAAGGCTTCGAGATCGGCCCGGTCGGCGGCATAGTGGAACAGGCTCGGCCGGGTCAGGAACAGGGAGCCTTTGGACCCGAGCAGCAGCGGATCGAACGCCGGCGGCGGACCGGAGGCATTGCCGAAAGCGACCAGCATGCCCAAGGGCCTCAAGCAATCGAGCGACGCCATGAAGGTATCCTTGCCGACCGAATCATAGGCGACATGGACGCCCTTGCCGCCGGTGAAGGCCTTGACCCGCTCGACGATGTCTTCGCTTCGATAGAGGATCACCTCCTCGCAGCCATTTGCCTTGGCGAGCGCGGCTTTGTCTTCCGATCCCGCCGTGCCGATCACCTGGGCGCCGATATGCCTCGCCCATTGGCCGAGGATCAGACCGAGTCCGCCCGCGGCCGCATGAAGCAGGACCGTGTCGCCCGGCTTGAGCTTGTAGGTGCGGGTCACGAGATAGGCGACCGTCATGCCGCGCAGCATCATGGCGGCCGCCTGCGCGGGTGGAGATCCCGTCGGGCAGCTTGAGAAGGACGTTGGCCGGCATGATCCGGGCTTGGGCATAGGACCCCCGCGGACCGGTGCCGTAGGCGACACGGTCGCCCGGCGTCAGTCCCTCGACGCCCGGCCCGACGGCCTCGATGACGCCCGCGCCTTCGGTGCCGAGAAATCCCGGCAAGTCGATCGGATAAAGCCCGCTCCGATGATAGGTCTCGACGAAATTGAGCCCGATCGCCTCGTGGCGCACCAGAACCTCGCCCGGCCCCGGCTCGCCGAGCTCGACATCGACGAGCTCCATGACCTCCGGCCCGCCGGTCTTGGCGATGCGGATGGCTTTGGTGGTGGTCATGGCGTGGTGCTTCCGACGCGCGATGAGGTGACGGCCCCCCACCTGATCGTCATTCCCGCGAATGCGGGAATCCAGTTTCGGCGCTGGGGCCCGGATCCCCGCCTTCGCGCCGATGATGTTGGAAGGGGGGAGAGGTCGACCGAGATCATGCCGGCCTAGCCCAGATGCTGCTTGAAGAAATCGAGCGTGCGCTGGTTGGCGAGGTTGGCGGCGGATTGATTGTAATGCTGGCCGCCGACCCGGGCGAAGGCGTGGTCGCAGCCGGGATAGGAATGGATGGTGACATGTCGGTTGGCCTTGAGGCCTTCCTTGATCTTGGCCTGGTCCTCCTTCGGCACGAAACCGTCTTCTTCGGCGATATGCAGCATCAGCGGCTTGGTGATGTTCTTGGCCTCATCCAGGAAGTTCTGGATCATGACGCCGTAATAGCCGACCGAAGCATCCGAGTTCGAGCGGCAGGCCATGAGATAGGCGAGCTGGCCCCCGAGGCAGTAGCCCACGGCGCCGGCCTTGCCGGTGCAGCCCTTTTGTTGGCGGAGATGGGCGAGGGTAGCGACGAGATCGTCGATGCCCTTGTCGAGATCGAAGCCCTGCATGAGCTTGAACGCCTTGTCCCATTCGGCCTGGGTCTTGTCGGAGATCTGGACGCCCGGCTCCTGGCGCCAGAACAGATCCGGGCAAGGACGATATAGCCTTGCCCGGCCAGGTCGTCGGCGATGCCGCGCATCACGGCGTTGACGCCGAAGATTTCCTGGATGAGCACGATGCCCGGCCCGGTGCCGGACTCGGGCGTGGCGAGATAGGCGGAAAAGCGGCCGCCGTCCTTAGCGGAAATGGTGATATCGCCTGCTGGCACGGGATTTCTCCTGGGGAATCTGGCTGGAAGATTCGAGACGGCCGAGTCTAACGCCCGGTAGACCGTCTGTCATCCGGACGGGAGGGTAACGCCTTCGAGCCGGAGAAGGCTCCGCTTGGTGTCGAGCCCGCCCTCGCCGGAATAGCCGCCGATCGCGCCATTGGCGCCGAGAACGCGGTGGCAGGGAATGACGATCGGGATCGGGTTGCGCCCGCAAGCCTGGCCGACGGCGCGGGGTGCCGAGTGAAGCGCCTTGGCGAGATCGCCGTAGCTGCGGGTCGCGCCGGCCGGAATTTCCTGCATGGCGCGCCAGACCGATTTCTGGAAATTGCTGCCGGCGGGAGCAAGCGGGAGGTCAAAACGCCGCCTCGTGCCGTCGAAATACTCCTCGAGCTCGGCTTTGGCGCGGCGGAGAAGCGGTGTTTCGGCCTGCGCCGGGCTCCAGCCCCAATCGATCGAGACCAGCGCGCCGTCCTCTTCGCTGATGGTAAGGTCGCCGATCGGGCTATGCATGGAGAGCTGGGGCATCATGAGACTCTTGTCTAGGCGATCAGGAATTCGACGCGGCAGATTGAGGGGCAATCGAGCCGTCGGCGCGGGCCGAGAGCAGGATGGTCATGAGCTCTTCAGGCGTCGTGAGCGGAAGCGAGCACCGGTTGTCCACGCATACATAGGCCGCCGGGACCGTCTTCGTGTCGGTCTTGCCGGCCGCCGGATGGCCCTCGGGCAAGTCCTTTCCCGGGGCAAAGATCTGAAGCGTATGAAGAGGCAAAGAGCAATCGCGGACGGCGGAAAGCAGGGCTTCGGTCTTGGGCTCTCCGCGGGTGCCGATGATGACGATATCGACGCCGCGGGTCAGCATCTCATGGGCCTTGATGAGGGTCGCGAGGCCGGTGCCGAGCCGGGAGAGATCGCCGGCGAAGGCCTTGATCGTTTCGGCCGCGCGGTCGCGGTAGCGGGTGTCGCCGGTCAGGTGATAGAGCCGCGCCATGACATAGGCGGCGAGCGAGTTGCCGGCGGGGACCGTGTTGTCGATGGCGGTGCGGGTGCGGATGATCAGCGTCTCCGCATCGTCGGCGGTCAGGAAATAGCCGCCGCGGTCCTTGTCGCGGTAATGGGAGTCGAGGGTCTCCATCCAGGCGGCGGCCCAGGCGATATAGTCATCGAATCCGGTGACGTCGTGAAGGGTGAGGGCAGCATGGGCCATGGCGGCGTAGTCGTCCAGGAGCCCGACATGACGGGCGTCGCCACTGCGGAAACTGTGATGCAGTCGCGCCTGAAGGCCGGGCACCGCGAGATTCTCAACGATGGCATTGAAGGCGCGCTTGGCCATCTCGATCCAAAGCGTTTCATGAAAGACGGCGCCGGCTTCGGCCAAGGCGGCGATGGCGAGGCCGTTCCAGTCGGTGAGCACCTTGTCGTCCCATCCCGGCTTGACCCGCTTTTCGCGCTCCTCGAACAGAACCCGTCTGGAACGGGCCAGCGAGGCCTCGTGATCGGGTCCGATCTTGATGTGGCGGGACTTGAGCCGGTTGAGAATAGTCTTGTTTTCCCAGTTTCCGGCGAGGTCGACGTCGTAAATCTGGGCAAAAAGGCTGTAATCGTCGCCGAGGAGGTCGCGGATTTGTTCCGCGCGCCAGACATAGAACTTGCCTTCCTCGCCCTCGGAATCGGCGTCGTAGCTTGCGGCGAAGGCGCCCGAATCGGTGACCATGTCGCGCAGCAGCCAGGCGACGGTATCGCGGATGCGGCGCTCATAGACCGGTGAGCGGGTATCCTGCCAGACCGCGGTGTAGAGCGAGACGAGCTGGGCGTTGTCGTAGAGCATCTTCTCGAAATGCGGCACCAGCCATTGGGCGTCGATGGTGTAGCGCGCGAAGCCGCCACCGATATGATCGTAGATCCCGCCGTCGGCGATGTGATCGAGGGTGCGGGTGACGGCGTTGAAATAGGTCTTGTCGCCGGTCCGGATATAGGCCCGCCAGACGAGCTCGAAGACGGAGGGCTGCGGGAATTTCGGCGCGCCGGATAGGCCGCCGTTGCGACGGTCGAGATTCTTGAGCACGGTATCGGCGGCCAGAGTCTCGGCTTGGGGCTGCAACAGGCCGGGAGCGGTCGCGCCGGCAAGGGCGTTCAAGCGCTCGGTGAGGCTTGCGACGTTCTGGCGGATGGCGGTCTGGTCGCCGTAATAGGCCTCGGAGATCTTCTCCAGAACCTGCGAGAAGGCCGGGCGGCCATAGTTCTCGGTCGGGGGGAAGTAGGTCCCGCCCCAGAACGGCTTGCCGTCCGGCATCAGGAACATGGTCAGGGGCCAGCCGCCCTGCTGGCCGAGAAAGGCCAATGCATTCATATAGATAGCGTCGACGTCAGGACGTTCTTCGCGGTCGACCTTGATGTTGACGAAGTTCTCGTTCATCACCGCCGCGATCTTCGGATCCTCGAAGCTTTCATGCTCCATGACATGGCACCAGTGGCAGGCGGCATAGCCGATCGAAAGAAGGATCGGCTTATCGTTCTTGCGGGCGTATTCGAGAACCTCCGGGCGCCAGGCCTGCCAATGGACCGGATTGTCCTTGTGCTGGAGCAGATAGGGGCTCGTTTCTTCGCCGAGTCGGTTGGTCTGGAACGGGTCGGTCATGACGCGGGGGTGTCCTGGACGAGGGAATGTCGAGACGGGTCTGCCGTCGGGCGGGCGCCATAATAAGGGCGTTGAACCGGTCTTGGCCATGGCATAGGCTTTTGAAAAGCGCGGTTTTCGAGCGCGCGAGGGGAGCGAGGCCATGAAAGTAACGGTCAATGTGGATTGCACGCCGGAGGAGGCGCGGACGTTCCTCGGCCTGCCGGATGTGTCGAAGCTGCAGGACGCTTTCGTCAACGAAATGCGGAAGTCCATGGAGACGGCCGCCAGTAGCGGCAATTTCCAGGAGCTGATGTCGTTCTGGATGCCCGGCGGGGCGCAGGGCTGGCAGGATATGCAGAAGGCGTTCTGGGAGGCGGCCCTGTCGAAGTCCAAAGGCGAGGATTCCTGACGGGCGCTATGGCGGACGATCCCAAGCCCTATTTCCGGAGCCATGTGTTCATGTGCGTGAATCAGCGTCCGGCGAACGATCCGCGGGGCTGCTGCAGCGCCAAAGGCGCAGTTGTCTTACGCAACTATATGAAGCAGAAGGTCAAGGAATCCGGGCTTAAAGGTGTCCGGGTCAATGCCGCGCAGTGCCTGGACCGGTGCGAATTGGGGCCGACCCTGGTCATCTATCCCGAGGGCGTGTGGTATCACTACCGGACCAAAGCCGACCTGGACGAAATTCTGGCGGTGCATTTGAAAGAGGGCGGTCGGGTCGAACGACTGATGATGCAGCCGGAGTGGAAAGACCTGGCCGACACGCCGTGGGCCGAAGAAGCGGCCGAAGAAACAAAAGTATAGAGTATGGGCCGGGGTAAGCCCGGAATCGGACGTCATGACGATCTATGCGCTGGCATCGGGCCGGGGAAAGGCCGGGATTGCGGTCATCCGGGTCTCGGGCCCGAACGCGGGGGCGGCGATCGAGGCGCTGACCAAAACCTTCGTGCCCCCACCGGCAACGGCCCGGCTTCGCAAGATCGTCGATCCGCGGACGGACACGGAGATCGACCGGGGCCTCGTCATCTTCTTTCCGGGCCCCGAGAGCTATACCGGCGAGGATATCGCGGAATTTCAGGTTCATGGCGGCGCGGCGGTGGTCGCGGCCGTCCTCGACGCGCTCGGCGGCGTCGACGGATTGCGGCCGGCCGAGGCGGGAGAATTCACCCGCCGGGCGTTCGAGAACGGCCGGTTGGATCTGACCCGGGCCGAGGCGGTCGCCGATCTGATCAATGCCGAGACCGAAGGGCAGCGGCGCCAGGCGCTGCGGCAGATGGAAGGGGCCCAGGCGAAGGTCTATGAGGCGTGGCGGTCGGCGATCTTGAAATGTCTGGCCTGGATCGAGGCGGTCATCGATTTTCCCGAAGAAGAGACGCCGGAGCAGATTCCGGAGGACGTTTGGACGCGTTTGTCCGGTCTTCGGAAGGAAATTTCGGAAAAACTTGCGGATTCCGGCGTTGGCGAGCGCATTCGGAGCGGTTTTCGGGTCGCGATCGTCGGTCCGCCGAATGTCGGGAAGTCGTCGGTTCTGAATGCGTTGGCCAAGCGCGACGCCGCGATCGTGTCGGATATCGCGGGAACGACCCGCGATGTCGTCGAAGTTCACCTCGAAATCGGCGGTTTTCTGATGATCGTGGCGGATACGGCGGGTTTACGGGAGTCCGAGGACCCGATCGAGCGCGAAGGCACCCGCCGGGCCCGCGAAACAGCCCGCCGGGCCGATGTCGCGCTGGTCGTTCGGGATGCCTCGAAAATGGCGAAAACGCCGGGGGAAGAGACAATCGAGGCGGAAGAACGCTGGATCGTCTGGAACAAGGTGGATCTTGTGCGCGGCGAGAATTTTAAGCGGCTCGCAAAGGGGGAAGACGATGGAATCCTCACCTCGGCCATTAGTGGCGGGGGAATCCCGGCGCTGGAGAAGCGGCTCGATAGAATTTGTCGAGGCCCAGGGGTTCGGCGGCGCCGGGGACGCAGTCGTTACGCGCGCGCGGCACCGCAAGGCGCTTGAGGCGGCGATTGGGCATCTCGACGATGCATTGGCGGACCGAGGCCGAGATTTGGAGGTGATCGCGGAAGATATCCGGCTCGCAGCGCGGGATTTGGGCCGGATTACGGGCCAAGTGGATGTCGAAGACCTTTTAGACGTGGTTTTTCGAGACTTTTGTATCGGGAAATAGTCGATGTTCCACGTGGAACATGGGCATGCGGCGCCCGCAGTCTATCTTGACAGGAATGAGCGGCCTCGTGAGAGTGCGCGGCATTCGGGCCAGGGAGAACAGTGCGCGTGACGGGTTTTGATGTCATCGTGATCGGCGGCGGGCATGCCGGGACGGAAGCGGCCGCGGCTGCGGCGCGGCTCGGCGCGAAAACGCTTCTCCTGACCCATTCGATCGACACCATCGGCGCCATGTCCTGCAATCCGGCGATCGGGGGCCTCGGCAAGGGCCATCTGGTGCGCGAGATCGATGCGCTGGACGGGGTCATGGGCCGGGCGGCGGATCGCGGCGGCATCCAGTTTCGCATGCTCAATCGCCGAAAGGGTCCGGCCGTTCGCGGCCCGCGTGCTCAGGCGGACCGTAAGCTCTATGCCCAAGCGGTTCAGGACCTTCTGCAGGAGCAGGAGGGGCTGACGATTGTCGCGGCGGCGGTCGAGGATCTGATTATTTCGCGAGATTCGGCCGGAAAGGCCGAGATTCGCGGCGTCGTGACGGCCGATGGGACCGAATATCGCGCGCCGGCGGTGGTTTTGACGACGGGCACCTTTCTCAAGGGCCGGATTCATATCGGCGAGACTCAAATCTCGGCGGGCCGCTATGGCGAAGCGCCGGCGGTCGGCCTTGCCGAGACGATCCGGGGACTCGGATTCACAGTCGGCCGGCTCAAGACCGGGACACCGCCGCGGCTCGACGGGCGGACCATCGATTGGGCCGGTCTCGAAGTTCAGGACGGTGACGATCCGCCGACGCCGTTTTCGTTCCTGACCGAGGGGATCACGACGCCTCAGATCCAATGCCATATCACGACAACGACAGAGGCCGGCCACGCGCTGATCCGCGACAATCTTCACCGCGCGCCGATGTATTCCGGTCAGATCGATTCGACGGGCCCGCGCTACTGTCCGTCGATCGAGGACAAGGTCGTGCGGTTCAAGGAACGGCCGGGCCATCAGATCTTTTTGGAGCCGGAAGGCCTGGACGATCCCACGATCTATCCGAACGGGATTTCGACCTCGCTTCCCGAGGATGTCCAGCGCGGACTGGTCGCCTCGATCCCTGGGCTGGAGAAAGCGGTGATCCTGCGGCTCGGCTATGCGATCGAATATGATTTCGTCGATCCCCGCGAGCTTCATCCGACTTTGGAGACGCGCCGGGTGAAAGGCCTCTATCTTGCCGGCCAGATCAACGGCACCACCGGCTATGAGGAAGCGGCCGGGCAAGGCCTGATGGCGGGACTGAATGCGGCGCTCGGCGTGTCGGGCGGCGCGCCGTTTCTGCTGGACCGCGCCGAGGCCTATATCGGGGTGATGATCGACGATCTGATCACGCGCGGGAACGGCCGAACCCTATCGCATGTTCACGTCGCGCGCCGAATACCGTTTGCGGCTCCGGGCCGACAACGCCGACCAGCGCCTGACCGGGAAAGGGATTGCGATCGGCGGCGTCGGACGAGCCCGGCGTCAAGCCTTCGAGGCCAAGGCGTCGGCGTTGGAGGCCGGCCGTAAGGCGCTGGAAAATCTAAGCCTTTTGCCTTCGGACGCGCGCCGTCACGACATCAGGGTCGTGCAGGACGGCCGCCGCCGCAACGGCATCGACCTCCTGGCCCATCCCGAAGTCGATTTCGCGACCCTGCAGCGGGTCTGGCCGGAGCTCGGTGACATCGTGCCCGCCATCGCGGGCCAGCTCGAGATCGATGCCAAATACCGCGCCTATCTCGACCGCCAGGACGCGGATGTCGCGGCCTACCGAAAAGACGAATCCCTCGCCATGCCGGATGACATCGACTACCGCGCGATCGGCGGCCTCTCGACCGAGGTTCGCGAGAAGCTGGAGCGGGCCCGGCCGGCGAGCCTCGGCGCGGCCGCGCGCATCCCCGGCATCACCCCGGCGGCGGTGACCGCGCTTCTGCTCCACGTGAAACGCGGTGGGTGGCGGCGGAGCGCGTGACCGCCCCCCTGACCGCCCCCCTGACCGCCGATGAGTTCCAAAAGGCGACCGGTGTTCCACGTGGAACAATGGAGCGACTGGAGCGCTATGCCGATCTCCTCGCGGCCTGGCAGAAACGCCTGAACCTCGTTGCCCCGTCGACACTCCCCGATCTCTGGCGCCGCCACATGCTCGACTCGGCGCAACTCCTTCCTCTCGTCCGGGAGGTCGGGACGGTCGGCCCCGATCGCCCGCTGGTCGATCTCGGCAGCGGCGCCGGGTTTCCCGGCCTGGTCCTCGCTCTGATGGGCATCGCGCCGGTCGTCCTGATCGAATCGGACGCCCGGAAATGCGCGTTCCTGCGCGAGGCGATTCGGGTTTCCTTCGGCGCGGATTTCCGAGTCGCGGGCGATTCTGTGGATATCTTACGGGCCCGTATCGAAAAAGCGCCGCCAAGGCCCGCCGGCATCGTCACGGCCCGCGCGCTTGCGCCGCTCGCCGAACTCCTTGGTTTATCGGAGCGTTTTCTCACTAGGGATAGTATTTGCCTGTTTTTGAAGGGCCAAGATGTTGAGGTTGAATTGACCGAGGCTACTAAATATTGGAATATGACCGCCGAACGAATTCCCAGCCAAACAGACCCGTCAGGGACCATTCTGCGCCTGAGAGGAGTACATCGTGTCGGACGTCATGACTCGGCCCATTCAGCCAAAACCCGAGACTAATCAATCCATTAGCGAAAAATCTTTGAGCGACGCCGGACGCGCCGTCCGCAATCGCGCGGATCGTCCCAAGATCCTGGTGGTCGCCAACCAGAAAGGCGGCGTCGGCAAGACCACGACCGCGATCAACCTGGCGACCGCCCTTGCCGCGGTCGAACGCAGGGTCCTGATCCTGGATCTCGATCCCCAAGGCAATGCCTCGACGGGCCTCGGCATCGATCGGGTCAACCGGTCGCTTTCGACCTACGAGGTTCTGCTCGGCTCGGCCAATGTCGCCGACGCGGCCGTCACAGCGCCATCCCCGGTCTCGACATCGTGCCGTCAACGGTCGATCTCTCCGGCGCCGAGATCGAGCTGATCGATCTGCCGCAGCGGTCCTACCGGCTGCGCGCCGCGCTCGATGCCGCCATGACGGCGCCGGGCGGGCTCGCTTATGACTATGTGCTGATCGACTGCCCGCCGTCGCTGAACCTCCTGACCCTCAACGCGCTCGTCGCGTCGGACAGCGTGCTGGTGCCGCTGCAATGCGAATTCTTCGCGCTGGAGGGCTTGAGCCTGCTTCTCCGCACGGTCGAGCGGGTGCGCGTCCGCCTACAACCCGACCCTGGAAATCCAGGGCGTGGTGCTGACCATGTTCGATGTCCGCAACCGGTTATCGGATCAGGTCGCGGCGGATGTCCGCGGCTATCTCGGCGACAAGGTCTACAACACGGTCATTCCACGCAATGTCCGCATCTCCGAAGCGCCGTCCCACGGCAAGCCGGCTTTGCTCTATGACTATCGATGTGCCGGCAGCCAGGCCTATATCAAACTAGCGGGCGAAATCATTCGCCGCGAAAACCGACCCCACGCAGCCTGATGAGTATCGATATGGTAGACACGAAATCCCGGCGGCCCCTTGGTCTCGGCCGGGGATTATCGGCCCTGTTGGGCGACGAAGCCTCCGAGCCGGTCCACTCGGGTGGCGGCGCAACCGGCGGCGGCCCCGAAAGCGCGGTGCCGATCGAGTTTCTGCGGCCCAACCGCTATCAGCCGCGGACCTATTTCGACACCGAAACGATCGATGATCTGGCGGCGTCGATCCGCGAGCAGGGCATCCTGCAGCCGATCCTGGTGCGCCCGGTCGCGGGCGAGGAAAACGCCTATGAGATCATCGCGGGCGAGCGCCGCTGGCGCGCGGCCCAGGCGGCCCAGCTCCACGAGGTCCCGGTCATCATCCGGAATCTCACGGATTCGGAAACCCTCGAAGTCGCGCTGATCGAGAATATCCAGCGCGAAAATCTGAACGCGATCGAAGAGGCGCTGGCCTATCGCCGGCTGCAGAAGGAATTCGGCTATACCCAGGACCAGCTTTCGGAAGCGGTCGGCAAAAGCCGCAGCCATGTCGCCAACCTGATGCGGCTGTTGGACCTGCCGCAGGTCGTCCAGGACATGGTTGCCGACGGCAAGCTTACGATGGGCCATGCGCGCGCGCTGGTGACGGCCCATGATCCGGCCGCGATCGCCAAGGAAGTCTATGCCAAGGGCCTCAATGTCCGGCAGACCGAAAAGCTTCTCCAGAAGGCGGAATCGACGCCGGTCAAGAAGCCGAAGCCGGTCAAGGATGTGAACACGGTCGAGCTCGAGCACGACCTCTCGTCGGCTCTGGGCCTCAAGGTCAGCATCACCGACAAGGGGAGCAAGGGCGGCAAGGTCGAGATCGACTACAAGACCCTCGACCAGCTCGACGAGGTCTGCCGTCGGCTCTGCCACGAAAGCGGCGAGGAGGAATAGCTCTTCCTCCGCTCATCCCGCAAGCCGGTGTGCCAGAAGTCCTTGATTTTGTTGGCAAATCTAGCTTTCCGGGATCCATTGTCAAAGGCCTGAGCATCTGACCTGGATCCCGGCTCAAAGCCGGGATGACGGTGTATGGCTGTCAGCGCGACGCCCTTGCCGCCGCCGCGAGCGCCAGGCATTCGCGCGCGCAGATCGCCTCGGCGGGAAGGCCCGTGGTCTTGCACATCACTTCCGCCCGGACGAGCCGTTCGAGCGCGTGGCCGAGCTTGACGGCGGGCCAGCGGCGGAGCTGGCGCTCGAAATTGGGCCGCTCCTTAAAAAAGACCGGGGGCCGGAGCGCCGCGATCGCCTGACCCGGCGACTCGCCCCTGGCAACCAGGCCCGAGGCGCGGTGGAGCCGCTGGAAGTGGCGGGCGAGGGCGCGGAGCACCATCGACCGGCTGCTCGCCTTCCTCGAACAGCCGGGCGAGATCCTTGTCGAGCGCCGTGACGTCGCCCTCGGCGACGGCCCGTACCACATCGTCGAAGGCGAGCGCGGCCACGTCGCCGATACAGGCCTTTACGTCGTCGAGCGTCACCGGTCGGTGCTCGCCGGTCGAGTCGCCCGTCATCCTCCCCCATATAAAGCACCAGCTTTTCGATCTCGCGGCGCGAGACCTGGCGGTCGGCGCCGAGATGGCCGATCAGGAAATCCAGCGCATCCGGCTCGGCCGCGAGGCCCGCGGCATGCCAGCTCGTCGAGGATCAGCGATTCGAGGCTCCCGGCTTCGTCGGCGTAGCAGGGGATGGCCGGGGCGGTCGCCGAGCTCTCGAAGGCGCGGCGCAGGGAGGATCGGGGGCCCAAGATCGCCGGCGCTGATGATGACGAGGGAGACGGGAGCGGACTTTGCGACCTCGCGCTTCCTCCAGAAACGTGCCGACCGGCCCGCCGATGGCATCCGTCGCGCCGGCGACCAGAATCACCCGCTTGCCGCCGATCATGGAAAGCGCCGCGGCTTCATCCCCAAGCCGCGCCGGATCCTCACGGATTTCCGCGGGCTCCAGGTTCGCGACGAGGAACGGATCCTTGATATCGGGCACGACCGCCTTGGCGAGCGCCGTCGACCGCTCGCGGACGAGGCCTTCGTCGGGGCCGTAGATCAGCGCAGCGGGGGCGGCTTCGGTGGGCGCTTTCAGGAACGCGGCAATCTGGGCCGGCTTGAGCTTCACGCCCCGGCCTCACTCGCCCGACGTCTTGGCGTAGCGGGCGCCGGTTTCCTCGAAATGGGCGGCAAGCTCCATGACGATCTGGTTGGCGACGTCCTCCGCCATGCGTTGCTCGCCGTCGCGTTCGGCGGTCAGGGTCGAGAAGTCCTTCTGCACCACGTCGAAGCTCGCGATCGACCGGCCCGCCCCCGCCAGGACGACCTTGTCGCTGGCATCCCTCAGGGTATAGCTCGCGACGAGCCGGAGATTGACCCGGGTGATCGATTCGTCCTTGCGGTAGCCGAGATCCTGGCGATTAAGATCGAGCTTGACCTCGAGGCGATAGTCCGGCGCGCCGGGCTCGCCGCCGGGATTGATCTGGTCGAGGAGATTGTTGCGGACCTGCTGGCCGAGCCGGTCGGGGATCGGGCCGATCTCGACCCGCGCCAAGTCCGCCGGAAGATTGCGGGTGCCGCCATGGGAGCCGTAAAGCGGCTGGAACCCGCAGCCGGCGAGAACCGGCAGGATCAGTGCGACAAGAAGGGCCGCCCGCCTCACGGGCCGACCACGATATTGACGATCCGATTCGGCACGACGATCACCTTCCTTACCGATTTGCCGTCGATCGCCCGCTTGACGCCGTCGAGGTCCAGCGCCCGGGCCTCAAGCGCCGTCTGCTCGGCATCCTTCTCGGCATCGAACGTGCCGCGCAGCTTGCCCATGACCTGGACCGCGATGGTGACCTTGTCCTCGCGGGTCAGGGCCTCGTCGGCGGCCGGCCAGGGTGTCTCGGCGAGCAGTGTCTCATGGCCGAGCGCGGACCACAATTCCTCCGCCAGATGGGGTGCCATCGGCGCCATCAGCCGGACCAGCGCTTCGAGCGCTTCGCGATAGACGAAAGCTCCGCCCGCCCCCGCCGGATCGAAGCCGGAAATGGTATTGGTCAGCTCATAGAGCCGGGCAACCGCGCGGTTGAAATGAAACCGGTCGATGTCCTGGGTCACGGCCGCGATGGTCTGATGGGTTGCGCGGCGCAACTTCAGCGCCTCGTCGGAGATCTCGGTCGGTGGGGCCGTGTCCTTTGGCGCGGCGCGGGCGATGCCGTCCGAGACCAGCCGGAAGACCCTCTGGACATGCCGCCAGGCGCCTTCGATGCCGGCCTCGCTCCAGTCCATGTCGCGGTCGGGCGGGCTGTCGGAGAGCATGAACCAGCGGGTCGTGTCGCAGCCGTAATGATCCAGGATGAGGCTCGGGTCGATGGTGTTCTTCTTCGACTTGCTCATCTTTTCGGAGCGGCCCACCGTGACCGGCCGGTGGCCGACCGCCGTCACCATCTCGCCGGCAATCGCGCCCTTCGTCACGTCCTCGGGCGAGAGCCATTTGCCGTCTTCCGACTTGTAGGTCTCGTGGCAGACCATACCCTGGGTGAACAGGCCCTTGAACGGCTCCGAAATCCCGAGATAGCCGCATTCCTTGAGGGCGCGGGTGAAAAAGCGGGAATAGAGGAGATGCAGGATCGCATGCTCAACGCCGCCGACATATTGGTCGACCGGCAGCCAGCGGTCGACGGCGGCGCGGTCGAAGGCTTGGGTAGATTTCGGTGAGCAATAGCGCGCGAAATACCAGGACGAGTCGACGAAGGTGTCCATGGTGTCGGTCTCGCGCCGGGCCCTGCCGCCGCAGCTCGGGCAATCGACATGCTTCCAGGTCGGGTGCGCATCCAGCGGGTTGCCGGCCCCGGTGAAACTCACGTCATTGGGAAGCACGACCGGAAGGTCCTGCTCGGGGACCGGAACGAGGCCGCATTTGTCGCAATGGATGACCGGGATCGGGCAGCCCCAATAGCGCTGGCGGGAAATGCCCCAATCGCGGAGACGGTAGTTGACGGTGCGGCTGCCCCGGCCGGCGGATTCCATGCGTTCGGCGATCGTCCTTTTGGCGTCCTCGACGGAGAGGCCATCGAGGAAATCCGAATTGGCCAAGCGGCCGGGCCCGGTATAGGCCTCGTCGCCGACCTCGAAGCTCGCCGGATCCTTGTCCGTCGGAATCACCACGGGGCGCACCGGCAGCCTATATTTGCGGGCGAAATCGAGGTCGCGCTGGTCATGGGCCGGGCAGCCGAAAATCGCGCCGGTGCCGTATTCCATGAGCACGAAATTCGCGACATAGACCGGCAGGGTCCGGCCCTCGACGAAGGGGTGCGCCGCGACGAGGCCGGTGTCGAAGCCCTTCTTCTCGGCCCGCTCGATCGCCTCTTCGCTGGTGCCTAAGCGCCGGCATTCCTTGATGAAATTCCTCAACCCGGCATTCTTGGCCGACAGCGCCTCGGCGAGCGGATGATCGGCCGAGATCGCGCAGAAGCTCGCACCGAAGATCGTGTCCGGCCGGGTCGTGTAGACCTCCAGCTCGGATCCGGTCCCCTCGGGCAGCTTGCCGGAGAGCGCGAAGCGCATCCGCAAGCCCTCGGATCGACCGATCCAGCGCTGCTGCATGGTCCTAACCCGCTCCGGCCAGCCGGTCAGGGTTTCGAGATCGGCCTCCAACTCGGCAGCGAATTTGGTGATGCGCAGGAACCATTGGGTAAGCTCGCGCCGCTCGATCAGCGCGCCGGAGCGCCAGCCGCGGCCGTCGATCACCTGCTCGTTCGACAGAACGGTTTGGTCGACCGGGTCCCAATTGACCCAGCTCTTGCGCCGATAGGCGAGGTCATGGGCGTAGAAATCCAGGAACATCTTCTGTTCGTGGCGGTAATAGTCGGGATCGCAGGTCGCGATCTCCCGGCTCCAGTCATAGGAGAAGCCGAGGCGCTTCAAGGGCGCCTTCATCGCCTCGATGTTCTGCTTGGTCCAGCTTGCCGGATGGATGCCGCGCTCGATCGCCGCGTTCTCCGCCGGGGTGCCGAAGGCGTCCCAGCCCATCGGATAGAGCACGTCGTACCCGCAGGCCCGCTTATAGCGGGCGACGAGATCGCCCAGCGTATAGTTCCGCACATGCCCCATATGGATGCGGCCAGAGGGATAGGGGAACATTTCGAGGACGTAATATTTGGGCTTGGCAGGGTCGTCCTTGGTGCGAAAGGTGTCCCGCTCGGCCCAGATCTTCTGCCATTTGCGTTCGACCGTCTGGGCGTTGTACCGCGCGCCCGACCCCGCCGACTCCGGCTTATCCTTGTCTTGTGTCGCTTCCTCGGACATCGATCCTGCGATCTGTTCCCGCTGGTGGCGTCGTGACTGTTCTCAAGAAGATGGACCGGTCGTCGCCGCAGCTTTTCAGCCGTTGTCGACCTCGCGGAGCCGGATCTGTCGGGCCATGGTCAGGATGGCGTCCTCGATCTTGTCGGCGGTGCCGGGCTGGGTATCGGCTTCGACCCAAGCGCCGCCCGAACCCTTGACCTGGCGGAACACCGTGACCCGCAGCGTATCGGCGCGGAGCGCGCGGCCGAGGATGATGACCTCGACCTTGACCCGCTCGTTCGGCACTTCCGGCGCGGAATACCAGTCGGAGGTGATGAGCCCGGCGACCGGGTCCGCCTTCTCGATCGGCATGAAATTGAGGGTCTCGAGGCTGGCGCGCCAGAGCAGCCCGTTCACCCGCGCGGCGGGACCGGATTTCTCGGTCGGGGCGAAGAACCGGGTGCCGAAGGGATCCGCGTCCTGCTGGTCCGAGTGATGGGCGCAGCCGGCGAGCACCGTCGCGCAGCAAAAACCCGCCAGCGCCAGTCTTAAAACATGCGGCCTGAAGCCTTTTCCCGTCATCGCCGATACGCTCCGATTCGGCCGGACAAGCCGGCCCACGCGACAAATTCCCCGAAGAACAGCCCTTTTAGCGGCCCGAAGGGCAAAGAACAACAATCTTCCTCGGCTGATTCGCGATCCTACGCTGTCCCGAAGCGGCGCGAAACAGGCGTTTCCACAGGCCGCCGGTCTTGATTGTCATCGAACTGTCACCAGATCTCGTAATGGTCGTTGCAAATAGGCCGCTACGCCCGAAAATTTAAAGCAAACCCTTGATTTGTGCCGCGCGGTGGAGTGTACTAAGAACACGCCAAAAAGGCTCCTCGCCAGCCCGTAAATCGGGTCCGTAGCTTGGGGAGGATAGGGACGGAAACAACGATGCGGGAGAGTCTGAAATCAGCGCTTCGGATCGGCTGCGCCGTTGGCGCATTGGCGGCGTTCGCCGCCACGCCGGCGCTTGCGGCCTCCGCGTCGTCCAATAACGACGGCAAGGGATTTGCCGGCCTCCTCCGCATGTTCGACATCTTTTCGAGCCACCACGAGGATAAGGCCGCCGAGACGCCCGCGCCGAGCCCCGCTCCAGTGCCGACGCAAGCCAAATCGGCCGTCAAGGTGACCGCGAGCCGGGCGGCGAACGGCTCGGCCAAGATCGGCGTCGAAATCCCCCTCGATGATCCCGCCTCGGCGGCGAAGGGCGACGGCGCCTTCGTCTATCTCGAAAGCGGCTCCGATTCCATCGAGGCGAGCGATTTGAGCAGCCGGCTCCCCAAGGCCGCCGGCACCGCGGACCCGTCGGCCCCGGCCTTGTCGCTTGCGACCCGCAGCTCCGCTCTGAGCGGTCTTTCGGTCGGCGGCGTCGGCGTCGGCAGCTCGCTGGCGGCCGGCATGAACAGCGGCTCGATGTGGTCGTTCACCCCGCGCTACGCTTCGGTGCATTTCGGCATTTCCTACCTGTCGGACGGCAGCCGGCCGTTGACCGGCAAGGGCTTCGAAATCGGCGTGTCCTCCTCGCTCCTGACGAGCAGAGTGTCGACCGGCCTGGCGGGCGCGTTCCTCAACGCGCCGCTCATCGGCAGCGGCCGGAAGATTTACAATCTCGGCGTCAATGTCGGCTATTCCGGCCTGTCCCTAGGTGCGTCGGTGCAGCGCGACGAAGCCAATCTTCTCGGTGTCCAGACCGCCTACGACGTCGGCTTGAATTATCGCCGGGGCGCGTTCTCGACCAATCTGCAGTTCACGAGCTCGACCGGCCAAGCCGGCCGCGGACTGCTGTTCCGGATCAATCCGGACAACCGTATCTACGCCTTCGAGTTCGGCGCGGCCTATCGGCTGCGGCCGGGCATCAGCTTCGGCGGCGGTCTGCAGTATTTCAGCTATAGCAGCGTGACGGTCGACCAGCAGCAGAGCGATGAAGGCGTCGTCTTCCTCGGCGGCAACGTCAAATTCTAAACGCATCGATGGCGGCAAGGCCGACCGCGCCCGAGAGCGCGAGATGTCGGGCCGTTTCGGCCGAAATTCCCCCAAGCGCATAGACCGGCAATTCGGCCCGGGTAACGAGAGCGGCAAAGCGTGATGGCCCGAGGGTCCGGGCGCCCGGATGGCTTCGAGTCGGAAAGACCGGGCCCAACAGCACGGCATCGGCTCCGACATCGCGCGCCCGCCGGATCGCCGACGCCCCATGGGCCGCGACCGTGATGAGCCAGTGCTCATGCCGCCGCCGGGCATCCCGGGCGCGATGGGCAAGACGCTCCGGCAGATGGATGCCGTCGGCACGGACCCGGGCGGCAAGCTCGGGCGATCCGGCGACCAGGAACAAGAGGCCGAGCCGTCGGCACGCGCGGGCCAGATCCTGGGCGAGCCGCGCCCGGTCGGGATGGTCGTAGTCGCGCAGGATTACCATGGATCGCGGCGGCAAAAGGCCGAGAGGGGCTAGAGGTTCACGCTGTCGTTCCGTATCCGTAATCATGACGAGCGGGGGCAGAATCCGGCCGTCGCGGCCGCGCCGGAGCCGGGCGGTGCGATTGAGCTTGAGCGCTTGCTTTGCTAGGGTCCGGAGGGCGGTCAGGGGATTCTCCATGCCGGTGGGGCATACATGACGGAGGCTATCGAGAGCCCGGCGGATGTTACCGCCAATCTGGCCGCGATCAAGGCGCGGATCCATGACGCCGAGCGCGCGGCCGGCCGGCCGGAAGGGGCGGTCACGCTGGTTGCCGTCACCAAGAACTCATGACGCCGCCCGCATCCGCCCTGCGCTCGAGGCCGGTCACCGCGTGTTCGGCGAGAACCGGGTCCAGGAAGCCGCGGCGAAATGGCCCGACCTGCGGGCGGCCCACCCCGATATCGAGCTCCATCTGATCGGACCCTTGCAGACCAACAAGGTCGCCCAGGCGATGGCCTTGTTCGATGTGATCCAGACCGTCGATCGCGAGAAGCTGGCGCGGGCGCTCGCCGCCGAACAGGCGAAGACGGGGCTGCGCCGCTGCTATTTCATCCAGGTCAATACCGGCGAGGAGCCCCAGAAAGCCGGCGTGACGCCCGGCGAGGCGGATCGTTTTATCGCGGCGTGTCGGGACAAGCACGGCCTCGATGTCATGGGCCTCATGTGCATTCCGCCGGTCGACGAGGAGCCGGCCCTCCATTTCGCCCTGCTCGCCAAGATCGCCGCCCGCAACGGCCTTACGGGCCTCAGCATGGGGATGTCCGGCGATTTCGAAACCGCGGTACGCCTGGGCGCGACCCATGTCCGGGTCGGTAGCGCAATCTTCGGGGCACGGGAGACGGCGGCCTAGGCGCTAGTCGCCTGGATTTCGATTTCGACGTCGGGCCCGCAATCCGCGAGAATCTCCAGCAGATCCGCTTTGGCCAGCGCCACGCAGCCTTCGGTCGGTGCGAAATCGGCGCGGGCGACATGGAGGAAAATAGCGCTGCCTGCGCCGGGAACGACAGGGTCGTCATTGTGGCCGAGAACGACGATCACGTCGTAGACCTCGTCTTGCCGCCACAAGGTTTCGCTGCTTGCGGGATAAGGCCGTGTTACCGGCCGGTTGTACTGCGCGTCTGCCGGGTCGTCGCACCAGCCGTCCTCGGGGCGGAGGGGCGAGACGGGGAGCGCGTCCGAGGCGGGTCGAGGCGATCGGGGCGGTAGAGCACGCGGCGCAGGGGAAAGATGCCGACCGGCGTCGCCTTGTCGCCCTCCCGCTTGTCGCGGGCGATCCCCGCGGCGCCGAGGGCGGCATGATAGGTCTTGGCGCGCCAGATCAGCCGGCCGTCACCATGCACGACCATGCGCGGGGTCATAAATAGTGCCCGCTGCGCTTCTTCTTGGTCGCGAGATAGGATTCGTTGTGGTTGTTGGGCGGGAAGGCATGCGGCACGCGCTCGGCGACGGTGATCCCCTCCGCTTCCAAGGCCGCGACCTTGTCCGGATTGTTGGTCAGCAGCCGGATGGTCGTAAAGCCCAATGCCTTCAGCATCTCGGCGGCGACCCGGAAGCCGCGCTCGTCGCCTTTGAAGCCGAGCCGCTCGTTCGCCTCGATCGTGTCGAAGCCCTGTTCCTGCAGGCGATAGGCGCGGAGCTTGTTGACGAGGCCGATGCCGCGGCCTTCCTGGGCGAGATAGAGCACGACGCCCGAGCCCGCCTCGGCGATGGTGTGGATCGCGCCTTTGAGCTGCGCCCCGCAATCGCATTTGAGCGAGCCCAGAAGATCGCCGGTCAGGCATTCCGAATGAAGCCGCACCAGCACCGGCGCGTCGGCTGTCGGCTGTCCGATGACGATGGCGAGATGCTCCGGCCCGCCGTCCCCGGGGCGGAAGGCGACGATGCGCGAGGCCTCGGCCCCTTCGAGCGGCACATTGGCGGCGACGACCCGATCGAGAACCGGCGGCGCGCCGGCCTCGGCCATGAGAGCGATCTCCTCGACGGACACGACGGAAATGCCCCGCGCCTCGGCCCAGGCCTCGTCCGCCGCAACGGGTGCGGCCACGATGGCCGGCAGGAGGAGCGCCGCCTTGACCAGCTCCATCGCCGCCCGGCTTGGCGTCGTCACTGCCGCTTTGGAGCGCTTCAAGGGTCCGCGCATCGTGCCGTCGAGATCATGGGTCGGATCAATCAGAGCGCGGATCATTGCGGCGTCGTAATGATCGTCGAGCGGCAGCAGGATCACGTCCTCGCCGGTCGGCAGGACATGGAGGATCGCGGCCCGATTCGCGGTGATGAGGAGGCCCGGTGCGGCGCTGGCCCATTGCCGGGTCAGGGCCAGGAGATCGTCGGTCGCGAGCTCGGCCGCAAGGACGATCTCCACGCCTGCGGCGCCCGTCACAAGGACCGGTGCGCCTCGGCGAAGCGCGGCAATGGCCGTCCGGAAGCGCCGGGCGGCGCGGGCTTCGATCGGCTCCGACGGTAGGTTGCTGTCCATGCGCGCGGGATCATAGCGCGATGACTGCTGAAAACCATATGATTCCGGGTATAGTAGCGTGCCGAAGCCACCGACGCTCATCCGTAAGGGACCATATGGCCTCGAAAAAGCACATCCTGCTCGTCGACGATGATACGACGCTCACCCAGACGCTGGCCGACCAGCTGGTGCTCCACGACGAGTTCGCGGCGAGTGTCGTCGGCACGGGCCAGGAGGCGCTGGCCGCGGTCAGGCAAGGCCATATCGACATCGTGATTCTCGATGTCGGCCTCCCGGACACGGACGGCCGCGAGGTCTGCCGCCAGATGCGCCGTCAGGGCGCGGCGATGCCGGTGATCATGCTGACGGCGTCCGATTCCGATTCCGACGAGATCCTGGGGCTGGAGGCCGGCGCCAACGATTATGTCGCCAAGCCGTTCCGCTTCAACGTGCTCTTGGCGCGCATCCGGGCCCAGCTCCGCCAGCACGAGCAGAGCGAGGACGCCGTCTTCACGGTCGGGCGCTACACCTTCCAGCCCGGCCTCAAGCTGCTGGTCGATTCGGATTCCGACGCCAAGATCCGCCTGACCGAGAAGGAGACCGCGATCCTTCGCTATCTCTATCGCGCCGGCAAGGACCCGGTCAGCCGCGACGTGCTGCTGAACGAGGTCTGGGGTTATAACTCGGCGGTCACCACCCATACGCTCGAAACCCATATCTACCGGCTGCGTCAGAAGATCGAAAAGGACCCGGCCAGGGCGAGCCTGTTGGTGACCGACAAGGGCGGCTACCGCCTCCTGCCGTGAGCGACGCGCGGGCCTTTTCGGTCACGTTCTGGGGCACCCGCGGCTCGACGCCCGTTTCCGGCCGCGACACCGTGATCTATGGCGGCAATACCTCATGTCTTGAAGTGAAATGCGGCGAGGCGCGCCTGCTGTTCGATGCGGGGACCGGGTTGCAGGCCTTCGCGCGGGCGAATCCCCATGACGGTACGCCCGAGGATTTCGATCTCTTCCTCACCCACACCCATCTCGACCATGTTTGCGGGTTGTCCTATTTCGCCATGCACCGGCCGCGCGGCAGTGTGTGCCGGCTCTGGGCCGGGCATTTGGCGAATGAGGAGGCGGTGCAGCGCGTGCTCGAAACCCTGATGGGGCCGCCGATCTTTCCGCTGCGCTTGAAGGATATGCGGGTCGGGTTCGATATCCGGATCTTCGGTGCGGGCGAAACCCTGGAGCCGACGCCCGGCGTCGCGCTTAGAACCGCACCGCTGCGCCATCCCGACCGGGCAACGGGCTACCGGGTCGATTTCGAAGGCCGGTCGATCGCCTATGTCACCGATACCGAGCATGTGCCCGGCAAGCTTGATCGCACGATCCTCGATCTGATCTCCGGCGCCGATCTCTTCATCTATGACAGCACTTTCTCCGACGAACGCTTCGCGCCCAAGGTGGGCTGGGGCCATTCGACCTGGCAGGAGGGCGTGCGGCTGGCGGAGGCTGCGGGCGTCGCGACCTTCGTCGTCTTTCATCACGACCCCGAGGCGGACGACGCGGCGATGGATGCGGTCGCCCGCGCGGTTGCCGACGCGCGGCCCGGCTCGGTCGTCGCCCGTGACGGGATGGTGCTGACCCTGTGATCGAGTTCTTCGAGAAGCACCGGCCGTCGTTCCGCCACGTGATGGAGATCGTCGAGCATTACCGCGCGGATCTCCTCAAGATCGGCCATGCCCCGCCGCCCGCGCCGCGCTGGAACCAGGACTGGTTTCCTCGGCTCGACGGGGCGCTTGCCTATGTGCTGGTGCGTGCGCTGAAACCTAAGCGGATCATCGAGGTCGGCGCGGGACATTCGACCCGCTTCCTCGTCCGGGGAGCATCCGACGAAGGGCTGGAGACCGCCATCACGACCATCGATCCGGCCCCGAAGCGATCCCCCGACGTGCTGCCGGTCGAGCATTTGAAGGTCAGGGTCCAGGAGGTGCCTGTCGATCGATTCAGCGCGCTCGAATCGGGCGACATGCTGGTGATCGATTCGAGCCACCGTCACGCGCCGGGGAGCGACGTGGCGTTCGTTCTGGACGAGATCCTGCCGCGGCTTTCCGCCGGCACCCTCGTCCATTTCCACGATATCTTTCTGCCCGATTCCTATCCGCCGGACTGGGGCTGGCGGGGCTATTCCGAGCAGCAGGCGCTCGGGCCCCTGCTCGCGTCGGGACGGTTCGAATGCGTGTTTTCAAGCCATTACGTGTCGCGCTGGATGAGCGAAATTCTGACGTCCAGCGTGATCAGGCGGTTGCCGATGCCCGAAGGCGCCCATGAGTCGAGCCTCTGGCTTCGAATCGCGCCGGGCTCCGAGACGGCGTCAACGCTTCCTCGAGACTGAGCCAGCGCGCGCCGTGCGCCGCAAGCCGTGCCGCGAGCTTGTCGAGAAAGAGCTCGGCGGCGCGGTCGTGCTGGCGGTGATGGGTGAGGAGCCCGATCGGGTCGGGCGCGCCGGTTTGGCGCTGAAGCTCAAGGAGCGAGACCAGCTTGTCGATCAGCGAGACGGCGCCGGCGAAGCGGCGGCTGCGCCAATTGATGATGTCGAGATGGCAGTTGAGGGTCGGGATCGCCGGCCGGCGAGGCACGTCGCCGAAGGTCGAGAGCGCCTCGAAACCGATCTCCGGCAGGACGGGCAGAAGCTCCGGCGCGATCCGGTTCCAGGGCGGCACCAGGACGGCTCGGGCATGGCCGGGCAGCAGCGCGCCGAGGCGGTCGAGCCCCATGCAAAGCTCGTCCCGCATGCGGGAGACGGCGCGATGATGTCCGAACTCGGCGCGCTTTTCGCCCGGGGGCGCGTAATTCTTATGGGCAAAGCCGTGAACCAGGGCCGCCCAATCGCCGCCGCGCGCGAAAAGCTCGCGCAGATCCTTAGAGGCGCCGGCCGGAATGACGGCGAGCGAGAGCGGTATCCGATGGCGCTCCGCCCGGTCCGCGAGTCTCTCGAGCGCCGAAGAGACCATCTCGGCATCGTCGTCGCGCCACCACAACCGCGCCGGCCGTCCCGCCTGGCGCGCGGCCTTGAGCGCCGTGTCGAGCTTGTTCCATGCCGCCGCCATCACGCCCTCAGCGCCGCCGGTGCGCCGGCCCAGTCGGCGATGAATCGAGCGGTCGCGTTGCCGCCGTCCAGATCGATGGCGTGACGATCGGGTGGCGGCATGGTCAGGGCCGAATCGATGGCCTCGGCAAGCCGCGCGGGGGTGAGCTCGCTCTGCCGGACGACGGCACACAACCCGACCTCGGCAAATCGCACGGCGCGCAGCGCCTGCTCGGTCTCGCGCTCGGTCTCGAACGGGACCACGACGGCGCGTGTCCCCGCGGCGACGGCTTCAAGAAGCGTGTTGTATCCCGCCCGGCTGATCGACAGCCGGCAGCCCGCCAGCAGCGACGGCATGTCGTTACGGAACGTCTCGCCGAGACCGCCCAGAATCCGCCAGGGGGCGTCACCGGCTTTGGAAAGCAGCCGGGCGGCGCGGGCGGTTTCGATCAGGCTCTCGGCCTCGGTGCCGCCACCCGATGAGACGAGGATCTCATTACGGTCCCTCGGCTCGGCCGCCTCGGCGACATAGCCGGTGTAGTGGATTTTGCCGGCGATGCGCGCGGCGGCGGGAAAGCTCGCCTTGAAGGGAATGAGCGACGGATCGCCATGGACCAGGACGGTATCGAAATAGCGGGCGATCCAGTCGAGGCATTGATCGATATCGCGGGGTGGGACGACGAGATCGCGCACCGACGCCATGATCCAGGGTCTGGGGCGGCGGGCGCAGGCTTCGTCGAGGAGCGCCAGATCTCGCCCCGGAGCCGGCGGCGGCCGAACGGGAAATGCTCCGTCAGCACGACGTCCGGCGCGGCGGCGCGGAAGGTGCCGAGAAGCCGTGCACGGCGGGCGTCGAGGATGAGATCCGAGGCGGGCGCGCCGCTTTGGTCGACGAGAGCGGAGAAATTCGTATCGGCGGCGCGGAGCGGCGGGAGCTGGACGAGCCGGGCGTCGCCGAAATCGATTCCCGGCACGGGCACGCCGCCGGTGACCACGGTCACGTCCATGCCGTGTCCGACGAGATGCCGGGCGAGGGTCGCGGCGCGCTTCGCATGGCCGCATCCCAAAAGATGCTGGACATAGAAGAGGACCGAGACCGCCCGGCTCATGACGCGGCTGTCCGGAGCGCGGGCACGGGCTTGTCCGCCGGCAGAATGGCCCGGAGCGTCTCGACCGCGGTGTCGAAGCCGTGGAGCGCGACGGCCGAACTCGTGCGCGCGGGCCCCCATGGTGATGCGGAAGGTCTGGTCGCCCAACAGCGTGGCGACGGCGTCGGCATAGGCGTCGATCTCGCCGGGCGGCACCAGCAATCCGGTCTCGCGGTCGCGCACGACCTCCCGGACGCCGGGATGAGCGCAGGCGACGGTGGGCAAGCCCGCGGCGGCCGCTTCGAGATAGGCCACGCCATAGGCCTCGCCGTATCCCGGCCAGACATAGACGTCGGCCGCCTGATAGCAGAGATCGAGAAGCGCCCGGTCGGCCTCGCCCAAAAGCGCGATCCGCCCGCCGGGCAGATCCCAATATGACGCCTCGATATCGCCCCGCGCCGGTCCGTCGCCGCAGGCGATGAACTGCCAGAGCCGATCCGGGTGATTGTCGAACAACGACTTCAAGGACCGGCCGAGAGCCGAATAGCAGGCTTCCTTGGTCCCCTCGCGCATCATCGCCACCGTCAGCAGCCACGGCATGGCCGGATTGAGCCCCGGATAGATCCGCGCGAGCGACACCTTGGCCGCGCTTCTCGACCGATTGCCCGCCGGGCGATGGCGCTCGATGAAGGGCGTGAAGCGATGCACCGGGGCGTCCGGCCCGAGCACGGATTTGAGACCCGTCCTCGTCATTGCCGGTGATCGCGAGGATCAGGTCGGCGGCGCGGGCGGCCCTAAGCGCGCCGTCATAGCCGATCGCCCAGGGCCCGTCCTTGCGCTTGGCGGCGAGCGAGGCCTCGGCGACGACATAGGGAATGTGCAACGCCTCGGCGACCACGGGGCCGATCCAGTCCGGCGCCTTGTGATAGAGGTGATAGGTGAACCACAGATCGGGCCGGGGAATGTCGCCGCGGCGGTATCCCGCGATTAGATGCTTGGCGATGGCCGCGCCCTGGCGCGCGAGATCGGTCTGGACGCGGCGGTTTCCGGCCGGCTCGAACGTGACCAGCGTGCTCGGGATGAAGGGCTCGTGGCCGGCCGATTTGAGGGCATCGAAGAAGAGCTGCGCCATGCGCCGATCGCCGGACGGTGTCGGATCGTCGAGCGTCTTCATCGGCGCGTAGTAGGCGATCCGCATCGCTAGCCGGCCTTTCGAAAGGCGGGGGTCGAGGAATGGGACCGGTCGCGGCCCAGGAGATCGGCGAGCGTGTCGAGGCCCGGCTCGGCGCGGAACCGGCTGCGGATCAGCGCGCGGGCTTCGAGGCCGAGCATGCGGCGGCGCGCGGGATCGGCGATCGCCTCGGCCATGGCGTCGGCGAGTGCGGCGGGATCGCCCGGCGGCACCAGGATTCCGGTCTCGCCGTCGCGGATAAGCTCGGGGATCGCCCCGGCGGTCGTGGCAATGCAGGCGAGAGCCGAGGCCTGGGCCTCCATCAGCACATTGGGGATGCCGTCGCGGTCGCCGTTCTCGGTGACCCGGCTCGCGAGCACGAAGAGATCGGCGGAAGCGTAATAGGGCGTAACGGCTTCCTGCGGTTTGGGACCGAGCCAAGTGACACGGTCGGCGAGCCCGAGCCGAGCCGTTTCGGATTTGAGCCGCTCCAATTCCTCGCCGCCGCCGATATGGACGAAGCGCCAATGGATCGCGGCGGGCAGCTGCGCCAGGGCCTGCAGGAGATCGTCATAGCCTTTCTTGGCGACGGCGCGGCCGACCGAGAGGATCGTCACGGGCGCGCTTGCGTCGTCGCCCCGCCGGTCGGGCCGGACGGGGAGCGGGCCGACATGCTCGGCGGCAAGCCCGTGATGCAGAAGATGGACGACGCCCTTGGGCGCGAGCGCGTCGAGATGGGCTTCGGCTTCGGCCGTGCAGGCTGCGGCGAAGGTGCAGGCGGCGAGCTTCTCGCGCTTGTCCCAGTCCGGCGTGGTCCAGACATCCTTGGCATGGGCCGACACGGACCAGGGCAGCCGGCAGATCAGCGCGGCATAGCGCGCGACCGAGGCGGGCGCATGGAGGAAATGGGCGTGGATGTGCCGGCAATGGGGCCCGAGCTCGGCCGCGAGAACCGGCGCCTGCCCGAACCGGCGTATTCGTCGACATTCGGCTCACGACGCAGGTCGCGCAAGCACGCCGCCCGGCCGCCCGGTAGCCCGGCCAGCGCCGGACCGTGCGTCCAAGCGCCGGCAGCACCCGGTCCGCGATCGTCCTTGAGATATTCCGGCAGATAGGCGACCGGCGCGAGATCCGCTCGATGGATGGCGTTCACCGCCGGGTCATGGGGACGGCGAAGAGAAAAGGTCGAAGCTCCACGCCCCGCTTTTCGAGCCCGAGAAGCTCGCGGGCGATGAAGGTCTCCGAGAGCCGGGGATAGCCCTTCAGCACCACCGCGACATATCCGTAGGGAGGCGGCGTGAGAACCGGCATATCGTCGTTCATGCGTGTGCCCTCCGGGCTTGGCGTTCCGGCTCGAGCCAGGGCGCGGCAAGGCGGCAGGTCTCCGGCAGCCCGCGCAGCAGCCCGGGAATGCCGGCGGCCAAGGGTCTCGCCTGATCTGCAAGCGCGCGGATCGAGGCGACCATGGCCTCGGGGCGCTGAATGCCATCGTCGTAAAGCGTGCGGGCCAGACCCAGGCCTCGCGCCCGCTCGGCCCGCATTCGCTGCTCGCGGCGGGGCGTCTCGCGCGGCACCAGCACCGCCGGAAGATCGGCGGACAGGATTTCGGCGAAGGTGTTGTAGCCGCCCATGGCGACGACGCCCGTGGCGTCGGCAAAGAAGCTCTCGGCATTCGCTGAGAAGACTCGAATCTCAATTTTGTCGAGGCGAGCGGCACGGCCTTGGAAATCCGCCTGGGCCGAGGCTGGCATGAAGGGACCCGAAAAGGATTGTCGCCGGGGGCAGGTGTGTCGCCGCTCCGCTCATAGGCGCGGAGCACCCAATCGACCAGCCCGATGCCGTCACCGCCGCCGCCGGTCGTGACGAGCAGGTGCGGCCTGTCCGCCGTCGTTATGAGGAAATGTGCGCCATCGAGATAGCCGGTGAACCGCATCTTGGCCGCGCGCCATGGCGCGCTCAGGGGGAGGCCGGCGAGCGGATCCCAGATAGCGGGGAGACCGAAGACCCAGATCTCGTCATAGAGAACCTCGATCGCGGCCAGGGCCGATTTGCGCCGCCATTCCGCGGCGAGACGTTCGGGCTCGTCCAGAATGTCGCGAAGGCCCAGCACGAGGCGGCAGCCCCGCGCTTTCAGGAAATGCAGGGTCTCCGCGACCTCGCCCCGAATCCCGAGCGGCTCCTTGTCGACGAGGAAGAGATCGGGATCGAAACTTTCGGCGGTCTGCCGGATGAGGGTCGCGCGGGCCCGGATCGTCTCGTCCAGGGGCTCGGCGGAATCGCGGGAGACATAGTCGCCGTTCACCTGCTTCAGCACGCCCGGCACGGCCGACGCATTCGACCCGCTCGGGGAGATCGAATCGGCCGATCAGCGGCGAGCCCGAGAGAATCTCGCACCGTCGTGTCGGCGAACTCGGCGGTCAGCGCGCCGGCGATCGCGAGGCACCGCCGGATATGGCCGAGGCCGAAGCTGTCATGGCTGTAAATCAGTACTCGCGCCATACAGCGCCTCAAAACCCTAATCACTCGCTACCGACACCACCCGGCCACGGTGAGCGCCCCTCAACGCGCCGCCGTTTACGAATTCGTCAGCCCGAACCCGCTAGCTTGGCAGACCCGCTGCATCCCCGACGCAGGCCCGTTTCACACCGCCAGTCATGCCGAAGCGCCGCCAAATCAGCCGGCTGAAAGCCCCCCGCATGGAACCGAGCCTCTATCGATACGTGCTGCGCCGGAGCTGGCGGCAGCAGATCGTGCTCGTGGCTCCTGGCCCTCGTCTCGTTCCCGTTCCTCTACCTCTTCTACGAGCTGCCCAAGACCATCGTGAACCGCGCGATCGCGCCGGAAACGGCCCATTTCCCGGTCTCGGTGCTCGGCTTGAGCTTTCGACCAGCGCGACTATCTGCTGGCCCTGTGCGGCGCGCTGCTGGCCCTGGTGTTCGTCAATCAGGGATTCAAATACGCGATCAATGTGTACAAAGGCATAACGGCCGAGAAAATCTTCGGCAGATTGCGGGCCGATCTCTATGCCCGGATCCTGAAATTTCCCCTGCCGGTATTCCGCCGGATGAGCCAGGGCAAGATCATCCCGATGATCACCGGCGAGGTGGAGGCGCTGGGCGGATTCATCGGCGACGTGTTCGCCCTGCCGGCGTTCCAGGGAGGCACGCTCGTGGTCGTGCTCGCGCTTCCTGTTCGTGCAGAACCCGATCATGGCGGCGGCCGCGGTGTCGCTCTATCCGATCCAGATCATCGTCATCCCGCGACTCCAGGCTCAGGTGAACCGGCTGGCCAAGGAGCGGGTGCAGCTTATCCGCGGTGCTTTCCGATCGGATCAGGCGAGACCGGTGCAGGGCGTCGAGGAAATCCGGGTGCACGGCACGGCGGGCGCGGGAAGCAGGCGGATTTCCGCGCGCGGCTCGATCGAGATTTTCCGGGTCCGCTACTCGATCTATCTGCAGCAAATTCGTCATCAAGGCGATCAACAATTTCGTCCAGCATCTCGGGCCGTTCTTCTTCTATTCGATCGGCGGCTATCTGGTGATCGAGGGCGGCTGGATATCGGCACGCTGCTGGCCGCCGTCGCCGCGCATAAGGATCTCGCGGCGCCGTGGCGCGAGCTTTTGGATTACTACCAGGGCCTGGCCGATGCCCGGATCCGCTATCAGCAGGTCGTGACCCAGTTCAACCCCGAGGGCATGACCGAAACCCCGAACGCCCGGCCGCCTCCGCCGAAACCGCGGCGATATCGATTCGATCAGCCATCTCACCGTGCAGTGACGACTGGGGCCGTCCGGCGCTCGACGACGTGTCGCTGACGCTTCCGGCCGGGCGGCGCATCGCCTTTCTCGGCGGCACGGGGAGCGGCGCCGACGAAGCCGCTATGGCGATCGCCGGGCTGCTCGCGCCGGAGCGCGGCCGGATCTACGACCGGCGGGCACGGCAGCGATTCGGCTATGTCGGGCCGAACGGCCATGTTTTCGCCGGGCACGCTCGGCCATAACCTGTTCTATGGCTCGGATGGCGGACGGTCCGCGACGTCCTGCGACCGCCGGGCTCGAGGCCTTGGCGCGGTCGGGCTCGACGACGATGTCTATCGCTTCGGCCTCAAGGGCACGATCGATCCGGCCCGCGCGCCCGATCTCGCCTCGGCGCTGCTGGCGGCTCGCAAGCGCCTCCGGCGCGCGGCTCGAGGAGACGCCGCGGTCTCGGTGGAAAGCTTCGATGCCGACCGCTACAACGTCAATGCCACGCTGGCGGAAAACCTGCTGTTCGGCGTCGCGACCGACGAAACCTTCGCGGTCGACCGGCTCGCCGACCACTCCTATGTCCGCACGGTGCTCGACGGACGCCGGGCTCACCGAGCCGCTGCTCGACATGGGCTATATCATCGCCTCGACCATGGTCGAGATGTTCGCCGGCCTTCCGCGCCGGCCATCCGTTCTTCGAGCAGTTCAGCTTTATCGCCTCGGCCGACCTGCCCTATTTCCAGGGGCTCACGGCCCGGGTCCAGCGCCGCGACGTTCCGGGACTCGAATCTCACGAACAGGCGCGGCTGCTGTCCCTGCCGTTCAAGCTGATCCCGGCGCGCCATCGCCTCGGCGTGCTCGACGAGGATACCCGCCGGCGGATCCTGTTCGCGCGCTGGCTGTTCCGCGCCGGATTGCCGCCCGAGCTGGCCCCGAAGATCGCGTTCTTCGATCCGGACGCCTATCTCGCGCCGGCGAGCCTCGCCGACAACATCCTGTTCGGGAAGATCTTCTATGGGACGGCCAATGCCGCGCCGCAGGCCGATTGCCTGATGGGCGAGATCGTCGCCGAGCTCGGTCTCGTCCCGGCGGTCACCGAGGCGGGGCTCGATTTCGATGTCGGCGTCAGCGGCGCGCGGCTGACCGCGCTCCAGCGCCAGAAGCTCGCTCTCGCCCGCGGCATTCTTCGGGATCCGGCTATCCTCGTGCTGGTCGACGCCACCGCCTCACTCGATGCCGACAGCGAAAACCGGGTCGTCGCCCATTTCCGCGAGCGCCGACCGGGCCGGACCCTGATCTGGAGCGTCCACAAGCCCGCCCTGGCGCGCGGCTTCGACCATACCGTGCGGTTCTCGGACGGGCATATCGCCGCCGCCGGCCCGCCCGAAAGTTTCGCCGACCCGTCAGACCGGTCGCAAGACGTGCAACCTGCCCATCGCCTGGCCAAAGGAGCCTGAGAGATGACCGAACCGCAGCTCAAGAAGGTCGTTCAAAGCCTCGACGACGAGACCCAGATCCTCGCCCGAGTGCCGCTGTTCCGCAGCCTCGATCCTTTGAAGCTCAAGCTCCTCGCCTTCGCCAGCGAACGGGTGAGCTTCGCGGCCGAGGAGACGCTGTTCAATGCCGGCGACCACGGCGATGCGGCCTATGTGGTCCTGTCGGGAATCGCCGAGGTCTATATCGGATCCGGGCACGGCAAGCGGGAGGTCGCCAAGATCGGCGCGAACGAAATCGTCGGCGAGATCGCGATCCTGTGCGGCGTGCCGCGCACCGCCACCGTGGTCGCGATCACCAAGCTCGACGCGCTCCGCATCACCAAGGACATCTTCTACCAGATGGTCGGCGAGGCCCCCGAAATGGCCATCGAGATCATGCGGAACCTCGCGCGCCGCCTGGAGGAGACCACCGACCGGTATGGCAAGACGCCGCGGGAGTAGCCGAGAGTCCTATATGTCCAGGGTCACCGTCACCGGGACATGGTCGGACGCCTTGTCCCAGCCGCGGGCGGCTTTGAGGATTTCGAGCTTGTTGAATTTGGGCGCGAGGTCGGGCGTGGCCCAGATATGGTCGAGGCGGCGGCCGCGATTCGAGGCTTCCCAGTCCTTCGCGCGGTAGCTCCACCAGGTATAGAGCTTGTCCTCGGGCGGCACGAAACCGCGCATCACATCGACCCAGTCGAGCGACGCCTGCAGCTTGCCGAATTTCTCGACCTCGACCGGCGTGTGGCTCACCACTTTGAGCATCTGCTTGTGGGACCAGACGTCCTGTTCCAAGGGCGCGACGTTCAAGTCGCCGACCAGGATGGTGGATTTCGCGCCCTTGCGCCTGGCGGATTTGAAATGCTTCGCCATGGCGTCGAGGAAATCGAGCTTGTGGGCGAATTTGTCGTTCGCCTCGGGGTTGGGGATATCGCCGCCGGCCGGCACGTAGAAATTATGGAGGTCGATGCCGCCCTCGAGTCTGCACCCGGACATGGCGGGCGTCGTCCTTGCCGCACCAGTTCAGCCGCTCGCTCGCCTCGAACGGCACGCGGGAGAGGATGGCGACGCCGTGATAGCCCTTCTGGCCGACCACGGCCGCGTGCTCGTAGCCGAGCTTCTTGACCGCCTTCATCGGGAAGTCGAGCTCCTGCACCTTGATCTCCTGCAGGCACAGGACATCGGGGCGCATCTCCTTGGTGAGCCGGGCGACATTGTCGATCCTGAGCCGCACGGAATTGATGTTCCAGGTGGTGATCCGCAGCGTCATGGGCGTCTCAGAAGATATGCAGGGTGGAGCCGATGAGCCCCAGGGGCCAACGGCCGGATTCGAACAGGCGGAATCTTATGCGCGGCCGCGGTCTCGTCCTCGACGCCCGCGGCGAGGACCAGAGCCGCCTGGTGGGCGGCCTGGATCGCCGCGCCGGCCGCGGCCCGGATCGTTTCGTCATCGTCATAGCCCGCGCGGAGCGCCGCATCCGCCGCCGCGGTCTCGACGATCTCGGCGATTTCGCCCGCGACATGGGTGAGGGCGAAGGTGAGCAGCTCCTCGTCCAGCAACTCCAGGGCCTCGGCCGTGAGCGCGACGCGCTGCTGCTCCTCGACCTCGAAAGCGGGCGTATCCACGTCGAGATTGGTCGCGGCGACCGCGGCCTCCCACCAGTCCTCGACCTCGGCGACGCCGGCATCGGGAAAGCCGAGCGCTTCGAGGTATGCCTCAGCGACCAGCCGGTCCTGGCGCGACAGGCGCTCCCCGACCCGCGTGAACCAGGGAATTTCGCGCGCCACCCGGGCAAACCGCCGCACCGCGTCGAGGGTCGGAAAATCTTCCCTGAGGTCGATCTCGGCCTCGTCGTCGAACGGATCGTCGGGCCTGTCGGGGGGCGGCATGTCGGCGGAATGGCCTGCCATGAAAGCTCCTGCAGTCGAGAGATGGCTCAGACTATAGGCGATTGGTCCGGATGGCTGAAAATGAAAACGTCCGGCCGGATACTTTCGGCCGGACGCTTCCGTGCGCTTGTCGCGCTTGGCGCCGAGAGGGGAGGTCGGCGCCGGGCGGTGGCCATCAAGGCATGTCAGGGGATCGTGCCTTGCTTTGGGGGGAGTGGCCGACCGCCGCTTGAAGCTTATATGGGGATTGGGTTCGGCCCGTTCAAACCCTCTTCAAACGCTCTGACGAAAATGTGAGCGGCCGCGGTTCTTGAAGATAAACCTATTTGTCTTCAATCACTTATGGATGCCGGGGCGGAACGGTTTGGCCGGGCGGGGGTCCTTGTAGGTGAAGAGTCCGGGGTCGACGGCGACGTTTTGTCGCGTATCGGAGAGGGTGACGGTCGTCACCTGGCCCTGGGCGTCCTTGACCCGCCATTGCCGGAGCTCCAGCGGCGCCTTGGTGAAGACCATGGTCATGGTGCCTTTGCCGGGCTCCTTCTTGTCCGCGACCGTCAAGCGGATCACCCCCGCCTTGTCCTCGAGCCCGAGGATATCGACGTCCTGATCGAGGTCGATGTCCTTCTTGACCAGCACGCCCAAAGGCGTGTCGTTGATCGGCCAGCGCGAGAGCTGGCGGGAATAGGCATCGACCATGGTCAGCCAATAGCCGTCGGCGACGATCAGCACCTGGGACGGCGGATTGTAATCGAACCGCAGCCGCCCCGGCCGCGCCAGCGCGAAATCGCCGGAGGTAAGCGATCCGTCCGGCGCATACTGGTCGAACTTGCCGGTCATGGTCTTCACGCCGTTCAGGTAGTCCTGGATCGAGCCGATATCGGCCTTCTGGGCCGGGGCGAGGTCGGTAAGGGGCGCGGGCACCGTGACGCGGCCATCCGCCGGCGCGGCGAGAAGGCCGACGGCAAGGGCGAGGCCCGCGGCGAGGCTGATTGATCGTCCTGTCATGATCCGTATATGGGTCCTTCGGGCAGAAACGGAAACCATCGCTACGACGTCATCCCCGCTTTCGCGGGGATGACGTTACAGAACGAGGCGGGGACGACGGCAACAAGTTACGCGCCATGGTCCATCACGAGGACCTCGCGCTTGCCGACATGATTGGCCGCGCTGACCACGCCCTGGCGCTCCATCTGCTCGATGATCCGGGCGGCGCGGTTGTAGCCGATCTGGAGATGGCGCTGGATGAAGCTCGTGGAGGCCTTGCGCTCGGCGGCCACCAGCGCCACGGCGCGGTCGTAGAGCTCGTCGCCGGAGCCGCCGCCCATGCCGTCGCCGAACATGTCGTCGTCCTCGGTGTCGACGGTGACCTCGTAGATGTAATCCGGGCTTGCCTGGCGCTTGAGAGCGGCCACGACCCGCTCGACCTCGCCGTCGGAGACGAAGGGCCCGTGAACGCGGGTCAAGCGCCCGCCCGCCGCCATATACAGCATGTCGCCTTGGCCGAGGAGCTGCTCCGCGCCCTGCTCGCCGAGAATGGTGCGGCTGTCGATCTTGGACGTGACCTGGAAGCTGATCCGGGTCGGGAAATTGGCCTTGATCGTGCCGGTGATGACGTCCACGGACGGGCGCTGGGTCGCCATGATCAGGTGAATGCCGGCGGCGCGCGCCATCTGGCTCAGGCGCTGGATCGCGGATTCGACCTCCTTACCCGCGATCATCATCAGATCCGCCATCTCGTCCACGACCACGACGATCAAGGGCAAGGGCGTCAGATCCAGCTCCTGGTCCTCATAGATCGGCTGGCCGGTCTCGGGGTTGAAGCCGGTCTGGACGGTGCGCTTCAGCACTTCGCCGCGCTTGGCGGCCTCGGCGATCCGGGCGTTATAGGCCGCGAGGTTGCGCACGCCGAGCTTGGACATGGACTGATAGCGGTCCTCCATCTGGCGCACGGTCCATTTGAGCGCTACCACCGCCTTTTTCGGCTCGGTCACGACCGGCGACAGGAGATGCGGAATGTCGTCATAGACCGACAGTTCCAGCATCTTGGGGTCGATCATGATGAAGCGGCACTGATCGGGCGTCAGCCGATACGAGAAGCGACAGGATCATGGTGTTGATCGCGACCGACTTGCCCGAGCCGGTGGTGCCCGCGATCAGGAGATGGGGCATGGCGGCCAGATCCGCGATCACCGGCGCGCCGGAGATTTCCTTGCCGAGGGTAAGAGCGAGGCGCGAGGACGAGCGCTCATATTCCGGCGTCGAGAGAAGCTCGCGCAGGAACACGGTCTCGCGCCGGGCATTGGGGAGCTCGATGCCGATCACCGTCTTGCCGGGGATGACTGCGATGCGGGCCGAGACCGCGCTCATCGAGCGGGCGATGTCGTCGGCGAGGCCGATCACGCGGGAGGCCTTTGTGCCGGGCGCGGGCTCGAGCTCGTACAAGGTCACGACCGGGCCGGGGCGAACCTGGACGATCTCGCCCTTGACCCCGAACTCGTCGAGCACGGATTCGAGAAGCCGGGCGTTCTGCTCCAAGGCATCGGCGCTGGCCTGCTCGACCCGATCGCTCCGGGACGGCTTGGTGAGCAGGTTCAAGGGCGGCAGGCTGAAGCCGGTGGCGGGCTCCAGATCCAGGAGCGGCTCGCGCTCACGGGCGGCGCGCTGGCCGGTCTTGAGCTTGATCGGTGCGCCGGCGACCCGCGTGCGGACCGGAGTCGTGACTATATCGACCTCGGTCTCCTGGACCGGGGGCCGGCGCTTGGCCGGACGCGGCTCGCGGCGGGGCCTGGGCTCGGACGGCTGAGCGCCGATCTGGCCGATGCGCCGGAGGCCGCGCCAAGCCGTGGCCATTCCGCGCGCCGTGCCGGCCCCGAGCACCTGCCATTCATAGCGGTCGAGCCCGATCGCGACATAGAGCGCCGGAAGCGCGAGCGCCGCGAGAACCGGCCCCAGAACCCAGGGCGCGAGCGTCAGCTTGAACAGACCCGCGAGCGCCCCGAGCTTGGCGACGCCGAGCGCGCCGAGCCAGCCGCCGAAGCCGGCGGCAACCGGCCAGGACGCGCCATGGGGCAGAACGGCGGCCGTCATCGCGACCAGCACGGCGGCGGCGAACAGGCACAGCACGTTCAGGGGCAGGTGCGGGATGCCGCGATGGAGCGCCGTCTTGACGCCCCAGGCGATCAAGGCCAGGGCGAAAACGCCCGCGCCGATGCCCAGAATCTGCAGCAGAAAATCGGCGGCATAGGCCCCCGGCAGGCCCATCAAGTTCTCCGGCGCGGCACCGGAGGACGTATTCAGGCTCGGATCGGCGGGATGATAGGTGAAAAACGCAAGGCCCAGGCCGGTGCCGATAGCGGCGATCGCCGCGCCCCAGGCCTCGACGAGGCGGCGCTTGATGAATCGGGCAGTCGCCTCCGCGACGAGGACGTGCCTAGGGGTTTTCTTGCTCGACCGAGCCAAGAGTCTCTCCTTACGCCCCACCGCGTGATGCGATTTATAGCAGTTTGGCGATGCGGTTCAAGGCTTCGCCCACCACGTCCGGCGGGTCGACCAGCGCGACCCGGACATACCGCCGGCCGGGATTGAAGCCCTCGGCGTCGGGCTCGCCGATATAGGCGCCGGGCAACACCATGACCGCCTGCTCGCGCCAGAGCCTTTTCGCGAAGTCCTCCCCATCGCCGACATCGAGCCAGAGATAGAACCCGCCTTTGGGCCGCCGGTATCCGGCCTTGCCCTTGAGTGCGGCCTCGGCGGCCTCGAATTTCCGGATATAGAGCCGGCGGCTTTCCTCGACATGGGTCTCGTCGCGCCAGGCCGCCGCCGCCGCCGCGAGCATCGGGATCGGCGTCGTCGGCCCGGCGAGGCTTCTGAGCCGTTTGAAGGCCGTTATGAGACGTTTGTCTCCCGCAACGAAGCCGGAGCGCAGACCGGGGAGGTTCGAGCGCTTCGAGAGCGAGTGGAACACCAGCACGTTGGCGAACGGATCGCCCAGATCGCTCGGCAACGCCGCCGCGGCCTGAAGCGCGCCGGGCGGCGGGTCGCGCTCGTAAATCTCGGAATAGCATTCGTCCATCACCAGCACGGCGTCGTGGGCGCGCACCCGCTCGATGGTGTCGGTGAGAAAGGCGAGATCGGCGACGGAGCCCTGGGGATTGGCCGGCGAGCAGAGATAGAGCACGGAGGCGCGGGCCATGTCGGTTTCGGAAAGGCTGGCGAAATCCGGCAGGAAGCCGGTCGCCTCGGTCGCCGGCAGCATGATCGGATCGGCATGGGCCGCGAGCGCCGCCGCGAGATAGCACTGGTAGAATGGGTTCGGCATTACGACCGCCGGGCGGCGGCCGCCTTTCTCGGCCGGCGTCGCCGCCAGGGTCACCAGGAACAGGCCCTCGCGCGTTCCGACCAGCGGCAGGACGTTGTCCGCGCTGATCATGCCGGAGGTAAGGCCGTAACGCCGGGTCAGCCAGCCCGTCACCGCCTCCTGCCATTCCGGTATGCCCTGGATCGGCGGGTATTTGCCGAACTCGGCCTCTTGCGCCTTCAGGATATCGCCGATGAAGCCCGGCACCTTATGGCGCGGCTCGCCCAAGGTCATGTTGATGGGCGCGAGATCGGCCGCCGGCGTCACCTCCGCGATGAGGGCGCGGTAGCGCGGGAACATATATTCCGGAAGCCCGGCGAAACGGTCGTTGAGCATGGCGGAATACTGTAGAGAGCGCCGGACAAGCGAACAAGCGGATGCGGCAAACGGCGTCACGAAGTTGCGTGGCGCAACCGCGTCCGGCCCCCAATAAAATGAGGCCCGGGATTTCTCCCGGGCCTCGGTTGCGTTCCGGGGGGCAGAACGCATCGCTCCCCCGGGACCGCCCCACCATCCAAGGGCGGCCCCGAGAGATTCGGTTAGGCCACGCTCTCGCCGTGGAGCGAGGTGTCGAGGCCTTCGCGCTCCTGCTCTTCGGTAACCCGAATGCCGATCACCATGTCGATGATCTTCAGCAGGACGAAGGTGACAATCGCGGTCCAGAGGATCGTGAAGATACAGCCATAGAACTGCAGCCAGATCTGATGGATGTTGCCTTCCAGCGCGCCCTTGGTGCCGCCGATGGCTTCGACGGCGAACACGCCAGTCAGCATGGCGCCGACGAAACCGCCGATGCCGTGGACCGCGAAGGTGTCGAGCGAGTCGTCGTAGCCGAGCACGTTCTTGAGCCAGAGCGCGGCCCAGGCGCAGACGATGCCGGCGGCGATGCCGATCCACAGCGCGCCCATCGGATCGACGAAGCCGGACGCCGGCGTGATGGCGACGAGGCCGGCGACCGCACCGGAGATGATGCCGAGGATGCTGGGCTTCTTGTGGACGATCCACTCGACGAACATCCAGGCCAGGCCCGCGGCGCCGGTGGCGATCTGGGTGACCAGCATGGCCATGCCCGCGCCGCCGTTGGAAGCCACCGCCGAACCGGCGTTGAACCCGAACCAGCCGACCCACAGCAGGGACGCGCCGATTACGGACAGCACCAGGTTATGCGGCGCCATGTTCTCGGACTTGTATCCGAGACGCTTGCCGAGCATCAGGCAGGCGACGAGGCCGGCGACACCGGAGTTGATGTGAACGACCGTGCCGCCCGCGAAGTCGAGAACGCCGGCATTGCCGAGGAAGCCGCCGCCCCACACCCAGTGGCAGATCGGCGAGTAGCACAGGATCGACCAGCCTGTGACATAGACGAGCACCGCCGAGAACTTCATGCGGTCGGCCACCGCGCCGAAGATCAGCGCGGGGGTGATGATCGCGAAGGTCATCTGGAACATCACGAACACGCTTTCCGGAATGGTGCCGGAAAGAGTGTCGACGCCGATGCCTTTGAGGAAGATCGCGCTCAGATCGCCGACATATTTGCCGTCGCCCTTGAAAGCGAGGCTGTAGCCGAGCACGAACCACACGATCGTGATAAGGCAGGTGATGGCGAAGCTCTGCATGACGGTCGCCAGCACGTTCTTCTTGCGGACGAGGCCGCCATAGAACAGCGCGAGGCCGGGAACCGTCATCAGGAGCACAAGCGCCGTGGAGGTCAGCATCCACGCCGTATCGCCGGTGTCCAGCTTGGGAGCGTCTTCGGCGAACGCCGCGGCGGTCATGAGCATCGACCCGCCGATGGTGGCGAGACCGATACAGGCTCTCTTCAAGTGTTTCATTCTGCTTCCTCCTAAAGGGCGTTTTCGTCGGTCTCGCCGGTCCGGATACGGACGGCCTGGCCGAGATCGAGGACGAAGATCTTGCCGTCGCCGATCTGACCGGTTTTCGCGGCGGTCTTGACGGCCTCGACGACCTTGTCGACCTGCCCGTCGGGCACCGCGATGTCGACTTTGACTTTGGGAAGGAAGTTCACGGCATATTCCGCACCGCGATAAATCTCGGTGTGGCCACCCTGCCGTCCAAAGCCCTTGACCTCTGTAACGGTCATGCCCTGGATGCCAAGGGTGGTTAAGGCTTCGCGAACTTCGTCCAATTTGAACGGCTTTATGACTGCCGTCACGAGTTTCATGCCTATCTCCCTCACATTTAGTGTGGTCGTGACAACCAAATCGCCCTTCCGTCCCCAGCCCCCTGAAGAGAGGAGTACGGTTCAAGAGCTTGGGCCATCATTTACAAGAACCGTGCCGGAATCAGGCTCGCGGCTTAAGCGCTTGGAATCGCCGGTTGAATCCGGTTTCGAGCGGAATCGCATAAGGTTTGGAGACGGCGTTTTTGATGAAATTTTGTGCAACAAAACGGCACTGCACAAAAATTAGACATCACTTTTTGCGCACGGAATGAGCACGATGACTCAACGTTACAACTTTAATGGAGTCCGGGCGCTCGGGACCGATATCGAACTGGCCCGGCGCGGGCGGCTGAGATAAGACAGGGGGATGGATTTCGGCGAGGTAAGGGCATGATCGAAAGCGACGTGATCATCGTCGGCGGCGGCATGGTGGGGCTGACCCTCGCGGCGGCGCTCGACCATGGCGGGGTCAAGGCCGTGGTGATCGACCGCGACGATCCCGCGCGCCAGCTGACGCCGGTTTCGACGGCCGGGTCTCGGCGATCGCCTTTGCCGCCTGGAACATGCTCGAGGCGATCGGGCTGGCGGACCGGTTGCGCGGTGACGCGCAGCCGATCAACGACATCCGGGTTTCGGATGGCGGCTCGCCCCTCTTTCTTCATTTCGACCACAGGAGCGTCTCGGACCAGCCCTTCGGCTACATGGTCGAGAACCGCCATTTGCGCCATGGCCTCGATGGGCTCATGGGAACGCTTGGCCGCATCGAGCGGCGCGCGCCGGCCGAGGTCGCGACGGTCAGAGCGCGCGCCTCACGGCGTCACGGTGACCCTGACGGACGGTACTGAAATCGCCGCGCCCCTGCTGGTCGGCGCGGATGGGCGCGGCTCGCGCATGCGGGATGCAGCCGGGATCAAGGTCCATGCCGCGCCATACGGCCAGCACGGCATCGTCACCACCGTCGCCCATGAGAAGGACCATAAGGGCTATGCCCAGGAGCGCTTCCTGCCGGCAGGGCCCTTCGCCGTTCTGCCCATGACCGGCCGTCGCTCGTCGCTCGTGTGGACTGAGCCGAGCGCCCGGGCGGCCGCGCTGATGAAGCTCGAAGCGCCTGCTTTCGACGCCGAGATGCGGGCCCGGCTCGGCGACTATCTGGGCGAGGCTCATTGCGTCGGCCCGCGCTGGTCCTATCCCCTGGGCGTCGCGCTGGCCGAGCGCTATATCGACCGGCGGCTCGTCCTGGTCGGCGATGCGGCGCACGGCGTCCATCCCATCGCCGGGCAGGGCCTGAATATGGGCCTGCGCGACGTCGCGGCCCTGGCCGAGATCGTTTCGGAAACGAAACGCCTTGGGCTGGATCTGGGTGATGCGGCCGTGCTGGAGCGCTATCAGCGCTGGCGGCGGTTCGACAACGTTCTGCTGACCGCGGTGACCGACGGGCTCACCCGGCTGTTCTCGAACGACGTCCCGCCGATCCGGCTCGCCCGCGACCTGGGCCTCGGCGTGGTCAACCGAATCCCGCCCCTCAAGCGCTTTTTCATCCAACACGCGCGCGGCAGCGTCGGCGAGCTGCCCAAGCTCCTGACCGGCCGGCCGCTGACGCCCTAGACCGGACCCCCGAGGAGATCACCATGGCTCCTTCCATTCTCGGCATCGGCGGCGGATCGCGGCCCGGCGGGGTTCGCGGGCCTTTGCCGCAATTCGCCCGGAGCCCGGTCTTCGCGAGCCATGGCATGGCGGCGACGGCCCAGCCTCTGGCGAGCCAGATCGCGATCGACGTGCTCAAAGGCGGCGGCTCGGCGGTCGATGCGGCGATCGCGGCGAATGCGGCGCTCGGCGTGATGGAGCCGGTGAGCTGCGGGCTGGGCGGCGATCTCTTCGCGATGGTTTGGGACGCCCGCTCGGAGCGGCTCTACGGCTATAACGGCTCGGGCCGCTCGCCCAAGGGTCGGGATCTCGCCGCCATGAAGAAGCGCGCGGGCGCGGCAGGCCTGGTGCCGTTTTTCGGCAGCTATTCGGTGACCGTGCCGGGCGCGGTCGACGGCTGGTTCGCGCTCCATGAGCAGTTCGGCAAGCTGCCGATGCATGAGTTGCTCAAGCCCGCCATCGCCCAGGCCCGCGCGGGATTTCCGGTCAGCCCGGTCATCGCGCTCCAATGGGTCTCGGATTTCTCCGCGCTCGCGACTGCCGGGAACCTGGTCGAGGAGCTCGACAACGCCCATCACGCCTATCTCGTCAACGGCAAGCCCCCCGCCGCCGGACAGATCTTCAAGAATACCGATCTCGCGGCGAGCCTGGAGATGATCGCCAAGGACGGCCGCGACGCCTTCTACAAGGGCGAGATCGCCCATGCGATCGACGCCTATATGAAGCGCATCAAGGGCGATCTTCGCTATGAGGATCTCGACGACCACCGCGGCGAATGGGTCCGGCCCGGCTCGGTCAATTACCGAGGCTACGACGTGCATGAGCTGCCGCCGAACGGCCAGGGCTTCGCCGTGCTGGAAATGCTCAGCATGTTGAAGAACGTCCAGCTCAACCGATGGGATCGGGGCGATTCCCGAGCTTCTCCATTTCCTGATCGAGGCCAAGCGGCTTGCTTATGAGGATCTCGCCAAGTTCTACGGCGATCCGACTTTCTACGATCCGCCGATCGAGGCGCTGCTGTCGGATTCATACGGCCGCGAGCGGTTCACGATCATCGACACCGAAGGCGTCGATGCCCACGCCGCCCGCCGGCGAGCCCGCAATCGAAGGCAAGGGCGACACGACCTATCTGACCGTCGCCGACAAATCCGGCATGATGGTCTCGCTGATCCAGTCCAACTTCGCCGGCTTCGGCTCGGGGCTGGTGCCGGATCATCTCGGCTTCATGCTGCAGAACCGGGGCGCGCTGTTCTCGTTGAAGGACGGCAGCCCGAACGTCTATGCGCCGGAAAAACGCCCGTTCCACACCATCATCCCGGGCTTCGTCACCAAGGACGGCAAGCCGTATATGAGCTTCGGCCTGATGGGCGGCTCGATGCAGCCCCAGGGCCATGTCCAGGTGCTGGTCAACATCATCGATTTCGGCATGGACCTCCAGGCGGCGGGCGATGCCGCGCGGTTCTTCCATGAAGGCGGCCACCAGCCGACCGGCGAGGCGCAGGACCCGATGGGCCTCGTCCATATCGAGCCCGGCATCTCGCCGACCGCCTTCGAGCGCCTGACCGCGATCGGCCACAAGGTCGTGGTCGACGACGACGGCTTGGTCTATGGCGGCTATCAGGCCATCCGCCGCGATCCTAAGACCGGCGTCTATGAAGGCGCGACCGAAATGCGCAAGGACGGCCTCGCGATCGGTTATTGAGGGTGCTTTGCCCGCTCGCGGGCGACCTGCAATTCGAGCCGCTTGATCTCGCGGACGACACGATTGCCCTCGATCATGACGCCCATGCCGATCTTCATCACCGCGGCCATGATGAACAGAAGAAGCGCGCCCATGCCGTATCTCAGCGCAATGATCAGATCCTCCACTTGGAAGAATCGCCATGCCAGATAGGCGCCGCCGAAAAACAAGACGACGTTGGCGCAAGTGGCCACCGAAAACACCCAGCCCCGGCGTCCCCGAAACGCCCCCATGGCTTCGGTGAAGAACCCGCGTTCGCCGCCGTAACGATCCAGCAATTCCCGGTCCTCGGCGTTCAGTGTGTCTTCGATCAGTTTGTCGATGTCGCTCATGATTCATCTCCTTGCAAGGCGTCGCGAATCTTCTTCCGTCCATGCATCAGGCGGGTCTTGATCGTGCCTACCGGCGCTTGGAGCGCGACGGCGATCTCGGCGACGCTCAAATCCTCCAGATATAACAGCGCCATCGCCGCCCGCTGGTCCGGCGGTAGGGACTTGAGAGCGGCGGCCACCGTCGCGGCGTCGGCTTTGCGCTCGGCTTCGAGCGCCGGTGCATCGTTCGGGTGCGCGCCGACGGCGTCGGCGATACGTCGGGCCTTCTGACGCTGGCGGATCGATTTGGCCGCGCGCCTCGTGACGATGCGAAAGGCCCAAGCCGGGAAGGCGGCCGCGTCGTCGAGGCGGCGGAGCCCGCGCGCGATCTGAACCCAGGCGTCCTGCACGACGTCGCGCGCGAGATCCGCTTCGCCGGTGAGCCGCCAGGCATGGCCGAGAAGCTTGGGTTGCCAGCGCGCCGCCAGCCGCTCGAAGGCGCGAGCGTCGCTGGCGCGGGCGCTCGCGGCGAGGTATTCGTCCAGAAGTCGCTCGGCGTCCCGGCGCAACGCTTCATCTCCGCTCTCCGCCCGGTGATTTGGAACTAAGGTGGCCGGGCGGAGGAATTCGGTTCAATCGATGAGAATTAGATTCAGGCTCCGATCATCACAGGCGTCATCCCGGAAGCCGGTTTGCCCGCATCTGCGATGCGTTTGGCAAACCGAGCTATCCGGGACCCATCGTCACGAGCCTGAGCCTTTGACCTCGATCCCGGATCGAAAGGCTCACAACCGGCCTGAAGGCCGGGCTCGCCTAACGTCCGGGATGACGGAAGAGCTGTCGAACTATCGGCCGGGCGCGGCGACGGTGCCGGCCATGAGGCCGCCGTCGATCGAAAGCTCGGCGCCGGTCATATAGGCGGCTTCGTCCGAAGCCAGGAGCACGGCGAGCGCGGCGACTTCCTCGGGCAGGCCGAACCGCTTCAAGGGCGTGTCCTTGGAGAAGGCCTTCAGGGCCGCCTCGCGGGCCTCGCCCGTGCCCAGCATCGGCTCCCACATCGGCGTGAGGATCGCGCCGGGATGGATCGAGTTGCAGCGGATATTGAGGCCCTGCTCCGCGCAATAGATCGCGACCGTCTTGGTGTGATTGCGCACGGCCGCCTTGGACGAGGCATAGGCCGCGGCGCCGGGGATGCCGACCATGCCCGAGCGCGACGAGATGTTGACGATCGACCCCGCCCCTCTCTTTCGCATCGACGCAATCGCGTATTTGCAGCCCAGGAACACGCCGTCGAGATTGACCGCATGGACGGCATGCCAGTCTTCGAGCGAGGCATGCTCGGGATCGTGGGGCCGGGGGCCGGATTCGAGACCGGTGATCCCGGCATTGTTGACGAGCACGTCGATCGCTCCGATATCGCCCATCACCCGTTGCCAGTCCGCTTCATGTGCGACATCGAGCTTATGGAACGCCGCCCCGATCCCGCCGGCGGTGCGTCGGCCGAGCTCGACATTGATATCCGTGACGACAACGTCCGCACCCTCGTCGGCGAAGGCGCGGGCGATGGCGGCGCCGATGCCGCGCGCCGCGCCGGTGACGAGGCAGGTCTTGTCCTTCAAGCGACCCATGGGTTAGCGGTCCCGGCTCAATCCTCGCGCGGCGAGCGCGTTCAGATAGGTCTCGAAGAGGCGGTCCTGGTCGAGGCCGAGCTCGTAGAGATACTCCCAGGTATAGATGCCGGAATCGTGGCCGTCGTCGAACAGGATGCGGACGGCATAATGGCCGGCGGGCTCAAGCGCCGTGATCCCGACTTTGCGTTTGCCCGGCACGATTGTCTTCTCCTCGCCGCCATGGCCGCGCACTTCCGCCGACGGGCTTTCGACGCGGAGAAGCTCGGCCGGAATCGAGAAGGCCGCGCCGTCGTCGAAATCGATCTCGAGACGGCGCTCCTCGCGCTTGAGGCGCAGTTCGGTCGGCCAGGGCTTGACGGGGCGGGGATCGGCCACGCGATCTAATCCCCCGGTTTCGGCGCGTCCAGCGTCCGCGCCTCGTCCGGCAGCATGATCGGAATGCCGTCGCGGATCGGATAGGCGAGCCCGGCCTTATCGCTGATCAGCTCCTGAGCCGCGCGGTCGTAGCGCAGCGGCCCCTTGGTCAGGGGGCAGACCAGGATTTCCAGAAGCTTGGGATCGATCTCGACGGGCTCGGCGGCCATGGCTCATCTCCTCTCGGACGGGCGTATCCTAGCCCTCCTCCGTTCAGGACGAAAGCGGCTGGGCCATCATCCTCGATCGTCATCCCGGCCTTGAGCCGGGATCCAGGTCGCCGCTCAGGTCCTCGACAATGGATCCCGGACAGCTCGCTTTGCCAGCGGCATAAGAGATGCCGGGCAAACCGGCTTTCGGGATGACGGGTATTACTGAACGGGAGGCGCGTCGCTGCCGCCGGTGTCGGCCGCGGCCATTTCGAGGAGGGTGATCAGAATCCGGGCGCGGTCGTCGATGGTGGGGGCTTCGAGCAGGGCCTGCTTTTCGCCCGGCGCGAACGGCACGCTCATGGCGAGCGCGTTGACCAGGATATCCGCCTGCATGTCCTCGATGCCGTTCCAATCGGCCTTGACGCCCTGGACCGCGAGGAAGCGCTTAAGGGCCTCGGTGAGTGCGGTGCGGTCGACCGGCGAGCAGGGCTCGCGCGCGAGGTCGTCGACGAAGCGGTCATAGCGCACGACGGTCTGACGGTAAGGCGTGGTGCGCTCGGTCAGCTCGCGCTCGACCTCGAAGCGGCAGATGCCGGTCAGCGAGATCATGATCCGCCCGTCCGGCGTGTCGCGCCAATCCGAGAGGCGTCCGAGGCAGCCGGTGTCGTAGATCGGCGGTTCGAAGGATCGGTCGGAGGGGTCGGAGGGCTGAATCATGCCGATGAGCTGGGTGCCGGCGATCGCGTCGCGGGTCATCGCCAGATAGCGCGGCTCGAAGATGTTGAGTGGCAGGTCCGCGCCGGGCAAAAGGATCACGCCCGTGAGCGGAAAGACCGGGATCACGCTCGGCAAATCCAGGGCGGCGGCAGGATCGGTCCTGGGGCGTTTCCGTTGTCCCACGTGTCAGCCTCTCGGGTCGCGGCCCCCCGTCTCGGGGCTCAGGCGAACAGGATCGAGGACATGCGCCGGCGGCCGTCCTGGGTCAAGGGATCGGTCGGGCCGAAGGCGTCGAAAAGGTCGATCAGTTTCTTGCGCGCGGCCTGGTCGTTCCAGTTGCGGTCGCGCTTCAGAAGCTCCAGAAGCTCGTCCAGAGCGCCTTCGCGGTCGCCCGAGCCGAGAAGCGCGATGGCGAGATCGAACCGCGCCTGATGATCCTTCGGGTTCGCTTCGAGCTGAGCGCGGAGCCCGCCGACATCGCCCGCGCCGGCGGTTTCGCGCGCCAGAGCCAGGGCCGAGCGCGCGCCGGCGATCGCCGCATGCTCGGCGTTCTCCTTGGCGACCAGCCCCAAGGCCTGCTCGGCCTGGTCGAGATTGCCCATGGCGATGAAGCAGCGCGCGAGGCCCCCGGCGGCGTCCGGATTGCCGGGCTCTTCTTGAAGCGCCGCGCCGTAGAGCTGGCCGGCGGCCTGATGGTCGCCCCGGGCCATGGCCTCGGCGGCTTCCTCCATGATCTGGTCGAAGGGCGAGGGACCGGCCGGGCCGGCGAGGCGCTCGATGAACTGCTTCACCTGGCTCTCGGGCAGCGCGCCCATGAAGGCGTCGACCGGCTGGCCGTTCTTGAAGGCATAGACCGCCGGGATCGATTGAATCCGAAGCTGCTGGGCGACCTGCGGGTTCTCGTCGATATTGATCTTGACGAGCTTGACCGCGCCGCGGCCCGCCGTGACGAGCTTTTCGAGCATGGGGCCAAGCTGCTTGCAGGGGCCGCACCAGGGCGCCCAGAAATCCACGATGACCGGCGTTTCGCGGGACTCATCGACCACGTCGGCCATGAAATTCTGGTCGGTCGAATCCTTGATCAGGGATTCGGGCGCGGGTCCGCCGCCGCCGATAATGGGCTCGTTCATGGGTCTAACGCCCCTCGTTTCGAAACTTCCGTCCGCCAGCCAAAGCGACGATAGGTCTTACATAGGCTATCGCACGCACCGTAACAAGGAATCCGGCGGGTCAGCCAGCACGTTCGGGGATCGCGACGATCATCGGCTCATGGCCGGTCGCGCGGACGAAGGCGACGAGATCGTCGGGGAGGATCGCGGTGGTCGCCCGGTTGTCGAGCGGGTGGTAGTGCAGGGGCGAGAGCTTGAGCATGTCCTGGTCGAGCACCACCCGGACCCGCTGCTCGGCATCGTTCATCAGCGCGAACGGCGTGACCGAGCCGGGGGTGATGCCGAGAACCTCGTATAAAAGCGTTTCGGATCCGAAACTGAGCCGGGCCGCGCCGATTCGCGAAGCCAGCTCCTTCATGTCCACCCGCCGGTCCTCGTCCACCACGGCAAGCCAGAGCTGGCCCTTCTTGTCCTTGAGGAAGAGCGACTTGCAATGGCCGCCCGGCAATTCGCCCCGAACGTCGCGGGCTTCCTCGACGGTGAAGACGGCAGCGTGCCGGACGGTCCGGGTTTCGATGCCCAAGTCGTCGAGGAAGGCGAAAAGGTCCGCCTCCGTCGCGGGTGGCGAGGATCTGGGCGCGGTCTCGGACAAAACGGGGCCTCGTTCCGGTGGGCGGGATCGGGGCACCGTAACGCTTTCTTATCGGCTGTGCCATTAAAACGGGGGCTTGCGCGGCGATCGGCGCGAGGACGTTCTGCCCTCTTGAAATGCGGAACTTATGCCGTATGATCGCCGCCGTCTTTCGGCCCGGATCCCGAATACCTCAGGGGCGGGCCACGGAGCGCGGGCGTAGCTCAGGGGTAGAGCACAACCTTGCCAAGGTTGGGGTCGTGAGTTCGAATCTCATCGCCCGCTCCAAATTTCACACAGGATAGACGTCGTGGATCACGCGGCCGGCGGGTCCCATCGGGGCGACCAGGGCGGGTCGATGCGACGCCGATCCTTGGGCAAGGCCGCGATCATCCCGCGGTCGTCATCGTCGAGCGCGATCTTGAGGGCGTCGAGATTCGACTGTTGGTGCGCGCGGCTCCTGGCTTTCGGGATGGCGGCGACGTCTTCTTGATCGAGGAGCCAGGCCAATGCGATCTGGCTGGGCGTCGCGCCGTGCTTGCGGCCGATCTTCTGAAGCACCGGATCGTCCTCGACGGTGGCGTGGGCCAGCGGCGCATAGGCGACGATCGGGATGCCTTTGTCCGCGAGATAGCGGCGCACCGGCGTCTGGTCGAGATAGACGTGATATTCGATCTGGTTGCAGGCGAGAGGCGCGCCGATCTCCTCGACCGCAGTCTTCAAAAGGTCCGTCGGGAAATTGCACACCCCGATCGCCCGCGCGAGTCCCTCCTCGCGCAGGGTCGTCAACGTATCGAGGGTGGCCCGCATATCCATGTCCGGCGCGGGCCAATGGATGAGATAGAGATCGACCGCGTCGAGCTTCAGTTTCTCCAGGCTTGCATCGAGCGAGCGGCGAAGCGCGAGCGGCTCCAGATGCTCGTGCCAGACCTTGGTCGTCACGAAGAGATCCGACCGGCCGAGCCCCGAGGCCGCAATCGCCGCCCCGACCGCCTCCTCGTTGTCGTACATCTCCGCGGTATCGATATGGCGATAGCCGAGCTCGAGCGCCGATTCCACGGCCTCGCGGCAGTCGTCGCCGGTCAGGCGGAACGTGCCGAACCCGAGCCGCGGCATATCGATACCTTGGGTGCTCAATACATCCATGAAATATCTCCGGGAAAGCAGAGGGTCGCGTCTTGATGGAGAAACCGATTAGGCCCGCCGAAGGTTCCGACGCGCCGGTAAAGAGTCGTGGGTCCGCTCAGTAAAGCCGGTCCGTCCCCGTGCGCACGACTTCGGCATAGAGCTCGTCATGGGTCATGTCGAGCTTGCCATGCTGGATCATGGTTTCGCCGATCCCCGCGACCTTGGTGGAATCGGGCCATTCCTCGGGCTGCCAGATCTTGGACCGCACCATGCATTTCGGACAATGCATGAAGACCCGCTCGACATGAACGACGAGGGCGAGCTCGGGTACTTTGCGGTTGACCGGCATGGACTGGCGCAGGCTCTCGTCGCGGGTGATGCGCGCTTCACCGCTGACCCTCAAGGTCTCGGTCTTGCCGGGGATGATGAACAGAATCCCGAGCCGCGGGTCGCGCAGCAGATTGTGGAACGTGTCGGCGCGGCGGTTGCCGGGGCGATCGGGGATGGCGAGATGCTTCTCGTCGAGCACCCGGACGAAGCCCACGGGGTCGCCCTTGGGCGAGACGTCGATATGGCCGCCCGGGTTGGCGGAGGCGATCACGCAGAACGGCGACTTTGCGATGAAGTCGCGGCAGATGTCGTCGATATGGTCGATTTCCTTGATCAGAACCTGCGGCATCGGCTCGCCGAGCACCGATTGCATGTCCTCGACCGAGGTAACGATGTCTTGAATGCCGGCGAACTTGTCGGTTGCAGCGGTCATGGCCTGCCTCCCTTGTCGGTGCTGGGCGCAACATAGCACATGACGCGCGCTTAATCCCCCTACTTGCGGCGCGTCGCAGACCATGGGCTGACGGCACTTTAATTATATCATATACATATTCAATATTGACATATAATATGCGATGGGCGCAAACTACGCTTATGAGCCAGCGTCGCGCCTATGACAATTCCCGTCGCTCCGCCGAAGCCGACCGAACGGCCGAGCGCATCCTGGATGCGACGATTGCGCTCCTCGCCGCCTCGACGGCCGAGATATCGGTGGCCTCGATCGCGAGGACAGCCGGCGTTGCCGCGCCGACGGTCTACAAGCATTTTCCAAACCGGGCGGCGATCTTCGAAGCGGTGCAGGATCGCGTCGATGCGCGGTTCGGCCGCCCCGCGACGCCCAGAACGATCATGGAACTGCGGGATTCGATACCGCGGCTCCATCGCTTCTTCGCCGAGCATGAGCCGCTCGTGCGTGCCGTCGTTACGACCCCGGCGTTGCGGCCTTTCTGGGATGCGACACGAAAACGCCGCGAGGACGGCGTGCGAAAAGCCATGCACACCGTCGTGGCCCCTTTGGCGAAGGAGGAGGCCAAGGCCATGTCCGCCGTCGTGCTCCGGCTCATCGGCGTCGAGAGTTGGCTCGAGATGAAGGATCATTATCGCCTTGATGACGCGACGATCACGGCGGCGACCGTGAGGGCGCTCGACGCGATCATCGGCGATCTCGAACGCCACGCCGCCGGCCGAAAGAAGGAGAAATGAGATGATCTCGCAGCCGCTTCCGCCCCAACCGCTCCCGCCCCAGGCTCGCGCCATGGAGATCGTGCAGACCGCCGTCGCCGGAAAGCTGATTGCCACATTGACCGAGGCCGGCCTTCCCGATGTACTCGCCAAGGGGCCTAGAAGTATTGCCGAGCTCGCCGCCGAGACCGGACTCGATGCGGATGCGCTCGCCCGCGGGCTCAGAGCGGCGGCGCTTCTCGGGGCATTTGCGGCGGGCGAAGACGGGCGATGGCGCAATACCGATATCGGCGATGCGCTTCGCACCGGGTCACCGGGGTCGGTGCGGGATTACGTCGTCTATGCGCTACATGACGGCAACTGGCGCGCCTGGCAGCATCTGGGCGAAAGTTTTCGCTCGGGCGCGCCATGCTTCGACGATGCCAATGGAGGGCTCGGCTTCTGGCAATATCTCGACGCCCATCAGGAAATCGGCGATGCCTTCCATCGCGGCATGGCAGCAATGGCATCCGTAACCGTGCGGGCGTTGCCGGCGGCGCTGGCGCTGGAGCGCTTTGCGACGATCGCCGATATCGGCGGCGGCACGGGAACCGTTCTCGCCGAGCTGCTCAAGGCGGCGCCCCATCTTCAGGGTGTTCTTTATGATCAGGCCGAGGCCGTTGCCGTGGCGCGCGATCGTTTCGAGACGGCGGGGCTAGGGAATCGCGTAAGGATCGAGGCCGGCGACCTGTTCGAATCCGTGCCCCCCGACCTCGATGCCTATGTCCTGAAAAACGTGCTGCACGACCATGACGCCGACAGGTGTGCCCGGCTGCTCGATGTCCTGCACGCGGCCATGCCGTCGGACGCCCGTCTTTTCGTGATCGAGGCGGTGCTGCCGGATCGGCCCGTACCCCATCCGGCGATCTGGCGCGACCTCCACATGATGGTGGCGCTGGGCGGTCGCGAGCGAACCGAGGCCGAATGGCGCGTGCTTCTCGGCGCCCATGGCTTCGTCATCGAGGACATCCGGCCGCTGCCGGGGCCCGACGCCGCGATCGAAGTCCGCATAGCCTGAACAGGGTCACTCGTAGAGGGCGTAGCCTCGCGCTTCGATGCTGGCCCGCGGCGCCACGCCGTCGGGGCAGGTCGGATCGTCGAAGGCGACATGGGGCACGCCGCCGCCCTGGTCCGCGTCGGAATCGTAGTTCTTGAACACCAGAGCCTCGTCGCGGGTCATGCCCGAGAAATAGGCCCAGCGGTGATCCGGATTGTGCTTCAAGAGGAAGGCTTCGAAGCTGAAGCCTTCGCCTTCCTCGGGATCGAAGATCGCGTCGGCCCTTACTCTGTCCTGCGCCGCGATGCTTCGGACGTCGCAGACACCGAGCGGCACGTCCTGGGGCGGCTCGGAAATCACGCGCCAGACGTTGTAGCCGACGACGCGTCGAGGCCAGGGGGCGTCGGGCCCGAGGACGGATTTGAACAGGCCGGGGGCCGAGTTCGGCGTCACGTCGACATGGACGAACCGGGCCGGGCGCGAATTGAAGCTCTTGCGGTATTCGCCCGAACGCTCGCCGAACCGCAGGATCGCGCCGGGCGACATCAGCACGCGGTTGGCCCCGGTGAGCGCCTGGATCAGTCCCCGCACCTCGTCGATATAAGTCCCGCGCACCGCCGCCTCGTCGCGGAAATCCACGACGGCGCTTTTGTGATCCGTGAGCATGAAGCCTTCATTCTCGAGCGACACGGCATCGCGCCAGGACCGCATGTCGCGGACCGGCATGGGCTCGGCGTCGATGACGAGATTGTCGCGCGAATAGTCCCGGGCGAAGAATTGCGGCCGGACGCTCATTTCGCCGACATAATTGATCATGCCTTCGACCGAAGGGGCGCTCTTCCAGGCCGCGGCAACCGCTTGATCCATCTTTCATCCTCTTGTTTCCGACGAGCTTAACGCGGCCCGCTGCCGCGTCAATCGGCGCGGCGCGCGGGATATCGTCACAGCCGCCGGGCTAGCCGCTGGGACCGCCCTCTCCCATGGCTTGAGCCTGCAATTCGACGACGGCGCGACGGGCGAAATGCGCCATGGCGATCCGTCGGGGTACGCCGGAAAGGTTTTTCGAGCCCGCGTGCCAGAGATGCGCGCTGAAGACGAGGGTGTCTCCGGCGCGCGCCCGGATCGACACAGCGTCGGGATGCCTCGCGTCGCGATGCAGCCAGGCCTTGCCCGGAATCCGCTGGAGGCGATGGGTGCCGGGGACGAGGCGGGTGGCGCCGTTCGATTCGTCCATGTCGTCCAGCATCCAGAACGCATTGGCCAGGCTCTGGCGGTCCGGCGGCACGGGGCCGGCGGCATCGACATGGAAGCCCTGCTGGCCGCTGCCGGGGCTCGGGTCCCGCCCGCGAAACGATGCGAAAGCGACGTCTCCATCCAGCACATGGGCGACCGCGCTCATGACATAGGGGTGGTCGAGGCAGAGACGGAAAGCGGGTTCCGTCTCCAGCCCGGCCGGGCCGTCGTTGTTGCCCCGCTTCGGATCCGGAATCGCCATGCGGCGGACCCATGCGGCGCGCATTGCGTCGATGGCGGCCGCATCCGCCGCCGCGCGGATAAGGAGATAGCCCTTATCGCCCAGCGACTGACGGTCGTCGTCGCTCAGAATGTTGCGCCAATCGGCGGGCGTCCATGTGGATCGGTCGGTCATGGCGCTTGGTCCTACAGTATTCCCTAACGTGAGTGTCAATGATCGCTTGGTGCGCGTGACATCGCCATATCCGTCGGTATAGTGGGGCGCTTCGTCGGGGGAGTCGCTGGCTTTATGCATCTGGTTCTGGTCGTAAAATTGCTCGTTCTGCTGACAATGGCGAACGGGACACCGGTGATTTTGAAGCGGGTCATGAGCGAGCGTACCGCAAGGCCGCTCGATCTTGGCCTGCGCTTCCCGGACGGACGCCCAGTCTTCGGCCCGTCCAAGACGATCCGCGGGATCGTCGGCGCGCTGGCGATCACGACCCTCGCCGCGCCGGCCCTGGGCCTTCCTTGGACGGCGGGGCTGATCGTCGCCGTCTTCGCCATGCTGGGGGATCTCTTCTCCAGCTTCACCAAACGCCGTCTCGGACTCGAATCCGGCGGCATGGCGCTCGGCCTCGACCAGATCCCCGAATCCCTGCTGCCGTTCCTGGCTCTCAGAGGCGATCTAGACTTGAGCGCCCTCGACATTGTCGTGGGCGTCGTCGCGTTTTTCGTCGGCGAGCTGGTGCTGTCGCGGATCTTCTACTGGCTCGGTGTCCGCGATCGGCCGTACTGAGTTAGCCGCGCTCGAACCTGTGGAGGGTCACCTCCGGCGGGCAATTCAGGCGGACATCGACGATCGAGGTGCCGGCGCCGACCGAGGTATAGCCGGTGAGGTCGCGGAACTTCCAGGCGCCGCGGCCGAGATGGCGGGGCATGGTGGAATCGAGGGTGATCGGGATCTCGCCCGGCAGGCAGATCTGGCCGCCATGGGTATGGCCGCACAGCATCACGTCGAAATCCGCGAAGGCGGCGCCGCGATAGACCTCCGGCGTGTGGGATAACAGGATCGAGACATTGTCGTGAGGGATGCCGAACGCGGCGAGCTCGATATCGTCGGCGTGGAAGAAATGGGCGTCGTCGATCCCCGCGAGATGAATCTTCGCCTCCCCGCGCGTAAGCGCGATCGACTCGTTCATCAGCATCCGGATGCCCATGCGCTCCAGGGCAGGCAGCATGCGGATCGAATCGTGGTTGCCGAGAACGCCATAGACCGGCTGGCGGAGATGGCCCACGATCCGCGCCATGCCGTCGAGCGCCGCGTCATAAGGGCCGTAGGTCCGGCCGCGATAGTCGCCGGTCAGCACGCAGGCGTCGTAATCGAGATCCTTCACCATCTCGATCATCCGGTCCATGGCGGCGACATTGGTGTCGACATGGAGATCGGTGACGTGGAGAACCGTATAGCCCTCGAATTCGGGCGGCAGATGGGCGAGCCGGATGCGGTTTTCGAGGAGCCGTAGCTTGGTCGTGTTCCTGCGGCCGAGCCAATAGAGCCCTGACAGCTTGAGCGTCGAGCGGATCAGCCCATGCATCGAGTACCAGTTCTCGACATGGAAGATATGGCGGCCCCGATGGAAGATCTGCCGCTCGTATTCGTCCTCGAGCCCGAGCCGCTGGCGGGCATGCAGGGGGCCGAGGCGCTCCTCGAGCTTGGCGATCAGGTCTTCGGTCATGGGCGTTTCCAACGCCAAGCGTCGTACCACGATTTACGACGGAATCGGGAGCGAATATTGCGCGTCGGATGTGGCGCGACATGTCGCCTGGAACGCCTTGAACCGGGCCGTATGCGCCGGGCCTATTCCTCTTCGATCGAATCGACCGCCTTGGGATAGAAGGCGAGGTGCTCCTTGATGTCGGCGACGGCCGCATGGGGCGTCTCGTAGGACCACACCGCGTTCTCGCCGCCGTCCTGCTCCTTGATCGAATAATAGGAGGCGTCGCCCTTGAACGGGCATTCGGTGGTGTGGGTGGTGCGGGCGAGCTTCATCATGTCGACATCGGTGCGCGGGATGTATTGCACCGGCGGATAATTCGCCTCGCGCAGGGTCTTGGCGTTCGTGGTGTCCGCGATGGTCTCGCCCTTGACCTTGACGACGACCCGCTTCGGGTTCTTCTCGACGGTGATGGGATGCTCGGGTCCGGGGATTTTCATGATCTCTCCTCCTTCGGGTTTGTGTTCGATCAGCTCTTTTCTGTCCGATCAGCTCTGGGGCTTGCCGTCCGCGGTCCAGAATTCGATCGGCGCGATATCGGCGGCTTTGACCTGGTCCTCGATCTTGGCACGGTCGCCGACGATCAGCCAGACCAGCCCCGAGGGATGCACGACCTCCTTGGCGGCCGCATTCAGGTCGCCGAGCTTGAGCGCATTGTAACGCGCGGCGAGGGTTGCCGGGTAGTCATAGGGCCGGCCGTAAGTCGCCGAGTCCTCCAGGCTCGAGAGCACCGCGCCGCTCCGCTCGAACGAGCCGGGAAGCTTGCGGATCGAGTTCTGGATCACCGGCGTCATCTCCTTCTCGGTCACCGGCCGGTCCTTGATGACGCCGTTGACCTCGGCCACCAATTCCTTGAGCGAGTCGCCAGTCTTGTCGGTCTGCACCGGCGCATAGACGATGAAGGGCCGCTGGCCGCGCGCATCCAGGAAAAGCGTCTGCGCGCCGTAGCTCCAGTGCTTCGCCTCGCGCAGATTCATGTTGATGCGCGAGGTGAACTGGCCGCCGAGCACGTCGTTCATGGCGTCGATCGCGACATTGTTCTCCGCGCCCGAAGGCGGCGCGACCTCGCCCGCCATGATCAGCGACTGCGGTGCGCCGGGCTTGTCGATCAGGATGACCCGGGGCGAGGACGGCATCGCGACATGGCTGACATTCTTCTTCGGCAGCGGCTTGTCGGGCGCGTGCCAGTTGCGGAAGGCCTTTTCCAGCATCGGCTTGATGGCCTCCAGCGTGGTGTCGCCGACGACGAAGACGGTCGCGTTGTCGGGCCGGAGCCAAGTCTCGCGGAACTGGATCAGGTCATCGCGGGTGATCGACTTGGTCGATTCGACCGTGCCCGAGCCTGTCAACGGCACGCCATAGGCATGGTCGTCGCCGTAGAGAACCGGCGGCAACAGACGCAACGCCAATTGGACCGGCTGGGCCTGCTCCTGGGCGATGGAGGCGATCTGCTGGGCGCGCAGGCGCTCGATCTCTTCGGGCGGGAAGGACGCACTGGTGATGATGTCGGTCCAGAGCGCCAGCGAGGGCTCCAAATTGCTCGTCAGGGCGTTGAGGCCGACGGTCGAGGTATCGAGGCCCGAGCCGGACGACAGCCGGGCGCCGAGCCGCTCGGCCTCCGCCGCGATCGCCAGTGCGTCGCGTTTTTTGGTGCCCTTCTTGAGCATGTTCATGGTGAAGTTGGCGACGCCGAGCTTATGCCCGGCATCGGCGGCATAGCCGGCGTCGAACTGGATCGAGACATTGACGGCGGGGATCGTGTGGCGCTCGGCCAGCACCACCTTCATGCCGTTCGACAAGGTTGCCGTCTGCACCTTGGGGAAAGTCAGAGACGGCGACTCGCTCGGGATCGCGGGCAGGCCCTTGGAGCGGTCGACGTTTGAGGCGACCGGCGGCGCGTAGCGCGGGTCGGGCAGGATGTCGACCTGATGGGAGCCCGTCGCGAGATATTTCATGGCCGCCTGCCGCACGTCGTCCCGCGTCGCGCTGTTGATCCAGCCGAGATAGGTTTTGACGAAGGCCGGATCGCCGTCATAGAGCTCGCCCTGGCCGAGGGTGAAGGCTTGGGACAGGGTGGATTCGAGGCTGCGGACGGTACCGCTGTTGATGCCGGCGATCGCCCGTTCCATCTCGGCGGCGGTCGGGCCGGTTTTGAGGAAATTCGAGACCTGTTTTTCGATCGCGTCGGAGGCGACGCTCGCCTCCTGGCCCGGCTTCAAGGTGACCGAGACCTCGAAAATGCTGGCGAGCTGATGGGCCTCGACATCGGCCGAGACGTCGGACGCCACCTGGCGGTCATAGACCAGATCCTTGGTGAGCCGCGAATTCAGCCCCTGGCCGAGGGCAGCCGCGGCGAGATCCAGGAGCGCGCGGTCGCGGCTGTTGCGGTCGGGCACGGCCCAGACCCGCTCGACCTTCACGGCCGGCACGTTGTCGTAGACCGTCTCGCGGGTGTCGTGGGTGCGGACGGGAATCCAGGCCGCCCAATGATCGACCGGCGGACCGGCCGGGATGTCGCCGAAATAGCGCTCGACCTTGGCGCGCACCTCTGCCGGCGTCACGTCGCCCGAGATCGACAGCACCGCATTGTTCGGGCCGTAATAATCCTTGAACCACTGATGCACGGTGTCGAGGGTCGCGGCATCCAAATCCTCGACCGAGCCGATGGTCGAATGGTGATAGGGGTGATCGGCCGGGAACAGGCCTTCGGACAGGTTATAGGTCTCGGCGCGGCGATAGGGCTGGTTGTCGCCCTGGCGCTTCTCGTTCTCGACCACGCCGCGCTGTTCGTCGAGCTTGGCCTGATCGACCGCACCCAGAAGATGGCCCATGCGGTCGGATTCGAGCCACAGTACGAGGTCGAGCGCGGTCTTGGGCACGGTCTGGAAATAGTTCGTGCGGTCGAGCCAGGTCGAGCCGTTGATTGCCGAGGCGCCGGCCTTCTGCAGCGGATCGAACCATTCGCCATTGAAATTCTCCGAGCCGTTGAACATCAGATGCTCGAAGAGATGGGCGAAGCCGTGCTTGCCGGTCGGCTCGTTCTTGGAGCCGACGTGATAGAAGATCGCGACGGAGACGATCGGCGCGGCGTGGTCCTCGTGGACGATCAGCCGGAGCCCGTTGCCGAGCACATAGCGCTGATAGTCGAGATTGATGTCCGGCGCCTTGGCGCGCGCGCCGAGCGCAGGGATAAGCCCGACGACCAGCACTAGAACCGCGATGAGGGAGAACCGATTCCGTCGCATGATGCACGCCCCTTCCCAAGAGAACGGGGCCCGGGGGCCGAACTCGACCGCAGCCGCCGCGCCTCCTGGGGGGCGATTATACGGAAGCGGGCGATATGATCCACCTTTTGCGTGACCGGGCCCCTGTCTGATCGTCATGCGCGGGCTTGTTCCGGCCATGACGAGACAGAGACGGCGTCCCGAGACGGAGATCGTCGGGACGAGGCCGCGCCTGACGATTTTCTTCAGCTATCCCGGATCACATCCGCCGCCACGTCGACATCCATGCCGAGCACGAGAAGGAGCGCGCGCAGGCGCTCGATCGCGGCGGCGTCGCCCTCGCGCACGGCTTTGAGCCAGCGCTTGGCGGCTCGTTTGAGGGAATCGAGGGTGGATTGCGGCGTCAGCCGTTTCGGCATGGGACCTTCCTTCCAATCGCGCCTGGTGTCCGCTGATAACAGGCTGGAAAAAGGCTATAGGAAGCCGGGTTCTTCGATCGGGTGGAAGCGGACTCCCTTGCCGCGGACTGGAGGCGCCCCGATGCGCACTGCCGTTACTGTCGAGTGCGCCCAAGCGGGAGTCAACGAAATCGAGAGCCCCCTTGCTTGACAGCTTCAACCGACCTTCCGATGCTTTGTCCGCCGCTCCGCGCCCCTATCCGTCATCGCGAGGCCGCCCTGCGGCCGTGGCGATCCAGCGACCTGGATTGCCGCGCTCCCGCCGGTCGCTCGCAATGACTTTCATGCCAGGAGGTTCCCCATGGAACAGCGCCTACTCGGCAATACCGGCCGCACCGTTTCCGCCATCGGGCTCGGGCTCATGGGCATGTCGGCCTTCTACGGCGCGGCGGACCGCAAGGAGAGTATCCGCACCATCCATCAAGCGATGGACGACGGCGTTACCATCTTCGATACCGGCGATTTCTATGGCATGGGCGCGAACGAGCTTCTCCTGCGCGAGGCGCTGCAGGGGCGCAAGCGCGAGGACGCTTTCATCTCGGTCAAGTTCGGGGCGCAGCGTTCGCCCGACGGCGCGTTCGTCGGCTATGACGCCCGGCCCCAGGCCCTGAAGAGTTTCCTGTCCTATAGCCTCGTGCGGCTCGGCGTCGATTATATCGATCTCTATCAACCCGCGCGGGTCGATAAGTCCGTGCCGATCGAGGAAACGGTCGGCGCGATCGCGGAGATGATCGAAAAGGGCTATGTCCGCCATGTCGGGCTTTCCGAGGCGGGGTCGGAGACGATGCGGCGGGCAAGCGCGGTTCACCCGATCGCCTGGCTGCAGATCGAGTATTCCATCCTGTCGCGCGGCATCGAGGACTCGGTGCTGAAAACGGCGCGGGAGCTCGATATCACGGTCAACCCTTATGGGGTTCTCTCGCGCGGGCTTCTCTCCGGCACCTGGTCGGCGGAACGCTCGAAAGGCGACGGCGGCTTTCGGGGCATGATGCCGCGGTTCTCGGGCGACAATCTGGAGCACAATCTCGATCTCGTCGAGCATCTGAGGCGCATCGCCAACGAGAAGCGCATCACCGTCGCCCAGCTCGCCATCGCCTGGGTGCTGGCCCAGGGCAAGGATATCGTGCCGCTGATCGGCGCGCGGTCCCGCGGCCAGCTCAACGACGCCCTCGCCGCGCTCAATGTCTCGCTGACGTCGGAAGACCTCGCCCGGATCGACGCGGCGGTGCCCAAAGGGTCGGCCGCCGGGGATCGTTACGCTACCGTACACATGAAGGATCTGGACAGCGAGCAGGGTTAACGGTGGCGCGTGGCCCTGACGTTTGCTAGCCTGATATGAGGGGGCAGCGAACGGGCTGCCGTTTGGGGAACAACCGATCATGACAGCAAGGCTTGCCGGTATGGCGGTCGCTGTGTTGCTGGGCACGATGGGCTCGGCCGCGGCGCATCATTCCTTCGCGCTTTTCGATCACCAGAACCGGATCACCTTAACCGGCGTGGTGAGCGATTTTCAGTGGACCAATCCGCATGTCTATATCGAGCTCGACGTGCCCGACGGCAAAGGCGGCTCGACCCATTACTCGGTCGAATGCGCGAGCGTGAACGTGTTGACCCGCGCCGGCTGGAAATTCAACGACATCAAGAAGGGCGACAAGGTCACGCTGCTGATCAATCCGCTGCGCAACGGCCAGCCCGGCGGCATGCTCGAAACCGCGACCCTCGCCGACGGCCGCAAGATGACCGACAGCAATCCGCCGGGCGGCGTCTTCCCGCGCTGAACGCCGCATATCCCGAAGGAGGCCAGCGATGATCGATCTGAAGCGTATCTTGGCGACGGGCGGCGTGCTTGGCGCGGTCCTGTTCCTCGCCGGTCAGGCTTTTGCCGCCGATATGTCAGTCGAGGGACCGAATATCACCGGCCGCTGGTTCCGCTATCCGAGCTTCCACGACAAGCCGGACCCGGCGCTGGTGCCGCCGAAACCGACCGAATTGATGCTCAAGCCGGCCTATAAGGCCGATTACGAAAAAATGCGGGCGGCCCAGCGCGCCTCGGACGCCCGCGGCGAGCCTCTTGGCAATGCCGGCACCGAATGCCTGCCCGAAGGGATGCCGAGCATGATGTCGGCGATCTATCCGATCGAAATCCTCCAAACGCCCGGTCAGGTTACGATCATCGAAGAGGCGATGAGCCAGGTCCGGCGAATTTATCTCGGCGAGAAGCAGGCCGAGATCGGATCGGTCGCACCGGGCTATTTCGGTCATTCGGTGGGCCGCTGGGACAACGACACGCTCGATGTCGACACCATCGCGATCAAGACCTCGGTCCGCGGCTTCCGCGACACGCCGCACAGCGACAAGATGCGCTTGAAGGAACGGATCTTTCTCAAGACCAAGGACATTCTCTATGACGAGATCACGGTCGAGGATCCGGATGTCCTGGAGAAACCCTGGAGCTATACCGTCGCCCTCAAGCGTGCGCCGGACTATCAGATGCTCGAATATGTCTGCGAAAACAACCGCGACTACATCGATGCGAACGGCGTAACCCGGGTCCAGCTTCAGGACAAATAGAGCCGCATCGCGGTTTCAGGCGGCGCTCTGCTTCTCGCGGGACCTCTGCAGCACGACCTTGTTTCGTCCCGCGCGTTTCGCCGCGTAGAGCGCCTGGTCGGCGCGGTCGATCAGCATCTCGATATTGTCGTCGCCATGGATCAGGCTCGCGACGCCGATGCTGACCGTGACACCGGCCGCCGGCGCGACGCCGAGTGCTTCCACGCCGCGGCGCAGGCGCTGGGCGGCGGTTTGCGCCAGATCGGCATCGGTATGGGGCAGGAGGCAGATGAATTCCTCGCCGCCCCAGCGGGCGAAGATATCAGGCTTGCGCAAGGTTGCTGCGAGCGTCGTCGCGACCTTTTGGAGCACCTGATCCCCCGTTGCGTGACCGAAACGATCGTTCAAAGCCTTGAATCGGTCGATATCGATCATGGCGGCGGAGAGGGGATTGCCGTAGCGCCGGGCCTCGGCGAACTCCTGCTCGGCGCGCTCCAGGAAAGCGCGGCGGTTGGAGACGCCGGTGAGCGCATCGGTGTTGGCCAGGGTTTCGAGCCGGTTCTGCATCGCGACCTGCTCGCTGATGTCGCGGACCATGGCGATATAGATCGGGCCGGTCTCGCCGTCGGCGGTCATGATCGAAATGTCGGTCGGGAACTCGGTGCCGTCGGCGCGCAGGCCGAAGGTGCGGACGGTCCGGTCGCCCATATGGCGGGCCGGCTCGCCCGATTGGCCGAAACCCTCGACATGACGTCGATGGGATTTGCGGTGCCGGGACGGGATCAGCATGTCGAGGGGTTTGCCGAGGGCCCGACGCAGGGTCAGGCCGAACATGGCCTCGGCGGCCTGGTTGATATAGATCAGACGGCTCGCCGCGTCGCAGATCACGATCGCGTCCGCGCTATGCTCGACGACGCTGTGAAACAGGGCGTCTGGCACGCCCGCAGACCACCCGGTCCGAACTCCACCCACAGATCAACGCCCCCATATGCGTTGCTAGGACCTCATTCCTCAAAACATGCTGGAATCATCCTAAACAAAGATTAACCGTGATGTTTTGACCGTTCCGAAGCCGCCCCGGTTCCCGTTAACCATGATTGGTATATGATCGGTCGCGTTGACCTTGGGAAACCCGAGCCCCCGGAGGACCCGTTATGTTGAGAGCGTTCCGCCGCCACACCCTCACCCGGCCGATTTTCCGCTGGGCCAAGAAGGCGCTGCCCACCATGTCCGCGACCGAGCGCGAGGCGCTGGAAGCTGGCGATGTGTGGTGGGATGCCGAGCTTTTCACCGGAAATCCCGATTGGAAGACGCTCCGCGCGACGCCGCCGGCCGCGCTTTCGGAGGAGGAGCAGGCCTTTCTCGACGGACCTGTCGCGGAGCTCTGCGCCATGCTCGACGACTGGAAAATCTCCTGGGAATTGCGGGATTTGCCGCCGGAAGTCTGGGCTTTTCTCAAAGAACACAAGTTTTTCGGCATGATTATCCCGAAAAGCCACGGCGGATTGGGTTTTTCGGCGACCGCGCATTCGGAAGTCGTGCGCAAGATCTCGACCTATTCGGTGACCGCGGCGGTGACGGTGATGGTGCCGAATTCCCTCGGTCCCGGCGAGCTTCTGCATCAGTTCGGCACCGAGGAGCAGCAGAAGTACTGGCTGCCCCGATTGGCCGCCGGCGAGGAAATCCCCTGCTTCGGCTTGACCAGCCCCGAGGCCGGCTCGGATGCCGCCTCCATGGTCGATACCGGCATCGTCTGCCGGGGCGAAGGGCCGAGCGGCAATGTGCTCGGCATAAGGCTCAACTGGCACAAGCGCTATATCACGCTTGGGCCCGTGGCGACCGTGCTCGGGCTCGCGTTCAAGCTCGAGGATCCGGATCATCTGTTGGGCAGCCGCGAGGAGCTCGGCATTACCGTCGCGCTGGTGCCGACCAATTTGAAGGGCGTCAAGATCGGCCGCCGGCATCTGCCGGCGCTGCAGGTCTTCCAGAACGGGCCCAATTGGGGCCATGACGTGTTCATCCCGATGGATCACGTGATTGGCGGCGAGGAACAGATCGGCAAGGGCTGGAAGATGCTGATGAGTGCCTTGGCCGCGGGACGGGGCATTTCCCTGCCGTCGTTGTCGGCCGCCGGCGCGGTGTTCACGGCCCATACGACCGGCGCCTATGCCCGCATCCGACAGCAGTTCAACCTGCCGATCGGCAAGTTCGAAGGCGTGCAGGAGCGCTTGGCGGCGCTGGCCGCGAATGCTTATCTCCTCGACGCCGCGCGCCGGCTCACCTGCGCGGGGCTGGATGAAGGCCGCAAGCTTGCGGTGGTCTCGGCGATCCTCAAATCCCATGCGACGGATCGTCTGCGCGATTCCGTCAACGACGCGATGGATGTCCATGCCGGCAAGGCGGTGATCGAAGGCCCCTTGAATTACATGGGCAGCCTCTATCGCGCCGTGCCGGTCGGCATCACGGTCGAGGGCGCGAATATCCTCACCCGAAACCTGATCATCTTCGGCCAGGGGGCGATCCGCTGCCATCCGTATCTCCTCAAGGAGATGACGGCGCTCGAAAACCCGGATCGCGGCGCGGCGCTCGCCGATTTCGACCGGGCGTTCTGGGGCCATGTCGGCCACAGTATCGCGACCGTGTTCCGCGCCTGGGCCCGGGCCTGGACCGGCGGGGCGACGTCGCCCGCACCCGACGAGCCGAAGCTCGCCAAGCATTACAAGCGCCTCGGCCGCTATGCCGCCGGCTTCGCGCTTGCCGCCGATATCGCGCTCCTTACCCTTGGCGGGGCGTTGAAGCGCAAGGAGATGCTGTCGGCGCGGCTCGGCGACATTCTCTCCGAGCTTTATCTCCTCTCGGCCGTCTTGAAGCGCTGGGAGGACGAAGGCCGGCATGACGAGGACCTGATCCTGGTCGATTACTGCTGCGAACGGGGCTATGCCGCGATCGAGCGCCGTTTCGCCGAGATTTTCGCCAACCTGCCGAGCCGCGGCATGGCCGGGTTCCTGAAATTCATCGTCCAGCCTCGGGGCGTCCGCGCCCGCGGAGCGAAGGACAAGCTCGCCCAGGCCTGCGCCGAATTGCTGCTGGAGCCGTCGCCCGCGCGCGACCGGCTGACCCCCGATATCAATCACGGGCAGGACGACAACGGCGTCGCGCTACTCGAAACCGCGTTCCGCAAAGTCGTCGAGACCGAACCTCTTCACAAAAAATTGCGGGCGGCCCGGGTCAAGGACATCAGCGAAGCCCTGGCGGCCGGCGTCCTCACGGCGGAAGAGGCCGAAACCTTGGGCGAAGCGGCTGCGGCCGTCTCCGCGGTCGTCGCGGTCGACGATTTCTCCAAGGCCGAGCTCGCGCCCCATCAGGCCGCGGCTCAATGACAACCCGTTGAGACAATGCCCCATTCACGCCATGATGCGCGGCAATGATTGGGGCAGTTGCGGGGTGAGGGAGACGGGATCATGAAGCGGTACTTGGCGTTGGGCGTGATTCGTCGCGGTGCTGGCGATGGGGAACAGCGCGCCGCGCGCGGCCGAGAACGGCACCTGCGCGCCGGAAGGCACTCTACATTTCGTCTGCGGCCCGACCGCGGTCGAGGACATGCAGCTCATTCCCGGCACGAACTGGATCGTCGGCAGCGGCATGAGCGAGGGCAACGAGCCCGGCAAGCTGCACCTGATCGATGCCAAGACGAAATCCTGGTCGGTGCTCTATCCGAGCCCCGACGCCCAAACCGTGCCGGACAAGACGGACTTTTTCAAATGCCCCGGCCCGGCGGACCCGGACAAATTCGGCGCCCACGGCATCGCGCTCAAACAGACCGGCCCCAACAAGTTCGAGCTTCTATCGGTCAATCATGGCGGGCGGGAATCGATCGAGGTTTTCGATCTCGACACGAGCGGAGGCAAGCCGGCGATCACCTGGATCGGCTGCGTAATCATCCCGCCGGGCACCTTCGTGAATTCGGTCGCCTTCCTGCCCAAGGAAGGCTTCGTCTACACCAAGTTCTACGACACCAATGACAAGAGCGGCATCGCCTCCGTGTTCGAGGGCCATCCGACAGGCGGCCTTTATGAATGGCACACACAGGTCGGCATCACGGAAGTGCCCGACACCAGCGTCGCTGGCGCGAACGGCGTCGCCGTGTCCAAGGACGGCAAGTGGTATTATGTCGATGCCTGGGGCGGTCAGAAGGTCGTGCGGTTCTCGCGCGGCATCGGCACGCGCCAGAAGAAGGTCGTCGATCTCGACTTCTCGCCCGACAATATCCGCTGGGCGCCCGACGGCACGCTGCTGGTCGCGGGCCAGAACGGCAAGGTGACCGCCAAGGGCAGCATTCCGAACTTCAAGGGCTGGACCGTGCTGAAGATGGATCCCGAGACGCTCAAGACGACCAAGGTCGCGAGCGGCGCGCCGGACTCGATCTTCCAGGGCGTGAGCAATGCGATCCAGGTCGGCGATACGCTTTGGCTCGGCGTCTATCGCGGCGACCGGGTGGGATACGAAAAACTGCAATGAATGGGCTCGATAAGGGAGAGCGACGATGAGAAAAGCGGCATTGTTGAGTCTGGCCGTGGCCGGCATGGCCGTGGCCTCGGTGATGAGTTTCACAGGGTCGAAGGCAGAGGCGGCGGAAGCCGACTCCTGCGCGGCCTATGGCAAGATGAAGTTCCTTTGCGGCCTGAACGGTCCGGAGGATCTGATGCCGATTCCGGGGACCAAATGGATCATCTCCGGCGGCATGTCGGGCCAGAACACGTCCGGGCATTTCTATCTGATCGACGGCAAGGCCAAGACCTTCGAGGTGCTGTTCCCCGGCGACAATCCGCACATGATGCTGAACAAGAAGATGTTCGGCGCCTGCCCGGGGCCGCTGGATGTCACCAAGTTCTCGGCCCATGGCCTCTCGCTGCGGCCGGAAGCGCAGGCCGGGCATTACAAGATGTACATCACCAGCCACGGCGCGCGCGAAGCGGTCGAGGCCTTCGAATTGGATGCCTCCGGCGCCAAGCCGTCCCTGACCTGGGTCGGCTGCGTGCCTCTGCCCATGCCGGAGCACACCTTCTCGAATTCGGTCGCGATCCTGCCCGACGGCGGCTTCGTCGTGACCAAGTTCATGGATCCCTCCGAAAAGAACGCCTTCGCCGGCATCATGCAGGGCAAGGTGACGGGCGTGGTCTGGGAATGGCATCCGGGCGATGCGGCGGTGAAGGAAGTGCCGGGTACGGCGACCTCGGGGCCGAACGGCATCGAGATCTCGAAGGACGGCAAGACCATGTATCTCGCCGTCATGGGCAAGCACGAGGTGGTCAAATATGCGCTCGGCGACCACCCGATGGCCGGCGCCTCGGCCAAGCTCGACATCCTTGTCGACAACGTCCATTGGGGCCCGAACGGCAAGCTTCTGGCGGCCGGCGGCATCGCGGCGGCCCCCGGCGCGGGCGGCCCGGCGGGCTGGAAAGTCTATGAGATCGATCCCGATACCATGGCCGCCAAGGAAATCGCCATGATGGACGGCAAGGGCCCGATGCCCTCGATCAGCGTCGGCACGATCGCGGACGGCGACCTTTGGGTCGGCGCGCCGCGCGGTGACCATGTCGGTTATATGCCGATCAACGAGTAGAAGAAGGGATCGTTTCGCATGCAGTATGATCCAGCGCTGGACGACCACGGACTTGCCTATAACCCGTTCAAGTCCTGCGTCGTCCCGCGCCCGATCGGCTGGATTTCGACCACGAGCAAGGACGGCATCGATAATCTGGCGCCCTACAGCCAGTTCCAGATGCTGACCTACGATCCGCCGATGGTCATGTTCTCGGCCAACCAGACGCCGGAGGGGCGGCGCAAGGATTCGGTCGTCAATGTCGAGGCGACCGGCGAGTTCGTCTGGAACATGGCGACCTACGATCTGCGCGAGGCCGTCAATCTGTCGTCCAAGATGGTCGAGCCGGCGGTCGACGAGTTCGGGCTCATCGGCCTCGCCAAGGCGAAATCGACAAGGGTGAAGCCGCCGCGGGTCGCCGATTCCCCGATCCAGTTCGAATGCGTCTATATGCAGACCGTGCGGTTGCCGGGAAACGGCGCCATGGGCACGGTCGACATGGTGATCGGCAAGGTGATCCTCATCCATATCCGCGACGATGTGATCACCAAGGACGGCCGGATCGATGTCGTGAAGATCCGGCCCCTCGCCCGGCTCGGCTATTATAACTACACCTCGGTCGAGTCCGTGTTCGAGATGAAGCGGCCGGGAGAGAGCCGCCATCAGCTTCGTGGCATGGAAGGCCTGCCCGACCGGGCGGCGGAGTAGGGCGAGGCATGGGTGCGTATCGCGATCGAGTGAGAGAGAGCATCGCAGCGGCGCTGGCTCTCGGGTGTATGGTCTGGGCGGCGAGCGCATTCGCTCAAGGGCAGAACGACGCGACCCAGGCTGCCCCTGCTCAACCGGGCGTTTTCCTGAACCTGCCGGAACCCTATGCCGGGCTTGCCTGCGGCGCGACCTACCGGCCGGACTGGAAGCTGTCGCTCGACCAGATCGCCGCCTATGCCGAAAGCCAGCTTTCGGCCTGCGATCTCGCGGTCACCGTCGCCACCATCGAAGGCGATGTGAGTACGGCCTATGACAAGATCGGCCTCGCCAACACTCAGAACTGGATTGCCTGGTCGGCCGCGGCGGCATTCCTCCCCGGCCCGGACGATCCGGCGGCGGACGATGTGACCGCCCGGGTGCGCGCAGTCCAGGCCCGGGTCCAGAATGCCCGAGACGGGCTCCGCTTCCTCGCCAAGCTCACCGCCGTGATGCAATATCCCGAGGCTCGTGCGGCTGAACCGGCATTCGATACGGTTCCGAACCGATCCGCGCCCGGCGCGGGACAGGGCGATAATGGCGGGTCGATCCAGCAGACGCCGCTTTCGCCGCCGCCAGGCCGGCAAGACGCCTTTTCCGACACGCCCGCGACCCCGTCGACGCCCGCCACGCCCTTCGGCCAACAGGTCCAGCCGGGTACGGCGCCGACCGGCCCCGGCCAAGTCCAGGTGGCCTGCGTTACCAGCACCGCCTGGGTGCTGGAACCCAGCCCGGCCCTGGATCGCGGGCGGATGACGATCGACGATCCGGTCGCCGGCCAGGCCCTGGTCTGGCTGAGCGGCTTCCGGCCGGGGGCGAGCGGCGGGCCGAGCATCCATTCCTTCGCGGCCTGCCCCGGCGCGACGCCCGGCTTCTCACCCTCGATCTATACCCCGCTCCCGGGCGTGGCCCAGGGTCTGACGGCCTCTCCCGGCGCCGCCCCGGCGGACGCTCAGAACGCCCCACCCGGCGCGGTACCTAACCCCCCGGCACCCGCCCCGCCGCAAGGCATCCCCCCGGCCTCCCAACAAGATTAACCCGAGGTTAACCGACCGCCCGTTAGGCTCGGCAGAGCGGGTCCTCGCGCGGACCCGCAACGTGTATCAGTTGTGGGACTTCGTATGAGCGATACGACGGCGGAGGCAACGCGGATCGACCTCAAATCCGGCTCGGAGCGGCGCATGATCAATCGGTTAGCTGCCTATTGGGAGGAGCTTCGTGGCGATCGGCATTTTCCGTCGCTGACGGATATCGACCACGCACGGCTCGAAGAGGTCAAATCGACCTGCTTCGTGCTCGATGTCGGGGCCGCCGTCGACCAGCCGGTCATTCGTTTCGTCGGCGAAATCCTGTCCGAAAACGGCACCATTGCCCAAGCCGGCGACAGCGTCGCGTCCATTGCCAAGCGCAGCCTGTTCGGCCGCATCTCCGAGCATTATCTCGAATGCGTCGCCAATGGCGCCCCGGTCGGCATCGAAGCCGAATACGACAGCGACAATGGCGAGACCATTCTCTATCGCGGCGTCGTCCTGCCGTTCAGCGACGACGGCGAGACCATCGACTTCGTGGTCGGCGCGATCAACTTCAAGGTCAAGGAAGCCGAGGACGTCTTGGAGCCCCCCGCAGAGACGCCGGATGCCGCCCTCCCCGAAGCTACCCTGCCTGACGTTCCTCCTCAGGAAGCCCCTGTTTCTGAGGGCGATGCGCCGCCGGCGCTTGCCGACGCGACCGCGCTCGTCGACTCCTTGACCCGCTGCCGCCATCTCGCCCGCGAGGCGACCGAGAGCATGAAGCGCTCACGCGAGGCGCTCTACACCGCCCTCGCCGAGGCCTATGGCTTCCGCTTCGAGGCCGAGGCCGCGCCCGAGGCCTATGCGGCGCTTCTCGCCGATGCCGGGATCGAGGTGCGCGAGAACGCGCCCTATACGCCGGTGGTCAAGCTGGTCTTCGGCGTCGATTACGACAAGACGCGGATTTCGGAATATGCGGCGACGCTTGCATACGGTCTGCGCCGTGAGATTCCGCGCCAGGATTTCAAGGGGTTCCTCGAGAACGAGCCGGGGGGCATCAAGGCCTGCGTCGCGGCGGAACGCGCCGCCCGCCGGGCCGAGCGTGGCGAAGCCTGGGATTCGATCGCCTATGCCCGGTCGATCCTGCGCGGTCAGCCGGCGCTCGGGCATTTGGACGATGTCGAGCTTGAACCGGGCGAAGAATTCGTTCTGATCCTCGCCCGGCGCGAACCGGACGGCCACGGCGTCGAGCTCGTCAAGGTCCTGCACGAGAAACCCAATCTGATCGAGGGCGTGCTGCGCCGGGCCGCGATCGGGGTTTCGGCGCCGGTCGGCGACGCCGAGGAAGACTCCGACGAGCCCGCCAACGAGAACGCTCCCCAGCCCGAAGCCGAAGCGTCCTCGGCCCAATCCAAGGTCTCCTAAGACGTCGCGCCCATCCCCGAAACTTGATCTCACCCCCGCCCCGGCCTTAACAATATGGTTAACGGGCCGGACCGCGGCGGTTCATAAATCGGCAATAGCCCTGCTTTACCGCTGGTCTGCCGCGGCTCGTCCGATGGCTAGGCCCCTTTCGCGCGGGTGAACATGTGACCCACGAATCCTGGAAGCCCAAGATCGCTCATATCGGCAAGGTCCTCACCTACGCCGAAAGCCGGCTCGGCCCCGACGAAGCCAAGACCGTCACCGAGTTCATCAAGCTCTATTACGCCAACGCCTCGCCGGACGACGTCGTCGAGATCCCGGTCGAGACGCTCTATGGCGCAGCGCTCTCGGCCTGGAAGCTCGCCGCGAAGCGCGCGCCGGCCGCGGTCAATATCCAGATCCTCAATCCCAATCTCTCCGAGCACGGCTGGAGCTCGACCCATACGGTCATCCAGATCATCAATGACGATATGCCGTTCCTGGTCGATTCCGTCGGCAACGCGCTCGCCTATCTGAAGCACAAGGTCCATCTGGTCATTCATCCGACCATGTATGTCTGCCGCGATTCCGAGGGCCGGCTCACCCGCGTGTTCGACCGCTCGGGCGTCGGCGCGGACGAAGAAGCGCGCAAGGTGGGCGCGACGCTCGAATCGATCATGCATATCGAGATCGACGAGCAGATCGAGCCCAAGGTCCTGGCCGAGATCGAAGAGCGCCTGCGCCTGGTGCTCGCCGATGTGCGCGTCTCGGTCGAGGACTGGCGGACGATTTCGGGTCGGCTCAATGACGTGATCGCTTCGCTCGAAAACGAGCCGCCCAAGGTGGCGAAGGACGAGGTCAAGGAGACCGTCGATTTCCTGAAATGGCTCGGCGACAACAACTTCACCTTCCTCGGCTACCGCGAATACGAGCATCTCGGAAAGCGCGGCGGCGCGACGGTGAAGGCTGTGGAGAATTCGGGCCTCGGTATCCTGCGGGACCCGGAGCGGCATGTGCTGGAATCCGCCGAGGAGTTGGCGGTGCTCTCGCCCGAGGTGAGCGATTTTCTACAGCTGCCCGAGCTGATGATCATCACCAAGGCCAATGTGCGCGCGACGGTCCACCGCTCCGTGCATATGGACTATGTCAGCGTCAAGCGGCTCGATGCCAAAGGCAAGCTCAAGGGCGAGCATCGCTTCGTCGGGTTGTTCACCTCGGCCGCCTACAATCTGAGCCCGCGCGCGATTCCGGTGCTCAGGCGCAAGGTACGCCATATGCTGGAACGGGCGAATTTCCTGCCCAACAGCCATGACGGCAAGGCGCTCCTCAATGTCCTGGAGACCTATCCGCGCGACGAGCTGTTCCAGATCGACGAGGAAACGCTGCTCGACGTCTCGATCGGCGTGCTCCGGCTGCAGGAGCGGCCGCGCGCCAAGGCGTTCTTCCGCTACGACAAGTTCGAGCGCTATGTCTCGGCGCTGGTCTATGTGCCGCGCGAGGTCTACGACACCGATCTTCGCGTGACGATCTCCGACATCCTCTGCGATTCCTTCGACGGCGCGATCTCGGCCTTCTACACCACGGTCGGCGACTCGGTGCTGGCGCGCATCCATTTCATCGTCAAGACCAAGCCCGGCGAGGTGCCGAGCGTCGATGTCGGTTCGGTCAACGAGCAGATCGCGGAGGCGGCGCGAAGCTGGGGCGACCGGCTGCATGACGCGCTCGTCGCCCAGCATGGCGAGGCGCGGGGCAACCGGATCGCGAACCGCTTCGCCCAGGCCTTCTCGCCGGGCTATCGCGACATGTTCGGCCCCGAGCTCGCGCTGTTCGACATCGAGCGGATCTACGGCCTCAAGGAAGAAGGCGATGTGTCGTTCAATTTCTACCGGCCGGTCGAGGATCCCGCGAGCCAGCTCCGGCTCAAGATCTATCACGCCGGCTCGCTGATCCCGTTGAGCGACTGCCTGCCCATGCTCGAGCATGTCGGGCTCAAGGTGCTCGGCGAGCAGGCCTATGAGGTCAAGACCGACGACGACAGCGAATTTTGGATTCACGACTTCCGCATGGAGGACCGCGACGGCGGCGAGATCAATCTCTCCGACTGCCGCAACCGGCTGGAGGCGACCCTGGCGCGGGTCTGGTCCGGCGAGGTCGACGACGACGGCTTCAATGCGCTTGTCCTGAAGGCGGGGCTCGATTGGCGCCAGACCGTCATTCTACGCGCCTGCTTCGCTTATTTGAGACAAATCGGCCTCACCTTCAGCCCGCCCTATGTCCAGGAGACTCTTACCCGGAACCCCGAAATCGCCTCGCTCCTGGTCCAGTTCTTCCTGACCCGCTTCGATCCCGATTTCGACGGCACCGAGAAGGACCGCAAGGCCGGCGCCGACGGCAGCGCCAGAACCATCGAGGAGCTGCTGGAGAAAGTGTCGAGCCTCGACGAGGACCGCATCCTCCGGCGCTATCTCAATGTCGTGCAATCGACCCTGCGCACCAACTATTTCCAGCGCGACGAGCGCGGCGAGCCCAAGCCGCAGCTCTCCTTCAAGCTGAATTCCGCCGGGCTCGACGAAATGCCCCTGCCGCGGCCCCATGTCGAGATCTTCGTGTTCTCGCCGCGGGTCGAAGGCATCCATCTGCGCGACGGCAAGGTGGCGCGCGGCGGCATCCGCTGGTCGGACCGGCGCGAGGATTACCGCACCGAAATTCTCGGTCTCATGAAGGCGCAGCGGGTCAAGAACACGGTCATCGTGCCGGTCGGCGCCAAGGGCGGCTTCTTCCCCAAACGCATGCCCCAGGGCGACCGCGACGTGGTAATGGCCGAGGGTATCGAGTGCTACAAGATCTTCATCTCGAGCTTGCTCGACCTCACCGACAATCTGGTCAAGGGCGAGATCGCCCCGCCCGAGCGCGTGGTGCGCCACGACGCCGACGATCCCTATCTGGTGGTCGCGGCGGACAAGGGCACGGCGAGCTTCTCCGACATCGCGAACGGCGTCGCCAAGGAGCATAGCTTCTGGCTCGGCGATGCGTTCGCCTCCGGCGGCTCGGCCGGCTACGACCATAAGAAGATGGGCATCACCGCGCGCGGCGCCTGGATCAGCGTGCAGCGCCATTTCCGCGAGATCGGCATCGACGTCCAGAAGAAGCCGATCCGGGTGGTCGGCATCGGCGATATGTCGGGCGACGTGTTCGGCAACGGCATGCTGATGTCGCGCCAGATCAAGCTGGTCGCGGCCTTCGATCATCGCCATGTCTTCATCGATCCCGAGCCCGATCCGATGGCGAGCTATGTCGAGCGCGAACGCCTGTTCTCGATGCCGCGCTCGTCCTGGGCGGATTACAACGCGGATCTCATCTCCAAAGGCGGCGGCGTGTTCGCGCGCTCGCTCAAATCCATCGTTCTCACGCCCGAGATGAAGACGCTGCTCGGCACCGAGCATGACCGGATGACGCCGGCCGAGTTAATCAAGGCGGTGCTGCGCTCTCACGCCGATCTCCTCTGGGTCGGCGGCATCGGGACCTATTGCAAGGCCCATGACGAGACCCACGCCGAGGCCGGCGACCGCGCCAATGACGCCGTCCGGGTCGATGGCCGGGATCTCAAATTCAAGGTCGTCGGCGAGGGCGGCAATCTCGGCTTCACCCAATGCGGCCGCATCGAATATGCCCGCCATGGCGGCCGCATCAACACCGACGCGATCGACAATTCGGCCGGCGTCGACTGCTCCGACCACGAGGTCAATATCAAGATCCTGCTGAATGCCGTGGTGGCCGACGGCGAGATGACCGAGAAGCAGCGCGACCGGCTGCTTGGCCGATATGACCGACGAGGTCGCGGCCCATGTCCTCGCCGACAACTACTTCCAGACCCAGGTGCTCTCGGTCACCGAGACCTTGGGGCAGAAGGTATTCCAGCGCCAGATCCGCTTCATGCGGGCGCTGGAGCGCGCCGAGATTCTCAACCGGACGGTCGAGTTCCTGCCCGACGACGAGGCCTTGGCCGAGCTCATCAACGAGCATGAATCGCTCACCAGGCCGGAACTCGCCGTGCTGCTCGCCTATTCCAAGATGGATCTCTTCGCGGCGCTGGTAAAAGCCGATATTGCCGACGATCCGGCGGTCGCCGGGGATGTCAGCGGTTATTTCCCGGCCCCGCTCCGCGAGAAATTCGAGACCGCGATCAAGGCCCATCGGCTGCGCCGCGAGATCGCCGCCACCGTGATCTCCAACGAGATCATCAATCAGGGCGGACCGACCTTCGTCTATCGCATCCAGGAGGAGACCGGCGCGGATTATGCCGAGGTCGCGCGCGGCTATATCGCGACCCGCAACGTCTTCAAGCTGAGCCCGCTCTGGGGCGATATCCATGCGCTGGACAACCGGGTGCCGACCTCGATTCAGTATCTGATGCTGATGGAGATCGTCGGCCTAATGCACCGGTCCACGCTGTGGTTCCTGCGCAACCGGCCGCAGCCGATGGATCTGGCCGAGACCATCACGGCCTTCTCGCCCGGCATCGAGGAGCTGAAGCGCGACGCCGCGGAAATCCTGACCGACACCCAGGTCGAGACCTTCAACGAGCGCATCTCCACTTATGTCGAGCACGGCGTGCCGGAAGGGACCGCGCGCGAGATCGTCTGCCTCGAGCCGCTCGCCTCCGCCGCCGACATCGTCCATGTCGCCAACGAGCTCGGCCGCGAGGTCGGCGATGTGGGCCGGGCCTATTTCGCGGTCGGCGCGCGGCTCGGCTATGACTGGCTGCGCGCGGCGGGCGAGCAGATCACGTCGGACGACCATTGGGAGCGCCTCGCCATCGCCGGCATCATCGACGACCTCTATTCCCAGCAGCGGACGCTGACCAAGACGATCCTCTCCGGCCGCACCGCCCAGGGCGCCGCCGCGGTCGACGAATGGGCCGATTCCCGCGCCCGCCCCATCGAACGTGCCCTCGCCCTGATTGCCGAATACAAAGCCGGCGGCGCCGTCACCGTCGGCAAACTCGGCTTCGCGGCGCGCCACTTCCATGGGTTGCTGCCGGGCTGAGTAATCCCGCCGCCGGCGTTCAGAACGAAAATTTGAAACGGCCGTCCCGTGTGATTGTCAGATCGCCCACGGAGAGAACGTTCATGCCAAGCAGGACGTCGAAGTCGGATGACCCGCTGTGAAATTCGACCCCTTCAATCGGCTGATTCAGGAAATGCAGATTGGACGTAACGACCCCAACTTCGTCGGTCTGGGTCAAAGAGAACCCCATCTTGAAAAGATAGTTGTTGTGCAAAGAACGGCCAGAGACGCCCTGGATCGGGATAGCACCGATCGGCGTCAGGCCTAGTCGCGTCGCGGCGCTCTTCGTGATGCACGTCGATTGCGCCCCGGTATCGACGAGCGCATTGAGAACGTGAAGCCTCGCCGGTTGCTCGATATGAAAAGGATTGATGACGTCTTCGAAAGACTCTACCGGAAGCAGAGCGACCTGAATGATGACCTGGGCGTTGCTAACGCGCCCAACGATATCCGGCATGAGAAAAGAACCCGAGATCGACTGCGGTCTCTTGAATTTTCTGGACGGAAAAGAGTCCGTCGGAGAATTTTTCGTTCCCAGCGGACTGAGCCGCAACAGCACTGTCATAGAACTGAACGATTTGTTCGTTCCGCAACAGCGCATATTCTCCTTGATGGGTTTCCAGAAGTCTGGGGAGTTCCTTCTCGAAGGCCTCGTAATTCCGATGAATCACGCGTTCCTTCTCTGTCGCGGTCATGGAATAAATCCTCTCCTCCGCCGCTGTGCCGGCGCCGTCCCCGAGTGTCCGCAGTGAGTCTAACATGCGTAAGAATCGGGTGTCACCCACCTATCAACCATGATTGCCGGAGCGGCAAATGACCAAGGCGCGGTGGGGCTGGGCGCTGTTCGACTGGTCGACCCAGCCGTTCTACACGCTGATCACGACCTTTCTGTTCGCGCCTTATTTCGCGAGCGTCGTGGTGGGCAACGCCGTGCACGGCCAGTCGCTCTGGGGGCTCGGGCAGGGCGCGGCCGGGGCGGCGGTGGCGGTGTTGAGCCCCGTTCTCGGCGCGGTCGCGGATTCGATGGGGCGGCGCAAGCCGTGGATCGGCGGATTCGCGGCGGTGGCCGTGGCGGCGATGGCGTTGTTGTGGACGGCGAGGCCGGGCGTCGTCGTTCCGGTGCTGGTGCTGGCGGCGATAGCGACGATCGCGGTCGAGTTCGCCACCGTGTTCAACAATGCGATGATGCCGGGTCTCGTGCCGCGTGGACGGCTCGGGCGGTTGAGCGGCTTCGGCTGGAGCCTCGGCTATCTCGGCGGCCTCGTGGCGCTCGCCTTGATGCTCGGGCTGTTCACCCTGCCGGAGGTTCCCGCCTTCGGGCTTTCGAAAGCGGCCCATGAGCCGGAGCGGCTGGTCGGGCCGTTCTCGGGCCTGTGGCTCGCCGTGTTCATTTTGCCGCTCTTCTTCTGGACGCCGGATGCGCCGCCGCGCCTGACCCTCGGGCCCGCCATCCGCGCCGGTCTTTCCAATCTCGCGGCGACGCTTGGTCATCTCGGCCGCCATCGCGTGATCGCGCGCTATCTCCTGGCGCGGATGCTCTATTACGACGGGCTCACCGCCGTCTTTTCCTTCGGCGGCATCTATGCCGCCGGGCTCTTTCATTGGAGCCAGACCGAACTCGGCCTGTTCGGCATCGTAATCGTCGTCTTTGCCATGATCGGCGCGTTCGCCGGCGGACGGCTCGACGATCGGCTGGGCTCGAAGGTAACCGTGCTGCTGTCGCTGGCGGGTCTTATCGTCGGCCTGGTCGGAATTCTCGCAATCCCCGCCATAGCGGAGGCGTCGCCGCGCCTGTTCGCCTCGACGCCGGAGAAGGCGATGGTCGGTTTCGCTGCCCTGATCGGGCTTTTCGCAGGACCCGCCCAGGCGGCGAGCCGGACCTTGATGGCGCGCCTCGCGCCGCCCGACCTGATGACCGAGTTCTTCGGCCTTTATGCCTTGTCCGGCAAGGCAACGGCCTTCGTCGCGCCGCTCGCGGTCAGCGCCGCCACGGCCGCGCTCGCGAGCCAGCGCGCGGGACTTGCGGTGCTTATCGTGTTCCTGGTCGCGGGCGGCGCGCTTTTGATCCGCGTGCCGGTAAAGCCACATGATTAGATGTCGACAACAGGTCCCCGTCATCCCGGATGTTAGGCGAGCCCGAAAACCATGGGTTTTCGGCATGCGAGCCTTGCAATCCGGGATGCAGGTCAGACGCTCAGGCCTATGACGATGGATCCCGGATAGCTCGTATTGCCGACGGCATCGGCGATGCCGGGCAAACCGGCTTCCGGGATGACCGCTCCCGATTATAGAGCTTAGCCCGCGTCGAGCGCCTCGCGCAGCATCTCGAGCGACAGCCATTCGTCTTCACAGGCCGAAAGTGCCGTCTGGGCCTCGGTCAGTTGCACCGAGGCTGTCTCGAAGGCGGCGCGGTCGCGAGCATAGAGGCTCGGATCGGCGAGGGTCTTCTGGAGCCGCGCGACGGCCGTTTCGAGATCGGCGATTCTTTTCGGCAGTGTTTCGAGAGCATGCTTCTCCTTGAAGGAAAGCTTGCGTTTGGGCGCGGGACTCGAGGGGACCGGCTTCGCGGGCTTGGCCGTTTTCGGCGCGGGCGTCGGCGTCGCATCCTTGCCGCCGCGCTGGACCAGCATGTCGGAATAGCCGCCGGCATATTCCGTCCATGTGCCGTCACCTTCCGATGCGATCATCGAGGTGACGATGCGGTCGAGGAAATCGCGGTCATGGCTGATCAGAAGGACGGTGCCGGGATAATCGGCCAAGGTCTCCTGCAAGAGATCCAGGGTCTCGATATCGAAATCGTTGGTCGGCTCGTCCAGCACCAGGAGATTGGATGATTTGAGGAAGGCGAGGGCCAGCATCAGCCGCCCGCGCTCGCCGCCCGAAAGCCTGCCGACCGGCGTGCGCGCCTGCTCGGGCTGGAACAGGAAATCCTTCAGATAGCTCATGACGTGTTTCGGCTTGCCGCCGGGAAAGACCGTATCGCCGCTGCCGCCCGTCAGGGTATCGACCAGGCTCGCGGCGGGATCGAGGGCATCGCGCTTCTGGTCGATGACGATCGTCTCCAGATTGGCGCCGAGCCGGATCGTGCCGGAATCGGGCGGAAGCCGGCCGGTCAAAAGCCGCATCAGGGTCGTTTTGCCCGCCCCGTTCGGCCCGACGATGCCGACCCGGTCGCCGCGCAGGATGCGGGTCGAGAAGCCGCGGACGAGGCAGGTGTCGCCATAGGATTTGGTGACCGCCGTCGCCTCGATGACGAGCTTGCCGGAAATATCGGCGGACGCGACGGTGAGATTGACCCCGCCCTGGGCTCGTCGCTGCTCCCGGCGGGCGCGGCGCAGATCCTGCAATGCCCGGAGCCGGCCCTGATTACGTTTGCGCCGGGCGGTTACCCCGTATTTGATCCATTCCTCTTCGCGCGCGATCTTGCGGTCGAGCTTGTGGCGCTCGGTCTCGACGCGTTCGAGATGCGCGTCGCGCCAGTCCTCGAAAGCCGCCGAAGCCCTGGTCCAGCCGCCGGGTTTCGCCGAGGTTCAGCCAGACGGTCGCGCGTCGAGAGCGATTCGAGGAACCGCCGGTCGTGGCTGATCATCACGATCGCCGAGCCTATGCCGTCAAGCTCGCTCTCCAGCCATTCGATGGCGGTGATGTCGAGATGGTTGGTCGGCTCGTCGAGAAGCAGGATGTCGGGCTTGGGCGCCAGGGTCCGGGCCAGCGCCGCCCGGCGCGCCTCGCCGCCCGAAAGATGCGTCGGACTCTCCGCGCCCGAAAGGCCGAGCTGCCCGAGAAGATAGGCGGCGCGGTGTTCATCGTCGCCCGGCGCGAGCCCGGCCTCGACATAGGCGAGAACCGTGTCGAAGCCGGCGAAATCGGGCTCCTGCGGGAGATAACGAAGGGTCACGCCGGGCTGCAGAAAGCGCTCGCCGCGGTCCGGCTCGATAAGTCCGGCGGCGATCTTGAGAAGGGTCGACTTACCGGAGCCGTTGCGGCCCACGAGACACAGCCGGTCCCCCGCCGAGACCGATAGATCCACGCCTTCGAGCAGCGGCGTTCCGCCGAAGCTCAAATGGACGTCGTCGAGAAAGAGGAGAGGTGGCGCCATGGGGCGTGGTTCTAGCCGAGCCTGGGCACCGTGCGCAATCAGATCGCCGGCGGCGCCTGGACGCCCTATCTATTGAGGGATAAATTCGGGCTTCAGGAGAAAGCCTGGCATGTCCTATGTGATCAATAAATTGCATCCGCTTTTCGCGGCCGAGCTCATCGGCGCGGATTTGAAATCCGATCCGTCACCGGAGCTCGTCGATGCGGTCAATGCGGCGATGGCGGAATACGCCGTCGTGGTGCTGCGCGATCAGTTCATTTCGGATGCCGAACAAGTCCGGTTCAGCCGGAAGTTCGGGCCGCTGGAGCTGCCGCCGGTGATCGGCAGCCCGAGTGTCGGGGCGCGGTCGAACCGGCGCATTTCGCCCGAGCTCTACGACGTGTCGAATCTGGGCGTGGACGGCGACTTCCTGCCGCGCCGAGGATCTGCGCCACGCCTCCAACAAGGCGAACGAGGAGTTCCATACCGACAGCTCGTTCAATGCGCTGCCGACCAAGTGGTCGCTGCTTCTGGCCCATGTCGTACCGCCCGAAGGCGGCGACACCTGGTTCGTCGATACCCGGGCGGTCTATGACGCGCTCTCGGACGAGATGAAGGCCAAGGTCGAGGACCTGGTCGCCGAGCATTATTTCTGGAAGACCCGCGGTCGCGCCGGCTTCCGGAACATCACGCCGTCGATGCAGGCCGCGATGCCGCCGGTGCGGCACCCGGTCGTGCGCACGATTCCCGAATCGGGCCGCAAGGCGCTCTATATCGGCCATCACATGACCCATATCATCGGCTGGCCCCGCGCCGAGGGCGAAGCCTTTATCGAGGAGATCAACGCCTTCGCCGCCCAGCCTCGGTTCGTCTATGTCCATAAATGGCGGCCGGGCGATTTCGTGTTGTGGGACAATCGCTGCACCATCCACCGGGCGACGAGCTTCGACGCCTTCAAATACAAGCGCGACCTGCGACGCACGACGATCAACGAATCCGGCCCGGAAATATCCTCGACCGAGGCGCTCGGGATCGCCGCGCGGGGGTGATCCGGAGGAGGGCGATGATGACGGAGCGAAAGCGCGGCATGAAACTGGTGAGGCTTCCGGCCGATGTGTTTCTACTGCTGGTGATCGCGGCCGGCCTCCTGGGCTTTGCCGCCGGAATGCTCCTCGGCGCCGGGAAACCCGCGGGCTGGGAGACCGTGGCCGGATCGGCGGCGACGGTTGTCGCGATGATCCGGCTCGTGCTCTGGACCCGGCAGGAGCGGCTCGAAAACATGGGCCTGTCCGACGACTGAGGCATCATTCAGCCCTGGCCTCGTCCCCGATTTAGTGCTTTAACGGCCCCGGTCCTCCCCATATTTTGAGGGCCGGAATCGACGCCCCTTGCAAGACCCTCGCGGAGAAGCCGTCTGGTGGCTTACACCCCATTCGTCATCGAGATTCCCTGGCGCGAGCCGGCGGATGTCTTTCGTGCGCTCGGGGGCGAGGACTGGCTGGTGTTCCTCGACAGCGCCCGGCCCGATGCCGAGATCGGCCGCTATGCGTTTCTCGCCGCCGATCCCTTCGAGACGCTGATCGTCAAGGACGGCGCGACCTATCGGAACGGCGAGGCTGTGCCGGGCAATTTCTTCGATATCCTCGGCCAGGATCTCAAGCGTTACGCCTCGGAAACGATAACGGGAATTCCGCCGTTCCAAGGCGGGGCGGCCGGCTATTTCGGCTATGAGCTCGGGACTCTTCTCGAACGCGTCCCCCGCGCCGGGATCGACGATATGGGCGTGCCCGATGCGGGTATCGGGCTTTACGACGTGGTCTTGGCCTTCGATCTCGAAACCCAATGCGCCTATCTCGTCTCGACCGGCGCGCCGGCGGAGGGGGTGGGCCGGGACATGCGGGCGCGCCAGCGGGCCGCGCTGCTTCTGGAAAAGCTCGACCGCGCGCCCGCCGAAACGCCGCCGGCCCATGGCGCGGAGGCCGTGCATTGGCGCTCGAATTTCAGTGCCGAAGCCTATCGAACGGCGGTTTCCAGGGTGATCGAGTACATTTATGCCGGCGATATCTTTCAGGCCAATCTGACCCAGCGTTTTCTGGGGGATCTGGATGTGGGCAATAATCCCACGAACCTCTATATGGCGCTCCGGCGGCGGAATCCCGCGCCTTTTGCGGCTTGCTTGAAGGCGGGGGATACGACGGTACTGTCCACCTCGCCGGAGCGGTTCCTGAGGCTTTCGGGCGACAAAGTGGAGACCCGTCCGATCAAAGGCACCCGAAAAAGGGCCGAAGATCCCGAAACGGACGCCAAGATCCGCGAAGAACTTCAGGCCAGCGAGAAAGATCGGGCCGAAAACATCATGATCGTCGATCTTTTGCGCAACGATCTCTCCCGCGTCTGTCGCCCCGGCAGCGTCAGGGTGGAGGAGTCCTGCGCGCTCAAATCCTACGAGACGGTGCATCACCTGGTCTCGACCGTGACCGGACGGCTCGGAGCAAGACCGCGATGCGGTGGACTTGCTCAAGGCCGCGTTTCCCGGCGGCTCGATCACCGGCGCGCCCAAAATCCACGCCATGGAGATCATCGCCGAGCTGGAGCCCGTGGTGCGCGGGCCCTATTGCGGAGCGATCGGCTATATCGGCTTCGACGGCGCGATGGACACGAATATCGTGATCCGCACCATGGTGCTCAAAGACGGCAAGGCGGCGGTGCAGGCGGGCGGCGGGATCGTCGCGGATTCGGAGCCCCTGGCGGAATATCAGGAAAGCCTCGACAAAGCCGCGGCGCTCCTGGAGCCCTTCGGCGATATCGAGCGGGCCGAGGCCGCTGAATGACCCGCCTTCATTGCATTACGGCGTGGCTGCGCCCTTCGATGACGCCGACCCGGGCTACGCCGGAGGCTTCGGCCGAGGCGAGAGCGAAGCGAAGGCGCATGATGCCACGCGTCTTCCTGATCGATAACTACAATTCCTTCGTCTACAACCTCTCGCATTATGTCCGCGAGCTTGGGGCGGAGTGCGTGGTCGCCCGGAACGACGCGAGCCTCGAAGACATCCGCGCCTATGGCCCGAGCCATATCATCGTTTCGCCCGGACCCTGCACGCCGAACGAGGCGGGCGTCTCGAATGCTGCGATCGCGGAATTTGCGCGGAGATATCCCGATCCTCGGCGTCTGTCTCGGCCATCAATGCGTCGGCCAGGTTTTCGGCGGCCAGATCACGCGCGCGGCGAAGCCGGTCCATGGCAAGACCAGCCGCATCCGCCACTACCGGCTCGGCCCTGTTCGAGGGCATCGACAATCCCTTCGAGGCGACGCGCTATCATTCCCTCATCGTCGCGGCGGAAGACCTGCCCGACTGCCTGGAGGTGACGGCGACGACGGAGGAGGGCGAGATCATGGCGCTGGCCCATCGCGAGCTGCCCTGTCTCGGCGTCCAGTTCCACCCCGAATCCTTCCTGACCGCGCCGGGTCATCGGCTGTTGGAGAATTTCCTGGCCATGGGCGGGACGGCGTGACCGCTGTCTGGCTCAACGGCCGGCTCCTCGCGGCGGCGGATGCTCATATCGACATCGCCGATCGCGGCTTCCTGCTGGCAGACGGGTTGTTCGAGACCATGCTGGCGCGGGAAGGCGCGATCGAGCATTTGGACGCCCATCTCGCGCGACTTGCCGAGGGCGCGGCGGTGCTCGGCATTCCGATCCCTTTTGATGCGAGGGTTCTGGGCGAGGCTTGCATCAGAGGTCCTCGCCGCGAACGGCCTCGATACGTCGTCGCGCGCGAGCCTGCGCCTGACCTTGACCCGCGGCCCCGGCCCCCGCGGCGTGCTGCCGCCGAAGACACCTAAGCCGACGCGTCCTGATCACCGCCGTCGAAGCCGGCCCGCCGCCGGACTCGCTCACCGCGATCACCGCCAAGACCGTCCGCCGCGACGCCCGCTCGCCGCTCTCCAAGCGTCAAATCGCTCGCCTATACCGGCAATATCCTGGCGCGGATCGAGGCCGAAGTGGCCGGGGCGGGCGAGGCGCTGATGCTCAACACGGACGGGAACCTCGCCGAGGCGACCGGGGCCAATGTCTTTTTCGTCGAGGACGGCGCGATGATCACGCCGCCGATCCCGGACGGCCCGCTCCCGGGAATCGTCCGCGCGAGGGTGATCGACCGGGCCATGGCGCTCGGCATTTCCGTCCGGGAGGTATCGGTGCCGGGGCTTCGACTTCGTCTCGTCACCGAAATGTTCCTGACCAGCAGCCTGATCGGGATCTGTCCGGTGACCGAGCCCGACGGCAGGCCGCTGCAGGTCGGCGACGTGACCAAACGGCTGATCGAGATCCGAGTCGCTAACATCCGTTCGGCTGAGCTTGTCGAAGGCCGCCTGACGCGCGTCCACACGTGCTTCGACAAGCTCAGCACCAACGGAGACCCGTGGTGACCGGCTGACGAGACACTCCGGGCGATACTAGGGAAACAGCGCCAGATCGATCGCGTCCGCCATCGCCTCGATAGCCGGCATCGCTCGGATGGAGGTGGTCGCCGGAATCGATATTCCGGCTTGAGGCGCGACGGGTCGGCGGGGTCGCGGAAGACCGTGTCGAAATCGACCAGGGCGTCGAAAGCGCCGCCATGGCGGATCCATTCGTTGACGGCGAGGCCTCTCGTCATCCGCGTTGGCGGCGTCGAAGAACGGCGCGCCGACGAAAGGCGGCAGCGTCGCGCCGACGATCTTGAGGCCGCGCTCATGGGCCATGGCGACGATCTTCTGCTGGCCCTCGATGATGTCGGCCGCTTTGACCGGCGAGCGGTCGGCCACCTCGGCGAGCGGCGCATCGTCCGGCATGTGGGGAAAGCCGAGATCGTTGTTGCCGTAAAGAAGCGTGACATATTTCGCGCCCGGAACGCTCAGCACGTCGCGTTCGAACCGTTTCAGCCCGCGCAAGCCGATCACGTCGCGCAATAGACGGCTGCCCGAGATGCCGGCATTGACGATGCCGTAGCGCATCGCGCCGTCGCGGGTGGCGAGCCGGCCGGCCAGCCGGTCGGGCCAGCGGCAGTCGGCATTGGCGGAAGAGCCCGCGCCATCGGTCACCGAGTCGCCGAAGCACACGATCGCGCCCTTGGCGTCGTCATTCACGACATCGACCCCGGCGACCACCAGACGCTGCTCGAATGTCCCGGCAACGGGGAACGTTTCGTCTCCGGTATGATCTCCCGGCTCGGACAGATAGGCCGTCGCGAGGCCCGTGGCGTGCCAAGCGGCGATCACGGGCCTGCCCGGCAGGAACAGGCTGACGGCGAGCCGGGTCCGGTCGGCGAGTTCGAGCTCGATCGGATCGCTTACCACCGTCTCGCCCTGGCGCAAGGTGACGGTATTGGCCCCGGAAAAGCAGACCGCGCGGTCGCTCTCGGGGTCGATCGTCCCCTCCGCTGCGGCGAGCGCCACGCGGACGGCGCCGATCACCAGCGGCGCGTTGCTATGGGCGTTGGAGAGACGCAGTCGTACCTGGCTGCCGCCGAGGCTGAGCCGCAACACCTGGCGCACGGTCTGGTCCTCGACCGTCGGCGGCTCGACAAAACCGGGCGAGACCGGCTGGGGGCTGGCGCCCCAACTGCCGTACCATTGCAAGCGGGCCGGGCCGCCTTCGGTCATGATGGATGCCTCGTCGATGGAGTGATGCGGCGTGCGCCGTCGGGCCCCTCCGGCGCGAACCGCGCGGCAGGATAGGCGGATTCACCCGTTCCGTCCACCAGCGCGACCCGAATTGCTTTGGATCAAGGCGGGACTTTATATGCGTTGCGTCAATAGGTTCGGTTTGCGCGGCGCGTCAGTTGCGCTAAACTCCGCGCGCCCTATGTTCAGCGCGGCCGCTGTCCAGCACGGCAAACGGGCCAACTGTATAAACGAGGACATAAACGATATGACGGACGAGTTTCGCTCGCAGATCAAAGACGGTGTGCGGTATTTCCTTTGGATGTGCGTCCTGACGGTCATCATCGGCATCGCAGTCTGGGCCATTCTGATGCCGAACACGCAGCAGCCGGTCTCCCAGGCCACGCCCGCCCAGGCCATCGCCTCCGCCGCGAGCGCCGTGTCGCTCGACGCGATCGTCTAGGTCCGTGAAGTCGGTCAGGATCGGCTTGATCTTACACGACACGGCTGTCTAAGGTTCGAGGCGCGCGCCGGGGGCCTAGCGTCCGGAGCGCGCGGCTCCATTTGCGCACCGCTTCATATTCCGGGGGGACAACGCCATGGCATCGGCGCTCGAGGACAAGGAGGCCATTCGCGAGGCCTTCTCTATGTATTGCTACCATGTGGACGACAACGATCCGGCGGCTTTCAGCAGCTTGTTCGCCGCCGACTGCGTCTGGGACGGCGGGCCGATCGGCAAGTTCGAGGGCCGTGAGGCCTTGGCCGGCTTCTGCGCCGGAATCAACGAGCAATGGAGCGCGGGCACCTTCCACCACCTCTTGTCCAACGTGACCGTCTCGGCGAACGGCGACAGCGCCCATCTCCGGGCCTATGTCAACGTGATGAAGGGCAAGATCGGCGAATCGATCGCGGTCTTCGCCTCCGGCCAGTATCAGGTCGATTTCGTCCGTGAGGGCGGCGGCTGGCTGATCAAGAAGCTGGTGCTGAGCACGCTTTAGAATCTCTCTGCAAGACCCGTCATCCCGGCTCATAAGCCTCGCATCTGAAGCACGGCTTCGGGCTCGGCTAATGGCCGGGATGACCACGGAAGTATGTGAGGGGCCGAGGCCCGGTCCGCCCCCTGATCCAATTCTTGGCTCGAGGTTGCGCGGCGTCGGAACAATGTCCGGCGCCGCCGCGTTTTTGAACTGTAGCCCCCTGGCAACAGCAACCAAGGAGACTCTCGTGAATTGGGACCAGATCGAAGGCAAGTGGAAACAGGTCAAAGGCCGGGCGCAGCAGAAATGGGGCCGGCTGACCGACGGCGATCTCGAGGTCATCGAGGGCAGCCGCAACGAGCTGGTCGGCAAGATCCAGGAACGCTACGGCATGGCCCGCGACGCGGCGGAAGCCGAGGTCGACGACTGGCGCCGCTCACTGTCGTAAGCCGTCACACCCTTCTCATGGCGTGGGCGATCAGCGAGATAACGAACAGCACCAGGAAGATGAAGAACAGAATCTTCGCGACGCTCGCCGCGCCGGCGGCGATTCCGCCGAACCCGAACACGGCGGCGATAATCGAAATGATGAAGAAGATCGCGGCCCAATAAAGCACGGACACCTCCTGTCGCTTTTTGTACGGCCCAGACGTAACGCCCCGGGCCGCGATCGGGTTCCGATACGCGCCGCCTTGTGCCTCCGTCGGCGGCGCTGGTAGAATCGCGGGATCGAGACGAAGCCGCAGGGAGGGTGTCCGACATGGCCGCGCGCGACCGCCGCATTCTCACCACCCATGTCGGTAGCCTGGTCCGCCCGCCCGGGCTTCTCCGCTATATCACCGCCATCGAAGACGGCGTCGCGGTGGACCGGAAGGCCTATCAGGCCTGCCTCAAATCCTCGGTCGCCGAGGTCGTCAAGCGCCAGGCCAAGGCGGGCATCGATTTCGTCAGCGACGGCGAGTTCGGCAAGCCCAGAAGCTGGTCGTTCTACGCCCTGGACCGGCTTTCGGGTTTCGAGGAGCGCGATCTGGATCCGGCCCGCGGCATCGGCCGCGACGCGGCGCTCTTCCCCGACTTCTACGCCGAATATTTCCCGACCCAGAATCTGCCGCGGCGCGGGGCGGCCGTCGCGGTCGGCCCGATCCGCTATACCGGAAAAGCCGCGATCAAGCAGGACATCGACAACTTCAAAGCCGCGCTCCGAGGGAGAAAGATCGTCGGCGGATTCCTGCCCGTGGTTGCCCCGGCGAGCGCGGTGCCCCGGTTCAAGGACGAGTATTACGGCTCGGAGGAGAAGTTCCTCTTTGCGCTGGCCGAGGCCATGCACGAGGAATATGCCGCGATCGTCAAGGCCGGGCTTTTCGTCCAGGTCGACGACGCGTTCCTGCCCTATATGTACGACATGGGCTTCGGCGCGAAGCACCTGAAGAAATACCGTAAATGGGCGGCGCTCCGGATCGAGGCCTTAAACCACGCGCTTCGCGGTATCCCCGAGGAGAAGGTGCGCTATCACATCTGCTGGGGCAGCTTCAACACGCCCCATGTGAGCGATGTGCCGTTGAAGGAGATCGTGGATCTCGTGCTCAAGGTGAAGGCTGGCTACTACCTGATCGAGATGGCCAATCCGCGCCACGAGCACGAATGGCATGTCTTCGAGACGGCGAAGCTTCCCGACGGCAAGGTGCTGGTGCCGGGCGTGATCAGCCATGCGACGAACGTGGTCGAGCATCCCGAGCTCGTCGCCGAGCGGCTGGTGCGGCTGGCCAAGCTCGTCGGCCGGGAGAACGTCATGGGCGGGACCGATTGCGGCTTCGCCCAGGCCCCGCGCCTGAAGCGCGTTCACGAGTCTATCCAATGGGCCAAGCTCGAAGCCCTCGCCGAGGGCGCCCGGATTGCGACGAAGCAGCTTTGGGGGAAGCAGGCCGCTTAAACAAGATTATCACCCTCGCGAAGGCGAGGAAGACGGGTGGGAAGCGAGAGATTTCCGGGCTCTCCGTATCACGCGATACAACCCGTTCAGCCTAGAATTTCCCGCGTCCGGCTGCATTGACAAAAGTCGTTTTCGCCGGAACTATATATTAGTTGGGGGGAGGAGTGCCCATTCGTCTCCGGACGTCGTGCCACAAAACTCTGTGATCAATGGGTCGGCGCTGAAGTTCGGTAGGATGAGACCTTGGATCGCCGCTTGGTCTGCACCGCAGCCATTTCTTGCGCGGCATTCATTGCCCGCCGTACGGGGGAGAGGCTGCCGATCTCGACGGCAGCCGGAGGCGGATGGGCCCCTTTCTTGGCCGGCGCGCGGCGTTCGCGGGTCGTTGGCCGGAGGGGGTGATTGGCGTCGATAGATCGCGCCCTGGATAGGGAGGCCATGAAGCTCGCCCCGGACGAAAAATCCATGCTCGACGGCGCCGAAGGCCCGGCCAAGCGGAAGGCCATGGCGCTTCTTTTGCGTTACGGCGAGGCGCTGGGCGCGGAGCGGTTCGTCGATACCAACAATGTCGCCGGCGTGCCCGGCTCCACCAACGCTTTTCTCGCGCAATATTACACGGACCAGGGCTTCGAGCCCGGCTATGACGTGATCTATTCGCTGTTCGATCTCGACAGCGACGAGGTCGTCGAGGTGCCGAAGACCCAAGTCTATAGCTGCCATCTCCAGGGCGGCATGGATCCGGTCGAATGGCAGACCTTGGGCATGACGGCGCAAGCCCATGACCGGTTCATGAAAAGCGAGGCCTCGATAGCCGATCACGGCATCCAACTCCTGAAGACCTGCACGCCCTATCTCGCCGGCAATGTCCCCGTGAAGGGCGAGCATTGCGCCTGGATGGAATCCTCGGCCGTGGTGTTCTGCAATTCGGTGATCGGCGCGCGCACCAATACCGAGGGGCGGGAATCGACCAGTGCGGCGATGCTGACCGGCAAGATCCCCGATTGGGGCTTCCACCGCGACGAGTTCCGCTTCGGCACCCATCACATCGAGGTCGAGGTGCCGGTCGCGAGCGTGATGGACTGGGGGATGCTCGGCTATTACGTGGGCGAGGCGGTCGAGGAGAATATCCCGGTGCTGACCGGCGACATGACTCAGCCCAATCTCATCCGCCACAAGCATTTCGGCGCGGCGGCGGCGTCCTCGGGCGGGGTCGAGATGTACCACATCGTCGGCATCACGCCGGAAGCGCCGACTCTGGAAGCGGCGTTCGGGCCGAGAAAACCCCGCGACGTTTTGCATTATGATGCGGCGGAGAGACGGCGGATTTACGACAAAATCAATTCGAACGGCTCCAGCCCGGACGTCGATTTCGTCATGTTGGGCTGCCCGCATTATTCGATCGAGCAGATCTGGGAGACCGTGAAGCTCCTCGACGGCCGCAAGGTGAGCGAGAACTGCCGGCTCTGGGTGTTCACCTCGCGCGCCGTGAAGGCCGTCGCCGACCGCAACGGCTATACCAAGGCGATCCGCGACGCCGGCGGCATCGTGCTGACCGATACCTGTTCCTCGATCAGCCAGGCGGTGCCGAAAGGAACCAAGGTGGCGGCGCTCGATTCCGCCAAGCAGGCGCATTACCTGCCGGCCTTCATGAATATCGAGGCCTGGTTCGGCTCGACCGCCGATTGCATCAACGCCGCCTGCACCGGAAAATGGACAGGAGAGGCGCCGTGACGGACAGAGCGAGCGACACGATCATCCTCAAAGGCCGCAAGGTGGTCGGCGGCGTCGCCGAGGGCGAGGCGCTGGTCACCCGCGAGACGATCTCGGGCTGGGGCGGCGTTCAGCCCGCGACCGGCACGATCATCGAGACGCACCACGAGCTGCGCGGCGTCAGTTTCGCCGGCAAGGTTCTGGTGTTTCCGGGCGCCAAGGGCTCGTCGGGCTGGTCGTCGACCTTCCATATCGCCCGGCTCGCCGGATCGGCGCCGATCGCGCTGATCTTTAACGAGATGACCGCCAAGGCCGCGCTCGGCGCGGTGGTCATGCGCATTCCCGCCATCACCGAGCTCGACCGCGATCCCTTGGATCTGATCGAGACCGGCGACTGGGTGAAGGTCGATGCCGACAAGGGCACGGTCGAAATCCGCAAGGCGGCCGCGCGCCGAAAGGCGTCGTAACCGCCTCCGCGATACCCCCGATCCGACGGGCTTCCGCCGGCGCGACCGACTCGGTCTTTACCCTAATACACCGCTCCTTCGACCCGCCGCGGCTCCCTCCGGGCATCTAACCCATTATTTCTATTGGGATTTCGAATTCCGTTGACTCGCCTTCTTGACAATGTCATACGCCTATAGTGTATTACACACGTAATACAGTGCGTAGAGCTCTTGGGGTTAAATAGCTCGAGGATGGGCTGGGGACATGGCCATCACGCCGTTTCGCAAAGACAAGAATCAGGAGCCGGACGAACCCGTCTCCCTGAGTGGAATGGATCGCCGAATCGAAGGTCCGCGCATCCCGTTGAGCTGGGTCGCCGGCGGGGCGGGGGTTCTCGTCCTGCTGCTGATCACCGGCTATGCCGTCTATAAATACGGCTTCACCCGCACTTTGACCGTCGGCGCCGATCGCCTGACGGTCAGCCAGGTCGAATACGGCACCTTCCGGGAATACATCCCCGTGACAGGTAATGTCGTGCCGAAGGAGACCGTCTATCTCGACGCGGTCGAGGGCGGCCAGGTCACCGAGCTCAATGTCGAGGAAGGCGCGATGGTCAAGGAAGGCCAGCCGCTCCTCACCTTGAAGAACACGGATCTGCAATTGCAGGTCATCGAGACCGAAGCCCGGGTCAGCGAGCAGATCAATCAGCTCAATACCTACAAGCTGAATTTCGAGCAGACCCGGCTTGCCCATCAACGCGAGTTGCTGGGCGTCGAGTGGCAAATCGGTGATTACGAGCGCAAGCTCAAGCGCAACGAGGCGCTTCTGAAGACCGGCGCCACCAAGGCCGCCGATGTCGAGGACATGCGCGCCCAGCTCGACTACCAGAAGAAGCTGCGGCTTGCCTATATCGAGGCCACGAAGGCGGACGAAAAAATTCTCGGCGATTCGATCTCGCGGCTCGAAAACGAAACGGCGAGCCTCCAGAAGAATCTGGCGCTGACCCGGAGCAATCTCGAAAACCTGACCGTCAGGGCGCCGATCTCGGGACAGCTCACGACCTTCGACGCCAAGATCGGCCAGTCGCTCGCCAAGGGCGCGCGGATCGGACAGGTCGACGAGATCGATTCCTTCAAGGTCTCGGCCTTCGTCGACGAGTTCTATCTCGCCCGGGTGCAGATCGGCCAGAAGGCCACGGCCGATGTCGACGGCAAGACCTACGACTTCACCGTCACCAAGGTCTATCCGAACGTGAAGGACCGCCAGTTCGAGGTCGATCTCGCCTTCGACGGCGACATGCCGATGACCGTGAGGCGCGGCCAGACCTTGCGCCTCAATATCGAAATCGGCGCCGCGGCGAAGAGCCTCATCCTCGCCAACGGGCCCTATATCGACGACACCGACGGCCGCTGGGTCTTCGTGCTCTCGCCCGACAATTCGGTCGCGACGCGCCGCCCGGTCACCATCGGCCGCCGCAATCCGGATTACGTCGAGGTCGAGAGCGGGCTCCAGAAGGGCGAGCGCGTGATCACCTCGGGCTACGACCAGTTCCTCAAATTCGATCAGATCGACCTCAAGGGCAACAAGACCTGACGCCATTTCACCACGACACACCTTCGGCCAAGACCGCGCACAGGAAGGGGAGCGCACGATGATCAAGTTGGACCATGTTCAGAAGCTGTACCGCACCCGTGATCTCGAAACCGCCGCGCTGAGCGATATCAGCCTCGAGATCCGCCAGGGCGAGTTCCTCGCGGTCATGGGCCCGTCGGGCTGCGGGAAGTCGACTCTCTTAAACATCGTCGGCATGATCGATTCGCCGTCGAGCGGCTCCTACAAATTCGGCAACGAAGAGCTGGCGACGCGCAAGGAAAGCGACCTCGTCGCGTTCCGCAAGAAGAATGTCGGCTTCATCTTCCAGAACTTCAATCTGATCGACGATCTCACCGTCTACGAGAATGTCGAGCTGCCGCTTCTCTATCAGAACATCTCGAAAAGCGACCGCAAGACGCGGGTCCGCGAGGTGCTGGAGCTGGTCGATCTCCTGCCGCGCGCCAAGCACAAGCCGGAGCAGCTTTCGGGCGGTCAGCAGCAGCGCGTCGCGGTGGCCCGCGCCGTCGTCGGCGATCCGCGCCTCATCCTCGCGGACGAGCCGACCGGCAACCTCGACACCCAGAACGGCGAGGACGTCATGCGGATGCTGGAGACCCTGAACGAGCAGGGCACCACCATCCTCATGGTCACCCACTCGCCGGCCCACGGACAACGCGCCCATCGAATCGTCAACATGCTCGACGGCCGCATCGTCCCCGAAGCGGAGGTGGCGAAGGCCATATGACGTAAGCGCGTCGGCGCGCGAGGAGCGCCGTATGACGATAACGGGGAGAGCCGACATGCTCGGGCATTACATATTGGTCGCCTTCCGCAACTTCCGGCGTTCGCCGGTCGCCACGGCGATCAATGTGCTGGCGCTCGCGCTGGGGCTGACCTGCTTCGTCGTGGCCTATGCGGTGGTCCAGTATTGGGGCCATGCCGAGAGCCACTTCGCCAAGGCCGATCGGACCTATGCGATCACCCGCGACTTGCGGGCTGAAAGACAAGGCGCTGATCGATACCGGCGTCGGAGCCGATCACGACGCACTCTCTATGCCAAATATATCAAGCTCGACTTTCCCGAGTTCGAGACGGTTGCCCGGCCGGCAGGACTGGGGCGAGGTGCCGTTCGGCGCGGCGAGCAGCAGATTCCGCTCGATGACCGCCTTCGCGGATCCGACATTTCCTCGACGTTTTCGATCTGCCATTCGTCGCGGGCGGCGGCGCGGATGCCTTGAGCCGGCCGACCAGCGTGATCCTGACCGAAGTGGCGGCGCGTGCGGCTCTTCGGGACGACCGATGCGGTCGGGCGCACGATACCTTTGGGCACCTGGGACTTGACCGTCACCGGCGTCATCGCGGCGATTCCCGCAGCCGTCCCATATCGGGCGCACCGAGCGTCGGCGTCGGTCCAATTCGACGCGCTGATTTCCTGGGATGTTCTCGAAGCGGGTACAGGCGGCGCTCGATCCGAAGCCGGCTCGCGGGCGCGCCGCCGCAGCCCGAGAACTGGATTGGCGATTTCCGCGGCATGACCTATGTCGTGTTGCCCAAGGGCAGCACGCGCGACGCCCGAATCGCTCAAGCCCGAATTCGCCGCCTTCGTCAAACGTCGGGTGCCCCCAGCCAGCTGAACATCGTCGACTACAAGGTCGGCATGATGCCGGTCCGCGACATGATGGCGTCGCAATCTGAACAACGACCTGTTCGCCGGGAAGAATGTCGGCCTGTCGGTGACCATCGCTCCTGATCCTGTTCGGCGGGCTGGTGCTGCTCGTCGCCTGCGTCAATTACGCCAATCTCGCGACCGCTCAGGCGGTGCAAGCGCGCCAAGGAAGTGGGCCTGAGCAAGACCTCGGCGCGAGCCGGCTTCAGATCATGACGCAATATCTCATCGAGGCGATCGCTGCTGACCGTCGCCGCGCTCGGCCTCGCGCTCGCCGTCGCCGGAGCTGTCACGCCCGTCGTCAAGATCGTCGCTCGAAGATCGATCTCTCACTCGCGCTGTTCTCGGGCTGGTCGTTCTGGGCGTTTCCTGATCGCCGTGATCCTCGGCGTCGACGTTGCTCGCCGGGGCCTATCCCGCGCATCTATCTTTCGCGGGTCCGGCCGATTCTCGGCGCTCAAAGCGGCGTCGGCGCGGCGCTCGCGCGGCCGACTGATGCCGACTCTGCTGGTCGGGGCGCAATTCGCCGCGGCGAGCTTCCTGCTGATCGCCGTCATCGTGATGCAGGCAGCAGGCGAACGAGCTCCGCCGCACGGGTCTCGGCGCGAATACCGACCCGATCATCGTGATCCCGTCACCATGCGAGCGATTTGACCAAGATCGATTCCGAGACTCTGCGCGACGCGTCTTCTCGCCCTGCCCCAGGTGAAATCCGCAGCTGGCACGACAAGGCGCCGTGGGACAACCGAATGTCGATCTCATGGTGCTCCAGCCGACGGCCGGCGCGTCGGGCCACGATCCAGCATTCGGCCTCGCAGAGCATGCGTCGACTACGACTTCTTCAAGACCATGGATGTGCCGGTCATTGCGGGACGCGTCTTCGACCGCGCGCATGGCGACGACAAGGCGCCCTTGGTATGAAGATCGATCTTCGATCCGTCACAGCCGTTCAATGTCGTCATCGATCGCTCGTTCGAGCGAGCAGCTCGGCTTCGCAAGTCCCGACTCAGGCAGTCGATCAGATCGTCTATATGGCCCGAGCCAGCATGGGCTGCCCGATCAGCCGATGCGCATCATCGGCGTGGTCGAGAACAAGCCGCTTGCATTTCGTCGGCTCGGCGCACCGGCAACTCTGTTTCCGGCTCGGACAGCGGGTTGCCTCAGGTCGCTCGTTCGGCTCTACCGGCAAGAACGTGTCCGGCGCGCGTTGAGGCCGATCAGGGGCGATGTGGAAGCCCTATGTGCCGACCGGGTCAGGTGTTCCACTACTCGTTCGAGGACCAGCTCTTCGCCCAGGCTTTCGAGCTGTTCGGCCAGGTGGCCCATGCTTTCAGCGGGCTTGCGCTGTTCGCCTTCGTGATCTCGACCATCGGCCTCTTTGGCATGGCGAGCCATGTCGCCAACGGGCGTCGTCACGAGATCGGCGTGCGCAAGACCTTAGGCGCAAGCACCGGTCGATCCTGGTCATGCTGCTCAAGGACTTCTCGAAGCCGGTCATCGTCGCGAACATCCTCGCCTGGCCTTTGGCCTTCTCGCGGTGAGTTCCTATCTCAACGTCTTCATCCACCGCATCGCGCTCTCGCCCGTGCCTTTCGCGCTCAGCCTCGCGATCACCGTTCTGATCGCCTGGGCGGCGGTCGGCGGGCAGGCGGTTCGTGCCGCGCGCGTCCGGCCGGCAAGCGTGCTCAGATATGAATAGGGGGTAGAGATGATCGGTCACTATGTCTCGATGGCGCTCAGGAGTTTCAGGCGGACTCCGTTTTCGACCGCGGTCAACGTCTTCACCCTGGCGCTCGGGCTCGCCTGCTTCCTCGTCGCCTATGCCATCGTCGGCTATTGGGACCGGGCGGAGCGGGCCTATCCGAATGCCGACCGGACCTTCGTCATCACCGCCGATCTCGAAGCGAGCGACGGCAGCATCTCGACCGGCGTCAGCCCCACCACCAACGGCATCCTGGCGAAATATCTGAAGACGGATTTTCCCAAGCTCGAGGAAGTGGCCCGAGCGCGGAGCGGCAACGAGACGTCGTTCTCCGCCGGCGATGTCAGCCTCCGTCTTTATCTCGGCTATGCCGACCCGGAATTTCTGGAGATCTTCAATCTGCCGTTCATCCATGGCGATCCGAAGACGGCGCTGGAAAAGCCCAACGGCGTCATCCTGACCGAGAGAAGCGCCATGCGGCTGTTCGGAAAGACCGATGTCGTCGGCCAGCCGCTGCTGATCTCCAGCGGGATCGACACCACGGTCACCGGCGTCGTCGCCGAGCTGCCCCAGCCCTCCCATATGGGCGACTCGTCCACGTCCTTGATGCGGTTCGACGTGCTAGCGCCGTGGGATATGCAGGAGATGTTCAACAAGATTTCGCAGCAGGCGGCCGCAAGGAACGCGCCCAAGCCGCAAGGCGGCGACAAGGCGGCTCCGGCGCAAAATCCGCCGCCGACGCCGCCCCAGCGTCCCGAGAACTGGCTCGGCGGTTATTGCTGCACCACCTACGCCATGCTGCCCAAGGACGGCTCGCTCACCGCGGCAGACTTCAAGGCGCGGCTCAAACAGTTCGGCGACCGCCGGGTGCCGGCGCAGCAGAAGGCGCTCGCGAGCGTCCAATTCGGCGCGGTGCCGGTGAGTGGCGTGCTCGTCACCAGCCTCAACTCGGTCCTGTTCGGCTCGGGCCCGAGCAATCTTTCCGTGACGACCCTGCTGTTCCTCCTGGGCGGGCTGGTGCTGGGTGTCGCCTGTCTCAACTACGCCAATCTGGCCACCGCCCAGGCGAGCTTCCGCGCCGCCGAAGTGGGGTTGCGCAAGGTCGTCGGCGCGAACCGGGGCCAAGTACTGCTGCAGCATCTGATCGAAGCCGGGCTGCTCACGTTCGCCGCCTTGATCGTCGCCTTCATCGCGATCGAGTTGATCGTGCCGGTGCTGAGCAACGCCGCCAATATCGACCTCAACGTGGCGATGTTCGCCGGCTACTGGTTCTGGGGATTTATCGTCGCCCTGATCGTCGGGGTCACCCTCCTGGCGGGCGCCTATCCGGCTTTCGTGCTCTCGGGCGTGCGTCCCGTAACGGCCTTGCGGGAAACCAAGGGCGGCGGCGGGCCGCGGCTCGTCCCGATGATTCTGGTCGGCGCGCAGTTTGCCGCGGCGAGCTTCCTGCTGATCGCCGTCATCGTCATGTACCGGCAGAACAGCGACTTGCGCCAGACCGGCCTCGGCGCCTCGAAGGATCCGATCGTCGTCATTGCGAACGCCTCCCAGTTCACCGGCGTCAAGCCGGACGTCCTGAGAAACGAGCTGGAGCGCATTCCGCAGGTCGTGTCCGTCGCCGGGACCGGTCAACAGCCCTGGAGCCGGGGCGTCAGCCTGATCCCCCTGTCCAAGACGCCGGAGATGAGCGCGGCTCAATACACGGCGATCACCGCCAGCGTGGACTATGACTATTTTTCCCTGATGGACATTCCGGTCCTCGCCGGACGCATCTTCGACAAGGCCCATGGCGACGACAAGATGCCCGATAACGGGATCATGGGCCTGTCGACGGATCGCCCGGGCCATGTGGTCATCGACGAAACCTTCGCGAAGGAAATCGGCTTCGCCACGCCGAGCGCAGCGGCCGGCAAGATGATCTATCTGTCCGCCAAGATGCTGCGCATGATCGGCCGGCAGGATGGCCAGCCCCTGCGCGTCATCGGCGTGGTGGCCGACCGCCAACTGCGCTTCAAGGGCATCGGCGCGAACGGCAACATCTATTTCCTCGGCGAGAACCAGATCTACCAGCTGATGCGCCTCAAGGCCGACGGCGTCGCGGACGGGCTGAAGGCGATCAACGGCGTGTGGAAACGGCTCGCGCCCCGCATCGCCATCTCGCTCAGTTTCATGGACGAGCTGTTCGACCGGAACTTCGATGTCTACAGCAATATCAACACGGCGTTTACCGGCCTGTCGATCTTCGCCCTGCTGATTTCCTCGATCGGCCTGTTCGGCATGGCGATCCGGGTGACGAGCCGCCGGCTCCGGGAGATCGGCGTCCGCAAGACGATCGGCGCCAGCACGCCGCAGATCGTCATGATGCTGCTCAAGGATTTCTCCAAGCCCGTGATCCTGGCCAACATCATCGCCTGGCCCTTGGGATTCCTCGCGGGCAACATGTATCTGAGCTTCTTCATCCACCGCATCTCGCTGTCGCCGCTGCCCTTCGCGATCAGCTTCGCCTTCACGGTCCTCATCGCCTGGGTTGCGGTGGGCGGCCAGGCCATCCGCGCGGCGCGCGTGAAGCCCGCCATGGTGCTTCGCTACGAATAAGGAGAGTGATCATGCGCAACGATCGACATGACCGGAACGACCGTCCCAAGAGTCCGATGAAATGGATCCTCGCGATCACGGCCGTGCTGCTGGTCTGCGTGGCGATTCAGAATTGGTGGGGCGGCTCGACCACCTTCGGGGAGGCGGGCCGTGGGGCTGGCACGGTCCCGACAACCGGGCCGCTCAGCGTCAGGACGTCCGGGCGCTCACAGGGTTCGCCTCGGTCGCGCTCCACGGCACGGCGACGCTCGACATCCAGGTCGGTCAGCCCGCCTCGGTCAAGCTCGAGGGCGACGACGACGTGCTCAAATCGACCCGGACCTCGGTGCGCGGCCATACGCTCGTCATCGAGCGGCGGAACTCGAACTGGTTCTGGGGCGGCGGCCGGGGCAAGCTCACCGCCCATATCACCGTCCCCACCCTCGACGATCTCGCGGTGCACGGCACCGGCGACGTCACCATCGCCGGCCTGACCCATGGCGCGAGCCGGATCACCATCAGCGGCACGGGCCATATCACCGGCACCGGCAAGCTCAACGCCGTCACCCTGGTGATCAACGGCACGGGCGACGCCGATTTCTCCGCTCTGCCGGTGCAGGCCGCGAAGGTGATCGTCAACGGCGCGGGCCATGTCGAGCTCGATGTCAGCGATCGATTGACCGCGACGGTGAACGGCGCCGGCGACGTCGTCTATTCCGGCGAGCCGCCGCATGTCATCTCGAACGTCCATGGCGTCGGATCGGTCCGACGCAGCGGGCAGGGCCGGCGGGCGGGAGGAACGTCCACCTGATGCGTTTAAGGCGCGCCGCGAGCTCCCCAGCGAAGGCAGTCCCCAAGCTGCCTCTCGCCTCCAGCCTCTCCCTCCCGGGCGTATTCGGGGGGGAGAGGCACCTGGGACGATCCGGGAGCGGCGGCGCAGACGGCGAAATGAACAAGAGATTCTAGGGAGGCTGGCTACCATGTTCGGTCATTACATCTCGTTCGCGTTCAAGGGATTCCGGCGCCGGCCGGGGGCGACCCTGATCAAGATCTTCGCCCTTGCGCTCGGGCTCTCCTGCTTCGTCGGCGCCTATATGGTGTCGGACTATTTCGACCGGACCGACAGTCAATGGGCCAATTCCAGCCGGATCTACGCGATCCAGCAGAAGATCATCCTGCCCGGCTCCACGGCCGACATTCCGACCCTGCCGGCCAACTCGCCGCCGGTCGCGAAATATCTGCGGCTCGACTTCCCGAAGCTCGCCGCCGTCGCGCGGGTCGCCTCGTATAACGAGCAGACCCCCGTCACCACGGAAGACGGCAAGAAGTCGGTCCGGGTCGTGCGGGCCGCCGATCAGGACATCTTCAAGATCTTCGACCTGACCTTCGTCAAGGGCGACGCCGAGCACGCTCTGTCCCAGCCCAAGAGCACGATCATCACCGCCAAGGCGGCCGAAGGCATGTTCGGCACGACCGACGTGATCGGCCGGACGGTCCGGCTTCAGGATACCGTCGACGCGCGGATTACCGGGGTCGTCGACGAGGTCCCGCCGCCCTCCGTGATCGGCGCCACGATGACGACCAAGCATTTCGATCTCCTGGTCTCGATCGACGTGTTCGACGATCTGGTCGCGCCGCAATTCCAGAACATGAGCAACAACCGCTTCTCCGAGATGGAGACGCTGGCTCAACTCGGGCTTCATGACCTTCGTGCTGCTGCCCAAGGACGGCTCGTTCACGATCGACGATCTCAGCCAAGGGCTGAAGGGATTCGGCGACCGCCATATCCCGAAGGACCAGGGCGGCGGCATCTTCACCGCCGATCCGATCAGCAAGCTGACCGTGTCGTCGATCAACAACGTCCTGCTCGGCGGCCGGTTCGGCATGTCGATCACGGCGATCCTCTATTTCTTCGGCGCGCTCGTTCTTGCCGTGGCCTGTCTCGATTTCGCCAATCTCGCCACTGCCGAAGCCTCCGGTCGGGCCAAGGAGATCGGCATGCGCAAAGCGATCGGCGCAAGCCGGATGCAATTGATGCTCCAGGTGCTGATCGAGGTCGTCATCCTGATGGCCGTCGCGCTGGTGATCGTGCTGATCCTGATGGCGGTGCTGATCGGCTCGCTCAGCAATTCGGCCGATATCGGGCTGCACATCCCTTCGATCACGCGGATCGGATTCTGGGCCGGGCTCATCGGGATCCTGGTCGCCGTCAGCGTGCTGGCGGGCGGCTATCCGGCGATGGTGCTGGCGCGGATTCGGCCGGCGCTCGCGCTCAGGATCGGCAAGGCGCGGGGTGGCTCGCGCATCGTGCGCGGGCTTCTGATCGGCGCGCAATTCGTTGCGGCGAGCGTGCTCTTGATCGCGGTCGTCGTGATCTATTCCCAGAACAACGAGCTCCGGCGCACCGGCCTCGGCCAATCCGAGGACCAGCTCGTCGTCATCCAGAAAAGCCTGATCGACGCCAAGATCAATCGCAAGACGTTCCGGACCGAGATCCTGAACGGGCCCGGCATCCTGGCCTATACCGCATCAAGCAATCAGCCGTTCTCGATCACCGGCAGCCTGCTGGACTATTCACCCTCGGCCGATCCGTCGGCCAAGCGGATCAATTGCCAGCGCCGCTCGGTGGATTTCGACTATTTCTCGACCACCGGAATCAAGATGCTGGCCGGCCGCGACTTCTCGGAAGAGCGGGGCGACGACATCAGCCGCGGCCAGCAGCCGTCCAAGAATCTCGATCTCTCGAAGCCCGGCGCGCTGCAGGACATTCTGAAATCTTCGCCGCCGCGGCCGATCGTCATCGACAAGGCGACCGCCGCCGCCTTCGGCTGGACGCCGAGCCAGGCCATCGGCAAGACGATCTACGAAAAGATCCCGCCGCTCCCCTATCTCGGCAACCGCGAGATTATCGCGCCCGAGACGATCATCGGCGTGGTCGCCGACACGCCATTGGAGTTCTTCACCATCGGGCCGAAGAACTATGTCTACGAGTTCCAGAACGGCGGCGCGCCCTTCGCGATTATCAAGATATCGAAGGACAATGTCGCGGCGGCCCTGAAGCATATCGACGACACCTGGGCCAAGCTCGCGCCGACGGTCCCGATCAAGCGCCAGTTCATGGACGAGCGCTTCGACGAGGGCTTCAAGATGTTCAACGTGATCAACACCGTGTTCCTCGCGCTCGCGGTCTTCGCGGTGATCATCGCGAGCATGGGGCTGGTCGGGATGGCGACCTTCGTGGTCGGCCGGCGCTTCAACGAGATCGGCGTGCGCAAGACCATCGGCGCGACAACGGGGCAGGTCTTGCGGATGCTGCTATGGGATTTCTCCAAGCCCGTGCTGATCGCCAATGTGATCGCCTGGCCGTTGGCCTTTCTGGTTGCGCGATTCTATCTGAGCCTCTTCGTCACGCGGGTCCCGCTCACCATCGTGCCGTTCCTGATCAGCCTCGTCGTGACGCTCGCGATCGCCTGGGGCGCCGTCGCCCATCAGGCCATCCGCGCCGCGCGCATCAATCCCGCCATGGTGCTGAGATACGAATAGGGGGAATCGATGATCGGGCATTACATAGCGGTCGCGTTCCGGAACTTCCGCCGCCACAAGCTGAACACCGGCATTAAGATCGTCGCGCTGGCGATGGGGTTGACCTGCTTCATCAGCGCCCATCTGGTGCGCGAATTCGTCGAGGGCGCGGACGGGCAGTTCGCGAACTCGGACCGCACCTTCGTCATCGAGCAGGCGGTCAAAAGACCGGATAGGGCCGCCGTCGGGCCGTTCGAGCCCTTTGCCGCCGCGCCGGTCGCCAAATATCTCAAGGCGGACTTCCCTGAACTCGAGGCGGTCGCACGCGCCCGGGTCTATGACGACACGCCGATCAAGGCCGGCGAGAACAAGTCCTATCGCCAAGTCCTGATGGTCGATCCGGCCTTCCTCCGCATCTTCAATCTGCCCTTCCTGGCGGGCGATCCCGAAAAGGCGCTGGAGACGCCCCACAGCGCGGTGTTGAGCGCGGATGCGGCGACCGCGATCTTCGGAACCACGGACGTGATCGGCCGCACCATCCGGCTGTTCAGCAATGCCGATGTCACGGTGACCGGCATTGTCAAGCAGTTCCCGCGGCCGTCCCACATCACGACGATGTATCGCAACAGCACGCTCGACATGCTCGTCTCGATGGATACCCAGGACGCGTTCGGGCGAAACATGATCGGGTCCGCCCGCGACGACGCGCCGGAGGTTTGGGGATATGGCGCCTTCTATATCACCTATGCCGTGCTGCCGGCCGACGGCTCGCTGACCAAAGCCGATTTCGAGCACCGGCTCGCGAGTTTCGGCGCACGGCACATTCCGGCGGATCAGGGCACCGGCCAATTCAAGGCGATTCCGGTTGCCAAGGTGCTCACCGCTCTCATCGATTCGATGATGCTCAACGGCGGCCTCGGGATCCCATTCACGACCGTCCTGGAGCTCTTCGGCGCGCTGGTGCTGGCCGTGGCCTGCCTGGATTTCATTAATCTCGCAACCGCCGAAACCTTCGCCCGCGCCAAGGAAATCGGGATGCGCAAAGTGATGGGCGCAAGCCGTTTGGAGGTCGCCGCCCAGACGTTGTTCGAGGTCGCCCTGCTTGCCGTGATCGCGTTCGGGCTCTCCTTCGCCCTCGGAGTGCCGTTCGGGGCTTTCATTCGGCCCGACTCGACCGTGGTCACCAGCACACTGGTGCTCGGCGTCGGCTTCTGGGGCTTCGTCGTGGTCTCCGTGATCGTCGCCTGCATTCTGGCCGGCGGCTATCCCGCGCTGGTGACGGCGCGGGTAAGGCCGGTCGTCGCGCTTCGCTCTGCCGTCAACAAGAGCGGGTCGAAGCTGTTCCGCGCGGTTCTCGTCGGCGCACAGTTCTGTGCCGCGAGCCTGCTTCTGATCATGGTCGTGGTGATGGTGCGCCAGACCCAGGAGGTCAAACAAGTCGCGATCAACCGCCTGCCGGATCCTTATGTCTTCATTCCCATCAGCACCTATGACGCCAAGATCGACGGTAAGACCTTCCGGGATCAGTTGCTGCAGAGCCCATACATCAAAGGCGCGACCGGATATCAGACCTGGCCGTTCAACCTTATGTCCTTCAGCAGCTCGCTGAGCCGTACGCGGGATAAGGCCGGTGCCGGCCTCTCGGTCCAGCAGCGGTTCGTCGGTGACGACTTCTTCCACACCATGGATATCAAGAAATCCTCGCCGGCCGCGGCCTTTCCCGCAACTACGCCGACGATTCGATGCCGATTACCGATGCCGAGATGCAGGCGCGCACGCGGCCGGTCGACATCGTCGTCGATCGCGCGACCTCCAAGGCGCTCGGCTTTGCCACACCTGCCGCCGCCATTGGCCGGACAGTCTACTCGGATTATGCGCCCATGGCGGCAACGCGGGTTGATCGCCCGCCGATGCAGGCGAAGATCGTCGGCGTCATCGAGAACACGCCGATCCAGGTCGTGACCACGGGGAGCCATCTCTTTTTCTATGGCTATCGGCCCGAGATGGCGTCGCTGCCGATCATCCGGCTCGACAAAGCTCATGTGAAAGAGGGCCTTGCCTATATCCGCGGGCTCTGGGACCGGCTGTCCCCGGATGTGCCCGTGCGGCTCGTCTTCCTCGATCAGCGCTTCGACGAATCCTTCGTGCTGTTCCGCTTCGTCCAAACCTCGTTCCTGGCGACGGCGGTCTTCGCGGTGATCATCGCGTGCCTCGGCCTCTTTAGCATGGCGGCTTATATCCTCGGCCGGCGGCGCAACGAGATCGGCGTGCGCAAGACCTTGGGCGCGAGCACCCGGCAAATTCTGGTGATGCTCCTAAAGGACTTCTCCAAGCCCGTGGTGATCGCGAACGTCATCGCCTGGCCCTTGGCCTTTTATGGCGCCGAGGCCTATCTCGGTCTCTTCACCACGCGCACCGCCCTCACAATCCTGCCCTTCGCGATCAGCCTTGCCGTCACCGTCCTGATCGCCTGGGCGGCCGTCGCCGGGCAGACCATTCGCGCCGCCCGCGTCAAGCCGGCGCAAGTGCTGAAATACGAATAGGGGACAGAGCATGTTCGGAAGCTATGCGACATCGGCCTTGCGATCCCTGCAGCGCGATAAGTTCCATGCCGCGCTCAATATCGTCGGCCTTGCCGTGTCGCTTGCCGCCGCGCTGCTGATCGCTCTCTACATCCGGCACGAGCTTTCCTACGACAATTTTTTCACCGCGCCGGAGCGGGTCTACCGGATCGAGTTCGCATTACCAGAACTCCGGCCAGCCGCCCATCGACCTCGTTGCGTCGCCGGGGCCGACGAAAGACGCGCTCGAGGCGGACTTCCCGAACCAGATGACCGTGACGAGCATCTATACCGACGAGCAGGCCGTTTCAACGGGCGACAAGCTGTTCAACGCCAGCGTCTTCTTTGTCGACGAAAATCTGTTCGACGTTCTTGATTTTCCGGTGCTGAAAGGCGATGCGGCGGCGGCGCTCGCAAAGCCCGGGACGGTCCTTCTGTCACAGAAAATGGCGCGCAGGATCTTCGGCACCGACGACGCGATCGGGAGGTCCGTGCGCATCGGCAAGAGCGACGAATTCCGCGTTGCCGCCATTCTCAAGAACGTACCCGATAATTCGCATCTCAGCGGCGCGATGGGCATCGTCCTGTCCGTCAAGGCGCCTATATCCATCGCGAATCAGCCGTGGAACAAGCGGTGGACCAACGCGAATTCATACACCTATGTCCGGCTCGCTCCGAAGGCTAGGGCGGCGGACATCGCGCCGCGGCTCAACGCCGTGGTCGACCGGCGCATGCCGGACGATCAGAAATCCTTCATCGACTTGACGCTCAGCATGCGGGCGCTCGAGGACATCCATCTTCAGGCCGGCGATGACGGCTTTCCTTCCGACAGCAATGCCATAGCGGTCTATGCCCTCGGCGGAACGGCGGCGTTCCTCATCCTGATTGCCTGCTTCAACTACATCAACCTGGCCACGGCGCGGGCCCTGTTGCGCACCAAGGAAGTGGGGATGCGCAAAATCCTCGGCGGCTCCACCCGGCAACTCATCTTTCAGTTCATGAGCGAAACCCTGGCGACGACTGTGTTTGCCTTCGTTCTCGCCATCGGACTGACCGCCGTCGCGCTTCCCGTTTTCGCCAATCTCATGAATCGGCAGCTCGGCCTCGGCGCGTTGATGTCGCCGGGCTTTCTGGGGTTTGCCGTCGGCCTCCTGATCTTCGTCAGTATGGCGGCGGGCATCTATCCGGCCTTGGTTCTGGCCTCCTCCAAGCCGGTCGACCTGTTCCAGAACCAGAAGAGCTCCACCGGCGGCCGCAACGTCTTCCGCTCGGTCATGGTGGGCGTGCAATTCAGCCTGACCGTGGGGCTCATCATCGCCGCGAGCGTGGTGTTCACCCAGGTGAACTACCTCAAGAACATCGATCTCGGCTTTAGGAAGCAGGGGTTGCTCGTGATCAGCGGCGTCCCGGCGCGCGAAGAGGCGAAGCGCGGCAAGACCTTCCGCGACACACTCTCGCGAAGCCCCTATTTCACGGCGGTCGCGGGAAGCAATAGCCGTCCGCAGGAGAACTACGAAAACAACGATATTCTATCGCGGGCGGGCAGCAGCGGATATCGGGATCTGGCCGTGCAGGCGGTCCAGGTGGATCCGACGTTTTTCGACGTCTTCGGCATAGCGCCGGTCGCCGGCCGTGTCTTTTCCGACGATTTTTCCGATGCCAGAGTCGATGCCACCGACGACGATCCCGTCAGCCGCGGCTCGATCGTCATCACGGAGTTGGCCGTCCCGTATTTCGGTTTCACCTCGCCCGAGGACGCCGTCGGCAAGCATCTGGAACGGCACATCAAAGGATACCAGGGAGACTTCACGATCGTCGGCGTCGTGCCGGATATTCACTACCGGCTGGCGCGCGCCCCGAAGAAGCCGATGGTCTATACCGATGTGCCGGCCAACTTCTACGTCGCCATCGCCCGCGTGGCGCCGGGCGGCAACAAAGCGGCGCTCGCTTATGCCCGGCAGACCTGGAAGACCCTGTTCCCGGACCGGCCGTTCGACTATGCGTTCCTGGACGACCTGATCGCCAAAATCGGCGCCGGCGACAACCGTCAGTCGGAGCTCTTCACCTTCTTCACAGGCCTCGCCATCGTCGTGGCCTGCCTCGGCCTGTTCGGCCTCGCGTCCTTCGTCGCCGCCAGGCGCACCCAGGAGATCGCGATCCGAAAGGTCATGGGGGCGTCCACGACGCGCATCACGGGGATGCTGCTGTGGGATTTCGCCAAGCCGGTGCTGCTCGCCAACATCGTCGCCTGGCCGATCGCCTGGCTCCTGATGCGGCAATGGCTGGACGGATTCCCGTACCGGGTCGATCTGACCCCCGCCTATTTCATCGGCGCGAGCGCCCTCGCCCTCGCCATCGCGCTTCTGACGGTCATGATCCGCACTTTCCGCACGGCGCGCATCCGGCCCGCGGCGGCGCTGAAATACGAATAAGGAACTGACGAGATGATCAGCCACTATCTGCTTGTCGCGCTCAGGGGCTTCCGGAAGCGCAAGGTTGCAACCGCAATCAAGATCCTGGCGCTCAGTCTCGGGCTCAGCTGCTTTCTTGGCGCCTATATGGTCGCCGATTATTTCGAGCACACGGATACCCAGTGGAAGAATTCGGACCGGATAGTCACCTTCCGCGAGCAGATCATCGTGCCGAGCTCGGATGCCAAATTCCCCGCCTTGCCGCTGACCTCGCCGGCACTCGCGAAGTACCTAAAGGCGGATTTTCCTCAGCTGGTAGCCACCGGACGCCATACGTCGGTGGCCGGGTCTCGCGAAATCCCGGTCCAGGCCGGCGATCACAAATCGTTCCGGATCGTCAAGGCGTCCGATCCTGGCTTTTTCAAAATCTTCAATTTCGATCTCTTGAAGGGCAATCCGCGAACGGCGCTGTCGAGCCCGAAAAGCGCCATCATTACGACCAAGGCGGCGCGAGCCATTTTCGGCACGGCCGACGTCATGGGCCGGACCATCAGGATCGAGGATCTGGTCGACGTCACCATCACCGGCGTGATGGACGAAATTCCGCCGCCGTCCCATCTAGGCCGGACTTATGCCGGCAACCACTTCGACCTTCTGGTGTCGATGGATGTCTTCGACGATCTTTCCAATCCCTCCTCCATTGGCACCGACCGCAACCGGCCGTCGGAAATGGAGTCGTGGACCTACATCAATTTCCTCACTTATGCCCTCTTGCCGGCGGACGGCTCGTTCACCATCGACGACCTGAACAAGCAGCTGCCGGCCTTCGTCGCGCGGCATGTTCCGAAGGGTCCGTATTCCATCAAGCTCGACGCCATTCCGGTGACCGATCTTTCCGCCGTGTGGATTGACTCCTATGTGCTCGGCGACAGCTTCGGCGTCTCGATCACGACGATCCTCTATCTCTTCGGCGCCCTGGTTCTCGGCGTCGCCTGCCTCGACTTCGCCAACCTGGCGACGGCGGAAGCGTCACGCCGGGCGAAGGAGGTCGGGATGCGCAAGGTCATGGGAGCGAAGCGGCACCAGCTCGCCCTGCAGAACCTGATCGAGGTCGGGCTCCTCGCGGCGCTCTCGCTGGTTCTGGCGCTCGGAATCATGGCGATGGTCGCGAGCATGCTCAACAATCCGGTCGATCTCGGCATGCATCTGCCGTCCATTACGCGCCTCGATTTCTGGGCGACCATCGTCGCCGTGCTCATTGCGACCAGCCTGGCGGCGGGCGGTTATCCGGCGCTGGTGCTGTCGCGAATTCGCCCGATCTTCGCTCTGCGCGTGGGACGCGTGAGAGGCGGATCGCGGATCGTCCGCGCGATCCTGACAGGCGCACAGTTCGCCGCCGCGAGCGTCCTTCTGATCGGGGTCGTCGTGATCTACAACGAGAACGGCGTGCTGCAGAAATCCGGGCTCGGCCTCACGGACGATCCGCTGGTTATCCTGCCGACGCGCCTGACTGACGCGAAGATCAATCCCGACACCTTCCGCACGGCGATGCTCGCGACCAAGGGCGTTACGGGCTATACGGCCAGTCAAACGCTTCCCTTCGATCGCACGATTTCAGGCAATGAGTTCGCCGCGTCGCCTTCGGCGACGGCGCGAAAGGTGACGGCATCGATCCGCCAAGTGTCGTTCGACTTCTTCACCATCGGCGGGACCAAGCTTCTGGCCGGCCGCGATTTCTCCAAGGAGCGTGGCGACGACATCTCGCGGAATCCTCTCGGGTCGAATCCGGATCTGTCTCAGCCCGACCTCCAGTCCAAGATCGACTCCGCGCCGACGCCCCGAATCATCATCGACCGGTCGACGGCCGAGACCTTCGGCTGGAGTCCCGGCCAAGCGGTCGGCAAGCTGATCTATCAGAAGCAGACGATTCGCACGCCCTCCGGCCAGCGCGATATCGTGTTTCCGTTTGAAGTCATCGGGGTCGTCGGCAAGGCTCCCTTGGAGCTGACGTCCTCGACCTCGAAGGATTTCGTCTATGAAGTCGATTCGGGGTCGGGCTATGCCATCATCAAGATTTCTAAGAGCGACATTCCCGGTACGCTTGCGCGCATCAAGGATGTCTGGGAGCGGATGGCGCCGGCGGTGGCGTTCCGGTCGCGTTTTCTCGATCAGCAGTTCGAGATCGCGTTCCACCTGTTCGGCGTTCTGAACAGCGTGTTCCTCGGCATTGCGATCTTCGCGATCATCATCGCGTCGCTCGGTCTCATCGGCATGGCGACCTTCATCGTCGGCCGGCGTGTGCAGGAAATCGGCGTGCGCAAGACCTTGGGCGCGAGCACCTGGCAGGTGCTCCGCATGCTCTTGTGGGATTTCTCCAAACCTGTGGTCGTCGCGAACGTCATCGCCTGGCCCTTGGCTTTCGTGATCGTGCAGTTCTATCTGAGCCTCTTTATCACGCGCGCGCCGCTGACGCCGCTGCCGTTTGCGATAAGCTTCATCGTCACGGTCGCCATTGCCTGGGCGGCGGTGGCGAACCAGGCGATCCGGGCCGCGCGGACCAAGCCGGCGACGGTGTTGAAATACGAATGAGTATTGGAGAAATCGGGGAGAGCTTATGATCAGATTATCCGGAATTACCAAGACCTATCGCGACGGCGACGCGACGACCCGCGCGCTCGACGACGTGTCGCTCGATATCGGCGCCGGCGAGTTCGTCGCGATCATGGGGCCGTCCGGGTGCGGCAAGTCCACGTTGCTCAATATCATGGGGCTGCTGGACGGGCTTGATTCCGGCACCTATACGCTCGACGGCCGCGAGGTCTCGGGGCTCCCCGAGCGCGAGCTGACCCAGCTCCGCAAGGTGATGATCGGCTTCGTGTTCCAGAACTTCCAGCTCGTCGAAGAGCTGTCGGCGGCGGAAAATATCGGGCTGCTCCTCGCCTATCACGATATCCCGAAGAAGAAGCGGATCGAGATGACCGACCGGGCGCTCGAGCTCGTCGGCCTCACCGACCGCCGCAATGCCCTGCCGGCGCAGCTTTCGGGCGGCCAGCAGCAGCGCATCGCGGTCGCCCGCGCCATCGTCGCCAATCCGAAGGTCATCCTCGCCGACGAGCCGACGGGCAATCTCGATACCAGAAACGGCGACGAGATCATCGACATGCTGCAAGAACTCAACGGCGAAGGCACGACCATCATCATGGTGACGCACAGCCCGAGCCATGCCGCCCGCGCCGCCCGCACCATCAACATGCTCGACGGCCGCGTCGTCAGCGCTGCGGAGCAAGTCATGTAGACTCCGGCTCAAGAGGGAGGAGAGGGGATGTTCGAGACCTACCTGCGGTCGATCGCGCGGTCGCTCCGGCGCGATGGATGTCGCGCTGCGCTCAATCGGGTAGGAGAGGTGTGATGTTCGGCAATTATCTTGCCATCGCCCTCCGCACCTTCCGCCGTCGGCCGCTCACGACGGCGGTCAACGTGATCGCGCTCGCCCTCGGGCTCACCTGCTTCGTCGCGGCCTATGCGGTGGTCGAGTATTGGGACCATGCCGAGCAGGGCTTCGCGAAGGCCGACCGGACCTATGTGATGACCGGCAAAATTCATATCAAGTCGGGCGGTTTCGAGGTCGGGCCGATCCCGAGCATCGACACCACTCTGGTAGACACTCTTCGCGAAGACTTTCCGCAATTCGAAACAGTGGCCCGCGCGACCAATGCCGGCGACAAGCCCATTGTTGCCGGCGACAAGAAAGTCCGGCTCTTCGCGGCCTATGCCGACAAGCAGTTCCTCGACGTCTTCGATCTGCCTTTCGTCGCGGGCGATGCGCGGACGGCGCTCGATAAGCCGGAAAGCGCGGTGCTCACCACCGAGGCTGCCGAGCGCCTGTTCGGCACGACGAACGCGGTCGGTCGGAGCTTCCGTTATGACGGGCTCGTCGACCTCACCGTTACGGGCGTTATCGGCGACATTCCGCAACCGTCCCATATCGGCCGGTCGCAGACCTCCGAATTGCGCTTCGACGTTCTCGCTTCCTGGGACGTCAGCGACCGCATCGACGCGGTGCTCGCGAAGGCCGGGCGCCAAGGAGCTTCGGGCGAGGCGATCACCTATGTCGTGCTGCCGAAGGGTAGTGCGGTGACGCCCCAATCGCTGGCGCCTGCGTTTGCGGCCTATGTCCAGCGCCGCGTCCCCGAAGCGCAACGGAATTTCATGGATTTGACCCTCGGTATGATCCCGGTGCGCAAGATGATGGCGTCGAGGCTCAACACCATGCTTCTTTCGGCGACCGGCATCGGCATTTCGGTCTCGACATTGCTGATCCTCTTGGGCGGGCTCGTGCTCGTCGTGGCCTGCGTCAATTACACCGTGCTCGCGACCGGCCAGGCGATCGTCCGCGCTAAGGAAGTGGGATTGCGAAAAGTCATCGGCGCCGGTCGCCGGCAGATCGTCGCTCAGCATCTCACGGAAGCCGGCATCCTGACCGGCCTCGGGCTCATCCTTGCCGTCGCGGCGATCGAGGCGATCTCGCCGGTCGTCCAACAGGCCTCGGGTGTCGATCTCTCCCTGCCGCTCCTTTCCGGCGCCGGTTTCTGCCTGTTCGTCGTCGCCTTGCTGGTCGGCGTGACCCTTCTTGCGGGCGCCTATCCCGCGCTCGTTCTCTCCAAAGTGAGACCGATCCATGCCTTGCGGCAAGGCGGCATCCATGGCGGCGCGGGCCGGGTGCAATCGCTCTTCGTCGGCGTGCAATTCTGTGTGGCAAGTTTTCTCTTAATCGTCGTCATCGTCATGTGGGCGCAGACCGGCGATCTCCAGACGGACCGGCCTCGGGACCGACACCGATCCGTTGATCGTCATCACGAACAACCACGCCGTGACCAAGCTCGATTCCGAGACCCTCGAGCAGGCCCTCCGGCGCTTGCCTCAGGTCAAGGCCGTCTCAGGCGTGTCGATTGCGCCGTGGAGCGGTCAAGTGGTGGTGTCCGCTGTCACTCTTGCTCCCGGCCAGGGTGCGATCTCTCGCACGAGCTTTGCCAACGAAGTGGATTACGGCTTCTTCGCAGCCATGGATATGCAGGTGCTCTCGGGTCGTGTCTTCGAGCGCGCGCGCGGCGAGGACAAACCCATTGCGCCGGGAGCAACGCCGCCCGGGACCCCCTTCGACGTCGTCATCGACGAAGCGTTCTCGCGGCAAATCGGTGCGCCGACACCGCAAAAGGCCGTCGGCAAGATCCTCTACTTGCCGGCGGGCCCCAACGGCCGGCAGCTTAAGGCGCGAATCATCGGCGTGGTGGCGAACAAGCCACTTCATTTTTCTGGGCTTGGGACCAGTTCGAACATGTATACGCTCGACCCCAATCCGGAAAGTGTGCTGGTCCGGCTGTCGAAAGATGACGTCTCGGGCGCGCTGAAGGCGGTCCGGCAGGTATGGGACAAAATGGCGCCGGGCCACGTGCTGCAATACGATTTCGAGGATCAGCTTTTCGCCAAGGGCTATGCGATGTTCCTCAATCTCGGTCGCGCGCTCAATGGCCTCGCTTTCTTCGCGCTCGCCATTTCGGTCATCGGGTTGTTCGGCACCGCGCTTCATGCCGCCAACCGGCGACGGCACGAGATCGGCGTGCGCAAGACCTTGGGTGCGAGTACGCGGCGCATCCTTGCCATGCTCATCAAAGATTTCTCGAAGCCGGTGATCGTCGCCAACATCGTCGCCTGGCCGCTCGGCTATATGGCGGCGAAAGCCTATCTCAACATCTTCATCCATCGCATCGCGCTCTCGCCTTTGCCGTTCGTTTTGAGCCTCGCGATCGCCATCCTGATCGCCTGGGCGGCCGTCGGCGGACAGGCCCTGCGCGCGGCGCGGACGAAGCCCGCCACCGTGCTCAGATACGAATAGGGAGGGACCCATGATCCGACATTATCTCACCGTCGCACTGCGGAATTTCCGTCGCCGGCCGGTCGCGACCGGGATCAACGTGTTGGCGCTCTCGCTCGGTCTCACCTGCTTCATGATCGCCTATGCGGTGGTGAACTATTGGGGCCATGCCGAGCACCAATTCGCCAAGGCGGACCGCACCTATGTTCTGACCGAAAGCTTCGCCTTAAAGGACGGCGGCGCCGCCCTCGGCGCGGTGCCTTCGGTTCCGGCGTTCGCCGAGAACTATATCAAGGCCGATTTTCCCGAGCTCGAGACCGTGGCCCGCGCCCGCCCGGAACAGGGCGCCCAAACCATGTCGGCCGGCGACAGGAAAGCTCAACTGCCGCTCTCCTTCGCCGATCCCGCCTTTCTCGACATTTTCGATTTCCGCTATATCGAAGGCGACGGCAAGACCGCCTTCAGCCGCCCGGATAGCGTCATCCTGACCGAGGCTGCCGCGACACGGCTTTATGGCGGCCCGGACAAGGCCATCGGCCAAACGCTCCGGATCGCCGGTCGCGTCGATGCGACCGTGACCGGCGTCATCCGCTCGGTCGCCCAGCCGTCCCATCTCGGCGATTCGAAAGCCGCGCGCGTCCAGTTCGGCGTGCTTGCCTCCTGGGACATCGGGGAAAAATTTGCGGCGGTTCTGCGCAATGCGTCGAGCTCGTCGCCGGACCGGGAAAACTGGCTCGCCCCGGATACCCTGGTCTATATGGTCCTGCCCAAGGACGGTTCGTTCACTATCGACGCGCTGAAGGCGCGCCTCGAGACTTTTGCGCAACGTCGCGTATCGCCCGAGCAGCGAAACCTCGCCAAGATTTCTTTCGGCGCGGTGCCCGTGAGCCAGGTCTTGACCGCGATGCTCGACGGTGTCCTGTTCGCGCGCGCGCCCGGCCTCTCGGTCACCACCCTTCTGTTTATCCTGGGCGGACTCGTCCTCCTCGTCGCCGCGCTCAACTATGCGAATCTCGCCACTGCGCAGACCCTGGCGCGCGCCAAGGAAGTCGGGATGCGCAAGGTGGTTGGCGCGAGCCGGGGCCAGGTCATGGTGCAGTATGTCTTCGAGGCGACGCTCCTGACCCTGGCCGCGACCGGTGTCGCGCTAAGCGTGATCGCGTCGACCGATCCGGGCTTCGAGTCAGCCACGGGCATGGATCTCGGTCTTGCGCTCTACGGTGGCCTGGGTTTCTGGCTGTTTCTGGCGGCGCTCGTTGCCGTGGTCAGCTTGCTTGCCGGATTCTATCCCGCATTTGTCCTGTCGCGGGTCCGACCGATGCAAGCGCTCAAACCCGGGAGCATTCGCACCGGCCCACGCTTCGTGCCGGCCCTTCTGGTCGGGGCGCAATTCTGCGCGGCGAGCTTCCTGCTGATCGCGGTCTTCGTCATGTACGCACAGAACCGGGCACTCGAGCAGACCGGGCTCGGCGGAGAGGATCCGCTGGTGGTGATCACCAATCGGTCGGACCTCACCAAGGTAGAGCCGGCTACGCTTCGCACGGCGCTGGAGCAAATCCCGCAGGTCAAATCCGTCACGGGCATGGACGCCGAGCCGTGGGATCTCCAATCGGTGAGGCTGAACATCTACAGCCGGTCGCCGAACGAGGGCGCTGCGCAGCGTACGTCCTTCGAATCGCGTGTCGGTTACGATTACTTTTCGACGCTTGGCATCCGGCTTCTGGCGGGCCGGTCGTTCGATCGCGCGCGCGGCGATGATGTCGAGAACGACCGCACCGCGATCGCCAAGGGCCAGCCGAAATCGGTCGTGATCGACCAGTCCTTCGCCAGTCAGCTGGGCTTTGCCTCGCCACAGGCGGCTGTCGGGCAGATATTTTACGTCTCGGCCAGCATGGCGAAGAATCTCGGCGGCAAGAAAGGCATTGCCATGCGCATCATCGGCGTCGTCGAGAACAAAGCGCCCCACTTTATCGGCATGGGCGCGACCGGGAGCGTCTATCACCTTAACGACACGCCGACCTTTACGATCGCGAAGATTTCAGGTGCGGACGTTACCGGTGCCCGCAAGGCGATTGAGGCAGCCTGGAATCGCCTCGCGCCCGACACCGTTCTCGACATGACCTTCATGGACTCGGAATTCGCGCAAAACTATGCCCTGTTCAGCGGCATAAACGGCGTGTTCGGAGGCCTGGCCCTGTTCGCCTTCGTGATCTCCGCGATCGGCCTGTTTGGCATGGCGCTGCAGATCGTCGGAAGGCGGACCCACGAGATCGGGGTGCGCAAGACCCTGGGCGCGAGCACGCGGCAGATCGTGGCCATGCTGCTGAAGGATTTCTCGCGGCCGGTCGTGATCGCCAATCTCGTCGCCTGGCCTTTGGGATTCCTGGCGGCGGAAGTCTATCTCAGCGTCTTCGTGCACCGCGTCTCGCTGACGGTTCTGCCGTTCGTCCTCAGCCTTGCGGTCACCGTCCTGATCGCCTGGGCCGCCGTCGGCGGACAAGCGATCCGCGCGGCGCGGACGAAGCCGGCGGCGGTGCTACGGTATGAGTGACGTTTCGAAGATTGGGCGATGATGGCTTAACGTCTGTCGGGGGACGGACGGAGAGAGGGGAGCTCTTATGATCGGACATTATCTCTCGATCGCCCTGCGTAATTTCCGGCGGCGGCCGGGGACGACGGTGAGCAAGGTGGTGGCGCTGTCCTTAGGGCTCGGTTGCTTTATCGGGGCCTATACGGTGTCGGACTATTTCGAGCGCTATGACGCCAGATGGGCCAATGCCGGGCGCATCGTCGCGATCACCGAGGACGTCAGGACCCCCGGCGCATCGATCGGGGTTCCGGACAATCTGTTCGTCTCGGCGCCGGTCGCGAAATATCTGAAGGCCGATTTCCCGCAGATTCCCGCCGTCGCGCGCTTGATGAAGATGGGCATGACGACCGTGCGCGGCGGCGATAAGACGTCGGGCCGCGTTGTCTACGGGGTCGATGCCGACTTCCTGAAGATCTTCGATCTGCCGTTCAGCGCCGGCGATCCGCTCAAGGCCCTTTCCGCGCCCAAAAGCGTCGTCCTGACCGAGGAAGCGGCAAAAGGCATCTTCGGCACGACCGACGTCGTGGGCCGTCCCCTGCATATCGGCAAATCGGAGGACGTCACCGTCACCGGCGTCATTTCGGAGATCCCGCCACCGTCCCATCTCGGCAAGGGGCTCATGAGCGGACCCTTCGAGCTCCTCGGCTCGATGGACGTGATCGATGACCTCATGCTGGAATCGTATCCGCCGTCCGCGCCCAAGACGCGCTTCTCCGACATGGATGCGCTGTCGAGCAATCTTTACTCGACCTATGTACTTCTACCGAAGAGACGGCTCGTTCACCCGCGCCGATCTCGATCGCGGGCTCGTGGGCTTCGGCGCGCGGCATTTCCCGAAGGTCATGGGCGAGGCCGATTTCGGCACCGCGCCCTTGAGCCGCTTCACCAAGGCCACGATCGACGGGATTTATCTCGGCAACCGCTTCGGCGTGTCGTTCACGACGATCCTCTATCTCCTCGGCATGCTCGTGCTCGCCGTCGCCTGTCTCGACTTCGCGAATCTCGCGACGGCCGAAGCGGCCGCCCGCGCCAAGGAGATCGGCATGCGCAAAACCCTGGGCGCGACACGGCGGCAGATCTGCGTACAAGACCATGATCGAGGTCGGCCTGCTGGCGGCGCTCTCGCTCGCCATCGCGCTCATCGTCGTGGCCGTCGCGATCTCCGGCTTCAATCACCCGACCGATGTCGGCATGCGGATGCCGGGGCTAGGGCGGATCGATTTCTGGGCCGGCATTGCCGCCCTGCTGGTCGCGGTCACGGTTGTCGCGGGCGGTTATCCGGCGCTCGTGCTGGCACGGGTCCGGCCGGTCTTCGCGATCCGCATGGGCACGATGCGGGGCGGCTCGCGGCTGTTGCGGACGATCCTGATCGGCGCGCAATTCGCGGCGACAAGCTTCCTCGTGGTCGCCGTCGCGGTGATCTATATCCAGAACGCCAGGATGCGGTCCGTCGGTCTCGACCGCACCGCCGACCCCGTCCTCAACATCCAGACGAATCTCACCAGCGCCAAGATCGACCCGGCCACGTTCCGCACCGAGATCCTGGCGCTGCCGGGCGTCAAGTCCTACACCACCGCGAGCATATCGCCCTACGACGTCACCATTACCTCGGCGGTGTTCACGCCCTCGCTCGATCCGATGGCGAAGCAGGTCACGGTCAATCCCCACAGCATTTCCTATGACTTCTTCAAGACCACCGGCGTGAAGCTGCTGGCCGGGCGTGGCTATGACGAGACGCTCGATCCGATGCCGGTCGAGAAGGCGGCCCAATCCGACGACAACGCGAAGAAATCCACGGACGAGAATAAACGTAAGAAGCCGGGCAAGATCATCATCGACCGCTCGACCGCGGCGGCGTTCGGCTGGAGTCCCGCGCAGGCGGTCGGCAAGACGATCTACAGCCGAACTATCTCGAACGGCCCCGGCGAGACCAAGATCGAGCGCAATCCCACGACGATCATCGGCGTCGCGGAGGATGCATCGCTCCAGATCACCAGGGTCGGCCCGCCTCTTCTTGTCTACTACCTGACCCGGCAGGCGACTTATCCGATCATCCAGATCTCGAAGGACGATGTTTCGGGAACCGTCGCGCGCATCGACGGCCTCTGGAAAAAGCTCGCGCCGGATGTGCCGATCCGGCACCGCTTCATGGACGAGGCGTTCAACGCGGCCTTTGCGATGTTCACGACCTTGAGCCGCGCCGCCTCGGGGCTCGCCCTGTTCGCGATTGTGATCTCCTGCATGGGGCTGATTGGCATGGCCACCCATATGATCGGCCGCCGCCGCCACGAGATCGGCGTCCGCAAGACCCTGGGCGCGACGACGGCTCAGGTGTTGCGGCTCATCCTCTGGGATTTCTCGAAGCCGGTGGTCGTCGCGAACCTCATCGCCTGGCCGCTGGCCTATATGGCGGCCGAAATCTATCTCGGCCTGTTCACGACCCGCACGGCGATAACCCCCGCCCCCTTCGTCGCCAGCCTCATCGTCACCCTCGGCATCGCCTGGGTGGCCGTGGGGGCGCAGGCGTTTCGGGCGGCGCGCGTGAAACCGGCATTGGTTCTTCGATACGAATAGGGTGCAGGATGGGAGACTTGCTCGCCCGCTCAGTGGTTTCGCCTGTCCCGTGGGGCCGTTTCTGTGTATTAGTTGGGCAATACAGCCTGTGTGTTGACAGCTCAAAGCCCAAGACGGAGTAACGTTTGGACGCAACCTGGAACGACGACCAGCCGATCTATCGCCAATTGATGGCGGAGATTGTGTCGTGGATTCTGGAAGGGCGTCTAAAGGACGGCGACCCTCTGCCGTCGATCCGGGCAATCGCGAGCGAGTACAACATCAATCCCCTGACGGCCTCCAAGGCCTATCAGGAGCTCTCCTCCATCGAGGTGCTGGAGCGCCGTCGCGGCATCGGCCTGTTTATCCGCCAGGGCGCCCGCGCGCGGCTGATGCGGGCGGAGAAGCAGAAATTCCTGAACGAGGACTGGCCTCAGATCGTCCGCCGCATCCGCCAGATGGGGCTCGACCCGCAGGAGCTGGTCGACGCGATCGGGACGGTGGAGGAGTAGGGCTCCCCTTTGTCGTCCTTGCGAACGACGTGAAGCAATCCAGCCGGACTGGATCGCCACGGCGCTGACGCGCCTCGCGATGACGGGAGAGGCGTCAGTGCCGGAAGTGCCGCATGCCGGTGAAGACCATGGCGAGACCGGCCTCGTCGGCCGCCTTGATTACATCTTCGTCCCGCATCGAGCCGCCCGGCTGGATCACCGCCGTGGCGCCGGCTTCGGCGGCGGCCATTAGCCCATCGGCGAAAGGGAAGAAGGCGTCGGAGGCGACCACCGAGCCGATCGTTTCGGGCTCGGAACGCCCGGCGGCCTTGGCGGCGTCCACGGCTTTCATGGCGGCGATGCGGGCGGAATCCACCCGGCTCATCTGGCCCGCGCCGATGCCGACGGCCGCGCCGTTCTTGGCATAGATGATGGCGTTGGATTTGACGTATTTGGCGACCGTGAAGGCGAATAGGAGATCCGCGATCTCCTGTTTCGTCGGTTTGCGCTTGGTGACGAGTTTGAGGTCATTCTCGGTGACGACGCCGTTGTCGCGCGATTGCACGAGATAGCCGCCGGAAATCGAGCGCAGCATGAGGCCGGGGCGCTTCGGGTCCATCAACGGGCCGACGGTCAGCACGCGAAGACTCTTCTTGGCGGCGAAGATCGGCAGCGCGTCCTCGGCGATGTCGGGGGCGACCACGATGTCGGTCTTCAGCCCGGTGATGGCCTCCGCCGTCGCCTTGTCGATCCGTCCGTTGGCCGCGACGATGCCGCCGAAGGCCGAGACCGGATCGCAGGCCAAGGCCTTGTTATAGGCGTCGACCAAATCCTTGCCGATAGCGATGCCGCAGGGATTGGCGTGCTTGATGATGGCGATGGCGGGCGTCTTCGCGTCGAAGGCGGCGATGAGGTCGAGGGCGGCTTCGGCGTCGCCGAAATTGTTGTAGGACAGCTCTTTGCCCTGGATCTGCTTGGCGCCGACGAGGCCGCGTACGGGGCCCTGCGCCTTGTAGACCGCGGCTTTCTGGTGCGGGTTCTCGCCGTAAAGCAGATCCTGCGACCTTACGGGCCGAGAGATTGAGCGTGTCCGGGAACATCTGGGCCTGGACCGCGAAGGCGAACCAGGACGAGATCGCGGCGTCGTATTCGGCGGTGCGGGCATAGGCCTTGCCGGCCAGTTTCCGGCGCAATTCGATGGCTCGTTTCGCCCGAGTTCGCGTCCAGTTCGTCGATAACCGCCGCGTAATCGCGCCGGATCGACGATGATCGTCACATCTGCCGTGGTTTTTTGCCGCCGACCGGATCATGGCCGGCCCGCCGATATCGATATTCTCGATGCAGGTCGCGAGATCCGCGCCCTTGGCCACGGTCTCCTCGAAGGGATAGAGATTGACCGCCACCAGATCGATCGGCCCGATGTCGTGCTCGCGCATCGCCATGGCGTGATCTGGATTGTTTCGGATACCCAACAAGCCGCCGTGGATCTTGGGGTGAAGCGTCTTGACCCTTCCGTCCATCATCTCCGGCGAGCCGGTGTAATCGGCGACCTCGCGCACCGGGACCCCGGCCTTGGCGAGGGCTTTCGCCGAGCCGCCGGTCGAGAGAATTTCGACGCCGTGGCGCGCCAGCGCCTGGCCCAAAACCTCCAACCCGGTCTTGTCATAGACCGAAATCAGCGCCCGTTTGATCATGGATCGAACCCTGGTGGATTTGAGAGGGGGCGCACTCTAGAACAGGACGCGCGGCATTAGAAGGCCCGGTTTTCTCACCCTTCGCCCTCGGGTTTGTCGCTTGCGGGGCCGGGGCCGCCGATCCGGGTGAAGGACCAGTTGACGGTCGCCTTGTCGCCGTCGATCGCGCCCGAAATCACCATCTGCTCGGAGCGCCGGACCTGGCCGCGCTCGCCGAGATAGAGGCTTTCGTCGAGCTTCAGCGCGCCGCCGCGGACCTTGAAGGTCCAGCCCGCGCCGCGCGGCAGCCGGAGAAGCGCGGCCTGGCCGTCGCCCAGGATCGAGGCGTCGACATCGGGGTGGAGATGGAACCGGACGTCGAAGGGGAGCGGCGCCGTCAGCGGCTTGCCCGTGACACTCAATATATCCTCGCCGCGCAAATCCCCGCCGCCCGAGCCGAGATAGAGCCTGCGGCGATGGGTGAGCCCGTATTGCGCGCGGTAGCCGTCATGCCAGGCATCGACCCAGACATGGCCGCGCTCCTCGTGGCGGTCGGCCTTGATCTGGGGCGGGGCCGACGGGATCAGGCCGGCGGCGGTCAGGTCCAGGGCGTTGGTGTTGTTGACCACCAGGGTCGAATGGGCTGCGGTGGAGCGGGCAAGGTCGAACAGCTCGCCGGAGCAGGATTCGCTCGCCCCGCAATTCACGATCAGCCGATCCTTGCCGAAGCTCATCTCGAAGCTCAACAGGCCCGCATGGGGCGTTCCGGCCGCGACCCGCGTCTTCGGCGCGCCGGTATCCATCAGCACCAGAGCCCGGCCGGACTTGAGCCGCTGAAAGCCGGAATGGACGGCATTGGCGACCGGTTTTCCGGGGGCCTCCGCGTGGGCGAGAATCCCGGCGATCGGCTCCAGGGTCTCCTCGAAGCTGCCGTTGAACAGCGCAAGCTTGCCGTCGCCGTGGCGGAAGAAGCGGATCATCGGCGCGATCCGGTCGATCGCATTGATTAAGGAGACGGGAGTCTCGGCATGGGCGCGGCGCAGGGCATCGCGCAGCATCACGAGATCCTCGAGAAGCGCCAGGAGGTCGGACGGATTGCGGGTAACGATGCCGCCATCGACCAGGACCTCCCGGCCGAGCTCGTCCTCGACCATCGCCATGCCCCGGGCCAAGTGCTTGTCGGCGTCGGGCAGCGACAATCCGGCAACGGCGAGCCCGATCGCGGCGGTCATGCGCGGCGGGCCGGCGGGCGCTTCCGAGGCGGCGCGGGAGAGATGGCGGGCCTGGCGGGCGAGGCTGTTCAGGACCAGGCTGCGAAAGACGGAATCCCCGCCGCCGAGAATGGTCGGGGATGCCGCGGTCCAGGAGATGATCCGCCGTCCGGTCACGGCGGGCTCCCAGGCGATCGGGTGCCAGTGATCGAACCGGGTAAGCCAGTCCTTCACATAGAGCCGGACCTGGCGGCCGGCCGCCTCGCCGCCGCAGGCCTCGAAATGTCGGATCCACGCGAAACCATGGGCCTCGCGCAGCCAATCCGGGCTGCCGCCGTCCACGCTCCAGGGCGCCTCGTTCGGCGCGGATATCGTTTCGCCTGCGAAACGATAGGTGCCGCGAAACAGCTCGTTGCCGGTATCGGGCGAGCCGGCGCGGAGGTCCTCGGGCGCAACCGCGATGGCCACCGGATGGCGTCCGCGCAGGAGATAATCATAGAGGCCGGTCGCATAGAACCGCTCGCGCAGGGCGTTCACCCCACGATGTGCCCAAATTTTAGGCGGTTCCATACCCAGTTTGACGAAGCGCTCCAGCATCAAGGTCTCCGCCCCGCCCCCGCGTCTACTCCCTCTGTTGTCGGTCCGCGCAATCATAGCGCGGTTCAGGCACGTTCGGCCGGCTCAGGCGCTCTGGCGCAACCCGGCGATATTCGCCGCGTAACTCTCCGGCCCGCCCAGAAAGCTCGCGGTGCCGGCGACCAGCACGTCGGCGCCCGCCGCGATCGCCTTGGGCGCGGTCTCGCGGGTGATCCCGCCATCGACCTCGAGATCGATATCCCGGCCGGACTCGTCGATCATACGCCGCAACGTCGCAATCTTCTCGAGCTGGCTGTCGATGAATTTCTGGCCGCCGAAGCCGGGATTGACCGACATCACCAGCACGAGATCGATGTCGCCGAGCACATATTCCACGGCCGAGACCGGGGTCGCCGGATTGAGCGAGACGCCCGCGCGCACGCCGTTGGCCTTGATGTGCTGCACGGTGCGGTGAAGATGCGGCCCTGCCTCGGGATGGACGGTCACGATGTCGGCCCCGGCATTGACGAACTCGTCGATGAAGGGATCGACCGGCGAGATCATCAAATGAACGTCGAAGGGCAGGCGGCTGAACGGCTTCAGGGCCTTCACCACGGAAGGTCCGATGGTGATATTGGGCACGAAATGGCCGTCCATCACATCGACATGGATCCAGTCCGCCCCGGCCGCGCTGATGGCCTGGATTTCCTCGCCCAGCTTGGCGAAGTTTGCCGCGAGAATCGACGGCGCTATACGAACCTGCCGTTGCATGGCTCCAGGGCTCCCCTTTGTCGTCGAGTGATTACCAGCTTGGAGTCGGCCCCGCAAGCAATCCCGCCGAGGCCGCGGATCAGGCCGGCTTTTCGAGCCGGGCGATGAAGAATCCGTCCATGCCGCCTTGGGCGGCCAAGTGGCAGGGGAGGGTGCGGACGTCGCCCTCGGGCGTCACGGCTTCGGCCAGCGCCGGGAGCTCGTCGGGCCGGATCGGCCGGCGGCGCAGGGGTCCGCCCGAGGCGAAATGGGCCTCGATCCTGTCCTCGCCCTCGATGCGGGCCAGCGAGCAGACGCAATAGATCAGCACGCCGCCCGGCGCGAGCATCTCGGCGGCGGCGGCGAGCAGGCGGTCCTGGACGGCGGTCGCGGCCCGGACGTCCTCCAGGGTCTTGATATGGGGAAGGTCGGGATGGCGGCGGATGGTGCCGGTCGCGCTGCACGGGGCGTCGAGCAGAATCCTGGCCACCGGCGTGTCGGGCCGCCATTTGGTCGCGTCGGCGGCGATCACCTCGGCGTCGAGGCGAAGCCGGGCCAAGGTATCGCGCAGCAGCGCGAGGCGGCCCTCGGAGCGGTCGACCGCGACGACCTTCGCCCCCATGGCGGCGAGCTGGGCGGTCTTGCCCCCCGGCGCGGCGCAAAGATCGACGACCGTTTCGCCGGCGGCACAATCGAGAAAGCGCACGGGGAGGGCGGCGGCCGCATCCTGTATCCACCACGCGCCCTCGTCATAACCGGGCAAGGTCTCGACCCGTCCGCCGGACGTACGTCGCAGAACATATGTGGGAAATATTCCCGCATCCAGCTTTTCGGCCCATTCCCCAGGGTCCTGGCCGGGCCGGAGCACGATGTCGAGGGGCGGCTCGGCGAGATGGGCCTCGGCGACGGCGCGGGCGGTTTCGGGCCCGTAATCAATGGCGAGCAGCTCCCACAGCCAGTCCGGCGTGTCGAGGCGGGCGGCGTCCTGGCCCGCGATCAGGTCTTTGCCCTCCCGCGAGACCCGGCGCAGCACGGCATTGACCAGGCCGCGATACCGGCCGTCGCGGACGAGGTCCACGGTCTCCGAAACCGCGGCATGGGGCGGCGTTTCGAGGAACAGAAGCTGGGTCAGGCCGAGCCTCAGCGCATTGCGGGTGCCGCGCGCGGATTCGGGCAGGGGACGGTCCAGGCAGGCTGCCAGAATAGCGTCGATCTGCCCCAAGCGGCGCAAGCTGGTCGCGACGAGATGCCGCGCGAAGGCGAGATCGGCGGGGCTGAGCGGCGCGGCGGCGGATTTGAACGCCTCGTCAAGAGGTTGGCGGCGGTCGAGAATCCGGCCGAGCACCGCGAAGGCAAGCCCGCGCGCGGAAACGCTGTTTTGACGGATGACGGTCACTGTCTGTATAGTCTAGATTTCTAATACTATCGAAAGACGAGAGCCATAGTCATAACGTCCAAAGAAGGGACCTTTGTCATGGACGCTCCCGCACAACTCTCTTCGTTTCGATGCGAGCCGATCGCCGGCAACGTCATCACCGATCCCGACGCCATCGAGCCGCGCCGGACCAGCAGCTATCCCGCACGATATCAGATCCCGCCGGGCAAGCGAGGCCGCCGCGCGCTCGGCGATGCTTTCGGCCTCATGAATTTCGGCGTCAATCTGACCGTGCTCGAGCCCGGCGGCTGGTCGGCCCAGCGCCACTGGCATCTGAAGCAGGACGAACTGATCTATGTGCTCGACGGCGAGCTGACCCTGCTCACGGACGACGGCGAGACGGTGCTGACGGCAGGTATGACCGCCGGGTTCAAGGCGGGCGTCACGAATGGCCATCACGTGATCAACCGCAGCGACCGCCCGGCGCGCTATCTCGAAATCGGCGACCGCACCGCCGGCGAGGTCGTGACCTATACCGATATCGACATGGTCATGCGCGAAAGCGCCGACGGCACCCGCCGGTTTTTCGACAAGCAAGGCCGGCCGTATTGACGGCTCAAACGCGGATCTAGACAGTTTCGTCCTCGCCTAGCCGCCTCTTTGCGGTCATCCCGGAAGCCGGTTTGCCCGAAATCTTCGATTTCGTCGGCAAAGCGAGCTGTCCGGGATCCATCGTCAGGGGCCTCGGCGCGCGACCTGGGTCCCGGCTCATAAGCCTCGCAACCGAAGCAGGCTTCGGGCTCGGCTAATGGCCGGGATGACTGGGTTGGGCAGACGTCAACGAAGCTTGGAAGGACCCATGTCGACATCCGCGAAATATCCCGATTGCGTCATTCCCGATCCCATGGCGGTCGAGCCGACCACCGGCACCGGCTATCCCGAGCCGTTCCGCGCGCCGTGTCTCGCCCGGGTGAAACGCCGGCTCGGCGATGCCGTGGGGCTTGAGAATTTCGGGGTAAACCTCACGATCCTGCCGCCCCGCCAGTGGTCGTCCCAGCGCCATTGGCACGGCAAGCAGGACGAGTTCGTCTATATCCTGGATGGCGAGGCCACGCTGGTGACCGATGCCGGCGAGACGGTGCTGACGGCGGGCATGGCGGCGGGCTTCAAGGCCGGTCATGCGGACGGCCATCACCTGATCAACAAATCGGACAAGCCGGTCACCTATCTGGAGATCGGCGACCGGTTGCCGGGCGACACGGCGGATTATCCGGACATCGATCTGACGATCAACGACACCTGGCCCGATGGGCGGTATCGCTTCCGGCATAAGAACGGGGAGCCGTATTAGCCGCGATACATGTCATCGCGAGGCGCGAAGCACCGCGGCGATCCAGATGCCCTGGATTGCGTCACTTCGTTCGCAATGACGGCGAAAGCGCCTATGCCTTCTCCGCCGCCATGGCCTTCAAGCGCGCGATGCGGTTCTCCAGGCTGGGGTGGGTGGCGAACAGGTTGTCGGTGCCGCCGCCGCCCAGGGGATTCGAGATGAAAATATGGGCGGTGGCCGGGTTGCGTTGGGCGAGGGGGTTCGGCACCCGGCCTGAGGCCTGTTCCAGCTTCTCCAAGGCCGAGGCGAGCCAGAGGGGCCGGCCGCAGACCTCGGCGCCGCTTTCGTCGGCCGCATATTCCCGGGTCCGGCTGATCGCCATCTGAACCAGCATCGCCGCCATCGGGGCGAGGATCATGATCGCGAGCGAGCCGACGATGCCGAGCCCGTTCCGCCTTCCGCCGCCGAAGAACAGAGCGAAATTCGCCAGCATGCCGATCGCGCCCGCGATGGTGGCGGTGATGGTCATGGTGAGGGTGTCGCGATTCCGGATGTGGCTCATCTCGTGGCCGATCACGCCGGCGAGCTCCTCGCGGGTCATGAGCTTCAAGAGCCCGGTGGTCACCGCGATCGCGCCGTGCTCGGGATTGCGCCCCGTCGCGAAGGCGTTCGGCTGGTCGGTGTCGACGACATAGACTTTCGGCATCGGTATGCCGGCGTTGTGCGCCATGAACCGGACGACCTCGACGAGCTCCGGCTGGTCGGCCTTCGTTACCTGGCGTGCCTTGTACATCTTCAAGACCATGGTGTCGGAGTTCCAATAGGCGAACAGGTTCATGCCGGCCGCGACCAGGAACGCGATGACCATGCCGGTCCGGCCGCCGATGAGATAGCCCACGGCGAGAAAGAGGCCGGTCATGGCGGCCATCAGGAGAGCGGTGCGGACATAGCCCATCTTGGGTTACTCACTCGAGTTGTCGATGCTGATCGTGGTCGGCTTGTCGCCGCCGGGATCGGGCGGCTTGCGCTGATGGTCGTCGCGGGCGTCCTCGATCCGCATCAGCTCGCGGTTGTTCAGGAAGGCGAAGCCGAAGAACAGGGACCAGAACAGTTGCGCCGTGCCCTTGGTCCTCTTCATTCGCCGGATATTGCGCATGGCGAGCGGCGCCAGCGCGGCCATGACCGCAAGAGCGATGAGGACGGCGATCCATTGCTTGTCCATATCCCACCCGAATCGCGCGTTCTTGTTGGCTGAGCTTTCTCGCGGTATGACCTTCGAGCGCGCGACCATCGATATGTGGGGACCGGCGCGGCCCGTTCAAGCCGAGGGAGAGGACCATGACCGAGGACGCCAAGAAGCCGACATCCGAGCCCTCCCCTGAGGCCGAAAAGAAACCCGAGCCGGCCAAGAAGATGCCCAAAGAGATCAACGGCCCAAAGGGCCCCGAACCGACCCGTTACGGCGACTGGGAACGCAACGGAATCGCATCGGATTTCTAAGCCCACCCCTCCACAAATTTGACGAGTGACAAGGGTGCTTGACAAAAGCGCCCGAATGTGTCAAGTGTACTTGTCATTATGACAATGGAGGTTGACATGTCGAATGTCGGAACGCGCGGAAGCCGGGGCGGGACACCTGAGTCCTACAGCCGGTTCCTGGGCTTCATCTGCTGGGAGACCGGACGCGACGCGCGCAACATGCTGCATTTCGCGGGCTGGTTCGTCCTCACCGTGTTCAGTCGCGAGGCGGTCAATTTCACCGAGCTGCAGGTCGGCATGCCGGCGGTTCTTGCATGGGGTCTGGCCCTCGCGCCGGCGTTGCCCGCCTTCCTGGCGGTCATGGCCTATCGCAAATTCCTGCGCGAGGCCGACGAGATGATCCGTCACATCCATATGACCGGCCTGGCGGTCGGCTGCGGGGCCGCTTTCTTCGTATCCATGGCCTTGCAGGTGCCGCTGTCCTATGGCGATCCATTTCCCTACAAGGACGTGCTCGCCGCGGCGGTGGTCCACAAGACTCTGGTTTTCATGGCGATGATCGTCGGCTGGGTTCATGGCCAGAGATTGGCCACGCGGAGGGTCAAATGAGCATGAGAAGCGACACCGCCTCGGGGCGGACCGGGAGTCACCGCAAGTTCCTGGGCCTGATCTGCTGGGAAACCGGGCGTGACATGCGCAACCTGCTGCGTTTCGCGGGGCTGTTCTTCCTGTGGGCGGTCTGTCACGAGGCCGTCTCCTACATCCAGACGCATGTCGAGATGTCGATGACCTTGGCTTGGATTCTCGCCTTCGTGCCGGCGCTGTTCGGCGTCCTCGCGATCCTCGCCTATCTCAAATTCCTGCGCGAGGCGGATGAAATGGTCCGCCGCATCCACCTGACGGGCATGGCCGTCGGTTTCGGCGCCGGCATCTTCGTTTGGTTGGGCCTGCAGATGCCGCTCCCGCCCGGCACGCCCGACAAGGAGATACTGTTCGCGCTGCACCTCCACAAGGCGCTGATCTTCATGGCGATGACGGTCGGCTGGGTGGCCGGCCAGTCGATCGCGACCCGGAGGTACAAATGAGCGATAGCCGGAGAATGGACGCGACGCGGCCCTCCCTGGGGCGGCGCTTCAAGGAAATCGTGTTCGGGGATAGGCGCCGCGACCGGCGCAACGCGGCGACCGTCCTGATCTGGACGGCGATCTGGGCCTTCGCCATAACCACCACGATGCGGACCATAAGGGCGGGCTACGCCGAAGGCGATCTCGCCTGGGGACTGGTCGCGTTGACCGCCGTGATCACCGTCGCGACCCTGGCCGCCTATGTCCGCTTCATCCGCGACGCCGACGAAATGATCCGCAGGGTCTATGTCAACGCCCTCGCGTTCGGTTTCGCCGCGGGTGTGGTCTTCTCGGCCGCCAATGGAATCGCCTCGGCCATGGGCGGCCCGGCCTACGGCACCAACGAGATGGTCGTCGTTATGTGCCTGGCTTATGCCGGCAAGCTCTTGTGGAACCTGTGGAGGACCAGATGAGCGCGCAGAATCGACTGGCGGGCGGCTCGCAGCGCGACCGCCGGACCGTCCGCAACGCGATCGTCTTTACGATCTGGATCTTTCTGTTCTCGGTGAGCTTTCTCGCCGGGCATTGGCTGCTCGACGCCGCGGGCTGGAAACCCGAAGGCGCAGTCGGCGTCGCCTATTCGCTGCTGCCCGTGATCCCCGGCCTCATCGCCTTCCGCGCTTATCTCAAGCTGTTCCGCGAAGCCGACGAGCTGATGCGCAAGGTTCTGGTCGAAGGCGTGTTGTACGGCTTCGGCGCGGTGATGCTGTTCTGGGGCGCGATCCAGCTCCCCGAGCATGTCTGGCTGTCGAAGGTGAAGGCCGACACGGTGATCACCGTGATGATGATCGCCTGGAGCCTCGGCACGATCTTCGCGTCTTGGAGGTACAGATGATTTTCAACTTGTCCGACCGGGCGGACATGACCGCTCGCGACCGGCGCAACCAGTGGCACATGGCCTTCTGGTGGGGCCTATGGGTGATCAGCCTGTTGGTCAGCGGCGGGCTCATAGCATCCTATCTCGGAGATTATCCGGCCGTCGGATGGCTGGTCCTTGTTCCGGTCGCGTCGGCCGTCCTTTTCCTGCGCGCCGGCGCGAAGCTTCGGCGCGAAAACGACGAGCTCGTCCGCAAAATTCATACCGAAGCGGCGGCCTCCGGCTTCGTCTTTGGGATGCTCTTCGGGTTTTCCTTCTACCTTTTGGCGCCGGGCTTCGATGTGCCCGCCAGATTTTACGGCGCGGCGTTCCTCGGCCCGATGCTCGTGGCCTATGCCGTGCGCGTTTGGATCAACGCGAGGCGGTTCGGGGATCGATCGATCAGCCGGCAGGGAGGGTGACATGAGCATAAGCAACGAAGAATGGGTCGATGGTCTCTCCAGCCGTGACCGGCGCAATGCGCGCCCGATGTATATCTGCATGGCGCTGTGGGGCCTCAGCTTTCTCATTGCGCACCTCTTCCTGCCCAGAGGGGACGGCAGCATGGCGGCGCAGCCGCTCTGGGCCTGGCCGGTCACCATCCTTCCCATCATCCTCGGCGTGCTGTTCGCCTATTACTACCAGCGCTTCATTCGGGAGACGGACGAGATGATGCGCAAGATTCATCTGGAGGCGTTGGCCACGGCTTTCGGCGTGGCCTTCGTCGTCGGCATGAGTGTCGGGGCTTCTTGACCAGATAGACGTGCCCAAGGCGGGGAAGGCGGACCTGACATGGTCCGTGATGGTCGTCACCTATTCGGTGAGGCTGAAAATGCTCGCCAGGAAGTACCGTGCGTAACCACCTCAGAGTTCTGCGCGCCGAGCGCGGCTGGTCCCAGGCTTATCTGGCCGAGCTGCTGGACGTCTCGCGCCAGACGGTGAACGCGATCGAGGTCGGGAAGTACGACCCCAGCCTGCCGCTCGCCTTCAAGATCGCCAAGGTCTTCGAGCGGAAGATGGAAGAGGTGTTCTTTCCCGAGGACGGCGAGCCGAACGAGATGGTGGCGGAATGAAAACGGGAGACGAGACGATGACCGGAGACCGGCCGACACTGACGCTCCCATGCCGCCGCGCCGCGCCGTCGGCGGGCGGGTTGTCCGACCCGAATCGCAAGGATCGGCGCGATTCCCTCGCCCGGGCCGAGGCCGTCATCGCCTATCTGATGGCCCGGTCTTCGCGCCCTGCGCGGGACCCGAAATTCTCCGCGCTTGACGATATTTTGATGATTAGCTAAATACCGAATCTATAAATGAGGTCACAATAGCTATGTCCGACATCCCATACGTGCGCAGCTTGATGGCCGACCAGAGAACTGAGGAGATGGGGGCATGACCACAGCCGTCCTGGATTTTGAGGACGTCACCAAGATGTTCGGCGATCTTACCGCCGTAGACGCGTTGAGCTTCGCGGTTCCGGAGGGAGGCGTGTTCGGCTTTCTCGGCGGGAACGGCGCGGGCAAGACCACGTCGCTGCGCATGGCGCTCGACATCTTGCGCCCCAGCCAAGGCCGCATCGCGGTTCTGGGCGCGCCGCCGAGCCGCGAAAATGCCGCGGAGATCGGCTTCCTGCCGGAGGAGCGCGGCCTCTATCGCGGCATGACGGTGCTCGACACCGTCGTCTATTTCGGGCGGCTCAAGGGCATGACGCCGGCCGCCGCGCGCAAGGCGGCCATGGATTTGATCGCGCGTCTCGGCCTCCAGGGCCGCGAAAAGACGACGATCCAGAAACTGTCGAAGGGCCTGTCCCAGAAGGTCCAGCTGGCCACCGCGCTGGTCAATACGCCGCGGCTCCTGCTGCTTGACGAGCCCTTCGCCGGGCTCGATCCGGTCAACCAGGGCGTCCTCGAGGACGTGATCGGCGAGTTGGCGAGGCATGGCTCGACGGTCCTGTTTTCCACCCATGTCATGCAGCATGCCGAGCGCCTGTGCCAGCGGCTGCTGCTGCTGTCGCGAGGACGCAAGGTGTTCGAGGGCACGCTGGAAGAAGCGCGCGCGACGCTGCCGAGTCGGCTCACTCTGACCGCCCGGGCCGATCCCGCCGGCCTGCCAAGCGTCGCGAGCGCGGCGCGGCTCGGCGACGGAGAGCAGGGCTGGACCCGCTATCAGGTCGAGCTCCGGCCCGACAGGCAACCCGGCGATCTTCTCGAAAGCTGCACCGCGCAAGGCTTCGCGCTGCGCGGCTTCGACGTCCATCAAGCCACATTGCATGAGGCCTTCGTCCACCTGGTCGGGGCCGATAGGGAGACTGCGAAATGAAGGCCGTATTGCTGGTCGCCGCCCGCGAATTACGCCAGGTGCTCTCCACGCGAGGCTTCTGGATCATGCTTCTCATCGTGCCGCTCGCCATTGCCGTTTCCGCCTTTGCGAGCCGCAAATTGGGGGGCCCGCCGAAGATGGCGTTCACCGTCGTCGACGCCTCGGGCCGTTTCGGCCCGGCGCTCGAGAAGCAGCTCGAGCTGAGCTATCAGCAAAGGGTGCTCCGCGGCCTTTCCACCTATGTGGACCGCTGGAAGCTCGCCGGTGTCGACCCCAATGCCCCCTGGGCGAGGCGCGGCAGCTGGCTGTCGCCGGCTGAGGTCGCCCGCTTCGTGGCGCAAGGCGGCGCGGACGCTGCGATCGCGACATTGACGCCGAAGCTCCCCGAGGGCACGCCGGCCTTCAAGCCGCCCGAGCGCGGCTATGTCGAGGTGCCGCCGCCGGCATCCGTTCCGACCGACCAGGGAGCGGCCGCCTTCGGCAAGGCGATCACCGGCCCGCTGCAACGCGACATCGAGACCAGCGACGGCAAGCGGCAATATGCGCTCGCGCTCTATATCCCCAAGAACTACGGCACGCCCGGCGTGACAGCCGAGATCTGGGCCAACGGCCGCTCGAACAACGTTCTGCTCGGCGAAATCCGCGACATCCTGACGTCCGAGCTGCGTCTCGGCATGCTCGAGGCCAATGGGCTCAGTCCGGCCGTCGCGGTACGGGCCCAGACGATATCGGCGCCGATCGCGGTTCACGAGCCGCCGCCCGGGCAGGGCCGCAGCATCATCTCGACCAAGTCGATCGTGCCCCTGGTCCTGGTCTATCTGCTGCTGATCACCTCGATCACCATCGGCTCGATGATGCTGCAGGGCGTGATCGAGGAGCGGTCGAACAAGCTGCTCGAATCCGTGCTCGCCTGCATCGAGCCGAGCGCGCTCATGCAGGGCAAGCTGCTTGGGCTCGGCGGCGTGGGTCTCGCCATCATCCTGGTCTGGGCGGGTTGCGCGCTCGGCGCGGGGTTCTCCTCGCCCAGCTTCTCGGCGGAGTTTCTGCGCCCATCCTTACAAGCGATCGACGATCCGATTATCGTCGCGGCGATGATCTTCTATTTCCTGTCGGGCTATCTGATCATGGCGATGGTGTTCCTCGCCATCGGCTCGCTCAGCGATTCGACCCAGGACGCGCAGTCATACCTGATGCCGGTGCTGGTGGTGATCATGCTGCCGGTGATCATGGTGATGCAGGCCTCGATCCAAAATCCCGACCAGATCCTGGTCCACGTCATGTCGTGGATTCCGTTCTACACGCCCTTCGCCATGCTCGCCCGGCTCGGCAACGGCGTGCCGCTCTGGGAACTGGCGGGGACCGCGGCTCTTCTGATCGTCTTCCTCTTCGTCGAGCTCGTCTTTCTCGGCCGTCTGTTCCAGGCGAGCCTGCTCAGCAGCGGCAAGCCGGGCTGGCACGAGATCTTCGCCAAGCTCAGAATCCTCGCCAACGAGGTGATTTCGACAACGCGTCGGCCTTTCGGCCCAGATCAAGGAGAACGACCGATGATTTGCTTTAGGACATTGCTTTGTGCCTTGGCCGTGTTGCTGGCCGCATCGATGGGGGGCTCCGCCATGGCCGCGACGGGCGACAATGCCTTGGGAGATTGGCACGGCGTTCTGGCGACCCCGCGGGGAAACCTGACTATCGTCGTCACCGTGAAGAAGGACGACGCCGGCGCGCTCAAGGCCGAGCTCGAAAGCGTGGATCAGGCGCCCGGCGTCAAGATCCCGATGTCGAGCTTCAGCGTCACCGACAGCCATATGTCGTTCGCCATCTCCCGCATCCAGGCCTCCTATGAAGGCGACTGGGACGCGGCCGGTCAGCAATGGAAGGGGACCTTCCACCAGGGCGCCGATCTGCCGCTCACCCTGTCGAAGGGACTGCCGGCGCCCAAGCCCGTCATCGAAGGGCTCGACGGGCGCTGGGAAGGCACGATCGATCGCAACGGCACGAAGCTGAGACTGGTGCTGCGCATCACGACCGGGCCGCAGGGGACCAACGTGGTTCTCGATTCCCCGGACCAGCTGGCCAGGGGCATCCCGGTTCAGGATTTGTCGCGCGACGGCTCGACCGTCCGGCTTCATCTGAACCAGGGAAACCAGAGTTACGAGGGCCAATTGTCGGCGGACGGCAAGACCATCACCGGCACCTGGACGTCGGCCATCGGAGAGAAGCTGCCGTTGACCTTCAGTCATACGAGCGATACCGCCGCGCGCAAGACGCCGGAGCGACCGCAGACGCCGAAGCCGCCCTTCGATTACAAGGTCGAGGAGGTGGCGTTCGACAATCCGGTGGAAACGGATGTCCATCTGGCCGGAACGCTGACCCTGCCCAAGGGCAAGGGGCCGTTCCCCGCCGCCATTCTGATCACCGGCTCCGGCGCGCAGAATCGGGACGAGACGATCCTCGGCCACAAGCCTTTCGCCGTGATCGCGGACCATCTGACCAAGCACGGCATCGCCGTCCTTCGCTATGACGACCGCGGCGTCGGCGGTTCGAAAGGCGACTATGCCGCTGCGACCTCGGCGGATTCTCGCGACCGACGCCAATGCCGCCGCCGGCTACCTGATGACCCGGCCCGAAATCCGCCACGACGCCATCGGATTCATCGGCCATTCCGAAGGCGGCATGATCGGCCCGATCGCGATGGCGTCCAACAAGGACATCGCCTTTCTGGTGATGCTGGCGGGCCCCGGCACGCGGTCGGACAAGCTGCTCCTGTCGCAGCGCCGGCTGTTGCTAACCGCTCAAGGCGTTCCCGAAAAGAGTTTGGATCGGGCCGAGCCCGTTCTCGCGTCGGTCTTCAAGGCCATTGAGGATGCCGGCACCCCGAAGGCCGGCCTCGACGCCGCCCGCGCCCTGCTGACGCCGGACGCCATGGCCGCGCTGGGCGTCCCGCCGGGGACGGACAAGGACCTCGTCCTGCGGCAGCTTTCGGGGCCGTGGATGCAGTATTTCCTGCGCTATGATCCGGCGCCGAATCTGAAAAAGATCCATGTGCCGGTGCTGGCCATGGGTGGCAGCTTGGACCGGCAGGTGCCTGCCGACGAGAACCTGCCCGCGATCAAGGCCGCACTGGTGAACAGCCCGGACGTGACGATCAAGGAAATCCCGAATCTCAATCACCTGTTCCAGACCGCCAAGACCGGCGCGGTCGGCGAATATGCAGATATCTCCCAAACCTTCGCGCCGGTCGCGCTCGACATCATGACGGACTGGCTGACCAAGCGATTCGTCAAGAACTGAACGCCCGGTCCCATATCCGGTCCCCTATCTCCGGTCCCAAGTGGCGGCTCCTCCCTCTTCATGTCCGCCACAGGCCCCCGCGCCGGCTTCGGCGCGGGGGTTCTTTGGGGCCGAAAAAAGCGGGGTCTTGACTATATTTCGATAATTAGCTAAATACAAAAGCCATGAACAAGGTGTTCAAGGCATTGTCCGATCCGACCCGGCGGCGCGTCCTGCAGCTTTTGCGCAAGCGGCCGATGACGGCGGGCGAGCTGGCGGAGGAGTTCGCGGTGTCGAAACCGACCATGTCGGCCCATTTTGCGGTCTTGAAGGAGGCCGACCTGATCGATGCCGAGAAGACCGGCACCACGATTACCTATCGCCTGAAGATGTCGGTCTTGGAAGACGCGCTCCTCGGCTTCACCCAGGCCTTCGGATGGGAGATCAAGGACGGCGCGGCCGAACCGCCGGTGGGCGATGCCTTGAAGAAGGAGACGACGGCATGAAGGCCTATCGGAGCCTGTCCATCTTTGCCGTGGTGACGGTGTCGCTTGCGGCCATTATCGCGGCTTGCCTGTGGCAACTTCGTCCCGGTCTCGGCGAGATGCTGGCGGAGGTCGTCCTGTGCTTGGCGTTGGCGTGGGTCGCCGTGACCTATGCGCGCAAGGCCGTCGAACGAGCGCCGGGCCGGCCCACAAAGTGGCGCTCCAGACATGACTCCGATGCCAGGAGGGCCATCAGCGCACCTGCGGTCGTCTTGGCCATGGGCAGCATCGCGGCGGTCGGCACGATGCTTGTCGTGATCTTCGGGACGATTCTCGCCAACCGGCTCGGCCTGATCGGCCCCGGCGCGACTTCATTTGATCTCGGTGCGCGGCGGCAACATCGACTTCGGCCTGATGGCGGCGGTGCTCGGCAATGCCTTTCCCAAAGCAGTGTTTCCGCTGTCGCCGAGTGTCGCCGGAGAAGCGAGCGCCCAAGCCTATAAGCGCTTCACCGGCTGGACCTATGTGCTCGGCGGCCTCGCCTATGCCGGGGTGTGGCTGATCGCACCAGTTCCCCTCGTGGCGGCGATGCTCGCCATGGCGATCATTCTGACGGCCGGCCTGTTGCCCACACTCTATATGTTCTGGCTTGGGCATAAGCTCCGGCATCCGTAGTGCGCTGAAGAAGGAAACGGCAGCATGACAATAACCCGCCCCTTGTCCAATCTCGCGCTGGCGATGATGACGCTCCCGATCGTGCTCGGCGCGCCGCTGCTCTTTCTCCGCCCCGCAGGGGCCTGGGCCTGGGCGGCCGGCATGTTTACCCTGCCGGTGATGTGGTTCGGCCTCCAAGCGGCGGCCAAGATATTCGGCCGGCCGATCGGTGGCGGAGCGTGGCAGCGCGCCGGGACCGACGCGGACGCTCGAAAGATCGTTTCGGGCTCGATGATCCTCGCGAGCCTGATGCTTTCGATCTCGCTCGGGGCGACCTTGGCGGCCGCTCTGGGCCATATCGACAAATCCCTGGCGCACGAGATCGGCCAACGGTCGATGTATGTCCTCGTCGGCTGCTACTTCGTCTTCCAAGGCAACCGCCTGCCCAAGATTCTGATGTCCCCTGTCGGACGCCTGCGGTGACCCGGCAACGATGCAGACGCTTCGGCGCCGCATCGGTTGGACCTGGGTCCTGGCCGGTTTCGCCTTTGCCATCGTCTGGCTCATCTTGCCGGAGAATCCGGCACTGCCGATCGGCATCGCGATCGTCCTGGCCGGAGTCCTCGTGCCGTCGCTCATCCTGCGCTATCACGCGAAACGGGGCAGCCCGAAACAAGGAAACGACGACATGACGACCCAATGGATATTGTTCGGAGCCTGTGCCGCGAGCGCCCTGATGGCGACGGCGCGGGCCGGGGGCACGATGCAGGTCCTTGGTTCGGCCGAAAAGCCGTTTCGCAATGTCTTCGATCGCGCCGGCAGCGACCGCGCCGACTGCCGCGCCCGAGCCCGCGCCATCGTCGACTATCTGACGGCGCGTTCGTCAGGTGAAGGAATGCCGGATCCGATGGCTTGACCGAAGGACGGGACAATACGACCGGCCGCTGGCCGCTCGCGCGCGTCATCGTCATCATGGCGCTGGTCCTGGTCGCGCTCGGCGGCGTCAACTGGTCGCTCAATACCGACCGGTCGCTGATCGGCGACGTCGCGATGCTCGTTCTGCCGCTGGCATGGGCCATTGCCATGCTGGTCCGCCGCGGGCTCGCGGCGAGGCTCGGACCGGACGCCGATCTCGGCCATGCGGTCACGATTCTGAACGGCGTGGTGATCGGCATCGGCGTGGTGGCGACCGTCACCATGGTCCTGCAGATCGCCGCCGGCCAGGACGTTCTGGGCCATATGGCGGCGAAGGCGCTCGCGATCCGGGCGGGCGGCGTCACCGTCGGGGCTCTGCTGCTGCTCTATGGCAACGCGCATCCGAAGATGCTGCTGCCGGTCGCCGACGATCCGCACGATCCCGAAGCGGCCGACCGCTTCCAACGCAACGCCGCCTGGGCCTATGTGATCGCCGGTGCGCTGATCGGCCTGGTGTGGCTGTTCCTGCCCGTCACGCTCGCGACGATCGTCACCCTCGCAATCCTCGGGGGCGTGGTCCTGCAGGTCGCGGTGAGCCGGCTGATGCACAGGGGAGCGTGAGGGCGGAGCTCGATCCCAACGATTTCGCCGTCATCCCGGACGTTAGGCGAGCCCGAAAACTCGTTTTTGGCCCGCGAGCCTTGCGATCCGGGAACCAGGTCAAGCGCTCAGGCCGATGACAATGGGTCCCGGATAGCTCGGTTTGCCAGCGGCATCGAAGATGCCGGGCAAACCGGCTTCCGGGATGACAGGGATTGGGAAGGGGCTCTATTCCTTCAACCCGTCCCAGAGCTCCTTCACCTTCTTGAAGAAGCCCGAGCTTTCCGGGTTGGTGTCGTCGCCTTCGAGCTTGGCGAATTCGGCGATCAGCTCTTTCTGCTTCTTGGTGAGCTTGACCGGGGTCTCGACGAAGGTCTGGACCAGCATGTCGCCGTGGGAGCGGCTGCGGAGCACCGGCATGCCCTTGCCGGCGAGGCGGAACTGGCGGCCGGTCTGGGTGCCTTCGGGGATCGTGAGCCGCGCGCGGCCGCCGTCGAGGGTCGGGATTTCGATCTGGCCGCCCAAGGCCGCCGTCACCATGGAGATCGGCACGCGGCACTGGACGTGCGGCCCGTCGCGGCGGAACAGCGGATGGGGCTTGACCGAGAGAAAGATATAGAGGTCGCCGGAGGGGCCGCCGCGCGGGCCGGCCTCGCCCTCGTCGGCGAGCCTGATCCGGGTGCCGTCCTCGACGCCTTTCGGGAATCTCGACATCGAGGGTCTTTTCCTTGCGCACGAGACCGTGGCCGGAGCAGTCGGGGCAGGGATCGCCGATCACCTGGCCGTTCCCCATGCAGACCGGGCAGGTCCGTTCGATGGTGAAGAAGCCCTGGCTCTGGCGGATTTTGCCGTGGCCGTTGCAGGTCGAGCAGGTGGTGGGCTTGGTGCCGGGTTTGGCGCCGGAGCCGTGGCAGGCTTCGCAGGCGGCCGTGCTCGGGACTTTGATGGTCGCGCGTTTGCCGTGATAGGCGTCTTCGAGGCTGATTTCGAGATTGAACTGGAGATTGGCGCCGCGCCTGGGGCCCGACTGGCGCCGGGTGCCGCCCATGAACTCGCCGAACAGGTCGTCGAACACATCGGCGAAATTGCTGCTGAAGTCGAAACCGCCGGCGGCGCCGTTGCCGCCCTGCTCGAAGGCGGCATGGCCGAACCGGTCATAGGCCGCGCGCTTGTCGTCGTCCTTCAGGACGTCATAGGCCTCGTTGACTTCCTTGAAGCGGACTTCGCAGTCGTGGTCGCCGGGATTGCGGTCGGGGTGGTACTGCTTGGCGAGACGGCGATAGGCGGATTTGATATCCGCGATGCCCGCCGTCTTTTCGACTCCGAGGACGTCGTAAAAGCACTGCTTCGCCATGTCTAACCCGGTTACTCCGTGTCACCCATTCCCCGACGCCCATGAGCCCACGCCCCCGACGCTCGCCGGGGGCCGGGCCACGGGATCATGCGGCGTTACGCGCTGTCTTTCTTGTCGTCGTTGACTTCTTCGAAGTCGGCATCGACGACGTCGCTGTCCGCGCTCTCGCCGCCGGTTTCGCGCCCCGCCGGAAGCCGTTTCGCCGCCTTCCTGCTGGGACTTGTAGACCGCCTCGCCGAGCTTCATCGACGCCTGGGTCAGGGCCTGGGTCTTCTGCTTCAGGGTCTCGGCGTCGGCCTCGCTGTTCTCGAGCTCTTCCTTAAGGCTCTTGATCGCATCCTCGATTGCGGTCTTTTCATCCGCGCCGATCTTTGCGCCGTGCTCGTCCAAGGTCTTCTCGGTCGAATGGACCAGGGATTCGGCGTGGTTGCGGGCCTCGACCGATTCGCGCCGCGCCTTGTCCTCCTGCGGCGTGGGATTCGGCGTCCTTGACCATCTTGTCGATGTCGGTCTCCGACAAGCCGCCCGAGGCCTGGATGCGGATCTGCTGCTCCTTGCCGGTGCCCTTGTCCTTGGCCGAGACGTTGACGATGCCGTTGGCGTCGATGTCGAAGGTCACCTCGACCTGGGGCACGCCGCGCGGCGCGGGCGGGATGCCGACCAGATCGAACTGGCCGAGGAGCTTGTTGTCCGACGCCATCTCGCGCTCGCCCTGGAACACCCGGATCGTCACCGCGGTCTGATTGTCCTCGGCGGTCGAGAAGGTCTGGCTCTTCTTGGTCGGGATCGTCGTGTTGCGGTCGATGAGGCGGGTGAACACGCCGCCCAGGGTCTCGATGCCGAGAGAGAGCGGCGTCACGTCCAAGAGCAGCACGTCCTTGACGTCGCCCTGCAGCACGCCGGCCTGGATCGCGGCGCCCAAGGCCACCACCTCGTCGGGGTTCACGCCCTGATGCGGGTCGCGGCCGAAGAAGCTCTTCACCGTCTCGATCACCTTCGGCATGCGGGTCATGCCGCCGACCATGCACCACCTCGTCGATCTCGCCCGCCGACACGCCGGCGTCCTTGAGGGCCGCCTTGCAGGGCGCGACGGTGCGCTGGACCAGATCCTCGACCAGAGCCTCGAGCTTGGAGCGCGTCAGCTTCATGGTGAGGTGCTTGGGGCCGGTCTGATCGGCCGTGATGAAGGGCAGGTTGATTTCGGTCTGCTGGGTCGAGGAAAGCTCGATCTTGGCCTTTTCGGCGGCTTCCTTGAGGCGCTGCAGGGCCAGCTTGTCTTTCAGCAGATCGACGGTGTTCTCCTTTTTGAACTCCGCCGCGAGATATTCGACGATGCGCTGGTCGAAGTCCTCGCCGCCGAGGAAGGTGTCGCCGTTCGTCGACTTCACCTCGAACACGCCGTCGCCGATCTCGAGGATCGAAATATCGAAGGTGCCGCCGCCGAGGTCATAGACCGCGATGGTCTTGCCTTCCGCCTTCTCCAGCCCGTAGGCGAGCGAGGCCGCGGTCGGCTCGTTGATGATGCGCAGGACTTCGAGGCCGGCGATCTTGCCGGCGTCCTTGGTGGCCTGGCGCTGGGCGTCGTTGAAATAGGCCGGGACCGTGATGACCGCCTGGGTCACCGTCTCGCCGAGGAACTTCTCGGCGGTTTCCTTCATCTTCTGCAGGATGAAGGCGGAAATCTGGCTCGGGCTGTATTCCTTGCCCCGGGATTCGACCCAGGCATCGCCGTTCGACGCCTTGACGATCTTGTAGGGCACCATATCGATGTCCTTCTTGGTCATCGGATCGTCGAAGCGCCGCCCGATCAGGCGCTTGATGGCGAAGAGGGTATTGTCGGGATTGGTGACCGCCTGGCGCTTGGCCGGCTGGCCGACGAGCCGCTCGCCGTCTTCGGTAAAGGCGACTTGCGAGGGCGTGGTGCGCATTCCTTCCGCGTTCTCGATGACCCGCGGCTTGGAGCCTTCCATGACAGCCACGCAGGAATTGGTGGTGCCAAGGTCGATGCCGATTACTTTTGCCATGATTCCTCTCTTATGCGGCAGATCCCGAAAGCCTCATATACCCTGAGCGCCGTTTCGGATCCCCAATGAAGATCATCCCCACCCGGCTCCCGCGTCCGGGCTCCGAGTCGAAATTTCTGGCTTTATATAGGGGGCGGCACGGGCGCCCGCAACCTCTTGGAGATAAGAATTCTTGCGCCTAACGGCATGGCTGGGAACGGTTTTGCCGAACTCGCGGCCACGGTTCCGGGCTTGCGGCAAACTACCGCAAGGGCTTCGACATTTCGGGTCCGACGCCGTACAATCCGGGCCATTCGGGGGATCGCTGCAGGGGCCGCAAGGAAAGGTCTGTTCATGGAAAAAGGTGCCGTCAGGCGCGGACTTGGCACGCTCGGCGCGTTATGGCGCGCGGTGCCCGGCGTCGTCAGGGACGTCGTGGTGGTCTACCTGATCTATATGGGCTTCAGCACCGTCGCCTATGCCGGCTATCACATCCCGTCGGGCTCGATGAAGCCGGAGCTCGCGATCGGCGACCGGATCTTCGTCTCCAAATTCGCCTATGGCTATTCGGCGCGCTCGCTGCCCTTCACCCCCGGCTGGTTTGATGCCGACGGCAAGGGCGGTCGGCTGTTCGCGCATGAGCCGAAGCGCGGCGACATCGCGGTGTTCTGGGCCAAGGAGCCGGGCGAGGCGGCCGAGGTCTATATCAAGCGCATCATCGGCCTGCCGGGCGATACCGTGCAGATGCGGGCGGGCCGGCTCTATATCAACGGCAAGGAAGTGGCGCGGCGCTATGTCGATACCCGCGCGACCACCGAATGGGGCCACGCCTTCGAAGCCAAGGAATATGAGGAGACCCTACCGGGCGGCGTCAGCCACATCATCCGCGAGCTCGGCGACGATTATCCCTATGACGACACGGCCGTCTTCCATGTGCCGCCCGGCCATTTCTTCATGATGGGCGACAACCGCGACAATTCGGGCGACAGCCGCGCGCCGGACGGATTCGGCGCGATTCCCTTCGGCGATCTCATCGGCAAGGCGGAGATTCGCGGGCTGTCCTTCGCGGATTGCGACGCGGTCAAGGCTTCGGACTGCCTCTTCGGGCTTCCGCTCAAGCGGATCGGACGAGTGCTGTCATGAGACCGCTTCCCCGCATGATCGCCGCCGCCGCGGCTCTCGGTCTCGCCATGGCCCCGGCGCTCGCCGCCGACAAGGCCCCGCTCCAGAAGCCGGTCGAGCTTCACGGCGGCTGGATGCACGAGGCCGTGGCCGGCCAGACGATCGAGGCCTATGTCACCATCGAGAATAAGGGCGACAAGCCCGATACCCTGATGTTCGTCACCGGGCCGGAGGTCAATCACGTCGATATCGACCGGTCCGACCCGACGCCCGACGGCTCCGACCATACGACCAATCTTGACAAGCTCGACGTCCCGGCGGGCGGGACTCTCTCGCTCGGTCCGGGCCGCATCCATCTGGTGCTGTCGGGCCTGACGGATTCCCTCACGCGCGGCAAGAACATGCTTCTGATCTTCCACTTCAAGAATGCCGGCGACGTCTCGGCCTTCTTCGTGGTTAAGCGCCTCCCCGGCTCCGACGGCACCGCGCCGGATTCCCACGACGGATCGACGGAGACGTAAGACCCTCGCTCAGACCTTGGTATCGACCTTCTGCTCCGGCTCCGCGCCCGGCGGGGCTTTGGCGACGCCGACCATGGCGGGGCGCAGCAGGCGGTCCTTGAGGGCGTAGCCGACCTGCATGACCGTGACGACAGTGCCCGGCGGCTGATCGGCGTTCGGGGCCTCGAACATGGCCTGATGGAAGTTGTGGTCGAATTTCTCGCCGGGCTTCGGCTCGACGACCCGGATGCCGTGCTTGTCGAACACCCGCAGAAGCTCGCGCTCGGTAAGCTCGACGCCGTCGGCGAGTTTGTCGACCGACTCGTCTTTTTCGCGGACCTCCGGCGATACCGTCTGGAGCGCGCGGCGGAGATTGTCGGCGACGTTCAAAAGATCGCGGGCGAAACCGCTGACGGCATATTTCGCGGTCTCCTCACGCTCGCGCTCGGCCCGGCGGCGGATATTCTCGGTTTCGGCGACCGCGCGCAGCAGGCGGTCCTTGAGCTCGGCGACCTGCTCCTCGGGAGACTTGGGCGCGCCCGAAGCCGCTTCGGCCTCGGCGGGCTCGCCCTCGCGGCCCGCGCCGGCCGGCTGGCCCGGCTCGGTGTCGAAGGTTTCGGACACATGCTCCTCGGCAGCGTCATCGCCGTTCTGTTTATCGTTCGTCGAATCCGTCATTCGTTCCGTTCTCCGGGCGTGTTCACATTTGTTGGCGCAATCGCACCGGCTGGGTCGGATCCAGCAGCCGGCCGATCATCTTGGCCGTGTAATCGACCATTGGCACGATGCGGGCGTAATTCAACCGGGTCGGGCCGATCACGCCGATCGCGCCGAGGATTTTCTCGTGGCCGTGGCCGTAGGGCGCGACGATCAGGGACGAGCCCGACAGGCTGAAAAGCTTACTCTCCGCGCCGATAAAGACCTTCACGCCGTCGGCGTCGCCGGCGAGCTCCAAGAGCCGGATCAGATCCTTCTTCTGCTCCAGGTCGTCCAAGAGCTTGGCGATCTTGTCCAGATCCTCCGCGCCCTTCACCTCCGTCAGGAGCTTGGAATGGCCGCGCACGATCAGGGTCTTGTCGTCGTCGCCGCCCTTCTGGGCGAGGCCCGCCTGGACGACTTTCGCGGTCAATTCGTCGATTGCGGCCTTGTCGCTGCTGAGCTCGGCGAGGATCTGCTCGCGCACCTCGTCGATCCGCTTGCCGGTAAGCCGGGCGGTCAGATAGTTGCCGGCCTCGATCAGATTCGAGCGGGTCATGCCGGGCGGGGTCTCGATCACCCGGTTCTCCACCACGCCGTCCTCGCTCACCATGACGACAAGCGCGCGGTCGGTGTCCATCGGCACGAATTCGAGATGCTTCAAGGGCGAATCGAGCTTCGGCGCGAGCACCAGGCTGGCGCAATGGCTCAGGCCCGACAGCATGTCGGTCGCCTCGGTCAGGAGGTCCTCGAGCCGCCCGCTTGCCGGCTCGACCCGGCCTTCGAAGCTCTGGCGCTCCTCCTCGGACAAGCCGCCGACCTCGAGAAAGCCGTCGATGAAGAGCCGCAACCCGGCCTGGGTCGGCACGCGGCCCGCCGAAGTATGGGGCGCGCGCAGCAGGCCCGAGGCCTCGAGCTGGGCCATGACGTTGCGGATCGAGGCCGGGCGACAGCCCGTGATGGGTGCGCTGGGCGAGCGTGACCGAGCCGACCGGCTCGCCGGTCCGCAGATAGGTCTCCACCACCTCGCGAAAGATCTCGGCGGACCGCTCGTTGAGGGCTTGGAGCGTCCCCCGATGGTCCCCCCGGTTGTCCATATCCGGCTCCAGGATCGGTCTGGTCATGCGGTCTTCATTGCGGGGCCGATGCGATCCGTATGATCTTCAAGACGGATCAAGGCCTTCGGCCCGATCCCACGGGTCAAAGCGGGCCTATATGTAGTGGCGCGGCGGCGATGCGTCAACGCGCCGACACCGGGCGCGGCGGCCCGTGCTGGACGCGGCGTCGCGATCGCGTTAGAAGGCGGGCCTCGTCTCATAGAGTGTTGGGGATTGCCCATGCGCCCGTCCGGACGCGACGCCGCGGAGTTGAGGTCCATCAGCCTTGAGACCGGCGTGTCGAAATATGCCGAGGGCTCGTGCCTCGCCAAATTCGGCGACACCCATGTTCTGTGCACCGCCAGCCTCGACGACCGGCTGCCGTTCTGGCTCAAGGACAAGGGCCAGGGCTGGATCACTGCCGAATACGGCATGCTGCCGCGCTCGACCCACACCCGAACCCAGCGCGAGGCGACCCGGGGCCAGCAGTCCGGCCGCACCCAGGAAATCCAGCGCCTGATCGGCCGGTCGCTCCGCGCGGTCACCAATCTCAACGCCATCGGCGAACGCCAGATCCGCCTGGATTGCGACGTGATCCAGGCCGACGGCGGCACGCGCACCGCGTCGATCACCGGCTCCTATGTCGCGCTTCATCAATGCTTCGAGACCATGCTCGCCAAGAATCTGATCGAGCGGATGCCGCTGACCGATGCGGTGGCGGCGATCTCCTGCGGGCTCTACGAGGGCGTGCCGGTGCTCGATCTCGACTATGCCGAGGATTCCTCGGCCCAGGCCGACGCCAATTTCGTGATCACGGGCCGGGGCGGGCTCGTCGAGATTCAGACCACCGCCGAGAGCGAGCCCTTCTCCGAGGACGAATTCGCCAGGCTCCTGCATCTCGCCAAGTCCGGCATCGGCCAGCTGGTCGAGATGCAGCACGCGGCGCTCGATGCGGGACGGACCTAGCCCCAATGCGCTGCTTCGACGGGCCGCTGGTCGTTGCGACCCACAATCCCGGCAAGGCGCGGGAGATCGCCGATCTCTTGGCCCTTACGGGGTCGAAATGAAATCGGCCGTGGAGCTCGGCCTGGACGAGCCGGAGGAGACCGGCACGACATTCGAGGCCAATGCGGTGCTCAAGGCGAGGGCCGCGGCGGATGCCTCGGGCCATGTGGCGCTGGCCGATGATTCCGGGCTCGCGGTCGCGGGCGCTCGGACGGCCAGCCGGGGATTTATTCGGCGCGCTGGGCCGAGACCGACGGCCGGCGGGATTTCGGCTATGCGATGGACTGGTCAAGACCCGGCTCGAGGAGAAGGGCGTGGCCCGGCCCTGGCGCGCGGCGTTTGTTTGCGTTCTGGCGCTCGCCTGGCCCTCGAAACCGGGCGAAACCGGCGATGTTAAGTGTTTTGAAGGCCGGGTTGACGGATATTTGACCTTTCCGCCCAAGGGCGAGAAGGGCTTCGGCTACGACCCGATCTTCGTGGCCGACGGCCATGACGAAACCTTCGGCGAAATGGACCCAGAGGCGAAACATGCGATCAGCCATCGGGCAGACGCGTTCCGTAAGCTTGTCGCAGCCTGCTTCGGCGAGTGACGCGGAGGGCCGCAACGGACCCGGTCGATCCCGGCTTCGGCGTCTATGTCCATTGGCCGTTCTGCCTCCAGAAATGCCCCTATTGCGACTTCAACAGCCATGTCCGCGACGGCGTGGAGCAGGAGCGCTGGGCGAAGGCCTATGCCCGCGAGATCGGCTATTTCGCCTCGCTCACGCCGAGCCGCAAGGTCACCAGCATCTTCTTCGGCGGCGGCACGCCGTCGCTGATGGAGCCCGCGACCGTCGGCGCGGTGATCGAGGCGGTGGACGAGCATTGGAGCCTCGATCCGCGATGCCGAGATCACGCTCGAAGCCAATCCCGACCAGTGTCGAGGCAGGCCGCTTCGCAGGCTATCGCGAGGCCGGGGTGAACCGGCTGTCGCTCGGCGTCCAGGCCCTGAACGATCCCGATCTCAAGGGGCTCGGCCGCGGCCATAGCGTCGCCGAGGCCCTGGCCGCGCTCGGTCTCGGCAAGCGGATTTTCGCCGCGCGTCTCATTCGATCTGATCTATGCCCGGCCGGGCCAGACGCGTCGGCGACTGGGAGGACGAGCTGCAGCCGCGCGCTCGCGCTCGCCGACGACCATCTCTCGCTCTACCAGCTCACCCTGGAGCGCGGCACGCCGTTCTACGCCATGGCGAAGCGGGGCAGCCTGAAAGTCCCTTCGGACGACGAGCTGCGCCGACATGTTCGAGGCCACCCAGGAGATCACCGCCGCGGCCGGCCTTCCGGCCTACGAGGTCTCGAACCACGCCCGGCCCGGCGGCGAAAGCCGCCACAACCTGACCTATTGGCGCTACGGCGAATATGCCGGCATCGGCCCCGGCGCCCATGGCCGGCTCAATGTGCGCGACGGCCGGGCCTCAATGGCAGCGAGGTGGGGCCCACCGCGTTCCGCCAGAAGCGCAGCCCCGAGACCTGGCTCAAATTCGTCGAGCGCCGGGGCGACGGGACCGACGAATCCCAGACCCTCGACCCGGACGAATGCGGCGCCGAGATGCTGATGATGGGGATGAGGCTCGCCGAAGGCGTCGATGCCGCCCGGTTCCGGGAAGTGACCGGCAAGAAGATCGAGGATTTCATCGGCCGCGCACGCTCGTCCTCCTGATCGACGACGGGCTGATCGACTACACGCCGCACCGCATCGCCGCCACCCAGAAGGGCCGCCGGGTCTGAATTCCGTTCTGAAAGTGATGCTGGGCGGCTGAGGCTTGCTTCGCACCTCGTCATAATCGTAGGTGCGTCTTATTTCAGCGCCTGCTGCGTAACGCCGGGCTGCTCCAGCGCATCCGGCTTGGCTTCGGCCGTCCGGAAGGAGTTGGGGGCCGGGCTGATGACGTCGAAGCCGGTCTTTTCGACCTCGAGCACGGCGAGATCCCCGGTCCGAGGTGCCGTCCGGGTTGAACCGGATGACGCCGTCGACGCCCTTGAAGCCGTTGGGATCGGTGATGGCGGCGGCGGAGAAGCGCTTCTCCGGCGGGTCCTTGGAGAGCACCGCCGCGAGCGCCATGGCGTCATAGGCGAGGCTCGCGATCCGGGGCGGCGAGGCGCCGAAGGTCTTGGCGAAACGGCGCGGCGAAGACCTTGGCGGCGGCAGGCTCGGGCGCGGCGAACCAGCCGCCGATCATGGCGGGCTCGCGCGCCACGTTGGGATCGTCCCACAGCCCGGTTCCCAGACAGCCGGATATGGGCCGGATCGATATCGTAATAGGGAAGGAGCGGGGCCAGCGCGCGGAGCACGATCCCGCCTTCGGGGATGAACACGGCGTCGAAATCGACAGTGCCCAGGGTCTCGCGCTGGGCGAGATCCGCAAGCGCGTCATGGGCTAGGTCGTCGTCGCCGTAGCGCCTCAAATCCGCCTTGTCCTGGGCGAGGAGTTTTTCGCGGGCGTCGTAATCGCCGAGGCGGCGCACGAAATCGTCGAGGCCCGACGTGTCGCGGGGATAGATTCTCGATCTTGGCGAGGCTCCCGCCATCGGCCATGACCGCCTTCTGGAAGGTCTGCAGCGCCAGGGTGCCATAGGGGCTCGCCGGAATGAGCGCGGCGAAGCGCTTCAAGCCCTGGGAGCGCGCGTAATCGACGATCCGGTTGACCTCGGCGCCGGGCAGGAATCCCATGAGATAGGCGCCGGGCCGCGCCACGTCGCGCGAATTCGAGAAGGCGATCAGGTTGACCCCGGCCTGATTGGCGATCGGCGCGGCGGCGGTAACGCTGGCGCTGAAATAGGGTCCGAGAATGACCTCGACCCCCTGGTTCAGGAGCTCCTGGGTCGCCGCGGCGGCCTGTTCGGGCGTGTCGCCGGTATCGCGCGGGATGAGCACGAGCCGGTCGTCGCCGATCTCGAAGAACGCCATCTGCGCCGATTCGAGAAGAATCTTGCCGATCGCCGCGCCGCGACCGGTCATGGGCAGCAGGAGCCCGATCTTGATCGGCTCGCCGGGCCCGGCATGGTGACGCTGGGCGGTCGGCTGTTCGAGGGATGGCTGTTGGGGTTCGGCCGACCGCTGACCCGCTTCGACGGAGCGCCGGGCTCGGACTCGTGGTCGCGCAGGCCGCCAGAAAGCCGCAGAGAAGGATGGCGGCGCACGCGCGCGAAAGCCCGGTCCTGGCGAGAGAGATTTGACCCTGAGCGCAACACCTCTATCCTTTCGCCACAGGTCCTAACTGTTCCCTCGTTCCCATGCGCGCCGCGATGGCGGCAAGGCCGGCCCTCATGTCGCGGCACCCATCACGAGCTCGGCCACCCGTCCCGCGGCGATCGGCTCCCTCGCGCCCGGACTGTATGTTACCGCCACGCCGATCGGCAATAGCGCCGACATCACCCTGAGGGCGCTCGATATTTTGCGGGGCGTCGATCTCGTGCTCTGCGAGGACACGCGGGTGACCGCGAAGCTTCTGAGCCTGCACGGGATCGCCGCCCGAACCGCGCCATATCACGATCATAATGCGGCAAAAGTGCGGCCGGAAATCCTTGAGAAACTGGAGGGCGGGGCCCGCATCGCGCTGGTTTCGGATGCCGGCACGCCGACCATCGCCGATCCCGGCTACAAGCTGATCCGCGAGGCCGTCGCACGCGGGATTCCGGTCACCGCCGCGCCGGGTCCCTCGGCGGTGATCACGGCCTTGACCCTGGCGGGCCTGCCGACCGACCGCTTCCTGTTCGCGGGCTTCGCGCCCCCCAAACAGGCCGCCCGGCGCGCCTGGCTCCAGGACTCTGGCGAAGATCGACGCGACGCTGGTGTTCTACGAATCGCCCAAGCGCCTCGCCGAATCCCTCGACGATGCCGCGCGACATTCTCGGCGACCGCCCGGCCGCCATCGCCCGCGAGCTGACCAAGCTCTACGAGGAAATCCGCCGCGCGCCGCTTGTCGCGACCTGTCGGCGCATTACGCCGAAGCCGGCGCGCCCAAGGGCGAGATCGTCGTCGTCATCGGCCCGCCCGAAGGCAAGGCCGGCGAGGCGGTCGATCTCGATGCGGCTTTGCGCGCTGCGCTGGAAACGGCGTCACTCAAAGAAGCCGTCGCCAAGGTCGCGGCCGAGACCGGCCTGCCGCGGCGCGAGGTTTATGCCCGGGCCTTGGCGCTGAAATCTGAGCGGTAAGTGTGACATCGGTCAAAATTCGCTTGTAACCTGTCCGCCCTGCGTCGATGATGCGCGCCGCTACTTTGAGGATCGATCTCCCCGTGTCATCCGTCATCGCCATCTCCGGCCTCTCCAAATCCTACGCAAATGGCGTGAAAGCGCTGGAGAACGTCGATCTTGAGATCAGAAAAGGCGAGATCTTCGCGCTGCTGGGTCCGAACGGCGCGGGAAAGACGACATTGATCAACATCATCTGCGGCCTCGTGACGCCGACCGCGGGCCAGGTGCTGGTCGAGGGGCACGACAATATCCGCGACTACAGAAGCGCCCGCGAGAGGATCGGGCTGGTGCCCCAGGAACTGGCGGTCGACATGTTCGAGACCGTGCTCTCGACCGTGAACTTCAGCCGCGGGCTGTTCGGCAAGGCGCCGAACGCGGCCTATATCGAGCAGCTGCTTGCGCGACCTCTCGCTGTGGGACAAGCGCAAGGCCAAGGTGATGGAGCTTTCGGGCGGCATGAAGCGCCGGGTCATCATCGCCAAGGCGCTGGCGCACGAGCCCGACATCCTGTTCCTCGACGAGCCGACCGCCGGCGTCGATGTCGAACTGCGCAAGGACATGTGGAAGCTGGTCCGCACGCTCCGCGAGCGCGGCGTCACCATCATCCTCACCACGCATTATATCGAGGAAGCCGAGGAAATGGCCGACCGCGTCGGCATCATCCGCAAGGGCGACGTGTTCTCTCGTCGACGAGAAGACCGCGCTGATGAAGAAGCTCGGCAAGCGGCAATCTGATTTCATCTCCATGAGCCTTTGACGCGCCGTGCCGCCCGCGCTCGGCGACTGGAACCTCGCGCTCAAGGACGACGGCACGACCCTGGTCTACGAGTTCGACGCCAATGCCGAGCATACCGGAAATCCCGTCGCTGCTGCGCACGCTCTGGCCGAGCTCGACATCGGCTTCCGGGACCTCGAAACCTCGCGAAAGCTCGCTCGAGGAAATCTTCGTCGACCTCGTCCACGACACCGCGGAGGCCCGCGGCATGAGCGTCAACGCCTACGGCGTCTGGGCGATCTATCACTTCGAGATGGCGCGCACCTTGCGCACGTCTGGGGCATCGATCGCGACGCCGGTGATCAGCACGTCGCTTTATTTCGTCGTGTTCGGCGGCGCGATCGCGTCGCGGATCCAGACCGTCGGCGGCGTGCAATACGGCGCCTTCATCGTGCCCGGCCTGATCATGCTGCTGCTCATGACCGAGAGCATCTCCAACGCCTCCTTCGGCATCTACTTGCCGAAATTCACCGGCACGAAATACGAGATCCTTTCGGCCCCGATCAGCGCGATCGAGATCATCATCGGCTATGTCGGCGCGGCGGCGACCAAATCCATCGTGCTCGGCCTGCATCGTGCTCGCCACCGTCGTCCTTCTTCGTCGACGCTCGACGTCGCAGCATCCGGTCTGGGTCGCGTCCTTCCTGGTGTTGACCTCGATCGCCTTCAGCATGTTCGGCTTCATCATCGGCATCTGGGCCAAGAGCTTCGAGCAGCTGAGCTTCATCCCCATGCTGATCGTGATGCCGCTGACCTTCCTCGGCGGCGCCTTCTATTCGATCGACATGCTGCCGCGCCACCTGGCGCACGGTGAGCCTGTTCAACCCGGTCGTCTATCTCGTCAGCGGCTTCCGCTGGAGCTTCTTCGACAAGGGCGATGTCAGCGTCGGCGACGAGCCTCGGCTTCACGGCGCTGTTCCTTGGCATCTGCCTCTCGCTCCTGATCTGGATCTTCAAGACCGGCTACCGGCTGAAGGAATAGGCATGGCGGGCGCGCGCAACGACCGAGACGCGCCGCAAGGCCTACCGATCGGGCCGGAGCGCCGAAGTGGCTTGCGGCGTGGTGGCTTCGGCTCAAGGGCTATCGGATCGTGGCGACGGGCTTCAAGACGCCGGTCGGCGAGATCGATCTGATCGCCCGGCGCGGCCGTACGCTCGTCTTCGTCGAGGTCAAGGTCAGGCCGTCGAAGGGCGAGGCCGCGGATGCCATCACCCCGCGCCAGCAGGCCCGGATCGCCCGCGCCGCCGGCTGGTTTCTGACGTCCCGCCCGGATTTCGCCGCATTCACCTGTAGATTTGACGCCGTGCTTATGGTATCGCGCCATTTACCAACCCACGTCGTGGGCGCATGGGACACGGGGGCCCAATAGGGATGAGGAACTATGACAGAGTTCATAGCGCCCGGGCGCTGTCCGCCGTCTCGTTGTGATCGCGGGGCTTCTGGGTTTCGCCGGGCTCGCTCAGGGATGCGTTGCCCGTGGTCGTCGGCGCCGGTGCGGCGGTCGCGGTCACGGCGGCCCAGGACAGGCCCGTTAAGGAAGCCGTCGGCGACCAAAATCTCGATCTTTCCATTCGCCGGGCGCTCTACAAGAGGACGAGAATCTCGGCAGCCGCGTCGGTGTCTCCGTGATCGAGGGCCATGTCGTGCTGACCGGCGCGGTGCTTATACGCAGGACGACCGCATCGACGCCGCCAAGGTCGCCTGGGGCTTCAAGGACGTGAAAGACGTCCATAACGAAATCCAGGTCGGCGATGTCGGCGGCCCGGGCCGCTATGCCAAGGACGCCTGGATCACGACGCGGGTGCGCACCGCGATCATCGGCGACAAGAAGGCCAAGGACGTCAATTACAAGGTCGAGACCGTCAACGGCGTGGTCTACCTCATGGGCATTGCCCGGAGCCGCGCAGGAGCTCGACAGCGTCACCGACAAGGCCCGGCGGGTCGGCGGCGTGAAGAAAGTCGTCAGCCTGGTCCGGGTGAAGAGCCGGAGCAGAAGACGGCGGCGAGCTAGCGTTCCGCGCCGGCAACCGCCCCGCTTGACAGATCGCCGGGCCCGGTGATTGATGACGCGCCTGTCGTCGTCATCCCCGCGAAAGCGGGGATCCAGGCGACGGCCGGCGGATTATGGATTCCCGCTTTCGCGGGAATGACGGAAGGGGCTGGGGAGAAATCGCGGCACATGAGTCTGGCGGTGGCCATCCAGATGGATCCGGTGGATCGGATCGACATCAAGGGCGATTCCGACCTATGTGCTGGCGCTCGAAGCCCAGCGCCGGGGCCATGCGCTGTTCCATTACCTGCCGCGGGACCTGTCCTTCATCCATGGCCGGGTTCACGCCATGGTGCGGCCGATGACGGTCAAGCGCGATCCGGCGGACGCCGTTCACGCTCGGAGCGGCCGGAGAAGCTCGATCTCGCGACGGTGGACGTGGTGCTGATGCGTCAGGACCCGCCCTTCGACATGGCCTATATCACGGCGACCCATATTCTGGAGCATATCCATCCCGAAACGCTGGTGGTGAACGATCCGGTGAGCGTGCGGAACGCGCCGGAGAAGCTGTTCGTCACCCATTTCCCGGATCTGATGCCGCCGACGCTCATCTCCTCCAACCGGGCGGAGATCGCGGCGTTCCGCGACGAGCACAAGGACATCATCGTCAAACCGCTGTTCGGCAATGGCGGGGCGGGCGTGTTCCATATCGGGCCGGACGACGAGAATCTGAACGCGCTGGTCGAGATGTTCACCCAGATCTACCGCGAGCCCATGGTGATCCAGCGCTATGAGCCGGCCGTCAGGCATGGCGACAAGCGCATCATCCTGGTGGACGGCGAGTTCGCCGGCGCGGTGAACCGGGTGCCGGCCAAGGGCGAGGCGCGGTCCAATCTCCATGTCGGCGGCCGGGCGGAAAAGACGACCCTCACCGACCGCGAGCGCCAGATCTGCGAGGCGATCGGCCCGGCGCTTGCCGAGCGCGGCCTCGTCTTCGTCGGCATCGACGTGATCGGCGACTATCTCACCGAGATCAACGTCACCTCGCCGACCGGCATCCAGGAAATCCAGCGCTTCGATCCGGTCGATATTCCGGCCCTGATCTGGGACGCGATCGAACGCCGCCGCTCGGAAGGTGCGGGGGCCGCGGCATAACGCCCGCGAATCCATGCTGACTCGTCAATAACCCGTGGCGTTCGCCGCGGGCTTGGGTCTAATATCGCGCCCGAGAGACATTTATGCCCTAAGGCTCTGTCCTGTTCGGGGGGGCGAACGCGACCTCAAGCCGGCGTATCGCCGTCGCTTTGTCGCTCGTCGCGATCTCGCCGCCTCCCGAGAGCGGAGCCATCCGATGGAGGAGAATGCGCAATGCCGACCCCGTCCCACACGCCCGAAACCCGAGAGTTTACCCATACGATCGACGGCAAGGGCGAATCCAGCCCGGCGAGCTTCGACGTCATCAATCCGGCGCTCGGCCGAGCCCTTCGCCAAATGCCCCGACGCGACCAAGGATCAGCTCGACAAGGCGGTCCAGGCGGCGCGCAAGGCGTTCAAGAGCTGGAGCAAATTGAGCTTCGGCGAGCGGCGCGAACTATCTGCATAAATTCGCCAAGGCGGTCGAGGCGAAGGCGGAGGACATCGCGATCGTCCTCACCAAGGAGCAGGGCAAGCCCTTGTCCAACGCCAAGTTCGAGATGAACGTCGCGGCGCACGAGCTTGCGCCTTCGCCGATCTGGAGGTGAAGAACGAGACCCTGCGCGTCGATAAGACCCACCGGGTCGAGCAGATCTATCATCCGATGGGCGTGGTCGGCGGCATCGCGCCGTGGAATTTCCCGATCATGCTCGGCACCCACAAGATCGCCCAGGCGCTCTATACCGGCAACACGATGGTGCTGAAGCCCTCGCCCTATACGCCGCTCGCGACGCTGCTGTTCGGCGAGGTGTCGCGCGACATGCTGCCCCCCGGCGTGTCTCAACGTCGTCGCCGGCGGCAACGATCTCGGCCGCTGGATGACCGAGCATCCGGGCATCGACCGCATCACCTTCACCGGCTCCACCGCGACCGGCAAGAAGGTCATGGCGAGCGCGGCGGAGAGCCTGAAGCGCGTCACCCTGGAGCTCGGCGGCAACGATCCGGCGATCATCCTGGACGACGCCGATTTCGAAGAGATGATGCCCCAGCGTGTTCATGGGCGCGTTCATGAATTGCGGCCAGATCTGCATGGCGGTGAAGCGGGTCTTCGTGCCGGAGAAGCATTACGAGCCGGTGGTCGAGGCGTTCACCAAGATGGCGCAGAGCCTGAAAGTCGGCGACGGCTTCGAGCCCGACGTCCAGATGGGCCCGCTGCAGAACAAGATGCAGTTCGACAAGGTTCTCGACATCATCGAGGACACCCGCAAGCATCCGGCCGCCCGCATCACGACCGGCGGGCATCGCCTGAACCGCCCGGGCTATTTCATCGCGCCGACCATCGTCGCCGATATCGACGGACGACACGCGGCTGGTGCGGGAAGAGCAGTTCGGTCCCGTCCTGCCGGTCCTCAAATACAAGACGGTGGACGAGGCGATCGAGCGGGCCAACAACACCGAATACGGCCTCTGCGCTTCCGTCTGGACCAAGGACGTCAACAAGGGCGCCGAGGTCGCCGAGCAAATCCAGGCCGGCACGGTCTGGGTCAATCACCATGTCGGCTCCGAGGCGGACCTTCCCTTCGGCGGCTTCAAGCAGTCCGGCGTCGGCCGCGAACTCGGCGTGATGGGCCTCCATACCTTCATGGAATCCCAGGTCATCAAGGTTCCGCTGCAATAGAGCCTGTCCAGCACGATTTTGCGGAGGGCGATCGAAGAAATTCGGTCGCCCTTCCTTTTTCGTGTCACACAAGCCGGACCCGCCTCGTCTCCCTGTCGTAACCCCCAAGACAAGGAGACCATCCGTGACACCCCGTTTGGACATTCGCGCCGTCGACCCCGAAGCCATCAAAGCGATGATGGTCGTATCCGATTACGCCCAGAATTCCGGCCTCGAGGAGAACCTGAGGCATCTCGTCCTGATGCGGGTCTCGCAGATCAACGGCTGCGCCAACTGCCTGCATATGCACAGCGAGGAAGCCCGCGCCGCCGGCGAGACCGAAGCCCGCCTCTATCTCCTCAACGCCTGGCACGAGTCGCTTCTCTATACGCCGCGCGAGCGCGCCGCACTCGGCTGGGCGGAATCGCTGACGCTTGTCGGCGAAACCCATGTGCCCGACGCGGTTTACGACGAAGCGCGGCGGCATTTCTCGGAGGACGAGCTGGTCAAGTTGACGGTCCTCGTCTGCGTCATCAATAGTTGGAACCGGATCTGCATCGGCTTCCGCGTGGTCAATCCGGCGGACCGTGCGAACGCCCATGCCGAGGCCGCCTGAGGCCCCGGCGGAGTCCCGCCATGACCGTCCTGTCCGCCCTTGAATTCGAGCAGCATCGCGGCTATTTGACCGGGCTCGCCTATCGCATGCTCGGGTCCCTCGCCGATGCCCAGGACACGGTGCAGGACGCCTATCTCAGGTGGCACCGGGCGAAGCCGGCGGTCGTGGACAACCCCCGCGCCTTTCTCTCCAAGACCGTCACGCGGCTTTGTCTGGATCAGATGAAGTCCGCGCGGCGGCGGCGCGAGACCTATGTCGGGCCATGGCTGCCCGAGCCGCTGATCGAGGAAATGTCTTTGGACGAAGAGAACGCGGGCGAGGTGGCTCACGATGCTTCGGTGGCCCTGATGCTGGCCTTGGAGAGACTATCGCCCCTCGAACGCGCCGCCTTCATCCTCCATGACGTGTTCGACATGGATTTCGACGAGATCGCCGGCGCGCTGGACCGAAGCGAGGCCGCCTGCCGCCAGCTCGCCGCCCGGGCCCGTGCCCATATGCGCGAGTCGCCGCCGCGCTTTCGCGTCTCGCCAAGCGAGGCCTCGCGCATTGCCGAAGCGTTCTATGCGGCGGCGCGAAGCGGCGACGTTGCGGGCCTGCGGGATCTTCTGGCCGAGGATGTCGCGCTCCGTACCGACGGCGGCGGCCATAAGCCGTCCGCGCTCCGGCCGGTGCTCGGCGCCGACAAGGTCAGCCGATTCTTCGCCGGCATCGCCCGCAAGGCGCATCTCGCGAGTCCCCAATGGGTTCGCCGGGTGACAATCAACGGCCTTCCGGGCTTCGCGACCATCGAGCCCGACGGCACCTTGCAGACCACGGCCCTCGATATCGTCGACGGGCGGATCGCGGCGGTCTATATCGTCCGCAATCCCGACAAGCTCGGCCAGGTCCGGGCCATGCTGCCGCCGGGTCGGACCTGACGCCGGCCGCTCACATCGCCTCTTTGATGCCGATCTTAATGAGCTACCAGTTGACCGGATAGGCTGTCACGAAGCCGGCCAGACGAGGTTCATGATCGCCATATGCTGTGGGTCGCGGCGCTCGCTCAGTACGATGACGACTGCCAAACTGGCGCCGAGCCCCAGGGAAAGAATCGAGACGATGTGAAGCCAGGCGGGCGTCATGCGGCGATAGGCCTTCTTTTGGAGCGAAAATCGGGGATGTTTCGTATAGGTAACGAAGGGCGAGGGATTGCGTTCCGCCCGCGTGCGAAAGATACGGCCCGGGTCGATGCTCACGCCGATCAAGCAATCGTGAGCGATAAGGCAAGTGAAAACGGCCTGATTACACCCATTGTTAAGCAATTCATTCGAGACTGTTAACGCAATTGTAGGGGTGCAGAGTCGCCGTGAATGAGAGAATCGCCGATCGCGGTTCTCCATTGAGCCGCCGCCCCGCACCGCGCCAATGGGCGTGCTCCGGTAGACATTTTTCGCGGTTGTCGGCGGGGCGAGATGGACGTGACTAAACTATGGGGATTGGGCCGCGATGACACGAGAATTCAATTCCTCGCTGCTGCGCGAGAAGTTTATCGTTTACGACGCGACGCCGAGTGATGTCGACGATACCGCGCCCCTGGTCGCCGTGTCGAACCGCCTCACCGTGCCCTTGGTCAGCGACGACGGCGAGACCGAGGAAGAATTCGTCATCCGCGCCCAGAACATGCACACCACCATGCGCCTCGGCGGCCGCATGGCACGCGACTTCCGGGACAGCGGCTCGCTGGTCGACCGCAAGGAGCCCTACGACTGGGCCCAGGCCTGCGATTCGGCCCTGAGCGACTTCGAGAAGACCTGGAACCCGGACATCTGGATCGCGATCTACCACCACGGCCGGCTGATCCATGATCATAATCCGCAGCTCCGTCATCCGTTTCTGGACGTCATCGAGAAATGCGACGCCTATAGTCAGACTCAATACGACAAGCCGCTAGACGTCGCGCGCAACGCCTTCAAGCAGGCCGGCAAGCTCGTCAACATCACCCATGACGCCAATGTCGCGGCGAGCCTGGCGGTCGTCGAGAACGAGCTCCGCTGCGCGATCATGCTGAGAAGCGCCGCCCGCACGACGAACTTCGTTCTCACCGCCCGACCCAAGGGCGACGGCGAGGTCGTGATCTCCCAGGCTCTGACGGTGACCGCGGCCTTCCTGGAGGCGGTCCAGCTCGCCTTCGTCGTCGGCACCATTCACCAGAAGATCGACTCGGAAGTAATCAGCAAGGGCTCGAAAGAGGCCCAGAAGGCGGTGGACGCCAACAACTGGCTCACCCGCTTAAACAAGGCGGTGCTGCAGTTCGAAAGCAAGCTCGACGTGCATTATCGCCCGGAGCGCCCGAACTTCCTCAAGATGATCACCGAGGCCGAGGACTATGTCCTCAAGACCATGCAGTCGGCGGTCGATAGCGCGCTCGAGCAGCGGGCCAAGCAAGTCCGCGCCAAGGCGTCGGGCGAGTAGTCCTCTCGGCGAAATCCCTCACGGCGTCCAGGACGGCGCGTCGCTCGCCGGGAAGGATTCCCGGCCGGCTTCGTCTACGACGTCGACTTTCTTCTCGGACTTGGCTCCGCTCTCGGAGGGTTTCCGTTTGCGGGCCTTGGTCGCGGGTCGTTTCGGAGGGGCTTTCGGGCCGGGCTTGGTGTTCGGGGACGTCATCATCAGGCCTCCGTCCGTTGCCTGAGATGTAATCACGCCGCATGCCCCGCGGCAATGGCCGATGTCGCGCCGGCGCTCTAGTCCTTGGCGAGCGAGGCGATCCATCGGCTGACCACGCCGGCCACGGCATGGAGATTGACAGACTCCTGGTTGGTTTGTAGCGGCAGGGCACGGGGAAATTTCGAGTCCCGTCGGACGCTTGCGGGCGCTTCAATCTGTTCGCTTGGGATGAAATCGAGGGGACGGATGCGAGCCCTCATCCGGTCGATCACGGCCGTGACGTCGTCTGCATTCACGCCGTCGGCGCGCATCAGATTGAGGGCCGTCGGGTCGGAGAGGATCTCCGCCAGCCGAGGCTCCGTGCCGGCTCCGTTCCATCGATCGTCGGTAATCATCAGCGCGGCTCCTTCTCGGTGCTAGAAGCGACGCCCTGAGACCTGTCATACCGCCGGGACATTCTCTCGCATCCCGTGCTGAGCGCATGGATATCGGCGAAATGAGTCGATTTTGTGGAACGCGCAATATTTTCCGCAGATTCGTCCGAAGGACGAGCGGTCGTGCGGCAATGGCGGGTAGCACGCAATCAGTCGTAGCGAGTCCCGCGGCAAATTGGCTACAATCGCCGCGCGCAGGCTCCTGCGTTTCTTCGAGGCCACGCTCACCTTTCGCCGCGGATCCCATGGTCGCGCATGTCTCTACCGTCGCCTTTCTCGGCATCGAGGCGAAGCCCGTCGATGTGCAGGTGCATATCGCCTCTGGGCTGCCGTCCTTCGCCGTGGTCGGGCTCGGCGACAAGGCGGTGGCGGAATCCAAGGAACGGGTGAGGGCGGCCCTGTCGGCGATCGGGCTGGCTCTGCCGCCGAAGCGCATCACGGTCAATCTGGCGCCCGCCGACATGCCGAAGGAGGGAAGCCATTACGATCTCCCTATCGCGCTCGGGCTCCTGGTCGATCTGGGCGTGCTGCCGGAGGACGAGATCGCCGGCTATTCGGTGCTGGGCGAGTTGGGACTCGACGGCCGTCTCGCGGCGGTCGCCGGGGTATTGCCGGCGGCGATCGCGGCGGCGGCCGAGGACAAGGCGCTGATCTGCCCCGCCGAATGCGGGCCGGAGGCGGCCTGGGCCGGGGGGATCGAGATCCTGGCGCCGTCGAGCCTGTTGGCGCTGGTGAATCACTTCAAGGGCACCCAGGTGCTTTCGCCCCCGGAGGCCAAGCTCGCCGAGGAGGATGATTCCGCGCCCGATCTCAAGGACATCAAAGGCCAGGAATCCGCCAAGCGCGCGCTCGAAGTGGCCGCGGCCGGAGGACATAATTTCCTGATGATCGGGCCGCCGGGGGCGGGTAAGTCGATGCTGGCGGCATGTCTCCCCGGTTTGCTGCCGCCCTTGACCCCGTCCGAGGCCCTCGAAGTCTCGATGATCCAGTCGGTCGCGGGGATGTTGGCCGGCGGGCGGATATCAAGGCGGCGGCCGTTCCGCGCCCCCCATCATTCGGCGTCCATGCCGGCGCTCATCGGCGGCGGCCAGCGCGCCAAGCCCGGCGAGATCTCGCTCGCCCATCTGGGTGTGCTCTTTCTCGACGAATTGCCGGAATGCGCCCGGCCGGTCCTGGATTCGCTCCGCCAACCCCTGGAGACCGGGGAGGTCACCGTCGCGCGGGTGAACGCCCATATCGCTTATCCCGCCCGGTTCCAGCTCGTCGCCGCGATGAATCCGTGCCGCTGCGGCTATCTCGACGATCCGGCGCTCGCCTGCTCCCGCGCGCCCAAATGCGGCGCGGACTACCAATCGCGCGTCTCGGGCCCCTTATACGACCGCATCGATCTCATCGTCGAAGTTCCCGCCGTCAGCGCCGCCGATCTCACCTTGCCGCCGCCCGCCGAGGATTCGGCGACGGTCGCCAAACGGGTCGCCGCCGCCCGCGCCATGCAGGCCGCACGCTTCGCGGACCTCGGCTGCGGTCCCGAGCAACGCACCAACGCCACCGCCGACGGCGAGATCCTCGCCAAGATCGCCGCCCCCGACGAAGGCGGCCGCAAGCTCCTCGCCGACGCCGCCGAACGCATGAAGCTCTCCGCGCGGGGATATCACCGGGTGCTGCGGGTGGCGAGAACGCTCGCCGATCTCGCCTGTTCCGAGACGCTGACCCGCATCCACATCGCCGAGGCGTTGAGCTATCGTCGGCTGGTCACGGCGCGGTAGTGTTGTCGCGTGGCCGGAGCAAGTTGGATTTACGCCAAAGCAAGGGGGTCTCGATGACCGAGCAGCCAAAATTCACAGCCTTACATCTCGATGCGCGGGACATTCCGCCGCCGGGGTCGATCAGCCCGGAGGCGCAAGCCTTCCTGAGCGGCGCGGCGGAGTCGCCGCCGTTGAACCGGGATTATCCGGCGATCGACGATGTCGAGGGCTGGCGGCGCTGGGTCGAGGCGGCGGAAGAGAACATGGCCGGACTGCAGGCTGCGGCGGCCGGTCTCGTCGCCATGTCCGATATCGAGACGCACACCATCGGCGAGGCGCCGTGCTATCGGGCGACGAGCAAGGCAGGCGACGCCAAGGCGGACAATGTGATTTTCAGCATCCATGGCGGCGCGTTCATCGCCGGAGGCGGAGAGGGCTGCCGTATCGGGGCGCAGGTTGCCGCCGTGCAGTTTGGCGCGACGATCTATGCGCCGGATTATCGGATGCCGCCGCCCCATCCTTATCCGGCGCCGCTCGACGATTGCATGGCGGCCTATCGCGAGGTGCTCGACCGGCACGGAGCCAAACGCGTCGTCGTGCATGGCATGTCGGCGGGCGGCAATCTGGCGGCGGCTTTGATGCTGCGGGCGGTGGCGGAAGGCGTGCCCCTGCCGGCGGGTCTGGTGCTGGAGACGCCCGAACTCGACCTCACCGAATCCGGCGACAGCTTCCAGACCAACCGAACCGTCGACGTCGTGCTGCAAGGCAGCCTCGAGATCATGAACCGGCTCTATGCCGGCGGGCATGACCTCAAGGACCCTTATCTCTCGCCGCTGTTCGGCGACTTTTCGCACGGCTTTCCGCCGACCCTGATCACCGCCGGCACCCGCGACCTCTTCCTCTCGAACGCCGCGCGGATGCTACACAGACTGCGGGCCGCGAACGTGCCTGTCGAGTTGCTGGTCTACGAGGCGATGCCCCATGGCGGCTTCTTCGGCGCGCCGGAGGACATGGTGCTCAAGCAGGATATCCGCCGGTTTGCGGAGAGCTGCTGGTCATAGATCAAGAGCGTTTCCCGGCCAAGCGACGTCGTCATCGCGAGCGCCGCAGGTGCGCGGCGATCCAGCATTGTCTGGATTGCTTCACCCCTGCGGGGTTCGCAATGACATCATCCTAATCCGGAGATGCTCTGGTCTCCTCACTCCTGGCAGGTGAAATTCGCCGCCTTCTCGGAATCGCCTTTGCCCGTATATTGCGCGTGCTCGGGATAGGCGCAGAGCGGGCGGCTGCGGCCGGGGAAGTCGCGTCCCGTCGCAGTAACGGACTCGGGCGCCTTGCCGTCCTCGACCCAGTCGACGAGCTTGGTCAGGAGATCGAACTGGTCGAGCGTCGCAGGGCCGCCGCCGCAATGGCCCATGCCGGGGACGAGAAGATCCGGCTCGACTCCGCCCGCACCTTTTCCATGCCGCCATTCGCCGCCGTCATGCGCTGATAGTAACCGACCGTATCCTGGGCCGAGAACCACGGGTCGCTAACGCCGTGAAAGAAGATCATCTTACCGCCGCGTTGAAAGAAGCTATTGAGCGAGACCCAATGGGCGGTATCGCCGACCCGGTTCGCCGCATTGGCCGCGGCGTTGGCCGCTTCCTTGTCGACATCCATGGACGTTGCATAGTTCTGGCCGGCGACCGGGCTCGGTCCGGGATTGAGCAGCCCGGCGATGAAGCCTTTCGCGGTGAGCCCGGTGTCGTAATAAAAGCCGGGATAGACTTGATGTCCCTTGGAATCGGTTGGCCCCGCGAAGGCGTGCTCGATGGCGTCCGTCTGGGATCTGGTCAGGCACGAGTCGCTCTTTTCGCCCTTGCAGATCAGAACCGCCGGATTGAAGTGGCAATCCTTGACATCCATGATCATGCCGTCCTTGAGCCCGTCCTTGGCGTCGCAGGCATTGAGGATGCCGTTGATGATCGTCTTTTTCTCGCCCTCGGTGAAAACCTTGGAGACGTCCGGCTTGTCGTCGGAACCCTTGGGCGCAATGGTGTTCAGCATGGTCGACACCCATTTGTCGCCGATTCCCGAATAGCCGACATGCATGGCCGGCGCGCCCGCGATCACGCCGTCGAATTGCAAGGGATAGCGCTGTGCCGCGATCATCGCTTCGCGTCCGCCCATGGAGCAGCCGGTGAAATAGGCATGGGCCGCGGGCTTGCCGTAATAGGCCGCGATGATCTTGCGGGCGAGTTGGTTGACCGTGCCGATGGACGCGTATTCGAAATCGACCGTCGCCTGCTGGTCGGCGAAGAAGGTGGCGTCGAACGCGCCCTTCGACTGGTGCCCGCTATCGGTGCCGGCGACGGCGAAGCCGCGCGCGAGGGCCGGCTTGCCGCCCGACGCGATCGCGCCGACCGGCGGATTGAGCACGCCGTCCAGTCCGCCGCCGCCCTGGAACAGGAAGCGGCCGTTCCACGCTTCGGGGAGCGCGACGGCGAAACCGACGCCGTAGGACTTGCCCGCCGCGCCCATGCGCTGGTCGATCATGCCTTCGACGAGGCAGCGCGCCGGCAAGTCGGCGCCCGGTGGCGCACCGGGAACCGGCGCGGCCGGAGCTTTCCCCGCGGGCATCATCTCGGCCTTCGAGACGGACACGGTGTGCCCCGTCAAGGTGATCGATTTGAGCCCGGCGCAATCGCCGGCGGCGTGGGCGGAGCCGCTCATGCCCAAACCGGCAAAGCCCAAACCGGCGATAGCGGCAACGTGTCGAATGGATGGTTTCATGTGATTTCCCCCGAAGCCCGAATGGGCAATCCCGACGTCATTGAATGAAATCCTGCAAAGGATCGCAATGATCCATGAGGACAGCGCAGTCAGTATGACCGCGCCGTGGTTTGAGGTTAAGATCAAATCATTCGCGGGGGAGAGCCGCCATGATCCGTTTTGCCGTCTTGCCATCCTAATCGCCGCGGTGCCCGCCTCGGCGCAATCCGCCGACAATGCGCCGCGGCCGAAAATGCCCGACAGTCCCTATGCCGGAAGCCCGTGGCCCGCCCAGGGCCACGATTTCGCCTTCACCAACGGCGTGATGCAATATGCCGCCGACGGCAAGCACATGACCTTCGAGACGCTCTACGGTCCCGACAAGGGAACCTCGCTCACCGTCGATATCGACGTGACGCCGATCCGGCCCGATGTATTCCTGGTCTCCTGGCAGGAGCCGAGCGGCCGGGTGGTCGTCCATGTCGAGGATTACGGCCACATGCTGGTCTATTCGACCTTCAACGAGCCCGACGGGCGCGTCTTTCGGTTCCGCGCGCCGATCAAGAAGCTGAAATAGCCGTCCGTCCGGCCTCGTAAATACGCCCCTTGACCCTAACGTAACGTCAGGCCTTATGGTCTCTGTCCGTGGGCGCGACTCGGGCGTTCGGATTGCGGAGACGGATGATGGCGAAGGGAAGTTTCTTGACGGTCGGCGAGCTGGCGAAGCGGACGGGGATCACCGTGCGCACGCTTCATCATTACGACAGGCTCGGGCTCGTCGTACCGACCGGGCGGTCGAACGGCAACTACCGGCTTTATGGCGCGGACGACGTGCAACGGCTCCAATCCGTGCGCTCGCTCCAGGATGCCGGCTTTTCCCTTAAGCGCATCAGGCTGATGATCGACGATCCCGGATTTTCCTTCGAGCGCGCGATCGAGATGCATCTCGAAAAGGTCAAGGAGAAGATCGGCCTCGAAAAGACCCTGGTCAAACGCTTGGAGACCATGCGCGAGCTTCTGAAGGCGCGCAAGGATCCGACCCTCGACGACGTGGTCTATCTCCTCAACGTCACGACCAATGTGAAGCGCTTCAAGCTCGACGCCAAGGAGGAGAAGAAGCTCACCGAGCACTGGGCCGGCCTCACCCGCGCGGACATCAAGGCGGTCGAAGCCGAATGGCCGAAACTAATCGCCAAGGTCCGCGCCCATATGAAGAAAGGCACCGACCCCAAGGCGCCGGAAGTGCAGAAGCTCGCCAAGCGCTGGATGGAGCTCGTCAACCAGTTCACCGCCGGCATCGACAAGGTCGCGAAAGGGGTCGCCAGGAACTACCAGCAGAATTACGACGAGATCAAACGCGAGCATGGCGACGCGATCCCGGATAAGGACATGTTTCCGTATGTCCAGGCCGCCCTGGCGGGCGACAGAAACCGGAAGTCCGAAGTCTGAAGCGAGACATCCCTGAGCCCCTTCCGGCTTCTGAATTCCGATTTCTGATTTCGGCCCGTTAGCCCTTTCCCAATGAAATTCGGGCAAGCCTTGGACCGCTGACTTCTGTAAGCTGACGGCGCAATGGTGGCATCCCGACTGAAGAAATGGGCCGAGGCATTGGAAACCGGGCAACGCGCCTGCCGGGCCGCGGCCGCATGACTAAGGTGACGCGCGAGAAGCGGCCATTTTCAGCCTATCTCCAACCGCATGTGCTGGTGATGCTGGCGCTGGGTTTTTCCAGCGGGTTGCCGTTTCTTCTGGTTGGAAACACTTTCGGTTATTGGCTCCGGGATGAGGGAACGTCGCTTTCCGCCATTGGCTTTCTGTCGGGTGTCGGTCTCGCTTATTCCCTGAAGTTCATTTGGGCGCCGGTTATCGACCGAACGACCGCGCCGTTTCTCCGCAAGCTCGGGCGACGCCGCGGCTGGATGATTCTCGCTCAGCTCTTTGTCGGCGGCGGATTGATCGCCATGGCGATGGCGGGAACGGGCCACGGCTTGGTAACGCTGGGCGTCCTGGCGCTCGTGGTCGCGTTCGGCTCCGCGACGCAGGACATTGTGATCGACGCTTGGCGCATCGAAACGGCGAAGGATGCCGATGAACTGGGCCTTCTGACCTCCGCCTACACATTCGGCTATCGCGCGGCGATGTTGGCGACGGAAGCGATCATTCTGCCGATCGCTGCGCGCATCGGATGGAACGCCTCCTATATCGCCTATGGCGCCTTGATGGCGGTCGGCGTCGTGGCCTGCCTTTTCGCGAAGGAGCCGGCAAACGCCGATCGCGTGATGGACGAGATGGAGGCCGAAGCGCCGCTATGGAGCGGGCGCGGCCTTTTCGATGCCGTGGCGGGACCATTTATCGCCTTCTTCAAGGCCTATGGCGCGCCGGCGCTTTTGATGCTGGTGGCGATCAGCCTTTTTCAGCTACCGAATTTCATGATGGGTCCGATGTCGAATCCGCTCTATCACGACATCGGCCTGTCGAAAGATCTTGTCGGCGCCGTGCGCGGCAGTTTTGGGCTCGTCGCCGTGTTTCTGGGCGTCGCCGCAGGCGGATTTCTCTCGATCTGGCTCGGCTATATGGGCACGTTGTTCGTCGGCGGCGGATTGCAGATTCTCGGCACGATGGCCTATGCGATATTGCCCTATGCGCATGGCGATGCCGTATTCGCGATCGTCATGGCGCTGGACAATTTCGGCATCTCGGTCGCGGGAATTGCGCTTGTCGCCTATATGTCCAGTTTGACGAGCCTGGGGTATACGGCGACGCAGTATGCGCTTCTCAGTTCGACCTACACCTGGGCCGGAAAAATTCTCAAAGTGTTCTCCGGCGTCATCGTGCAGGATCTGGCAGACAGCCACGGCTTGATGAATGCCTACGCGATTTTCTTCGTCGGCGCCGGGTTGATCGGCATCCCGGCGCTGGCGTTATTCGCGGTTCTCAATTGGTGGCAAAAGGCTTCCCCGCCGACTTAGCAAGCCGTCCCCCTACGAACCAAAGCATGTGGACGCGTTCGGCCGGCGGGCTTCGACGGGCGCGGTCCTTTCGGTGCGGCCATTGGTGAAAGCGAAGCCCAGCAGCGGTCCGGATGGAATAAACCGAATCTCAACCGGTCCGGCCCTCGACTCTCCGTCACGAAACTGTCACTAAAGCCATCGGGGACATCGAGAGGGGGATGCCGGCATGGCCGCGCACAAGATGAAGCTCGACAAGGATCTCAAGAAGATCGGCCAGGTCCAGGCCGCGACTCGAACCGCGCTCGGTCTCGAGACCCGGATCGGGCTTTCGGTGGTGTTTCTCCTGATCGTGTTCGGCTATGTCGCGCTCATCAAGGGCGTCTCGTCATCGAGCGTGATCGTCATCGTGGCGGCGGTGATCGGCGGCTATATGGCCATGACCATCGGCGCGAACGACGTCGCCAACAATGTCGGCCCGGCGGTCGGCTCGAAGGCGATTACCATGACCGGCGCGCTGGTGATCGCGGCGGTCTTCGAGGTTACCGGTGCCCTCGTAGCCGGATCGAACGTGGTGGCAACCGTGTCGGGCGGAATTGTCGATCCCGCGCGCATGCCGGGAGAAGGCACCTTCGTCTGGGCGATGCTGGCGGCCTTGTTCGCGGCGGCTTTATGGATTCACCTCGCGACCTATTTTAGGGCCCCTGTCTCCACCACTCATTCCATCGTCGGTGCGGTGCTCGGCGCGGGGGCGGCGGCGGCCGGTTTCTCCGCGGTCAACTGGCCCGTGGTGGCGCGCATCACCGCGAGCTGGATCATATCGCCGATCATGGGCGGCGTGATCGCGGCGATCCTTCTGGCCTTCATCAAATTCGCCGTGCTCTACCGCAGCGACCGGCTCAGCGCCGCCCGGCTATGGGTTCCGGCGCTTACCGCGCTGACCGGGTCGACGTTCAGCACATACCTGTTGATGAAGGGGTTGGCCCATGTCTGGTCGCCGTCCTTCCTCCTGCTGCTGACGATCGGCACGGTGATCTTCCTGATCGTCTTCGCGATCTCGAAGTATGGCGTCGCGCGCGCGGCCGCCGGACTGGCAAATACCCGCAAGGACGTCGCCAAACTCTTCACTCTACCGCTCATCTTTGCCGCCGCCGTCCTGTCCTTCGCTCACGGCGCGAACGACGTCGCGAATGCGGTCGGGCCGCTTTCGGCCATCGCGGGCCAAATCGGAAAGGGCGGCGTTGACGTCAGTGTCGCCGTGCCGGGCTGGGTGCTGACCGTCGGCGGTTTCGGTATCGCGATCGGGCTTGGCCTGTTCGGGCCGCGGCTCATCCGGATGGTCGGCGAGCAGATCACCAAGCTCAATCCGATTCGCGCCTTCTGCGTGGCGCTCGCGGCGGGAATCACCGTCATCATCGCGTCCGCCCTGGGCCTACCGGTCAGTTCCACCCATATCGCGGTCGGCGGCGTGTTCGGCGTCGGATTTTTGCGCGAATTCATCTCGAACCGGCGGATGCGGCCGGATATCGCCTATCCGGGCCAGAACGGTTCGGCGAGCGCCGCACAGCCGGAAAACGGAATCGAGGCGCAACGCGTTCGGGAAGCCAAACAGCTCAATCGACGGCTCGTGCGCCGCCAACATCTCCTCACCATTCTCGCCGCCTGGGTCGTGACGGTGCCATGCGCGGCGGTTCTGAGTGCCGCGCTCTATCTCGGCATTCGCCTGATCGTCGGTTAAGCGCCCGTGCTTGCTTCGACCTCGCCGACGCGGCGTTCGGCGGGGAGCGTGATGCCGACCGTGGTGCCTTCGCCGAGCTGGCTGTCGATCGTGAGCGTGCCGCCATGGAGCTCGATCATCGCCTTGGACAGGGGCAGGCCGAGACCGCTGCCGGGATAACGGCGGTTCAGCTCGCTATCGATCTGGCGGAAGCTTTCGATGGCGCGCGGGACGTCCTGGGGCGCGATGCCGATGCCGGTGTCGGTGACCGAGACGGTCATCCCGCCGGCATTGTTCATCGAGGCCCGGACCGTCACCTTGCCGCCGCGCTTGGTGAATTTGATCGCGTTCGACAACAGCTTCATCATGATCTGCTTGATCCGGCGCTCGTCGGCATCGAAATCGGGGAGACCCGGCGGAATCTCGATCGCGAGTTCCAGGCCCGCCGCGGCGATGTCGTCCCGCATGGACTCGGCCACGCCGTGTACCGCGTCGCCGACGCTGAACGGATTGCAGTTCAATTCGAGCTTGCCGGAATCGAGCCTGGAGACGTCGAGGATGTCGTTGATGAGATCCAGGAGATGCCGGCCGCTGTCATAGACGTCGCCGGCATATTCGGCATAGCGCGGATCGCTGTCGGCCTTGAGCGCATGGTCGCGGATCACCTCGGCGAAGCCGATCACGGCATTCAACGGTGTGCGCAATTCATGGCTCATGGTGGCGAGGAAGGCGGATTTCGCGCGGTTGGCGCGTTCGGCCTGATCGCGCGCGGCTTCCAGCACCTCGGCCAGCTCGGCGAGCTCCTGGCGCTGCTTGCGGAGGATGTTCTGGCTTTCCTGGAGCTCGGCGACGCGGTGGTTGAGCTCCAGCTCGTGCTCCTTGATCTCGGTGATGTCGGTATAGAGCACCACCCGGCTGCCGTCGTCGGTGCAGTAATTGGTGACGGCGATCCAGTTTCCGGTCGCGAGCCGCCGCTCGGCCACCGTCCGCGTCTGACGGCCATGGGCGATACGGTCGGCGACCCAGTCCTCGATACGGCCCACGGCATCCTCAGCGTCGCCGCTCTGCGCAATCGCCTGCAGGATATCCGAATAGGCCGCGCCGGGGATGAGAAGGCCCGCGATCTTATTGTGTTGCTGGATGAAGCGCGAATTGCACATGACGAGGCGATCGTCGGGATCAAACAGGGCGAAGCCCTCAGACATCGCCTCGACGGCTTCTTCGAGAACCCGGCGGGCATGCTCGGCGCGCTCTTCCGCGTGCCATTCGCGGGTGACGTCCTTGCCGGTGCCGCGATAGCCGAGAAAGCCGCCGTCCAAGCCGTAATAGGGCCGGCCCGAATCGCGCACCCGGCGGATCTCGCCCGTCGAGGTGATCATCGAATGCTCGAAATCGCGGAACGGCTGGCGCGCGACGATCGCCGAAAGATGGGACCGCCAGGCCGCCGGATTGGCGCGCAAATCGCTGATCGCCTCGCGCCGTTTACCGAGCAGCGCATCGGGCGACACGCCCAGGACCCGGGCGAAATTCTCCGAGACGAAGGTCAGGCGGCCGTCGGGCCCGGTCTCCCAGATCCAGTCGGACGACAGCTCCACGAGGTCGCGGAAGCGCGACTCGCTTTCCTTGAGCGCCAGCTCGCGGGCCATCTCGACGGTAATGTCGTCGAGGAGCAGCAGCCGGTCGCCGTCGGCGCTCGCCACCGCACGCATCCGGATCCACCGGCTGGTGCGGGTGCGGCCCTCATAGGGCCGGCTTTCGGGATCCTCGAAGGCGGCTTTGAGATCGGCCAAGAGCCCTGCGCGGTCGGTGATCGCGCCGAACGGCGTCAAATTCTCCGCGATCGCACCGAGCACGGTCTCGGACGGGATGCCGGGCACGAGCTCGGCCATCTTGGGCAGCATGTCGCGGAGCCGCGTGTTGGCGAAGACGAGCGCGCCGGTGCGGTCGAACAGAGCGAAGCCGGCGGACTGGCTCTCGATCGCTGCGGCGAGGCGGGCCTCCAGAATCGTGCTCTTGGTCTCGGCGGTCTTTTGGCGGGTGCGGAGCGTCAGGAAGGTCGCGCCGCCGCCGAAGGACAGCAGCGCCACGGCGACGACCAGCGCGATATCGATGAGCGAAGTATGCATCACGTCAGCCCGTCTATCCCGGCCCCGAGCCGGCGCTCCGACGCGGTCAGTGTACGGCCCCCGGGTTAACGGATGGCGTCATGGGCGGCAAGGGCGGCCATGTTGACGAGATCCGAGGTCGAGGAGCCCATCTGGCTGATCTGTACGGGTTTCGACAGCCCGTTCAAGAGTGGGCCGATCATCTTGCCGCTGCGAAGTGCCGGGATCAGGGTCGAGGCCGCATTCGCCGCGTGAAGTCCCGGCATCACCAGCACATTCGCGGGGCCCGAGAGCCGGCAGAACGGATAGAGCCGCTTCATCAGGTCATAGTCGAGCGCGACGTCGATCGACATCTCGCCGTCATACTCGAAATCGGGCTTGCGCTGATCCAGCGCCTCGATCGCCTTCTCGATATGCTGGGTGATGTCGTGCTCGGGATTGCCGAAATTCGAGAACGAGATCAGGCCGACCCGCGGCACATGGCCGAACTGCCGCGCGACCGCGGCGGACTGCTCGGCGATATGGACGAGCTCGTCGACGGTCGGGCGGGCGTGGACGGTGGTGTCGGCGACGAACACGGTGCGCCCGCCGGTCACGAGAATCGAGAGGCCGAAGACGAGCTGGTCGGGCTTGGGATCGATCGCCCGGCGGATATCGGCAAGTGCGCCCCAATAGTTGCGGGTGAGGCCCGTCACCAGGGCATCGGCGTCGCCAAGCGCGACCATGCAGGCGGCGAAGACGTTGCGCGCATTGTTCACCAGCCGCTGGCAGTCGCGGCGCAGGAAACCTTTGCGCTGCAGCCGCTTGTAGAGATAGTCGACATAATCCTGGTTGCGGGTCGACAGCCGGGCATTGTGGATCTCGAAGGGTTCCATGCCATCGAAGCCGAGCTCGGACAGGGTCTCGTTGATGTGCTCGACCCGGCCGATCAGGACCGGGATGCCGTAGCCGGCGTTGCGGAACTGGGCGGCGGCGCGGATGGTGCGCGCTTCTTCGCCCTCGGCGAAGACGACGCGGCGCGGGTTGGCGCGAACCCGGTCGAAGATCATCTGCAGGGACGCGGCGGTCGGGTTGAGCCGGGCCGAAAGCTCCGCCTTGTAGTGCTCCATGTCGATGATCGGATGGCGCGCGACCCCCGAGTTCATGGCCGCCTCGGCGACGGCCGGCGGCAAGCGGCTGATGAGCCGCGGATCGAACGGCACGGGGATGATGTATTTCGGCCCGTAATGCGGCCGATCCCCGTAGGCGGACGCGACCTCGTCGGGCACGTCCTCGCGGGCGAGCGCCGCCAGGGCTTCGGCGGCGGCGATCTTCATCGCGTCATTGATCTGGGAGGCCCGGACATCGAGCGCGCCGCGAAAGATATAGGGGAAGCCGAGGACGTTGTTCACCTGGTTCGCGATAGTCGGAGCGCCCCGTCGCCATGATCGCATCGGAGCGGACCTCTTCGACCTCCTCGGGCGTGATCTCGGGATCGGGATTGGCAAGCGCGAAAATTACCGGCTTCTTGGCCATCGATTTGACCATGGCCCGCGTCACCGCGCCTTTGACCGAGAGGCCGAGGAACACGTCCGCGCCCTTCAAGGCCTCTTCGAGGGTGCGGAATTTGGTGTCGGCGGCATGGGCCGACTTCCACTGGTTCATGCCTTGCTCGCGGCCCTGATAGATCACGCCCTTGGAATCGCACAGGATGGCGTTGTCGTGGGGCAGGCCGACGGCCTTCATCAGCTCCAGGCAAGCGATCGCCGCCGCGCCCGCGCCGTTCACCACCACCCGTATGTCCTTGATCTTGCGTCCCGTGAGATCGAGCGCGTTCAGCAGCCCGGCGGTGGTGATGATCGCCGTGCCGTGCTGGTCGTCATGGAAGACCGGGATGTTCATCACCTCGCGCAGGCGCTGCTCGATGATGAAGCATTCCGGGGCCTTGATGTCCTCGAGATTGATGCCGCCGAAGGACGGCCCCAGATAGCGCACGCAATTCACGAACTCGTCAACGTCCTCGGTCTCGACCTCGATGTCGATCGAGTCCACGTCGGCGAAGCGCTTGAACAGGACTGCCTTGCCTTCCATCACGGGCTTGGACGCGAGCGCGCCCAGATTGCCGAGCCCGAGGATCGCCGTGCCGTTTGAGATCACGGCGACGAGGTTGCCCTTGGCCGTGTAGTCATAGGCGCTGGTCGGGTTCTCCGCGATCGCGCGCACCGGCACCGCGACGCCCGGCGAATAGGCGAGCGACAGGTCGCGCTGGGTTGCGACGGGCTTGGTCGCGACGATCTCGAGTTTGCCGGGCTTGCCGCTGGCGTGATAGCGCAGCGCTTCCTGATCGCTCAGATGACGTGTCGGTTTATTCACTCTTCCCCCGTTGCCCCGTGAGAACGCGCGGTGGATTTACGGTGTTAAGCATACCGCGCGAAACAAAAAAGAATAGGGGCAGACCGATGGTTATGCCTAGCGTGGCTCGGGATCATGGGGGGCCAAGATGACCGTTCGATGGCATGCGCGCCAGTTGCCCGGTCCCGGCCCGCTCATGTACAACTCGACCCTATGGACGACACCCTGGAGCGCCGCCAGCCGGATGTGAGCGAGTCATCCGAACCACCCGTCGCCGCCATACCGGACGGCGCGACGCCGATGATGGCGCAGTATCTCGAAATCAAAGCCGCCTATCCCGATTACCTGCTGTTCTACCGGATGGGCGATTTCTACGAGATGTTCTTCGACGACGCCAAGCGCGCCGCGGCGGCGCTCGACATCGCGCTCACCAAGCGCGGCAAGCATCTCGGCCAGGACATCCCGATGTGCGGCGTGCCGGTCCATGCCGCCGAAAGCTATCTGCCGAAGCTGATCCGCGCCGGCCTCAAGGTTGCGATCTGCGAGCAGACCGAGGATCCGGCCGAGGCCAAGAAGCGCGGGTCCAAGTCGGTCGTCGCGCGGGATGTCGTGCGGCTCGTGACGGCCGGGACTCTGACCGAGGACGCGCTGCTCGATGCCCGTCGGCACAATTATCTCGCGGCGCTGGCGCAAGGCGAGGGGCTGACCGCGCTCGCCTGGCTCGACATGTCGACGGGGGATTTCTCGACCGCCGTCGTGCCCGCGCGGGGCCTGGATGCAGCTGCTGGCCCGTATCGCCCCGAGGGAGATCCTGGTCTCGGAGCGCCTTGCCGAGGAGCCGGCCGTCGTTGACGCGCTTCATGATTGGACGGCGGCGCTGACCCTTCTGGTGCCCGGAAGGTTCGACAGCCAGCGCGCCGAGCGGTTGTTGAAGAAGACCTACAATGTCGCCGCGCTCGATGGCTTCGGCACGTTCACCCGCGCCGAGCTTGCCGCCGCCGGCGCGCTCATGGATTACGTCACCGAAACGCAAAAAGGTCGCTTGCCGGCCCTGAAGCCGCCGGCCTCGACGGGGCTCGACGAGACCATGGCGATCGATGCCGCGACCCGGCGCAGCCTGGAGCTGACCCGGACCCTTTCGGGCGACCGGCGCGGCTCGCTGCTGAGCGTCATCGACCGAACCCTGACGGCGGGCGGCGCCCGGCTTCTGACCAACCGCCTCGCCGCGCCCCTGACCCGCCCGGCTTCGATCCATGACCGGCTCGACCTTGTCGGCTTCTTCGCCGAGGACGACGGGCTGCGGGCCCGGCTGCGGGAGACCCTGAAACGCTGCCCGGATATGGAGCGCGCCCTGTCGCGGCTCTCCCTCGGCCGGGGCGGCCCGCGCGATCTCGCGGCGCTCCGGGACGGACTCGCGGAAGCAGGCGCGATCCGGGCGCTGTTCGAGGCGAGCCAAGCTGTCGAGCCGCTCGTTGCGCAGCCGAAACAACTGACGGAGGCCCTGGAGCGGCTTCAAGGCCATGCCTCGACGGCGGATAAGCTCCGCCGGGCGCTGGTCGCCGACCCGCCGATGATCCTGCGCGACGGCAAATACATCGCCAAGGGCTATGACGCCGGCGCTCGACGAGCAGCGCACCCTTCATGACGAAGGCCGCCGGCTGATCGCCGGGTCTCGAGGCCAAATACCGGGAGGCGACCGGCATCCAAAGCCTCAAGGCCCGCCACAACAACGTGCTCGGCTATTACATCGAGGTGACGCCGGTTCACGCCGACAAGCTGATGGCCGCGCCGCATGCCGAAACCTTCATCCACCGGCAGACCCTGGCCAATGCCGTCCGCTTCAACACGGTCGAGCTCGCCGACCTCGCGAGCCGGATCGAGCGCTCCGAGGCCCGCGCGCTTGAAATCGAGCAATCGATCTTCGATGGGCTGGTCGCCGAGATCCTGAGGCCGCGCCGAGGCGATCATCGCGCGCGGCGGAAGCCTTGAGCGCGCTCGATGTCTCGGCGGCGCTCGCGACTCTCGCGCGGGAGAAGAGCTATGTCCGGCCCGAGATCGACGATTCGACAGCCTTCGACATCCGCGCCGGCCGCCATCCCGTGGTGGAAGACGCGCTCAAGACCGAGCATGCCGGGCCCTTCGTGCCGAACGACTGCGATCTTTCAGGCGAGAAGCGCCTCTGGCTGCTCACGGGGCCGAACATGGCCGGCAAGAGCACGTTTCTGCGCCAGAATGCGCTGATTGCGATCCTGGCCCAGATCGGCTCCTTCGTGCCGGCTGCGGAGGCCCATATCGGCGTCGTCGATCGGCTGTTCAGCCGGGTCGGCGCGTCGGACGATCTGGCGCGCGGCCGCTCGACCTTCATGGTCGAGATGGTCGAGGCGGCGGCGATCCTCAATCAGGCCGGACCCAAGTCGCTGGTGATCCTGGACGAGATCGGCCGCGGCACCGCGACCTTCGACGGCCTTTCCATCGCCTGGGCCACGGTCGAGCATCTCCACGACGTCAACGAATGCCGGACCCTGTTCGCGACGCATTATCACGAGCTGACCGGCCTCGCCGGCCGCCTCGCCCACGTCGCCAACCACACCATGCGGGTCAAGGAATGGAAGGGCGACGTTGTGTTCCTGCACGAAGTGGGGCCCGGCGCGGCCGAGGGCTCCTACGGCATCCAGGTCGCCAAGCTCGCCGGGCTCCCCGCCTCGGTCGTTTCGCGGGCGGAAGAAGTGCTCAATCTCCTCGAATCGAGCGATCAGCAAAGCGCCATGCGGGGGCTGGCCGACGACCTGCCTCTGTTCGCAACCGTCGCCACCCGCGCGGCGGCCAAGAAAGGCCCGTCAAAGGTCGAGGAGGCCCTGGCGGAGATTCTGCCCGACGAATTGACGCCCAAAGCCGCGCTCGAAGCGCTCTATCGGCTCAAGGCGCTGCTGGACGATGAGCCCGAAAAATAGCCAATCCGCGCCGGCCTGATATCCGTTCGCACGCGCGGCATGACAGAATCGTCGCAAAAACATAGGATGGTACCGGCCGGAAGCGGTCCCCATTTAGAGGGCGTAAAGCCCAAGGGGCGATAAGTGTGACAGCCGAGCCGCAGAGACGCGTATGAATGCCATAGTCCCGGAACGCCGGTCGATCATCGACCGCGCGAAATTTCTCAGCCAATTGCGCAAGCGCGTGGAGGACGCCAATCCGTCCGACCTGCGCCCGGCCGTGCTCGATCTTTTGAAGATCGCCTACAAGAAGGGGCGGGACGAGGTCTGGCGGCGCTTCGAGAAGGATGCCGACGGCACCGGCGCGGCCCACGCCTATTGCTACCTGATGGACCAGGTGATCCGCTGCCTCTACGACTTCACCACCACCTATGTCTATCCGGTCACCAATCCGACCCGCTCCGAGCGCATGAGCCTCGTCGCGGTCGGCGGCTATGGCCGGGGCGAGCTCGCGCCCTATTCCGACGTCGATATCCTGTTCCTGCTGCCCTACAAGCAGACGCCCTGGGGCGAGCAGGTCGTCGAATACATGCTCTATATGCTCTGGGATCTCGGCCTCAAGGTCGGCCATTCGACGCGCTCGATCGACGATTGCGTCCGCCTCGCCCAGGGCGATCTCACCATCCGCACCGCGCTCCTGGAGAAACGCTTCATCTGGGGCGACAAGGAGTCTGTTCGAGGAGCTCGACCAGCGCTTCGACAAGGACGTGATCGACGGCACGGGACCGGACTTCGTCGAGGCCAAGCTCGCCGAGCGGGATGCGCGCCACAAGAAAGTCGGCGACTTCACGCTATGTCGTCGAGCCGAACCTCAAGGAAGGCAAGGGCGGCCTGCGCGATCTCCATACGCTCTACTGGATCGGCAAATATCTCTATCGGGTGAAGGAGGTCGGCGATCTCGTGGGCGCCGGCGTCCTGAACCGCACCGAGCTTCGCCGCTTCGTCGATGCCGAGAAGTTCCTCTGGACCGTGCGCTGCCATCTGCATCAGATCGCGGGCCGCGCCGAGGAGCGGCTTACCTTCGACGTCCAGCCCGAGCTTGCCCGGCGGCTCGAAATATACCGACCGCGAAGGCTCGATCGGCGTCGAGCGCTTCATGAAGCATTATTATCTCATCGCCAAGACGGTCGGCGATCTGACCCGCATCTTCTGCGCCCATATGGAAGAGCAGCATAAGCGCAAGCCGAAGATCCGCCTGCCGCGGCTCGGGCTGAAGCGCCGCGAGGTCGAAGGCTTCGTGGTCGACGGCAGCTGGATCAATGTCGAGAACGACGACGATTTCGCAGCGCGATCCGGTGAAGATGATCCGGATCTTCCGTGTCGCGCAGAAACACGGATTGGATATCCACCCCGGCGCGCTCCGTCTCATTCAGCGCAGCCTGCGCAAGATCACCGCGAAGGTGCGCGCGGACCCGGAAGCCAACGCGCTGTTCCTCGAGATTCTGACCTCGAAGAAGAATCCCGAGCTGTTCCTGCGCAAGATGAACGAGGCGGGCGTATTCGGCCGTTTCGTGCCGGATTTCGGCCGCGTCGTGGCCCAGACCCAGCACGACATGTATCACACCTATACGGTGGACGAGCATACCATCCGCGCGATCGGCATTCTGGCCGGCATCGAGAACGGCAGTCTCGCCAAGGACCATCCGCTGTCGGGCGAGATCATCCACAAGGTGCTCTCCCGCCGGGTGCTCTATGTCGCGTTGATGCTGCACGATATCGCCAAGGGCCGGGGCGGCGACCATTCGATCCTCGGCGCGGGCGTGGCGGAAAAGCTCTGCCCCCGGCTCGGCATGAGCGAGGCCGAGACCGAAACCACGGCCTGGCTCGTCAAATATCACCTGCTGATGAGCAGCATCGCCTTCAAGCGCGATATCTCCGACCCGAAGACGGTCGCGGATTTCACCAGCATCGTGCAGAGCCCGGAGCGGCTTCGCCTGCTGCTGATCCTTACCGTCGCGGATATCCGCGCCGTCGGCCCCGGCATCTGGAACGGCTGGAAGGGCCAGCTTCTGCGCGATCTCTATTATCGCCGCCGAGAGCGTGCTGGACGGCGGCTTGTCGGTCGCCGCGCCGCAAGGGCCGGATCAAGGCCGCGATCGAGGATCTGCGCGCGCGCCTCTCGGACTGGACGCCGGAGGACATCGACGCCCATGTCGAGCGGCATTTCGATTCCTACTGGCTTTCGAACACGCCGGAGAAGCTCGAATACGACGCGCGGCTGATGCGCAAGGCCGACGACGACAAGATGAAGCTCACGGTCGACGCCAAGGTCGATCACTTCCGCTCGGTGACCGAGATCACCTTCTACACGCTCGACCATCCGGGCCTTTTCGCCCGCATCACCGGCGCGCTTGTCCATGGCCGGCGGCTCGATCGTCGACGCCAAGATCTACACGACCAAGGACGGCCTCGCGCTCGATACCTTCGTGATCCAGGATTCCGAGGGCAACGCCTTTGCCGATGCCGACCGGCTGCAGCGGGTGCGGAGCGCGATCGAGAAGTCCCTGAAGGGCGAGGTCAAGCCGCGCCAGATCCTCGCCGACCGCCACAAGCCCGCCAAGCGCGAGCGGGTGTTCAAGGTCGCGCCGCGCGTGCTGATCGACAACCGCGCGAGCGACAGCCATACGGTCATCGAGGTCAACGGCCGCGACCGTCCGGGTCTTCTCGCCGATCTCGCCTATGCGCTGACCAAGGCCAACCTCTCGATCTCCAGCGCCCATATCGCGACCTATGGCGAGAGCGCAGTCGACGTGTTCTATGTCCGCAATCTGTTCGGCCACAAGATCACCCATGGCTCGAAGCTCAAATCCATCGAGCGCGAGCTGATGGGCGCGCTGGAAGATCCGGCGGCCAAGGAAGCCGCGTGATCGCAGAGTCAGATATCGGAGATCGGAAGTCAGTGAGTGCTCATTGCTACACTTCTGACTTCCGTCATCTGATTTCTGCTGACTCGCAGCATGCTCAAATCCATCCTGACCAACAGCACGATTACGATGCTCAGCCGCGTGCTGGGCTTCATCCGGGACGTGCTGATGGCGCGGTTCCTCGGCGCGGGGCTGGTGTCGGACTGCTTCTTCATCGCCTTCAAGACGCCGAACTTCTTCCGCCGCCTGTTCGCGGAAGGCGCGTTCAACGCCGCCTTCGTGCCGATGTTCTCGAAAACCCTGGAAGGCGAGCCGGATCCGGAGCTCGCCAAGCTCAAGGCCAAGGAATTCGCCGAGGAGATCCTGGCGATCCTGCTGCTGGCGCTCGCGGGCGTGTTCGCGCTCTTCGAGATCTTCATGCCGCTTCGCCATGTATGTCATGGCGCCGGGCTTCATCCACGATCCGGAGCGATACAATCTCGCCGTCGATCTGACCCGGACGACCTTCTGCTACATGGTGTTCATCAGCCTGGTGTCGCTCTATTCGGGCATCCTCAACACCTTCATGCGGTTCGCGGTGACCGCGGCGGCGCCGATCCTCCTGAACATCTGCATGATCATCGCGATGGTCGGCTTCGCCACCGCGACACGCACGGCCGGCCATGCGCTCGCCTGGAGCGTGGCGGCAGCCGGCGTCGTGCAGCTCATCTGGGTCGCGAGCGCGGCGGGCCGCATGGGCATGGGGCTCAAGCTCCGCTGGCCCAAATTCAGCAAGGACGTGACGCGCCTTCGCCAAGCTGATCGCGCCGGCGGCCTTGGGCGCGGGCGGCATTCAGCTCAACCTGATGATGGACAACATCCTGGCGTCGTTCCTGCCCAAGGGCTCGATCTCCTTTCTCTATTATGCCGACCGGATCAACCAGTTGCCGGTCGGCGTGATCGGCGTCGCGGTCGGCACCGTGCTGCTGCCGTTTCTCTCGCGCCAGGTCGCGTCGGGAAACGAGAAGGCCGCGCTCTACAGCCTCAACCGGGCGATGGAGCTGGTGATGCTGCTCACCTTGCCGGCGGCCGCCGCCTTCGTCAGCGTGGCGACGCCGATCATCACGGTGCTGTTTCAGGGCGGCGAGTTCACGGCGAGCGATACCATGCCGACCGTCTACACGCTGATGGCCTTTTCCGCCGGCCTGCCGGCCTATGTGCTGGTCAAGATCCTGACCCCCGGCTTCTTCGCGCGCCACGACACCAAGACGCCGGTGCGCTACGCGATGATCTGCCTGGTGATCAATTTCTGCCTGAACGTGATCCTGATGCTGAGCCTGATGCCGTTCGGCATCGGCCATGTCGGTCTCGCGCTCTCCACGGCGACCGCCGCCTGGATCAATGTCGGGCTGCTGGCGGTCACCCTCCACAAGCGCGGCCATTTCGTCCCCGACGCCCAGCTCAAGCGGCGGCTTGCTCGGCGTGGTCGGGCCTGCGTCGTGATGGTCGGCGCGCTTCTCGGCGTCGCACCATCTGCTCGCGCCCTATTTCCACCGGCACCTCCTCGTGACGGGTTTCGGCGCGCTCGCGCTGCTGGTCGTCGTCGGCATCGTCGTGTTCTTCGCGGTCGGCAAGCTTCTCGGCGCCTATAGCCTTGCCGACCTGAAGCGCCTCGCCAATCGCACGCCCGCCACGCCCGAGCCCGAAGGCCGGTTGACCGCGCCCGCTAGTCCGGCGATAACACCGCGCGCTTCTCCAACGGGTGACGAATCATGGCGAACAAGCAGGGCCGCGTCTTTTCCGGCATTCAACCGACCGGCATTCCCCATCTCGGCAATTATCTCGGCGCGATCCGCAACTGGGTCGGCATGCAGGAAGACTTCGAGACCATCTTCTGCATGGTCGACATGCACGCGATCACCGTGCCGCACGATCCCGCGAAGCTGCGCGAGGACACGCGGCGCATGACCGCCTGCTATCTCGCGGCGGGGATCGATCCCAAGGCCAGCATCATCTTCAACCAGAGCCAGGTCGCCGAGCATGCCGAGCTCGCCTGGATTTTCAATTGCGTCGCCCGGATCGGCTGGCTGAACCGCATGACCCAGTTCAAGGACAAGGCCGGCAAGGACCGCGAGAACGCCTCGGCCGGGCTGATGGTCTATCCCTGCCTGATGGCGGCCGACATCCTGGCCTATAAGGCGACCCATGTGCCTGTGGGCGAGGACCAGAAGCAGCATCTGGAGCTGACCCGCGACATCGCCCAGAAATTCAATCACGATTTCGGCGTCGAGTTCTTCCACGCTGCCCGATCCGGTGATCAAGGAATCGGGCGCGCGGATCATGTCCCTGCGCGACGGCACGGCGAAGATGTCGAAGTCGGACCCATCCGACTATTCGCGGATCAACCTGACCGATTCGGCCGACACGATCGCCCAGAAGATCCGCAAGGCCCGCACCGATCCCGATCCCTTGCCGGGCAAGGCGTCGGACCTGGCGTCGCGCCCCGAAGCCCGCAATCTGGTCGAGATCTACGCCGTTCTCGCGGACAAGACGCCGGACGCCGTGTGCGAGGAATTCGAAGGCAAGATGTTCTCGGTCTTCAAGCCGGCCCTCGCCGACCTCATGGTCGCGCAACTCGGTCCGATCACCGCCGAAATGACCCGCCTCCTCGACGACCCCGCCGAAGTCGACCGCATCCTCCACGACGGCGCCGCCCGCGCCCACGCCATCGCCGACCCCATCGTGGCGGAGGTCTATGACATCGTGGGGTTCTTGAGGGCGTGATCGGCGATCACGGGCTCACGCATCGTTGAAGAGCCGGATATAAGGCTGGTAGCTGAAACGCCGGTTTCGGGCGTTGCCCGTGGTTTCCACAAGAATATCCGCAGCCACAAACCGGGCCATGAGATCGTTGGCGGTCGGATAGCCGACCTTTAGTCGCTTGGCGACCTGATTGACCGTAATAATCGGATTTACGAACAGGTACTCGAGGATAGACAGACCGTTGCCGGCGGTCCTTCCGAACTTCTCCGTGATGACGGTTCGGTGCGTTTCTCTAAGCTTCACGATGCGGCGTGCCGTGGACGTCGCTTCGGCGGAGACCTCCGCAATCCCACGCAAAAAGAATTTCAACCATCCTTCCCAATCCCCGGATTCTCTCGTTGCCTGAAGCAGGTCGTAATATCGGGCACGATGTTTCTTGAGATAGTGAGAGAGATAAAGGACCGGCAATTGAAGAATTCTCTGTTGGCATAGCAGGAACGTGACGAGCAGCCGGCCGACGCGTCCATTGCCGTCCAGGAACGGATGGATCGTCTCGAACTGGGCATGAATGAGCCCGATCTTTATCAACGCTGGCAAGGCGGTGTCGGCGTGACAGAACTTTTCCAGGTCTCCGAGCAGGTCTTGCAGCATCGACGGCGGGGGCGGCACGAACGATGCCTCGTTGAGGGTCGCTCCCTCGGGTCCGATCCAATTTTGACTGGTCCTGAATTCACCGGGGGTAAGTTTTCCGCCTCTCACGTTCTGCATTAGCTTGGCGTGGATTTCGCAAAAGAGCCGAAGCGACAGGGGCAAACTATCGAGGCGCTTCAGACCGTAATTCATGGCGTCTACGTAATTGAGAACTTCGGAGACATCGTTTGGGCGAGCGGGATCGAGGATCTTCGCTTCCGCCTCCAGCACATCGTTTATTGAAGCTTGGGTCCCCTCTATCTGGCTCGATAGGACCGCTTCTTTTCTGACATACATGAATACGAACAGATCGGGGTTTGGCAGCGTCTGGATCGATCCATCCAACCGGCCAAGCGCACGATCTGCATCGGACAATAAAGTCTGCAGCTCGGCATCAATGTTGATGTCTGGGGCGTTCGAAAGCGGTTCAGGAATGAACGCTCTGTAGCCGGTAGGTTGGCTTATATAGCGACCCGTTACGCGCAAGTCGGCCACCCCGGAGATGTTGCTTTCCAATAATAAGGGCGCCTCCTGCGCCCTATATTATGTGTACATGATAATATGGCTTTGAAGAGCCGTCCATATTACAAGATCCACCATGCTGCGGCCCGATCGGCTTCGGCAGTTAGCAATACTTGACCAAATTGGTCATAATTGCCATGTAAGGGTCGATCAGGCGCGTTTTGCCGAGGCTAGAGGATAGCGACTCATGTTCATTCAGACCGAGCACACCCCCAATCCGGCGACGTTGAAGTTCCTGCCCGGCCGCGAGGTCATGGCGGCGGGGACGGCGGATTTCCGGGATGCGGACGCGGCGGCGCGGTCGCCGCTTGCGCGGCGGCTCTTCGAGGTGCCGGGCGTGACCGGCGTGTTCTTCGGCAGCGACTTCATCACGGTGACGGCGCCCGAAGCCGATTGGGCCGAGCTCAAGACCGAAATCCTCGCCGGCATCATGGATCATTTCACCTCCGGCCAGCCGGTGGTCGATCCCGGCGCCGAGACGCCCTTCGCCGCCGAAGCTTCAGGCGAGCAGGACGAGATCGCGGCCCAGATCAAGGAGCTTCTCGACACCCGCGTGCGCCCTGCCGTCGCCCAGGACGGCGGCGACATCGTCTATCACGGCTTCAAGGACGGCGTGGTCTATCTCCACATGCAGGGCTCCTGCGCAGGCTGCCCGAGCTCGGTGCTGACCTTAAAGCACGGCATCGAGAACCTGCTCCGGCATTACGTGCCGGAAGTGACCGAAGTCCAGCAGATCTGAACCCTATTCCAACGAGACGTCATCCCGGAAGCCGGTTTGACAGGCATCTTTGATGCCGTTGGCAAACCGAGCTATCCGGGACCCATTGTCGCAAGCCTGAGACTTCGACCTCGATCCCGGATCGCAAGGCTCGCGGCCGGCCTGAAGGCCGGGCTCGCCTAGCGTCCGGGATGACAGGGATTGCTTGCTACTTTTTCGGCACATAGACCGGCACGCCGAGCCAACGGACGCGGTTGTCCGGGGTTCGCGCCGTGCAGGCGACGCGGCCGCTTCCGGCCGGGAAGGCCTTGTCGAAGCGGACCTCCACCCGATCCCCCAATCGTTCGATATCCGCCGCCGAGCCGTCGGACGGCGTGCAGGTAAGGCCGTCGAGGCCCGGCACGTTCTGCGTCAGGGTGAAGCCGAGCGACGGCGGGTTGTCGGCAAGCTTGGGATCGGCCGGCAGGAGATCGGCCACCGGCAGAGGCAGGGCGTTGACGATCATGCGGAACCGGTCGATCCCGGCATAGGCCTCGGCAAGGGGAAACCGCGGCAGGGCATAGACGCTCTGACCCGCTTGGGCGACGCCCGAGGCGGTGCCGACCGCGCCCGCATAGCCGAGGCCGGCGACGAGCTGCCGTTCGGCCTTGGCGAATTCGCCGTACGGATAGGCGAAAACCGTGGGCGCCTTGCCGATTTCCTGTTCGATCCGGGTGGCGCCGCGGGTGACGTTATCACGGTCCGCCGCATCGCCCATCTCGACCATATGGAACGACCGGGCGCCGTGATTGCCGATCTCGACGCCGGCATCGGCAAGCGTGCGGATCTGGTCCCAGGTCATGTAGCCCGCGCGGCCTTCATCCACGCTGTCGGTGGTGACGAAGACGGTATAGGGAAAGCCGCGCGCTTTGAGGAGTGGCGCGGCCTCGGCATAAGCCGATTCATAGGCGTCGTCGATCGTGATCGCGACCGTGCGGTCGGGCAGGTCGGCGCCCGATCTAAGCGCGGCGATCACCGCATCCAGCGCCATCACGTGATAGCGCGGATCGGCCAGCTCATCGAGATGGGCCTTGAAGGTGGCGCTTGAAACATTGCCTGCCTGGGCCGGCTCGTCGAAGCGCTGATACATCAGGATGACGGCCGAATCGGCCGCCAGCACGGAAGCGGCCGACCCGAAAATCGTGAAAATCGCGGCGGTCAGAGCGGCGGCGGCCGTCAGCCCGCGCCGCGCCTTCCTGCGCCGGGAGCGCAAGGCATTCTTGTCGATCGACATCTCTCAATCCTCACCCAAAGCTCACCGTGCCGGCCCGGCAGCCGGGCTCCCAATCTCGGTTGGCAGCGCGGCTCGGCACGTGTATGAACGCGGGCGAAGTCTCTCCCAGTTGGATAAATACGAGGTTACCGTGAGCCATATCCTGAGCGACACCGATCTCGACACGATTTTCCGGGAAGCTCGCACCCATCGGAAATTCCTCGATAAACCGGTTTCCGAGGTGACGCTGCGGGCGATCTACGAACTCACCAAGATGGGCCCGACGAGCTTCAATACCTGCCCGTCGCGCTTCGTTTTCGTGACCTCGGACGAGGGCAAGGAGAAACTGAAGGCCGTCGTCAGCCCCGGTAATGTCGACAAGGTCATGGAGGCGCCGGCCACGGTCATCGTCGCGACCGACACCAAGTTCCATGAGCATATCGAGGCGCTCAATCCGGGAAGTCCCGATGGCCGGCGGCTTTCGCGACGGGCTTCTCGCCAATCCGGCGCTTGCCGAGGCCACGGCCTTCCGCAACGGCACGCTCCAGGGCGCTTACCTCATCGTCGCCGCGCGGGCTCTGGGCGTCGATTGCGGCCCGATGTCCGGCTTCGACAATGCCGCGCTCGACAAGGCGTTCTTCCCCGATGGCCGGTACAAGTCCAATTTCATCTGCGCGCTTGGCTATGGCGATCATTCCAAGCTCATGCCGCGCCAGCCGCGCCTCGATTTCGATACCGCCTGCTCGATCGTTTAGCGGCCCGGCGGACAGGCCGCGGCCATGATCTGTCTCGCGTTCGATACCGCGCTCGATGCCTGCTCGGCGGCGGTCTGGGCCGATGGCCGGGTGCTGGCGGAGGACTCCGTCGCGGCGGCGCGCGGCCATGCCGAGCTTCTGTTTCCTCTGCTGGCCCGCCTGCTCGATGACGCGGGCGTCGGCTATCCGGAAATCGACCGTATCGGTGTCACCATCGGTCCCGGCTCGTTCACAGGCGTCAGGGTTGGCGTCGCAGCGGCGCGCGGTCTGGCGCTGGCGCTCGGCCGGCCCGCGGTGGGCGTCTCGACCCTCGAAGCGTTGGCGGCGACAGCGGCCGCGCGGGGACCAATTCTCGCCGATTCCCACGATTCCAGGCTTGCTGCGGCGATCGATGCGCGGCGCGGCGAGATCTACTTCCAAGTCTTCGCGATACTGCCTAATTCTTCATCACTAATTCCCGTGACGTCGCCCGAAGCACTTACGCCAAAAGACGCGGCCGGACGGCTTCCCGAGGACGCGGTCGCGCTGGTCGGCACGGGTGCGGCGCTGGTCGGCGCGGCCGCGGCGCGGCGCGACCTTCGCGTCGTGGAACCGGCCGGCCCGATCGATCCCGGCGTGCTGGCGGGGATCGCCGCCGCGCGGGAGATCGAGGCGGGGGCGCCGCCGCCGTCGCCGCTTTATCTTCGCGCGCCGGATGCCAAGCTGCCCGCCGAGACCCGCCATGACCGCGCCCGCGGTTGAGATCCGCCGGGCCGGGCCGGACGACGCCGAAACCTTCGCAAATCTGTGCGAAGCCGCCATGGCCGGTCATGCCGGCCGGCGCTGGACGGCACGGGATTTCGCCGAAATCCTCAGCGAATCCAGAGCGATAGGCCTGCTTGCCGTGGCGCGTGACGCGGCTGGTTACGCCCTGATCAGGCCTGCCGCGGATGAGGCCGAGCTCTTGTCGATCGCCGTCGTCGAGGCCCGGCGAGGGCAGGGCATTGCCCGGGCGCTGCTCACGGAGGGGGCGCGCCTCGCCGAGGTGGCGGGAGCCGGGACGCTGTTTCTCGAGGTCGCCGAAGACAACCTGCCGGCCCTTCGTCTGTACCGCGCGGCGGGCTTCGCCGAGATCGCCCGGCGGGCCGATTATTATGGCGGAGACGGTGAAAAAAAGTCGGTCGGTGCAATCGTGATGAACGCAGCGCTGCCGCTCGGCCCGGCCAGGGCCGCATAGCCGTTCGGACGGCCTCCGTTGCAGCCCGATAGCACGTTTGGATGAATTGTTGTCTATGATAAGGTTGCCAGCGACGGCTTTGCGCGCAAAGACTCGAAATGATACGAAGAAAAAAACGTGACTTTCAGAGATTGTTTTTCAACATATGGTGAAGAGCACGTCATTAGAAGTTGCGGATTGAGACTTTGAATAATATAAAATCCGAGATATTTCCTTTCCGGGGGCAATTGATCGAATGAAAGAAAACGGGCGCAACAACAATGAACTCCTGGCTCTGACCGCCGATATTGTGTCGTCACATGTGGCGAACAATACGCTGGCGGTCGGCGATATCGCGCCGTTGATCGAGCAGGTCTACCAAACGCTGGCGCGCGTCGGCTCGGCCGAGCCGGCCCAGGACAAGCCCAAGCCCGCCGTCACGGTGCGCCGCTCGGTGACGCCGAACTTCATCATCTGTCTGGAGGACGGCAAGAAGCTCAAGATGCTCAAGCGCCACCTCAAGACGCGCTACAACATGACGCCCGACGAATACCGCGAGAAATGGGGCCTGTCCGCGGATTATCCCATGGTGGCGCCCAATTACGCCGCCCAGCGCCGGGAGCTCGCCAAGCAGATCGGGCTCGGCACCCTGCCGAGAAACGGCAAGCGCAAGCGCAGAAAATAAACCGGGTCGACGCGCCGGCCTTCTTGTCTGGCCCGCGCGAAAGGTTAAGATCACAATCGAGAGCCGTGCGCGGACGGTTCGCGCGCTAGGCGGCGCTCGTGCTAGTGTGGCGGGCGCTCCGTAACATCGCGCAGGAGAAGGCCTGAATGATGCCCGATCGATTGGAAAAGCTTTGCCTCGAGAAAGGCATGAGAATGACCGAGCAGCGCCGGGTTATCGCGCGCGTTCTGTCGGAGGCCCATGACCATCCGGATGTCGAGGAAGTCTATCGCCGGGCGACTGCGATCGATCCGAACATCTCCATCGCCACGGTCTATCGGACGGTCCGTCTGTTCGAGGAAGCCGGCATCCTGGAGCGCCATGATTTCCGCGACGGCCGGTCGCGTTACGAGGAAGTGCCGGACGTCCATCACGACCACTTGATCGACCTGAAATCGGGCAAGGTCTACGAATTCCGCAACGAGCAGATCGAGGCCCTGCAGCGCGAGGTCGCGAAGAAGCTCGGCTTCAAGCTCGTCGATCACCGGCTCGAGCTCTACGGCGTGCCCGCCGATAGCGGCGAGACGGAGTGAGCGTGGGACCGGCAGCGCGGTTTCAATCGAAAACACCGGCCCTCGCGCCGGCCAAATCGAGGAGTCCATGGCGGAGAGCGTATGCCGTGGACGTGTCACGCCCTTGCAGGACAAGAAACTCTTCGTAAAATCATATGGTTGCCAGATGAACGTCTACGATTCCGATCGTATGGCGGAGGTTCTGGCCGAGCGCGGCTATGCCGTGACGGGGGACGTGGCCGAGGCCGATCTCGTTATCCTCAATACCTGCCATATCCGCGAGAAGGCAGCCGAGAAGGTCTATTCCGAGCTCGGGCGGCTCAGGGCGTTGAAGGCCGAGCGGGCGGAGCGCGGCGCCGAGACCATGATCGCGGTCGCGGGCTGCGTGGCCCAGGCCGAAGGCGCGGAGATCAAGCGCCGTGCGCCCGTCGTCGATCTCGTGTTCGGGCCGCAGACCTACCATGCCCTGCCCGAGATGATCGAGCAGGCGCAGAAGTCGGGCCGCGCCGGCGTGGTCGCGACAGATCTCGATGTCGACCAGAAATTCGGGCGGCTTCCTGCCCGGGCGGCGCGGCAGAACGTGGCGGCGTTCCTCACCATCCAGGAAGGCTGCGACAAGTTCTGCACCTTCTGCGTCGTGCCCTATACCCGCGGCGCGGAATATTCCCGGCCCGTGGCGGCGATCGAGGCGGAAGCGCGCCGGCTGGTCGAAGGCGGGGCGCGCGAGATCACGCTCTTGGGCCAGAACGTCAACGCCTATCACGGCGAGGGCCCGGACGGCGAGAGCTGGAGCCTGGGCCGGCTTCTGGCCCGGCTTGATCGGATCGAGGGGCTTGAGAGGCTGCGCTACACGACGTCCCATCCGCTCGATGTCGATGACGAGCTCATCGCCGCCCATCGCGATATCGCGAGCCTGATGCCGTTCCTTCATCTTCCGGTGCAAAGCGGCTCGGACCGGATTCTCTCGGCGATGAACCGGCGGCATGGGCGGGATCAGTATCGGCGGATCGTCGAGCGCTTGCGGGAAGCGCGGCCGGATCTGGCGCTTTCTTCCGACTTTATCGTCGGTTTTCCGGGCGAAACGGACGCGGATTTCGAAGAAACGCTCGATATCGTGCGGGAAACCGGTTTTGCCCAGGCTTATTCGTTCAAATATTCGGCCCGTCCCGGCACCCCCGCCGCCGAGCACGGCGATCAGGTGCCGGAGCCCGTCAAGCAAGAGAGGCTCGCCGCTTTGCAGGATCTGTTGAACGCTCAGCAGCTCGCCTTCAACCGCGGCTTCGAGGGCCGCAGGATGCGCGTGCTTCTCGACCGTCCCGGACGCAGCGCGCGCCAGCTCATCGGCCGCAGCCCCTATATGCAGGCGGTCCATGTCGATTTCGAGGGCGGCGACACCCCGCCCCGGGGCGCGCTGCTCGAGGTCGCGGTGACCCGGGGGCTCGCCAACAGCCTCGCGGCCGAACCGGCGGCATGACCAACTCGAAGCATCGCGCGAAACCGGCGTCGTCCGAGCCCCGGACGGGACGCATCGGCCCAGGGCAGGAAACGCCCTCCCGAGACCAATGGCGGCGGCGCCAGAGCGTGATCGAGTTCGACGACAATGCGCTGGTCGCGGCCTTGTCGGGCGAGCACGACCGCAATCTCGCCCGGATCGAGCAATGGCTCGGCGTCGAGCTTGCCCCTCGGGGCAACCGCATCGCGGTCTCCGGCGACGCGCCGGCGCGGGCTCGGGCGGTGGCCGTGCTGAACGGGCTCTATGACCGCCTCAAGAAGGGTCTGCCGGTCGATGCCGGCGATGTCGACGGCGTGATCCGCCTCGCGGAAAGCGCCGGCGCGTCGGTGTCCAAGCTGCCGGGGAGCGACGAGCTGGCGATCAGGACGCGCAAGCGGGTGATCGTGCCGCGCTCGCCGGGCCAGGTGGAGTATCTGAAGGCGCTGCGCGATAACGAGCTGGTCTTCGGCCTCGGCCCCGCCGGGACGGGCAAGACCTATCTCGCCGTCGCCATCGGCGTCTCCATGCTGGTCCGGGGCGAGGTCGAGCGCATCATCCTGTCGCGCCCCGCGGTCGAGGCGGGCGAGCGGCTCGGCTTCCTGCCGGGCGATCTGCGGGAGAAGATCGATCCCTATCTCCAGCCGCTCTACGACGCGCTCTACGACATGCTGCCGGCCGACCAGGTCCAGCACAAATTGGAGACCGGCGAGGTCGAGATCGCGCCCCTGGCCTTCATGCGCGGGCGCACCCTGTCCCACGCTTTTGCCATCCTGGACGAGGCCCAGAACACCACGCCGGTGCAGATGAAGATGTTTTTAACGCGGCTCGGCGAGAATTCGCGCATGGTCGTGGCGGGAGACGACAGCCAGATCGATCTGCCGCAGGGCGCCCGGTCGGGACTCGTGGATGCGGTGGAAATCCTCGGCAAAACCCGGGGCATGGCGACCGTGCGCCTGACCAATATCGACGTGGTCCGCCATAGTTTGGTCACAAGGATCCTGGAGGCTTATGGCCGTTCCGACGACGAACGCCGTCGGCGTCAAGCTGACGCAGCACAGACCCGAAAAGCCGGTTCCATGAAACCGCGTCCCGAAGACGAGCGGTGAGATGAGCGATCGTGACGCCCCCGAATCCGAGGATTCCGGGCCGGCCGACCCGGATATCCAGGCGGCCCGCCGGCTTTTGCCGGCCTCGGCGGTCCGCACCCTCGCGGCCGACCGCTGGGCGCGCTGGAACGTGCCTTTCGATCTCTCGCTCCTGGCCTCCTTCATCATCCTTCTGACCTTTCTGCTGGCGCCGTTCCCCGTGACGGTCAAGCCGATTCCGCCGCTGGAGAGCATCGCGACCGACACGGTGCGCTCGAGCCGCGACGCGCTCGTCGAGGACAAGGTCGCCACCGATTTCAGGCGCCGTCAGGCCGGCGAGAACGCCCTGCCCGTGTTCGATTTCGACTCCGACCTCTATACCGGCATCGGCGCGCCGATCCGCGTCGCGCTCCAGAACATGAAAAAGCGGCTCGCCGACGACACGCTCAGCTTCAACGACCGCTATGCCGCCTTCCAGCGCGATTTCGCCCTGCCGATCAATGCGACGACCTTCCAGATCATCGAACGGCTCGACGACCCGAACGACGTGAACCGGGCGATCGACGCCCTGTTCGCGTCCGTCCTGAACCGCTATGTCGTGGATGAATCGTCGGCCTTGCCCGAGAGCGGTGGCATCATCCTTCGCGACGTCTCGACCGGCGCAACCCGGCTCCTCGACGATACCTCGGGCATCGTCACCCGCGATCAGGCCGAGCAGATCATGCGGCAACGCGCGGGCGACATCGAGTATCAGAGCGCGCGCATCGTCCGCACCTGGATCCTGACCACCGCGCTCCGGCTGGTCCGGCCCAACCTCACCCTGAACGACGCCGCGACCCAGCGCACCCGAACGGCCGCCATCGAAAGCGCCGAGCCGGTCTATGTCCGGTTCGGGGCCGGCGAGGTGATCGTCCATAGCGGCGACCGGATCACGCCGGCGATTCAGGAACGCCTTCAGCTCCTTTACGAGACCGCCGAGACCGGCTCGATCTGGCCCGAGATCTTCGCGATCCTGGCGCTGATCATCGCGATCGTCGCGGTCGGGGCGGGGCTGTTGCGCCAGTCGCGCCGGCCGCCGGGGATCGACCGCAAGGAGGTCTATATCGCCCTCTCGGTCGCGGGTTGCACCATGCTGATCTGCCTGATCATCGAATCCCTCGGCCTCAGCGTGGCGGACGGCTTGTCCCTCGATGCGGGCGCGGTCCCCTATGTTCTGCCGATCAGTCTGGCGGGCCTCCTGATCGCGGCGCTCGTGAATATCCGGACCGCGATCCTGATCGGCGCGGCGCTGACCCTGCTCATTGCCTATCGGGTCGACGCCTCGATCTGGTTCGTCATCTATCACCTTGCGGGCGTCTGCACCGGCGCCGCGCTCGCGCCGCTGTGCCGCCGCCGGCCGGACGTGATGAAGGTGGGCGCGGCCGCGGGCGCGGCGCAGATGCTGATGACGCCGATCGTCGCCACCCTCGCAAGCCCGTCCGACACCGGCGAGATCGCGCTGGCCTCGCTCGCGCTCATCGCGGGGCTGATCACGGGGTTGCTCGCCGCCGGTCTCCTGCCGCTTCTGGAGCGGGCGTTCGAGGAGATGACCGATATGCGGCTCCTCGAGCTCGCTTCGGCGGACAGTCCGCTCCTCAAGGACCTCGCGCTGCATGCGCCCGGGACCTATTACGAGTCGATCCTGATCGCCAATCTCGCCGAAGCCGCCGGCGAGGCGCTCGGCGAAAATCCGCTGCGCTGCCGGGTCAAGGCGCTCTATCACCGGATCGGCGAGTCGGTCCGTCCCGGCGCCTTCAACGAGAACCGGCGCAGCCGCAACATCCTGAACCGGCTGCCGCCCAGCCTCGCCGTCCGCATGGCCGTGGCGCCGATCCGCGACGGCATCGAGATCGCGCGGAAGAACCGTTTCGGCCAGATGATCGTCAATGCCATCAGCCAGCAGCACGGCACCATGCTGATGAAATCGACCTATCTTCGGGCGGTGGACGAGGCGCGGGCGACGGGCGCTACGGTGGACAAGGACGATTTCCGCTACCCCGGCCCCAAGCCGCAGACGCGCTGCGCCGGCATCGTCATGCTCGCCAGCATGGCCGAGGCCGCCATCCGGGCGCTGAAGGACCCGGACGCGGACAAGATCAAGACCCGGGTCGACAAGGCGATCGAGGAGGCCATGACCGACGGCCAGCTCGACGAATGCGGGCTCTCTCTCAAGGATTTGCGCATAATCTCGGCGGCGTTCTGCCGGGTCTTCGCCATGGGCGCCCATCAGATCCGCAGCGACGACCGCCCCGACATGGGGCTCAGGGACGCCGCCGCCATGCGGCTCGAAGCCGCCAATCAGCATGATGAAACCGGAAATAGCACTGTCCATTCCTTGCCGACGGTGGCGCGAAGACCTTCCTGATGCGGCTGAGATCGTCGAGACGGCCTGCCGGGCGGCGCTTTCCGCCGTTGCCGAGCGCGGGGACGGGCCGGTCGAGGTGAGCGTGGTGCTGGCCGACGACGCGACCGTGCAGGATTTGAATCGGCGCTACCGGGGCATCGACAAGCCGACCAACGTGCTGTCGTTTCCGATCCGAAACGAGCCTCAGCAAGCCGAGGCTGTCCGGTTGCTCGGCGACGTGGTGCTCGGATACGGGACGGTCAGCCGCGAGGCCGAGGCCGGGGGCAAGCCGCTCGGCCATCATCTCTGTCATCTGATTGTCCACGGCGTTCTGCATCTTGTCGGCTATGATCATGAGACCGATAAGGACGCCGCCGAGATGGAGCCGCTGGAGACCGCCATTCTTGCGCGATTGAATATTCCCGATCCCTATGCGATAGCCGATTAGACCGGACCCAACTCCCGCTGCCGAGGCCATATTAGGAAGATGTCCGACCCGATATCCGCGACGACCGCGAAATCAGACGACGAGTCCGCCGAACCGCCGGAACGACAAAGCCGCGACAGCAATTTGTTCGACGCGCTGGCCGACTGGCTGAAGACCAAGTTCCGCCCCTCGGAGGACGTCACGCTTGCGCGACATCCTGCAGGAGGTGATCGAGGAGCATTCCGACAGCGAAGCGCTCCTCAATCCGCAAGAGCGGCTGATGCTGATGAATCTCGCCAAGATGCGGGAGCTCTCGGTCGCCGACGTGATGGTGCCGCGCGCCGATATCATCGCGCTCGACGTCGCCACGCCGTTCGACGACGTGGTCAAGCTGTTCCGCGAGGCCGAGCATTCGCGCCTGCCGCTCTACCGCAAGAACCTGGACGGCGTGATCGGCATGGTCCACATCAAGGACGTGTTCAAGGTCCAGTCCGAGATCATCCGCGGCACGGCGCCGCCCAAGATCGAGGCGTTGCGCCGCGACATCCTCTATGTGCCGCCCTCCATGCCGGTGGTCGATCTCCTGATCAAGATGCGCGCGACTCGCGTCCATATGGCGATGGTGGTCGACGAATATGGCGGGATCGACGGCCTCGCCACCATCGAGGATCTGGTCGAGCAGTTCGTCGGCGATATCGAGGACGAGCATGACGTGGTCGAGCCCGAGCCCCTGCGCCTCGTTTCGGAAGGCGTGATCGACGCTGATGCGCGCGGGTCGGTCGAGGCTCTGGAGGAAATGATCGGGCGCAAGCTCCTGATCGAGGAGCGCGACGAGGATATCGAAAGCATCGGCGGCCTCGTGGTCGCGATCGCCGGCCGCGTGCCCCAGCGCGGCGAGGTGATCCGGCACCCCGACGGGGTCGAGTTCGAGGTGATCGACGCCGATCCGCGCCGGCTCAAGAAGCTCAAAGTGCGCTTCGCGCCGAAGCCCGAGGCGGAGACGAAAGGCGCATGATGTCGCGGCCTCTTCCGGTCGCAGCCAATTCGCTTATGATCCCCCGGCCATGATCGATTCCATCGGCCGGATGCTGGCCGCTCTCACCGGGTGGCGCGGCTGGATCTTCGCCGCCATCATCGGGGCCCTGTCGGGCCTCGCGATGGCGCCGCACGATCTCGTGCCCATCCTGCTCCTCACCATGCCGCTCCTGGTGCTGATGCTGGATGCGGCGGACGGCTGGCGGCGCGCCTTCGCGCTCGGCTGGTGGTTCGGCTTCGGTTATATGACCGTCGGGCTCTACTGGCTCCGCAATGCCTTCCTGGTCGATGCGTCGCAATTCGCCTGGGCGATCCCGTTCGGCACCCTGGTGCTGCCGGCCGGGATGGCGCTCTATTTCGGCCTGGCGCTCGCGGTGGCGCGGCTCCTGTGGCGGCCGGGCCCGGGGCGGATCCTGATCTTCGCCGGCTGCTGGACGGCGGGCGAGATGGTCCGGGGCTATGCCCTGACGGGCTTTCCCTGGAACCTGATCGGCAATGCCTGGTCGTTCTCGCCGGCGATGAGCCAGTCGGTGGCGCTCTATGGCGCTTACGGCCTCAGTCTGGTGACGGTTGCGATCGCGGCGTCGCCGGCGGCGCTCAGGGGGCGCGAGCTCGGCACCGCCAAGGGCTGGGCGCCGGTGCTGATCGCGGGCGGCGTGCTGGCGGTCATGGGCCTCGGCGGCGGCGTGCGCACCCTGTTCGGCAGCCACGACACCGTGCCCGACGTCAATCTCCGGATCGTCCAGGCCAATATCCCCCAGAACCAGAAATGGGACGTCAAGCACCGCGAGGACGTGCTGCTCAAATACATGACCATGAGCGACGAGGACACCCATGTCTCGAATGTCACCATCATCTGGCCGGAATCCGCGATCCCCTATTTCATCGACCAGGAGCCGGCGCGCCGCGTGCTGATCGGCCGGCTGGCCCGGCCCGACGGCCATGTGATTCTGGGCGTGCCGCGCTATCGGCGGGAGAAGGACGGCACGCTCGACTTCTGGAACAGCCTCGAAGTGCTCGACGACGAGGGCCGGACGCTTGACACCTACGACAAGCATCATCTCGTGCCGTTCGGCGAGTTCCTGCCCCTGCGCTGGCTGTTCGGCCGGCTCGGCCTCGACAAGCTCGTGGAGGTCGGCGACGGCGACTTTCTGGCGGGGCCCGGCCCGAAGACCATCGACGTCCCCGGCCTGCCGCCGTTTTCGCCGTTGATTTGTTACGAAGCGATCTTTCCGGGCCAGGTGACCGATCATGCTCATCACCCGCAATGGTTGTTGAATATCACCAACGATGCGTGGTTCGGAAACAGCGACGGGCCGCGCCAGCATTTCGGCATGGCCCGGCTCCGCGCGATCGAGGAAGGCGTGCCCCTGGTGCGCGCCGCGGTGACCGGCATTTCGGGCGTCGTCGACCCGTATGGCCGGGTCCGCCGCGAGTTGCCGCTCGGGGTCGCGGGGGTCATGGATGCCTCGCTGCCCGAGGCGCTGGACGGCCGGACCTTGTTCTCCCGTTTCGGAAACTTGATCGTCCTCGTCCTGATCGCGCTGGTAACCTTTACACCATTTATAGTTGATATAGTTTTTAAGAATCGATCCTTTTCGGCCAAAAAGTAGACGAATAAGACTAGATCGATACGCCTGATTGTATTCCGACGGATGAGATCTCCAGTCGATTGACGCCTCGAAAGCAATTGGATAGGAAATCCGCATTCACATTCTTGTGAATGCATATGCGGGCGTGGTCACCGTTCATATTTACTATGGGGCGGTTTCTTTGGGTGGCGCCACAGACGTGACAACCATGATCAATGGAGTCTTGTTGCAGTGACATCGAAACCAAATCCGATCGACATTCATGTCGGTAGTCGCGTCAGGCTTCGGCGTACCCTTCTCGGAATGAGCCAGGAGAAGCTCGGGGACGCCTTGGGACTGACCTTCCAGCAGGTCCAGAAATACGAGCGTGGCGCGAACCGCATCGGGTCGAGCCGGCTCTACAAGCTGAGCCAGATTCTCGACGTTCCCGTGTCCTTCTTCTTCGACGATATGGCCGAAGGCGTGGCGACGGCGGGCGCCGGCCTGGCGGAGGGAGAGCAACAAACTTTCGAGTCCGACCAGCTGTCGCGGCGCGAAACCTTGGAGCTCGTCCGGGCCTATTACCGGATCTCCGATCCCCTGACCCGCAAGCGGGTGTTCGAGCTCGTCAAGGCGATCGGCGGCACGACCCGCCGGCGGACCCCTTCGGGCGGCGGCTCGGAGGACTAAGGGCCTCACCAAGGATCGGTCGCCGCGCGATGCGGCGGCCGGGCGCGGCTCGTGACGCGCCGCGCCGCTATTTCCTGACCTCTGGACCCTGGACCTCGGGGCCGAACTTGTTATGGTGCGCATAACCGCCCGTCGCCCGACGGGCCGCGCGTCCGGAGATCATGAACAGCTTCAAAGACTTTTGGGATCTGGTGGTCGATGTCTGGCGGCACGGCCTCTACGGCGTGGATATCGGGCAAATCCTGATCGCGCTGGCGATCTTCGTCGCCTTCCTGGTGTTCCGCCGGCTGTTCGCCCGGTTCGTCCTGGCGCGCGTCAACGCCTGGACAGCCCGGACCAGCACCCGGCTCGACGATGAGGTCGCGCGCGGTCCTGGAGCCGCCGCTGACCTTCGTACCGGTCGTGATGGGCTTCTTCTTCGCGACCGCCTATATCCAGCCCAAAGAGCCGTTCGTCGAGCTTCATCTCGAACCTCAACCGCTCGCTGGTCGCCTTCACCATCTTCTGGGGCATCTACGCCGTCGTCGGTCCCCTGTCGCGGATCGCCGGCCGGCTCGAGGCATATCCTGACGCCGAGCATGGTCCAGTGGCTCATCAAGGCGTTCAAGATCGGCATCCTCTTGATCGGCGGCGCGGTGATCCTCGAGATCTGGGGTATCCAGGTCGGGCCGCTGATCGCCGGGCTCGGGCTGTTCGGCGTGGCGGTGGCGCTCGGCGCCCAGGACCTGTTCAAGAACCTGATCGCCGGCCTCTTCGTCATCGGCGAGCGCCGTTTCAATATCGGCGACTGGATTCACGTTGACGGCGTGGTCGAAGGCATCGTCGAGTTCATCGGCTTCAGGACCACGCGCATCCGCCGCTTCGACAAGGCGCCCGTCTTCGTGCCGAATTCCAAGCTTTCCGACAACGCGGTGACCAACTTCTCCCATATGACGCACCGCCGGATCTATTGGACGATCGGCGCTCGAATACCGCACGACCCTCGATCAGCTCCGCCGGATCCGCGACGAGATCGAGGCCTATGTCACCACCAACGAGGATTTCGCCAAGCCCGAGGAAGTCTCGACCTTCGTACGCATCGACAAATTCGCGGCCTCCTCGATCGACATCATGCTGTATTGCTTCACCCGCTCGATCGTTGTGGGGCGAATGGCTGGAGATCAAGGAGAGGCTCGCCTGCGAGATCAAGCGCATCGTCGAGGAGGCGGGCGCCGGCTTCGCCTTCCCGAGCCAGTCGATCTATGTCGAGTCCCTGCCGAAAACCCCGGAAGTGCCCGACGCGAAGCCCGCAGGCCTTCATCCCGCCCAAGGAAGCCTGACGGAAACCCGGCGCAGCCGTCCCATCCGCTTATATAAGGATGGCTTTATGCTTGTAAGATCTCGGGTCCGATTGATATAACCCGGCCATTGAGTCGCGGGGGCGGCAAACGGTCCCGAAATTCGAGATTGCACGACAGGATGCCTGAGAATTCGCGCGCCTAGCGATGCCGCGCTTCCGGGTCGTTCCGGTCCGTTTCCATAAGGGAGAGCACGAAAGTGGCGAGAACCGATTATCTGTTTACCAGCGAGTCCGTGTCCGAGGGCCATCCCGACAAGGTGGCCGACCGCGTTTCCGACGCGATCGTCGATACCTATCTGGCGGCGGATCCGTATTCGCGCGTGGCCTGCGAGACGCTGGTCACCACGAACCTGATCGTTCTGGCCGGCGAGGTCCGCTGCTCCAAGGAGATCTCGAAGGACACCCTCGAGCAGGTCGCCCGTGAGGCCATCAAGGATATCGGCTACGAGCAGGAAGGCTTCCATTGGCAGCGCGCCAAGGCCGAAATCTACGTCCACGCCCAGTCGGCCGATATCGCCCAGGGCGTCGACGCCGCCGGCAACAAGGACGAGGGCGCCGGCGACCAGGGCATCATGTTCGGCTATGCCTGCAACGAGACCCCGAGCCTCATGCCGGCCCCGATCCATTATTCCCACAAGATCCTGCAGGCCCTGGCCCAGGCGCGCCATTCCGGCGTGAAAGGCCTGGAGCCCGACGCCAAGAGCCAGGTGACCCTCAAATATATCAACGGCAAGCCGGTCGGCGCGACCTCGGTCGTGGTCTCGACCCAGCACGCCGACGGCATGAGCCAGGACGAGGTCAAGGAGCTGGTACGGCCCTATGTCCTCGACGTTCTGCCCAAGGGCTGGATGTGCCCCGAGGAGGAATTCTACGTCAACCCGACCGGCAAGTTCGTGATCGGCGGTCCCGACGGCGATACCGGCCTGACCGGCCGCAAGATCATCGTCGACACCTATGGCGGCTCGGCGCCCCATGGCGGCGGCGCGTTCTCCGGCAAGGACCCGACCAAGGTCGACCGCTCGGCCGCCTATGCCTCGCGCTACTTGGCGAAGAACGTGGTCGCGGCCGGTCTCGCCGAGAAATGCACCATCCAACTTTCCTATGCGATCGGCGTCTCGAAGCCCTTGTCGATCTATGTCGATCTCGCCGGCACCGGCAAAGTCGAGGAGTCGAAGCTTGAGGTCGCGCTCGGCAAGGTCATGAACCTGAGCCCCCGCGGCATCCGCGAGCATCTCCATCTGAGCCGGCCGATCTACGCCCGCACCGCCGCTTACGGTCATTTCGGCCGCGAGCCGGATGCCGACGGCGGGTTCAGCTGGGAGAAGACCGACCTCGTCGATGCCATCAAAGACGCGCTCTAAGACGGCACCCGATAAAGACATATCGTCGGACGGTTTGAAGCGCCGCCGCCTTTACGGGCGGCGGCGCGGCCGTGTCTTGCGCAAGGGCCGCAAGGCGCTGCTCGAAGAACTGCTGCCGACGCTCCGGATCGAGCTCGGCGACGACTCGCCTCGATCCCGCCGCCCTGTTCGATCGCCCCGTCACCGACATCTGGCTCGAAATCGGCTTCGGCGCCGGCGAGCACCTCGCCGCCCGCGCCGCCGCCAACCCCGATATCGGCTTCCTCGGCGCCGAGCATTATCTCGCCGGCATCGCGAGCTTGCTCAAGCACATCGCCGACGCCGACCTCGACAACGTCCGTATTCTCACGGACGACGCCGCGCTCCTTCTCGACGCTCTGCCCGACGCCTCTCTCGGCCGCGTCTTTCTGCTCTATCCCGACCCCTGGCCCAAAGCCCGCCACGAGAAGCGCCGCTTCCTCAGCCACGAGAATCTCGACCGCCTCCACCGCGTCATGAAACCCGGCGCGGAGCTCCTGGTCGCGACCGATCACCCGGTCTATCTCGCCTGGGCCGTCGAACGCATGGCCTCGCGGCACGACTTCACCTGGCTCGCCGAAGGCCCCAGGGATTGGCGCGACCCTCCGCCCGATTGGCCCGGCACGCGATACGAGGCGAAAGCGATCCGAGAAGGACGGAAGCCGACCTACCTTGGCTATTGCCGCAACGCCTAACCCCTTGAAGCGCCCGAGTCCCGGTGCTATATCCACTTCAACAAACAAGCACTCATCAAGAGTGGGCCCCAACCGGCCCACTTTTTTATTGGTGCGGGCTTGATGGAAGCGATCGGACCCCCTCGGTCGGCTGTTGTTTGATCCGGTATGACGCAAGCTCCACGCGATTCGGCGAGCGCCGTGCATGAATTGATCGAGCCGTCGATCGAGGCGATGGGCTACCGGCTCGTGCGTACGCGCCTTTTGGGCGGCAATCCGCAGCGGCTGGAAATCATGGCCGAGCGCGAGGACGGATCGATGACCATCGACGACTGCGCGACGTTGAGCGAGACCGTCTCGGCGATCCTCGATGTCGAGGACCCGATCTCCGGGCAGTATCTGCTGGAGGTCTCCTCGCCGGGGCTCGACCGGCCCCTGACGCGGCTCGAGGATTACGAGCGGTTCAAGGGCTATCTCGCGACCGTCAAGACGGTCAGGCAGATTGACGGACGCCGCCGGTTCCGCGGCCTCATCGAAGGCGCGGACGGCGAGACGATCCGGTTCGGAACGGATGAAGGTGAGGTCGCGATCGGCTTCGGGGATATCGAATCCGCCAAGCTCGTGATCACGGATGAAATGTTGAAGGCCGGAACGGCATAAACCAGAGAGCATAACCATGGCAGTGAGCGCCAACAGACTTGAGCTTTTGCAGATCGCCGACGCGGTCGCCCGAGAGAAATCCATCGACAAGGAGGTCGTCTTCGAAGCGATGGAAGAGGCGATCCAGAAGGCGGCCCGCTCGCGCTACGGCGCCGAGAACGAAATCCGCGCCGAGATCAACCGCCAGACCGGCGAGATCGCGCTTGCCCGTCTTCTCGAAGTAGCCGAGGAGATCGAGAACCCGGCGACCCAGATCACGCTCGCGGAAGCCCGCCAGCGCAACCCCGACGCCCAGGTCGGCGACTTCCTCTCCGAAACCCTGCCGCCCTTCGAATACGGCCGCATCTCCAGCCAGACCGCCAAGCAGGTCATCGTCCAGAAGGTGCGCGACGCCGAGCGCGAGCAGCAGTATCAGGAATACAAGAACCGCATCGGCGAGATCGTGAACGGCATCGTCAAGCGGGTCGAATACGGCAACGCCATGGTCGATCTCGGCCGCGCCGAAGCGATCATCCGCCGCGACGAGATCGTGCCGCGCGAGACGCTGAGGAACGGCGACCGCGTGCGCGCCTATATCTATGACGTGCGCCGCGAGCAGCGCGGGCCCCAGATCTTCCTCTCCCGCACCCATCCGCAATTCATGGCGAAACTGTTCGCCCAGGAAGTGCCGGAGATTTATGACGGCATCATCGAGATCAAGGCGGTGGCGCGCGATCCGGGCAGCCGGGCCAAGATCGCCGTCTTGTCGAACGACTCCTCGCATCGATCCGGTCGGCGCCTGCGTCGGCATGCGCGGCAGCCGCGTCCAGGCGGTGGTGAACGAGCTCCAGGGCGAGAAGATCGACATCATTCAGTGGAACCCCGACCCGGCGACCTTCATCGTCAATGCCCTTGCGCCGGCCGAAGTGGTCAAGGTCGTGCTCGACGAGGACACCAAGCGCATCGAGGTCGTGGTGCCCGACGATCAGTTGAGCCTCGCGATCGGCCGGCGCGGCCAGAACGTCCGGCTCGCCTCTCAGCTTACCGGCTGGACCATCGACATCCTGACCGAGGCCGAGGAATCCCAGCGCCGCCAGGAAGAATTCAAGCAGCGCACCGCCCTCTTCGTCGACGAGCTCGACGTCGAGGAGATGATCGCGCAGCTCCTCGTCGCCGAAGGCTTCAGCAATATCGAGGAAGTCGCCTTCGTGCCCCTGGACGAGCTGGCCTCCATCGAAGGCTTCGACGAGGCCATCGCCGAAGAGCTGCAGCGCCGCGCCCAAGGCGTGCTCGCCGCTCAGGAAGCGGCTGCCGAGGAGAAACGCAAGGAGCTCGGCGTCGAGGACGACGTCGCGGCGATCGACGGGCTCACGCCCGCCATGCTGGTGGTGCTCGGCGAGAACGGCGTGAAGACGCTCGACGATCTGGGCGACCTCGCGACCGACGAGCTCGTGGATACCCGAGACGGCATCCTCAAGGACTTCGACCTTACCGCGGAGGAAGGCAACGCCATCATCATGGCCGCCCGCGCGCACTGGTTCGAAGGCGAGGAGACGCCGCCCGAGGCCGCGCCTGCCGACGAGGCCGGCGAGCAGCCGGCCGCGTCGAGCTAGGACGATGAGGAGCAACGCCCTTGAGTTCGCGCACCGCCGAACGGACCTGCATCAGCACCGGCAAGGCCTTGCCGGCAACGGCGATGGTGCGCTTCGTACGGGCGCCCTCGGGGGACGTGGTTCCCGACATCGCGGGTGATCTCCCCGGCCGGGGCGTCTGGATCACCGCCGACAGGGCTCTCGTCGATAAGGCGGTCAGAAAGCACGCCTTTGCGCGCGGCCTGAAACCCGAAAAGGGCGCCGGCCTCACCGTCCCCGAGGATCTCTCGGTCGCGGTCGAGCATCTCTTGGCCAAACGCTGTCTCGATCTCCTGGGTCTCGCCCGGCGGTCCGGCGCGCTCGTCGCCGGCATGGAGAAGGTCGCGGCGGCGGCGCGGTCCGGAGACGTCTGCGTGCTGATCGCAGCGCGCGACGGTGCGGCCGATGGCCGCGAGAAACTCAAGCGGCTCTGCCCCGGCATCCCGGTTGTCGAATTGTTCTCTTCGGGGGAATTGGGTTTGGCATTGGGCCGGGAAAATGTGATACATGCAGCCCTGACCTCGGATGGCTTTGCCGGGCGGTTCAAGGATGAGGTCCGGCGGTTGCACGGATTCCGAAGTTTGGAAGGACAACCCGTAGAATGAGTGAAGCGGACGACAAGAAAGACCAGAAGCTCAGCCTGTCCGGCCGAAGCACGCTCCAGTTGCGTCGCACGGTCGATACCGGACAGGTGCGTCAGAGCTTCTCCCATGGCCGATCGAAGCCGGTCGTGGTGGAGCGGCGCCGCAAGCGCGTCGTGCCGCCGTCCCAGGGGCCGGAGGAGACCGCGCGCGAACGCGAGCGCGAGCCCGAGGTCGAAAACGAGGTCGAGGAAACCGCCCCTTCCCACGAGGAGCAGCATGACGGCCAATCCGGCCGCGGCCGCGTCATCCTCAAGAGCCTGACCGCCGAGGAGAAGGCCTCGCGCGCTCGCGCGCTCGACGGTGCCCGCAAGGCCGCCGAGGAAGCCCGCCGTCAGGCCCGCGCCGCCGCGGAGACTCAGGCCGCCGAGGAAGCTCGCCTCAAGGTCGAGCACGACGCCGCCGAGAAACGCCGCGTGGAAGAGGAAACCCGCAAAAAAACCGACGAGGACGCCCGCCGCAAGGCCGCCGAGGAAGCCGATCGCCGGATTCCCGAAAAGCCGAAGCCGGAGGCCGAGGCGAAAACGGACGTCGTGCCGCCGCGCGACCGCAAGCTCGTCGACGAGGAAGAGGAAGGCGAGGCCAAGCGCAAGCGCGGCAAGGCGCCTGCGAAGGTAGCCCCGCGCCGCGACGAGCCGCGCCGGCGCGGCCGTCTGACGGTCACCACCGCGCTGTCCGGCGACGAGGAGCGCCAGCGCAGTCTCGCCGCTTTCCGCCGCGCCCGCGAGCGCGAGAAGCGTCATATGCGGGGCTCGCCCGAGGCGCCGTCCAAGATTTTCCGCGAGGTCGTCATTCCGGAATCGATCACGGTGCAGGAGCTCGCGAACCGCATGTCCGAACGCGCGGTCGACGTGATCAAGCTGCTGATGAAGATGGATATCATGGCGACGATCAACCAGCCGCTCGACGCCGACACGGCCGAGCTGATCGTCACCGAGATGGGCCACAGCTTCAAGCGCGTCAGCGAGGCGGATGTCGAATTGGGGCTCACGGGCCCCGAGGACGCGGCCGAGGATATGGAGCCGCGCTCGCCGGTGGTCACGGTCATGGGCCATGTCGACCACGGCAAGACGTCGCTGCTCGACGCGCTCCGCGCGACCGATGTCGCGGCCGGCGAGGCGGGCGGCATCACCCAGCATATCGGCGCCTATCAGGTGACCTTGAAGACCGGCCAGAAGATCACTTTCCTCGATACGCCGGGCCACGAGGCCTTCACCTCGATGCGCTCGCGCGGCGCCCAGGTGACCGACATCGTGGTGCTGGTGGTCGCAGCCGATGACGGCATCATGCCGCAGACCGTCGAGGCGATTAATCACGCCAAGGCGGCGGGTGTGCCGATGATCGTGGCGATCAACAAGATGGACAAGCCGGGCGCCAATCCCGATCGGATCCGGAACGAGCTGTTGCAGCACGAAGTCGTCGTCGAGCAGATGGGCGGCGATGTCCTGAACGTCGAGGTCTCGGCGATCAAGCGGACCAATCTCGACAAGCTCGAAGAAGCGATCCTGCTGCAGGCCGAGGTGCTGGAGCTCAAGGCGAACCCGGACCGGCCGGCCGAAGGCGCGATCGTCGAGGCCAAGCTCGACCGCGGCCGCGGCCCGGTCGCGACCGTTCTCGTGCAGCGCGGGACCTTGCGTGTTGGCGACGTCGTGGTCGCGGGCGCGAACTGGGGCCGCGTGCGCGCTCTGATCGACGATCACGGCCAGCAGGTCGAGGAGGCCGGGCCTTCGAAGCCGGTCGAGATTCTCGGCCTTTCCGGCACGCCCGACGCGGGCGACGATTTCGCCGTGGTGGCGAACGAGGCGCGGGCGCGCGAGATCACCGACTTCCGTCAGCGCCGCGCGCGCACGACCCGCACGACCGCCGCGCCGGTCTCGCTCGAGAACATCTTCTCCGAGATCAACAAGCAGCGGGTCAAGGAACTGCCGATCGTCGTCAAGGCCGACGTCCAGGGTTCGTCCGAAGCGATCGTCGGCGCGCTGAACGGTCTCGGCACCGAGGAGGTCGCCGTCCGGATCATGCATTCGGGCGTCGGCGCGATCTCGGAAAGCGACGTGACCCTGGCCAAGGCGTCCTCCGCGCCGATCATCGGGTTCAATGTCCGCGCCACCAAGCAGGCCGAGCAGCTTGCCGAGGCCGAAGGCATCGAGATCCGCTACTACTCGGTGATCTACGACCTGGTGGATGACCTGAAGAAGGTGCTGTCCGGCATGCTCGCGCCCGAGGTCAAGGAGACCAAGCTCGGCGAGGCGGAGGTGCGCGAGGTCTTCGCGGTCTCGAAGGCCGGCAAGGCCGCGGGCTGCCTGGTCACCGACGGCGTGGTGCGGCGCGGCGCGAAAGTGCGCCTGCTGCGCGACAGCGTCGTGGTCCACGAAGGCGAACTGAGCTCGCTCCGGCGCTTCAAGGACGAGGTCCGCGAGGTTCAGGCCGGCACCGAATGCGGCATCGCGATCGAGAACTACCAGGACATCAAGGTCGGCGACACGATCGAAGTGTTCGAAAGGACCGAGGTCGCCCGCAGCCTTTAAGACGAACGACGGCGCGGGGCCGCGCCGACAGCATCCGGAATTGACGATGTCTCATAGAGACCACAGGGCCGCCAGATCGGACGGAGGCGCCGATCCGTCCCAGCGTCAGCTGCGCGTCGGCGAGCTGGTGCGCCACGCCCTGGCCGATGTCTTCACCCGCGGCGAAATCCGCGATCCCGCGCTTATGGACGTCTCGATCACCGTGACCGAGGTGCGAATGACGCCGGATCTGAAGCTCGCCCGCGCCTATGTTCTGCCCTTGGGCGGAACCGACGCGACGTCGGTGCTCGACGGGCTCAACCGCTGCGTCGGCTTCCTGCGCGGGCGGGTGACCCGCGACGTGAAGCTCAAATTCTCGCCCCGGCTCGAGTTTCACATCGACGACCGGTTCGACTATGCCGACCGTATCTCCCAGCTCCTGCACGACCCCAAGGTCGCGAAGGATCTGGAAGGCGACCAGGACGAGACGGACTAAGATGAACCGCTCCTTTGCCCGTCGTCATCCCCGCGAAAGCGGAGATCTCAACTCATTGGTTTCGGTTTTGGATTCCCGCTTTCGCGGGAATGACGGCAACGATTAGATGGCCCGCCGCCGCAAAGGCCGGCCGATCAGCGGCTGGCTCAATCTCGACAAGCCCGCGGGGATCACCTCCACCCAGGCGGTCAATATCATCCGCCGGCTGTTCGACGCCCAGAAGACCGGCCATGGCGGAACCTTGGACCCGCTCGCGACCGGCGTGCTGCCGATCGCCTTCGGCGAGGCCACCAAGACCTCGGCCTATGTCATGGACGCGCCCAAGACCTATCGCTTCACGGTCAAATGGGGCGAGGGCCGGGATACCGACGACGCCGAAGGCGCCGTCACCGAAACCAGCGACGTCCGGCCGACGCCGGCCGAGATCCGGGCCGTGCTGCCGCCGTTTATCGGCGAGATCGAGCAGACCCCGCCGGTCTATTCCGCCATCAAGGTCGAGGGCGAACGCGCCTATGATATCGCGCGGCGGGGCGAAGCGGTGGAACTGGCGTCGCGCATCGTCGAGGTCTATCGCCTTGAGCTTCTCGACGACGGCGAGGACGGTCCGCGCGAGACCTCCGACTTCGAGCTCGACTGCGGACGCGGCACATATGTCCGTTCCCTGGTTCGGGATTTGGGCCATGCCTTGGGAACGGCGGCCCATGTTTCCGCCCTCCGTCGCACGCGGGTGGGCCGGTTCATCGATGCGGAGTCAATTCCGCTGGATAAATTGAGGGAATTGGGCGATAGTGCGCCGCCCGACGGGACCCTGGTCCCGGTCATGACCGCGCTGGCCGACATCCCGGCGGTGGCTGTGATCGAGCCCGAGGCCCGAAGGGTAAGATGCGGACAAACCATCCGCGTCCCGAGCAGCAAGGAAGGAACCGTGCGCGTCGTGTCGGATGACCGGCTCGTCGCGCTTGCCGAGATTCACGAAGGCGAGGTTCATCCCTTGCGGATTTTCAATCTCTGAGGACTTTGGAGTAGATCCCGATGTCGATTAGCGCAGAGCGCAAGCAGGAACTCATTGGCGAGTTCGGCCGCAAGCCCGGCGATACGGGCTCGCCCGAGGTGCAGGTAGCCATCCTCACCGAGCGCATCGCCAATCTCACCGAGCATTTCAAGAGCCACGGCAAGGACAATCATTCCCGCCGCGGCCTTCTTGTCATGGTCAGCCAGCGCCGCAGCCTCCTCGATCATTTGAGGCGGACGGATGTGGCGCGTTACGACGAGCTGATCAAGCGCCTTGGCCTCCGCCGCTAACGAGGCCCGGACCTTCATCATGCCTTCGGCGACGAGACGGCAAACCCCGAGCGGCCCAGGGCCGACGGCGGACAACCGGTGTCGCCTTTCATTCGGACCCGTCCATGGGGGACGGGACAATCGCGTCGGCGGAAGGCCGTCGGCGCGCAACGCAAGTTAGGAAGATAGATGTTTGAGATTCATCGCGAAGAAATCACCTGGGGCGGCCGCAAGCTCGTCCTGGAATCCGGCCATATCGCCCGTCAGGCCGACGGCGCGGTGCTCGTCAGCTATGACGAGACGACGGTGCTGTGCACCGCTGTCGCCGCAAGAGTCGCGAAGCCGGGGGTCGATTTCTTCCCCTTGACCGTCAACTACCAGGAAAAGACCTTCGCCGCCGGCAAGATCCCGGGCGGCTTCTTCAAGCGCGAGGGCCGTCCCTCGGAAAAGGAGACCCTGACCTCGCGCCTTATCGACCGGCCCATCCGGCCGCTCTTTCCCGGTAAGTTCCGCAACGAAACGCAGGTGATCTGCACCGTTCTCTCCCATGATCTCGAGAACGATCCCGATATCGTGGCCCTGATCGGCGCCAGCGCGGCCCTGACCTTGTCCGGCGTCCCGTTCATGGGCCCGATCGGCGGCGCGCGGGTCGGTTATGTCGACGGCGAGTACGTGCTCAATCCCCGGCTCGACCAGATGCCGGAGAGCAAGCTCGACCTGATCGTCGCGGGCACCGAGGAAGGCGTGCTGATGGTCGAATCCGAGGCGAGCGAGCTTTCCGAAGAGGTCATGCTCGGCGCGGTGACCTTCGGCCATGACGAGATGCGACCCGTGATCGAGGCGATCATCCGGCTGGCCGAGAAATGCGCCAAGGCGCCCTGGGAGCTTCAGCTCGAGGACGACGCGCCGCTTTACGACCGAGTCAAGTCCACCGCCGAGGAGCGGTTGCGCACCGCCTATGCCGAGCCTGTGAAGCAGGCCCGCTCCGACGCCGTCAATGCGATCCGCACCGAGGTGACCGAGGCGCTTGCGGCCGAGGAGATCGATCCCGCCGCGGTCGGCGGCGCGATCAAGAAGCTTGAAAAGGACATCGTGCGCAACGCCATCCTCGATACCGGCATGCGCATCGACGGCCGCGACACAAAGACTGTGCGGCCGATCCAGGCCGAGGTCGGCGTCCTGCCCCGCGCCCACGGCGCCGCGCTCTTCACCCGCGGCGAAACCCAGGCGCTGGTGGTCACGACCCTCGGCACCGGCGAGGACGAGCAGATCATCGATGCGCTCGCGGGCGGCTACCGCGAGGCCTTCATGCTGCATTACAACTTCCCGCCCTATTCGGTGGGAGAGACCGGCCGCATGGGTGGTCCCGGCCGCCGCGAAATCGGCCACGGCAAGCTCGCCTGGCGCGCGGTTCGGGCGCTGATCCCGTCCAAGGAGGCCTTCCCCTATACGATCCGGGTGGTTTCCGAGATCACGGAATCGAACGGCTCGTCCTCGATGGCGACGGTGTGCGGCACTTCCTTGTCCATGATGGATGCGGGCGTTCCCGTCGCGCGGCCGATCGCCGGCATCGCCATGGGCCTCATCAAGGAAGGCGATCGCTTCGCCGTGCTCTCCGATATTCTCGGCGACGAGGATCACCTGGGCGACATGGATTTCAAGGTTGCCGGCACGCGCGACGGCGTCACGGCTTTGCAGATGGACATCAAGATCACGTCCATCACACGCGAGATCATGAAGATCGCGCTGGATCAGGCCAAGGACGGCCGGATGCACATCCTCGGCGAAATGGACAAGGCGCTGACCGCCGCCCGCGGCGAGTTGAACGCCCATGCGCCGCGGATCGTGACCTTGCAGATCCCCAAGGAGAAGATCCGCGAGGTGATCGGCACGGGCGGCAAGGTGATCCGCGAGATCGTCGAGACCACGGGCGCCAAGGTCGATATCGAGGACGACGGCACGATCAAGGTCGCCGCCCCCGATCTGTCCGTGATCGAAGAGGCGGTGAAATGGATCAAAGGCATCGTCGCCGAGCCCGAAATCGGGCATGTTTACGAAGGAAAAGTCGTCAAAATCATGGATTTCGGCGCTTTCGTGAACTTCATCGGCACGCGCGACGGTTTGGTTCATATCAGTGAGCTGGCCCCGCACCGGGTCGCCAAGGTGACGGATATCGTCAAGGAAGGCGACATGGTCCGGGTCAAGGTCCTCGACGTCGACAAGAGCGGCAAAGTGCGGCTTTCGATGAAGGCCGTGGACCAGGAAACCGGCGAGGAGATCCGTCAGGAAGCCTGACGGATCAGCCCCGGGGGCGTGGCCGAATTGTCACAGATTTTCGTTCCGCCCCTTGGAATCCATGCGTCAGTTGATAATGTCACGTTATGAGATGCGGACGGATAATCGTGCCGTGACGGCTGGGACCCTATGAAACCATTGAACTCGATCCGTTTGGCCGGACGCGAGGTCCTGCCCCTGATCGAAGGGGGCAAGGGCGTCTCGATCACCACTGGGGCAAGCTCCGGCGCCTGGGCCGCGGCCGGCGGCATCGGCACGGTTTCCTGCGTCAATGCGGATTCCTACGATGCCCAGGGCCGGATCATCCCGCAGATCTATTACGGCCGCACCCGGACCGACCGCCACGAGGAGCTGGTCAAATACGCCATCGAAGGCGGGCTCCGCCAGGTCCGCGAGGCCTATGAACGGGCATGCAGGGCGGGCGGCATCAATATCAACATCCTGTGGGAGATGGGCGGCGCCGAGCGCGTGCTCAAAGGCGTGCTCGACGGCGCCAAAGATCTGATCAACGGCGTCACCTGCGGCGCGGGCATGCCTTATCGCCTGGGCGAGATCGCCGCGCGTTACGGCGTGCATTACTATCCGATCGTCTCCTCGGCGCGCGCCTTCCGGGCGCTCTGGAAGCGGGCCTATCACAAGGTCTCGGAATTCCTCGGCGCGGTGGTCTACGAGGATCCCTGGCTCGCGGGCGGCCATAACGGCCTCGCCCGCAACAGCGAGGATCCGACCAAGCCCGAGCCGCCGTTCCCCCGCGTGCTGCAGCTAAGGAAGGACATGCGCGAGATGGGGCTCGGCGACACCCCGATCGTGATGGCGGGCGGCGTCTGGTTCCTGCGCGATTGGGAAGACTGGATCGACAATCCGGATCTGGGCCCGATTGTCTTCCAGTTCGGTACCCGGCCGCTTCTGACCAAGGAAAGCCCGATCCCCGAAATCTGGAAGCAGAAACTGATGACGCTCCGGAAGGGCGACATCCTGCTGCACGATTTCAGTCCGACCGGCTTCTATTCCTCGGCGGTGCGCAATTCCTATCTCAAGGAGCTCGAAGCCCGCTCTGAGCGCCAGATTTCCTTCAGTCTGGAGCCGGTGGGCGAGCATACCTCGGAATTCTCGATCGGTCTCCGCAAGCGCAACGTCTATGTCACGCCCAAGGACCGCACCCGTGCCATGGGCTGGATAAACCAGGGCTATACCGAGGTCATGCGGACCCCGGATTCGACCCTGATCTTCGTGACACCCGACAAGCGCGACGAAATCCGCACCGACCAGGCGAATTGCATGGGCTGTCTGTCGGCCTGCCAATTCTCCAACTGGTCGGAGAAGGATGCGAGCCATTCGACCGGCCGCAAGGCCGATCCCCGCAGCTTCTGCATCCAGAAGACCCTGATGGACATCGCCCATGGCGGCGATCCCGATCAGAATCTCATGTTTGCCGGCCACGGCGCTTATCGGTTCGCCGAGGACCCGTTCTATTCGAACGGTTTCGTGCCGACCGTGGCCCAGCTCGTCGAGCGCATCAAAACCGGGGATTGAGCGCGGCCACAACCGCTGCTCCCCAAGGATTGCTTGACATTCGTGACCTTAGAACCGATCTAATGTAGGTCGGATGCGGCGGGATGGAGCCGCACGACTTGGGGTGCCGGTATAGAGTTTGAAGTTAGGAACGCGCATGACCACGACCCGTCCATTTTCGCAGGCCCTGAAGCGCCTTCGGGATGCCGATCTCCGGCCGACCCGCCAGCGTCTGGCTCTGGCGAGGCTCTTGTTCGAGCGCGGCGAAGACCGACATGTGACGGCCGAGGCCTTGCATGAGGAAGCCGGCGCGGCCGATGTGCGCGTGTCGCTGGCGACGGTCTACAATACGCTTCACCAGTTCACCAAGGTCGGGCTGTTGCGCGAGGTCGTGGTCGATTCCGGCAAGACCTATTTCGACACCAATACCTCGGACCATCACCACTTCTATATTGAGGACAAGGGCAAGCTGTGCGATTTCGAGGCCGACCGCATGGCGATTTCCGGCTTGCCGAACCCGCCCGAGGGCACCGAGATCGAGCGCGTCGACGTCATCGTCCGCGTGCGCGCCAACTAGACGTCGTTCCTGCCGAAAAAGGTCTGCGTTTGTTACCTTTAGAATTGCTCTAAGGTATTGACTAACGCGTTCTGTAACACCATATTGTCGCCTATGCAGCGGCGATGCACGCTGCGGGGCTGAATTCTGCCGCGGATCGGGCTTGATCCGATCCCGGCCGTCTACCCGAGAACCCGTCACGGTTTCAGATAACCCAGGAGAGAACACATGCCGTCACTGAAGGGAAGCAAGACCGAAGCGAATTTGAAGGAGGCCTTCTCCGGCGAAAGCCAGGCGAACCGGCGCTATCTCTATTTCGCGCAAAAGGCCGACGTCGAGGGCTATAACGACGTCTCGACCGTGTTCCGCTCGACCGCGGAAGGCGAGACCGGCCACGCGCACGGCCACCTCGAATATCTCGAGGCGGTGGGCGATCCGGCGACCGGCGAGCCGATCGGCTCGACCGACAAGAACCTCAAGGCCGCCATTGCCGGCGAGACCCACGAATACACCGACATGTATCCGGGCATGGCCAAGACGGCCCGCGAGGAAGGCTTCGACGAGATCGCCGACTGGTTCGAGACCCTCGCCAAGGCCGAGCGGTCCCATGCCGGCCGGTTCCAGAAGGCCCTGGACACGCTCGGCTAATCGCCAGCCGGCCCGTACGAGGCGGAGATCCGCTCGACCGGATCTCCTGCCTCCCGGCCATCCCTGACAATTCGATTACGGATCCGACCATGGCAGAAGGCAGCCTGGAAGCGCCGACACGTCACGCGCTCGATTGGCACAATCCCGACTTCTATGACGAAGAGAAGCTCGACGCGGAGCTGCGCCGGGTGTTCGACATCTGCCATGGCTGCCGCCGCTGCTTCAATCTCTGCGACTCCTTCCCGCGCCTCTTCGACATGATCGACGAGAGCGAGACCATGGAGCTCGACGCGGTGAAGAGCGAGGATTTCGCACAGGTCGTCGAAGCCTGCACGCTCTGCGACATGTGCTTCATGACCAAATGCCCCTATGTGCCGCCGCACGAATTCGACCTCGACTTTCCCCATCTGATGCTGCGCTACCGCGCGGTGGAGAACCGAAAGGGCGAGGTCGGCCTTTCGTCACGCGCGCAGCTTTCCAAGACCGATCGCAACGGCAAGATGGCCGCGCCGGTCTCCGGGGCTCGTGAACTGGGGCTCGAATACCAAGAACAAGCTCACCCGGCCGGTGATCGAATCCGTCGCCGGGATCGACCGCAACGCCGCGCTGCCGAAATTCGTCGGCAAGACCTTCACGGCGCGCGCCAAGAGCGACGCGCCGGCGGTGAACAAGGACGCGCCCGGCCTATGGCCGCAAGGCCGTGCTCTATGCGACCTGTTTCGTGAACTACAACAATCCCGGCATCGGCGAGGCGACCCGCGCGGTGCTGGCGAAGAACGGCGTCGAGACCGAGGTGGTTCATCCCAAATGCTGCGGCATGCCGCTTCTGGAGCATGGCGATATCGACGGCGTCGCCGCCAATGCCAACGACGTCGCGGCCGCGCTCAAGCCCTATATCGATAAGGGCTACGACGTGATCGCGCTGGTGCCGTCCTGCGCGCTGATGCTGAAATTCGAGTGGCCGCTGATCCTGCCCGACAACGAGGATATCAAGACGCTGTCGGCCGCGACCGTCGGACGTTTCGGAATACATCGTCGACATCGCCAAGAAGGAAGGCCTCGCGCCCGGCCTCGACGCCGCTCGACGGCGGCGTGACCGTGCATCTCGCCTGCCATGCCCGCGCGCAGAATATGGGGCAGAAGGCGGCCGAGATGCTGCGGCTCATTCCCGATACCGATCTCGGCGTGGTCGAGCGCTGCTCCGGCCATGGCGGCTCCTGGGGCGTGATGAAGGAGAATTTCGAGGTCGCGATCAAGATCGGCAAGCCGGTCGCGCAAGCCAGGCGGTCGAGGGCGGCGAAGCCCTATGTCGCCTCCGAATGCCCGCTCGCGGCCGATCACATCCTTCAGGGCATGGAGCGGATCGACGCCGCCAAGACGCCGGCCCGGAGCTGGCACCCGATCGAGATTTTCGCCAAGGCCTATGGGCTCGAGGCTTGATCACGGACAGCTGGAGTAGAAGGAAGTCGATGATGAACGCCACCGAACGAATGATCACCAAGGACGACATCCTGCCCTATGCCGACTATGCGGCGCAGCGCGTGCGAGCGCCGGTCGAAGATGATCGCGCTCAAGAAGCGCCGGCGGATCTCGGTCGGCCCTTATGTCACCTTCTATTTCGAGAATTACGACACGATGTGGACCCAGGTGCAGGAGATGCTGCACACCGAGCGCGGCGGCGACGAACAGCTCGCGGACGAGCTCGCGGCCTATAACCCTTTGATTCCGCAGGGATCCGAGCTCGTCGCCACGATGATGATCGAGATCCCCGACGAGGTTCAGCGCCGCAAGATCCTGGCGACCCTCGGCCATATCGAGGACAAGGTGAACCTCGTCGTCGGCGGCGAGAAAGTCCATGCGGAGTTCGAGAAGGATATCGAACGCACGACCGAAGGCGGCAAGACCTCGTCCGTGCATTTCCTGCATTTCCCCTTCACCGCCGACCAGATCGCCAAGTTCCGCGACCCGGGCACGGATGTGATGATCGAGATCGACCATCCGAACTACGGGCACATGGCGAAGATTTCCCCGGATAGCCGAGCGGCTCTGGCCGAGGATTTCGCGTAAGCGCAAAGACAGGTCATTGCGAGCCCCGAATGGGTGAAGCAATCCAGGCTCTCTGGATCGCCGCCGCGCTCACGCGCCTCGCGATGACGGTCACACTTCTCCGTTCGGGCTGAGCCCGGCCCCACGCCCTTCGACAAGCTCAGGGCGAACGGCGCGTTAAAGGGCCTTGCGCAAGGTGAGATTATACCGATACCGCCCCGTCACCGGATGCTCGCCGTCCCCGAGCGGCGCAACGCCGTGATAGACGAGGCGGGAGGGGCCGCCCCAGACGGCGATATCGCCGTTCTCGAAGCGTGATCTTGATCGGCCGGTCGCGCCGCGCGAGGCCTCCCCATAGAAAGACGACAGGCAGTCCCAGCGAGACGGAGACGATCGGCGCCGTCCGGTCCTGCTCGTCCTTGTCCTGATGCAGGCCCATCCGTGCGCCCGGCTCGTAGCGGTTGATCAGGCAGCCGTCTGGCACGAAGCCGGGAAAGCCGGCCGCCTCGGCCGCGCGGCGCGCGAGATCGAGAAAGAGCGGTGGAAGGTCGGGCCAGGACTTGCCGGTTTCCGGATCCTCGGCCGCATAGCGATAGCCCTTGCGGTCGGTCACCCAGCCGCGCGCACCGCAATTCGTCATCGCCGCCGACATGCGCCCGCCGCCGGGCGTCACCATGTGGCGGAACGGCGCGGCCTTCTCGATCGCGCGGATTGACTGCCATGAGGGATTCGGCATCGTCCGTCGCGAATCCGCGCAGGATCGCGGCGCCCTCTGCAAGGCGTTCGACCGGCTCGGCGAAAAGATCGCGAATTGCGGTCATTGCGCGTCGTGAAAAATGAGGCCGAGCGTATAGCGGCTGCCGGACCGGAGCGGGCTGACGCCGTGGCGGAGCGCGACCCGGTGATAGCCGCGCGGGCCCCGCGCCGGGCGGTGCCGGACGGCGAAGATCACCGCATCGCCGCGATCCAACGGCACGACCTCGGCGCGGGACTGCATCCGGGGGCGCTGCTCGGTCAGGACGAATTCGCCGCCTGAGAAATCCTCGCCCGGCTTCGAGAGAAGCACTGTCGCCTGCAAAGGAAAGACGTGCTCGCCGTAAAGATCCTGATGCAGGCGGTTATAGTCGCCCGCGCCGTATTTCAGAATGAGCGGTGTCGGCCGGACCTGCCCGGCGTCGTGACATCGGCGCAGGAAGGCAGCGTGATCGTCGGGAAAGCGGACATCGATCCCCATCGCCTCATGCCATCGGTTGGCGATCGGCACGAGGCGGGGATAGAACGCCGCCCGCAACGCCGCGACCAGATCGGGCAGGGGATAGGCGAAATATTGGTATTCGCCGCGCCCATAGCCGTGCTTCTCCATCACCACGCGCTTTCGGAACGCGGCCGGACCGTCGTAAAGGGCGATGACATCCGCGCAGTCGCCGCGGGTCAGAAGGCGCGGCACGACGGCATAGCCTTTGTCGTCGAGATCGGAGGCGATGCGTTCCCAATCCAGCCCCGTCACCCGGTCGATGGGCGGGAGATTCGAGCGTGGAAACCGCCGTCACGAGATGCGCTCGCGGTCGAGGAGGCGGCGCTTGCGCTCGACGCCCCAGCGATAGCCGGTGAGCTTGCCGTCGGTCCCGACCACCCGGTGGCAGGGGACCGCAACGGCGAGCCTGTTGGCGGCGCAGGCCCCCGCGACCGCCCGCGCGCCTTTCGGCATGCCGAGCCTGGCCGCGAGATCGCCATAGCTGACGGTCTCGCCGGGCCGGATTTGCCGGAGCGCCTGCCAGACCCGGATCTGCAAAGCCGTTCCTTGCAGATCGAGCGGCAGGTCGAGGCCGATGCCCGGCGCCTCGACGAACCGCACGACGGTGTCGATCCAGCTCTCGAAGGCGGCATCGCCGGCGACGAGCCTTGCTTTCGGAAATCGGGTCCGCAGCGCCGTCACGAGATCGTCGCCGTTATCGCCGAGCGAGATGGCGCAAAGCCCGCGGGGCGTGGCTGCGACCAGGACCTTGCCGAGCGAGCAATGTCCGACGCCGTACCGGATCGTCAGGCCCGTCGGCGCCCTGGCGAAGCTCGCTCGGCGTCATGCCGAGCCGCTCGGTCGAGCCTTCATAGAACCGGCTGCTCGACCCGTAGCCCGCGCCGTAGATCGCCTCGGTGACGCTCGCACCCTCGGCGAGTTCCTCGCGGACGCGTTCGGCGCGATGGGCGTCGCCATAGGCCTTGGGCGTGACGCCGGTTATGCCTTTGAAAATCCGATGAAAATGGAAGCGGCTCAGGCCCGCCGTCTCGGCCAGGCGATCGAGGTCGGGCGTCTCCTCGGCGGTCTCGATCAGCCGGCACGCCTTGGCGACGATCTTGGCATTCCGCGCCGCCAGCGACGCCTCGTGGGGGCGGCAGCGCTTGCAGGGCCGAAATCCCGCGCGCTCGGCCGCGGCGGCGTTGACATGGAAACGGACGTTCTCCCGCCGGGGCAGGCGCGAGGGGCAGCCGGGGCGGCAATAGACCCCCGTCGTATCCACGGAATAGACGAAGTCGCCCTCGGCGCTCCGGTCGCGCGCCGCGATGGCCGTCCAGCATTCGTCGTCGGTTCTGTGCATCTCTCGTCTCCTTTTGACCTGCAGTGTCGGCCTCCATAGTGGGAGACGCATCGAGCCTAGCGCACTCCGGCCCTTGCTCTCAAATTCGGATTTTGCGCGGCCTATTCGAAGGCTTCTTCCGGCAGCACGCCCCAGATCTGCGTCTTGGGGATCCAGCCGGTGAGATCGTTGACCGTCAATCTCGCACCAGTCGGACCGGCAGCGCTTGAGCCGCGCCATCACGCCGGCATCGGCGAAGAACACCGTGCGCGTGCCGGAATCCGGCTCGGCATGGACCGCCCGGCGGCCGCCGACCACCACGGCGTTCCTGCGTCCCGACAGCATCGCGCGGTAAACCCAGCCGATGGAGCCGTCGACGTCCTTGATCTTCCGCCAATTGCCGAATTCGGCGACGATCTCGACCGGAATTCCCTTTTTCACGAACACCCAGTCGATCGGATAGCGCTCGCCGGGACCCGTGCGGACATTCGCGCGGTCGGCGCCGATCGAGACGAAGCGGGGCACCGGCAGCTTGTCCTCGTCGCCAACCTCGGCTCCCAGCGCGAAATGCGCCCATGACGCGCCGAAAACGGCCAAAAAACAGGCAAGCGCGGAGAGGCAACGCCTACGCGGGAAGCTCCTCACGGTCAGGCTTCCTTCACTTTTCCGAGATAATCCCGGCGGGAGGTATTAGACTTGGCCCGAGAGTTATGCCGAAGGGTCAGAAGGGTCAAGGGGCTGGCCCGATCCTCGCGGCATTCGCGTTCTTCACCTCCGCTGACGTTTGAGTCGCTATCAGAGTTCTGCTAGACAGGATCCGCCAGCGTCTGGGGCCGTTCGAGACCGGATAGCATGTCCGGTCGAAGGGCAGGGCGCCGTGCCGGGCATCGCCATCGAGCGAGCCTTCCGGACGGCGGTTTTGGAGAGTCGGAATGCCGAAGAAACCCGTCGTCGTCGTGACACGGAAGCTTCCGGATCCGATCGAGACCCGGATGATGGAGCTGTTCGACGCCCGGCTCAATCTCGCCGACCAGCCGATGACCCAAGCCGAGCTGATCGAGGCGGTCAAGGTCGCCGACATTCTGGTGCCGACCGTCACCGACAAGATCGACAGCGGCGTTCTCTCGCAAGCCAACGAGAACCTCCGCCTGATCGCCAATTTCGGCAACGGCACCGACCATATCGATCTCGCGACCGCCCGCCAGTGCGGCATCACCATCACCAACACGCCCGGCGTCCTCACCGAGGACACCGCCGACATGACCATGGCCTTGATCCTCGCCGTGCCGCGCCGTCTGGCCGAGGGCGAGCGCATCATGCGCGAGGGCCGATGGAACGGCTGGTCGCCGACCTGGATGCTCGGCCACCGGATCTGGGGCAAGCGGCTCGGCATCATCGGCATGGGCCGGATCGGCCAGGCTGTCGCCCGCCGCGCCAAGGCCTTCGGCCTCGCGATCCATTACCACAACCGCAAGCCCGTGCCGGCCCAGGTCGAGGAGGAGCTGGAGGCGACCTATTGGGAAAGCCTCGACCAGATGCTGGCCCGCATGGACATCATCTCGGTCAACTGCCCCCATACGCCCGCGACCTATCACCTCCTCTCGGCGCGCCGGCTGAAGCTGCTGCAGCCGAAATGCTATGTCGTGAACACGGCGCGCGGCGAGGTGATCGACGAGAATGCGCTGACCCGCATGCTGCGCGAAGGCGAGCTCGCCGGCGCCGGCCTCGACGTCTTCGAGCACGAGCCCGCGGTCAATCCCAAGCTCATCGCCCTCGACAACGTCGTCCTCCTGCCGCATATGGGCTCGGCCACGATCGAGGCCCGCATCGACATGGGCGAGAAGGTCCTGATCAACATCAAGACCTTCGTCGACGGCCACAAGCCGCCGGACCGGGTGTTCGGGGATTTCGTTTAGCCGGCGACCGGTTTCCGGAACAGCATCACCGCGGCCCAGATCGCGATCGGGACGGCGGCGACCGCCAGGACGGCTTCCATCTTGAGGATGCTTTTGGGGCTGAGGCCGGTCATCGCGCCGGCATAGAGCACGATGATCGCCATCAAATTGTTGAACAGGTGACAGGCGATCGAGCACCAGGTGGACCCGGTGCGCCACGCGACGAGGCCGAGCCATATCCCGAGCGGCAGGATATAGGCAGCGTAGGAGAGGCTCATATGGGCGAGCGCGAAAAGCACGCTCGTCGCGCCGATCGCCAGCCAGACCGGCCATCGCGCAAGAAGCCGCCGCTGGATATAGCCGCGAAAGACGATCTCCTCGACGAATCCCGCGACAACTGTCGCCGTCAGGATCAAAACACCCTGCTGGAATGGCGTGCTGTCCGTGATCGTCTGGATGAACGGCGAAAGATACTCGCCGGGCGAGCCGACAAAACGCGGCAGGATCACCGAAAAGACGTTGTTGATCGCAAAGGTCCCCAACATGAACAAGGGCAGGGTCTTGCCGTAGCCTTTGAATCCGACAAGGCCCAGCCGGTGATACCATGGCTCGGGCGACAGCAAGGCGGGCACCACGGCCACGACGGCAAGCCCGATCTCGAACCCGGCGACCGAGGCGACGGCGATCGAGGGCAGGTTCGAGACATGGTCGAGATAGGTCCGGTCGAGATGGGCCGGCCACCCGTCGAGCGCGACGGCGGTCACGCCCATGATGAGGATGGTGATTGCCACGGCGACCGGGATGCCGAAGACGACGACCAGAAAGACCGGCCAAAGCCGCGGCCGCGCCGGCGGGGCAGTCTCGACGGGTTGATCGGGCGGTGACGATGCCGGCCCCATCGCGTCGCTATCGGGACCTTCCATGATCTAGGCTGCAGGCGGAAAGTCGCGAATCGTCGCGTGGCTGCTGCACAGCGCGCAATCGGGGTCGGGCTTGACCTTGACGGCGCGGGTGCGGGCGGAGAGGGCGTCGTAGATCATCAGCTTGCCGCTCATGCTCTCGCCGATGCCCATCAATTCCTTCAAAACCTCCACGGCCTGAAGCGAGCCCATGGCGCCGGCAAGCGCGCCGAGAATCCCGCCCTCGGCGCAGCTCGGGATCGTGCCGGGCGGGGGCGGGGCGGGGAACAGGCAGCGGTAGCAAGGATTGTCGCCGCCCTCATAGGCCTTGAAGGTCGAAAGCTGGCCCTCGAACTGGCCGAGCGCGGCCGAGACGAGGGGACGCCGCGCGAAATAGCAGGCGTCGTTCACCAGGAACCGGGTCTCGAAACTGTCCGAGCCGTCGGCCACGACGTCATAGGACGAAACCAGCGCCAGGGCGTTGGATTCGTCAAGTCGTTCCGTATGGGTAACGACCTCGATATCGGGATTGACGGCGGCGATCTGCTCGGCGGCGCTTTCGGTCTTCTTGCGGCCGATATCGGGAGTGCCGTGGATGATCTGGCGCTGAAGATTGGACAGCGAGACCTCGTCGAAATCGACGATGCCGATCCGCCCGACGCCGGCCGCGGCGAGATAGAGCAAAAGGGGCGAGCCCAAGCCGCCCGCCCCGATCACGAGAACGCTCGACGACAACAGCCGCGCCTGCCCCGCGCCGCCGACCTCTTTCAGGATGATATGGCGGGCATAGCGTTCGAGCTGGTCGTCGGTCAATGCCAAGGCGCTTCCCGGCTTACTCGGCGCTCATGGTGAAGGCGCAGATCTTATGGCCGCCGATATCGCGGATATAGGCGCCATAGGCCGTCGGCGTGATCGGCCGCGGCCCCGGCGCGCCTTCGTCCTTGCCGCCCTTCGCCAGGCCCCGACGGTGGAACTCGTCCACGGCCGCGCGGTTCGGCGCGGCGAAGCCGATGGTGAGGCCGTTCGCCGACGTGGCCGGATTGCCGTTTGCGCGGTTTCAGGACGATGAATTCGGGTCCGCTGCCCTCGGGCCGTAGGCGGCGGAACCGTTCGGCATGTTCCATCAGACGGACGAAGCCGAGCGCGCGCCAGCACGTCGTCGTAGAAATCCTTGGCCTGATCGAGGTCGTCATAGCCGAGAGTGAGATGGGTAAAGATTGCCATAGAGAGTATGCCTCCTAATCGTTGTTTATGAAATTTGGTCGTCTTGCCGTCGGTCAGCCGATCCCTTCGAAGAGATCGGTGGAGAGATAGCGCTCGGCGAAGGACGGGATGATCACGACGATGCATTTCCCTGCCATCTCCGGCCGCTCCGCGACTTCAAGTGCCGCCGCGACCGCCGCGCCGGACGAGATGCCGACCGGGATCCCGTCCATCTTGGCGACGAGACGCGCGGTCTCGAAGGCGGTTTCGTTACCGATGGTGACGACTTCGTCGATCACCGCGGTATCCAGAATGTCGGGCACGAAGCCCGCGCCGATGCCCTGGATCTTGTGCGGGCCGGGCTGGCCGCCGGAGAGGATCGGGCTGTCCTCGGGCTCCACCGCGACCATGCGCACACCCGGCTTCTTCTTGTTTGAGCGATGTGACCGAGGCCGGTGATCGTGCCGCCGGTGCCGACGCCGGAGATGACCACGTCGACCCGGCCGTTGGTGTCGTTCCAGATCTCGGGCGCGGTCGTGACCGCGTGAATCTCGGGATTCGCCGGATTGACGAATTGCTGCGGCACGACGACGTTGTCGAGCTCCTTCTTGAGCTCTTCCGTGCGCTCCAAGGCGCCGCGCATGCCCTTGGCGGCGGGCGTCAGCTCCAACTGCGCGCCGAGGAGCAGCAGCATTTTGCGCCGCTCGATCGACATGCTCTCCGGCATCACCAGGATCAGCTTGTAGCCGCGCGCGGCGCAGACGAAGGCGAGCGCGATGCCGGTATTGCCGGAGGTCGGCTCGACCAGCACCGTGTCCTTGGTGATCTTGCCGATCTTTTCCAGCGCCTCGATCATCGCCACGCCGATGCGGTCCTTCACGCTCGCGATCGGATTGAAGAATTCGAGCTTCAAGAGGATCTCCGCCTTAACGCCCCGCTCGGCAGTGAGGCGGTTCAGGCGCACCAGCGGCGTGTTGCCGATCGTGTCGGTGATGCTCTCATAAATGCGGCCGCGGCCTTCGGTGCCCGTCTCCAGCATATTCATGGCGTCGCTATCCCCTCTTCGGGTTGTCGTCAGATGGTGAAGTCCAGAGTCTTGCGGCGTTCGCGCGCGACGCCCGATTGGACGGCGCGATCGCAAAGGTCCTCGACGGTCATGGCGTCGAGCCGCTGCATGATGTCGTCCAACAGCTCGTCCCACAAGGGCTTGATGACCTTTGTACCCATGGCCGAGGAGACCTGGGTGTCCTTGCCCTCGCCATTGGCCTCCAAGGCCGAGACGACGCGCACGATCTCGCCCACGGTCAGCCGCCGGCGCTCCTTGGCGAGGCGATAGCCGCCCCGCGGGCCCGCGCACGCCTTTGAGGATCCCGGCATGGACCATCTGCTGCAGCACCTGCTCCAGATAGCGCTGCGGGATGCCCTGGCGGCGGGTGATCTCCTTGGACTGCACCGGCTCGGTGCGCGAGTTGTAGGCGATGTCCACCACCGCCTCGAGCGCGAAGAGCATTTTCTTGGAGAGCTTCAGCATCGCCGCGCCGCTCAACTTTTCTGGGGCGCGGCCGCCAGTGCCGGTGGAGCCGAAGCCGCCGGCGCCGCGGGCGGTTTCGGTCGAGGCTGTCGGCGGGACGCCAGGCGACGCGGGTGACGGGCGCGACGACCATCTGGGCGATGCGCATGCCACGGGTGATGCGGAACGGTTCGGTGCCGAAATTGACCAGGATGACCTTCACCTCGCCGCGATAATCCGCGTCGATGGTGCCGGGCGTGTTGAGGACGGTGACGCCGTGCTTATGGGCGAGTCCCGACCGCGGGCGCACCTGCGCCTCGTACCCTTCGGGAAGCGCGATCGCGAATCCGGTGGGGACCAGCGCCCGCGCGCCCGGCGCGATCTCGATATCCGCGCCCTCGTCGAGCGCGGCGATCAGATCCATGCCCGCGCTATGCGCGGTCTCATAGGCCGGCAAGGGCAGGCCCTCGCCATGACTGAAACGCTGAATCGAAACGTCCACGGGTCCGGCGATCCCGCCACGCCCCGTTGCATCCTTCTCCGCCGTCAAAACGCCCCCTTTACGCTCCCGTCGCTTTCAACGCGTCCGCGATTCTGGTTCGCCAGTCTTTGCCCAATCTCGATCTTGCTCGTCTCCGGCCAGGTCTCGACCTCGTCCTCGGTCACGAGCTGAATTTTGTTGGTGTCGCCGCCGAAGGTCGTGGTGCCGGTCGCGACATCGTTCGCCAGAATCCAGTCGCAGCCATATTTGGCGCGCTTGGCCTTGGCGTTCTCGACCACGTTGTCGGTCTCGGCGGCAAAGCCGATCACCAGTTTCGGCCGACGGTTCGACGGTTTGGACAGGGTCGCGAGGATGTGCGGATTCTCGACGAGCTCGATCTTCGGCGCGCCCTTGCCGTTCTTCTTGATCTTCGAAGCTGCCGCATCGGACGGCCGCCAATCGGCCACCGCCGCGACGCAGACCGCGACATCGGCGGGCAAGGCCGCTTCGCAGGCCGCCATCATGTCCCGCGCCGATTGCACGTGGACGACATGGACGCCGACGGGATCGGCGAGCGAGGTCGGCCCGGAGACAAGCGTCGTATCCGCGCCGAGATCGGACAAGGCTTGCGCCACCGCATAGCCCTGCTTGCCCGACGAGCGATTTGCGATATGACGCACGGGATCGATTGCTTCCTGGGTCGGTCCTGCCGTCACCAAGCGCGCGCCGGCCCGCAAGCGGGCCTCTCAATTTCGTGTCGCGAAAAAAACTTCTCGATGGCGGCGATGATCTCGGGCACTTCGGCCAGTCGGCCCGAGCCGATCTCGCCGCAGGCCATGTCGCCCTCTGCGGGGCCGACGAACAGAACGCCATCTTCGACGAGCTGCTTGGCGTTGCGCCGGGTCGCCTTGTTGGCCCACATCTCGACATTCATCGCGGGCGCGAGGAGCACCGGCTTGTCGGTCGCGAGAAGGGCGGTCGAGGCGAGATCGTCGGCGAGGCCCGCCGCCATCTTCGCCATCAGATCGGCGGTCGCGGGCGCTACCACCACGAGATCGGCTTCGCGCGACAGGCGGATATGGCCCATCTCGGACTCGTCGGTCAGCGAGAAGAGATCGGTGTAGCATTTCTCGCCCGAGAGTGAGGCGACGGAGAGCGGCGTGATGAATTCCGCGCCCGACTTGGTCAGGATGCAGCGCACTTGCGCGCCGCGGTCCTTCAGCCGGCGGATCAGCTCGAGGCTCTTATAGGCCGCGATACCGCCCGCAATGATCAGAAGAATGCGCTTGTTTTCGAGCACGGATGGGTTTCCTGGCTGCACCCGAATCGGCGGATAACCGTGATTGGCATGGACATTACCATTAATCACGAACGATTTGTGTAAAAAATGGGTATACGCGGCGGTTCGCTACAAGATCGCGATGATCAGGGCGCCGGCGAGGACGACGGCGACCCAGAACGGCACGCGGCCGAACACGCCGAGACGGTTCTGCTCGGCGGCGATCTCGCGGGCGATGCTGCGGGTGTTCTCGGGCGCGAGGCGGATCTCGCCCTTGGCGAGAATATCCGCCGTGCGCCCCGCCCGCTCCATCAGGACGGGGATACGGCGGGCGAAATCGGCCATGCCCTCGGCGGCGTCGCGAAGCCGGGCGTCGGGGCCGATATTGTCCCTGAGCCAAGCTTCGAGAAGCGGCCCGGCGACATCCCAGAGATTGACCTTGGGGTCGAGCACATGGGCGATGCCTTCGGCGGCGACCATGGTCTTCTGCAGGAGCAGAAGCTGCGGCTGGGTCTCCATGTCGAAGGCGCGGGTGGTCTCGAAAAGCTGCGCCAGGAGCCGGCCGAGCGAGACCTGATTCAACGGCCGTCCATGGATCGGCTCGCCGATCGAGCGCAGCGCCTGGGCGAAGCTTTCGATCGACTTGGTGCCGGGGACGTAGCCCGCCTCGAAATGCACCTCGGCGACATGGCGATAGTCGCGCCTGATGAAGCCGTAGAGAATTTCCGCGAGATAGCGCCGCGTGTCCTTGTCGAGGCGGCCCATGATTCCGAAATCGACGACGGTCAGCGAACCGTCGTCGCGCACGAAGATGTTTCCCTGATGGAGATCGGCATGGAAGAAACCGTCGCGGAGCGCCTGGGTCAGGAACGTCTCGACCACGAGGCCCGCGAGCCGCGTCACGTCGTGACCCGCGTCGATGAGGCCCTCGCGGTCCATCACATGGAGCCCGGTGATTCGCTCCAGGGTCATCACCCGGCGGCTGGTCCGGTCCCAATCGATCGCCGGGACGTAATAGCCTTCGTCCTTGGCCGTGTTCTCCTTCAGCTCCGAGGCGGCGGCGGCCTCGTAGCGGAGATCCAATTCCATCGCGACCCAGGCTTCGAGATTCTCGACGACCTTCACAGGACGCAGGCGGCGCGCTTCCGCCGCTCGGTTTTCGGCCTGGCGCGCGAACCAAGTGAAAAAATCGAGATCGCGGCGGAAGGCCGTTTCGATTCCGGGTCGCAGGATCTTCACCGCGACCTCGCGGGTCGACTCTTCCTCGGCGACGGTCGCGAAATGAACCTGGGCGATCGAGGCGGCGGCGACCGGCGTATCGTCGAAGCTCGCATAGAGATCATCGACCGGGCGCTCGAGCTCTTGCGCAACGATCGCCCTTGCTTCGGATCCCGGGAACGGCGGCAGCTTGTCCTGAAGCCCGAGCAGACCTTCGGCGAGCTCCGCGCCGACGAGATCGGGGCGCGTGGCGAGGAACTGGCCGAGCTTGATGAAGCTCGGGCCCAGACTTTGCAGCGCCTCGGCGAGCCGCTTGCCGCGCGCCGAATCGCTGTCCGATGTCGCGCGGCGTATCGGTTGCCAGCCGGGCAGGAATCGGGCGGCGAGGTTGATCGCCTTTTTCAGCGCCGGCGGCGTCGGCGCGAGGTCGAGCACGAACAGCGCGTCGTGTCGCGCGAAGGCGCGGCCGATCGCGAGAAACCGCATACCGTGGGCAAGGATGCCGGCCATCAGGTCAGAGCCGCCACGCCGAATGCAGGGCGACGATGCCGCCGGAGAGATTGCGATAGGTCACGCGGCCCAAGTCCGCCTCGCGGATCATCGTCGGCGAATCGCTCCTGGTCGGGAAAGCGGCGGATGCTCTCGACGAGATAGCGATAGGACTCCGCGTCTCCCGCGATCCATTGGCCGATCTGCGGGATCACATGGAAGGAATAGGCATCGTAGACCTTGTCGAGTCCCGGCACGGCGAGGCGCGAGAATTCGAGGCAGAGGAATTGCCCGCCCGGTCTTCAGCACGCGGCGCGCTTCGGTGAGTGCGGCGGGGATGCGGGTGACGTTGCGGATGCCGAAAGCGATGGTGTAGGCGTCCATGCTGGCGTCGGCGAAGGGCAACGATTCGGCGTCGCCGCAAATCCAATCGAGTCCCGATACGATGCCCTGGTCGAATTGCTTGTCGCGGCCTTCCGAGAGCATGGCGTAATTGATGTCGCAGATGGTGACCGTGGCGCCGCGTTCGAGGCATTTGACCGCGATGTCGCCGGTGCCGCCCGCGACATCGAGAATCGCCATGCCGGAACGGGGCGCGAGCCAATCGATCATGGCCGACTTCCAGAGCCGGTGAAGCCCGAGGCTCATGGCGTCGTTCATGACGTCGTATTTGGACGCGACCGAATCGAAGACCCCGCGCACGAGCGAGGCTTTTTCCGCCGCGCGCACCTCGCGGAAGCCGAAGCTTGCGGTCTTTTCCGTATCGTCTTGCCGGCCTGACATGGCGGGACCATAGCGCAGCGCGAAAAACCGCGCTAGCTTGCCCGACATCGCATCCGGACAATCGAGCCCGACTCATGCCCGAATTGCCCGAAGTCGAAACCATCCGCCGCGGCCTCAGCCTCGCCGTCGAGGGCAAGCGGATCGCCGAGGTCGAGGTGCGCCGGCGCGACCTTCGCCTGCCGCTGCCCGACGATTTCGAATCGACCCTCGCGGGCCGCCGGGTTCGTCTCGCTCGGCCGGCGCGGCAAATATCTCGTGCTCGCGCTCGACGATGCCCGCGCGCTGATCATCCATCTCGGCATGTCCGGGCGGATGCTGATCGAGCCCGCCTCTCGGCGCTCGAATGTCGCGGCGCTGCACGAGCATGTCGTCTTCACTCTGGAGGACGGCACGCGGATCCGCTTCACCGATCCCCGGCGATTCGGTCTGATGGCTTTGGCCGAGATGGCGGCGATCGATTCCCATCCGTTCTTTCTCGACATGGGGCCTGAGCCCCTGTCCGAATCGTTCAACGGCGACACGCTCTATTCGGCGATCAAGGGCAAGCGCACGCCGATCAAGGCCGCGCTTCTCGACCAGCATGTCGTCGCCGGACTCGGCAATATCTATGTCTGCGAGGCGCTCTACCGCGCGGGCATCTCGCCCCGCCGGCTCGCGATGAATGTCGGCCGGGCGCGGGTGGAAAGGCTGGTCGCGGCGATTTGCGCGGTGCTGTTGGAGGCGATCGAAGCCGGCGGCTCGACCTTGAAGGACTATGCCCGCGCCGACGGCGAGCTCGGCTACTTCCAGCATCGCTTCGCGGTCTATGACCGGGCCGGCGAGCCGTGCCCCGAATGCGACTGCGACATCGGCGTCGCCCATATCGTGCAGAGCAACCGCTCGACCTTCTATTGCGCGAAGAGGCAGCGTTGATAAGCTCAGCGCCATGACCTGGTTTCCGATTCGCCTCGCCGCCGTTCTCGTCGCCGCGATCTCTCGCGGCCTCGGCAGGCCTTGCGGCGGATCGGTCCGGCCATTTCCTGTCGGGCTTCGAAGACCTCCCGCTCATGGACGGTCTGACCGAGCAGGCCGACAGCGGCGTGGTATTCGACAAGCCGGACGGCCGCATCGTCGAGCGTTATGCAAGCGGGCCGCTGACCACCGATTCGGTCGTGGCGTTCTACAAGGAAACCCTGCCGCAACTCGGCTGGCAGGCGAAACCGGACAAGCGCGCCAACCACCTCGCTTTCGAGCGCGAGGGCGAATCGCTCGACATCGAATTCAAAAAGGTCGATCTCGGAACTCGTGGTGCGGTTCTCGGTCGCACCCGGCTGAGCCGTTTCGGCGGGGATCCGCGATGTTGACGCCTTAGGCTGCCAACGCTATAACCCGCCGGCCGAAAACGGCATCGGAGTCACGCAAGGAAAACCATGGCGAACAATCCTCAAGCCCGCAAACGGGCCCGGCAGATCGAGCGGCATACCGCCCGCAACACGGCGCGCACGAGCCGTATTCGCACCTTTGTGAAGAAGGTCGAGCAGGCCATCGCGGCGAAGGACAAGCCGGCAGCCGAAGCGGCGCTGCGCGAAGCACAGCCGGAGATCATGCGTGGGGTAAACCGCCACGTGCTCCATCGCAACACCGCGGCGCGGAAGATCTCGCGTCTCGCGAAACGCATCAGCGCTCTTTAATCCGATGTAATCGCGCGGCGCGGTGAGGACGCTCACCGCCGGTCGTGCGGCGTCGCCTTCATCCCTCCATCGGCGATTGGTCACAGGCTTTCCACAGGCCGGTGGGGACAACTTACGTGCCCAACGACATGCCGCTTGGGAACGTCGTCACAAAGGTTTCACTCATTCGGGGGAATCGCGTCGTCGCGGTCTATATCTTGTGTGCTGAAATCATGATCGTAGTTAACGATAAATTTTTCCTGATTGGGCGGCGATCCACTTGCAAGCGGGGGTGGGGAACGGTACCCTTGAGAACCTTGCAAGACCGGGGGGGGCAGGCAAGATCACATCGCAAACGACGAAGTATTTGAGTTGTTTTTGATCAACTGAATGCGGTTGGTACGGAATATTTTGTTTTGGGATCTTTTTTGATTTACTTGGCCCCAAAGTAAACAAGGTTAACGGAGCTGGGCCAAGCGTTTAATCCAGATGCGACTAAGTTGGCTGTCGACAGTCAACGGGCGAATAACGATAACAGCCCTCGGTACAGACAGGCAGGCGATGGCAGACTATGCGGGAGATATAACGCCCGAGCATGCGTGGCAAATCCTCGCCACGGAGGAGAGCGCGACGCTGGTCGACGTGCGGACCAAGGCTGAGTGGTCCTATGTCGGCCTGTGCGATTTGAGCTCCCTCGGCAAGAAGCCCGCTTTGATCGAATGGCAGAGCTTCCCGACGATGGCGGTCAACGACCGTTTCGTCGAGGACGTCGATTCGCTCGGCGCCTCCGAGGACGCCCCCTTGCTGTTCATCTGCCGCTCCGGCGCGCGTTCCCGGAACGCCGCGATCGCCGCGACCGGCCATGGCTACAAGACCTGCTACAACGTCGCGGGCGGATTCGAGGGCGATGCCGACGAGGAGCGCCATCGCGGTCACGTCAACGGATGGAAGGCCGCCGGCCTTCCCTGGATGCAGCAATGACCGGCGCGCCAGGCAAGACATCCGGCACGGTGCCGCCCGAGGTGCTCCTGAAGCACTGGCAGTCGGTGCGCTCCGAGCTCAAGGGCGAATACGGCGAGGCCGCGTTCAACAGCTGGCTGAAGCCGGTCGAGTTCGTGTCCTATCGCGACGGTCGCGTGCTGCTCTCCGCCCCGACCCGTTTCATGCGCGACTGGGTGCGCTCGCATTATGCCGACCGGATGACCGAGCTGTGGCATCAGGCGATGTCCCAGGCGCAGTCGGTCGAGATTCATGTCGCGCCCCGCGGCGCGCCCACGATCTCCGCGCCGGTGCGCCGGACGCCCCAGGCCGGGGCCGGCTCGTCGAGCGCGGAAACCGCCGCGCGATGCCGACAGGAAGGGCAGCGAATTCGGCGCGCCCTTGGACGCGCGCTTCACCTTCGAGAGCTTCATCGTCGGCAAGTCGAACGAGCTGGCCCATGCGGCGCGCCCGCCGTGTGGCGGAAAGCAGCGACGGTGAAGTTCAACCCGCTGTTCCTCTATGGCGGGGTCGGCCTCGGCAAGACCCATCTGATGCACGCGATCGCCTGGCATATCCGCGAGAAGTCGCCGGACCGCAAGGTCATCTATATGTCGGCCGAGAAGTTCATGTATCAGTTCATCCGGGCGCTTCGCTACAAGGACACGATGGCGTTCAAGCAGCAGTTCCGCTCGGTCGACGTGCTGATGATCGACGACGTGCAGTTCATCGCCCACAAGGACACGACCCAGGAAGAGTTCTTCCACACCTTCAACGCGCTGGTGGATCACAACCGCCAGGTCATCATCTCCGCCGATCGCTCGCCGTCGGACCTTGAAGGCATCGAGGAGCGGATCAAGTCGCGGCTCGGCTGGGGCCTCGTCGCCGACATCCACCCGACCGATTACGAGCTCCGGCTCGGCATCCTGCAGTCGAAGGCCGAGCGCGCCGATGCCGACGTGCCCGAGCGGGTGCTCGAATTCCTCGCCCACCGGATCACGTCGAATGTGCGCGAGCTCGAAGGCGCGCTGAACCGGGTCACCGCCTATGCCTCGCTCGACCGGCCGGCCGGTCACCATGGAGATGACCCAGGAGGTCCTGACCGACCTGTTGCGGGCCAACGACCGGCGCGTCTCGATCGAGGATATCCAGCGCCACGTCGCCGACTATTTCAATCTCCGGCTCTCCGACATGTTGTCGGCGCGCCGCTCCCGCGCGGTCGCCCGGCCGCGTCAGATCGCCATGTATCTGGCCAAGCAGCTGACCACCCGTTCGCTGCCCGAGATCGGCCGCAAATTCGGCGGCCGCGATCACACGACGGTCATGCACGCCGTCAAGCGGATCAACGAATTGCGCCAGATCGACTCCTCGCTGGAGGACGATCTCCAGCACCTGAACCGGATGCTCGAAGGCTGAGCTCCGAGGGGGCGTTCCCCGCAACCTTTTCTTGTATTGAAAAGCGTGCAGCCGAGGGGCGGATCTGCTAATATTTCCGCCCGTTTGGGGCATACCGCGCGGATCCTCGCGGCGATGCCGGCCAAGCTCTGAAACGGGGGCGGCGACTCCACAAGATTTAGGCTCGTTTCACCCGGGGAACATCTATATATTCGGCCCTCGACCCTGCCGATACCCAGCACATCCGCATCGCATTCCCGACCCTGCAAGAAACCCAGCGAGAGACCAAGTCAGGCACCATGAAATTCACCATCGAACGGGCGGCGCTCCTGAAATCCCTCGGCCATGTCCAGAGCGTCGTCGAGCGGCGCAACACCATCCCGATCCTGTCGAACGTGCTCCTGGACGCCGATGACGGCAAGCTGAGCCTCACCGCGACCGATCTCGATCTGACCATGGTCGAAAGCACGGAGGTCGATGTCGATCAGCCGGGCGCGATCACCGCGCCGGCCCATATGCTCTACGACATCGCCCGGAAGCTTCCCGACGGGTCCCAGGTCGCGTTCCAGCACGAGCCGGACGGCGGCCGGCTCGCGGTCACCTCGGGCCGCTCGCGCTTCTCGCTCGCCAGCCTGCCGCGCGAGGACTTCCCCGTGCTGTCCGACGGCGACATGGCGCACAAATTCACCCTGGAGCCCTCGGCGCTGATCAAGCTGATCGACCGCACCCGTTTCGCGATCTCGACCGAGGAGACCCGGTACTATCTCATGGGTATCTATTTCCATGTCGCGGAGTCGGACGGCGCCGAGGTGCTGCGCGGCGTCGCGACCGACGGCCACCGCCTGGCGCGGGTCGATATGGAAGCGCCCGACGGCGCCAAGGGCATGCCCGGCGTCATCATCCCGCGCAAGGCGGTGAACGAGGTCTATAAGCTGATCACGGAATCGGACAGCCCGGTCACCATCCAGCTTTCCGACACCAAGATCCGCTTCACCACCGGCCGACGCGGTGCTGACCTCCAAGCTGATCGACGGCACCTTCCCGGATTACACCCGGGTGATCCCGGAGACCAACGACAAGCTCCTCGAAGCCGATACCAAGCAGCTCGCCGAGGCCGTCGACCGCGTCTCGACCGTCTCGTCGGAGAAGTCGCGCGCCGTGAAGATGGGCCTCGACAAGGACAAGATGACGCTCTCGGTCTCCAGCCCGGACAGCGGCAGCGCGACCGAGGAGCTGGCGGTCACCTACGACGCCGAGCCGATGGAGATCGGCTTCAACGCCCGCTATATCCTCGACATCGTCAGCCAGATCGAGAGCGACATCACCCGGTTCCAGCTCTCGGATGCGACGGCGCCCACGATCGTTCGCGACGCCGAGGCCAGCGGCACGCTCTATGTGCTGATGCCGATGCGGGTATGACCGGCAGGCGCGCGAGACAGTCTCCCTCCATGACCGATCCCGTCGATCCGTTGCGGGCCAAGAGCCCCGCGGGCGCCGATCTCTTCGGCGTCGTCCGGCTGCAGCTCAGCGACTTCCGGAATTACGCCGAGGCCGATCTCGCGGGCGATGCGCGGCCCGTCGTGCTCACCGGGCCGAATGGGGCGGGTAAGACGAACATTCTCGAGGCGCTGTCCTATCTCGCGCCCGGCCGGGGCTTGCGCGGCGCGACCCTCGGCGAGGTGACCCGCGCCAACGGCGAGCCGGAAACCCGCGCCTGGGCGCTTGCCGCGACCTTGCAGACCCGCGACGGCGACTTGAAGGTCGGGACGGGGCTTGCCGCGGTTTCCGATCTCTCGGCGCTTGCCGCCAACGATATCGGCGACCGGCGGGTGGTGCGGATCGACGGCGCGCCTGCGCCGGGCCAGAAGGTGCTGGCGGAGAAGATCCGGCTCACCTGGCTGGTGCCGGCGATGGACCGGCTCTTCGCCGAAGCGCCGTCGGGGCGGCGGCGCTTTCTCGACCGGCTGACCCTGGCGCTCGATCCAACTCACGCCTCGCGCACCGGCGCCTACGAGCGCGCCATGCGCGAGCGCACCCGGCTCCTGGAGGAAGACGGCGATCCGCGCTGGCTCTCCGCGCTGGAGCAGCAGATGGCGGAGCAGGGCGTCGCCATCGCCGCGAGCCGCCGCGAAACGGTGGCGCGGCTTTCGATGTCGGCCGATTCCGGCACCGGCGCCTTCCCGCGGGCGGGGCTCGCCGTCACCGGCATGATCGACGACTGGCTCGAAGAATTTTCCGCGACCGAGGCGGAGGACAAGTTTCGCCAAAGTCTTGCCGCATCTCGGCGTCAGGATGCCGAGGCAGGGCGGGCGTTGTTCGGTCCCCATCGGAGCGATCTGGCGGTTCGCCATCTCGACAAAGGCGAGCCGGCCGAGCGCTGCTCGACGGGGGAGCAGAAGGCGCTCCTGATCGGCATCGTGCTGGCCCATGCCCGGCTCCAGGCGCTGGAATCGGGCGCGACGGCGCTGATGCTGCTGGACGAGGTGACGGCCCATCTCGACGCCAAGCGGCGCGCGGCGCTGTTCGACGAGATTTGCCACGCCGGCGTTCAGGCCTGGCTTTCGGGCACGGACCGCGCGCTGTTCGAGGGCTTCGGCGAGCGGGCGCAGTTTTACGATGTGAGCGACGGGCGTGTGACGAGCGCCGCCGCGATCTGACGGATTAGGAAACGGAAGAAATCATGGCAGACGAACGCGAACGACGCAGTGCCGAGGAAGGCGCCGAAAGCTACGGCGCCGAATCGATCAAGGTGTTGCGCGGACTGGACGCCGTGCGCAAGCGGCCGGGCATGTATATCGGCGATACCGAGGACGGCTCGGGCCTCCATCACATGGTCTACGAGGTGCTCGACAACGCGATCGACGAGTCCCTGGCCGGCTATTGCGACACCATTACCGTCACCCTCAATCCGGACGGGTCCGTAACGGTCGTTGATAACGGCCGCGGCATTCCGACCCAGATCCACGAGGAGGAGGGCGTGTCGGCCGCCCAGGTCATCATGACCCAGCTCCATGCCGGCGGGAAATTCGACCAGAACTCCTACAAGGTCTCTGGCGGGTTGCACGGTGTCGGCGTGTCCGTCGTGAACGCGCTTTCCGAGACCCTGGAGCTTCGCATCTGGCGCAGCGGCAAGGAGCATTTCATGCGCTTCCGCCACGGCGAGCCCGAGGAGGATCTGAAGGTGGTCGGCGACTCGAATGGCCAGACCGGCACGGCGATCCGCTTCAAGCCGTCGCGCGGGACCTTCTCCAATGTCGATTTCGATTTCGAAACGCTCGAACACAGACTCCGCGAGCTCGCCTTCCTCAATTCCGGGGTCAACGATCTCGCTCTCCGACCGCCGCCATGTCGAGCCCGTGGATATCGAGTTCCATTACGAGGGCGGCGTCACCGCCTTCGTCAAATTCATCGACCGCAACAAACAGGGCCTGACGCCCGACCCGATTACGGTTGCCGGCGAGAAGGAGGGCATCACGCTCGAAGCCGCGCTCCAGTGGAACAACAGCTATCACGAGAATGTGCTCTGCTTCACCAACAACATCCCGCAACGCGACGGCGGCACCCATCTCGCCGGCTTCCGCGCGGCGCTTACCCGCACCGTCAATCACTTCGCGACCGAATCCGGCGTCGCGAAGAAAGAGAAGGTGACCCTGACCGGCGACGACGCGAGAGAGGGCCTGACCTGCGTGCTCTCGGTCAAGGTTCCGGATCCGAAATTCTCCTCGCAGACCAAGGACAAGCTCGTCTCCAGCGAGGTCCGGCCGGTGGTCGAGAGCCTGTTGAACGAGAAGCTCGGCCAGTGGTTCGAGGAGCACCCGAATGAAGGTCGGGTGATCGTCTCCAAGGTGGTCGAGGCGGCGGCGGCGCGCGAGGCCGCCCGCAAGGCCCGAGAGCTCACCCGGCGCAAGGGCGCGCTCGATATCTCCAGCCTTCCCGGCAAGCTCGCCGACTGCCAGGAGCGCGACGCCACCAAGGCGGAGTTGTTCCTTGTCGAGGGCGATTCCGCCGGCGGCTCGGCCAAGCAGGCGCGCGACCGGCAGTATCAGGCGGTGCTGCCGCTCAGGGGCAAGATCCTGAATGTGGAACGCGCGCGGTTCGACCGGATGCTGAGCTCGAACGAAATCGGCACCATGATCACCGCGCTCGGCACCGGCATCGGCCGCGAGGATTTCGACATCTCCAAGCTCCGCTATCACAAGGTCATCATCATGACCGACGCGGATGTCGACGGCGCGCATATCCGCACGCTCTTGTTGACCTTCTTCTATCGCCAGATGCCGGAGCTGATCGAGAAGGGCCATCTCTATATCGCCCAGCCGCCGCTCTATAAGGTGACCCGCGGCAAGTCCGAGATGTATCTCAAGGACGACGCTCAGCTCGAAAATTCGCTGATCGATTCCGGCCTCAAGGACCTCGTGCTCAAGCTCCATGACGGCACGACCATGGCCGGCAAGGATTTGCGCGAAGTGATCGATCGTGCCCGCGATACAAGGACGCTGCTGAATTCGATCCCGCCGCGCTACGCTCGCTCGCTCGTGGAGCAGCTCGCTATCTCGGGCGCGCTCAACCCGGATGTTCTCGGCGACCGCGAGCAGTCGAGCGGCGTCGCGGCCTATGTCGCCAAGCGCCTCGATGCCCTGGCGCAAGAGACCGACCGCGGCTGGGAAGGCATTGCGACCGAGGATGGCGGCCTCCAGTTCGAGCGCGTGGTGCGCGGGGTGAAGGAAATCCAGACCGTCGACCGGCCGCTGATCGAAAGTGCGGAAGCGCGCCGTCTCGATGGTCAGGCCGCGCAGTTGCAGGCCATCTACGGCGAGCCGGCGGAGCTTGTCAAAGGCGACCAGTCGGTTCCGATCATGTCGCCCACCAAGCTCTTGGACACGGTTCTCGGCTTCGGCCGGAAGGGCATCGCGATCCAGCGCTACAAGGGTCTCGGCGAGATGAATCCAAGCCAGCTCTGGGAAACGACCCTGGACCCCAATGCCCGCGTGCTGCTCCAGGTCAAGGTGGTCCATGTCGACACCGCCGACGAGATGTTCTCGCGCCTGATGGGCGACGTGGTCGAGCCGCGCCGCGACTTCATCCAGGCAAACGCCCTGAAGGTAGCGAACCTGGATATTTGACCGCTTGTCATGCGCGGGCTTGTCCTCGCGTATCCGCGTCTTTCTTTGACATGGCCGAGACGTGGATGCCCGGAACAAGTCCGGGCACGACGGATGATAGAGTCGGAAAATCGGTTTAAGCGAAGATGGCCAAGAAGCGCCCGACCAGGACTCGCAGCGTCATGCGCGAGGCGTTCCGCTGGATGCTATTCGGCATCGCCGGCGCGGCGATGCTCGGGCTCGGCGTCCTGGGCTATTACGCGACCTATCTGCCCGACATTTCGACGCTCAACGGGCCGCAGCATCAGCCCATGGTCACGGTCGAGGCCGATGACGGCACCCGGCTCGCGGTCTATGGCGATTACACCGGTAAATGGCTCACCGTCGACAAGCTGCCGACCAGCCTGACCGACGCCCTGATCGCCACCGAGGACCGGCGGTTCCGGCATCATTTCGGCATCGATATCTTCGGCATCATGCGCGCGGCCCTCACCGATCTTCGGGCCGGCCATATCGTAGAGGGCGGCTCGACCATCACCCAGCAGCTTGCCAAGAACCTGTTCCTGACGCCGGACCGGACGCTGCGGCGCAAGATCCAGGAGACCATGCTCGCGCTCTGGCTGGAGCATAAGTATTCCAAGGACGAGATCCTCACCATCTATCTGAACCGGGTCTATTTCGGCGCCGGAACATACGGCGTGGATGCGGCCTCGGAGCGCTATTTCGGCCATTCCGCCATCGACCTGACCATGCCTGAATCGGCGATGCTGGTCGGGCTTCTGAAGGCCCCGTCGAGATACGCGCCAACCGCCAGCCCCGATCGCGCGGTGGCGCGGGCCCGTTCCGTGATCCAGAACATGGTCGAGGCCGGTTATATCAAGCAGCCCGAAGCGACGACGGCCGAGACCAAGCTTGCAAGCGCCATCCCCGCCGAGCCGCCGGGCGACCAGGCGCGCTATTTCACCGATTGGGTCTTGAGCGAGCTTCCCGATTACACCGGCGCAACCGACCGCGATCTCGTCATCCGCACGAGCCTCGATCCCCATCTCCAGCATCTCGCCGAGCATGCGGTGACGACCGCTCTCGACGCCAGCGGCAAGGCGGCGAAGGCGTCCCAGGGGGCGATGGTGGTGATGGCGCCGGATGGCACGATTCTCGCCATGGTCGGCGGCCGCGATTATGCGAAGAGCCAGTACAACCGGGCCACCCAGGCGCTCCGGCAGCCGGGCTCGTCGTTCAAGCTGATGGTCTATCTGGCCGCGCTGGAAAAGGGCCTGACGCCGGACGATCAAATGCGCGATTCCCCGATCATTCTGAACGGCTGGCAGCCCCAGAATTACGGCGGCACCTATCGGGGTCTCGTGACCCTGCGGGAGGCCTTCGCCAAATCGATCAACACGGTCGCGGTCAAGCTCGGCGAGCGGGCGGACCGGCAATCGGTCGTCGAGATGGCGCGCCGGCTCGGCATCACCACGCCGATTGTCGCCCGGCCGAGCCTCGCGCTGGGCACGTCGGAAGTGCATCTCCTGGACCTGACCTCGGCCTATGCGGTGGTCGCGAACAAGGGCCGGGCGGTCTCGCCCCATGCGATCACCGAAATCCGCGACCGGTCCGGCCGGCTTTTGTATCGCAGCGCCGTTCAGGAGCCCGTGCAGCTACTCGGCTACCGCACCGTCGGCGAGATGACCGACCTTCTGACCTCGGTCATGGAGGACGGCGGCACCGGCCACGGCGCGGCGCTCGATCGCCCGGATGCCGGCAAGACCGGCACCAGCCAGGATTTTCGCGACGCCTGGTTCGTTGGTTTCACCGCTCAATATGTCGCCGGGGTCTGGGTCGGCAACGACGATGCGAGCCCCATGGCGCGGGTGACCGGCGGCGGGCTCCCCGCCCGGATGTGGCACCGCTTCATGGCCGACGCCTCGGTCGGCCTCCCCGCCGAGCCCCTTCCCGGCGCGGGTCTCGGCGCGCCCGAGCCGGAGAAAGAGAAGAAACGCGGTTTCTTCCAGCGGCTTCTGGGACTGAAATAGCGGGAATTACGGGTCAGTCTAACCGTAACGATGCAAACTTGTGCCGTTGGCGCGGAGCCATTCCCTGGCACGATCGTGCTGGCTGGTGAGCTCGCCGCAGAGGCGCCAGAAATTGTTTCCGTGATTCATATGGGTCAGATGGGCGACCTCGTGGCCGATTACGTAGTCGAGCACGAAGGTCGGCGCCATGACGAGGCGCCAGGAGAAGGAGAGGTTGCCCGTCGAGGTGCAGCTTCCCCAGCGGCTCTTGGGATCGCGAAGCGAAATGCGGCGGATGCGCTTGCCGGTCAGCTCCGCCTTCTCATGAGCGCGGCGGCAGAATCTCGTTCCGTGCCTCGAATTTGAGGAAGGCCTCGACCCGACTCGACACCATTTCTTCCTCGCCGGTGACATAGATCGCGCCGGGCTCGCGCCAGATCGCCGCGCGGCTGCCGGCCGGCCGGACCCGCTTGCGATGGAGGATCGCATGGTCGCGGCCGCGGAACGGGATGACCTCGCCGGGCTCGAAGGGAATGAATTCGGGCTGGAGCGCGATCTGCTCGCCGATCCAGGCGCGCTTGTCGCGGGCGAATTCGAAGCCCCGCTCGATCGAGGCGTAGCGCGGCAGGACCAGGACCGGGCCGCCGCTCTTCAGGTCCATGCGGAGCTGGATACGGGTGGCGCGCTCGCTGCGGCGCACCTGCAGGGGGATATGCCGCCCATCGATTCGAAGAAGCAGCCGCGGCGCATTCAGTGGTTTCGCCCGTCCCATGATCCTATGTCCAGTCCACCAGATGTTGGGTCAATTCTCCCGCGCGGCGTTCCGAAATGGCACGTCCCCGCACCGAAATCCCGGCTTGATGCACTGTCTCGGGGTCTCCCGAGACTAACGGATGCCACCATGCAAGGTTCTTGCCGTTCGCGACCAGGCGGTAGGCGCAGGTCTCGGGCAGCCAGTCCATCTGGTCGACGGCCTCGGGCGTTAGTATCAGGCAATCCGGCACCAGGCGCTTGCGCTCCTCATAGTGCGAGCATCTGCAAGTCCCGAGATCCAGCAGGCGGCAGGCCACATTGGTGTAGCTGACCTCGCCGGTATCCTCGTCCTCCAGCTTGTGCAGGCAGCACTTGCCGCAGCCGTCGCACAGCGATTCCCATTCCGTCGAGGTCATGTCCTCGAGGCGTTTGGTTTTCCAGAATGGCTCGCCCGTGCTCATGACACTTCGCTCCGGCGCCCTGACGCCCTGACGTCACGCGCGCCGGCCGCCGCGACGCCCGCGAATTGGGATGGCCGGGACCGGCCAGGGAACGCCTTCCTAATGTCAGATACTCCAAATCCGGTGCCGATGCCGTTAGACCGGCGGGCGGCCCGGGGCCCATATACGCATGAACGGTACGCTTGAAGGGATGCTTTGGGTCCGCCATCGCTTGACGAGACCGAGACGAAGCACCCTATACTCTTGAATAGAATCAGAAAATTCCTGGGAGAACGCAATGGAGAAATTGGCTAAATTAGCGGTAATTTCACTCTCTTTAGTTGTGTTTTTGGCTATTTCGGCAAGCGTGGCTTTTGCCCAGTACACACCGACCTCCAAGCTCAAAAAGGCAATCGGCGAGAGCAACCAGTATGATGTCAAAGCAGCAATTTTGAGCGGCGCCCAGGCCAATACGCGCGACCAGCACGGCGTGCCCTTCATTTGCCTCGCGGCCCGGAAAGGTGACTCCGGCGTCGTCTATATCTTGTTGGATAACGGCGGCGCGAACCCCGATATGGCGGGCCGGGACGGAAAGACCGCGCTCATAATCGCGACCGAAAACGGCGATACCGACACGGTCAAGGTGCTCCTGCATTTCAAGGCGGACGTCAACGAGCAGGACCGCAACGGTGAGACCGCCCTCATCAAGGCCGCGCGGCTCGGCGAGAGGGACATCGTCGATCTCCTGATCGAGGCCAAGGCGGATCTCAACCATCAGGACTACACGGGCAAGACGGCGCTCGGCTATGCCAACGATAACCGCAAGATGCGGGTGGCCAACGACCTCAAAAAGGCCGGCGCCACGGAATGAGGGAGCCCGCGCCCCATGATCCGGATCGAGCCGAGCAACTCACGCCGCGGCCGCTGGTCCGGAGGGTGGTTTTCAGCCTCGAAACCAGGATCGGAGGGCCGTATCGTCTTGCGGCATAGCGTCGCATGGATCGGGCGGTGACGGCGTCCGACGACCTCGCCGCGAGCCGCAGCCGTCTGCAGGGACGTTTCCCGCCGGGCTCGATGCGGCTGAGGACGTTGGTGGTGATCCGCTGGCTCGCGCTGGCCGGCCAGGCGGTCACCGTGCTCTCTGTCCATCTCGGGCTCGGCTTCGAATTGCCGGTCGGCCCGGTGATGCTGGCGATCACCATCTCCGGCTTTCTGAATGTCTGGCTGTCGGTCAAATTCCCCGCGACCCACCGGATAGGCCCCAAGGCGGCGACGCTCAATTTCGCCTTCGACCTGTTGCAGCTCGCGACCGTGCTCGCCCTCACCGGCGGGCTCGAAAATCCCTTTGCGGTGCTGATGGTGGCGCCGGTGATCATTTCGGCGACGGCGCTCGGCGCGCGGCCGACGGCGATCCTCGCGGGACTCGCCGCAGTGCTTCTGAGCATCCTCATCGCGGTGCATTTGCCGCTGCCCTGGAGCGGGCCGTCTCCGGTGCTTCCCGAGCCCTATGTCACGGGAATCTGGACCGCTTTGGTCTTCACCATGATCTTCATCGCGGCCTATGCGTGGCGGATCGCAGGCGAGGCGCGGCGCATGACCGAGGCCCTGACCGCGACCCAATTGGCGCTTGCCCGGGAGCAGCGATTGTCTGCGCTCGGAGGCCTCGCGGCCGCGGCGGCCCATGAGCTCGGCACGCCGCTCGGCACCATCGCCGTCATCGCAAGGGAGCTCGAACGCGACGTCACTGAGCCCGAGGCCCTGGTCGAGGATGTCGCCATGCTGCGCGCCCAGGCGGATCGCTGCCGGGAAATCCTGGCCCAGCTCACCAAGCCGGGCGCCGAGCGCGACGACGCCCTGCTCGGCCGCCAGCCGGCGCGGCTCCTGATGGAGACGATCGCCGAGCCTTATGCGTCCCTGCGCCCGGATATCGAGATCGTCACCGCAGGCGACGGCGAGGGCGAGGAGCCGAGCATCCCCCGCCTGCCGGAGATCATCCACGGCGTCGGCAATTTCGTCGCCAATGCCGTCCGCTTCGCCGAAACCAAGGTCGATCTCGCCCTGGTCTGGACGCCTAGCCGCCTGATGCTTACCATCCGGGATGATGGACCCGGCTTCTCGCCGGAGGTTTTCGGCGCGCTCGGCGAACCCTATGTATCTAGCAGGCGCGACGACGACGGGACCTCGATGGGCCTCGGCATCTTCATTGCCAAGACCTTGCTCGAGCACACCGGTGCCGACGTCGCCTTCGCCAATACCAGGACCGGCGCGGAAGTTCGGATCGGCTGGCCGCGCCCCAAACTCGAAGGTAGCTTAGATCATGACGATGACTGAAACGACCGTATCCCATCCGTCTCCCCGGACGCCGCAAGGCGGCCGCGGGCTTTTGGTGGTCGACGACGACGACATCTTCCGCGAGCGGCTGTGCCGCGCCTTGGAGCGCCGGGGCTTCCAGGCCATGGGCGCGGCGAGCGTGGAGGACGCCGAAGAGCTGGCCCGCAGCCAGCCGGTGGACTATGCGGTGATCGACCTGAAGCTCGGCTCGACCTCGGGGCTCGATCTCGTGCCGATGCTGCGCGAATCCCATCCGGATTGCCGTGTCGTCATGCTGACGGGCTACGGCAACATCGCGACCGCCGTCGCGGCGATCAAGGTGGGCGCGGTCGATTATCTGGCCAAGCCGGCCGATGCCGACGACATCGAGGCCGCGCTGATGGCCAAGAAGGACGACAAGCCGCCGCCGCCGGCCCATCCCATGTCGGCCGACCGGGTGCGCTGGGAGCATATTCAGCGGGTCTACGAGCTGTGCGACCGAAACGTCTCGGAAACCGCCCGCCGCCTCAACATGCACCGCCGTACCTTGCAAAGGATCCTGGCGAAGCATTCACCGCGGTAACCAGGCACGACCGTCATTGCGAACGAAATGAAGCAATCCAGGCTGTCTGGATCGCCGCGGCGCTTCGCGCCTCGCGATGACGGCAGACTAAATCGGGGACAGACTACGCGCTGGCCGCTTCGGGCCGGGCGCGGAATTGGTGCAGGGCCTGGGTGATGTAGCGGCCCTGGAAGATGCGGATGCCGCATTGCATGCCGATTTCGAGCGCGCGCTTGGAGTCACAGCCGGAGAGCACGACCCGGTTGACGCCGGCGCGGATGACCGCCTCGCGAAGCTGATCGAGCCCGCGGCCGGCGGCGAGCTGCATCATGCGCTGCGACCACACCAGCTTCTCGAAATCGACATCCATCGCTTCCCGGTCGACGAGGCCGAAGGTCTCGCTGGTCAGCCCGCCCATGGAGATGCGGTAGTCGCGATCGCGCAGGAAGTCGCGAGCGAAGAGGAAGGAGCTGGTGTTGATGAAGGCGTCGGCGACGTCGATCTCGACCAGCATCCGGCGGCCGATCTTGGGCCGGACCTCGCGGTGGAATTTGAGGAACTGCGGCGAGAGCACCGCGTGGATCGGCAGCTTGATGCCGATCGGCAGATTGCCGCCCCGCGCCACGTCTTCGAGCTCGTGCAGGATGCGCGGATTGACCAGCGACTGCATCCGCTGAAACAGCCACGGTTCGGCCTTCAGGTCGTGCTTCGGCATGACCGCCCGCTCGATCGCGTCGAAGGAGATGACATAGTCGCAGAAGGCCGGGCGCGGCGAGCCGGCTTCGTGCACGGCACAGGCGACTTGGCGCTGGATGAAAGGGGCGACGTCCATCGAGCTGAGGATGGCCTCGAAGCGGGCGAGCTCCGAGGGGCCGATCGCGGGTTTGGGCGGCAGCGCCGGGAACTCGCTTTCCCCATCGTCGGGCAGCGCCAGGCAGCGGATTGTCCGCGACCGCCCGCCACCGTTCGACCAGCTCGTAAACCTCGGACAGGAACGAAGTGTATTCGTTGTCGAGATTGAACCATTTGACGAAGGGGTCGGGCTCGCCGTCCTGAAGCTCATGGCCGAACAGCGGGTCCTGGCGGAAGAAGTAGCGCAGCTTCAGCACGTATTCGTCGATCTCGGAAAGCTTCGCGCCCTTCACGACGATCACGAAATCGCCGTTGCTGAGCCGGAAAAGCTGGCCTTCGTGGCGCCGGATCAGCGGATCGAAGGTCTCGGCGGCGATCCGGAGGTGATGGTCCTGGCGAAGCTCCGGCTGGAGCAGGGAAAGCCTGACATGCACCGCTTCCCGGCCGCGCCGGTGATTGGCGAGGCGTTCCGCGTAGTCGAGAAGCAGATCCTCCTGGCTGGGAAGCTGTTCCTTTTGATTCATGCCGAGTAACTGTCTTCCAGACTTGACCCGGACGCGCGGCGGTAGTCGGACCCCGAAGTCGATACCGGCCGGCGAGAGAGGACTTGCTCCGATCGTCGCGGGTCGGATTTTGGCCCGGCCGCGCTTACAATTTGGTTAAATTTAGGTGTTTGGCGTTGTCGCGCATTAAGGTTTGGCCGCCTAGCCTTTGTGGAGCCACCAGGCGTTCTCGTTGATCGAATAGATCGGCTTGTAGTGATGCACCGCGCTCGCCGGAATGACGTCGGAAATCTGGTTATCGAGCAGCATCGCCTGGCCCTTCACGAACACGATCAGGACGGCATGGGGCACGCCGAGATTGAGATCCTGCAGCACCACGACACGAAGCCGGTCGGCATCGAAGCCCAGTTGCCGGAGCGAGAGATATTTGGCGATCGCATAGTCCTCGCAATCGCCGTTCTTGCGCAGGAACTGGTCGGGCGCCGCCCAATAGTCCGGCACGCCCCAATTCACCGGATCGGTGATATAGGGATGGCGGTTCATGGCGCGGTTGATCACGTCGAGCTGTTCCATGACCGGCCGGGATTTGAGGCCCGCGAGCAGCTTCAGCCAATCGGCATGGAAGCAGGGCTGGATCACCGTCGCGCGGCAGGGCTTCGCGTCCTCGGCCTCCTCGACCTTGTAGCGCGCCAGCATGTCGGTCCATTTGGTGAACGGCGCGATCCGCGCGTTCTCGATCTCGGTCGAGCCGAAATAGGACGGCTCGAACGGTCGGTCGTGGGTGTCGCGGCCTGGGCGAGAGCCAGACCCGAGCAGAGCGGCCGAAAGGCAGAGAATCGCCGCGATAAGCCGCCGGTTTCCGCCCATGATTTACGCAGTCCTCAACACGCTACGGTTAATCAATTCTTAGGCTCGCGGACTTAACAACGGTTTAAGCCAACGCGGAGCCCCGCCCGGCGCTTCCTCTCGGAAGCCGCATTCTCGGCCCCAGCAGCCAGTCCTCTCAGGAGACGGATCGTGCCCGGTCCTTCCAAATCGAACGCGAATCCGGGACGAGCCGCGGCCCTTAACCCCAGACTTACCATCGGGCTCACCGCCCTGATCCTGGCGGCGATCGTGCTGACCGGCATCGTCGTGATCTGGCGCTATGCCGATTCCGAGCGCTCGCGGGAGCTCTATGAATGGCAGCTCCGCCTCGGCCTCGTCGCCGACAGCCGGGCCGCCGCCGTCGAGGCCTGGCTCGACGACCGAGCGGGGCGTGATCGAGGGCCTCGCCCAGAACACCTCGCTCCGGCTCTATGTCACCACGCTGACCTCCGGCATTGCGAACGGGGACAAGGCCGGCGAGACGGGCTATGCGGCGGAATATCTCGCGACCTTGCTTAAGGCGACCGCGTTCCGCTCCGGCTTCGATGTCGCCGCGCCCGACGCCAATCTGCCTGCCAACACGCCGCGCCCTCACGCCGCCGGTCTCGCGATCCTCGACGCGTCGGGCAAGCTTCTGGCCGGGACGGCCGGGATGCCCGACCTCGACGGCTCGCTCCTGGCCACGGCCCGTGCCGCGAGCGGCGAGACGGCTAAGCCTCATCGATGTCTTCGCCGGGCCCGAGAACCAGGCCTCGCTCGGCTTCGCGGCGGCGATCTACGGCGTCCAGGCCGATCCGGGAAGCGCCATACCGATCGGCTATGTGGTCGGCATCCGCCGGCTCGCTCCCGATCTCTGGACCCGGCTCTCCCAGCCCGGCGACGTGCCAAGACCGGCCAGACCTATCTCGTGCGCCGCGCCGGCGCGAGCATCGAGTTCCTCTCGCCGCTTGCCGACGGCGCCGCGCCGCTCTCGCGCATGCGTGGCGGCCGACACGCCCGGTCTCGCCGAGCGCTATGCCATCGATTTCCCCGGCGGCTTCGAGCGGGCGCGGAACTATGCCGATACCGATGTTCTGGTCACCGGGCGCAAGCTCAACGGGCGCGCCCTGGACCCTGGTCAGGACCGTCAACGCCGACGAAGCCCTCGGCGCGATCGATGCGCGGCGCTGGCGGCTCATTGTCATGCTGGCGTTGCTCGGCGCGGCGGCCGGGCTCGGCTTTCTCCTGGTCTGGCGCCATGCGGTTTCGGTGCAGGCTTGCCCGGATCAGCGGCCGAGAACGAGCGGCTCGCCGATCTCCATGCCCATCTCGAGCGCGTTCCTCAAGCTCGTCACCGACAGCCAGCCGACCGCGATCGCTGTCGTGGACGCCGACGATCACTATCGTTTCGCCAATGCCCGCGCGGCCGAGGAGGCGGGCGTCGCCTCGGAGGATCTCGACGGCAAGACCCTTGCCGCGGTGCTGGGCCCCGCCCGGGCCGAGCCTCTGGCCAGGATCAACCGCGCGGTGATCGAGACCGGCGAGACCGCGACCGGCGTTTTCGAATGGCCGGGCGAGGCGGGCACGCGACACGTCAAATACGACCATATCCGGGTCGCGCTGGAGCCCGGCGAGTCGCCGGGCGGGACCGGCTCGGCGTGCTGATGATCCACGAAGACATCACCGGGCTCGTGGCCGAGCGGGAGCGGCGCGAGCGCAGCCTCCGGGCGCTCGTCTCCGCGCTCATCATGATCATCGACAAGCGCGACCCCTACAGCGCCGAGCATTCGATCCGGGTCTCGAACGTGGCCGGGATGATCGCCCGCGAGATGGGGCTTTCCGAGGTCGAGATCGAGACCGTTCAGCTCGCGGCGGCGCTGATCAATGTCGGCAAGATCTTCATTCCCCGCGAGGTGCTGACCAAATCCGGCCCGTTGAGCGAGGATGAGCTCGGTCTCGTCCGCGAGAACATTATCGCCTCGGCCGACCTTCTGGCCGATGTCGAGTTCGACGGGCCCGTGGTCGAGACCATCCGCCAGGTCCAGGAGCATTGGGACGGCTCGGGCAAGCCCGCGGGCCTTGAGGGCGAGGCGATCCTCGCCACCGCCCGCGTCGTCGCCGTCGCCAACGCTTTCGTCGGCATGGTGAGCCCGAGGGCCTACCGTGATGCGCTTTCGCTCGATTCGGCGGTTGCGGCGCTGATGGACAAGACTAATATGATATACGACCGCCGACCCGTCGTGGCGCTGGCACATATTCTCGATAATCGGGGCGGGCGGCAGCTTTGGGCCCGGTTCGGCGAGGTTGCCGGCCAGGCCGGTTCCTGAGTCTACAGACGTGACGGCCGGGCAAGCGGGGGTAACGATTACGGAACCTTCACGGCGTAGGGTGATGGGCTTTCCGCGAATGGTAGCGATGCTTGAAAGCTTCTTCGGACTGACGGAAAGAACGCGACCGGCGCGAGTCCAGCGTGCCGGAAGGGCGCCGCGTCTATGCCATCGGCGACATCCACGGCCGGCCCGATCTTCTCAGAAGCTCCAGGACATGATCCTCGCCGACGCCGCCGAGCGGCCGCCGGCCGAGAACATCGTCATCTATCTCGGCGACTATGTCGATCGCGGGCATGACAGCCGCGGCGTGATCGAAATGCTGGCCAATCATCCGCTGGAGGGCTTCCAGTCGATCTATCTGATGGGCAACCACGAGGACTTCATGGTCCGTTTCCTGGAGGACCCGAAACTCGGGCCCGCCCTGGATCGTCAATGGCGGCAACGCGACCCTGATGAGCTACGGCGTCGCGGTCGACAAGGTCTATAACGAGACCGCGCTCAAGGAAGCACGCAACCGCCTGATGTCGCGCCTGCCGCCGAGCCATTGGGCGTTCCTGCATGATCTCAAGACCTACTCATATCGAAGGCGACTTCCTGTTCGTCCATGCCGGCATCCGGCCGGGCGTGGCGACCGAGGAGCAGGAGCCCCAGGACATGATGTGGATCCGCGACGACTTCCTGAATTCCGCCGTCGAGCACGAGCATGTCGTGGTGCACGGCCATTCGATCCATCCCAAGGCCGAGATCCTCGACAACCGGATCGGCATCGATACCGGCGCCTATGCCACGGGCCGGCTCACCTGCCTGATCCTCGACGGCGACAAGAAGGACTTCCTCAACACCTAGCCGGCGCAAATTTTGCTGCCGAACCATGCCTGACGGCGTCTTGGACGGCGAGGCCGTTCGGTGGTATCATCGCCTCACGTGGCCGGGCATGACCCGGTGACGATTTAACCCCCGCAATGCCTGTGCGGGGGCTTGTGGAGCGGCCATTACCGCGGGTGACGGCTCCAAGCCAAGCAAGCGATAGACGCAAGCCGCCGGGCCGATGAGCCCGGCGGTTTTGTTTTTGGGCCTAAAAGGCCGGATCCATCACATGATGCAATCGGGCCGCCGCCTTGCGGGCGAAGCGCAGGGTCTCGGCGCGCCGCCGGCCGGCATTCATCTTGATCTCGGGCGCCCCGCGCAGGATCGTGCCGCCGAAGCGGTCCGCGACGATGATGCCGGCGCGCTCGAGCCCCGGCTCCCCGCCCGACAGCACGTCGAGCGGGAAGCCCGCCGAGACCGCGAAATAGAAACAGTCGCAGAAGCTCAGATATTCCGGCCATTTGCCGTCCGACCGGAAATCCGCGAGGCCGGATTTCACCTCGGCGATCACGATGAGCCCCTTGCGGTTGATCCCCGCCACATCCGCCCGCCGCCCGTTGCCGAGCGGGTATTCGATGATCGGCGCGAACCCCATATGCCGGAACAGCCGGCACACCCCCTGAGCGATCTCCTCGGCATTGGGCGCGGGCACAAAATCATCCCTCCCGTCAGCCATCTTGTCCTATCCCCAAAAACGCTCGCGCCGTCACGCCCCCATGACGAAGGGGATTGAGAATAAAAAGAGAACAGGAGGGGATCAATACGGAAAAATGTTGGTAGTTGATCCGGTAGTACCATTTATGGTACATATGAGCCATGACGCCGCTGAAGAAGATCGCCGCGGTCTTCTATCAGACCGCGAAAGGCAAAATGCCGGTTCGCGATTGGCTCTTGAATTTGGACAAGACCGATCGGCTGACGATCGGCAAGGACATTCAGAAGGTTGAGTTCGGCTGGCCGATCGGATTGCCCTATTGCCGTCCGCTGGGCCAAGGACTTTACGAAGTCCGCAGCGATATCTCCGACGGCCGGATCGCGCGGGTGATCTTCTCGATTCGCGGTCAGCAAATGGTCTTGCTGCACGGCTTCATCAAGAAGACGCGGAAGACGCCCAAACGTGAGCTGGATTTGGCTTTGACACGGCAAAAGGACATCGATCGCCATGGCTAAGAAGAAGAATCCCCATATCGGGCAGTCTTTCGACGAGTTTCTCGACGAGCAGGGCCTTCTGGAAGAGGCGGAACTCCGGGCGCTCAAAGAGATGCTGGCGGATCAAATCCGGCAGGCCATGAGCGAGAAGAATCTCAGCAAGTCGGCCATGGCCGATCGCATGAAGACCAGTCGCCAGCAGCTCGATCGGTTGCTCAACCCGAAGGTGGACAACGTCACTCTGGCGACGATGGCCAAGGCCGCGAAGGCGGTCGGCAGGGAGCTTCAGATCGCGCTTGTCTGAAGGCTCGTCATAAATTCCCGCCCGGATGATGCAGGGCGTGGCGGGTGAGCTGGGTGGTCAGGTAATCGAAGGCGTCGTCGACCGTGTCCGTGTAGTGGAACAGCTTCACGTCTTCCGGGTTGATGGTGCCGGCTTCGATCATGGGCTCGAAGTTCAGGATCTCGGTCCCAGTAGTCCTTGCCGAAGAAGACGATCGGCAGGGGTTTGCGGATCTTCTTGGTCTGCACCAGCGTGACGACCTCCATGAATTCGTCGAGCGTGCCGTAGCCGCCGGGCATCACGATCATCGCCTTGGCGAGATAGCTGAACCAGAATTTCCGCATGAAGAAATAGTGGAACTCGAAGGAGAGCTCGCGGGTGATATAGGGGTTCGGGTGCTGCTCGGCGGGGAGCGAGATGCCGAGGCCGATGCTCTGGCCGCGCGCGTCCGACGCCCCGCGATTGGCCGCCTCCATGATCCCCGGCCCGCCGCCCGAGCACACGACGAAACGCCGGTCGGTGCCCTTGAGCCCCTTCGACCATTCGGTCAGCCGCCGGGCGAGCTCGCGGGTTTCCTCGTAATAGCGGGAGAGATCGAGCTGCTTCTGGGCGTCGGCCGAGACCTTGCCCCGCGCTTTCTCGGCATCGACATAGTGCTGGGCCTGCTCGCGGCTCAGGATCCGGGCCGAGCCGAAGAACACGATCGTGTCGCGCACGCGCAACTCGTCGAAGCGCTGCTGCGGCTCGAAATATTCCGCCAGGATTCGCAAGCGGCCGCGCCGACGGGCTGTTCAGGAAATGCGGATCCTTATAGGCCTTGACCGGGCGGTATTTCTTCCCTGTGGTGCTCATGGGATGGGTGTCTCAACTGAGAAATGGGACGCCGCCGGCGCCCTGCCAAGCGTAAAAGCGGGCCGTTGCCAACTCGTTACACCGGATATGACGCCGAATTGCGGCCGGATTCGGGCCTAGAACGTCACGCCGAGGGTCCGTTCGAGATGGGCGCGGGTGGCGTCCTCGAACGTCTTGGGCCAGGGCACGCCGAGCTTTTCGGCGACGGCGCGGGCGCGGGGCAGGAAGAGGCGCGCATAGGCGAGATGGCCCTCGATGATCGAGTTCCCGCGTCGCCTCGATGGGGCCCAGGCTTTCGAGCTCGGCGCGCTGCTCCGGCGTGATCAGCCGGTTGACATGGAGCGCCCCGCCGCGATCCCAGGGCTCTATCCCGTTCTCCTCGGCCATCAGATTGATCGTTTGCGTCCTGAGATGGGTGATGCCCGACAGCGCGTTCACATATTCCTCGCGGCCGATCACGATCGGAAGAAGCCCCAGAATGCGGAGGAATTCGTCGATCGCGTTTTTGACCCGGGCCGGCCGGGGCGGCGCGGGCGGCGGCGGTCGGATTTTCCGGCGGGGAGGCGCCGGTCTTGTTGAAGAGTTTCCGGTACTGCATGGCGGGAAACCGGCTGAAGATATCCCGCTCGCCGAACAGGATGTCGTAAGCGTCGCCAGTCCCTTGTGACGACGTTCAACACCTGGCCAAAGAGCACGTTGGCGAAAACCGTGGGCGCGATGGCGCCGGGATTCGCTCACATAGCGCCGGATGGCGTCCTCCGCGGCGCCGGGCGCGCAGATCGCGATGACGTCGATATCGCTCCATTCGTCGCCGGCATCGCGGGCGAGGCTGCCGTGAAGCCAGGCGGATTCGATCCGCGTGTCGGCTTGGAGCACCTCGGTGATCGCGTCCAGAAGGGACTGCTGGGCGGGCGTCATAGGCCTCCTAATGCGTGACCGCGCCCTCGGCGCCGATGCCGGTCTGGGAGCGCACGTTCTGGGCGTCGAAGCCCGCGCGGTCGATCTCGGCGCGTTTGCTCCGGTCGGTCACGGAGAAGAACCAGATGCAGATGAAGGCGAGCACCATCGAATGCAGCGCCGGATAGGCATAAGGGAAGATCGGTTTGGCATGGCCCAGGATCTGCACCCACACCACGGGGCCGAGCGTGACCAGCACCATGGCAGAGATCAGCCCGGCGAAGCCGCCGATGAAGGCCCCGCGCGTCGTCAGCCCCTTCCAATACATCGAGAGGATCAGCACCGGGAAATTCGCCGCCGCCGCGACGGAAAGCGCCGAGGCTCACCATGAAGGCGACGTTCTGCTTCTCGAACACGATGCCGAGCAAGACCGCGACCACGCCGACGCAGATCGCGGCGATGCGCGAGACCGTGACCTCCTCCTTCTCGCTCGCCTGGCCCTTGCGGAACACTTGGCCGTAGAGATCGTGAGAAACGGCCGACGCGCCGGCCAGGGTCAGCCCGGCGACGACCGCGAGAATGGTCGCGAACGCCACCGCCGAGATGAATCCGAAAAACACGTCGCCACCCACGACGTCGGCGAGATGCACCGCCGCCATGTTCGAGCCGCCGATCAGACCGCCGTCGGGCGCGGTGAATTCCGGCCGGCCCATCACCATCGCGATCGCGCCGTAGCCGATCACGAAGGTCGCGAAGAAAACGCAGAATACGATGACCAGGGTCACGAAGATCGAGGTGCGCGCTTCCTTGGCATCCGGCACGGTGAAGAACCGCATCAGGACATGAGGCAGGCCGATCAGGCCGAGACTGACCGCGATCGCGAGCGAGGCGGCGGAGACGGGATCGGGCACGGCCGCGCCCGGGGCCCATGATCGCCATGTGCTTGGGATGCGTCTCGACCGCGGTGCGGAACATCGCCTCCAGGCTGAAGCCGAAATGTGCCAGCACCAGAAAGGTGATCACGGCCACCGCGAAGATCAGCAGCACCGCCTTGACGATCTGCACCCAGGTCGTCGCCAGCATGCCGCCGAGGCTCACATAGAGGATCATCAGGACGCCGACGAGAATGACGGCATAGGCGTACTGGATGTTGAACAGCACCTCGATCAGGGCGCCCGCGCCGACCATCTGCGCGACCATGTAAAAGATCACGACGACCAGGCTGCCGCAGGCGCCGAAGGCTTTCATGGAGACCGGCTCCAGGCGGAAGCTCGCGACATCGGTGAAGGTGTATTTGCCGAGATTGCGGAAGCGCTCGGCCATCAGGAAGATGAGCACCGAAAAGCCGGCCAGCGGCCCGAGGATATAGACCATCGAATCGTAGCCGGTCGAATACATCAGCCCGGTAACGCCGAGAACGGTCGCCGCCGACATGAAATCGCCCGAGATCGCGAGGCCGTTCTGCCAGCCTCTGATCTTGCCGCCGGCGGCATAGAAGTCCTTGCGCGTCTTGATCCGCCGCGCCGCCCAATAGGTGATGGCGAGCGTGACCAGCATCACGAGGACGAACATGGAGATGGCGACGGGACTGGGACCGTGACTCATTGTCGGGCCTCCGCGTCGGCATGGGCTTCCTTGACGATCTCCGCGATCAGCCGGTCGAAATCCTTATTCGCGCGCCAGACGTAAAATCCGCTGCAGATCATGCAGATCACGCCGAAGCCGAAGCCGATCGGAAAACCGATCGAGATGGCTGCTGCCCGCCACCATGGGCTCGCCCAGGAAATGCCGCGCGAAGCCCATCATGAGAATGAAGGCGATGAAGCCCGCGAGCACGATCGCGCTCAAGATGCCACCCAGCACGCTTCGCTCGCGCGCCAAAGCGTGATAGCGCGGATTTGCCCGCACCCGTTCGATGATGTCGTCCGTCATGATCCCCCCTCGACGCCCCCGGCGAGTCAGGGTGATCTTGGCCAAGCGGGGACGGGATGACAAGTCATCACTCCCCCAATTCGTCATCCCGGAAGCCGATTTGCCCGAACGCGTCAGCGTTCGTTGGCAAAGCGAGCTATCCGGGATCCATCGTCATGGTCCTGAGCCTCTGACCCTGGATCCCGGCTCATAAGCCTCGCAACCGAGCCATAGGCTCGGGCTCGGCTAACGGCCGGGATGACATGATTGGGTTGTGTTTTAGAGTGTATTCGCCAGATCGAGCCAACGCGGATTGTCTTTCTCGATGAGCGCAATCTTCCAGTCGCGCTTCCATCGCTTCAGCCGCTTCTCACGCTGAATGGCGCTCGCCATTTCTTCGAATACCTCAAAATGGACCAGCCGATGAATGCCGTATTTCTTGGTGAATCCGTCGGCCAGCCCATGCTTGTGCTGATAAATGCGAGAGGGCAGATCCGAGGTGACGCCGACATAAAGTGTCCCGTGACGCTTGCTCGCGAGGATGTAAACGAATCCCTGTTTGGACACGGCATCGCCCCCCTTCGCTGTCATCCCGGAAGCCGATTTGCCCGAAGGCGTAAGCCTTCGTTGGCAAAGCGAGCTATCCGGGATCCATTGTCACCGCTCAGGCGTCCAACCCTGGGTCCCGGCTCATAAGCCTCGCTGCCGAGCCATAGGCTCGGGCTCGGCTAATGGCCGGGATGACGCTTCATCTGTTCAGTGCTGCGCCGACAGTTTCTCGGCGACGGCGTGGGCTTGGGCGAGGACGCGGAGGAAATTGCCGCTCCAGATCTTGGCGATCTGCTTCTCCGTGTAGCCGCGGCGGACGAGCTCGGCGGTGACGTTGCGGGTTTCGGCGGCGCTGTTCCAGCCGGCGATGCCGCCGCCGCCGCCGAAGTCGGACGCGATGCCGACATGGTCGATGCCCATCAGCTTCACGGCGTAATCGATATTGTCGACGAACCGCTTCACGTTCGCGGGCGGCCAGCGCTCGTCGAACGCCGTCATCTGGGCCTTGTATTGCGCCTTGCGTTTGGCGTCGAGCTTCGGCACCTGCTCCGGGCTCTTGATGCCGAGCGCGTTGAGAAGCTCCTTGATCGCTTGGCTCTTCTCCCTCGGCACGGCCTTGAGATAGGAGTCGTAGGCGACCACCTGCATCACGCCGCCCTGGGCCGCCAGCGCCTTCATCTCCTCGTCGTCGAGATTGCGCGGATGATCGAACAGCGCGCGCACCGCCGAATGGGATGCGATCACCGGCGCCTTCGAAAGCGCGATCGCCTGCATGGTCGTGGTCTTGGCGGTGTGCGAGACGTCGACCAGCATCCCGACCCGGTTCATTTCCGCGACGACTTGCTTGCCGAACGGGCTCAAGCCGCCCCATTCCGGCCCCTTGTCGCCGAGATCGGGGCGCGGGATCGAGGAGTCGCCGATGTCGTTGTTGCCGAAATGGGTCAGGGTCATGTAGCGCGCGCCGCGCTTGTAATAGTCGGCGATCAGCGAGAGATCCTTGCCGATCACATAGCCGTTCTCGATCCCGATCAGCGCGACGAGCTTGCCGGCATCGTGGATTTTCCGCACCTGATCGGCCGAATAGGCGATCTGCACCCGGTCGGGATACATGGTCTCGGCCATGCGATGGATGGCGTCGAATTTGGTGAGCGCGTCGGACTTCGCCTTGGCGTAATTCTCCGGCGTGCGCTTGGTCTGCGCGACATAGACGATGAAGGTCGCGACATCGAGCCCGCCCTTCCGCATCTTGACGAGATCGTCCTGCTGGTCCCCGTCCACGCCCGGATCGACATCCTTGGTCGCCCAGTCGAACGGAATATCGTCATGGGAATCGAGGGTGATGACGTCCTTCTGGATCTTGTCGACCTTGGCCTCGAACGCAGCATCATCCGCGGCCAGCGCCGGCACCGTCATCAGCGCCGATGCCGCCAACAACAGTGCAAAGGCCAGTCCGTGCACGGACATCCTCCTCGCTCCTGTTCCCGAGCCGCATTGTATCGTCATGAACTCGCTCATTTCTCCGTCGTCATCCCCGCGAAGGCGGGGATCCAGTTCCGACCGCCGATTCTGGATTCCCGCTTTCGCGGGAATGACGGATGGTTGTGCAGGATTCCGATCGTCGGCCGGGAGTATAACGCCCTATCCCGGTCGCGCGAATCGAAAAGGCCGGCGGGATGAACCGCCGGCCTCTGACTTGGTGGAGCCAAGCGGAAGTCGAACCGACGACCTCTTGAATGCCATTCAAGCGCTCTCCCAACTGAGCTATGGCCCCGAAACTTTTTTCGCCGCGTTTTGCCGGGATTTCGGGAAGGAACCTAGGGTCCGATTCCTCGACAATCAAGCCTTATCGCCGCGCTCGATCTCTCCGGCGCGGGCGCTAGTCGTCGTCGCTTCGAGCGTCGCGGACGCCACCGGCTCTTCGTCCTCGTCCGCTCGTCGACGTCGCCGAGCACCGAGTCGTCCTCGTCGTCGTCGATCTCGACGTCGAGATCCTCCTCGTCCTCCTCGATTTCCTCGGTTTCTTCCTCTTTCTTCGGCGGGGGGGCCTTGGACGGTTTCGCGACTTCCTCGATTTGAGGCGCGCGGGATTTCAGGATGACCTCGGGAACATGCTCGACGCCGCAGGCCGGGCAGACGATCGGATCATTGCCCATGTCGTAGAATCGAGCGCCGCATTTGCTGCATTGGCGCTTGGTTCCCCATTCCGGTTTCGCCACTGACTTCACTCCAGAATGTGATGAAAATTTTCGGCGCACCCCAATGCCACGATTGGTCGGGCGTGTCAAAAGCTAACTCTCGCGCGCCTAACAAATGCCTAGGGCCGCCGCGCAAGGCCGCTATTTGGGCGGATGGCGCGGGCCTGTCAAGGTCTCGCGCCGCTATGGCGGCGTGCGGCCCCGTATGATAGAGACGGGCGCAGCCGCTATCCGGTTCAAATTCGAGAGGATTTTCGTGACCGCCCTTCGCTCCTCGCGCGCCCGGCCGCTCTCCGGCGACATCACGGTTCCGGGCGACAAGTCGATCTCCCACCGCGCCCTGATCCTCGGCGCGCTCGGCATCGGCGAGACCCGCATTACCGGGCTCCTCGAGGGCGACGACGTGCTGCGCACGGGCGAGGCGGCGCGGGCCCTCGGCGCGAGCGTCGACGCATGACGGGCCGGGCGCCTGGCGGGTCCACGGCGTCGGCGTCGGCGGCTTCCGCGAGCCCGACAACGTGCTCGATATGGGGAATTCCGGGACCGGCTCGCGCCTGCTCCTCGGCGCGGTCGCGACCTCGCCGATCACCGCGACCTTCACCGGCGACGCCTCGCTCCGCCGCCGGCCGATGCGCCGGGTCACCGATCCCGTGAGCCGGATGGGCGCAAGCTTCGTCTCGCGGGCGGGCGGGCTGTTGCCGGTCACGGTCACGGGCGCCGCGTCGCCCATGCCGATCCGCTACGAGATGCCGATGTCGTCGGCCCAGGTGAAATCGGCGATCCTCTTGGCGGGCCTGAATGCGCCCGGCAAGACCATCGTCATCGAGCCGAGCGCGAGCCGCGACCATACCGAGCGGCTATTGACCTATTTCGGAGCCGAGGTCGAAACCCGCGCCTTGCCGGACGGCGGCCGCGAGATCACGCTTACCGGCCAGCCCGAGCTCACCGCCCGCGAGATCGCCGTGCCGGGCGATCCGTCCTCGGCGGCGTTCCTGGTGACGGCGGCGCTCTTGGTGCCGGGCTCCGAAATCCGGCTCCGCAATATCGGCATCAATCCGCTGCGCATCGGCTATTTCGACACACTGATCGAGATGGGCGCGGACATTACCTACGAGAACAAGCGCGATCTCGGCGGCGAGCCGGTGGCGGATATCGTGGTGCAAATCGAGTCCCCTGAGGGGCATCGAGGTGCCGGCCGAGCGCGCGCCGTCGATGATCGACGAATATCCGATCCTGAGCGTCGCGGCGGCGGCCGCCTCCGGCACCACGGTCATGCGCGGCGTCGGCGAGCTCCGGGTCAAGGAAAGCGACCGGGTCGCGGCGATGGCTGCGGGGCTGGGCGCGATCGGGATCGAGGCCGAGGCGGGGCCCGAGACCCTCGAAGTCAAAGGCCGGGGCAATCAGGCGATCAAGGGCGGCGTCAGGATCGAGACCTTCGACGATCACCGCATCGCCATGGCCTTCCTGGTTATGGGGCTCGCCGCCCAGGACCCGATCGAAATCGACGACGACGCCATGATCGCGACCAGCTTCCCCGGCTTCGCGGGGCTGATGACCGAGATCGGCGCGCAGTTCGAGGCCGTCAAGGCCGGGGCGGCATGATCGTCGCGATCGACGGGCTGGCCGCCTCGGGCAAGGGCACGCTTGCCAAGCGGCTCGCCGAAGCCTTGGGCTTCGCTCATCTCGACTCGGGGCTGATTTACCGCGCGGTGGCCTGGAAAGTGCTGCAGGACGGCGGCGCGGATCTTGAATCCGCGGCGATCTTTGCCGCGATCGGTCTCAGAGCCGAGGATCTCGACCAATCCCGACCTCAGGACCGAGATCGTGGCCAAGGCGGCCTCCAAAGTGGCGGCGATCCCGGAGGTGCGGAAGGCCGTGCTCGACTTCCAGCGCAACTTCGCCAAATCCCCGCCGGGCGGGGCCAAGGGCGCGGTCCTGGACGGCCGCGACATCGGCACGGTGGTCTGCCCCGAGGCGGATGTGAAAATCTTCGTCACCGCCACGCCGGAGGAGCGCGCGCGGCGGCGCTTCGAGGAATTGAAGCCTACCCATCCCCATCTGACTCTGGACGCGGTCAAGGCCGACCTTGCCGATCGCGACCGCCGTGACACCGAAAGGCCCATCGCACCCGCCGTCCCCGCGCCGGACGCGCACTTGCTCGACACCACGAATCTGTCTATAGACAGCGTGGTCGCTAAGGCAAAAGCACTGGTTTCCGGCGCTGTTTCATAGTATGACCGCGCCGTTCCATGGGTGCCGAAGGGCCTGAGCCCCCGTCCGGAACGGCAATGGCGGCGCGGCGCGTTTCCCATTATCCCCATCAGACGGCGGCGATTGCGCCGGGCGGTGGCGATTTGGTCGGCGCGCCTGAAGTCATGAGACGACAGGCAAATGGGTTAAGACCCCCGGATACAACCGGGTGGCCGGCAATGAATAGAGATAGTCAAAGGTAGAGATAGAGCATGGCGAACAGCACGGGTACCGCTACGGCGGAGAAGCTTCCCACCAAAGAGGATTTTGCGGCTCTCCTGGAAGAGAGCTTCGGCGCCACCCCCGGCCTTGAAGGCACGGTCGTCAAGGGCACGGTGGTCGGAATCGAAAACGACATGGCGGTGATCGATGTCGGCTTGAAGTCCGAGGGCCGGGTGCCCGTGAAGGATTTCGCCACGCCGGGTCACGCCTCCGAGATCAAGATCGGCGACGAGGTCGAGGTGTTCCTCGACCGCATGGAAAACGCCAACGGCGAGGCGGTGATCAGCCGCGAAAAGGCCCGCCGCGAGGAAGCCTGGACCCATCTGGAGAAAGCCTTCGAGAAGAACGAGCGGGTCGACGGCGTGATCTTCGGCCGGGTCAAGGGCGGCTTCACGGTCGATCTTTCGGGCGCCGTGGCGTTCCTGCCCGGAAGCCAGGTCGATGTCCGCCCCGTGCGCGACGTCACGCCCCTGATGAACATCACCCAGCCGTTCCAGATCCTGAAAATGGATCGCCGGCGCGGCAATATCGTGGTCTCGCGCCGCGCGGTGCTCGAAGAGGATCGCGCCGAGGCCCGCACCGAGCTGATCTCGGTCCTCAAAGAGGGCCAGGTGCTGGAAGGCGTGGTCAAGAACATCACCGATTACGGCGCCTTCGTCGATCTCGGCGGCATCGACGGGCTGCTGCACGTCACGGATATCGCGTGGCGGCGCGTCGGTCATCCCACCGAGGCGCTTTCGATCGGCCAGACGGTCAATGTCCAGGTCATCAAGGTGAACCCGGAGACCCAGCGCATCAGCCTCGGCATGAAGCAGCTCGAGGCCGATCCGTGGGAAGGCGTCGAGGTGAAGTATCCGGTCGGCGTGAAGTTCACCGGCCGCGTCACCAACATCACAGACTACGGCGCCTTCGTGGAGCTGGAGCCGGGCGTCGAGGGCCTGGTGCACGTCTCCGAGATGAGCTGGACCAAGAAGAACGTCCATCCGGGCAAGATCGTCTCCACCAGCCAGGAAGTCGAGGTCATGGTCCTCGACGTCGATCCCAAGAAGCGCCGGATCAGCCTCGGCCTCAAGCAATGCATGGAGAATCCCTGGACCGATTTCGCCGCGAAATATCCGGTCGGCACCCAGATCGAGGGCGAGATCAAGAACATCACCGAGTTCGGCCTGTTCGTCGGCCTCGAGGACGGCATCGACGGCATGGTCCATCTGTCCGATCTCGACTGGGAGACACCGGGCGACGAGGCGATCAAGAACTACAAGAAGGGCGATGTGGTCAAAGGCGTGGTTCTCGATGTCGATATCGAGAAGGAGCGCGTCAGCCTCGGCATCAAGCAGCTCAAAGCCGACCCGATGAAGTCGGTCTCCAGCCTGAAGAAGGGCGACGTCGTGACCTGCACGGTCGCCGGCGTCCAGGACAACGGCATCGAGGTCACGGTCGGCGAGGGGCTGCATGCCTTCATCCGCCGCGGCGATCTGGCCCGCGACCGCTCGGAGCAGCGGCCGGACAAGTTCGCGGTCGGCGACAAGGTCGATGCCCAGGTGACCAATTTCGACAAGGCCTCCCGCAAGCTCGGCCTCTCCATCAAGGCGCGCGAAATCGCCGAGGAGAAGGAGGCCGTGGCGCAATACGGCTCCTCCGACAGCGGCGCGAGCCTCGGCGACATCCTGGGTGCCGCCATCAGCAAGGCGCGCGAGGAAGCCAAGACCGACGACGAGGAAGAGGCTGAGGTTGAGGCTGAGGCCGAGGCCGAGGCCGAGGCGGAAGCCGACGAGGGCGAGGAAGAAGCCAAGCCTGCCAAGAAAGCCAAGGCCAAGGCCAAGGCCAAAGCTGAGCCTGAGGCCGACGCCGAGCTGAGCCTGAGGCCGACGCTGAGGCTGAAGCCGGTGAGGGCGAGGAAGAAGCCAAGCCCGCCAAGCCCGCTAAGAAGGCCAAAGCCACCAAAGCCAAAACGACCAAGTCCAAGTCCAAGGCCAAGAAGGAGGCCAAGGATGATGCCGCGGAGGACAAAGGAGATGACGCCGAGAGCAGCGACGAAGGCTGATCGGTCGGCGATGCCTGTCACCGTAAGGCTTGGAGGCTGAGCATGGCCTTCGACGTCGACGCTCAGGTTGACCGGCGGCGGCTGAAACGCCGTGTTGCGTTCTGGCGATTCAGCGCCGTCATCATCTTTCTGGTTTTGCTCCTGGCGCTTGCGTTCCGGGCCGGCAATCTCTTCGTCGGCCCTCATGTGGCGCGGCTCGCGCTTGTCGGCGAGATCGGCGACAACCCGCCCGAGCTCCCGCTTCTCGACAAGATCGCGAAGGACGACAGCGTCAAGGCGCTGATCCTCCGAATCGACAGTCCCGGCGGCGCGGTGACCGGCAGCGAGGAGCTTTATCATGCGATCCGCCGGGTCGCCGCCAAGAAGCCCGTGGTCGGCGTGATCGGGGCGCTCGGCGCGTCCGGCGCCTATATCGCGGCGCTCGGCACCGATCACATCTTCGCGCGCGAGACCTCGCTCACCGGCTCGATCGGCGCCCTGATTCCAGTCGCCCGATTTCTCCGGCCTGATGGATAAGGTCGGCGTCAAGATGAACCAGGTGACGTCGGGAGCGCTGAAGGGCCAGCCCAATCCGTATGAGCCGATGAACGACGATGCGCGTGAAGCTCCTGCAGAACCTGATAAATGACGGTTACGACTGGTTCACCGGGCTTGTCGCCGAACGGCGGAACCTGCCTCTGGACCAGGTCAAGAGCCTCGCCGACGGCCGGCCCTATACCGGCCGCGAGGCCGTAGACAACAAATTGATCGACGCTCTGGGCGGCGAGCGCGAGGCCCGCGCCTGGCTCGCCTCGGAGAAAAAGATCAGCGAAAGCCTTCCCGTGACGGACGTCGCGGTCGATCGCCCGCGGGCGCTGATCGATCGTCTGCTCTCTTCGGTCCTTGGAAAAAGTCTTCTCCCTGAACGACTTACACTTGACGGGCTGGTTGCCCTTTGGCACCCTTAGTCGGTAAGACAATAAAGCCTCGCCGAAGTGGCTCGCGATTTCAGGTCGATCCGACGAGTGCACATGTTCGCGGGAGGGTTGGGTGCGATGATAAAATCCGAGTTGATTCTCCGTCTCGCGGAGGCGAATCCCCATTTGTATCAGCGTGACGTCGAGCGGATCGTATCGACGATCTTCGACGAAATCGCCGCCGCCTTGGCGCGGGGAGACCGTGTGGAACTCCGGGGATTTGGCGCTTTTTCGATCAAGCAGCGCCCCGCCCGCGTCGGCCGCAATCCGCGCACCGGCGCCGCCGTCAACGTGCCCGCCAAGAACGTGCCCTTCTTCAAGACCGGCAAGGAGTTGCGCGAGCGGCTCAATGCGGGGCCGGCCGAAGCATCGGGCCAATAGGCGCGGGTGAAGCGCTTGCGACTCAGGCCCTTGGCGAGTTGCGTCCCAGACCCTAAATCCAAGATAATCCGTGCGCCCGTCGGGCGCCGCGTCTCTTTGGGAATGCTTCGATGAAGATCCTGGGATGGATCATCGGCGTGCCGATCGCGCTGCTGCTGGTAATGCTGGCGGTCGCGAACCGCGATATGGTGACCCTGTCGCTCGATCCGATCGGCGGCGACATTTCGCTGCCGCTCTATCTCGTGATCTTTCTCGCCTTCCTGCTCGGCCTGATCTGCGGCGGCCTTCTGACCTGGGCCTCCGGCGTCAAACGCCGCATGCGCAAGCGCCGCGAAGAACGCGAAAAAGCCGCCGCCGCGAACCAGCGGTCGGAGCCGACGATCCCGACGGCGCCGTTCTGAGATTCAAGAACGGACGGAGAGATTTCTCCGTCATCGCGAGGCGCGCAGCGCCGCGGCGATCCAGACAGGCGTGGATTGCCGCGCTCCCTTCGGTCGCTCGCAATGACGGCGAGCTATTTGGGCTGACCGCATTCTCGTCCGCCTATGCCGGCTTACGCCATCGCCGGTTCGAGCAGCTTCCGTTCCGCCCCGCCCGGATCCTTCGCCACGCTGCTCTTCACATTGAGAAGCATGGTCTCGCGGGACTTGGCGTCGTAGGCCGGCCAGTTCGGCAGGTCCGCATTGTTCGGGTTTCCGGTCCGCGCGAAGGTCGACCAGGTCTTGATCATGGTGTCGGACAGCGCCTGGTTCTCGGCCGTGTCCTTCCACATCCAGGGCACCTTCTTGAGCGTGCCGAAGACCATGGGGACCTCGACCGTGTGGGTCGCGCCCATATCGCCGCCGCCGAGCACATCGGCGCGATGGTCGAAGCGGTACATATAGGCGGGCGCTTTGCCCTGGGCGGACTTGCGCTCCGCGATGATGACGCTGTTGATGCGCATCATCGTGTCGGTCTGGATCGCGACCGCGACCTCCCAGGGCTTCGCCTTGGGATTGTCCTTGCGATAGGTCTTGATGACCTTCTCGGCATCGACGCCGCGCACGCGGCCGGCCATCTGCTTAAGGCCGGCCTCGTCCATGCCCGTCAGCTGCTTGGGCAGAGTATAGGTATAGAGGTTCTCCGCATTGAACGCGCCGCCGAGGAAGATCGTGCCTTCGTCGTGATTGGACCCGATCATGATCGGCACCGTGGCCGAGACGTCCGGGGCGTCCGGGGCGAAAGGTTCGCGCGGCAGGGACACGCCGTCCACGATCGGGCCGAAGCCGCCGCCGAAGCCGAGCTTGGGCTGGACCGCGAAATAGGCCGTCAGGATCCGGTCCATCGGCACCTGCTGGATGCTGCGGGCCGAGGCCGACGGGATGTCGAGCTCCTTGAGCAGCATCTCCGCCGCTTTTGCCCCGCCCTCGGCGTCTTCCGACGCGGATACCGGGCCCGGACTGGATGACGGCGCGGTGGATACAGCCCCTTGGCGTCGGGCATGGCCAAGAGCATCGAGACCTTCGCGCCGCCGCCGGATTCGCCGAAGATCGTGACGTTGCCGGGGTCGCCGCCGAAGCCCTCGATATTCTCATGCACCCATTTGAGCGCGGCGACCGCGTCCAGCATCCCGGCATTGCCGGAGGTGGTGAATTCGCGGTTGAGAAGCTCGGCCAGGTTCGTGAAGCCGAAGACGTTGAGGCGGTGATTGATGGTGACCACCACCACGTCGCCTTTCCGCGCCAGGTTCTCGGCGTGATACATCGGCATCGAGGCCGCGCCCGAGGTGAAGCCGCCGCCGTGATACCACACCATCACCGGCTTCTTGGCGTTGCGGTCGAGGCTGGTCGAATAGACGTTGAGCCGCAGGCAATCCTCGTTCTCGGGGATGTTGGGCGGCTCGATCGGAAAGAACGGATTGCTTCTGACGCGGCTTGTCGGGATCGAATTGCGGCGCGATCGGGCCGAACTGGAAGGCCTCGGCGATGCCGGTCCAGCTCGGCGGCGCCTTGGGCGCGAGGAAGCGGTTCAAGCCGCTCGTATCGGCGCCGTAACGGATGCCGCGAAAGACATTGACGTCGCGGTCGACGAGGCCCCGGAGCTTGCCGTAGCTGGTCTCGACCACCGGCCCCTGCTCGAAGGACTCGAGGGCGAAAGCGGCGCTCATCGGAAGGCTCGCGGCTAGGACCGACGCGCCGGCGACGCGCGCCGTGCCGGCGACGAAGCCCCGCCGGTCAAGCTCGAACCATGATTTTTCCGGCCATTGCCCCCTCCAATGCGTTGAATGCGATGTGTTGTTTCGGTTCTGTATCATCGGTGCGCGACTCAACCTATCGCGGGACGCCGGGAGGCACAAGAATCCTTGCGTACTTGCGGGCGGCTCGCGGTTCCCTGCTATGCCGTCGCTCCATATCGAGGGCGGGACGCGGAAAAATGCCAGTCGAAGCAAAGATTTGCGGGCTGAAGGACCCTGCCGCGGTGATGGCCGCGGTGAGGGGCGGGGCGCGCTATGTCGGGTTCAATTTCTATCCGCCCTCGCCGAGGAGCATCCGGTCGGGCGGATGCGGCGGCGCTGGCCGCGCTGTTGCCGGGCCATGTCGAAGCCGTCGCCGTCATGGTCGATCCGAGCGATGCAGAGATCGACGCGGTGACGGGTGCGGTCAAGCTCGCGATCATCCAGCTTCACGGCTCGGAATCGCCGGAGCGGGCCTCGGCGATCGCGGGGCGCACCGGGCTCAAGGTCATCAAGGCGATCAAGGTCGGCACGACCAGGATGTCGCGTCGGCGGCGCGCTATGCCTCGGCGGTCGATCGGCTGCTGTTCGACACCAAGCCGATCGAGACGTCCAAGGACGCGCTCCCCGGCGGCACCGGCCGGAGCTTCGACTGGTCGCTGATGAAGGGCTTCGCCTCGGCCCGGCCCTGGATGCTCTCGGGCGGGTTAAACGCTGGCAATGTGGCCGAAGCCGTGGCAATAAGCGGGGCCAAAGTGGTGGATGTATCGTCCGGCGTCGAGACCGCGCCGGGCAAGAAAAGTCCCGAGCGCATCGCGGCGTTTCTGGACGCCGTCCGGGCGCTCTAGGGCAGGCGGAGAATCGTGAGCCAGGCGAGACCAAATACCTTCCGGGCCGGGACCGGACGAGCACGGCAAATTCGGCGTCTTCGGCGGCCGTTATGTCGCCGAAACGCTTGATGCCGCTCATCCTCGACGTCGAGAAGGCCTATCACGCCGCCAAGACCGATCCCGCCTTCAAGGCCCGGATGGACGATCTCGCCAAGCATTATATCGGCCGGCCGAGCCCCTTGTATTTCGCGGAACGGCTGACCGAGCATTTCGGCGGCGCCAAGATCTATTTCAAGCGCGAGGAGCTCAATCACACCGGCTCCCACAAGATCAACAACTGCATCGGCCAGATTCTGGTCGCCCAGGCCATGGGCAAGAAGCGCATCATCGCCGAAACCGGCGCGGGCCAGCACGGCGTGGCGACGGCGACGGTGGCGGCCCGTTTCGGCCTCGAATGCGTTGTCTATATGGGCGAGGTCGATATCGCGCGGCAGCAGCCGAACGTGTTCCGCATGAAGCTCTTGGGCGCGAAGGTCGTGCCGGTCAAATCCGGCTCGCGGACCTTGAAGGACGCGATGAACGAGGCGCTTCGGGACTGGGTCACCAATGTGGACTCGACCTATTACCTGATCGGCACGGTCGCGGGGCCGCATCCCTATCCGGAGATGGTGCGCGATTTCCAGTCGCGTGATCGGCCGCGAGACCCGCGAGCAGATCATGGAGGCGGAAGGCCGTCTGCCGGATAGCCTCGTCGCCTGTATCGGCGGCGGCTCGAACGCCATGGGCCTGTTCCACCCCTTCCTCGACGATCCCGAGGTGAAGATGTACGGCGTCGAAGCGGCGGGCCACGGCATCGAGACCGGCAAGCACGCGGCAAGCCTCACCGGCGGGCGGCCCGGCGTCCTTCACGGCAACAAGACCTATCTGCTGCAGGATGACGACGGGCAGATCCTGGAGGCGGAATCGATCTCGGCCGGCCTCGACTATCCGGGCATCGGGCCGGAGCATTCCTGGCTCAAGGAATCCGGCCGCGTCACTTATGTTTCGGCGACCGACGAGGACGCCTTGGCGGCGTTCCAGCTCTGCACCCGGCTCGAGGGAATTATTCCCGCGTTGGAGCCGTCCCATGCGCTGGCCCATGTCGCGCGGATCGCCCCGAAGCTGCCCGGCGACCATCTGCTGGTCGTTAACCTTTGCGGCCGCGGCGACAAGGACATCTTCACCGTTGCCGAGCGGTTGGGCGTCGAATTATGAGCGTTCTTTCGAAAAAAGGACGGATCGAGGCCTGTTTCGAACGATTGAACGAGGAAAAACGCGCCGCGTTGATCACGTTTATCTCCGCGGGCGACCCGGATTACGAAACTTCGCTCAAGATCCTGCTCAGTTTGCCCGATTCCGGCGCCGATATCGTCGAGCTCGGCATGCCCTTCACCGACCCCATGGCCGACGGACCGGCGATCCAGGCGGCGGGGCTGCGCGCGCTCAAGGCCGGCCAGAAGATGCGCCACACCCTCGCCATGGCCAAAGCCTTCCGCGAGGCCCATCCCGAGACGCCGCTGGTGCTGATGGGCTATTTCAACCCGATCCATTCCTACGGCCCCGACAAGTTCATGACCGATGCGGCGGCGGCCGGGATCGACGGCATGATCCTCGTCGATTTGCCGCCCGAGGAGAACGCCGAGGTTTGCGCGCTAGCCGATGCGGCCAATCTCAGGGTCATCCATCTCGCGACGCCGACCACCGACGAGGCGCGTTTGCCGAAGATCCTCGAACGCGCCGGCGGCTTTCTCTATTACGTCTCGATCACCGGCGTGACCGGGGCGGCGGCGCCGGATATGGCCAAGGTGGAGGCCCATGTCTCCTGGTTGCGGGGACAGTCGGAAATTCCCGTCGTCGTCGGATTCGGCATCCGCCGGCCCGATCAGGCGGCCGCCGTGGCGCGGATTGCTGACGGCGTGGTCGTGGGCTCGGCGATCGTCGATCTCATCGGCCAAGGCCTTGACGAATCAGGAAAATTCAATCCTCAGCAGCTCGACAAGATCACCGGTCTGGTGCGCGATCTGGCGCAGGGGATAGCGTCGATCGGCGAAAATTTTGCTAGATTAGTCAGATGCTTGAGTCTTGTGACCGTGGCGTGGTTTCCGGAGATTGAGGGATGAATTGGCTGACCAATTACGTGCGCCCGAAAGTGCGCGCGGTGCTCCGAGATCGCAAGGATACCCCCGATAACCTGTGGTACAAATGTCCGCAATGCGGGCAGATGATCTTCCATAAGGAATTCACCGCCAACCAGAAGGTCTGCTCGCACTGCCAATATCACGAGCGGATCGGCGCGCTGGAGCGCTTCGAGGCCCTGTTCGACAAGGCAGCTATCGCCAGATGAGCCTGCCCGCGGTTCCCGACGATCCGCTCAAATTCAAGGACAGCAAGAAATACACCGACCGGCTGAACGAAAGCCGTGCCCGCACCGGCGCGCATGACGCGGTCTCGGTCGCCTGCGGCAAGCTCGGCGGCTTCCCGGTCGTGATCGCGGTGCAGGATTTCAGCTTCCTCGGCGGCTCCATGGGCATCGCGGCGGGCGAGGCGCTTGCTTGCCGCCGCCAAGAAGGCGGTCAAGGAGAACAAGCCGCTGATCGTGTTCACCGCGGCGGGCGGCGCGCGGATGCAGGAAGGCATCCTCTCCCTGATGCAGATGCCGCGCACGACGGTCGCGGTCGAGATGCTGCGCGAGGCGGGCCTGCCCTATATCGTGGTCCTGACCGATCCGACGACCGGCGGCGTCACCGCCTCCTTCGCCATGCTCGGCGACGTGACCCTGGCGGAGCCCGGCGCGCTCATCGCCTTCACCGGCCCGCGCGTGATCGAGAGCACGATCCGCGAGAAGCTGCCCGAGGGCTTCCAGCGCGCCGAATATCTCTATGACCACGGCATGATCGATCTCGTGGTCCACCGGCACACGCTTGCGCGAGGCGCTGATCCGCATCATCGGGCTGCTTCTCGACAAGCTGCCGGATTCGGGCGAGGTGCTGCTCCTGTCGCATCAGCGGCTGGAAGAGATGACGCCCAAGGTCGCGGCCCGCAAATCCGCCGCCCAAGCCAATCCCTGATCACGTCCCTTGGCGAAAAGCGACACCGTTCTCGAGCGCCTCAGGCGCTTGCATCCGCGCCGAATCGATCTCGCGTTGGACCGCATCCAGCGCCTCCTCGACGCCCTCGACAATCCCGAGCGCAAATTCCCGCCCGTCATCCATGTCGCGGGCACTAACGGCAAGGGCTCGGTCGTCGCGTTTCTGCGCGCGATCTATGAGGCCGGCGGGCTACAAGACCCAGGTCTATACCTCGCCCCATCTGGTCCGCTTCCATGAGCGCATCCGCCTTTCGACCGGCTGATCTCCGAGCCCGCGCTGGTCCAGGTGTTCGAGGAAGTCGAAGCCGCCAATAAGGGCGAGCCGATCACCGAATTCGAGATCACCACGGCGGCCGCGTTCCTCGCCTTCTCTCGCGATCCCGCCGATATCTGCCTGCTGGAAGTCGGCCTCGGCGGCCGGTTCGACGCGACCAATGTGATCGAAAAACCCGCCGCGACCGTCATCACGCCCGATCAGTCTCGATCATGCCGACTGGTTCGGATCCGAAATCGCCGGTATCGCGCGGGAGAAAGCCGGCATCATCAAGCCCGGCGTGCCCCTGATCCTGAGCGCCCAGCCCGAGGACGCCCGCAAGACCATTCTCGAACGCGCGCAAGAGCTCGACGCGCCGGTGATCGAGCAGGGCAAGGCGTTCCATGTGGAGCCGACCGCGAAGGCGGCCTCCTCTATCGCGATAACCGCGATGAATTTACCCTGCCGCCGCCGTCCCTCGTCGGCCCGCACCAGATCGGCAATGCCGGCGTCGCCATCGCCACCGCCCGGGCGGTGAAGGGTTTCACCTTGAACCACGATGCGTTTGCCGAGGGCGTCGCCCATGCCGAATGGCCCGCCCGGATGCAGCGCCTCACGGGCGGCTCCGCTGGACCGCCTTCTGCCCAAGGGCGCGGAGCTCTGGCTCGACGGCGGCCATAATGTTGGCGCGGCCGAAGTCCTCGCCGCGCGCATTGGAAGCCGGCGCAAGCGCAGCGCCCGACAGGCCGGTCCATCTCATCATGGGGATGCTCAAGACCAAGGATCCCGCGTCCTTCCTCGCCGTCCTCGCGCCTTACGTCGACGGACCTCGACAGGCGTCGCGATCCCCGGCGAAGACGCCAGCCGCCCGGCCGAAGACGTCGTTGCCGCAGCCAAGGCCGCCGGCATTCCGGCCGAGCCGGCAATGAGCATCGACGCCGCGCTGAGCGCCATGACGGGCGAGCCCGTCATTCTGATATGCGGCTCGCTCTATCTCGCCGGCCATGTTCTGGCCTTGATCGAGCGCATTGATCGCGGGCGTGCGCCTCGGCAAGCTCACGGCTTTTCCGCCCTTACGATTCGAAAAACGTTCAAGGAAGAAGAATGTCGAGCGAAGAATTACATGCCCCGCGCGAGCGGTTGACCGATGAAACACTGGCCCTGCATCAGGCGATCGTGTCGCTGATCGAGGAACTGGAAGCCGTCGACTGGTACCGCCAGCGCGCCGACGATTGCGACGACAAAGCGCTCCGCGGTATCCTTCTTCACAATATGCGCGAGGAGATGGAACACGCCTCGATGATCCTGGAATGGCTCCGCCGCAACAGCACGGACTTCGAAAAAGAGCTCCGGGACTATCTCTTTACCGAGCGCGATATCGTCGCCCGCGAGCACGACATCACGCATGAGTGAATTACGCGACGCTGCAGCGATCGCGATTTCGTTTGAAAAACACTCCGGCCAGCGATAGTCGTTTTCGCCGGCTGCGCCGTGCGGGAAGCACCGCGCTCGCGCCGCTGATCATCAGGGGGAATCCTCATGGCGTCGAAGACCGCATCAAAATCCACGTCGAAATCTCGCCCGGCCACGCAAGCCAACAAGGGCAAGACACCATCCGCCGCCAAGAAATCGGCTAGGCCCACGAAGGCCAAAGCAACGGCGAAAACGAACAAGGTCAAGCTCCGCCCGCCCCGGCCCGACGACGCTGCGGCGGTCGGCACCATTTGTTACGAGGCGTTCGCGGTGATCAACGACACCCACGGCTTTCCGCCCGATTTCCCGTCCGCCGACGCGGGCATAGGCATGGTCTCGATGATGATCGGCCGGCCGGACGTCTATTACGGCGTCGTCGCCGAGCTCGACGGGCGGGTGGTCGGCAGCAATTTCATGAGCAAGGTCGATCCGGTTCACGGGGTCGGGCCGATCACGGTGGATCCCAATGTCCAGAACAAGGCGATTGGCCGGGCGCTCATGGAGGATGTCATGGACGAGTCGGCGAAGCTCGGCGCGGCGAGCATCCGGCTGGTCCAGGCGTCGTTCCATAACCGCTCGCTCTCGCTCTACACCAAGCTCGGCTTCGACGTGCGCGAGCCTCTGTCGGCGATCCTCGGGCCCCCGCTCAACCGCCAGCTTCCCGGCTTCAAGGTCCGCAAGGCGACCAAGAAGGACATCCCGGCCTGCAACGCCCTCCATGAACGGCTGCACGGCTATCGTCGCAACCAGGATCTCATCGACGCGATCGACCAGGGCACGGCCTCGGTGGTGGAGCGCAACGGCGAGATCGTCGGCTATGCGACCTCGATCGCGTTCTTCGGCTCGGCGATCGCGACCGATAACGATGCCTTGAAGGCGCTGATCGCCGCCACGCCGGAATTGGAGCATCCCGGCTTCCTGCTGCCGACCCGCAATGCCGACGTCATGCGCTGGTGCCTCGCGAACGGCATGCGCGTCATGCAGCCGATGAACCTGATGACCATGGGCCTCTACAACGAGCCGCGCGGCGCGTTCCTGCCGTCGATCCTGTTCTAGGGTCTGTACCCACAAGTACTTCCGTAGTCATCCCGGATGTTAGGCGAGCCCGAAAACCGCAGGTTTTTCGGCATGCGAGCCTTGCAATCCGGGATCCAGGTCAGGGGCTCAGGCTCGTGACAATGCGATCCCGGCACAGCTCGGTTTGCCAACGAAATCAAAGATTTCGGGCAAACCGGCTTCCGGGATGACGGCTATTGAGTACAGACCCTAACGCGTTTTTGATTAGGTTGGTGTCATTGCGAGCCCCAAAGGGGCGCGGCAATCCAGCCTGCCTGGATCGCTGCGGCGCTGGCGCGCCTCGCGATGACGGTGGATGGTCCAAAAGATCTTGTTGCGGCCGGCGGTTGGCCTCATATTGGGGGCAGGTTTCAACAACGGAAAGGAGGTGATCCAGTGTCTCATTGTCATCTAAGGCCTTCGGGTGCCCGGACCTGGATCGTCGCCGCGGAGGCTCTCTCCGCCTGAGGCGACTCCCGGCCCACACGAGGGCCGAAAGCCGACAATGCAAGGGCCGTCCCCAATCGGGGGCGGCCCTTTTCATTTTTGAACGAAGCAGAAATGTGCCCTCACCAAGCCTTCGTATCCTTCTCCCGCCAGGGGAGAAGGGAAGCATTATCGGCAAAGCGCTTATCCTCGTTTCCCGCCCGCCCGCCGGGAGCGGACTTTCTTTTCCTTGCGCATGGTCCAGGCCGTCTCGATGCGCTGGCGGATGTCGTCGTCGCTCGCGGCCGAGAGTCGGACGAGGAAGCCGTCATAACCCTTATAATGGTCGGTCTCGAAATAGACGTCCGGCGCGGCCGCCATCAGCATTTCCTTGAGCTCCAGCGGGCAGAGCACGGCGAACGAGTTGGCATCCTTCATGCGGAGAAGGCCCTGGCCGTCGATATTGATGCCGGGCGTGCCGTACCACGAGCCTTCCTCGATATCGGGCAGATCCATCGCGAAGGCGATCCGGCGGACCCGTTCGAAACCGGGCAGGAGATCGCTCGCGAAGGAGACCGGCTTCTTCGGCTTGGGGCTCGATTTCCTCGGCTTGCGCGGGGCCATGGCCAAGCCTACCGCATCGCTGCGCCGCGCACGAGATCGATCAGGCCGAGGGCATCGGCCGGGACAGTGTCACCGCGCCAGGCGACGTGCTGGTCGGGGCGGCTCGAGCACGAGCTTGGTCGTGTAGGGCTCGGGCAGGGGACCGGAGATGTCGAGAACGGCCAAGGGCACCTCGCGCTGCTTTGCCGCCTCCTTAAGGGCCGAGACATCGATCGCAGGATCGAACCGCAGCAAGGTGTAGTCCGGCCCCATCGCGTCGTAGAGCGAGCGGCCGTCGTCGAGCCAGATATGCGGCGTACGGCAGCCGGGGACCGTCGAGGGCGTGTAGTCATACATGGTGTAGCCGGGCGCGGCCTCGCCGTCATAGGCGATGATCGGCGAGTTGTCGTAGAAATAGCCGTAATTGAGCCCGGCGCAGGCGAATTGCTGGACATGCAGCTTGTAAGCCTCTTCGCCGACGGCCTTACGCGCCGCGTCGCCTTCGGGGCTGTCATCCTCGAGCTCCGGCGGGACCGAGGTGCGCTCGCGGATCGCGCCTTCGGCGTGGCGCATGGCGAAGCGGGAGACCTGATCGGTGATCGGCTGGCGCTCGCGCTCGTAGGCGTCGAGAATCCCTTCGGGCGCCCAGCCCTTGAGATGGGCGGCCAGCAGCCAGGACAGGTTCATCGCATCCGCGATCCCGGCATTCATGCCGTAGCCCGCATAGGGCACCCAGAGATGGGCCGAATCGCCGCACAGGAAGACCCGGCCCTCGCGGAACTTGTCGGCGACCAGACGGCGGCCGATCCAGTCTTCCTTGCCGAGAACCTCGAAATCGAAATCCTCGCCGACGCCCAAGAGTGTGCGGATGCATTGGTCGCGGTCGACCGAATCGAAGTCCGCCTCGTCCGGGCAGCAGGTAGTTGTGGATGAGCCAGGTTTCCTTGCCGTCGATGGCGATCAGATTGCCGGCGCGGACGGGGTTGTAGAGATAGCTCATCCAGGCGCGCTTGCCGCGGATGAGGCCGAGGAGCTTCGGCGCGCGGACATAGCTCGATTGCACCCGCTGGATGACGTCGTCGCCCTCGAGCCGTGCGTCGATCGCCTTGCGCACCGTCGACGGGCCGCCGTCGCAGCCGATGAGATAGCGGCTGCGGATCGTCACGGCCTCGCCGGTGTCGAGACTTGACGCCGTGGCGGTAACGCCGTCGTCATCCTGGGCGACGGTCTCGACATTCAGGCGGTTGAGGATGGTCAGGCCCTTCATCGAGGCGGCATGGGCGAACAGGACCGGCTCCAGGAACAGCTGGTTGATCCGGTGCGGCGGCTCCGGCGTCGGCCACCAGCCGTCGGGGCCGGAGGTGTCGGTGAAGCGGTCGCGGCGGCAGGGGATGTGAATGCGGGTCAGCTCATAGCCGGTGGCGCGGGTCCGGAAGACCACGTCGTTCGGGATAATCGTCCGGCAGGCCCGCGCGGCGGACCTTGTCGGCGAGACCCCAGCCGCCGGAAGATTTCCATCGAGCGCGACGAGGTGTGATTGCATTTGACGCTCGGCGGCTCGCCGGCCGGCCGGCGCTCGGCGACGGTGACCTCGATCCCGCGCCAGGCGAGATCCATCGCGAGGGACAGGCCCGACCGGCCCGCCGCCGACGATCAGCACGGGTGTTTCGATATTCCTGGCCATGTCCCCCACGCGACTTTCTTAGATCACTTGGGGCCATTCTAGGCGGAGGGGCCCTCGGTTGTCATTGCGAACGACCAACGGGAGCGCGGCAATCCAGGCTGTGGGGATCGCCAAGGCGCTGCCCGCCTCGCGATGACGGCGATAAATTGAAAAACCCGAGTTTCGTCAGGCCGAGGCGCTGCTGCGCGAGGCCTCCGACACCGAGGAGTTGATCCACTCGACGATCTTGCTCTTCGGCATGGCGCCGACCTTCATGGCGCGCAATTCGCCGTCCTCGAACAGGAGCATGGTCGGAATCCCGCGCACGCCGTATTGCGAGGGCGTGACCGGATTGTCGTCCACATTGACCTTGGCGACGGTGAGCTTGCCGCCCATCTCGGTGGCGATTTCCTCCAGCGCGGGGCCGATCTGACGGCAGGGGCCGCACCATTCGGCCCAGAAATCCACCAGAACCGCGCCCTTGGCGTTGAGGACGTCGTCCTGGAAGCTGTCGTCGGTAACCGGCTTGCTGCTCATGAAAGGCCCTTTCCGCACGCGAAATTTTCGGTCGATCTTGTTGCTGAAATGTAGGGAGCGGACTCCCGACCGTCAAGGCAAGGTCGTCATGCCTTGCGCGCATGGCGGGCCGGCGCCGATTGGCCGGGCGCGTGGGCGTCGAGAAGGGCCGCGGGAAGCTCCAGGAGACGCACCTCCACGGTCCAGAGCAGCGCCGCACGGATCGGCCGGCCGGGGTAGATTTGGGCAAGAAGCGCGCGATAGGCCGCCATCTGGCCGAGATAACCGGCCGGAACCTCGTCGATCGTCGTGGGCGGCGGGCGGTTGGTCTTGTAATCGATGATCCAGACCGCGTCGTCGGCTACCCTCAGCCGGTCGATCTGGCCCGAGATCGACCTGCTCGCCGATCACGCCCGCGACCGGTACCTCGGCGCGGCTGCCGGTGGCCGAATAGGGGCGCGAAATCCCGGTGGTCGAGGACGGCCATCACCTCGTCGGCAAGCGCCTGAACGGCAGCCTCGTCGAGCCCGTGGGCCGGCCTCGAGAGATAGCGGAGCGCCGCCTCGCGGCGCGCCTCCCGGCGGCAGATCGGGCAGGCGCTGGAGAAGCGTATGGGCCAGTCGGCCGCGCTTGAGCGCCGCGATTGTCGGACGTCCTGCAACGGGCTCAGGGCCGGCTGCTCCTCGCCCTCGGCGCGCGACGGCGCCAGGGGATCGGGCGGCCGGGATTCGGGCGGGGCCGGCTGTGCGGCCCAGTCCGGGCAGCGGCGCGGCTTCCGGTGTCTCGGCTTCGCGTTCGCGGCTTTTTCGGGCTCCGCCTCCTGGTGGTTTTGTATTGCAGGAACGTCGTGCCGTCGGCGGAGTCGATGGTTTCGGAACTCCGCCATATCCACCGCCGTGGCGGCGAGATGGTCGTACCAGCAGCCGGTGTCGCGACCCGATCCCTGGCGGGTCTCCCAGCCGGCGACATAGAGCCGGTCCTGGGCGCGAGTGAGGGCGACATAGAGCAGGCGGCGGTATTCACGCTCGGCGGCGGTGCGGGCGGCCCGGCGGGCATCGGCCACGATCCCGGCCTCATTGGCGCTGCGGACCGGCCAGACGAACATGACGGGATCGGATCGTCGCCGTTTTTCGGCAAATCAAGCAACCGCGAGCGGTCGCGCGGAACCTGGCAGGTATCGGGCAGGATCACGATCGGCGCCTCGAGGCCCTTGGCGCCGTGCACCGTCATGACCCGTACCTCGTTGCGGCCCTGCTCCAGGTCGCGCTTGATGTCGCCGTCGCCGGCCTCGACCCAATGGAGAAAGCCTTCCAGCGAGGGCGGATGCAGCCGCTCGATAGGCAAAGGCGAGGCTCGAGGAACTCGTCGATCGGATCGTTCGACCTCGTGGCCGAGCCGCGCGACGAGCCTGCGCCGGCCGTCCAGCGCGCCGAGCACATGGGAGAAGAACTCGAAGGGCGGCACGAAATCCGCCATGGCGAGAAGATCGATCAGATAGCCATGGGCCGCCTCGAAGGCCGGTCGCTCCATCCGCCGCATGGTGAGCTCCTGCCAGAGCGTGCTCGTCGCGCGCGATGGGCGAGGGCGAAGAGGTCGTTCTCGGACAGTCCGATCAGCGGGCATTTGAGCACGACGGCAAGCGTCAGGTCGTCTTCGGGCAGCAGCATGAACCGCCCGAGCGCGATCAGGTCCATCACCGCGAGCTGATCGGTCAGGACCATGCGGTCGGTGCCGGAAACCGGCACGCCGCGGCGCTTCAGCGCGTTCACCAGCGCATCGACGAATTCGTTGCGCCGGCGCACCAGAACCATGATGTCGCCGGGCTCGATCGGCCGGTCCTTGGAGTCGAGCTTCTCCTTGCCGATCCAGCACGCGATCCTGTCGCGCGATCTTGTTGGCGAGGCGCACGGTCGGCTCGTCCGAGGCGTGCTGGCCAGGTGGCGGCGTCCAGGGCGGATCTCCGGCGCTCGGCGGCGGCTGCTCGGCCGGCCAGACCTCGACGAGCCCCGCCTGGCCCTTGCGCCGCACCTGATGGACGACGCCGCCCCTGGCGACGCCGTCCGCCGTCGGCGGGGTCGGCGAAGACCTCGTCGACATAGGACAGCACCGCCTCGGTCGAGCGGAAGGAGAGGTTGAGCGGTCACGTCGCCGAAGGGCTGGCCCGCCGCCTTCTCCGCGGCTTCGGCGAAATGCCGGCGGGTATCCTCGAAGATTTCGCGGGTCCGCGCCCTGGAACGAGAAGATCGACTGCTTTTCGTCGCCGACCGCGAAGACGGTGCGGGCCATCCTCCTGCGCGCCCTGTCCGGCGAAGAATTCGTCCGAGCCAGCGCCGCACGATCGCGCCATTGGCCGGATTGGTGTCCTGCGCCTCGTCCACCAGCACATGATCGATGCCGTTGTCGAGCTTGTAGAGCACCCAGGCGGCGACATCCGAATCGCCGAGCAGCGTGCCGGCGCGCTCGATCAGGTCGTCATAGTCGAGGAGCCGCATGGCTTTCCTTGGCGTTCTCGTATTCCGTCCAGGATCGCAGCAGCCCAGCCGGTAGATCGCGGCGGTCGCGGTCGCGACCTTGAGCAGCTTGCGATGATCCTCGACGGCATGGAGCCGCATGGCTTCGGCATGCAGCACGTCGTCGGCACTCGGATCGATCTCCAGCACCTTCCTGGTTGCGAGGTTCTTGCGGATATCGCCGTCGGTTTTCTTGAGAAAAAGGTCGCGATAGGCGTCGAAACCGGTCGATGCGGCTGGTCACGTCCGAGGCCAGCCAGTTGCGGATCGCGGTCCCCGGTCCTTGTCTCGCCTGGCTGCCGTTCATCAGCGCATTGGTGACGCGCCGCAGGCCCAGCATGATCGACCGCGCCGGTGGAGGACGCGGCCTCCAGAATGTCGCGGTCGGTATCGGTCAGGCCGACGCCGAGACGGCGATACATCTCCGCCGTGAGGCCCTCGATTCCGCCGTGCCGGTGGATGAGCCGGGAGAGCGTCCGCCGCTCGCCGGCGACGGAGGAAACCAGCTCGCTGAAACACGTTTTCCGTGACATGCGACGAGATCTCGCGGATCGCCCAGGCGAGCTCCATGTCGCCGCCGTCCCGCGCCGCGCCGAGCACCGTCTCGATGGCGCCGGCCAGAAGCTCCTCGGCCGTCCGCTCGTCCATCGCCGAGAAGGAGGGCGAGATGTCGGCCTCCAGCGGGAACCGCGCCAGAAGCGACTGGCAGAAGGAATGGATGGTCTGGATCCGCAGGCCGCCCGGCACATCCAGCACCTGCGCGAACAGCCGCCGCGCGCGGGTCATCACCGCCTCGTCCGGGCATGGCGCCGAGAAGGTTTCGAGATCCGCGGCGAGCGTGTCGTCCGGCTGCCTCGCCCATTCGCCCAGCCGGTCGAGAATGCGCGTCGAGCATCTCGGCGGCGGCGGCCTTGGTGAAGGTGATGCAGAGAATCTTGCCGGGCGCGACGCCCGCGAGCATCAGCCGCAGAACCCGGCTCGTGAGCACGCGTGTCTTGCCGGTGCCGGCGGAGGCCGTCACCCAGATAGGACGCGGCGGGTTCGATCGCCCGCGCCTGGCTGCTCGGTGCATCGCCCGAGGGCGCGCTCGCGATCGCGCTCATCCGGTGCCGTCGTCGCGGCCCTGCCATTCCTTGACGCGGGCGAGGTGGTCATAATCGCCGTAGCCGGCATATTCCGGGCGCGGCTGGGAGAGATAGGGTGTCGCGCGGATCGTCGAAATTCGGCGACCAGCGCCGAGAACGCCGTTCAGCGCCTGGTCCGCCAGCGCGTCGATGTCCTCCGACGGGATCTGGCAGATCTCGCCGGCCGGCTCGCCGCCGGTCAGGCGCCAGAAGGCCAGCTCGTGCACGAGCTCCGGCGGCACGTCTCGGAAAGGCGCCGCTCGGCGCAAGCACGGCCTCCAGGGGAATCTGCGGCGCATAGCCAGCCTCGCATTTCTTCTTCGGTCGGCATCGTGCCGGTCTTGTAGTCGATGATCGCGAGGCCGCCGTCGAGCAGCCGGTCGATGCGGTCGGCCTTGGCCGTGAGCATGAACGGGCCGGTGGGTCCCTCGAGGTCTTGCGTGCCCTTGATCTCGGTCGCCGATGGTGAAGGCGATGGCTCGCGGCGCTCGCGCTCGGTCTCGACGAACCAGTTCGACGACCTTCTGGAAGCGCGGCCACCAGAACGCCCACACCGACGGCCGGCTCAGGAGCCTCGCCGAATGCCTTGCGGCCATAGGCTTCGAGCCGCTCGGCTGGCGTCGCGCGGCATGTCGCGCGGATGGGCCTTGAGGAACATGTCGAGCGCCTGGTGGATGAAGGTGCCGCGCTCGGCCGCGCCGGGATCGGCATCGAGCGGATCGAGCGGCTTGAGGCGCAGGATCTTCGCGGCATAGAGCGCGTAGGGATCGCTCATCCAGGTCTCGACCTGGGTCACCGAAAGCGCGCGCGGCCGGGCCTCGACGGGCGGGCACGGCGTCGGCGGCGGCGCGGGGCGTCATTCTGGCCGGCCGGTCGAGGGCCTCGTGCCAGGCGGCCCAGGCCGCGCGGATCGAGGCGCCTGTCTATGCCGGCGAGCGGTTTCGAGCCGCGAGAGCCAGCGCGAGGGCACGCGTCGGCTGGCCGTCTGACCTTGCGGCGCGCGGGTCAGCACGACGCTGCGGCGCCGCCGCGGCCTGGGCGAAATCATGGGCCGAGAGGCCGATCCGCCGTTCATGCGCGCGGCAGGCCGAACTTCGCGCGCATCGGGCCGGCTCATCCAGGGATCGGCCTGCGGCTTCGGGCGGCCAGGTGCCCTCGTTGAGCCCGCCCAGGATCAAGAGATCGGCGTGCTGCAGCCGGGCTTCGAGCGGGCCCCAGATCGCGAGCCGGGGATGGCGGCCGAAGCGCGGCCGCACGACCTGCCCGGCCATCAGGGATTCGAAGAGATGCGGATAGCTCTCGCCGTGAGAACGGCGGCAGGGTGTCGGCGTGCTCCGACGAGCCCGCCGATGAAGGTCGCCGCCGCCTCGCCGGCATCGCCGTCCCACAGCACCGCGCCGCCGGGCCGTTGTCGGTCGCGGCCAGGGCCTCGGCGGCGGCGATGTGGCTTGCGCGACGAGCGCGCTCGAGAGCGATCGTCTGCTGCGGACATGGCGTCGAGGAAGTCGCCCAGACGGCCTTCGAGCCGGTCGATGAAATCGGCGAGGCCATGCGGCTGTCCGGCGTGTTCCGGCAGCGCGTTGCGCAGGCCGTCGAAGCCTTCGGCCGGGGCGAGGGCCCGCGCAGCACGATTCGCTCGAGCCGGCGCACCAGGGCGCGGAACGTCGCGCGGTCGAGCCCGGCGGCGGCGAAGGGATGCTTCAGGAGCGCCAGCAGCGGCACGGGCGCGAGGCGCTCCAGCGCGGCTTCGCCGAGCAGGCGCAGGAAACGCGCCGGCCGGCGTCTCGCCCAGGGGCGTGCCGGCGGAATCGTCGACCGCGACGTTCCAGCGCCCGAGCTCGGCCGCGACCCGGCGGGCAAGCTGGCGGTCCGGCGTGACCAGCGCGGCGGTCGTGCCCGGCGTGTCGAGGACCTCGCGCATGCTGGAGCGCGATCGCGCCGGCCTCTTCGCGCGGGCCGGCGAGGTCGAGACGGGTGAGGCCGTCGAGCGCCTCGGCCGGATCGCCCTCGAGCTCGCGCCACTGATCGGTCGTCGCGGCGGGGCGCATCGCTTCGCGCAGAAGGGCAACGCGCGGCGATCGGGCGCGGGCTCGCCACGCCTCGTCCCAGGTCGCGGACGATCCTCGCGGTGCGCGCCGATATGCCGCGAGCAGCTCGCGCATGCCGTATTGCGGATGGCTCGGCTCCAGCGCGGCCCAGCTTTCCTCGTCGAGGTCCAGATCGAGGCCGGGCAGCACGACGGCGCCGTTGTCGAGCCGCGCGATCGACGCCGAGGAGTTCGGCGGTCGCCGGGATGCTGCCGGTCGAGCCGGCGGCGATGACGGGATCGGCGGGCGGATGCTCGGCCCAGTGATGGGCGAGGGCGGTGATCGCCTTGTCGCGCCGGTCGGTCGGGTCGATCAGCGCCGCGTTCGGCGAGGATGCTCGGCCAATGCCGGGTGATGATTTCGAGGAACTTGATGGTCATGCCCCAATGGGCCGCGAAATCCGCGGGCACCAGCTCGCCGAGCCTGTCGAAGCTCAGCCGCTCGGTGTGCACCTGGTCCAGGAGATGGCCGAGCTCGCGGGCGAGCATGCTCGCCTGGGAGATGGAGATGTCGCGTTCTTCCGCCTCGGCGCGGGCGAGGATCAGCCGGGCGAGCAGCAATTGGCGTTCCAGGGGCGAGATCGCGTCGGGCAGGTCGAGCGCGTCGCCGGCCCCCCTGCCGGCCTCGCTCAACTCCAGTTCGTCCTCGTCGATATCGCCGATCGGCCGCATTACCGGCAGCAGCATCGGCTTGCCGTCGGAGCGCCGCAGGAAGGCCTCGCGCAACGCCCGGACGGCACGCCGGGTCGGCAGCAGCACCGTCATCGCGGGCGAGCGCCAGCGGGTCCGCCCCCGAGGTCGCGACGAGGCCTGTGGCGAGCGCGTCGACGAACGCGACGGTCGGCGGAATGGTGAAGACTTTGGCCGTCTGCTTCATCGGCCGGCCCGTCAGGGCTCGCTCACTGCGGCTTCGGCTTCGGCCAGCGCTTCGGGCGTGCCGACATGGATCCAAGTGCCGTCATGGCGGATGCCGAAAAGCCGTCCGGCTTCCTCCGCCTTGTCCCACAAGAAGATTGAGCGAGAACGGCCCCTCGGGGCAGCCCTCGAACAGGCGGGGATGGACGATCTGGATGGCATAGACGAAGGGCGCGACATGGCCCTGGACCCGGCGCGTGAGATGGCCATCGGCATGCATGTCGAAGTCGCCGACGCCGTCGTAGCCGATCGCGCTCACCGTCGCCGCCATCAGGAGAAGCGCATCCATACGCTTGTCGTCCCAGGCGTCGGCCAGGCGCTGCAAGGTATTGAGATAGCCGTTAGTCCAGATCTGCTTGGCGTTGACGACGTAGAACGGCTCGTTCTGGAAGAAATCGAGCGCCTTGGCGATGCCGCCGCCGGTGTCCATCAGCCGGTCGGATTCGTCGGAGAAGGAGATTTTGAGCCGGTCATAGGGATGGGCGGCCAGATGCTCGCGAATCATCTCGCCCTTGTAATGGAGATTGATCATGACCTCCGCGACGCCGGCTTCCTCGAGCCGCCCGAGGCAATGGTCGAGCAGCGTCTTGCCGCCGACCTTCAGGAGCGCTTTCGGTCCGTTCTGGCGGAGATGCTTGAGGCGCGTGCCGAGGCCGGCGGCGAGCAGCATCGCGCGTTTCGGCACCGGGGCATGTTTCGAGTTCGTGGACGTCACGCGTGCGCCTCCAGGACGGCGGTTCTCATGGATTTTGGCGTGTACTCGCCGAACCAGGCAGAAAGGCCCGTAAGCGCCGGGTGCTGAAGGTCGCGCTCCAAGAGGCCCCAGACCCGCGGGATCATCTTCAGATAGTGAGGCTTACCATCTCGTTTCCAAAGCCGGGTGAAGATACCGATGATCTTGGTGTTGCGCTGGGCGCCGAGCACGGCATAGGCGTCGCGGAACGGCGCTTCCTCGGCGCCGGATGCCTTGAGATAGCGCGCGATCATGGCGTCGGCGAGGGCGGGCGGCACGTCGCGGCGGGCGTCCTCCAGGAGCGAGACGAGGTCATAGGCGGCATGGCCGATCACGCCATCCTGGAAGTCTAGAAGGCCGACCCGGGCGGAGCCCTCGCGGTCGGGGAGCCACATCAGGTTGTCGGCGTGATAGTCGCGCAGCACCAGGACGGGCTTGTCGGGCGCGCAAAGCGGGAAGACGGCCTGCCAGAGATCGTCGAACGCCTTGCGGGCGTCGTCGGGGCAGGGCTTGCCGACGGCTTCGCGATAGTACCAGTCGGGGAAGAGCGAGGCTTCCTTGAGAAGAGATTCGGCGTCATAGGCCGGCAGGGCATAAGTGTCCTCGCCTTCGATGGGGAGCGTGCTCGGGCAGGCGCGGGTATGGAGATCCGCGAGGACATCGACGGCCGCCTCATAAAGCGCCTGCTCCGACGGGCCGCGGCCGGCGGAGAGCAGGCGGGTGAACGTGTCGTCGCCCAAGTCTTCGAGAAGGAGAAAGCCGTCGTCGAGATCGATGCTCCGGATCGCCGGGCTCGAGAAGCCTTGGGATTTGAGGTACTGGGCGATGGCGATGAACGGCCGGATGTCCTCAAGCCCGGGCGGCGCGTCCATGATGACGGCCTTGGGGTCGTCCAGGCGGAAATACTTCCGGAACGACGCATCGCCCGCCAGCATCTTCGGTCGGGCGTTGGGGAGCCCGGAGCGCCGCAGGAAGTCCGCCATCGGGACGGTCCGGTCAGTCGTCGCCATGATCGTCCTCGACGAGCGTGGCGAGCCTGCCAGACCAGGCGCCGTAGCCTGAAAGCGTGGCCCGGCGGGCGGTTTCCGTCGCGCCGAAATCGAGCGCGATCTCCAGCCGGTCGGCGGGCGTGAGGCGGCCCATGCGGTCGGGCCATTCGATCAAGGTAATACCTCCCCCGAGCGCGTCTTCGAGGCCGAGCTCCACGAGATCGCTCTCGCCGTCGAGGCGGTAGAGATCGAAATGCCAGAGGGTCGGGCCGCCGGGCGGGTCATAGGCCTGGACCAGACTGAAGGTCGGGCTCGGCACCTCGTCCTCGATGCCGTGCGCCCGGATGAAATGCCGCGCCGAAGGTGGTTTTGCCGGCGCCCAGATCACCGATCAGCAGAATGGCGTCGCCGGCCTCCGCCGTATCGGCAAGACGCCGGGCAAGCCGAGCGAGCGCCGCCTCGTCCGGGATGTCGAGAGTAGCGGGTTGCCGGCCGGTTTCCGGGCGAATCGGGTGTCCGGCCATGATCTTGAGGCATGGCTGCGTGCTGCCGGGCTGATGTCATCGGCTGTCTTCTAGCCTTGGTGCCGGTTTAGAGGCAAGCGGGTCGGGGTGTGAGGAATCAGGCGGTCCGTATCTCGGCTGTCGATCCGGCGGCGGTGGCCGGCCCGTTGGCGGGAATCCGGCAGGTCACGGCGGTGCCGGGGCCGGATTCGCCGTCGAGGCTGACGCTGCCGCCATGGAGATTGACGAAGCTTCGAACCAGCGACAGGCCGAGGCCGGGGCCCGAGCCGTGCCCGCTCGTGGAGCCCTTGCGGAAGGCCTCGAACACGACGGCGCTTTCCTCTTGCGGAATGCCGGGGCCGGTATCGGCGACGCAGAACTCGATCATGTTGCCCGCCTCGCCGGTTCGGGCGGCCGAGATGCTGACTTGGCCGTTGGGCGGCGTGAACTGCACGGCATTGCTCACGAGGTTGAACAGGACCTGTTTCAGGCGACGCTCGTCCGCGACGACGTCGCCGATATCGGACGGACAGGCGATGGTGACGGCGATCTGCTTGGGACGGGCCTGCTCCCGCGCCAGCGCGCCGACGGATTCCATGAAGGGCGTCAGGTTGAAGCGGACGGGCGAGAGCTCCAGGCGGCCGGCCTCGATCATGGCGAGGTCGAGGATGTTGTCGATCAGCGCCGCGAGATGATGGGACGAGGCGAGGACGCCCGAGGTATAGCCGTGCTGGTCGGCGTTCAGCGGGCCGTAATATTCGTTCTCCAGCATCTCGGTGAAGCCGATGATGTTCGAGAGCGGCGTGCGGAGCTGATAGGACACATTGGCGACGAACTCGCTCTTGAGCCGGTCGGCGGTCTCCAGCGCCTCGGCGCGCTCGCGAAGCGCCTGCTCGACCTCGACGCTGGCGGTGACGTCGAGGAAGGTGTGGAGCGTGGCGCCGTCGGGGAGCGGCACGAAGGTGTAATCGACCACCCGGCCGTCGCGGCAGGTCGAGGCGCTTCTGGGCCGGCCGCCGCTCGCCGTCGCCCCCCAGCGCCAGGGCGAGGATTTCCTCCCGGTCGTCCTCCGGAAGGCAGGCCTCGCAGAGATTGAGAACCTCGCGGATATGGGGCTGACCGGCGAGACCGGCTTCCTCGAGGCCCCACATCTTCATGAAAGCCGCGTTGCGGAGCCGCATGGTGCCGTCGCTGCCGAACACCGCGACGCCCTCGAACAGCCGGTCGAGGCTCGCGCGCTGGACCTGGATGAGCGTGTTGTAAGAGGTTTCGAGCGCGATGCGGTCGGTGACATCCTCGTAGACGAACAGCAACCCGCCCAGGGGATGGGGCTGGGCCACGACCCGGAGCATGGAGCCGTCCGGCAGGTACCAGAGCTCCTCCAACGGCTCCAGGAGCTTGTTGTAGAGCGCGAGCTGGCTCTGCTTCCAGGCGCGGAAATCGGCCTGCTCCGGGAGCCGGCGCTTCTCGCGCAGCACCTCGATCATCTCCTCATGGCTCGGCGAGGTCGAGAGCCATTCCTCCGGGAGCTGCCAGAGCCGGGCATAAGCGCGGTTGAAGAAGGCGAGGGTGTGGTCGGGATTGAAGATCGCGACGGCGGTGGTCAGCTCGTCCAGGGTTTCGTTATGGGCGGCGCGGTGGCGGGTGAGCTCCTGGCGCAGATCGACGAGCTCGGTCTGGTCGATGGCGAAGCCGGCGACCTCGGGCCGGTCGCCTTCGCCGCGCTCGATCGGGACATTGGCGATCTCCATCATCCGCCGCTCGCCGCCGATCACCAGCGAATGGTTGCTGTAGAAAGGTTGGTGCTCGGCCTGGGCTTCAGCCGCCATCTGATAGGGCGAATCGAGATGACCCTGGGGAACCAGCTCGCGGTCCTCGATCACCACGTCCGACAGGGAATCGGATTCGACGGCCTTGATATAGGCGCGGTTCGCCCAATGGAGCGACAGTTCGCCGTTCCGCATCCAGACCGGGAAGGGCGCGGCGTCGAGCACGGCCATGAGGTCGTCGCGGCCCTGGGTCACGGCGGCGAGCTTGTCCCTCTGCGCGACCTCCTCGGTCACCTCGCGGAGCCAGGCGATATGGGTGATCGCATCGGACGGGGCGGGCGTTCCCTCGGCGCTTCTGACCTCGAAGAACCTCGAGCCGTCGGTGGTGGCGACGATTTCGCTGAACGGCGAGCGGTCGGCGTGGAAGCGTTCGACGGCGAGATCGAGGCGATCGAGATCCTCCGTCGAGAGGCCGACGGAATCGGGGCTGCCGTCGGGGCCGCTGAGACCGGAGAGCGCGGAAATCGGCTCCTTGAGGCCGAGCCAGGCCATGACCTTGGGCGAGCAAATGAAGCGGCCGCCGGCTTCCCAGGCGATATAGGCGCCCGGCACCGAGTTCAGCATGGCGTCGGCCCGGCGCGCGGCATCGAGCGACCGCTTGCGCTCCCGGCGCAGCGCATACTGCTGCCAGGTTGCCCAGAACACCAGGCCGCCGACGATCAGGCCGACGCCGACCGCTGCCCAGAGGCTCGGCGTATTGACGGGCAGCACGCCCACGGCAACGGCCGATTCAGGCCGAATGCCGGGCCTGGCCCCCGCTGGCCACCAGAGTCTCACCATACACGCCCCCGGTTGTGATCCGGCGTATGGTAGATCGCCCGCCCGCGCCCCGACAAGGCTTGAGCGACCGCCGTCTCACCCGCGCCGGATATAAGAACCCCGCCGGACGGGTGTCCGGCGGGGCAGATTATCGAATGTTTATAGGTGCTTAGTAACGATAGTGGTCCGGCTTGAACGGCCCGCTCTTGGGGATGCCGAGATACTCGGACTGCTTGTCGGTCAGTACCTCGAGCTTGGCGCCGAGCTTTCCGAGATGGAAGGCGGCGACCTTTTCGTCGAGGTGCTTGGGCAGCACATAGACCTTGTTCTCGTACTTCTTGTGGTTATTCCAGAGCTCGATCTGGGCGATGGTCTGGTTCGAGAAGGACGCGCTCATCACGAAGCTCGGATGGCCGGTGGCGCAGCCGAGATTCACCAGCCGGCCCTTGGCGAGCACGATCAGGCGCTTGCCGTCCGGGAAGATCACCTCGTCGACCTGGGGCTTGATCTCGTCCCACTGGTAGTTCTCGAGGGCGGCGATCTGAATCTCGGAATCGAAGTGGCCGATATTGCAGACGATCGCGCGGTCCTTCATGTCCCGCATATGATCGATGGTGATGATGTCGACATTGCCGGTGGTGGTGACGAAGATGTCGCCGATCTTGGCGGCATCGTCCATGGTCACGACCTCATAGCCCTCCATGGCGGCCTGGAGCGCGCAGATCGGATCGATTTCGGTGATCAGCACCCGGGCGCCGAGGCCGCGCAGGCTGGCCGCGCTGCCCTTGCCGACGTCGCCATAGCCGGCCACGACGGCGACCTTGCCGGCGACCATGGTGTCGGTCGCGCGCTTGATGCCGTCGACGAGGCTCTCGCGGCAGCCATAGAGATTGTCGAACTTGGACTTGGTGACGGAGTCGTTGACGTTGATGGCCGGGACCATCAGCTCGCCCTTCTTCTCCATCTGATAGAGCCGGTGCACGCCGGTCGTCGTCTCTTCCGAGAGGCCGCGTACGTCCTTCATCAGGTCCTTGTAGTCGCGGTGCATGATGGCGGTGAGGTCGCCGCCATCATCGAGGATCATGTTCGGCACCCAGCCGTTCGGACCCTTGATGGTCTGGTGGATGCACCACTCGGCCTCTTCTTCCGTTTCGCCCTTCCAGGCGAAAACCGGCACGCCCTTCGCGACCACGGCGGCAGCGGCCTGATCCTGGGTCGAGAAGATGTTGCACGAGCTCCAGCGGACCTCGGCGCCGAGCGCGGTCAGGGTCTCGATCAGCACGGCGGTCTGGATGGTCATGTGCAGGCAGCCGGCGATGCGGGCGCCCTTGAGGGGCTGCTTGGCGGCATATTCGTCGCGGATCGACATCAGGCCGGGCATCTCCGTCTCGGCGATCGCAATCTCCTTGCGGCCCCAATCGGCCTGGGACATGTCTTTGACTTTGTAATCGTTCGGCTTGGCTCATGACGGACTCCCGGATTTCGATGGCGGACGAGAATATCGGTATAAAGACATCTTTATGTTGGTATATGCCTCGCGGTCGGCGCGTTTATAGGCCAGCCGCCGGGGCCGGTCAAGCTGCCGCAGGAGGCCTCGCGGCACTCCGTCGCACTGCGCTCACGCCTCGTCGAACTTGGTCTCGACGAGATAGACTAGAGCGGCGACGGCTTTGGCGGCGTCGGGGCCGTGGGCGCTGATGGTGATGGTCTGGCCGGTCAAGGCGCCGAGCATCAACAGGCCCATGATCGAGCTGGCATTCACCGTGGTGCCGTCCTTGGTGACCGTGATCTGCGGCTCGAAACTCGAGCGCCTTCGTGGCGAACTTGGCTGAGGCCCGCGCGTGGAGCCCCTTCACATTGCTGATGGTGACGCGCTTCGTGAAGGCCTGAGGCAGACTCTTCCACCGGTATTTCGACGCTCTTATTCTTCACCCGCCAGCAGGCGCGACGCGACGTTGATGTATTTGCGGCCGGCTTCCTGGGCGGCGGCGACCGCATCGGCGAGCGAGGCGTCGCGGCGGATGCTGGCGAGCTTGATCAGCATCGGCAGGTTTACACCGGCGATCACTTCGACATTGGCCCGGTCCATGATCGAGATCGCGAGGTTGGACGGGGTGCCGCCGAACATGTCGGTCAGCACGATCACGCCGGCTCCGCTGTTCACCTCGCTCACCGCCTCGACGATATCCTTGCGCCGGACTTCCATGTCGTCGTCCGGCCCGATGCAGACCGTCCGGACATTCTGCTGAGCCCCGACGACATGCTCCATGGCGGCGACGAATTCTTTGGCGAGATTGCCATGCGTAACCAGGACAAGGCCAATCATTCAACGGCTCCCCACAGCACTGTTGGCATGAATATCGGTATCGCGGTGGCTCACGGTCACGCCGTAGCCGGCGTCGCTCAGAACCTTGGCGGCCTGCTCGGCGAGAAACACCGAGCGGTGGCGGCCGCCGGTGCAGCCGAAAGCGACGGTGAGATAGGCTTTGCCCTCGCGCTGGTAATGCGGCAGCAAGGTCAGGATGAGCTTGGTCAATCCATCGAAGAATTCGCCGTAGGCCGGATCGCGCGCGATGAAGGCGCCGACGTCGGGGTCGTGCCCCGTGAGCAGGCTCAGGCTTTCGACATAATGCGGATTGGCGAGAAAACGCACGTCGAACAGGAGATCGGCCTCGCGCGGCAGACCCAGACGGTAGGAGAACGAGACCACCGAGATCGTCATGCTGCGATTGGCGTCGAGGCGGAAATGGCCGGCGAAGAGACGGCGCAGATCGTGGGCGGTAAGATCGGTCGTATCGAAGACGTGATCGGCGCGTTGCTTGAGAGGATCGAGAAGCTTCGCGTTCCGCCGTGACCCCCGCCATCACGCCGCCGCCGCCCGCCATGGGATGGGGCCGGCGGGTCTCGGTGAAGCGCCGGCGCAGCATCTCGTCGCCGCAATCGAGGAAGATCACCTGGACGTCGAGGTCGTCGCGGACGTCCAGTTCGGCGAGGCGTTGCTCGAAGGCTTGGGGATCGAAAGCGCGGGTGCGGGTGTCGAGGCCGATGGCGATCGCGCCTTGGGACCCGGCCCGGCGGTAATTGTCCGGTGACTCGAAGAGATGGCGCAACAGCGGCAGCGGCAGGTTGTCCATGGCGTCGTAGCCCAGGTCCTCGATCGCCTTGAGCGCGGTCGATTTGCCCGCGCCCGAAAGGCCCGTGACCAACAACACCCTGGTTTTCTCCACTCCCTGGTCCGCCGTCGAGGCGGACGAAGACCCGTGGCTTTTCATTATGCTCATTCGGTCAGGACTATACCATCGCGGACGGCTCGAACCGCAAGCCTGACCTTGGCCGCCGCCGAAGCGTCGAAGGGCGCCAGCGCCAGGCTCGGGATTGCAATATTCTCATAGGTCGCCGTGGCTCCGCGTTTAGGGAGCCGCGGCACGTTGTCGGGCTCGACCAGCTCGACGCAAAGGCGGATACGGCAGGTATCGAGATAGGGCAAGGTCACGATTCCCAATCCCCGCACTTCCATCATTCCGGCGATGGTGTCCGGCACCGCCGCCAGGAGCTCCTCGCCCGAGGCCTCTACATACAAATAATCGTCGGCAACCAGCCTCGCGCCGGCATCGATAAGCCGCAGGGCCAGGTCCGACTTGCCGGATCCCGGCGGCCCGATAATGAGCACGCCGAACTCGTCGATCGCGACGCAGGTGCCGTGGACCAGCAGCATGGCGCAAAGCTGCGCCCGTCATGGCCGAAAAGTCAATCGTGGAGGCCGATAACCAGTTTTAGCGGCGCGCGCGGGACCACGGCGGATCCACCGGCAGCAGCACGGTGAATTGGGCGCCGATCACTCTTTCGTGCGCGTCCTCCGGTCCGCCCTCGGTGTGCGCATAGAGGTTTTCGGCGGAGATCCGGCCGCCATGGGCCTCGACGATCTGCTTGGAGATCGACAGGCCGAGCCCGGAATGGGTGCCGAAATCCTCCTCGGCGGGGCGCTCGGAATAGAACCGCGAGAAGATCTCGTCGAGCCGGCCTTCCGGGATGCCCGGCCCTTCGTCTTCGATGGTGATGACGACGAAGGAGCCCGCCGCGCGGGCCCGGATCGTGATCGCGGCGTCCTTGGGGCTGAACGAAATGGCGTTGTCCACGAGGTTGCGGATGACCTGGCCGATCCGCGCCTCCATGCCATGGACGATCAGCCCTTCGGTCGCCTCCGGGCGATAGACGACATGGGGGCCCCCCTTCGCGGTCGCTTCGTAGCCTTCGACTAGCACGACGAGCAGGCGGTGGATATCGACCGGCGCCGCCTCCGAGCGCAACAGCTCGGCATCGAGGCGCGAGGCCTGGGCGATGTCGGTAATCAGCCGGTTCAAGCGGCGGACGTCGTCGAGCATAATTGCGGTCAGGCGGGCGCGGGCTTCGGGGTCCTCGGCGCGGGCGACGGTCTCGGCGGCGCTTCTGAGCGAGGTCAGCGGGTTCTTGAGCTCGTGCGCGACGTCGGCCGCGAAGGCGTCGATCGCGTCGATTCGGGCATAGAGATCGCGGGTCATGTCGGTCAAAGCCGCCGAAAGATCCCCGATCTCGTCGTTGCGCTTGGAGAAATCCGGGATCGAGACCCGCCGGCCGCGGCCGCGGCGAATCCGGTCGGCCGCCTCGGCGAGCCGGATCACCGGCCGGGCGATCGTCTTGGCGAGAAACAGCGACAGCAGCGCGGTGACGGCGAAGGCGATCGCGGAGACCTGGGCGATGGCGATGCGTTCGGCGCGGACGATCTGCTCGATATCCGTCGTATCGGTGGAAAGGAGCAGCGCGCCCAGGACCCGGCGGAAGCGCTGGACCGGAACGGCGGCGGTGAGCACGAATGACCCGCCATTGCCGGTCCGGACCATGTTGGTGCCGTAGCCGTCGAGCGCGCGGCCCACTTCGGGATAGTCGGACGCCCGCTGGTTCGGGTGCTCGACATAGGCGGGGAGCGATGTGCGCGACGGCAGATGGCTGTCGATGATCTCCAGGATGTGGGTGATCTCGGCGATGACGCGGTTGTACCAGGTCGGCTTGGCGAGGGGCTGCTCCAGGACCTGGTTCTCGGCGATGATCTGGCGGCTGTCGGCCAGAAGGTCGCCGCTGGTGGCGAACAGCCGGGCGCGGGTTTCGGTCGGGATGACTAGGCGACGGATGATCTGGGTCGCGCGGTCGGGCTCGATCTCGGCGGTGTCCTGGCCGGTCGTCGCCGCCTCGCCGAGCGCGCCGGCGATGATCTCGGCCTGGGTATGGAGCTGCTTGAGCCGCGAGTTGATCAGGCCGGTGCGATATTGGTCGAGATAGAGAACGCCGCCCACGAGAATCGCGAAGGCGACGAGATTGACCACCAGGATCCGCAAGCGTGAGCGGCGAGAAGGCGCGCTTCTTGACGTTGCGCCGGTCGGGCGCGGCCTGACGGCCGGCGGCGCCCATGTCCTTACTCGGAGCGTCCTTCGGGGCGGCGTCGGTGCTGCGGCGCGGGGCGGCCTCGAAAATTCGGGACGTCGCCATGGCGGCTTGGTCAGCCGGGCTCAGGATTCAATGAACCGGTATCCCACGCCGTAGAGAGTCTCGATACCGGCGAATTCGGGGTCGACCACCTTGAACTTCTTTCTGAGCCGCTTGATGTGGCTGTCGATGGTGCGGTCGTCGACATAGATCTGGTCGTCATAGGCGGCGTCCATCAGCTGGTCACGGCTTTTCACATGGCCGGGACGCGTCGCAAGGCCTTCGAGGATCAGGAACTCGGTGACCGTAAGCACCACTTCCTGGCCGTTCCAGGTGCATTTGTGGCGCAGGGGATCGAGGGTGAGGCGGCCACGCTGCAACACCGCGCCGTCGTCGTCGTCCTTGTCCTCGGTCTTGGCGCGCTCGAAGCGCCTCAGGATCGTGCGGATGCGCTCGAGGAGGAGGCGCTGGGAAAACGGCTTGGTGATGTAGTCGTCGGCGCCCATCTTGAGGCCGAGCACTTCATCGATCTCGTCGTCCTTGGAGGTCAGGAAGATCACCGGAATATCGGTCACCTGACGGAGTCGGCGCAACAGCTCCATGCCGTCCATGCGGGGCATCTTGATGTCGAGAACGGCGAGGTCGGCGGGCTGCTTCTTGAAGGCTTCGAGCGCCGTTTCGCCGTCGGTGTAGCTGCGGACCCGATAGCCTTCTGCCTCAAGGGCGATGCTGATCGAGGTCAGAATATTACGGTCGTCGTCGACGAGTACGATTGTCGGTTTCATTCACGTGTTCCCAAGCGCGCTACCCTCGGACACAGAGTATTCCCGGCAAATGTAGTGATTCTGTGGCGAGATTGCTACACGACATGCCGCCAAAAGGGCCGCATTCCGGTTGCGGGCGGACCGGGGGCTTGTGATAAGATGCCGGGTTCTCCGGCGTCGCCGACGCCGGGGACGGCGGCAGTCAGATCGAGTGACAGTATGAAAAAGACAAAGAGTTGGGGCTTCCCGCGCTGGAGCGGCTATGGAAAGGGCGATCCGGAGCCCGTGACGGTCCGGACCTGTGCGACCGGGTCGGCTGCGACGCGCCGGCCGAGTGCAAGGCGCCGAAATCGCCGTTCTCCAACGAAAAATGGATGTTCTGCGAAAAACACGCCGCGGAATTTAATCGGAATTGGAATTTCTTCTCGAACATGACCGCCGACGAGGCGCGCCGCTACGCGGAGGACGACCGCCGCGAGGCCAGCGGCTATACCAAGACCCGGGCCTGGCAATGGAGCGCCGACGAGGCCGATACGCCCGAGTCCCGCGCGCTCGAAGTCCTGGGCCTCGACGACGGCGCGAGCGCCGGACAGATCAAGACCCAGTTCCGCAAGCTCGCCAAGGAAAACCACCCCGACCGCAAGCCCGGCGACAAAACCGCCGAGAAGCGCTTTCGCGAGGTGCGCGAGGCTTACGAGATCCTGAAGCCGCGGGTGGGAGGCTAAGGCTCAACGCGTCATTGCGAGGAGGCCGAAGGCCGACGCGGCAATCCAGGCCCGGCCGCCGACACTGGATCCGTGCCTTCGCGAGGATGACGGTTGAGGAGTGTGCGGCTCCGTCAGTCCTCGCCTGACAATTTGCCCCTCAGCTTCTTGATCGCCCCGCGCCGGGTCTTGGACTCGAGGCGGTTGGCCTTGGCGGTCTTGCTCGGCTTCGTCCGTCTGCGGGGCGTCGGGCGCTCCGTGGCGCGGGCGAGGAGGGTTGTGAGGCGTTCGAGGGCGTCCGTGCGGTTGCGCTCCTGGGTGCGAAAGCGGGAGGCGGTGATGACCACGACGCCGTCCTTGGTGAGGCGGTGGCCGGCGAGGCGTTCGGCGCGGGCGCGGACTTCCTCGGGCAGGGACGGGGAACGGCGGATATCGAAGCGGAGCTGGACGGCCGTCGCGACCTTGTTGACGTTCTGACCGCCGGGACCGGAGGCGCGGATGAAGCTCTCTTCGATTTCGTCCGGGTCGATCGAGAGGCTCGGCGTGACTCTGATCACGGGTGGGCGGGGGTCGAGAACGCCATGCCGTAGCCGATGCCGTATTCGAGGGTCGGGGCGTAGATCTTGCGGTCCGGCAGCGCGCCGCCGGCGGCGAGATGGGCGGCGAGCGCGGCGATCCAGGTATGGAGCTCCAGCGAGCCGATGCCGGCGCGCTTGAAGGTTTCGTCGGCATCCAAGGCGTCGAAGGCGGCGAGGTCGCCGGCGGCGAAACGGTCGAGGAACCATTCGTCGAAGTCGGGATTGAGCTTGATGTCTTCCCGGGTGCGCGCGCCCGAGACCAGCATCTCGGCGCCTTCCTCATGCATGATGCGGAGCCGGGTGAACCATTCGTCGTCGGTGAAGCTGCCGCCTTCCGCGCCCTTCATCTGATAGGCGAAGACATCCGGCGTGGCGTCGCCGAGCAGGGGATAGTAACGCGTCGGATGATGGGACAGGCCGCCCGAGCCGATGATCGAGCGTGCGCTTGCCGAGCCCTTTGACGAACCGGCCAACCGCGCTGCCGACCTGATGGGAGCGCGAGAACGGCAAATAAGGCGGCGCCAGCGCCCCGATGAAGATCGGGATCACCGGATAGCGGTCGAGCGTGCCCATCAGCCGGTGCAGCGGCTGGGAGAAGGCATGATCGACCCGCATCTCATAGGAAAGCGCCGGATCGAAGCCGTCCAGGCGCAGGCTCTTCGCAAGCCCCAGCGCGTCCTCCTGCGGCACGTCGAGCTTGCCGCCGAAGCCGCCGACATCGTCCACCGCTTCCGCCTTGAGGCCGACGCAATAGGCGGGCATGACGCGCAAATGGAAGCCGGCGAAATGGTCAGAGCCGAAAATGATGACGCGCTCGGGATCGAAGTCGTGGATCGCGTCGATGCAATCGCTGATAGAGCGCGTTGATCTCCGGCTCCTCGGCCGGCGGCTTGGCGCGGATCATGATGATCGGCGAATGGGACACGCAAGCGAGCATCGAAGACATCGGACGCGCCTCAGGCCAGGTTCTTCACGCCGTTCACGAGCGCGCCGATTTTCTCGATCGAAACCGAGATCGGCCCGCCGAGCCGGGCGAGATCGACGTTCTGGACGGCGCCGCCCTTGGCGGATTTCTTCAAGGCCGTGCCCATGGAGATGATGTCGCCGGGCCAGAGCGTCGTGTAGCTCGAGAGAAACGCGAAGACCTCGGGGATCTTGAAGAACAGATTCTCGGTATTGTCCTCGGTGACGAGCCGGCCCTGATGCTCGCAGGTGACCTTGAGGGCATGGGGATTGTCGATCTCGTCCTTGGTGACGATCCACGGCCCCATGCAGGAGAAGGTATCGGCGCCCTTGTAGCGGCCGGGATAGCTGACCCAGGTATCGATATACTCGATCTCGTCCGAATCGCCGCCCTTCGGGTGGATTGCGCGATAATGGAACGTGTCCTCGCCGCGCATGGTGGGCGAGGTGATGTCGTTATGGACCGTGTAGCCGAAGACGTAATCATAGGCGGTCTCGGGCCGGACGTTCTTGGCGGTGCGTCCGACCACGACGGCAAGCTCTGGCTCGGGATGGACCCGGCCGTATTCCGGCCGGACCTCGATATCGCCGCGATGGCCGAGCAACGCGCTCGCCGGCTTGTGGAACATCGCCGGATGTTTGGGGCCCGACATGATCCGGTCGGCATTGGCGCTGTTGTTCAAAGCGAGGCAGCAGATCTTCGAGGGGCGGGTGACGGGAGCCAGCATCTCGACCGAATCCATGGCCACGCTGTCGAAATCGCCCGGATTCTTGGCGATCTGCGCCGCCGCCGCGCGCAGCTTCGCGAAGCCCGCCTCGCCGGATTCGATCAGGTCCAGCATGGTCCGCGGCGCGCCGTCGACGCCCGAAATCTTATGGAACGCGGTCAGGAGATCATAGAGCCGCACGCCGTCCGGGCTAAGCCCGAACCTCTCCTTCCCGCCCGACCGAAAGCTCGCAAGTTTCATGGCGTCCATCCTGCCCGCAAACATTGGAGAGCGTCAAAAGATTTAAGCGGCTCGGCCATCACCCCCATCCAAACCTTCCCCCATCGAGGGGGAAGGCTTACGGGAGGCGCTCGATCAACTCCTCACCCTTGATGGGGGAGGCCGGGCGGGGGTGATGCTTGCGCTGCTTCGACGTATCCGTGCGACGCTTCAGGTCTCGCGGGATTTCTCGGCATTCTTCTGCGCCATCGCCAGATATTTCGCCTCCAACCTTCGTAAAGCCGCTTCGCCGTCCACGGGCTCGCCACTCCTTTCGCCTTCGCGGATCAATCGTCGAAACACTCCGGCATTCTGCTCTTTGGGTTTCATGTCGAAGATCTCACAAGTCCGATGACAGGATCGAGAAGATCTCGCGGAGCCGGATGGGCGCACCGGCGCGGAGGATGGCTTTCTTGAAGACGAAGCCCGCGCCCAGTTGCAGGCCGATCGCCGTCGCCACCATCAGGATGCCGGTGCCGATCACCTCCCAGAGGGGCGGGTTGGCGGCGATGCGCGCGAGCATCACGATCGGCGCGAACAGCGGAATCCACGAGAGCACCGTCGCGATGGTGCCGTTGGGATCGCGCGGCACCAGGATGATGGAGAGGATCGGGACCATCATGACCAGCATGACCGGCGCCAGGAGGTTCTGAGCCTCGCGGATCGTGTTGCAGAGACTTCCGATGGTCAGAAAGATCGAGCTGAACATGAGGTAAGCCAGCACGAAATAGACCAGGAACGCCGGCAGGAGATAGGACGATGCCAGGAAGCTGAGCGCATAGCCGACGATCTCCTTCACCTGGCCGGACGTGAACGAGATCACGATCGAGGCGAACAGGACCCAGACGACGATGATCATCGCGCCGATCGCAGCGCAGCCGAGGAGCTTGCCGATCATCAATTCCTGCGGCGACATCGAGGACACCAGAATCTCGATCACCCGGTTGGACTTCTCCTCGATCGTGTTGGTCAAGAGCAGGCTGACCGTGAAGATCAGCCCCTGGAACAGCAGGAAACACAGCGCGAGCGGGGCGAACTGGCGCACGATATCGGCGATGCCGACCTGCTGGTTCTTGCCCGATTCGCCGGCGCGGTTACGGACCCGGTACTGAGTGACGTCGACCCTCATGTCGTCGATCGCCTTGATGCGGGCTGGATCGATGCCGGCATCGGCCAAGGCCCGGTCGCGGACCTCGCCGTTCAGGATCGCGCCGATCATCTGGCTTATGTTCTGACGGCTGGCGTCGTTGGCCCACATATAGACGGTGCGGGTCGGATCGCCCGCTGCGGCGGTGCCTTTGCCGAACGCCGCCGGAATATAGATCGCGGCGGAGAGCGCCTCGCCCTCTTCGAGCCCGGCTAAGCTCTTCTTGCCGGTGAGATAGGGCCGGGCGCGGGCGATGAAATCGTCGGGCGTCGTGGCGGCGGCGACGTCGTCCGGCATGGCGACCCGAGTGTAGGGCCGATCGTTCGGCACGAAGGTCGGCGCGTCGGGGTCGAGATCGGGTTTGGCGTCCGCCAGCACGCCCCGATAGCCGCCGCGGGCAATATAGGCATCGACCTCGGCGTCGGATATCTGGCCCACGGCCGAGCTCAGCTCCGAGCGCCGGTCGAAAAGCTTGATCCGCTCGGCGGCCGCGGGATCGGTGGCGTAGCGGTCCAGATAGGTCTGAAGCTGGGCCATCTCGATGCGCAGGTAGCGGCGTTCCATCGACTTGTCGATCGCGTCGACATAGCCGCCCGCCCGGTCCATGACGATGAAGGTGGCCTGGGGTTGCTGGCGGGCGATGAGGGCCGGCACGAAGCCGAAAATCAGGAACATCACGGGCATCATCAAGAGCCCGATCCAGAAACCCTTGGTCGTGAAGTTCTCCCGGAGATCGCGGCCCGCGACCATGAAGATCCGCCTCGGGGTCATGGGTGACTCTCCGCGGTCTGGGCCAGCCCCTCGGCGCCGCGCGCGCCGACCAGATGGACGAACACGTCGTGAAGGCTCGGCTCCTCGACCGCGAAATTGTTGAGGCCGGCGCCGGAATCGATGCAGAGCTTGAGGACGTCGCGGGGCGCGATGCCGGGGCCGAGCGCGATTTCGATGTCGCCGCCGTCGCCGTCGCCGGTCACCGTGCCGAAGCCCTCAAGGCGGTCGGGCGGCAGCGCGGTGTCGCATCTGAGCCGGACCCGCGGCGGCAGCAGGGCGCGGGCGCCCGCGACGGTGCCGTCGAATACCTTGCGGCCGCGGGCCAGGAGAATGATGTGATCGCAGAGCCGCTCGGCATGCTGCATGACATGGGTCGAGAACAAAACGGTCGCGCCGCCGCGCTTGAGATCCAGGATCAGCTCTTCCAAGGTCTGTTGGTTGACCGGGTCGAGGCCCGAGAACGGCTCGTCCAGGATCACGAGCTCGGGGTCGTGCGCGACCGTCGCCAGCACCTGGACCTTTTGCGACATGCCGCGCGACAACTCCTCGATCTTGGAGCGCTTGTTGTCGCCGAGGCCGTATTTGTCGAGAAGCGCATCCGCCTTATGCAAGGCCTCCCGCTTGGACATGCCTTTGAGAGCGGCGAGATAGGCGATGACGGCGCGTGCCGTCATTTTCTTGTAGAGGCCTTTTTCCTCCGGGAGATAGCCGAAGCGATCGCGTTGCTGCTCGGTGGAGGGGCGGCCGAGCACCGTGATCGACCCGGCGCTGGGCCGGATGATGTCGAGCATCATACGGACCGTCGTCGTCTTGCCCGCGCCGTTCGGCCCCAGGAAACCGCAGATGATTCCCGCCGGGATCTCGAAGCTCAGATTGTCGACGGCGACGAACGAGCCGAAGGCCTTGGAGACCCCTTCGACGGCGATGCATGGCTCCGCCACTCTGTCCCCCTTGCGGCGATTGCGGACGATGGCCGGAGGGTAGTCGGCCCTCGCGAAATGTCTAGCCCGCCTTCGTGACAGGGTTGTGAGCGGGCATGGTCGGCGAGTCGCCGTGCCGTCGAGCTCCGTTCGTCCACAGCGGGCCGACGATTTGGCGGATGAGATTGGCGATATCCCGGCCGGGAGCCGCCTGCGCGTCTCAGGCATGCCCCGGTAAGAAAAGGTCGAGTAGAAGAATCGCAAACCCGGTGAATGGGGTTTGGTAATCGATTCTCTACGATATCTAGTGATGCGCCCACAGAAAATGTCAAAATCTAGCGCGAATTATGGTTACTTTGTTGAGGTTAAGCAAGTATCGTCTTTATTAACCAACATTTTTAACCATTGTTTATTTAAAATAACGCCTCTGAATTTTGTAATGAGTTAAAGTATAGGAATATTTTTACTTACGTTTGCCTATTCCCGTGCTGCAGCAAAGCTCCCGTGATCTAATTAATTGCTTCTCTTTTTCACGACGCGATGGTAGCATCCGCTCCAGAGCTTGAACGCGCCGCCCATCGTTAACCACAGTATAGGGAGGCCCTGTGCGAGAGCCCTTGTCGCGACTGAGCGCGACGGCGTTGCACGTCTTTCATGGAGGACGAACATGAAGCGACTTTTGGGAGCGATAGGGTTTGCCGGGGCCATGCTGTTCGCGGTGGGTAGTGCGAATGCGGCCTTGATCGGATCTTTCAGTTTGTCACCGGGCACGCCGACGTACAACGGTGGCATTTTCGTCAATGGTGGTCTCGATAGTGGGGGCACTGCCCGATCGATTTCCAACTCTACCCCGATCTGGTGGGAGATTGATGTCAACTCGTTTGGTCTCCCGGTAAACCTAGAGGTAGATACGTCGACGCAAAACAAGTCCTTCGGCGGTACGTTAAACGCTATGCTGTGCGCCGCTATCGACGGCTCCGGTAATTGCACGGGTGCCCCATTGGCCAGCGGTACCGGCCAATCCACCAACCTGCTAACGTTTAACTTGGTGCCGACAACCTATTTCTTGACATACAAGGGTACTCCCTTGGACTCGCAAACGTGGGGCTTTAGCTTCACCGCGACCGCAAGTACGCCCATTCCGGCTGGTGCTCTTCTGTTTGTCTCAGGCTTGGCGGCGCTTGGCCTGACCTCGAAGAAGCGGAAGGCGCGGCAGGAGGTTGCTTCCAATTAGCCGTTGGTGATCGCTCAACTTCAGTGGGGAGTCTTTAGAACGAGGCGCCTCACGAACGAGAGAGAACGGCGCCTTCGGGCGCCGTTTGCATTTGCGCCGCGCCAATCGGCCGCTGCGGCCCCATCCCATGCCATGTCCTTAATCTTGAGGACTCAGACGACTCGTCGGATCGCGCTGCCGTTCGGACGGCGGCGTTTTCATATGGTTATTCAGGGCCGTCTTTGCGTAACGGGATACTAGTATACGCTGGGTTAGCCATAATTATTCATCCTATAACTCTCCGTTCCTCAACGAAATTAATGGTAAATATTGATATAATGGTGCCAGATACTTCATAACTATATAAATGTCTTTTAGACTTCATTTATTTTTCTCTAACGATCTGTTAATCTCCTTACACATCGACGCTTTATGCTTGGAAGAGGCTGGACGGGCGCCGTAAGTGATCGGCCCCTGGTGACGAGCAGGAAGCGAAGAATGGCAGTTGGGAGGAAAGCATGCTTCGAACGTCGGTCCGGCGTTTTGCGGCCTTGGCCGGCGGACTTGGCTTGTCACTGGTTTTCGCAAGTTCGGCGACTGCGGCCGTGGTCCCGATCGCGAGCGGGAGCCATACGTTCGATCGCTGCACTTTCTCGTTCAGGCCGTTTGAATCTTGCGGCGGATTTCTTTTCTCCGACAATATCGGGTTCCATCTCTCGGAAGACACCACGGTCTTCTTCGATCTGACGGATTTGAGCGCGAGCCTTGCCCCTCCCGGTTCAGGGTACTCTACGTTCAACTGGAGCCTATACCACCAGGCCGACATTCCCCTGTTCACTACGCCCCTGACCTCCGGGTCCGGGTTCGGTTCCCCGCTTGGAACCACCCTTTTGGCGGCCGGTGACTACAAGTTTGTCGTGAGCGGTGCGGTGACGACCTACAAGCCCTCTTTCTTTTCGGCGCGGAGGACGAATGGTGCGTCTTACGGCTACGAGGTCGATGCGGTGCAGCCTGACGTCTTTACGGTGAAGTCCGAAGTCGCGCACGCGCCCATTCCCGCGGCGGCGCTGCTCTTTGGCTCGGGGTTGGGCATCCTGGGTCTTGCCGGCCGTCGCCGAAAGAAGAACGCCGGCTGACACCTTGCACGATATCGCAAATGGAACGGCGCCTTCGGGCGCCGTTTTCATTTTCACCTACACATCCGCCCCCATTGACCCGACCGTCGTCACGCGGTCTAATGCGGTTAACCGCTGGGGTGTCCGACGGGCTTGTCCTTGAGGACTGAGATGATACCCACGAACCTGATCTGGCTTGGACCAGCGTAGGGAGTCGGTGAAGGCAGGCCGGGCCTCCGGTTTCGCCGGTTTCATCTCCCCCGTTTCGAACGACCGTTCTCCGTGTCTGGCGGAGAGAAAGGCATTTGACATGGCGAAGACCCGACATACCGTTCCCGAGAACAACGCCGCCGTCACGGTCGGCGCGATTTCGGGCTCGCGCAAGGTCTATGTCGAGGGCGGTGAGGGCCTCCGCGTGCCGTTCCGCGAGATCGAGCTGGAGGCCTCGGCGAAATCGGACCCCATCCGGGTCTATGATCCCTCGGGGCCCTATACGGACGAGCGCGCCGAGATCGATATTCTGAAGGGCCTGCCGCCCTTGCGCCAGCAACTGGATTCTCGGGCGCGGCGATGTGGAATGGTACGAAGGCCGCGACGTCCGTCCCGAGGACAACAGCGCCGGCCAGTCCGGCATCGCGGATGTCACCGCCTTCCATCGCGGCACCAACCAGGTCTTGCGCGCCAAGCCCGGCAAATCGGTGACGCAACTCGCCTATGCCCGCGCCGGCATCGTGACGCCGGAGATGGAATATATCGCGATCCGGGAGAATCTCGGCCGCAAGCAGGCCGCGAGCCGCGCCGGCCATCACAAAGGCAATTCGCTCGGCGCCGTCGATCCCCGATTTCGTCACCCCCGAATTCGTCCGCGACGAGGTGGCGCGCGGAAGGGCGATCATTCCGGCCAATATCAATCACCCCGAATCCGAGCCGATGATCATCGGCCGGAATTTCCTCGTAAAGATCAACGCCAATATCGGCAATTCCGCCGTCACCTCCTCGATCGCCGAGGAAGTCGACAAGCTGGTCTGGGCGATCCGCTGGGGCGGCGACACGGTGATGGATCTCTCGACCGGCAAGAACATTCACAACACCCGCGAATGGATCATCCGCAATTCGCCGGTGCCGATCGGCACGGTGCCGATCTATCAGGCGCTGGAGAAAGTCGGCGGCGTTGCCGAGGACCTGACCTACGAGATCTTCCGCGACACGCTGGTCGAGCAATGCGAGCAGGGCGTGGACTATTTCACCATCCATGCTGGCGTGCGGCTGCCCTATGTGCCGATGACCGCCGACCGCGTCACCGGCATCGTCAGCCGCGGCGGCTCGATCCTGGCGAAATGGTGCCTCGCGCATCACAAGGAGAATTTCCTCTACACCAATTTCGAGGATATCTGCGACCTGCTGCGCCAATACGATGTCAGCTTCTCGCTCGGCGACGGCTTGCGGCCCGGGCAGCATCGCGGACGCCAACGACCGCGCGCAATTCGCCGAACTGGAGACCCTGGGCGAGCTCACCAAGATCGCCTGGGCGAAGGACTGCCAGGTCATGATCGAGGGGCCGGGGCACGTGCCGATGCACCTGATCAAGGAGAACATGGACAAGCAGCTCGCCGAATGCGACGAGGCGCCGTTCTATACCCTGGGCCCGCTCACCACCGATATCGCGCCGGGCTATGACCACATCACGAGCGCGATCGGCGCGGCGATGATCGGCTGGTTCGGCACCGCCATGCTCTGCTATGTCACGCCCAAGGAGCATCTGGGCTTGCCCGACCGCGACGACGTCAAGGCCGGCGTGATCGCCTACAAGATCGCGGCCCATGCGGCCGATCTCGCCAAAGGCCATCCGGCGGCGCAAACCCGCGACAATGCCTTGAGCCACGCCCGGTTCGACTTCCGCTGGAAGGACCAGTTCAACCTGTCCCTCGATCCCGATACCGCGCGCGCCTATCACGACCAGACGCTCCCCGCCGAGGGCCACAAGGTCGCCCATTTCTGCTCCATGTGCGGCCCGAAATTCTGCTCGATGAAGATCACGCAGGAAGTCCGGGACTACGCCCGGAAAGGCATGGATCAGATGTCCGAGAAGTTCAAAGAGAAGGGCAGCGAGATCTACCAGCCGGTCGAGGAGATCGAGGCCGACAAGGTCAGGGCGCCGGAGAACGCGGCGGAATAGAAAAAGGCAATTGAGGGGATATCACGATGGCATTCGACACCATCAAGGCCGAACTCTCGCTTCTCCTGAGTCAGATGGAGGAGGCGCCGGAGGATCGGCACGAGATCGCGTTCCAGATTCACGAGAAGCTGGCCGAGCTCCGCGCCATGGGGATGCCGGTCCCGGAGGATCTGGCGCGGCTCGAGAAGGAGCTCGAAGAGGAATTCGGGCGGCCGACCAAGGGTTAGGCGGCTCAACCCCTCAAGCAGCCTAAGAGCGAGCCGAACACGCCCTCGACCAGGAAGCGATAGGCGTCCACGCCGGGCTGCATCTTGGTGCCCAGGGGATCGATGGTCGCGACGCGGGCGTCGGTGCCTTCGACCAGCGACTGCGCCAGGGCGGGGGAGAATTCGGGCTCGGTGAAGACGCATCTGACGTTTCGCGACGCGATGATGTTGCGGAGATCCGACATGTGCCGTGCGCCCGGCAGCTTGTCGCCCTGCATCACGGTTCCCGCGATATCGAGGCCGTAGCGCCGCGCGAAGTAGCGCAGCGAATCGTGATAGAGGATTACCGGCCGGCCGACGAAATCCCCGGCCGTCATCTCGATCGTGGACATGTCGAGGTCGATCAGGTCGTCGATCTCGCGCTGGGCATTGTCGTCATAGGCCCCGGCATGGGCCGGATCGAGCTTCTTCAGGGCGTCGCGCACCACCCGGACGATCGCCATGGCATTGTCGGGATCGAGCCAGATATGGGGATCGACATCGAGCCCGGCCATCGCGCCCGCCTTGGTCGGCCCGCCCTCGCCCGAGACGTGAATGACCTTGATCGAGGGCTCGCGCGTCAAGGTGATCACGCGGGTCGATTTGGGCAGGTTGGACAAGGGCTTGATCAGGAAGGATTCGAGGGTCGGCCCGACCCAGATCACCAGGTCGGCGTCGTTGATCGCCTTGGCGTCCGAGGGCCGCATCGAATAGGTGTGGGGCGAGACCGGCCGGTCGATCAGCAAAGTGGGCGTGCCGACGCCCTGCATGACATTCTCGACCAGGCTTTGGATCGGCAGGATGCTGGTTACGACCTTCGGCGCGGTGCCCGCAGACGCCGCCGGCCCGATCATTTCAAAAAGGAGAAGGAGCGCCGCAACCGCCGCGGCCTGTAGAGATGCCGTTCGACTCATGATGCCGGCCATCATAACGGGACGGGCGGCCGCCATGAAGCCCCGGCAGCGGAAACCTCCTTTCCGAGCGCCGCCCGCCATGCTAAACCAATGGCGCATCAAAGGAATCAGGAGACAATCCGACATGGAGATGCAGGGAAGCGTGGTCATTCCTGCGCCGCGGCAGGCCGTCTGGGACGCGCTCAACGATCCCGAGGTCCTGAAGGCGAGCATTCCCGGATGCCAATCCATCAACCAGATTTCCCCGACCGAGATCGATGCCAGCGTCAAGGCCAAGGTGGGCCCCGTGAATGCGACCTTCCAGGGCAAGGTGACGCTTTCCGATCTCGATCCGCCCAACAGCTACACGATCTCGGGCGAGGGCAAGGGCGGCGTGGCCGGATTCGCCAAAGGCGGCGCCAAGGTGACGCTCTCGGACGAAGACGAAGGCACGCGCCTCAGCTATGACGTGACCGCGACGGTCGGCGGCAAGCTCGCCCAGATCGGCTCGCGGCTGATCGACCAGACCTCGAAGAAGCTCGCCGACGAGTTCTTTCAGAATTTCAGCCGGAACGTCGGCGGCGCGCCGCCCGAGTCCGCCGAGTCCGCGGCGCCGGAAGCCGCCCCCGAACCGCAACCCGCGCCGTCACCGGCCCCGTCGCCCGCGCCGAAACCCGCGGAAAAGCGCGGTTTGAGCCCGTGGATCTGGATTCCGGTTCTGGTGGCTGTCATCGGCGCGATTCTTTGGTATTACAGCAGTCAATAAAGCCAACGCAGGGCGGGACATACCCGTCGAAGGGAGACACGACATGAAAGTATCCATGCGGGTGAACGGCCGCGAAGTCTCAGGGGACGTCGAAGCGCGGACCTTGCTGGTCGAATTCCTTCGTTACCATCTCGGGCTCACCGGCACCCATGTCGGCTGCGACACCAGCCAGTGCGGCGCTTGCACGGTCCATATCGACGGCGTGGCGGTGAAATCCTGCACGGCGCTCGCGGTGCAGGTCGCGGGCAGCGACGTCACCACGATCGAGGGTCTCGCCCAAAACGGCCAGTTGCATCCCATGCAGGAAGCCTTCCGCGAGAATCACGGGTTGCAATGCGGCTTCTGCACGCCGGGCATGGTGATGAGCGCGGTCGATATCGTGCGCCGCCATCCCAATCCCGACGAGCGCACCATCCGCGAGGAGCTCGAAGGCAATATCTGCCGCTGCACGGGCTATCATAATATCGTCAAAGCCATCGCCGCCGGCGCCGCGGCCATGCGCCAGGCCTGAGAGGGAGGCGGTCCATGTACGACTTCAATTACATCCAGGCCAACAGCGTCGACGAGGCGGTCAAGAATCACGGCAGCGCCAGCGAGGCGACCTATCTCGCCGGCGGCATGACCCTGATCCCGACCCTGAAGCAGCGTCTGGCCCAGCCCTCCGACCTGATCGATCTCGCCAAGATCGCGGATCTCTCAGGCATCAGCGTGAAGGGCAATTCGGTGCGGATCGGCGCGATGACCCGCCACGCCCAGGTCGCCGAATCGGCCGAGATCCAGAAGGCGATCCCGGCGCTGGCCGCGCTTGCGGGCGGCATCGGCGATCCCATGGTGCGCAACCGCGGCACCATCGGCGGCTCGATCGCGAATAACGACCCGGCGGCGGATTATCCCTCGGCGGTGGTCGGCCTCGGCGCGACGGTCCACACCTCCAAGCGCAACATTCCGGGCGACGAGTTCTTCACCGGCATGTTCGAGACCGCGCTCGAGCCCGGCGAGATGGTGACCGCCGTCACCTTCCCGGTGCCCGAGAAGGCGGCCTATATGAAATTCCCCAATCCGGCCTCGCGCTATGCGATCGTCGGCGTGTTCGTCTCCAAGACCGGCGGAAACGTCCGGGTCGCGGTGACCGGCGCCGGCCCCTGCGTGTTCCGCGCCGAGGAGATGGAGAAGGCGCTCGCCAAGGATTTCTCCCCGAAAGCCATCGAAGGCATCAAGCTCAGCGCCGACGATCTGAACTCCGACATCCACGCCTCGGCCGACTACCGGGCGCACCTTATCGGCGTGATGGCCCGGAGAGCGGTCGCGGCGATGTAGATGTCAGTTATCGGATGCCAGATATCAGTTTGAGTTCTTCTGACAACTGACACCTGAAATGACTTGCTTTATCAACGAAGCCGCCCGACCATAGCCCCCATAACGGTGCACCGTCACATCACGAGAGGTGGGGGGATGTGGACTTCGGTCTCTATCGATATGCGTAAGGCGCTGGCGGTTCTGAGTGTGGCCGCGATGGCGCTGGGGAGTTCGTCAATCACGACGGCCTCGGCCGCCGACGCGTCGGGACATCCCGACATGTCGGGCACGTGGTCGCTGATGCGGCATACGGGCCCGCAAGGCCAGTTTTTCATGCCGGCCGATCCGCCCTTGAACGCCAATGGCCAGAAAATCATCTCGGAATTCCGTGCCAAATACGACATTCATAAATACGACATGGAACCGAATCAGTACTGCGTCGAGCACGGCATGCCGTCGGTCATGTGGGGCCTCGGCGGCGCCCCCATTTACATCATTCAGCAGCCGCAGAAGATCACGCTGCTGTCGGAGGCGACGAACCAGTTCCGCTTCATGTTTCTCGACGGCCGCAAGCCGCCGGAGGAATATCCCCATACCCGCAACGGCTATTCCGTCGGCCATTGGGACGGCGATACCCTGGTCGTGGACACCAGCCTCATCGAGGAGTGGAAGCTCGCGCGCTGGCCGCACAGCGACAACGCCACCTTCCATGAGGAGTTCTCGTTGATCGACGCCAAGGACATGCCGGCGCCGCCGGCGCCTCCGGGCGGTGCGCGGAGGCGCGGCGCGGGCCGGCCGGCGCCCACGGGCAAGGTCCTGGTCGACAAGATGACCATGACCGACCCGGACTACTACGACAAGCCGACGACGGTCACCTTCTACTACCGCCATCTGCCGGGCGACGATTTCTTCGAGGACACCTGCTCGACCGGCATCTGGTGGGACAAGTTCGAAAAGCGGGTCCAGGCCGGCAAGCCGGTCAAGCCCGAGTGATAATCGAGAGGGCGGGCAAGCACATGCGTTTCGGTCTTTCATTGGCGGCCGGCCTTGCCGGATTGGCGCTGACGCTCGTCAGCACCGCGAGCGATGCCGCGTCGCCGCCGGATCTCTCCGGCGTATGGGTGACGTTCCAGACGGACCAGCCGATTGGTGGCCAGAATCGGCAGGCCGGGGGGAGCCAAGCTCTCGGAGAAGGGCAAGGAGATGGTCGCCGCTTTCAAGAAGAAATACGACCTGACCGATCTCGAGCCCGGCGCGCATTGCGTTCCCGGCGGAATGCCGACGGAGATGTTCGGCGGCGGCAGCTATCCCTTCGAGATCATCCAGCAGCCCGAGCGCATCACCTTGCTGAACGAGCTCGAGATGCAGGTCCGGCGGATCTATATGGACGGCCGCGACCATCCGGACGATTTTCCGCATACCCGCGGCGGCCATTCCATCGCCCATTGGGACGGTGACACGCTTGGTCGTCGATACCGCGCTCCTCAAGGCATGGCCGATCGGGAGATGGCCCCATACCGACGACGCCCATATCGTCGAGCGCATCTCGCTCAAGGATAGAAAGGACGTCACTATCAGGACCTCCGGTTTCCTCGGCGGCGACGTGGGAAACACCATTCTCGTCGACGAATTGACCATGACCGATCCCATGTATGACGGGCCTCAGAAGGTCACGGTCCTCGCCCGCAAGCTCGATCAGAAGGAAACCCTCGAATATGACTGCACCGAGGGCAACTGGTGGACCGCGGTCGAGGCCACCGAGAAGAAATAGTGGTCGGGCCGTCATGAACCGCGCCGGAGAAAACCTTCGCATCGCTCTCGCCATCGGCCTCGTCGCCCTGATGGGCCCGGCGTGCTCGGCCGAGACCGGGCAAACCGGGCAGGCCGGTGGCCACCCTGACCTCTCGGGCGTCTGGTCGGTGTTCTGGCACGACCATCCGGGCGGGCGGTTCGGCACGCCGGCCGAGCCCAAGCTCTCGGCGGAGGGCAAGAAGATCGTCGACGATTTCGCCGCCAAGCACGATCTCGCGAAATACGATCCGGGCGCCTATTGCGTGCCGGCGGGCATGCCGGTCGAGATGTTCGGGGCGGGCGGCTATCCATACGAGATCATCCAGCAGCCCGATCGCATCACGGTTCTGGTCGAGAACGACATGCAGGTCCGCCGCCTCTATATGGACGGGCGCAGCATTCCGGACGACTTTCCCCATACCCGCGGCGGCTATTCCATCGCCCATTGGGAGGGCGACACGCTGGTCGTCGAAACCGGCCGGATTAAATCCTGGCCGACCGAGCGCTGGCCCCATAGCGACGACGCCCATGTCGTCGAGCGCATCTCGCTCAAGACGCCGACCGAGGCCGACGCCAAGCTCCGCCCCGGCCTGACCCTCGCCGATCTCGGCGACGCGATCCTGGTCGATGAGGAGACCGTGACCGACCCCAAGATGTATGACGGCCCCCAGACGGTGACGATCTATTACCGGCACATCCCCGACAAGGAGATGCTGGAATACGATTGCGCCGAAGGAAACTGGTGGTCTGCGGTCGAGGCGACGGCGGAGAAGTAGCTCCGCCCCTTTCGTCCTCCTTGGATGTCATCCCGGAAGCCGGTTTGCCCGGCATCTTCGATGCCGTCGGCGAACCGAGCTGTCCGGGATCCATTGTCACGGGCCTGAGCGTATGACCTGGGTCCCGGCTCATAAGCCTCGCACCCGAAGCAGAGCTTCGGGCTCGGCGAATGGCCGGGATGACAGGGGTATTCCCCCTACCGATACGCCTCGCAGCCGCGAATTCGGCGGTCGATGTCCGCCAGGACGGCTTTGAAGGCCGGGCTGCTGATATCCTGATACACGGCATTGAAGCGCGCGGGCGACATACTGTCCGGCAGATCGCTGACATCCGGGAAGAACAAGGCTTCGGACTTGGCCTTTTCGCCCAAATCCTCGAGGTGGCGTGCCCCGCTCGGCGTCTCGGCAAGTTGCGCGAAGGCGATCCCGGCGCGATCGGCCGCGAGATCCTGTAGGCTGAAATCCTCACCGCCGCGACGGAGATCGTCGAGCTCCTTGGCTTCTCCGATGACGGTGGTGAAGCGGGCGCCGCCGGACAGCGTCAACGCGGCGGATACGATGAAATGCTGCAGGTGATCGTGATGGCCGCGGAGCACGATGTATCGCGCATAGGGCCGCGGCAGCCGGGCGAGATCCTTCGGTAGCACCGTTTTCCGGATGTCTTCCAAGCGCTTGCCGCCGACATAAATGGCGAACGCCAGGACGGCCCCCCTCAATTCGGTGACCGGATCCGATTGCTCGGACCGCTTCTTGGCTTCGGCGAGAAGCGGCTGAAAGAACTCGACGAAGGGGACAGGCCGGAAATGATCGTAAGTGGATGCGATCGCCATAATTTGCCGGTAGTAGACGCCGACCGTTGCCGGCGGGGTTTCGGATACCGCATGGGCGACCCGCATCTTGAGGCGCTCCTCAATCGTGGTATCCGGCGTTAGCCTCAGGGTGACGATGTTGTTTTCGACCGAAATACCGTCAACCGAATGCACAAGGTCGGTGCCGAGCGTCGATCCGAGGATTTGCGACAAGCCGAAATCGACCGCCAGCCGTCCGAGACGGGGGCCGAGATGGAGATGCCCCAAATCGACGCCGGCGACCTCGAACCCGATCTCAGACGGCCGAACGTCGAGGACGACATTGGCGTAGCGGCCAAACGGGTTCCAGCCCACGTCGTAGGATCCGACAAATCGAATGGTATCCGGCGCAACGTCCACGGTGGCGGACAGCCCGTCGACACTTCGCGCAGCGAAGCTGGCCAGGCTGTCGAGATCGTGTTTGGTCGCCGAGACGGTTGCCGAGGGACCGTCGTCGCCCAACGCGTACTGGGCCCGTCGTATCAGCCGCTCCGCCCTGCGGAAATCAAGGCTGTCGATTGCCCGGTCAGCCCGTACGAGAGGCGCGGAGTCGAGAACTAGGAACGCCGCGGCCAACATGACGCCGAGCACAAGCGACACGGCCGAGACGGACGACCAAATCAGTATCTTCTTTCCGCTGAGCGACACGCCAACTCACCCCGAGTCCGCTGAAGATCGGCGATTACCCCGGTAAGATTAACTCGGCCTGAAGCGGGTGGCGCTCACTTGTAGGCTTCGCAGGCGTGAATGCGGCGGTCGATATCGGCCAGCATGGCTTTGAAGGCCGCGCTGTCGATGTCGTGGTAGACGGCGTCGAAGCGGCGGGGGGACATGCCGTCGGGCAGGTCGCTGATCTCGGGAAAGAACAGGGATTCGGACTCGGGTCGGCTTCCGAGGCTTTCGAGGCGGCGGGCGCCTGCGGGCGTTTCGGCGAGGCGGGCGAAGGCGATGCCGGTGCGGTCGGCCGCGATGTCCTGGAAGCTGAAATCGCTGCCGCCGCGCAACAGGTCGTCGAATTCCTTGGCCTCCCCGATGGTGGTCGTGAAGCCGATGCCGCCCGAAAGCGTGAAAGCCGCCGAGACGATGAAATGCTGGACATGGTCGTGGCGGCCATGAACGCCGACATAATCACTGTCCGCGATGGGCCTTCGGGCGAGGTCCGGCGGCAGCAAGGCGACGCGCAGCCGGTCGAGCTTCCGGTCGCCGAAATAAAGCGCCAGCGCGAACACGACGCCGCGCATCTCCACGACCGGATCGCTCTCCGCCGAGCGTTCCTCGGCCATGGCGAGAAGCGGCTGGAGGAAGGCGACGAATTTTACCGGCCGGCGGTGATCCTGGGCGGCGGCGATGGCCAGGATCCGACGGTAATAGGCCTCGACGGCGGGCGGCCGGGCGATCGCCGCGACGTCGGTGACGCGTTCCTTGAAGCGGTCCTCGAGGGTGGAATCCGGCCGGATCGTGAGCGTCACCCAGCGGTCGTTGACGGAAAGCCCCTTGACCGAATCCAAGACGTCGCCGCCGAGCCGGTCGCCTAGAATGAGCGATGCGGCGAAATCGACCGCCTTGTGGGACAGCCAGGGCCCGAGATGGATGCGGCCGAGATCAATCGAGGCGATGTCGAGACCACTCGGCGAGGGCCGGACCGTCATGGCCAGATTGACGTAGGTCCCGATGGGATTTTGCGGAATCCGATAGGTCGCCACGACATGAACCCCGGCATTGGCCGGCAGGACCCGGACCTCGCCGGTCAGGCCGTCGAGACTGCGGGCCATGAAGGTCGCGAGGCTGTCGAGATCGAGCCGGGTCGCCGAAATGGTGGTCGTGCCCGAGGGGCCGGAAAGGGCGTATTGGGCCCGCCGGACCAACTTCTCGGCGCGGTCGTAGTCGGCGGCGTCGATCGTGCGGTTTGCGGTGACCGCGGGTGTTTTTTCCAACGCAAGAATCACGCAGACTACCGGCGCGGCAATACAGAGAATGATTATCAATGTAAGACTGTACGCTAGGACTCGCATGGGCCTTGCCGCGACGGCTATATGTTGTGCTACGCTAGGGACTTAACGATCATTATCCCGGCGCCGATTAACATCGGCTGAAAGAGGCTGGCCACGTAGGGAATCCGTCGGTGGCACGTGAAAGGAAATAGTTCGGCCCTTCTTGAGGGCCAACGCCGTGCCAGTCGCGGTGACCAGGTCGCCGATTAGCCGGGAGCAGAGGTCGCGGTGAATGCGCGCATGTTAGACGACCACCGTGCTTCCGACGACGGCGCTGGGCCAAGCGAAACGGACCTTGCGGCAGGCGACGACACGTTGATGGCGCTTGCCGGCAGGGGTGATGAGCGGGCCTATGCGCAGTTGGTCGACCGTCACCTGGACCGGAGTCTGGCTTTCGCCCAGCGTGTGCTGGGCAGCCGGCCCGAGGCGGAGGACGTGTTGCAGGAAGCGTTCTTGAGAGTTTGGAAGAAGGCGCCGACCTGGACGAATGACGGCGCTCGGTTTTCGACCTGGTTCTATCGGGTGGTCCTGAACCTGTGCATCGACCGCAAGCGCAAGCCGGCCCACGCGGAGCTGCCCGAGGATTTCGAGTTCGCCGACGACGGGCCGATCGCGGACGAGCAGTTGGAGGAAAGTCAGGCGTCGGAGCTGGTCGAAAAGGCATTGACGGCCCTCCCTGAGAGGCAACGTGAGGCAGTCGTGTTGTGCTACTATCAGGGCCTGAGCAATAAAGAAGCGGCAGATATTCTGGATGTTAGAGTAAAGGCGTTGGAGTCGCTCCTCGTGAGGGCACGCAAGAATTTGCTCGTGCTTTTGAATGGGGTGCGTGGCGAGGTGTTGGGAGAGACGAGATGACTTCGGATAGGACGCGTGAGCTGTTGGGAGCTTATGGTGCGGATCCGGCACGTTGGCCCGGGGACGAAACCTCGGTCGCGGCGGAGTCCGGCGAGCTCGAGACGGCCCGGGCCGAGGCGCAGCGGGTCGACGGCCTGCTGAGCCTCTATTCGGTCGAGCCGGCGTCGGGGGCGCTGAGAACCGCTATTCTGGCGCTGCCGGAGCGCGCGGCCGATGTCCGCGACGTAGCCAGGACGGCAAGGGCCAGACCCAGCCGGGGCTTTGCCGGCGGCTTCCTGGTCGCGCTTCGGGGCGCACTGCCGCAGCTGACCGGCCTCGCCATTGCGAGCGTGCTCGGTTTCATGGTCGGCGTGGCGGATCTTCTGCCGGCGCATGACCGCAATGTCTCGGTCGACGCCAGCGGGCTGGTGCTCGGCGAGGATGCGCTTGGAGGCTTCGATTCATGAGCAGCACGGCGAAGTGGCTCGTCACCGCCCTGGTCGCCTCGCTCGGGATTAATCTTTTCGTTCTGGGAGCCTGGGCGGGCAAGATCGCCCGCGACGGCAGCCGGCACGGAACCGAGCGCGTGACCCTGGGGCCGATGACCGATTCGCTGTCGCCCGAAGGCCGCCAGCTTCTGCGGAAGTCGATGGATACGAACCACAAGGAAGCCATTCCGATCTTCAGGCAATTGATCGCGGCGCGAGACCGGGCCACGGCCGCTCTCGACGCGGAGCCCTACGACGCCGACAATTACGCGGCGGCGCTGCGCGACATCCGGACCTATAGCGAGGCCGGGCAGACTCTGCTCCACGCGACACTTGTGGATGTCGTCGGCAAGCTGTCGCCGGCGGATCGGCATCGCTTGGCCCAGGAAATCCGCCACCGGCAATACGCTGGCCGCCCCCATGGCGACGGCAAGCCGCTTCACAAAGACAAGCTCGCGCCGCCACCGCCGAATTGATGAGCGGACGGCTCGAGCCGCTCCCGCGCAAGCGTGAAACGAAAAAGGCCGGCGCGATGGCGCCGGCCTTGTCTTTGGTGTCGCTGATGCCGCGAAGCGTTAGCTCTTCTGTTTTTCCTTCTGCCGGATCACCTGCAGGTAGCGTTCGCAATTGCTGCCGAGGCTCTTGTCTGACCGGCATTGTGCGAAGGTCCGCTTGGCAGCGTTGTAGTCGTCCATATTGTACTGGGTGATTCCGAGCAGGTAGACGGCCTGATTCTTGTTGTCCACGCCGCCCTTGTCGAAGCCCTTCTGAATCGCCTGCGCGGCCTCTTTCCACTTCTCGTCCTGGATATAGGCCTGACCCAATTGAATATAGAGATTGCCGTCCTTCGACATGGACGCGGCCTGGGTCATATAGGGGATCGCCTTTTCGACCTCGTCGGCCGCCACATAGGCGTTGGCGAGCGACTGCAGGTTCTTGGCGCTTTTCTCGACCTTGCCGTCGTCCATCCCCTTCTTGAGGATTTCCGCGCCGCGATAGGGCACGTCGTGATACTGCCAGAGCTGCGAAAGCTGAATAATCTCGTTTCCGGTGTCGAGCCTCCCCTGGCGATAGAGAGCGTCGAAGATCGCGAGCATGTCCTTCTCGCGCTTCACCATGCCATAGAGATTGGCGAGGGTGACCATGAAGTTCTTGGTTGGCCACTTCTCGCACAGCAATTCCCAGATCGGCTCGGCCTTTTTGTACTGCTCAGTGAGCATGTACATGGAACCGAGGTTTTGATACCAGTCCTTGCTGACGTCCTTGTTCTGGCCCTTGGCCGTGTCGATCGCCTTTACGTACCAGGGAATCGCGTCCTTGTACTTCTCCTGCTGGGCATAGGCCTGGCCCATGAGGATATAGGCGTCCGGCGTCGGGTTCTGGGCGGTCTCGAACCATGACTTGAGAAGGGCGATGCTCTTGGCATATTGCCCGTTCACGACATAGATCTGGGCGAGGTTGTAGCGGATGCTGTCGACCAGGCCGTCCGGCAATCCCTCGGCGTTTGCGCCGATCTGGAGGATCTTCTCGAAACCGGCCATCGCGGATTTGACGTCGTCGTTGTAGTACTGCGAATAGCTGCGGATCTGGAGCGCGGTGATCTGCTCGTATTCGTTCAGGCCTTTGCGCTTCAGGACGTCGTCGCAGTACTTGACGGCATCGGCATACATCTTGGCTTCGAGGGCCTTGTTGGCCTTGTCGATGATGGTGTAGACCGCCTGCGACATGGTCTGAAGGTGGCGGGTCTTCTCCTCCTTCTGGTCCTTATTCTCCGCCGCATAGGCCGGCTTGACGGGCTGGATCACGGCGAGGCATCCGGTCGCGACGAATGCGCCCACCGATGCCGCCAGAAGCGCTTTGGGCAGTCGTTTCATGTTGTCTAGCTCCTGTTAGCCCGCACTTATCTGCCGGAAAGCTTGAAGGCCAGTCTCATCCGGATGCCCGGCCGCGCGACGGGCTTGCCGTCGACGATCTTCGGCTGGTAGCGCCAGCGAAGGACGGTCTTGATCGCCGCGTCGCCAAAGCCCCATCCCGGCGGGTCTTCCGAGATGACCTGAGGGTCGACCACCTGTCCGGTCTGGCTGACGGTGTATTCGATGACCGCATAGCCTTCCTTGCCGGCCGAGCGGGCGCGGTTCGGATAGACCAGATCGCCGTTGGTGGTGATCAGGAGCGACATGGCGTCGCGATCGCTCGACGGTGCGCCGAGCTTGACGCCGCCCTTCATCCCCGACGGATTGGTGAAGGCCATGTTGACCTTGATGCCGCTGTTCGATGCGTAGTCGGGCTTCGACTTCGACATGTCGGGCGGCGGAGGCGGCTGATCCGGCGTCTTCGGCTTGTCCGGAAGCTCGCGATCCTTGGTCTTGGTGGTCTCGTCACGCTTCAGGCGCACGAAATCGATCACATGCGTCTTGGCGTTCTCGTTGATGGTAGGCTCGGTCACCTTGACCAGGCTGTACATCAAGTAGAACAGCCCGAGGGTGACTCCGACAGCTACGAGGATTGAGGTCGCGTATCGAAAAATAATGGTCATTGTCTGTTCGCTGCTACCGCTATCGATCCGACACCAGCCGCTTTCGCGGCGTTCATGACTTGGATGAGGGTTTCAGTCTTGGAACCCTCATCGGCCTGGATGACGATCGATCCCCCTGGATTCTCCGACATTACTCTTTGGATTGTCGGCCGGAGATCCTTCGGATCCACCGGTTTTTTCTGAATCCAGATCTTATCGTTCGCCTGTATGCCAATGAAAACATTGGCTAGAGGCTTCGACTCCGCCGTGAGAGCGTTCGGCTCCTGAACCGTGACGCCGGACTCTTTCACGAACGAAGACGTCACAATAAAGAAGATAAGCATGATGAACACGATGTCCAGCATCGGCGTCATGTCCATCTGCGCTTCTTCGGTCTTGGAGTGCCTTTCTTTTCTTGCCATTGGGCGACCTCTAATCCTCCGTCGTCAGACTGTCGGCGACTTCTTCCAGCCGCGCCTTGGCATAGCGGTCGAGCCTCGTGGCGAAGAAGATGCCGGAAATCGCTCCGACCATCCCCGCCATCGTGGGCAGCGTCGCTTTGGAGACGCCCGACGCCATGGCGCGGGCGTTACCGCTGCCCGTGATCGCCATGATGTCGAACACGTCGATCATCCCCGTAACGGTGCCCAAGAGACCGATCAATGGGCACAGCGCCACGAAGGTTTTGATCAACGGGATGCCCCGGTTGAGGTTCTGCGAGACCTGGGAAATCATGCTCTCCCGGATCCGGTGCGCGTACCACGATTTGTGGTCGGTACGCGCCTCCCAAGCCTTCAACGTATTCGCTGCCTGCTTGGGATGCCCGGCCCGGAAATACCAGAACCGCTCGATGATCAGGACCCACATTCCGAAGACGGCGATCATGATCCAGTAGAGGACCGTCCCGCCGCTATCGAGGAAGGCCCCGATATCCGAGAAGAACTGGGCAACGTAAGCCACCATTTCCTCAGGCTCCCGCGCGTCCGCCGGATTCCTGCTCGGCGTGCAGCGCGACGATGCCCGCCGCCTGCTCCTCGAGCACCTGAACCACGTTGCCGCTACGGCTTGCGACGAAGCTGTGCAGCAGAACGGTCGGGATTGCGATCCACAGACCTTCCATGGTGGTGACCAAGGCCGTTGCGATACCGGACGCCATCATCTTCGGATCGCCGGTACCGAACAGCACGATCGACTGGAAGGTCTCGATCATACCGGTCACCGTACCGAGCAGGCCGAGAAGCGGCGCCACGGCGGCAATGAGCTTCAAGGTCGACAGGAATCGTTCGAGCGATGGCAATTCCTTCAGGATCGCCTCGTCGAGCTTCAGCTCCAAGGTCTCGACATCGACGTTCTTGTTCTCCTCGTAAACCATCAGCACGCGGCCGAGCGGGTTCTTCGGGCTCGGGGTGTTCGACTTGATCTGCGCCCGGACCTTGCGGTTGACCAGGGTCAGCGTGATCAAGCGCTCGACCACCAGGAGGAAGCCGATAGCGCCGATCACCAGGATCGTGTAGCCGATCGGACCGCCCTGATCGATACGCTCCCTGCTGAAGGTGCCGATTGAGGCGACCAAAGCATCGAGGATGGCGCCGCGCGACGGATCGACTGCGAACTGGACGACCTGGCCGGCCGGCGCGCTCTGGAGATCCTCAGCCGTGGAGGTCGCATTCCCCGGAGGCTGCTTGGCGAGCACGGCGAGCTTTCCGGACTCGGGCAGGAGCTTCAGGTAGCTGCCGTTGGAGACGGCCGTGAAGTCGCCGATGCGAACGACCGGACGGTTCTCCTGCTCACCGTTGGTGAGGACGACATCGGTGTTGAACGTCTCCACCGTGCCCGACTTGATCATCTGCTCGAGGAGAGCCGACCAGAGCTTGCGAAGCTCGTCGATCGACGGCAGGTCCTTGCTCTGGCCGAGCTTGCGAAGCTCCGCCTCGCGGCCCGGATACTGCACGCTGATGATCGAGCCCTGCACCACGCCGGCGGTGTCGCCCGCGACCTGGCGCACGACGCCGAACAACTCGCCCAGATTGCCGAGGCGCGTGTCCTTCAGCTTCTCGAGTTCGGCGAGCTTGATTTCGTTCTGGTCGAACTGTTTCTGAAGCGCGTCGCCCTTGTCTTGAAGCGATTTATGCTCGGCCGCGGCCTGGTTCAGCAATTTCTGCTGATCGTTCTTGGCGGCCAGGAATTCGGCTTCCCGCTTCTGGTTCTCGGCCCGCTGCTCCTGGCTGCCCTTGCGGGCATCTTCGAGCAGGGAGTCGAGGCTGACGGCGTCGCTGGAGTTCGATGCGGAGGACTGTTGCTGCGCAGGAGCGGCCTGCTGCCCGGCATTATCCTGCTGGGCGATGGCGACACCGGCTCCGCCGGCCGCCAAGATCATGATTGCTGCGATAAGTTTCTTCATTTTCCGGCTCCCGGCGCAATAACTGGAATGTCGATCAGATCGGACGCCGCCTGCTTGCGGGCGATTCTCAGACCCTTGCGAATGGCTTCACGATAGCTGTCGCCGAGCGGTTCCCATTTGCGGTCGTGCTGGTTCCAGAAACCGCGGCGCTCGCCGTCCGGCGTCTGATAAAGCAGCGCGATGCGGCCGATGCGCAGGAAGTCGACCTGGCGGGACTGACCGTCGATGGTCAGCGAGCCGCTATAGACGTCTACCGTCGTGCCGTAGTCGTTTTCGATCTGGTAGGATTCCAGGATGCGGCGGAACTTTTCGGAGATCGAAACGTCCGAGCTGTTGATCATGGTCTCGAGATCGGTGATGCGATTGTGACGCTCGTCCGGGAGGAACGGCACGTCGGCATTCACGAACTTCTTCAAGGTGTCGACCATGTCGAGCATCAGCGGAACGACGCCCTGGCTGATCTGGGTGACGTTGTTGATCTGATTGTTCAACGACGCCATTTCCTTGTTCTGGTCGTCGACCAGCTTCTGGATCTGGGCGTTGTACGTTTTCAGAACGTCGATCTGCGCGATTTCGTTGCGATATTTGTCGAGCAGTTCCTGCGTCTGCTGGCTGATCTGATCGATCCGCTGCTGGGACTGCTGCGCCAGACGGGTCGTCTCGCTCTTCAGCATCGAGATGGACTTCAACGTGCCGGTCTGGGCCAGGACAGCTCCGGACAGGACCACCGTCACTGCTCCGGCTGCGAGCCCCCACTTAATTGTTTTCGTGTTCATCCTGTTTCCTGAGTCGGGATTTCGTTGATACAATATGGCTTGATCGCTAACCTTTAACCGCGAATCGTTGAGATTGCAAAGCACGAAAGTGGTCGCTCGGTTCTGTATTCAGCGCGAATGACTTACGGTTTGCTCCCTCGGATTTGGCGAACTCAAACAAAGACTTCGGCGTTGCCATCTTGTTTTCTTGCCGGACTGCCGCCAGCATTTTAGGCGTCGTCACAAAGACCTGACGTGCACGCGAAAACAAATACGGCCACCCCTCGTACCGGTCAATTGCCCTAATTTGGTCGGCAATCACTTGAACCGGACGGCTTTACGTCTGGCCCACCGTTCGTCCGTTGTGGAAATTGCTGTGAACGACCGATCGTTCAACGACCACGATAAGCAGCTGCTGCGCAACAAATTCGTGGATGCGCTGTTCACACAGACGCCCGGCGCGACCTCCCCTTCACGATTCGCAAAATTAGCGGTCGGAGTATAGGGGAGAAGACATGTCAAGAAAAGGGAGAGATGGCCCGGCGGCCCGATTCCGGCCGGGTGCGGGGCCGCGGGGCCCCGTCGGGCGGCGCTGCGGCGGGTCTCGACTTCAGGAAGTGGTCGACACGCTCGCCTGTCCCATCACCTCGGCCAGGACGCCGTCCCAATGATTCTCGCGGCAGGTCTTGGCGGCGCCTTCGACGCCCAGGTGACGGACCAGCATGCGCGCGAGCTCCGCGGCATGTCTGAGGTCGTCGGATATGGCTGTCCGGCTGTCCGGTGCGGCGACCTCTGGCGAGGGGACCGCGTGTTGAACCATCTGTCTGGCCATGGCTCGGTCCTTTCGGCGACTCCGCTATCCGGGCTGCTGCCCGGACCGGAAGCTTTGCGTCCCGCCGTTACCGGCGGTTTGCCTTTGTCGGGGGAGAGGACGGTGGCCGCCTCCTCCTTCCAGCCGTGACATTTCGCCACGAAGAGATGAAGGAGTGATTAAGGATTGTGACGGATCCTAGGACACCCCGCCGTTACACAGGGAAACCCGACCCATGAGAACTCTCGATGGTGATCCGTTCCGGACTTGCGCTGGCGGCCGTTCTCGCGCCGCTCTCGGCGGCCTTGCCCGCCTCGGCCGATATGCCCGCCGCGCATTTCGACAATCTCGACAAGCGCGCCTTCGCCATGGGCGAGATCAACGGCTATCTCGGCATCTGCGGCCAGTCCCAAGCGCTGCGCCACCGCGCCGTGATTACCAGCGAGGCCACGGACGCGAAGGCGAGCGAGCGCCAGATCCAGGCCCTGCTCTATGCCTTCGATAAAGGCCTGAGCGCCGGCGCGACCGCGGCGCCGAAGCAATTCAAGGGCTGTTCTAAAAAACTCTTCGCCTATTTACGTCAAAAAAACGAGGCGCTGAGCGAACTGGAACAGCAATGGGAGGAAAATCGGCCTAAGAAATAGGCCCTCGTCTGGACGTCCGGCTTCAAACGCGCATGAAATTCATGAAATACGATGTGAATTTCCTGCTTTTTTGTTGATTTGAGGTCTTTCTTATTCTAATTCTAACGTTGCTCCTATGGCTCGGGTGGAGCAAGAAATAAGGATGTTTGGGCGATAGTCTGAACGCTCAACTCCAATTCAACCGATTCAGGGAACGCTAGGCAACTGAGGAATCATATCGGCGAGCCGTCTGCTCGAAGAATCGAGATGGAACGGTTCGGCCGAAGGGGCATAGCGTGTTCAAACAAGGCCGCCGCCTGAAACCTGGTGGTGTCGGGGTGGCGGTGCGGGGCGCGAGAGACCATGGGCCGGTGGGGCACCGACGGACATTCCTGCGACGCGGCAGGGCGGGCCTTTGCGGCCTGTCGGCTGCGGTGCGTCATTGGAATGATTCTGATTCAAATCAATGACAGTGGCTCCGACCTCGCCGAGCGTGTAGCTCCGCATGTTCAACATCAACGGCGGCGAGGTGTGTTGTGAGAGTTCTCATCGGAGACGGATACCCCGTAGCCCGCCTAGGGTTGAGCCAGATCGTGGCGTCCATCCAGGACGAGACCGAAATCCTCGAGGCGGCCAGCTTCTCGGAATGTCTCGATGCCGTGAAGGAGAACGGCGGCGTCGACCTTGCCGTGGTGGACACGTGCATGACCGATATACCCTGGGAACAGGGCCTCCGCCGCTTGCGCGAAGAATGCGGCGCGACCCCGATCATCGCCATGGCGCATCACGAGAATCGGGCCGACGTCTTCCGGATGATCGAGCTCGGCGCCTCGGGCTTCGTGCCGTGCAGCGCCGGGCCGGATCAATTGACCAAGGCCATCAATCTCGTGATGTCGGGCGCGGTCTATCTGCCCCGGTCCGTGATTACCCCGAGCGAACGGCCGAGCGGACAGCAGAAGACCGCTGACTCGCCGGCGCCCGAGATGCTCTCGGAAGCGGCCCTGCCAATGCTGACGCGGCGCCAGCGCGAAGTCCTGAAATGGCTCGCCGAGGGCAAGCGCAACAGCGAGATCGCGGAAATCCTCGGAACCTCGGAATTCACCATTCGGGTTCACGTCTCGGCGATTCTGAAGGGGCTGGGCGTCGCCAACCGAACTCAGGCCGCGCTCAAGGCCAAGGACATCCTGCGCGACAATTCCTAGCGCGGCCTCCCGTCGGACGACCGGGGTTCAGAAGATCAGCACCAGGATGATTGCGAGGGCCACCAGTCCGGCCGGGATGGCCAGCCGGGACAGCAGGGCTTTCATGAAAAAGGCGTCGGAGAACAGCGTCGGCACGCTCTCCTCGCCGAACACCTTGGCAAAGCTCGGCCGGCTCTTCACCCGCTGGGCATATTCGAAGACCGAGGGACGGTCCTCCTCCTCCCACAGATAGCCGAGCCGCAGCGCGTCCAGCCGGGCGAGGAAGGCGGTGAGATAGACGTCGGCGAGCGAATAGTCGTTGCCGGCGGCGAACTTGCTGACCTTGAGCTGTAGCTCCAGGGCGTCGAGCACGACGCCGACATTGCGATAGTAGTCGTTGATCTTCCATTCGTCGCCAATGGTGCGGAACTGGTGGCGCAGGATCCGGACATGCTCCCGGTAGATTTCGCCAAGGTCATGGACATCACGGGTAAGCCGGTTGGCGATGTCGATCTCGTGCTTCAGCCGGTTGCGCGAGAACATGCGCGGAAACGGCAGGGCATAGGTCGGCGTGGCGAGCGTCAGTTCCTCGATATGGGCGGTCATGACCCGGGTGATCCAATGGTCGATCTGCTCCTGATCGCCGATACGGAGATCGGGGCCCTCGAAGGTCTCCTCGATATAGGCGATGATCTTGTCGGTGCCGGTCGTGACGGTTTCGTCGTGCTCCAGAACCGGCACGCCGCAGATCGAGGTCTGGCGGACATAGTTCGGGTCGATATGGGCGAAATTGGCCGTATCGACCACGACGCCGCTGAACGGAATGTTTTTCTCGATCAGCGTAAGCAGCACGATCTGGCTGTCGAAAGACGACGGCGCATAGTGCAAGATCAGGTCGGTCATCTGAAATCGGTGTCCCGCAAAAGACGGAGGGGCGGATTTGTCCTGCCATTGCCGCGGACAGACACGGCGAACTCTACGGGCAAATTCTTTTGACTGTGTTAACTCTATATGGTGCCGTTTCCTATGATAGCGAGCGGACCAGCATGACGGCCGCAGCGGCCCAGTCGAGGGTGAGGTCGTAGCGCACGGGCGTTCCCGGGCGAAGCGGCGCGAGGCTGTAGGTGCCGTCCGATCGGCCGAGGATGAGCCGGCCGAACAGGGTTTCGCCTTGGGTGGTGTGGACCACGCAGTCGCGGCCGAGTCCGGCGGACATTGCGGGCCCTTCCGTCTTGTTGCAAATCACGATATCGCCGGCGCGATAGGGGCCGGCGGCTTCGGGGAGCCGCACTGCGACCGGGTTATGGGCGGCCGGGCGGAGATCCACGCCTGCGTCGGCCACGAGATGGACATGGCCGTCCGGCAGGGCCGCGCCCACGAGCGGGATGTCCCCGCCCGCCGGGCTTTCGATCAGATCCGCGACATGGCAGTCCAGAACCTCGGCGATCTTGCTCAGCCAGTCGATCGAGACCGTGCGGACGCCCTTTTCGAGCCGGCCGATCGTCTGTGGTGTGGTTGGCTCGGGACGGATGGCGTCGGCGACCTGTTTCAGGGTCAGGCCGCGCCGCCGGCGCATCTGGCGAATCCGGTTGCCGGTTGTGGTCATCACCGTTTCCCCAATTGGTTCATGAGTTTTTCGAAAACGAACCAATTTTATGACTTTTAATCCCCAATAGGAATATGATAATAGTCCTATCATCGGGACGTTGTTCCTTGTCCCGTGACCGGCCCGCATCCAGCCCGGAGGACGAAACCGCCATGACCCGACGCTTGCCCGACCTCGACGCCTTCGATCCCGCAGCCGCCCTGGGGGCCAGGACACGGAACGCGCTCTGGTTCCGGGCCCTGAAGCGGCTCGAAGGCGGGGCAAAGGCGGTAGTGTCGGGCGAGGGCTATGCGATCGGGACTTTAAGTGTTCCCGAGGCGGTGATCCGCGATCTTGCGCGCCATGACATGGTCGAGACCGTGGCCGGCGGGGCTTATGTCATTTCGGCGCCCGGCCGGGCGCTTCTGCGACGGATTGCCGCGGTGGGCAAAGAGCGTGGCAAATCGAAAGCTGGGACACGTCGTCGCACTCGGCCCCGGCCCGTCGCACCGATCGACCGGCCGGATGCCTATCGGGCGCAGCATCTGGTGCTTGAGGCCGGGTCCGGCTCGGACAAGGAACCCGCCATGGTCAATCGGGCCGAGAGCCCGCTTGGGTGGTTGCGGCACCGTAAGGACAGGACCGGCAAACCGTTCCTGTCCGCCGCGCAGTTCGAGGCGGGCGAGGCGCTCAGGCGCGACTTCGAGATGGCCGGGATGACACCGCGCCTGACGACCGATCTCTCAGGGCGGCCCGCTGGCGATCGCCAGGGCTTCACCGGCCGGGGCCTGATGCCGACCGAGCGGCAGGTTGCCGCCAAGCAGCGCCTCGACCGGGCGATCGACGCGGTCGGCCCGGATTTGAGCGATGTCGTGCTACGGGTGTGCTGTTTTCTCGAGGGAATCGAGGCGGCGGAGCGGGCCCTCGGCTGGCCGACCCGCTCGGGCAAGCTCGTGCTCGGGATTGGTCTCGACCGTCTGGCGCGTCACTATGGACTCGGCTGAGCTTCAGCGCGAGGCGACCGGCACGCCCAAATGACGGACCGGCGGGACGGGACGGGCTTCGCGGGTTCCCATCGAGGCCAAGAGCGCGCCCAAGACGCGGCGCGCGCTTTCGGGATCCGCGGCGCAGACGTCGCCGCTGATGCAGCGTTGGGCTTTGGCGGATACGGAGACGGTCCGGACGCCCGGCGCCGCCGTGTCGTCCGACTCGCTCGCGGTCTCCTGGCCGCCGAGCGCGGCGCCGATATCCCGGGCCTCCGACGTGGCGGTCTGTTCGGGCCGCGGGTCGAGCGATTCCGCGAAAGCCGGGAAGATGGCAACGCCGAGCAGAAACCCGACGACGGCGAAAGCGGCAAAAGTTCTGAGCATGGGAAGCTCCAGTAATTCTGCGGATTAAGTCGATGATTACCGGGAGATCGAAAAAGTTCCATTAATTAATTCGAGAGAATTTTACAGGACGATAGATTTATTGCCGTATTGAGAAGTATTGATCTTAGTTTTATTCTGTATTTACTAAAATTTTTCGAAGCGCTTTTCTTTGAAAGCGGTCTCGGTAACATGAGCTCGATTTTGATCACGATGCGCGATCCTGCCGTCAAACGGCCACAAAGCGGTGCCCTGTTGGGGCCGATGCACCGGCATCGTCCCGAGGGCGATCGGGGCCTGCTCCGCTTCGAGGAGGCTGGTTATGGACGCGCTTCTTTCTCCGGTCCCCATGACCGTCATCGTCGTGCTCTATGCCTATGCGCAGCTCCGCAGCCTGATGTCATGGGAAGGCGGCTGGCGGACGGTCTCGCTCGTCGTGCTGTTCGGCGAGCTGATCTGGCTTGCCCTGACGGTCGGGTCGAAGACCGAATTCGTGCTTGCCGCGCTCGTGCTCGGCTGCGCGGTCGGGCTCGGCACCTTGTTTGCGGCGTTTCTGGTCCGCGTGGTTCTCAACGCCGCTCATTAGCCACTTGAAAGGGCCATATCGGCACATACGGTCCGCTCCAGCTAGAATACTCAGACATTTTGGATAAATTTGTACCTATATGGTACTTTTCGATTGACAAGCGTCACGCTCTGTGGCATGGTCTTTTCAACGCTGGAATTGCGCCCGTCGCTGCAGGGTCTCCCACGACCCTGCCAGGCCCCCCAAGGTGACGGCGTAGCTTCGGTGCAAAGCCCCGGTGGTCCTGTCCGGCCCCACCGGGGCTTTTCTATTGGATCATTGCCATCATGTCAGAAACAGCTATTTCCCCGACGGGTGCCGAACCCGTCTGGTCCACCCAGCGTCGCAACAGCTTCCTGAGGGAGATGCGCCGCAGCGCCAATGTCAGCCGGGCCTGCGATGAGGCCAAGGTGACGCGCGGCGAGGCCTTCGCGCTTAGGGCCGCGGATCCTGAATTCCGCGTCGCCTGGGACGAGGCCGAATGCGGCGCCTTCGACGATCTCGAAGAAGAAGTGCTGCGGCGCGCCCGGGACGGCGTGGACAAGCCGGTCTATTTCGGCGGCAAGGTCTGCGGCACCAGCCGACTCTATAACGATGCCCTGGCCGTGGAGATTCTAAAGGCCCGCCGCGAGCGGCTGAACGGCCGGGACGCGGAAAGCGAGGCCGATCGATCGGGGCAGAGTCCGCTGGAGGTCATCGAGGAACGCTTGCGCCGCTTCGAAGCCGAGCATCCCGAGAAGGGATGACGGCCGATGAGCAGCCTACCGCTCGGTGATGCAGGTGGCGATGCGGGTGACGGCATGGGTAACCGCCGGTTCCGGGATGTCCATGATCCGGAACCCGGCCTTGCCGTCGCTCGACACGCCGAAGGAGAGGAACGTGCCGCGCTGCCTGTTGGGATCGGTCCAGGTATTCCGGCGGTAGATCTGTTGCGGCGCGAGGCGGCGGGGCTGGGGCGGAATTTTCGCAAGCTCCTCGCCGACCTCCGACATGGTGTCGTTGTTGACGCATTTGAGCGCGCTTTCGGCATGGCCGGCGCCCGCGCATAGCGTATTCGCGCCGAAGCCCAGCAGACATCCGACCACGGCGGGCACAAGCGCGCGTCTTGCAGCGAAGCGGGGCTTCGCGGAGTTGTGTTGGCCTCTCATGTCGTCCTCTAACTCGGCGTGTCCGGCGAGACGACCGAAGTGTGGCGAAGAAATATTAGAGACGGCTTAAATAAATCGCTGCGTTTTTCGGATGACTATTTGCTTATTTCGGAAGAAGTTCGGCGGTGATTTCTTAAAACTTTAAGGACTGTAGCATCAGCGGGCAAAGTCATCGAACGGCGACGGCGGCGGACGCCTCGCTCGCCGAACGGCTGGCGCGGCTCGATCCCGAGGACCGGGCGGCCCTGTTCGAGGGGCTGGCCGAGCCCGAGTTGGACCGCCTGGTCTATGACTGGCGGTTCTGGTCGCGGCCCAAGCAATCCGCGCCGCCGGGAACATGGTTCTGCTGGCTGGTCGTCGCCGGCCGCGGCTTCGGCAAGACCCGGATGGGCGCGGAATGGGTGCGTGGGCTGGTCGAGGGGCCGACGCCGCTTTCGGCTCCACCCGGCGCGCCGGCGCGGATCGCGCTCGTCGCCGATACGGAGAATGACGGCCGCGACGTGATGATCGACGGCGAAAGCGGCCTCCGGCACTGCGCCTGGCCGGGCTTCCGGCCCGACTACCAGGCCTCGCGGCGGCGGCTCGTGTGGCCCAACGGGGTGATCGCCCCGCTCTATTCCGCCGCCGAGCCGGACCAGTTGCGCGGCCCGCAGCATCATGCGGCCTGGGGCGACGAGATCGCGAAATGGGCCAACGGCGCCGAGACCTGGGCCAATCTGCAATTCGGCCTGAGGCTCGGCCCCGCGCCGAGGGCCATGCTGACCACGACGCCGCGGCCGATCCCGCTTCTCGCCGAGCTTTTGGCGCGGCCGGATACGGTGGTTACGCGCGGGACGACCTTCGAGAACCGCTCGAATATCGCAGCTGTGTTCTTCGACCAGGTGATCCGGCCCTATCAGGGAACGCGGCTCGGCCGCCAGGAGCTCATGGGCGAGATCCTGGAGGACGTGCCTGGCGCGCTCTGGACCCGGGCCATGTTGGACGAGCTTCGCGTGGACGAGCCGGCGGCCCTGGAAAGGATCGTGGTGGCGGTCGATCCGCCGGTCTCGACGGGCTCGGGCGCGGATGCCTGCGGAATCGTGGTAGCGGGGCTGGCGGCGGACGGTCGGGCTTATGTGCTGGCGGACCGGACGGTGCAGGGCCTCTCACCGCATCGATGGGCGAGTGCGGCGCTCGACGCCTATCGCGCCTTCGAGGCCGACCGGCTGATTGCGGAAGTCAATAACGGCGGAGACCTCGTCGAGACGGTGATCCGACAGATCGATCCCACGGTGAGCTACCGCGCTGTCCATGCGAGTCGGGGCAAGCGGGCGCGGGCCGAGCCGGTCGCGGCGCTCTACGAGCAGGGCCGGGTTCACCACGTCCGGGGCGCGGGGGCTCTCGAGACGCTGGAGGACCAGATGTGCGCTTACACGCTGGACCGCACTGCAGAGATTACGAGCCCGGATCGCCTCGACGCCTTGGTCTGGGCTCTGACGGACCTGATGCTGACGCCGCGGCGCGATCCCCGCGTCCGACGGCTCGACTGAGCCTCATAAACGAAGGCCCGCGGCCGGATGTCCGGCCACGGGCCCTTCGAGCGAATTCTCTATCCGCTTGCGCGGCGCGGTCAGCCCTTGTCGGCTGCCTTATGCGCCCGCACCACCTCGTTGTATTGGGTGGCGGCCTTGGAGAGATTGTCCAGCGCCTTGTTGTAGGCGTCGGTGTGCTTGTTGACCTCGGCGTTCCAGGCGGCGACCTCTTCCTTGGTCGCATCCTTGCCGGGCTTGTTTTTCATCATCTTGTCGATACAGGCGTTGTACTTCTCGAGATCCTTGTTGGCGGTGACGATCTTGGCCGCATCCGCCTTCAGCTCGTCGTTCGACGCGTTCTTGTCGATATGCATCTCCGGGAATTCGACCATGTCGCATTCCGCAAAGGCAGGCCCCGCAACGAAGGTCAGCAGTGCCGCAGCCACCAGGCTGCGCGTGGTTAAAGTCATTGTGTCCCTCTGAACTTTGTCCCTGATCCGATTGTTCAATCCCCGTTGCCCCGGTTTTCGTGCCAACTGCGCGGGGCCGCGGAGTTGACCTGACAATAACGTCAACCGGCCCCGCTTTGCAAATCCCGAAACGCAGGGCAGACGGGCACACCCCGGGCACGCCCGGCGGCAATCATCACACTGAACGCATCCATTTGGAGAAGGTTCCCATGGGACGTTGGAAGACGGCCTGGCACGTGATTACGGGCCGGGTTTCGGCGCACTCGGAATTGGAGCGCAAGCACAGCGCGGTCGGCGGGCTCGCGGCGGGCGCGGGCGGCGCCGTCACCTGGCTTGGGACGCCCGGCGCAAGCTGGACGCCCCGGACCTATGCCGATTTCGCGTCGGAAGGCTACCGCAAGAACGTCATCGCCTTCAGATCCGTGCGCATGGTCGCGGAGGGGGCGGCGTCGGTACCCTGGAAGCTGTTCGACGACGGCCGGATGGTGGTCGAGCATCCGTTGCTGGAACTGCTCGACCGGCCCAATCCGCTGCAGGGCGGCAACGAGCTGTTCGAGACGGTCTACGGCCATCTCCTGATCGCGGGTAATGCCTATCTCGAAGCGGTCGCGGATTCGCGCTCGACGCTCCGGGAGCTTTATGTGCTCAGGCCGGATCGGATGAAGGTCGTGCCCGGGCCGCAGGGCTGGCCGGCGGCCTATGTCTACAGCGTCGCCGGGAAGAGCCATCGCTATGCGGTCGATATCCTCGGCGGCGAGACGCCGATCCTGCAGCTCAAGACCTTCAACCCGCTCGACGATTTCTATGGGCTGAGCCCGATCGAGGCGGCGGCGTTCGGCATCGACATCCACAACGCCGCCGGGGCCTGGAACAAGGCGCTTCTGGACAATGCCGCCCGGCCCTCCGGCGCGCTGGTGTTCGATGCGGGCGACGGGGCGGGCAATCTGACGCCGTCGCAATTCGACCGGCTCAAGACCGAGCTGGCCGACCACTACCAGGGTGCGGTCAATGCGGGTCGGCCTTTGTTGCTCGAAGGCGGGCTCAAATGGCAGGCGATGTCGTTCTCACCGGCGGACATGGACTTCATCCAGTCGAAGCATATCTCGGCGCGCGAGATCGCGCTCGCCTTCGGAGTGCCGCCGATGCTTCTCGGCATTCCCGGCGACAACACATATGCCAATTACCAGGAAGCAAACCGGGCGCTCTGGCGCCAGACCATCCTGCCGGTGCTCGACAAGCTGGCGGATGCGCTGAACGGCTGGCTGGTGCCGAAATTCGGCCCGCGCCTCAAGCTCGCCTATGACATGGACGCGATCCCGGCCTTGAGCGCCGAACGCGACGCCGCCTGGGCGCGCATCGAGACCGCGTCTTTCCTGACCCTGAACGAAAAACGCCGCGCGGCGGGTTTCGGCCCGGTCGACGGCGGAGACGTTATCGGCCCCTCTCAAACCTAAGGAACGACAGATGAAACAGATTCTTGCGCGCTTTTCCGAAGCTTCGTCCTGGGCCGCGATCGGCGGCTTTCTGGTGCTGTTCGGGCTCCATGTTCCGAGCGAGCTCTACCAGCATCTCGCCAATGTCGCGGCGGCGATCGCTTTCGTGATCGGCATCGTCCGCAAGGAGACCGGCGCGGCCTCGACGGATTCCTCCGGCCCGAACTCGTCCAGCTCCGGCGCGTGATCCCCGGACTTTCCCTTTTCAGCGCGACCTCCCTGAAACTGGCCGGCGCAGGACTGACCATTGTCCTCGCCGGCCTCTTTTTCCGGGCGGTCTTCCGGGCCGGAGAGTCGCGCGCCAGGCGGCGGATCGCGGAGAAGGCGAGCGACCATGCGCAGGAAGCTCTCGATGTGGACGAGCGCGTCCATGCTGCTTCTGACCACGAGCTTGAGCGGCTGTACGACGAGTCCCTCGACTGAATGTTCCTGGGTGCGCCGGATCGTGCTCAGCCCCGACGACCATGTCAGCCGCGATACGCTCGAAGCGATCACTGCCCATAACCTCAAGGTCAAAGCCTATTGCCGATGACCGATCTTCCCGACGACGCCTTGCGAGCTCTTCTCGAAGAGGCGAGCGAGCAGGGCGCTTCCAAAGCCCTCGCCCGTTGCGGGCTTCAGGACGAGCACGCCGGGGCCGACATCGCCGAGCTGCGGACCCTTCTTGACGCCTGGCGGGATACCAAGCTGACGGCCCGGCAGACCGCGGTACGCTGGCTCATCCGGGCGGCCTTGACCGCCATCGCCATCGGCCTCGCGGTCAAGCTCAAGCTGATCGCGCTCGGCCATGCTTTCGGTATCTGATGGAGATTTCTCTTGAACGACGTCGAGACCAAGCGCCTGAAACCGGCGGCTATCGATCATGTCGACGAAGCCGGACGGTTCGAGGGCTACGCCGCGATCTTCAACCGGGTCGACCAGGGCCGCGACGTGGTGGCGCCCGGCGCGTTCCGTCGCTCGATTGCAGAAGGAGGGATCGCCTCGATCAAGCTTCTCTGGCAGCACGATCCGGCCGAGCCTATCGGTGTGTTCGAGACCATCGCCGAGGACGCGCGCGGGCTTCATGTGCGCGGACGGCTTCTCTTGGACGTGCAGCGGGCGCGGGAGGCGTTGGCGCTGATAAGGATCGGCGCGATCGACGGCTTGTCGATCGGCTACAAGACCATCGCCGCGACCTTGGATGCCGCGACCGGCATCCGAACCTTGAAGGAGGTCGACCTCTGGGAGATCTCCCTCGTCACCTTTCCCATGCAGGAGGCCGCAAGGGTGCGCCGCGTCAAGGCGGGCGCCATCGCGACTCTCCGGCAGTTCGAGAGCTTTCTGCGGGATGCAGGCGGCTTCTCGCGCTCACAAGCGAAGGCGATTGCGGCCGGGGGCTTTCCGGGTCTGCCGCGCCGGCGGGATGCCGGCCGAACCGATCCCGCCCCCGGTCTCGCCGAGCTTCTCACCAGCATTCGGCGCGCCACCGACCGGTTGCGCCCTCCATCCTGAATCGACCATCGAGGAGATCAAGTCCCATGACCACTCATACACAGCCGAGCGTCGCCGAGATCAAGCGCGCGGTCGACGATCTCGGCCAGGCCTTCGAGGCCTTCAAGGAAGCCAACGACCTGCGCACCAAGGCCAAGCCCGGCCGCGGCGACGTCGTGCTCGACCAGAAGGTCGACCGGCTGAGCCGCGACGTCTCGGCCCTGCAGGGCAATGTCGACCGACTGTTCGTCGCGGCCGGCCGCCCGTCCGTTACGGGCGGCGATCCGGCGACGACCGAGCACAAGGCGGCGTTCTTCGACCGCTTCGTCCGCAAGGGCATCGAGACCGGCTTGCAGGCGCTCGAAGCCAAAGCCTTGTCCACCGGTAGCGATGCCGATGGCGGCTATGCCGTTCCGGAGGCGCTGGACGGGTCGATCGAGAAGCTTCTTGTCGAGGCTTCGCCGATCCGGTCGGTCGCCAATGTCGTCCAGATCGGCACCTCGGCCTATAAGAAGCTGGTCAATCTCGGCGGCGCGACTTCGGGCTGGGTCGGCGAGAGCGACGCGCGGGCCGAGACCGATACGCCGCAGTTCAGCGAGGTCGCGCCGCCGCTGGGCGAGATCTACGCCAATCCGGCGGCGACCCAGGCCATGCTCGACGACGCCTATTTCAATGTCGAGGACTGGCTCGCCGAGGAGCTGACCACGGAATTCGCCGCCCAGGAAGGCGCGGCCTTCGTCAACGGCAACGGCACCAACAAGCCCAAGGGCTTCCTGAGCTTACACGGCGACCGACGAAGCCGACGGCACGCGGGCCTTCGGCTCGCTGCAATATGTCCCGACCGGCGTCGCGGGCGACTGGCCGGCGAAGCGATCCGACCGACATCCTGCTCGATCTCGTCTATGCGCTCCGGGCCGGCTATCGAGCCTCGGCGGCGTTCGTCGATGAACACCAACCTCGTCGCCGAGATCCGCAAGTTCAAGGATGTGCGACGGCAATTATCTCTGGCGGCCCGGCCTTGCCGACGGCCAGCCGGCGAGCCTGCTCGGCTACCGCGCGATCGAGGCGGCGGACATGCCGGACAAGGGCGCGAATTCGCTTTCGGTCGCATTCGGCAATTTCGAGCGCGGCTATACGATCACCGATCGCATGGCGACCCGGATCCTGCGCGATCCCTTCACCAACAAGCCCTTCGTCCATTTCTACGCCACCAAGCGCGTCGGCGGCGGCGTGGTGAACTCGGAAGCGATCAAGCTGCTGAAATTCGCGGCAAGCTGACGCAAAGCTCGGAAATCGGAAGTCGGAAACCGGAGTTCTGACTTCCGATTTCTGATTTCTGAGTTCAGACAACGGAGTTGTTCCTCATGACTGATCCTTTTTCGACGACCTCGCCGGGGCTGGCGGGGCCGGCGGGCCATGCTTTCGCGGTCACGCCCGATGACGGCGCCGATCTCGCGGTGGTGACGCGCGGGCTCTATGTCGGCACCGGCGGCGACCTGTCCGTCATTCTCAAAGGCGATTCTGCCGCCGTGAGCTTCGTCGGCGTGCCGTCGGGCGCGGTGCTCCCCCTCCGGGTCGCCCGTGTGCGCGCCTCGGGCACGACCGCGGCCGACATCGTCGGCCTGTACTGATCAGAGATCGGAACTCGGAAAACCGGCTTTCGGCTACCGAGTTCCGACTTCCGTCCTCAGATTTCAGATTTCAGATTTCCAGATGATCACCGATCCCACCGACATTGCCGGCTGCCGCGCGTGGTACGACGCGTCGGACGCCACAACGATCACGCTCTCCGGCGGCCAGGTCACCCAGTGGCAGGACAAGTCCGGCAATAGCTACAATGCCACCGGCGCGCCCGCCGGGCTCACCGTCGCCAGCGCGGCGCAGAACGGGTTGGATGCGCTGCGGTTCACGCCCGGCAGCTCCAATCGGCTCCGCTATACCAGCGCGATGTGCGGCGGCAACACGACCACGCGCAGTTTCGCGTTCGTCGTGCGCTATGAGGACGCCGCCAAAGGCTGCACGCTCAGCATGGGCAATTCGAGCGGCTCCAGCTACGGCCAGATCGTCTGGCTCGTGAACGATGCGACGACGGAGATCGCCGTCAATGTCGGCGGCACCGGCGGCAGCGACCGCACCGAATCCGATGCCGCCCTCGATCTCGGCAGCTATTACATCGTCATCGTCACGATCTCGTATGATTCGGGGACCGGCGATAAGACCGTCACCTACAACATCAACGGCGTGGACGATACGCCCGATACCGTCAATATCGGAGCAGGACTCGCCCTTCTCGAGAACAACTTCAATCTCGGCTGGTACGCCAATGACGCCGACCTCTATCTCGCCGAGGTTGCGATCTTCAACACGGTGTTGTCGTCGAGCGACATTGCCGACCTGTTCGACTACTTCAACAACAAATGGGCGGTCGTGGCCGGCGCGGCGCTCGCGCTCGATGACGACAGCTTCAGCATCGACGACACGGCCGCGGTGGACGATCCCGTTGGGACCGTCGCGGCGACCGGCGGGACCGAGCCCTACAGCTACGCCATCACCGCCGGCAACGAGGCCGGCCTGTTCGCCATCGATTCGGCGACGGGCGAGATCACGGTCGCGGACGATCTGACGGGCGAGGGCGGCAACAGCTTCGACCTGACGGTCGAGGTGACCGACGACGCCTCGAACACCGATGACGCGACGGTCACGATCGACGTCAACGATACGGTCAGCGACGCGATCTCTTTCGCCGATTTCGCGGACGGCCAGGTCATCCAGCGGGCCGCGGGCGGGACGTCGAAATCGGTCACGATCGCCGGGACCTATACCGGCAGTCCGACCGCGATCGAGATCCGCGTCGTCGAGAACGGCACGGACACGCCGGTCACGGGCCTCGACTGGCAGACCCTGGACGATGCGCCCTCCGGCGGCACGTTCTCCGGCGAGATCGAAGTGCCCCAGGGCGGCTGGTACAATATCGACCTGCGCTTCGCGGGCGGCGGCGCGCCGCTGTTCGGCGGGACCAATCGCTGGGGCGTGGGTGTCAACGTGTTCATGATCGGCCAGTCGAACATGAACCATATGCGGACGACGTCCTCCTCGCCGCCCGCCGCGAATGCCGACATCTCCATGCATAACGGCGGCTTGTGGGCGGCCCCGGCGGGCAACGGGTTGATCACTCTGGGAAACGCGCTCAACGACGCGCTCGGCGTGCCGGTCGGCCTCGTCGAATATGCGATCGACGGCACCGCCATCGGCACCTGGGATCCGGGCTCGAGCTGGACCTCGGCCCTGGCCGGCTCGAATGCGGCCGGCGGCGACTGCGAATTCGTGCTGTGGCATCAGGGCGAGTCCGACGCAATCGCCGGCACGACCAAGGCGTCCTACAAAGCGAGCCTCGCCGCCGTCTATGCCCAATGCCTGGCCGCGACCGGGCGCAGCGCCGCCGAGCTGCCTTTCCTGGTCGGGCTTCTCAGCACGATCCTGACGCCGCCTTTTTCGACCGAGACCGATGCGACCTGGCAGGCGATCAAGGACGCCCATGTCGAGTTCTGCGACGAGACCGCGGGCGCCCATCTCTCGGCCAATTACGTCGATGTCGATCGCGGCGGCGACATCATCCACATGTCCGCCGCCGGCTATGCCACGGCCGGGCAGCGCTTCGCGCAGAGCATCCTCTATCTGCTCGGGGCCGCGGGTTACGGCGGCGCCGGTCCGCGCATCAGCTCCGCCACGATCGACGGCACGACCGTCCATGTGAGAATCGAGCATGACGGCGGGGGCGACTTCACGCCGGCGAGCGGCATCACCGGCTTCGAGGTGCTGGACGACGGTACGCCCGTCACCATCACCTCGGCGGCGCGGGAGGATGCGAACACGATCGCCCTCGAGCTCGCGGCCGCGCCCGGCGGCGTGGTGACGCTCCGCTATCAATATGGCGAGAGCCCGGACATCACAGGTGAGGTCAAGGACGAAACGGCGCTTGCCCTGCCGCTCCTTTATGCGAACGGCCTTCCTGTCGGGACGCCGTCGAGCGCGCAGATCGGCGCGCGGCGCCTGGCCGTCGGCATGACCCTGGGCCTCTGACGCCCAATTCGAAAATCCGGAGTTGATCGCGATGAACGAGCCGTTGGTGGTGACGGCGCCGGCCGATACGCCCGTGTCTCTGGCGGAGGTCAAGGCGCATCTCAGAGTGGATGACGATACCGAGGACGCTCTGGTGACCGCCATGATCGCGGGCGCGGTCGGGACTGCCGAATTCTATCTCGGCCGATCGCTGATCACCCAGACCCTCCGCCTCGCTTTCGACCGTTGGCCGGAGGAGGCGGCGGGGCCGTGGAGCGCGGGTCCCAGGATCATCGACCTGGCCCGGCCGCCGGTGCAATCCATCGCCGCGGTCACGGTCTATGACGAGGACGATCAGGCGACGGTCGTCGATACGGACGTCTATCGGCTCGCCAACGGCTCGAACGACCGGGCAAGGCTGGTGCTGCGCCAGGGCCAGAGCTGGCCGAGGGGCGTGCGCGCGACGGATGCCGTCGAGATCGATTATCTCGCCGGCTACGGCGATGCCGGAACGGATGTGCCCGAACCGATCCGCCAGGGCCTTCTGGCGCTGATCGCCTTCTGGTTCGAGCACCGCGAGGGCGAGGCCTGGAACTCGGTATTGCCGTCGCTGCCGATCGGGGCCGCGTCGTTTTGGCGGCCGTTCCGCCTGATGAGGCTTGCGTAATGGACCGGGTCGCGATTGGCGATCTCCGCCACCGGGTAAGGCTGCAGGGTCTCGCGCTCGCCGGCGACGGGGGCGGCGGGTTCGAGGAATCCTGGTCCGATCTCGCCGAGATCTGGGCCGATGTACAGCCCGTCGCCGGGGTCGAGGTCGCGCTCGGCGAGCAGCGCCGGCACTGGGTCACGCATGAGGTGACGATCCGCTATCGCTTCGGCGTCCAGCCGAGCCAACGGATCATCCATGACGGCCGCGCGCTCTACATCCTGGGCATCGTAAATCCGGGCGAGCGCAACGCATTTCTGACGCTTCGATGCGAAGAGAGGACGACGCCGTGATCACGCTCGATGTCTTAGAGGAATCACCCGCCCGCCCGCGCCTCGCGGGACTGGACTCCGGCGCGAAAACGGCTGTCGAAGAGGCGATCGCCAAAGGGCTCGATCGGATCGCGGCGGGTGCCCGCGCCAATGTCGCGGCGCTGCGCGATCCGGACCGCCCCGGCCCGAGTAAGCTGGCCGCCAGCATCACGACCGACCTTGCGAATGACGGCTTGAGCGGCACGGTCTCTGCCGGCGGCGCGCTCGCTCCGTATGCGCCTTACGTCGAATTCGGCACGATTCGGATGCCGGCCCAGCCCTTTCTCGGGCCTGCCTTTGCCGCCAACGCCGCGCGTATTCGCGAGGATATCGCCGCCGCGCTCGGGAGCGCCCTATGAGCGACGCCACTTGGCCCCTGCAGCAGGCGGTCTACGCGGCGCTGACGGGAAATGCCGGGCTGATGGCGGCGGTCAGCGGCGTCTATGACCATGTCCCGGCGGACACCGCCTTTCCCTATGTGACCCTTGGCGAGACCACGGTCACCGACTGGTCGTCCAAGACCTTCGACGGCCAGGTGCATGACGTGACGTTGCATATCTGGTCGGGCGCCCGGGGTCGCAAGGAGACCAAGGAGATCATGGCGCTTCTGTACGGCGTGCTGAACGGTGCGGCGTTGGATGTCGAAGGGCAGGAGCTGGTCGATCTCCGCTTCGATTTTGCCCAGACCCTACTCGATGCGGACGGCCTGACCTTTCACGGCATCCAACGCTATCGCGCCGTCACCCGCGCGCTTCCCTAAACACCGAGGAGATCCATTATGGCAGCCGAGAAAGGCCGCGCGTTTCTGTTGAAGATCGGCGACGGGCAGCCGAGCGAAAGCTTCGCGACCATCGCCGGCATGCGCTCGACCCGGCTTTCGATCAACAGCGAGATCGTCGACATCACCAATAAGGATTCGGCCGGCTGGCGCGAGCTTCTGGCGGATGGTGGCATCCGCAAGGTCTCGATCTCGGGCGCGGGCGTGTTCACCAACAGCCAGGCCGAGCTCGACCTTCAGGCCAAGGTGCTGTCCGGCGCGATCGCCAATTACCGGATCGTGTTCGAGAGCGGGGATATGTTCTCAGGCGCCTTCCTGGTCGCGAGCCTCGATTATACCGGCGAGCACAACGGGGAGCGGAGCTACACCCTGTCGCTTGAGAGCAGCGGCGCCGTCACCTTTACCCAGGCCTGAGCGATGGAGCGCACGGCAAATCCGCTCCGGGGTGAAGTGGCGCTGACATTGGACGGCCGCGCCTTCACCTTGCGGCCGAGCTTCGCCGCGATCGTGGCGGTCGAGGAACGGCTCGGCAGCGTTATCGCCCTCGCGCTCAAGGCATCCAAGGGCGAGCTCGGCCTGCGGGAGACGACGGCGCTCTTGTGGGAGACGCTCGACCAACGAAGCCTCAGCGAGAACGAACTCGGCCGTCTGATCCTGGCGGAAGGCCTGGCCGCCGTCGCGCCCACGGTGAGCGCGCTTCTTGCCGCAATCCTTAAAGGCAGCCGACAGCCCGAGTCGTGACCGATGCGATCGATTGGCGTCGGTTGGCCGAGGTGGCGACCGGGCTTCTCGGCTGGACGCCGGAGACCTTCTGGGCGGCGACGCCGGCCGAGTTCTGGATCGCCTGGGACGGCTGGCGCGCGCGCTTTTCGGCGCCCGGGGCCGCTCCCCTGGTCCGGGCCGATCTCGATCGACTGATGGCGCGGTTCCCCGATGGTCCATGTTGACACGTCAGGACCGACCGCGCGACAATCCGCGCCATGGCTGGAAGAGAACTTCCCAGAAAACGGCTCCGCGAGCGGGTCGCCGAGCGCAAGGCGCGCGAGGCGGAACGCCCGACGACCGTGCTCGATCATCTGGTGAGTAGCGTCACGCCCGGTTCCTCGATCATGGACACCGAGCGCAAGCCGATCTCCGAGATCTGGCGCGGCTATGCCCGGACCGGTGGCTACATCCTGATGATCCTGTCGCTGGTGCTCTTGCTGATGCAGATGGCGCCGCTCTTCCGCGGCGATCCGATGCACACGAACTGGATGGGCGTGGCGATCTTCGTGATCATTTTCGTGATCGGCCGCGCGCTCGTATTCGTGGCGAAATTCGTCAAATAGCAGTCGGCTCGATCCGATTTCGCATTTGAGGCCCGCTCCGGCGGGCCTTTTTCGTTGGGCAACATCATATGGCCGACATCACCCTCGACACGCTCCTGGTCCGCATCGCCGCCGACACCAAACCGTTGTCGGATGCGCTCGGCACCGTAACCAACACGGCGAGCGGCAGCTTCTCGGATATCGAGGATGCCGCGCGCACGGCCTCGGAGGGCATGGCGCGGGCATTGTCGGGCTTCGTCTCGGGCGGCAAGCTCGGCTTCGAGGATTTGAAATCGACGGCGCTCTCGGTTCTCGGATCGATCGCCGACAATGCGATCCGGTCCGGGCTCGGCAGCCTCTTCGGATCCTCGGCTCAGAATTTTCTGGCGTCGGCCGGCACGAATGTCGTCGGCGGCTTCCTGTCGCATCTGATCGGCGGACGGGCGGCGGGCGGGCCAGTGGCGGCCGGCACGCCCTATGTCGTTGGCGAATACGGGCGCGAGCTGTTCGTGCCGCGGCAGGCGGGCGCTGTCGTGCCGACCGGAATGCCGGCGGCCCATCGCTCGGTTTCGATTACAGTCAATGTCCAGGGCGGCACGGGGGCTGCGGAGATGCGTCGGAGCGCGGGGCAAGTCGCCGCCGCCGTCGCGCGCAGCCTCGCCCGGGCGGAGCGGAATCTCTAATCGATCCATGTATTGGCTGGCTGAGAGCGGCGACGCGCCTACCCGCGCGACGATCCATCGGTTCGATCCGCGCTTCTGGACCGTCAACTTCCCGCGGCCGATGATGGCGGCCGTGACGACGACCGCGTTCGATGCGCTGACGGTCGATCTCGTCTTCTACGATTACGACGATCTCGCGGGGCTGATCTGGGAGTCGGAGGATCACTACGACCATCCGCTCCTCGGTTACGAGACGCGGCGGGATTATCGCGGCCTGGTGCTCAGCTTCCGCTGGGTGAGCACGACCGTGAAGGCCCTCGACCAGCCGAACGGGCCGACGCTCACCATCGAGGGCCGCGACGCCTTGGGTACGGCGAAGACCTGGTATGTGCGGCTTTGGAACTATGCGTCCGGCACGCCGACGGATGCCGTCGTCACCCTCGATTTCGATGCGCTCGACGGCGGCTACACGCTGCCCGGCGACGCCGACCCGGTCTATGCCGGCGATATCGACCGGATGCTGATTTCGATCGTGCCGCCCGATTACGACGGCACGACGACGGGGCCGCTCTCCGCGCCCGCCGAAGCCTCGGTCGAGATCACGGAAATCGCGCTTACCGGCGGGCCGGTGACGCTGTCGGTCGGCAATAGCTATGTCCGGCCCCACGGGCTCGGCGCGGCGAACGGCTATGACGACACCTACAACGTCGCGCCCGCGCGCATCGTCCGGAACCTAATGCAACTCGGCTATCGCGGGCGGCTCGTCCATTACCTCGGCATGAGCCATTTCTTCCGTCTCGCCTGGGACGCGGGAGAGGGACGGTTCATCGTTGATCCGAGCTCGGCCCTCAATGTCGCGAGTGAGGCCTGGCACGCCGATTTCTTCGCCCGCGCGGTCGCGGCGGGGTTCGATGTCGTGCTGTCGCTTTCCTTCGAACTGTTGAACGATCACGCGCCGCTCGCCTGGCGGCAGCTCGCCTATGACGGCACGCCTGCGCTCACCGGCTGGGACCCTCCGTCCACCTTGATTGCACCGACCAACGGGACCGCCATCGCCTATCTGCGCGACGTCTATCTGGCGCTTTGCGGTCTTCTCGCGACGGCGGGCGGGGCGATCACCTGCCAGATCGGCGAGCCCTGGTGGTGGTACAACGCCGCGGATGGCGACAAGCCGTGCTTCTATGACGCGACGACGACCGCGCTCTATACGAGCGAGACAGGGCTCGCCGTGCCGGTTATGCACGAATCGATCTACGAGACGCCGGACGCGGATCAGCAGGCCTATCTCGACTGGCTCGGGGAGAAGCTCGGCCTCGCCGTCCACTCCCTGCGCGACGACCTCAAATCGGCGCATCCGGGCGCGGCGGTGGCGTTGCTGCTTTACACGCCGCAGATCCTGAACGATGCCGCGCCGATGCTCGCGACGGTCAATGCGCCGACCGCCTATTTCGCCGCACCGGCTTTCGATCATCTCGAGCTGGAGGATTACGATTTCATCGTCGCGGGCGACTGGCGCGGGCACGACAAGAGCTTCGATTTCGTCGAAACCACGCTCGGTTACGGCCCGGCGGATCTGGTCTATTTCTCCGGCTTCAATCTGCTGCCGGAGACGAGTTATCTCTGGGCCAATATCGATAGGGCGGCGGACGATGCGCTGGCCCGCGGTGTCGCCGATGTGGTCGTCTGGGCCTATCCGCAAATCCTGCGTGACGGCTATGTGCGATTCTATTCCGAGGAGGAGGATGTGAGCGGCTTTCACGAGGTGCGGTTCCCGACCGCGATCGGTTTCGGCTCGACCGGCGGGCCGCAATTCTCCACCGCCATCGTCGAGTTCGCGTCCGGCTATGAGCAGCGCAACGTCAATTGGAGCGAGGCGCGGGCGCGCTACGATCTCGGCTCCGGCGTCAAGACCGAGGACGATCTCGCCGCGATCGCCGCCTTCTTCCGTGCCCGCCGCGGCCGGGCCTATGGCTTCCGCTTCAAGGACTTCGCGGATTTCAAATCCTGTGCGCCGTCGGAGGCGGTCACGGCGCTCGATCAGATCATCGGCACGGGCGATGGAGCGACGACCGATTTCCCGCTTGTGAAGACCTATGAGAGCGGCGGCGAGAGTGCGGTCCGCAGCATCGCCAAGCCGGTCGACGGGACAGTTGCCATCGCGCTTGACGGCGTCGAGGCGGCGAGCGGCTGGTCGGTCGATACGACGACAGGCATGGTCACGTTCGACGATCCGCCGGGGGACGGCGTGGCGATCACGGCGGGCTATGAGTTCGATGTCCCTGTCCGGTTCGCGGACGATGCGTTGTCGGTAAGCTTCGAGACGTTCGGGGCGGATGCGGCGCCCGATATTCCGGTCATCGAGAATCCGCATCTAGGGTCTGTACTCAATAGCACTTTCGGTGTCATCCCGGACGTTAGGTGAGCCCGAAAATCGCAGGTTTTCGGCATGCGAGCCTTGCGATCCGGTATCCAGGTCAGAGGCTCAGGCTTGTGACACTGGATCCCGGACAGCTCGGTTTGCCGACGAAATCAAAGATTTCGGGCAAACCGGCTTCCGGGATGACGGCTATTGAGTACAGACCCTCGTTCCCCTTTCCCCGTTCGCATTGAGCTTGTCGAAATGCGCTGCCTGAGAGTGGCTCCACGTCGTTCGACAAGCTCAAGACGAACGGAGCTATTGGAGCCGCAATTTCAATGAAATCGATCTCGTCCGAGCTTGCCGCGCATATCGCCGGCGAGGTGACCACGCTTGCGACCTGTTGGCGCGTCGCGCGGCGGGATGGTGTGGTCCTGGGTTTCACGACCCATGACCGGCTGCTCGTCATCGACGATGTGACCTATCGCGCGTCGAGCGGGTTCAGTCCGAGCGCGGTTGCCGGATCGAACGATTTGAGCGTCGATAATCTCGACGTCGCGGGGGCGCTGTCCTCGGCCGCGATCTCGGAGGCGGATCTCCGGGACGGGCGGTTCGATTTCGCGGCGATCGAAATCTTTCAGGTCAATTGGGCGGAGTTGTCCCAGGGTAAGCTCATTGTCGCCACCGGTCGGCTCGGCGAGGTGACCATGACGGACGGGCGGTTCACGGCGGAGATGCGCGGGCTTGCCCAGGCGCTGCAGCAGCCGGTGGGCGAGGTGTATTCGGCGGAATGCCGGGCCGATCTCGGGGATGCGCGTTGCAAGGTCAATCTGGCGGCCTTCACGGTCACGGGTGCTGCGACATCGGTGACGAGCAGCCGGGCGTTCGCGGATTCTGCGCGCACTGAAGCGGATGGCTGGTTCGATTACGGCCTCTTGACCTGGACGACGGGGGCGAATGCTGGGCTTTCGGTCGAGGTCAAATCTTTCGCAGGCGGCGCGTTCACTTTGTTCGACGCCATGCCGGCCGCGATCGAGGTCGGAGACGCCTATACCGTTTATGCCGGCTGCGACAAGCGGGCGGCGACCTGCAAGGCGAAGTTCGCCAACATCTTGAATTTCCGAGGCGAGCCCTTCGTGCCCGGCCCCGATTCCATGCTCGACTATCCGGGGATCGGATGAGCCAAGTGACCGGGATGGATGTCGTATGCGTGGCGCGCGGCTTTCTCGGTACGCCGTTCCGCCATCAGGGCCGCGTGCCGGGCCGCGGGCTCGACTGCGCGGGCGTGATCGTCTGTGCGGCGCGGGCGCTCGGGCTGTCGGGCTATGACGTGGCGGGCTATGGCCGGCTGCCGTCGGGCGATGCGATGGCGGACCATCTTCGCGCGGCGGGTTGTCGCGCCATCGAAATACCCTCTCCCGGCGATATTTATCTGATGCGCTTCGAGACCAATCCCCAACATCTCGCCCTCGTCACCGATATCGGCGTGCTCCACGCCTATGCCGAGATCGGCCGTGTGGTCGAGCATCGGCTCGATGCCGTTTGGCGCGCCCGGATCGTCGGCGCTTTCCGCCTGCCGGGGATTGCCTGATGGCGACGCTCGTGCTCGGCGCGGTCGGAGCTGCGATCGGCGGCGGCATCGGCGGGAGCGTGCTCGGCGTCAGCGCGGCGACGTTGGGCGGCTTCATCGGATCCTCGATCGGCTCCGGCGTCGATGCCCGGCTGTTCGGTTCGTCCTCGGCGCGAAGGGTCGAGGGGCCCCGGCTCGGCGATCTCGCCGTGCAGAGCTCGGCCTATGGCGCGCCGGTGCCCCTGGTCTATGGCACCATGCGCGTCGCCGGCAATCTGATCTGGTCCACCGGCCTGATCGAAACCCAATCCGAGGACACGACCAGGGTCGGCGGCAAGGGCGGCGGCAAGCAGACCGTCACCAATGTCCGCTACAGTTATTCGGCCTCGCTGGCGGTCGCGCTCGCCGGCCGGGAGATCGAGTCGGTCGGCCGCATCTGGGCCGACGGCAAGCTGCTGCGTTCGGCCGAAGGCGATCTGGCGGTCGGCGGCGAGGTACGGATCTCATACGGGTGGCGAGACCCAGCTTCCCGATCCGCTGATCGAGGCGACGGAAGGGGCGGGGAACGCCCCCGCCTTTCGCGGGCTTGCCTATGTCGTGTTCGAGAGCCTGCAGCTCGCCGAGTTCGCGAACCGCATTCCCAATTTCACCTTCGAGATCGTCACCGATGCGGGCGGCACTGTGGCGCTTGGCGATGTGGTCGCCGATCTGGCCGCGCGGGTCGGGCTCGATGTCGAGGCCTCGGCTCTCGATGCTAGCGTCAAAGGCTACGGCGTCGGCGACATCGTGTCGGCGCGGGGGGCGATCCAGGGCCTCGCTTCGGCCTACCCGTTCGATGCGAGCGAGGTCGATGGCGTGCTGCGCTTCGCGGGCCATCCGCGCGCGAGCGTGCTCTCCATCGCCGAATCCGATCTCGGCGCGGGTCCGGACCGCAAGGATACGACCATTGCCGACAAGCTGAGTGTGCGGCGGATGCAGGAGCTCGAATTGCCCCGCGAAATCCTGGTCCGGCATATCGATCCCGCGCGGGATTATCAGGCCGGCGTTCAGCGCGCCCGCCGGCTCGCGACGTCGGCGACCGGCGTCACCACCCTCGATCTCGCCCTGGTGCTCGGCGCGGACGACGCCAAGCAGGCGGCGGAAATTCAGTTGAGCCGGGCCTGGATTCGCCGGCAGGGGCTTTCCTGGTCCCTGGGGCCGAAGCATCTCGCGCTTGCGCCGGGGGATGTCGTCAGCCTGACGGCATCCGGCGTCAGCCGCGACGTCCTGATTGAGCGGATCGAATTGGCCGACGGCGTGCTCTCCTGCGACGGCGTGCCCGAGACCGGCGAGGTTTACGACTCCGCGGCGGTCGGCGATGCCGGCGCGGTTCCGGCGCAGGAAGTGACCGATCCGGGCGATACCGTGTTGCATCTCCTGGACCTGCCGCCGGTCGGGGCGGATGGGCTCGCGAATCCGATCTTCTATGCCGCCGTCGCGGGGGCGAGCGCGGGCTGGCGTGGGGCGGCGGTTTATCTCTCCAACGATGGCGGCGCGAGTTATGGCCCGCTGGTCACGATTGCGCCGCCGACGGTCATGGGCGTGACGACGGATATGCTCGGCGCCGGCCCGACCGTCACCTGGGATCGCGCGAACAGCGTCAATGTCATGCTCCTTCGTGCCGACATGGCGCTCGAGTCCATGAGCGAGCTCGGCGTGCTGAACGGCGCGAATGCCGCCGTGATCGGTGACGAGATCGTGCAGTTCACGAATGCCGTGCTTGAGGTCGATGGCAGCTACACTCTCTCCGGCCTGTTGCGCGGCCGGCGCGGCACCGAGGCGAGCGTCGGGGCCCATGCGGCGGGCGAGCGCTTCGTGCTCCTCGATGCCGCCACCATCGCCGAGATCGCCGCCACCACCGCCTGGATCTGCAAGAGCTACGACTACAAGCCGGTCTCGGTCCGCGCGACCCTCGGCGCGACCGTGCCCCAAGCCTTCGCCTATGAGGGGCGGAACCTGAAGCCGTTCTCGCCGGTCCATGCGGCGGGCGCGCGCAATGCGGGCGGCGACCTTACCCTCTCCTGGATCCGCCGCACCCGACAGCCCGGCGACTGGGCCGACGGCGCGGATGTACCGCTCGCCGAAGAGACCGAGGCCTATGAGGTCGACATCCTCGACGGCGCGACGGTCGTCCGCACCCTCGCCGCCTCCAGCAGCCAAGCCGTCTATTCCGCAAGCGACCAGGTCGCCGATTTCGGCGCGGCGCAACCCTCCGTCGCCGTCCGCATCTATCAGCTGAGCGCCGTCGTCGGCCGCGGATCGCTGCTCGACGCCACGCTTTGAGATTCAAGCTCGAACGCAAAATCCGGTCATCCCGGACGTTAGGCGAGCCCGAAAGCAATGCTTTCGGCTTGCGAGCCTTGCGATCCGGGACCCAGGTCGGGGGCTCAGCCCCGTGACAATGGGTCCCGGATAGCTCGGTTTGCCAACGGCATCAAAGATGCCGGGCAAGCCGGCTTCCGGGATGACCGGAGTGAATTTGGATCTTCGTAACCGACCATTTCCGAGGAGCAAGTTATGACCGCCACGCCCCGGCTCGCCGCGCCCTATATCGTGCAAAGCCAGTCCCAGAAGGAGGTCAGCCATAACGACGCGCTCGATGTGCTCGACGCGCTGGTGCAGCCCGTCGTCGAGGACAAGGATCTGACCGCCCCGCCCGCAAGCCCCGCCGAGGGCCGGGTCTGGATCGTCGGTGCGGGCGCGACGGGCGACTGGGCCGGCCAGGACGATGCGCTCGCCCAATTTATCGGCGGCGCCTGGGCCTTCCGCGCGCCGGCGGAGGGCTGGTCGGTCTGGCTCAAGGACGAAGGCCTCGTGGCGCGGTATGACGGATCAGGCTGGGTCGTCGGCGTGGTGACGGCGAGCGCGGTCGAGATCGGCGGCGATCAGGTGGTTGGCGCCCGTCAATCCGCCATCGGCGACGCCGCGGGCGGCACCACCGTCGATGCGGAAGCCCGCACCGCGCTCAACGCGCTCCTCGCCGCGTGCCGGGCGCATGGGTTGATCGAGACGTGATCGAAATATAGGATCAAATTCCTTCCATTTGTTCTCTTTATGTTCTATTCTCTTCGATCATGCGTACCCGTTCAGGAACCCGCGCCATGACGCTTGGCTCGATCGATGATTTCGTGACCTTCGCGCGCACGGTTTGGGGCGAGGCGCGGGGGGAGCCGGAGCAGGGGCAGGTGGCGGTAGCCTGGGTGATCGTCAACCGGCTGCGCTCGGGCTATCGCGGGGCGGAAACGCTGGCCGAGGTATGCCGGGCGCGGTTGCAGTTTTCGTGCTGGAATCCGGGCGATCCCAATGCCGCGCGGCTAGAGGCGTTGGACTTTACCGACAAGGGCTTCTGCCGGGTCTTCGCCGCCGCCTGCCGGGTCTGGGCCGGCGAGGTTGCCGACCCGACCCATGGCGCGCGCCATTATCACAACCACCGGGTCTCCCCGGCCTGGGCGCGGGGCCATCATCCCACCGCCGTCATCGGCAATCACCTGTTCTACGACGACATCGCCTAAGGGCTTGCGCTCGCGTGCAAAATGCCCTCCGGCGCCCCATCCTCCATGTCCCGCCGATGCCTATTCCTTAAGTAAAATTTTACGCCGTTCGGCCATGATAGGCCCATTGTCGCGGGGGTGGGGGAGACTGTGCTTCGCCGGGCCTCCGGAAGCGACGACACGATCGGGCGGCAATTCGAGGCGCATGACGACAAGGCCGAAGACCACATCCAGCACCGCGCCCAGCCGTCCGCTCCCGAGTTCCCCGATGTTCTGAGTTCGCGAGCGCCATGGAAGTTTCGAATGTCAGCGACGCGCGCGAGCTATCGCCCGTGACCCAGCCCGCCCCCGGACCCGCCCCCGAGACGTCAGGCGACCGCCGCGAGGATATCGGCTCGGATGTCACCCGGGACCAGGTCAATCTCCTCTTTCAACACGCCAATGTGACCCTGATCGCGGGCGGTCTCCTGATCGTGCTGGCGAGCTCGGCCTTGAGCGCCTGGGGCCAGGTCGATCCCACCGCGATGCTGCGCTGGATGGCGATCACGGCTGCGGCGCTGTTGCTCCGCGGCTTCTGCGTGTGGCGCTATTTCGACACCCACGGCCAGCGCCGGCCGCTCTATCTGGGCCAATCTGTTCGCCGCCTCCGCCGTGGTGACGGGCCTCGCCTGGTTCTCCCTCATCAGCGCCGTGGATATCTCCGACGCCGCGACCCGCGACCTCGCAACCCTGGTGGTCCTCGGTGTGGCGTCCTCGGCGCTGGTCTATTCGGCTTTCTACTGGCCGATGACGGCGGCGTTCCTGATCGGGCTTCTGGGCCCGCTCGCCGGCTCGTTCTATGCCGCCGGCACCCCGGCCGAGACCGTGCTCGGCCATGCGACCGTCGGCTTCGGCCTCTTCATCGGGCTTCTCGCCACCGGCATCCACAAGCCGTTCCGCCGGCTCGTCCTGTTCCGCTATCAGAATATCGACCTCGTCGGAACGCTTGAGCGCCGAGCGCGACAAGGTCCGCCTCGCGCTGGTGCATGCCCGGGAAAACGAGGCCAAGTTCCGGATTCTCACCGAGCGCAGCCCGGTCGGCATCTTCCAGACCACGCTCAACGGCAATTTCGTCTACGCCAATCCGGCGATGCGGACGATCCTCGAGATCGAGCCGGACCAGACGATCGAATCCCTCTCCCTCGACAAGTTCCTGACGCCGTCGTCCCGCGCCAATCTGGATACCGGCGCGCTCGCCGCCCAGACCGGCAAGAGCGGCCAGATCGAGATCGAGATCATCGGCTCCCAGACCGGCAAGATCCGGACGGTGGCGGTCTCGATCGTGCCGCTGCCGGGCCAGAACAAGGCTATGCCGGGGCTGATCGCCACTGCCGTCGACGTGACCGACCGGCGCCGCGCCGAGATGACCGTGCGCCACATGGCCCATCACGACGTGCTCACCGGTCTCGTCAACCGGGCCGAGTTCCGCAACCGGCTCGAGGACAGCCTCGCCAACGCCGCGCGCAACGACCGCATCGTCGGCCTCGCTTTCATCGATATCCTCGGCTTCAAGACCGTCAACGAGGCGATCGGCCACGCCAATGCCGACAAGGTGCTGAAGGAATGCGCCGAGCGGATGAAGAAGGCGGTGCGCCGGACCGATACGGTCGCCCGTCTCGGTCCCGACGAATTCGCGATCGTCGCGACCAACCAGAAGGATCTCGACGGCGTCATCAGCTTCGTCCGCAAGATCCATTCCGAGCTCACCCGCGAAATCCCGGTCGCCGAGCGCGAGGTCAAGCTCGACGTCGCGATGGGCATCACGATCTACCCGACCGACGACACCAATCCCGACAGGCTGATCCAGAACGCCGACTTCGCGCTCAAGCGTGCCAAGGAGAAGCCGCGCGGCGGCTATCACCTCTACGACCAGAGCATGCATATGAAGATCCAGGACCGCATCCGCCTCGAAGAGGAGATGCGGCTCGGCCTCGATCGCGGGGAGTTCATGCTCTACTTCCAGCCCCAGATCGAGCTCGCGACCGGCCGGTTGGTCGGCGCCGAGGCGCTGATGCGCTGGCAGCATCCCGAGCGCGGCTTCATGCCGCCGGGCGAATTCATCCCCCTGGCCGAATCCTCGCGCCTGATCATCCCGATGAGCGAATGGCTGATCCACGCCGCCGCCGCCCAGGCGAAGTCGTGGCAGAAATTCGGCATCCCGCCCTTCACCATCGGCATCAATGTCTCGCCCTTGCATCTCGAAAGCGGCGATCTTGCCGACGAGATCGCGCTCGCGCTTCAGCGCACCGGCCTCAACCCGCGCTGGCTCGATGTCGAGATCACCGAAGGCATGGTGATGACCGGTTCTACCCGGGTGCTTGCAACGCTGGAGCGGCTACGCGAGATCGGCGTCGGCCTCTCGATCGACGATTTCGGCACGGGTTATTCCTCGCTGTCGTACCTCAAGAAATATCCCTTCAAGCAGCTCAAGGTCGACCAGTCCTTCGTGCGCGGCGTGCCTGATAACCGCGATGACGCCGCGATCGTCGAAGCGGTGGTGCGGCTCGGCCAGAGCCTGAACATCTCGGTCATCGCCGAGGGCGTCGAGACCGTCGATCAGCAGGAGTTCCTGAAATCGCTCGGCTGCCACGCGGCGCAGGGCTATCTCTACGGCCGTCCGATGCCGGCCCAGGACTTTGTCACCTGGATCGAACGCTGGGAAGTCCAGCGCGGCCGTTCCGAGGAGAAGCGTGTCGGCGCCTGATCCAGGCTCTGGAACGGCGCCGTCCATCGTTCCATTTTGAAACGAACCCTTCGGGCGATTTGACACTTTGATGGACTCCGAGCGCATCGACCTCCCGAAGGCGAGGGATTCCGTGGCTTTCCGTTGGGACTCTCCTGGCCCGACATTTGCACATGATTTCGGTGTTATCGAAGATGGCCGCAAATCAAGCTGCGGCGGACACGCAGGAGAGCGACACAGATGACCAAAGCCGGAAAAGGCGCGTTGACCCCGCTGGGGGCGAACGAAAGGACAAGCGAGGAGCGTCAGGCCGATCCGGCGACCGACGCTCGTCCCGAGGTGGTGGACGCCGAGGCGGCCCATGCCGAGGATCGCAAGATCGAACGCCGCCGCCGTCAGATCGCGTGGAACGGCCCCGAGCGCCGCCGCGCCTCCCGGCGTTATTCCGATCGGGTCGCGGCCAGCTTCACCTCGGCTTTCGTCGCCCAATGGCTCGGCCAGGAGATCGCCGGCGGCGAGCCCGGCAGCGAGCTGGCCCTGCGCCGCTCGGCAAGCCTCGTCTATAACGCCGTCCAGGAGCGCGAATCCCAGTATTTCCGGACCCTCGGCCGCAACGCCCGGAAGACGCACGACTACTCCTAACCCCCTGAAAACCCTTGCGGCCGCCGGATCGGCGACCCTTCCCCGACCTCGCTCCCGCTTCCCTCGGTTTCTGGCCGATGGGACGATTGTCACAATTTGGCCATGTTGCGGGTGTTTTTTGCGAATATCGCACGCAAAGGCTGAAGACGGGGCCGATCTTCCTGGGGATCAAAAGTCCCCGGCCCCGTTTGGAGACGAAGTATAAAATTGCTAGTCAAAGAGCCGGCCCAGCCGGCGCAACAGGGAGCGAAAAACATGGCCAGAAGACGATTCGAACACCGCCCCAAGATCGCCGCGATAGCGACGTCTCTGTTAATGCTGACATCCCTTCCCGCCTTGGCCGAGGACCAAGGGAACTATGCCTGGTTAGGTGGTGGCTTCACGATTCAGGACTCCAGCCACTTCACCGGCCCGATCAACATGCGCGCCGCGTTCAGTGACGGTTTCGGCGTCCATGCTTCGATCGGTCACGACTTCGGCATGTTCCGCCTGGAAGGCGAGCTCGGCTACCGCTTCAACCGGGCGAAAGGGATGACGGTGACCAATGCCGGCGGCCTTACCGGCGTCGCCTCCGGGCCGGCGACAGGCAGCGTCAAGGCGAACTCCTATATGGTCAACGCCATCATGGATCTGCCGTTTGGCGACAAGGTCAAGCCCTATATCGGCGTCGGCCTGGGCCCGACCCACTTGAGATTCAAGAACATCACGGCGGGCGGCCCGGTCACCGGCGCGACCTCGGACGATGCGTTTTCTGTCCAGGCAATCGCCGGTCTCGCCTATGAGATCGCGAACCGGGTCGATTTCACCATCGACTACCGTTACCTGAACGCGGTTGGCGACATCACCTTACGGGACGCGCTCGGGCGTAATTTCGGGGCCACCTATCATAACCATGCCGTCATGGCGGGCTTCCTGTTCCGGTTCGGTGGCAAGAAGGAGCCCGCGGCCCAGCCGGTGGCTCAATCCGCGCCGCCGCCTCCGCCGCCCCCCGCCGCGGAGGAGCAGCCCGCACCGCCGCCGCCGCCGCCCGCTCCGGCGCCGGCTCCCGAGAAGGCCGCCCCGCCGACCTTCCTGGTGTTCTTCGACTTCGATTCCTCGACGATTACCGACCAGGGCCAGCAGGTCATCGACCAAGCCGTTGAAGCCGCCAAGTCCTATGGCGCGGCCAAGGTGATCGCGATCGGCTATGCCGATCGGGCAGGGACCGAATCCTATAACCTCGCGCTCTCGAAGCGCCGGGCGGAAGCGGTCCGCAAGGCTCTCGTTTCGCAGGGCATCGATGACGGCACGATTTCCGTCATGGCCAAAGGGGAAGCCGATCCGCTGGTGCCGACCCCGGACGGTGTCCGCGAGCCGCAAAACCGCCGGGTCGAGATCGACATCGAGTAACGGCACCGAGCAAAAGAGTGCCGTCAAAAACAAATGCCGGGTCGGCTTCCCGACCCGGCATTTCTTTTCCTCACCGTCAGATGCCGTTCGCTATTTCGCGGCCGACACCTCCTTCACCCCCCGGAGCGACTCGCTGGCGGTTTCGGCCGGCGCGGCATCGGCCTTGGTGATCTCGTCGGCCCAATTCGCGGATCTGGTGCAGGTATCGGCAAGCTTGACGGGCAGCGCCGGGCCGGCGTCTCCGTTTTCGACAAGCTCGTCGGGCGTTTCGGATGCGGTGGCCTCGGCGAGTGAGGCGATGCGGGCGCAATAGCCCAGCGTATTGCTCTGCAGCGAGGCGGCGTTGGCGAGCGCGGTGACATGGCGGTCCATCTCGGCCGCATAGGACGTACCGCCGGTGCGCCGGAAATACCCTCTCAGGACATTGGAATGCGCCACGAGCTCGGGCGAGAACCGGGTCACGAAGGCGTTGTAGCTGGCGCGGATGTCGACCCCTTCATAGCGGCCGCATTTCAAGGCGCCGACCATGAGCCGGGTCTGAAGCGTGCGAATCTGCTCGGCACGCTGCTCGCTCGGTTTGAGGCAGGTGGCGAAGGCGGTGGATACTGAGCCGGCAACCAGCGCGATACCGGCGAACGCAACCCATACTTTACGCGACATGGCACTCCCTCGGAACGCCGCTCCCCACAGCGGCATTCCCCTTAAGCAACTGATACTCGCCGCGGCGGTGGCCTTCTCCTGCGTCGCGGCACGGACCAGCGTCCAGTCAAGTCGTTAACAAAAACCTAATTCCCCTCCCGGACCGGACCCGCCGCGTGCTCCCGCGTCGAGCCCAGACGACTCAACGATAACCCGATTCGCGTTTCGATGCAGCCGGTGTAATTTGTCCCCAGGCGAGAGCGAGTGCGGTTTGCGCTTCGGTCGGGACAAATTCGCTAAAATTTGCGTCAAACCCGTTGCACGGAATCGCGATTCCGTCGGGTTCGGGCGGCTAATTCCTTGGAATCTCCATGCGATCGGGACTCGATCGCCTGTCGTGAAATATGCCCCGAAAAAAATCGCGTCGACGGCGCGTTCGAATCGCCGCGGCGGTGCGATTCCGGACCCGACGCGAGCGACTCGGCGCCCCGGCCCGTTACGGCCGGATAATCCTCAGAAGTTTCTCGACCCGCTCCCGGTTCACGCCGAAATCGTAGCGGCCATAGACCGAGCGGCTATAGATCGCGAGGGTCGACTTGTCCTCGCCGCGCTTGAAGAAGCGCACGGTCATAATGTCGGGGAAGGCGAAATATCGGGAACGCTCCACGATGTCGAACTGATCGACGTCGTCGTAATTCTTCTCGATCGACATATAGGGATTGAGCTCCATCGCCTCGAAGAAGATGTTGCGGAGCTTGTTCACCGGCATGTCATAGACCGGCGCTTCCTTGTCGGCGCCGAACACGCAGTAGTCCTTCGGGCAGACCAGGAAGTTGTTGGGCGTCTTGGGCGGCTGCAGGATGTCGAACTCGATGCGCGGAATCTCGCCGACCGGGAACAGCCAAGTGAAGATCGGCCGGCTCTGGGGCGACAGCACGAAAATGGTCGCCATGCCGGCCAGGATGCCGAAGACGAGAAGGCCGGTCTTGAACCAGGAATACATGTCGAACATCGGCGCGTGCGCCGACCACCTCAGAGAAATTGTGCCATCTTCATCGCGATGGCCATGTTGCCGTCGACCTTGAGCTTGCCGGTCATGAAGGCCATTTGGGCGTTCTGCGAACCCTCGAGGATGCCGGAGAAGACGTCCGAGGTCGTGACGATCGCAACGTCTTCGCCGTCGCCGGCGTTCGAGACCGTTGCGGGCGACGCCGTGCCGTCGATGAAGATCGCGCCGTCTGACCCGAGATCGATCTTGATCTTGGCGTCGATGTCGAAGCCTTGGCCGACCTTGTCGCGGATGGCCTGGGTCGCCTGTTCGAGAGTCATGGAATTCGTCCCCTTCCTGAAGGCCATGCCGGGCCCGCCGGCCGATCTCGGCCGGAGCGGCGGTGATACTAGGGCATCTCGCGAGGCACGCGCAATTCCGGAAGCCGGTTTCGCCGTCCCCCGACGGTTGAGCGCACGGATATAAATCGTCCGGGCTTTGGGGTAGACTTGGCACTTGGGATGCGCCGGCGGGCCCGGCCGGCGCTCAGGCGGAAAGTGGCTGAGGGGAGTAATGAAGCTTTGGAGTTCGGCAGACTCGCCTTTTGCGCGCCGCGTGCGCGTCTATCTCGCCGAGAAGAACATCCGCATCTCCATCGCCGAGGCCCGTCCGGACGACGGGCCGGAGAAGACTCACGACTATCTCGCCGCCAATCCGCGCGATACCCTGCCCGTGCTCGAATTCGACGACGGCTCGATCCTTCCCGAATCCCTGGCGATCATCGAATATTTCGAGGAGCGCCATCCCAATCCGCCGCTGATCGGCACCGAGCCGGCGGAGCGGGCCCGGGTCAGGGCACTGGACCGGCTGGCGGAATTCGGCGTGCTGCTGCCCGTGGTCGCGATCGTGCGCCATGGTCATCCGCATTTCGAGAGCACGATACAACAGTCGCCCGAGATCGTGCGGGCGGCGCGGGACGAGCTCGCGGCCGGGACCCAATGCCTGGACAAGGTGATCGGCGACGGGCCGTTCGTCGCGGGCGAGGCGGTTACGGTGGCGGATTGCTGCCTCTATGCCGCGCTGAAACATGCCGAACGGATGGGCGTGAGGCTCGGCTCGGAGTTGCCGCATCTTCGGCAGTGGTATACGCGTTTCGTCGAGCGGCCGAGCGCGGCGGCGTGAGAGGGGCTGAAAAGGGGAGGGCCGGTTAGTGGCGTTTGATCCGTTGTCGCGGTCGACACGCACGTCGAAGCGGATGCTTCTGGTGGCGGTCGTGCTGGCCTTTCTGATCGATCTCTTCCAGATCAAGCTGGTCGATATTCCACTGGGCGGCTTCGAGACCCGGGTCGATCCCGGTGTGCTGCCGCTCCTCGTCTTCGTCATCGTGCTTTATTTCACGATCGCCTTCGGCATCGCGATCTTCGACGACATCATGAACACGCCGACGCCGCAAATTCTCGAGACTTATAACGCCGAACTCCTCGAGCGGCTTTTTGCCGGGATGGGCGATGCCGAGAAGAAGATGACGGACTATCTTGCGGAATTCGGCGCCGACCGCGGCGTCGCGCTCCGCATCGCGCGTACATTGAGCTACAAGGCGAAGAACGTCTTTCCCGCCAGCGTGTCGCGCGAGACGATCGAGCAGATCGTTCGCGCCCCGCTCGACGCAGAGACCCTGGAGCGCCTGCCCGAGGATATGGGCGTCGAGCTCGGCCGGATGATCACCGAGGTTTCGGCGCCGGTCTCCAAGGACTATCGCCGGCCCAAGATCGGACCCTATCTCCACTTCTATTATGCCCGGCTCTACGGCTTCGAGCTCGCGCTCCCCGCCGCCTTGGCGCTGGGGACTCTGTTCCTCTATCTCCGCAAGATCGATCTCGCCTGGCTCGGCCTGTTCACCGGCGGGAGCTAGGCTTCCTCAGCGTTGCCAGCGGAGCCTGGGCGAGGTGTTAAAGAGGCTCTACCAGCTATTCCGCAGCTGCCTGAGCGCGATGAAGACGTCCTTGTCGGACGGCTTCTCGGGGAAGTCCGGGATCTTTTTCCGGAGAGCGGCGATCACCGAAGGGCTGTTGAGCCGGAAGAAGGTGTTGATCTTCAGCTCTTCGTCGATGGTGGTGACCATCGCGTGATGCGGGTCCTGGGTCTTGGCCTTGGGCAGGAGCGTGGCGGCTTCGGCGTTGTCGGGCTCGCGGTCGAGGGTGAAGCCGAGATTGTTGGCGAGGTAGTCGTGGCCCGGATAGACCCGCGTGGTCGCGGGAAGCCGGATGAGCTGGGTGACGAAGGTCTCGTAGAGCGCTTCCGGATCGCCGCCCCCGCTGCAATTGCCGGCGCCCGCGTTGAACAGCGTGTCGCCGCTGAACAGCGCCGGTTCGTCGGTATGGGACAACAGACAGATATGACTGAAGGTATGGCCCGGCGTGTCGAGGGATTCGAGCTCGACCGTCTTGCCGACTTTCACCACGTCCCCCGCCTTCAGCCCGATATCGATCCCCGGAATCTTGTCGGTCGCGCGGTGATGAGCCAGGAGCTTCGCGCCGGTCGCCGCGATCATGCCCTCATTTCCGCCGGTATGGTCGTGATGCTCATGGGTGTTGAGGATCTGGCGGATTTCCCAGCCGTGCTTCTTCGCGGCCGCGAGGCAACGCTCGACATCCAAGGGATCGATCGCGAGGGCCTCGCCGGTCTCGGGGCAGGCGATGAGGTAGTTGAAATTGCGGAGCGCGTTCTCGGTGTAAAGCTGCTCGACGAGCATTAGTCCTTCCTCGGTCGGGCCGGAGGGGTGAAAAAAAGTCGACGCCGGCCACGGGCCCGACAGGCTGTCGGGAGCGACCGGCGTCACCTTAACCGTATTGACGCCAAGGTTCTATTCCCAATCCCTTGGATCAATCGTGCCCGACGAAAAGGGCACGAATACCATCGTCACCGCGATGGCGGCGGCGTAAGGCCCGCGCGCTTGGGAATAGAGAGAGGCTTATTGCGTACCCGTCGCGTCGCCGGCATTGCCAGCGTCGCCCGCATCACCCGCGCCTTGGTCGGTCGCCGGGGGCGCGGCTTCATCGGCCGGGGGCGTGGTTTCCGGCTGGCTGCCGGTGTCGGGGGTCGCAGCCGGCGCGGCCGGCTCAGGATTGGCGGTGCCCGACACGTCGCCGCCTGAATTGCTGTTCTGGCCGCAGGCCGCCACGAGTGCCAGCGGAGCGCTGATCGCGGCGACATAGGCAATCCGACGCACCGCGCCGAAATCGATGTCCTTCAAAGCAACTTTAACCATGTTCGAGTTCTCCCGATGTGTGTCCGCCCCCTTGCAGGGACAAGAGGGAAGGTTTCGTCGCCTTCCCGATTGAACGGATTACGCGTCCGACGGTTCCCAAAAACTTCACACGCGTAATCGCGGGTCGACAGTGGGTTGGCCTCGTCAAGCCTGTGCCTGGAATGGCTCGCGCATGAGCCATGCCCTGCACGATAGTTGCCGTCAGTCCGCAAAACCTACGCGCAAGCGGGGCGTTTCGCAAGTTGGGGGTAAATCTTGCGACGATCCCTCAAGGGATTTCGGCGGAACGAATTCAGATGGAATAGTCGGGCTGGAGTGCGTCCTCGCCGTATTTGATCGTCGGGCCGCCCGAGGCCCGGATCGTCTCCTTGGCGCCAACGGGCTCGTGCTTGCCGGTGATCTCGATCGCCTCCGGCCCGACGACCAGATTGCGCGCGGCATCCTTCTCGGCGAGCTGCAGGCCGTCCGCGACCTCGTCCTCGCGGTACACCGTGGCCTTGTCGATCTCGTGGCTCCAGCTCGGACCCGCGTCGCCGCTCACGAGATAGACGACGTCCCCGCTCCTAAGCTCGTGGGCGCGGATGACCTTGAAATCGCCGTCGTCTTCGGTCTCGGTCGCACTATCCGTCATCTTTCGTCCTTACGATCGCGGGCGTCGGTCCGGCGGCGGGCCGACAGTCCCTGTTGACGGTATCGGGTTTGGGGCCATTATCGGGCGGAGCTTGACCCCGGTCAACGCGCCTCACATAGGCCGACGCGATAAGGATCGCAAGGCCCGGCGAACGGGACCGGGACGGACGGGAAGGGAGAGAGCCATGCGTATCGCAATTCTGACCGGCGGCGGCGACGTACCGGGCCTCAATCCGGCGATCAAGACCGTGGTCAATCAGGCCGAGGATCTCGGCTGGGAGGTTGTCGGCTTCCGGCGCGGCTGGGCCGGCCCCTTGACCTTCAACCCGGACGACGACGCCGGCTCCCGGCCGCGCTCGACCATCGCCCTGACTCGCGACAGCACCCGGACGATCGACCGTTCGGGCGGCACAATCCTCCATACCTCGCGGACCAATCCCGGCAAGGTGCGCCCCGAAGCGCTGCCCGATTTCCTCAAGGGCCGCGAACCGGGCGAAAACGGCACGGTGGATTGCACCGATCACGTGATCCGCGTGCTCGGCCATCTCGGCATCGACGCGCTGGTGCCGATCGGCGGTGACGACACCTTGTCCTATGCCGCCCGGCTCCATGACGAGGGCGTGCCGGTGATGGCGATCCCGAAGACCATGGACAACGACGTCTACGGCACCGATTACTGCATCGGCTTCTCGACCGCGGTGAGCCGCAGCGTCGACGCCATCCATGCGCTGCGTACGCCGACCGGCAGCCATGAGCGGATCGCGGTGATCGAGCTGTTCGGCCGCAACTCGGGAGAGACCGCGCTGATCTCGGGCTATCTCGCCGGGGCCGACCGGACCCTGATCAGCGAGGTGCCGTTCGACGTCGACCGTCTGGCCGAGCTCGTCATGGCCGACCGCGAGCGCAACCCCAGCCATTACGCCATGGTGGTCGTTTCCGAAGGCGCGACCTTCGACGGGTGCCGAGGTGATGGAGCGGGGCGGGGCGGATGCCTATGGCCACCGCAAGCTCGGCGGCATCGGTGCGGCTCTGGGCGAGGAATTGAAGCATCGCACCGGCGTCGGCATCGTCGCCCAGACGCTCGCTTACCTCATGCGCGCCGGGCCGCCGGATTCACTCGACCGCATGGTGGCTTCGGCTTATGGCGCGATGGCGGTGCAACGCCTTTCGCAAGGCCATAAGGGCGAGATGATGGTGCTGCGCGACGGCAACTACGATACCGTGCCGGTTGATACCTGCATCAAGGGCACCAAGCGGGTCGATATCAACGAGCTTTACGACACCGAGACCTACCGTCCGCGCGTCGCCCATGTGAAGGGCAAGCCCATGTTCCTATATTGAGAGCCATGAAGGTCGGCGTTCCCAAAGAGATCAAGATCCAGGAATACCGGGTCGGCTTGACCCCGGCGAGCGTGCGCGAGCTGGTGCATCAGGGCCACGAGGTTCTGGTCGAGACCATGGCCGGCCATGCGATCGGGCTGGACGACGAGGACTATCAAGCGGCCGGCGCCGAGATCGTCGAGACCGCAGGGGCGGTGTTCGCGGACGCGGAGCTTATCGTGAAGGTCAAGGAGCCCCAGCCGGCCGAACGCAAGATGCTGCGCGACGGCCAGATGCTGTTCACCTATCTGCATCTCGCGCCCGATCCCGATCAGGCGAAGGATCTGATGAAATCGGGCGCGGTCGCGATCGCCTATGAGACGGTGACCGATCCTTATGGCGGCTTGCCGCTTTTGACGCCGATGAGCGAGGTCGCGGGCCGTATGGCCATACAGGCCGGCGCTCATTGCCTGGAGCTGGAGCAGGGTGGACGGGGGATGCTTCTCGGCGGCGTGCCGGGCACGCCCTCGGCGCGGGTCGTCATTCTCGGCGGCGGCGTGGTCGGCTCGAATGCGGCGCGGGTGGCGATGGGCTTCGAGGCCCATGTCACGGTGATCGACAAATCGCTGCGCCGGCTCCAGGCGCTCGACATGCAGTTCGGCCCCGCGCTCAACACGGTCTTCTCTACGGTCGATGCCATCGAGGAGCATGTGCTCACCGCCGATCTCGTGGTCGGCGCGGTGCTGATCCCCGGCGGCTCGGCGCCCAGGCTCGTCACCGAGGAGATGGTGCGCAACATGCAGCGCGGCTCGGTCCTGGTCGACGTCTCGATCGATCAGGGCGGCTGTTTCGAGACCTCGCATCCGACCTCCCATGCCGAGCCGACCTACAAGCTCCACGACGTGGTGCACTACTGCGTCGCCAATATGCCCGGCGCGGTCGCCCGCACCTCGACCTTCGCGCTCAACAACGCCACCCTGCCCTTCGTCGTCGCGCTGGCCAACAAGGGCTATGTCGACGCCATGCGCAGCGACGCCCATCTCGCCGACGGGCTCAACGTCTGCAAAGGCCGCATCACCAACGCCGCCGTCGCCGAGGCCATCGGCGAGCCTGTCATGCCGCTCGCTAAGATGCTGGCATGATTGGATAAATTATCGGCCAAGTTGTCTGTCGGAAAATTTTACACCGATATAACCTGTTGAAATATAAGACATAAATTCTGGGACGCTTGGTTCCGGCGCCGATGAGGTGTCGAGATCGTTTACAATCATAGATCTAGATTACAAAGCCTATGTCTCTAACTGACTGAAATAGTTCAATTCCCATATTTCGGCATGCGACTTGCGTAACCCCCGGATGAATGAATTGCAGGCTGCCCGCAAGCTGGTTGTGGACAACTACGCTGGCCGGCCCTGGGATCGGGCTCCGGCCCCTGTTTCATTTGAGGGGAACGACGATGACGAAATCGGGAAATCTGGCCGCGCTGCTCTCTGTCGGCTTAGGTCTGGCGGCAATCGCATCAACGACACCGGCCAATGCGTCGAGCTATGCCGTATTTAGCGATCGCTTCAACTACAGCGGCACTGTCTCGAAATACCATTCCCAGTCAGATGCGGAGTCCGGCACCAATCCCATTTTTACAGAGACCATTCCCGGATTCACGGACGGCAACAGTTACAGCGGCCGGGACTTAAGCTTCAACGTCTCGAAAGGGGCGCCATCGTCGATAGCCGGTCAGGACTACAACGATGTCCTCAATGCGTGGTCGTACACGAAGACCGGCCCTCATCTGGGCTCGGGTAATCCCAACAACCAGGACATCGGTTTCTTCCAGCTTTATGACAACAATTCGAACACATTGATCACGTCGTCGGCTCACTGGAACGCGTCGTTGAAGCACTATACCTTCGAAGAACATGGCGCGAATGCGCCTTATGACCCGTATTATTCGAGGCTATGGGATGGCCGCCTTGTCGATGACGGCGCTCCTTCGACCGGCGGGACATTCATCGACTATTCGTTCGGCCTTTTTGCCGACTTCGACACGCCTGCAACAGAAGACGGGTCGCACCCGGGCTGGTACTACATCAACGGCGAACCGGTCAGCGTGACGGGCTATCTGAAAGGCATATTCGAGAACGATTGCGCGACCACCACATGTACAAACAACGATGTCGCGGGTTTCTATGCTTTCGATTTCGCGATCGGCTTGAACAGCTGGGTCTACGACAACAAAGACAACTTGGCCACCGATCCCGGCAATCCGAACTCGAATATTTCGCTCTATAACGTCTATCACACGAGCTACTTCGCCGCCCAGACGCCGATCCCGGGCGCCTTGCTCCTCTATGTCAGCGGGCTCGGCGTTCTCGGTTTCGCCGGCCGCCGAAAAATGAGAGGCGCCGGGAAGGCCTGAGCGCGCGGTCTAGACCGGACGCATTTAGATTTCTCGCTCAACAAGGCGCGCTGCCTTCGCGGCCCTGGCCCGGGGCCGCAAAACCGCCTATCGTCTCGCCCGTCGGCTGTTCATCCGAGGGGGAGGCAAAGTCATGACGAAAGCGATTACATCGCGGCGGACCGTGCTGACGGCGGGGGGTGCGGGCCTCGTATCAAGCGTCGCCGGAGGCGTTTTGGGCTCGACAACCGCCAGGGCCGACGCGGCTTGCGGCGGTCTGAGCCGCGAGGAGTACCAAGTGTATCTGGATCTCTTCAATTCGGGCGATCCGGATTTCATCAAGTTCTATCATCCCGACGTCGTGTTCGATCTCGGTACCCAGCAGATCAGGTCCGCCGAAGGCATCCGGGATTTCTACGAGCCGGTCCATGCCCATATCCGCGAGACCGTCAACGTCACCCAGTTCATCTCCGACGCGCATGGCATCGCGGTCGAGATGCCGACCGAGTTCAGGTGCTTCAAGGATTGGGAGAACGGCTTCTTCCAGCGCCCCCTGAAGGCCGGCGAGGTGATGCGGACAATCAGCTTCGGGCATTATGTGGTCGAGGACCGCAAGTTCAAGCACATCAAGGTCGCGCGCTACAAGCAGATCAACGACTGGCGGATGGAGAAGTAGGAACCGCACCTATAGATGTCATCCCGGAAGCCGATTTGCCCGGCATCCTCGATGCCGGCGGCAAACCGAGCTGTCCGGGATCCATTGTCATGGGCCTGAGCGTGTGACCTGGCTCCCGGCTCGCAAGGCTCGCGGCCAAATCTTCGATTTGGGCTTGCCTAACGGCCGGGATGACGAGGAATGGGCTGCGGACGCAGAGGCCTGACCTGAGCCACCGGCGCTCCGGTCCTACTTGTTCTTCTTCTTACGCCTCAGGGAATCGAGATAGTCGAGCTGGTCCTTCGACAGCTTGCTGATGGCGCCGATCGGGCAGCGGTCGTGCTGGACGATCACCGCATCGCGGCCGAACGCGCAGAGCCGGCCGTCGAGAGTGGAGGACAGCGCGATCGTATCGGTGAACAGGAGGCCGTCGCAGGACCGATCGAGGGAGACGAGATAGGGCGACTGCCGGTTCGGCGCCCAGATGATAAGATTCTCGCGGTCGACCGCGCGCCAGTCATAGATCGAGTGGAAGAAGATGCAATCCGTGCCGCCATGGGGCAGGCCTTTGCGGCGGCCGTCGAGATTGTCGAAGACCGGATCGTTCTCGGGCGATACGGTCTGCCGACCATCCGGCGTTCCGCTGTCGGATGCGGACTCGTGGCCCCCGGCGCCGGCCAGGACGGCCGCCGCCAATACCGCGAGCACGATTGCGATCGTCCGATGGCGGGCCATCTCCGCTGTCCTCGTGGCCGCCTCGGCCCCGGGCCGGGCGTCAAATCGTCGGCCAGACTACACGAATTCGTGTGAATGCGGGCTGAACATATGGTCCGGCGCGATGTCGTCGGCCTTCGTCCGGCATGGTTAAGAATCCCGAAACGACTGTGAAGGCAAAGTAAGGTCTGGTGTGGAGGCCGGCCGGAGGAATCCGATCCGCCGGCCGTCTTGCTTGGTTACGGAAACCTATGCCCGTTATCGCCGACCTCCTGTTTTTCGTCGCCTATGCCCTGATCTCGACCATCATCGGCCTCTTGCTGCCGCTGACCATGCCCGAGATCTCGCCGGTGCTGGCCGCGATCGGCGGCGGCATCGCCTTCCTATTGTTCGCACAATTCCATCAGGCGCTCGGCCAGCTCTTGACCCGGCGGCGGCTCGCCCGCGCCATCGAGCATCTCAAGGCCGAGCAGGAGACGCTCGCCGAGGAAGTCGAGGCGGCCAAGGAGGCGGCGCTCCAGGCCCGCGCCGATCTCGACGAGACCATGTCCGGCCGCAATGCCGAGATGGTCTCGCAGATGAAGATGATCGAGACCCTGCTGCGTCAGGTCGTCACCAAATCGGGTCCGCGCCATGCCGTCGCCACCGAGATCGAGGCGCGCCCCGAGGCCCACGAGGTCGAGGTCGCGGCCGACGAGGTCTACGACATCATGCGCAACGCGCTCGAGGAGAACCGGGTCGACCTCTATCTCCAGCCGATCGTCTCGCTGCCCCAACGCCGCCAGCAGCATTACGAGGCCTTTACCCGGGTGCGCGACGGGGCCGGCCATGTCATCTATCCCAACCAGTATCTCGACGTCGCCCATGAATCCGGGTTGATTACGACGCTCGACAACCTCCTGCTGTTCAACTGTGTCAAGGTGATCCGGCAGCTCAAGAACCGGCGGCCGGGCACGCGGTTCTTCTGCAATATCGCCTCGAAGGCGCTCCAGGACCGGGATTTCTTCCCGCAATTCGTCGATTTCGTGGAGCACAATCTGGATCTCGCGAACCGTCTGGTCTTCGAGTTCAAGCAGGAGGACATCGCCGATCACGGCGCGGCGCTCGCGCGGGATCTCAAGCTGCTCGGACAGCTCGGCTTCCAGTTCTCCATGGACCATGTGACCGATCTCAGGATCGATTTCTCGGCCCTTGCCGAGCGCCATTTCGACTACATCAAGATCCCCGCCAAGACCCTGCTCACGGCGCCGGGCGATATCCATCCCGCGGATCTCAAGCGGGCGATGGAACGCCACGGCATCGACCTCATCGTCGAGAAGATCGAGGACGAGCGAACCGTGGTGCAGCTCCTCGATTTCAACGTCGATTACGGCCAGGGCTATCTGTTCGGTGAGCCTCGCCCGGCCCGCGCCACCCGCCAGATCGACGAGGCCGGCGACGACCTTCCCGCCGCGGCGCAGGCCCGTTCCGCCGGCTGACACCGAAAAAACCCGGAACATCGGACCTTATCGGCCGTTCCTTTCGCGAGACGGCGCAATCGCGCCATCAGTCATGCGACAAGAAGGAGATGCCGATATGAAAGTCGTCCAAGGAATAGCGGGTCTTTCGTTGGGAACCGCGCTCGTCCTGTGTGCCGCCGGCATGCCGGCGAACGCCACGGCGGAGTTTGCGCCGGACCAGATAATCTGGCTCAACGACCAGGCTTACGGGCCGGCCGGCCAATTTCACCTCTATGACCGGTTTCATCAAAAGGACTTCAATTTCGCGACTGCGCGGAAGGTGCGCCTCTGCGTGGATAGGCGGGGCGCCGGGATCGGGGAAGGCAAGGCCGAGCCGATGAAATATCGGGCGGACAGCCGATCGGGCGTCGTCGTGCCGGGAGCCTGCAAGACCGTGACGGCACAGCATATCGCTTTGTCGCCGGCGGGCGCGGTGCCGGAAAACTGGGAAGTCGACGGATCGCTCAGGAAAGCGGGATAAGCCCGGCGCTATCTAGCTGAACAGCGCGTCGATATCGGCCTGCGTCGTGCGGGTTTTCCCGCCGGATGCCTGGCTGCCGGATTTTGTCGCCGGACGCGCGAATGTGGCGGGCTCGTCGTTGGTGGCCTCTCGGGCGGCATAGGACTCCTCGTCGGCGGTCTCGGCCTCCTGCTCGTCGAGCCGGCCCTCCTCGGCGTCCGACGACTCGCCCACTTCCTCCTGAAGCAGCGCCTCGACCGCGCGGGTGAGCTGGTCAGCGGTCCGGCTGTCGGGCACGGGGGCGGGCTGGAGGTCGTTGGCCGGGCCTTCGTCCTCGCCTGTTCCCATGAGACGGTCGATGTCGTCGTCCGAGAGCTTGGTCTCGGGACGCTCGGCATAGGCCGGCGCCTGCCACTCGGCATGGAGCGTGGCGGGCTCGGCAACCTCGGGCTCGTCGGCCTCCGAGACGTCCTCGGCCGGCTCGGCCTCGAAAGCCGTCTCGTCGGCGGCCGGCGATTCTTCCTGAGAATTCTCTTCGGCTTCAGGGTCCGCCTCGGCGGTCTCGGCCGTATCGGACAGAAGCGCGTCGATGCCGTCCTGATCGATGCCTTCGCCTGCAAGCGCAGGACCGGAGACGCCCGGATCGTCCTGCTCCTCCGGTTCGGCCGCTTCATCGGCGGGTTCCGGGTTCTCGGCGCCCCACATATCACCCAACCGATTTAGCCGGTCCTCGATCACGGACAAGGTTTCCACGACCTTGCTGATGCGCTGGCCGGTGATGTCCTGGAACGAGCAGGCCTCGAAGATCGACATGACGGAGTCGTTGACCGTCTTGGCGTATTCGTCGGCGTCGCTCGGGTCGGCCGCCATGATGGTCTCGGCGGCTTCCATGATCGTGTTGGTGGCTTCTTCGGTCGCGGCGACGATGGCGTCCAGCTCGCGGCCGGCGCGCGGAATCTGGCGCGTCTTGAGCTCGGTCGGATGGAGCTGGGAGATTTCGCTGCGGGCGCGGTTGATATAGTCCGTGAGATAGCGGAACTCGCGGTAGATCGAGGTATCGATCGCCTTGAAATAGGTGCTCATGGTGGCGATCAGGACTTCCGTCACCGAGGCGATCTCGCCCAAGGAGACATGATGCTCCTTGCGGCTGCGCAAATAATCTACGAGCGCCTCGAGGCGCCCTGGAAGCTCGTCGGAAACCATCAGAATTCCCCGAAGACCGCGGCAATCTTGCCCTTGAGCGTCGCCGCGTTGAACGGCTTGACGATGTAGTTGTTCACGCCGGCCTTCTTGGCGGCGACCACGTTCTCGGCCTTGGACTCCGCGGTAACCATGATGAAGGCGGTATCCTTCAGCCGCTCGTCGGAACGCACTTCCTTCAGGAGCTCGAAGCCGGTCATCGGCTCCATATTCCAGTCGGAGATCACGAGATTGTATTTCTTGCCGCGCATCTTGGAGAGCGCCATGGACCCGTCGGTTGCCTCGTCGACATTGTTGAATCCGAGCTGCTTCAGGAGATTGCGCACGATCCGAAGCATCGTCTTGTAGTCGTCGACGATGAGAATCGGCATTGAGAGGTCTACGGCCATACTTGCCCTCGTCGTTTCTGGAAGCCGGTTGAATTCATGCTCGAAGCCCCGTGCCGAGCAACTTCATGGTCTGGGCGGGAAAGCTTGGATTTACTCTAGGAATCGCGGGCTAAGAAACGGTTAACGCAACCCTCTTAGAGTCGGTGCCGCGACGGCGATGTGCCAGCGTCGTCGCCCGCGGCCCGCGCGGCTTGCCGCGCGATCCGGGCTCGATTAGAGTCGGCCTGTTGGCATGGCCGACTGGGGGATCGACCAGACGGGGGGTCGTGCTGAGGTTGTATCGGGCCGAGGAGTGTGAGCCCGATCAGTTGCGTGCACCGAAGGAGTAGCCATGCCATCCATCCGGGGGCTGTACCTGGAGGACATCGCCGTGGGCATGTCCGCCGAGTACAGGAAGACTGTTACCCAAGACGACATCGTCAAGTTTTCGGAGGTCACGGGGGATGTGAACCCTGTCCATCTCGACGACGAATACGCCAATAGCACCATCTTCAAGAGCCGAATTGCCCATGGGCTGCTGTCCGCGGGCTTTATCTCAACCGTATTCGGCACCAAGCTGCCGGGGCCGGGGGCGATCTATGTCAGCCAGAACCTGCGCTTCAAGGGGCCGGTGAGGATCGGAGATACGGTGACCGCGACCTGCATCGTGCGCGAGATCAATGCCGAGCGGGCCTTCGTCAGCTTCGATTGCGAATGCAAGGTCGGCGATAAAGTGGTGATCTCGGGCGATGCCCTGATCATGGTGCCGCGCCGGCCCGCTGTGGTCGAGGCCGCGGAGTAGGGCGCGCCCGACGCCCTTTCCAAAGCCCCATTGACATCCGGGCCGGGCTCCGCACAGTTTGCCGCCTTGCCCGGCGGGCGCGGATCCGTGTGACGCCGGCTTCTCTCAGAGAAGGGCCCGAATGCGGATTTTGCGTCATCTGGATGCCGTTCCGGAGGAATGCCGCGGCGCCGTCGTGACGCTCGGCAATTTCGACGGCTTCCATCGCGGCCACCAGGCGGTGCTGATCGAGGCGGCGAAAATCGCTGACCGGCTCAGCGCGCCGCTCTGCGTGCTGACTCAGGAACCCCATCCCCGCACCTTCTTCCGGCCCGGCCAGCCGCCCTTCCGCCTGTCCTCGCTCAGAGCCAAGGCGAACTATCTCGAGGAATTCGGCGTCGACGTCCTCGTGGTGCTGCATTTCGACGCCAATCTCGCCGGGACGCTGGCCCAGGATTTCGTGACCGACGTGCTGGTCGAGCGGCTCGGCGTGCGCCACGTGGTTGTCGGTTACGATTATCGCTTCGGGAAGGGCCGGGGCGGCGGCACGGGTGTGCTCAGGCACATGGCGGAAATGGAGGGCTTCGGCGTCACCGTGGTGGAGCCGAGCAAGGCCGGCGGCACCATCCATTCCTCGACCGCGATCCGCGACGCGCTGACGGAGGGCCGGCCCTATGACGCCGCCGCGCTGCTCGGTCATTGGTGGGCCATCGACGGCCGGGTTCAGGAAGGCGACAAGCGCGGCCGGACGATCGGGTTCCCAACGGCCAATCTACCGATCGACGAGCTTTTAGAGCCCAAACTGGGCGTCTATGCGGTGCGCGTGCGGATCGAGGACGGGCCGGAGACAGGTCAGCACGACGGCGTCGCCAATATCGGCATCCGCCCGACCATCGGCACCGAGCATGTCCTGTTCGAGATTCATCTGATAGATTTCGACGGCGATCTTTATGGCCGGCATCTCCATGCCGAGATTGTCGAGTTCATCCGCCCCGAACAGAAGTTCGCCGGCCTCGACGCCCTCAAATCCCAGATTGCCAAGGACGCCGAAACAGCCCGCCGGATCCTCGCCGATCCCAAATATCGGGCGGATGCGTTCGAAATGATCACGCGGGAAGCGGTGCGGGAGCCGCACAAGGCGTCGGGCAGGGGTCAAATGACCGTCAAAGCAAATTGAGCAGATTTCGGCGTCCGTGGGCGATACGCACGATTTCGACGCCGTCGTCGACGATGCGATAGAGGATTAGGTAGGTTCCGGCGACAGCGTATCGAAGGCCAGGCCTGATATCGTTGCGCTCCGGCCTGAGCCTCGGGTTCTCGGTAAGCAGCCTGCAGACGTCGTCGATCCGATCGAGGACGTTGTCGGCCGCTGCCCGATCGTCCTTAGCGACATATTGCCAGATCTCGATCAGGTCCTGCCGGGCCCGGCGCGTTCTAAATAGCCGCGCCATCGCGTCAAGATGGGCGCCGGCCCCGCCGTGCTTCGGCCTTTATATCCTCGATTGGTTCACCGACATCCGCTTGGCCGGATTTCACGCCCTCGTCCCAAAGTTGGCCGATCAGGCGCTTCGCCTTCCACTCGCGAAGGGCGTGCCGAATGACCTCGCTCGCGGATGCGTAATCGCCGCTGCCGACCGCTTCGTTGATAAGGAGCATATGTTCGTCGGTAACTGAAACGCTGATCTTTTTTGTCATCGCCATAATCCTGATGGCGCAAAATATGCTACTTTTTCGCACCAGCAGTCAAATCGGGAGGTTCAGGAGTTTTCCGGTTTCCTGAACACCAGGAAGTTCTGCACCGGCAGCACGTCCTTGTCGGCGATCAGCGTGAAGCCGGCGGCTTCCATTTCGGCGACGAGCTGCGCCTTGGGGATGGCTTCGAGGGGGTTCTTGGGCGGCGAGGATTTGCGGTGCTCGATCACGACGAGCCGGGCGCCGGGCTTCATGGCGGTCTTGATCGCGGCCATCATTTCCTTGGGGTAGGTGAAGGCGTGATAGGTCTCGACCAGGAGGACGAGATCGATGCTGTCCTTGGGGAGCTTCGGGTTGGTGACCGTGCCGAGAATGGTGGTGACGTTGTCGGCGTCGCGGTTGGCCTTGCGCCGGTCGATCACCTTGATCATTTCGGGGTCGATATCTTCGGCATAGACCTTGCCGTCCGGCACCAACGGATTGAGCCGGAAGGTGAAGAAGCCCGGTGCCGGCGCCGATATCGGCGACCACGTCGTCGGGCTTCAGGCCGAGATTTGCCGCGACCTTCTCGGTATGCTCCTCGGCCTCGCGGCTGGTGCGGTCGAGCCAAGCGGCGTCGGGCGGGCCGTTGATCTCCGGGAATTTCGCGGCCCATATAGAACTTGCCGGTGCCGCCGGGGCTCGCCGGGCCGAAAGTATAGGCGGAATTGTCGGCGGGCGGGGTCGCCGAGTTCGAGGCGGCGTCGTGCTCGGCGCGGCCGCAGGCGGCGAGCCCGAGAACAGCCACGGCGACGGCAAGCCGTGAATAGGGAATCCTCATCCTGCCGGTCCGTCGCCTCGCCTGATCCCGATGTTCCGTAATGCCGCTCATGGCCGCCTCGCCGGGATCATCAAACAGGGTCCCTCGCGCGGCGTCAACTGGCGGCTGTAATCCCCATAGGCGATCCAAACCGCTCGACAATCCCGTATTCTCGCGCTAGACACGTGCCACGGCTCCACCCCGTGGCCCGGAGATCTGCGGCAATGTTTCTCGATCCGGCGATATTCGAATCGAGACTTAATCGCCGGGCCTTCGCCGCGCCGCTGACGGCTACGACCGGACCGGTTTCGCCGCACCGAAACCAAACGCCACGCACGATCATGAGCAACCGATTACCGAAACACCGTTTTTCTGCCGAAAACCGATTTCCCGATGAAAGCCGACCTCGCCAAGCGCGAGCCGGCCTTCCTCGAACGCTGGAACAAGCTCGACCTTTATCGAGCGCCTTCGCGAAGCCGCGAAGGGCCGCGAGAAATTCATCCTTCACGACGGCCCGCCTTACGCGAACGGCAATATCCATCTCGGCCACGCGCTGAACAGGTATGAAGGACATGATCGTCCGCAGCCAGCAGATGATGGGCAAGGACGCGCCCTTCGTGCCCGGCTGGGACTGCCACGGCCTGCCGATCGAATGGAAGATCGAGGAGAAATACCGCAAAGCCGGCAAGAACAAGGACGAGGTCCCGATCCTCGAATTCCGTCAGGAATGCCGGGATTTCGCCGACACTGGATGGACGTCCAGCGCGACGAGTTCAAGCGCCTCGGACCGGTCGGCGAATGGGACAACGCCTACAACACCATGACGCACGCCGCGGAAGCGCAGATCGCCAAGGAATTGACGAAGTTCCTGATGAAGGGCTGCGCTCTATCGCGGCTCGAAGCCCGTGATGTGGTCCGTCGTCGAGAAGACGGCGCTAGCCGAGGCCGAGGTCGAATATCACGACCATACCTCGACCCAGATCGACGTGGCCTTTCCGATTGTGAAGGCCTCGAAGCCCGAATTGGAAGGTGCGAGCGTCGTCATCTGGACGACAACCCCCTGGACCATTCCCGGCAACCGCGGCATCGCCTTTGGCAAGGATGTCGATTATGTGCTTGCGGATTTTTCTGTTGGTGAGACTGACGGAGGAATCGACGACAAGATACTTGACGAAGTCATGGAGTTCTTCCGTCATCGCAAGTTGCTTGTCGCTGAACAGCTACTGCCTGCCTTTGTAACTCGCGTGAATGGTTCGTTGCGCGAACGATATGGCCGCGATCTACATATAGCGCCCTTCCACGAGACGATGTTCAAAGGCTCTGATCTCGTCCGGCACGATCTGCGCGCATCCGTTCCGTGGGCAGGGCTACGATTTCGACGTGCCGCTGATCGAAGGCCATCACGTCACGACCGAGCAGGGCACCGGCTTCGTCCATATCGCGCCGGGGCATGGCGAGGACGATTTCGAGATCGGCCAGAAATTCGGATCTCGAAGTCCCGTTCACCGTCGCGGATGGCGGCACCTATTACGACTCCGTGCCGCTGTTCGCCGGGATTGCATGTCTTCAAGGCGGACGGGCCGGTCTGCGACAAGCTGGCCGAAGTCGGCGCGCTTCTCGCCAAGGGCAAGCTCGTCCATTCCTATCCCCATTCCTGGCGGTCAAAGGCGCCGCTGATTTTCCGCAACACGCCGCAATGGTTCATCTCGATGAGCCAGGACGGGCTGCGCGACAAGGCGCTTGCCGCCATCGACGACACCCGCTTCGTGCCCGATCGCGGCCGCAACCGGATCCGGGGCATGGTCGAGACCCGGCCCGATTGGGTGATCTCGCGTCAGCGCGCCTGGGGCGTGCCGATCACGGTCTTCGTCGAGAAAGCAACCGGAAAGGTCCTGCAGGACGAGGCGGTCAATGCGCGCATCGTCGAGGCGTTCGAGGCGGAAGGCGCGGATGCCTGGTTCTCGAGCCCGCCGTCGCGCTTTCTCGGCAACGAGCGCAATCCGGAGGACTACGAGAAGGTCGACGACGTGCTCGACGTCTGGTTCGATTCCGGCTCGACCCATGCCTTTGTGCTGGAGAGCGGGACATGGCCCGATCTCTCCTGGCCGGCATCGCTCTATCTCGAAGGCTCGGACCAGCATCGCGGCTGGTTCCAGTCGTCGCTTCTGGAATCCGTCGGCACGCGCGGCCGCGCGCCTTACGACGCGATCCTGACGCACGGCTTCATCCTGACGGCCGATGGCCACAAGATGTCGAAATCGCTCGGCAACGACATCGCGCCGCAGAAGATCGTCGATCAATACGGCGCGGATATCCTGCGCCTCTGGGTCGTCGGCGATCGACTACACCGAGGACGTGCGCATCGGCGAGGAAATCCTCAAAGGCCAGGTCGATGCCTACCGGAAAATCCGCAATACCTTGCGCTATCTTCTCGGCAATCTCGCCGGATTCGACGAAGCCGAAAAGCTGCCCCAGCGCCGACATGCCGGAGTTGGAACGCTGGGTGCTGCATCGCTTGAGCGAGATCGATGCGATCGATCCGCAAGGCCTGCAACGATTTCGAGTTCAACCGCATGTTCACCGAGCTTTACCGGTTCTGCGCGGTGGATCTCTCGGCGGTCTATTTCGATATCCGCAAGGATGCGCTCTATTGCGATGCTAGGGATTCGGTCCGCCGACGCGCCGCGAGGACTGTGCTCGACGAGCTGTTCTCCTGCCTCACCGCCTGGTTCGCGCCGATCCTGTGCTTTACCGCCGAGGAGACCTGGCTCGCGCGTTTTCCGTCGGATACCGACAGCGTGCATCTGAGGCAGTTTCCTGAAATCCCGGCCGATTGGCGCGACGAGGCGCTGGGCCGGAAGTGGGAAAAGATCCGCGCACTGAGGCGTGTCGTCACGGGCGCGCTTGAAATCGAGCGCCGCGAGAAGCGGATCGGGGCGAGCCTCCAGGCCGCGCCGGATGTCTATGTCGAGGACAAGAGCATCATAGACGCCATGAAAGGCATCGATCTTGCCGAAATCGCCATCACCTCCGGCGGCACGCTGATCCATAACGCGCCGCCCGAGGGCGCCTTCATGCTGGAGGACGTCGACGGCATCGGTGTGGTGAGCAAGCTGGCCGACGGCGACAAATGCCAGCGCTGTTGGCGGGTTCTGCCCGAGGTCGGCAAGCGGGCGGAAGCGCCCGATCTCTGCGGGCGCTGCGCCGACGCCGTGGCCGGGATCGAGGTCGTCTGAATGCGCCGCCGGAACATCGTCGCGCGTCAGGCCCGGGTCGCCGGCATGGTGTTCATCCTGGTCGCCTGGCTGATCGACCGGATGACGAAGGCGTGGGTCTTCGCCCATTTTTCGTCGCCGGACAGTGCACCGATCCGCGTGACGCCCTTCCTCAATATCGTTTTCGGCTGGAACCAGGGAATCAGCTTCGGTCTGTTCGACAACCGGAGCGAACTCGGGCGGTGGTTCCTGATCTGGGTGACGGCCGCCGTCGTATTGGTGCTTGGGGCCTGGATGTGGCGCTCGGGCTCGCGGATCCGCGGCGCGGCGCTGGGTCTTGTCATCGGCGGCGCGTTGGGTAACATCTACGACCGCGTGCGGTTTGGAGCCGTTGCGGATTTTATCGACGTCCATCTGGGCAATGTCCATTTCTGGACGTTCAACGGCGCGGATTCGGCGATTTCTCTTGGCGTCGTTCTGCTGATATGGGACAGTTTCGCCGATCAACGGGGGCTGAGGTCGCGCTGATGCGGAGCGCAATGAGGAGTTTTTGGTAATGTCGTCCCGTCTGTCGCTTTGGCGCGCCGTGGAGCTTGGCTTGGTTGTCGGCGCGCTCGCCATGGCCGGCGGTTGCAGCAGCTTCAAGGATGCCATGGGCATCAGCAAGCATCCGCCCGACGAGTTCGCGGTCGTCACCAAGACGCCGCTGATCGTGCCGCCCGAATACAATCTCATGCCGCCCAAGCCGAGCGTCGAGCAGCCGCGCGACGCCGATCCCCAGGCTGAGGCGATCCAGGCTCTGTTCCCGGATCACAAAGTGTCGCCGCCGTCAGCGAGCGAGGCGATGCTGATTAAGAAGTCCGGCGCGGGTGATGCCTCGTCGAATATCCGCACCAAGGTGGGCGGCGAGTCGACCGAGATCAGCGAGCGCGGCGCGGATAGCTCCAAGATCCTGTTCGACAATTCGGTGTCGGTCCCCGGCGCGCCGCAGTCACCCGATATCGAGCGGCGGCAGCCCGAGGAAGTGAGCCCGAACGGCAACTGACGGCGCGGGCTACTCCAATCTCGGAAGACGCAGTTCGGCGACGAGCTCGACGATCTTTTTGTCGATCTCCCGGAAGGCCCAGAGCAGTTCGGCCGCCAGGCAGATCGACACCAGACCGATCAGCCAGAAGCCGTTCGGAGAATCCGTGGGCAGATAGCGCATCGCGACGACGCCGGCCACCACACCGAGCAGAAAATGCCCGAAACGTCCCATTTTGTGACACCCCTAATTGACGTTTTTTATTTCCGCCATATTTCCGAGCAAGCGCTATGCCATGGCTCCAAAGTCTGTTAACCAGACAGCCGGGCCGCCGGGCCAGGGGCGCGCTCTCAATCGATGAAGTTCGCCCATAACGGGCATGTCCAGGGGAGATGGCAGAACCGTGTATGAGCAGGTGACCAACTCGTGTCTGGCTGCGGCGATCGGGCCGAAGGGGCTCGGCGACAAGGAATTCCGCGCCGGATTGAAGGCGGCCGCGAAGACGCTCGACCGGCTGGCGGGCACCAAGCGCCCGGATGAAAAGGCGATTTTCGATCTCGTTCAGCGGCGCGACGATCTCGCCGAGGTTGCAGGGCATCTCGACGCGATCAAGGCCTCAGCGAGCGATGTCGTCATTTTCGGCATCGGCGGATCGAGCCTCGGCGGCCAGGCGGCTACCGCAATCGTAAAAAATTCCGACGGTCCGGCCCTCCACTTCCCCGAGAACCCGGATCCGGATCGCCTGGGCCGGCTTCTGGACCGGCTGCCGCTCGCGACCACCCATTTCTTCACGATCTCGAAATCCGGCGGCACGCCCGAGCCCCTGGCCGCGCTCTTTGCCGCCATGGCCAAGGTCCGGGACGCGGGCGGCGATCTCGGCGCGCAGTTCACGGTCATCACGGAGCCCGTCAAGGACGGCGAGGGCAATGTGCTGCGCCGGCTGGCGGGCCGCCACGGCATGACCGCCTTCGATCACGATCCCCATCTCGGCGGCCGGTTCTCGGTGCTCTCCATCGTCGGCATGATCCCGGCCGCGCTTTCGGGCCTCGATCCCGCGGCGTTCCGGATCGGCGCGATGTCGGTCCTGAACAATGCGCTTCACCGCGAAGAAGGCCGAAGCCTGCGCGCCGGCGGTCGGCGCGGTGCTGGCGGCCGGGCTCGAGAAGCATGCGGGGGTCGGGGTCAGCGTCATGTTCCCCTATGCCGATGCCCTTGAGAGGCTCGCGATGTGGTATCGTCAGCTCTGGGCCGAAAGCCTCGGCAAGGAGGGTCACGGCACGGTGCCGGTCAGGGCGCTCGGGCCGGTCGATCAGCACAGCCAGCTCCAGCTCTATCTCGACGGGCCGGCCGACAAGCTGTTCACCATCCTGATGCCGGACTGGCGCGACCAGGGCCCGATGATCGAGCCCGATCTCGCCGACGACCCCGCGCTCGAATATCTGTCGGGGCGGACCGTCGGCGATCTCGTGCATGCCGAGGCGCGGGCGACGGCGGAGACCCTGACCAAGGCCGGACGGCCGGTCAGGAGCTTCCATCTCGCGCCGGCTCGACGAGGCGACGCTCGGAGCGCTGTTCATGCATTTCATGCTGGAGACCATCATCGCGGCGGAGCTTCTGGGCGTCGATCCGTTCGGCCAGCCCGCGGTCGAGGCCGGCAAGAAGCTCGCTCGGCAATATCTGATGGAGGCGCGGCGATAAGATGCCGATCCGGCGCCTGCCCGAGGAGACCGTCAACCGGATCGCCGCCGGCGAGGTGGTCGAGCGGCCGGCCAGCGTGATCAAGGAGCTGGTCGAGAACGCCATCGACGCCGGCGCGCGACGCATCGACGTGGTCCTCGAGGAAGGCGGCCGCAAAGCCATCACGGTCACCGACGACGGCTCCGGCATGAGCCCCGAAGACCTGGCGTTGGCGGTCGAACGCCACGCCACCTCCAAGCTTCCCGACCGACGAAGCCTTCGCGATCACCACTCTCGGCTTTCGCGGCGAGGCCCTGCCGTCGATCGGCTCGGTCAGCCGGATGACCATCACGTCGCGCACCGGCAATGCCGAGACCGCCTGGCGGCTCGCGGTCGACGGCAAGTCCCGACCGGAGCCGGCGGCCTTCCCGCCCGGCACGCAGGTCGAGGTGCTGGATCTTTTCCACGCCACGCCGGCCCGGCTCAAATTCCTCAAATCGGACCGGTCGGAATATCTCGCGGCGGTCGACATCGTGAAGCGCCTCGCCATGGCGAACCCCGAGGTCGGCTTCACCTTCTCGGACGGCGGCCGGGTGGCGTTTCAGGCGCTGGCGCAGCAGGGCGAGCTGTTCGAGGCCCGGCGCGACCGCCTCTCCGAAATTATGGGCCGCGAGTTCCGCGACAATACGATCGGTCTCGATGTCGAGCGGGAGGGCCTGCACCTCAAGGGCTTCGCGGGCCTGCCGACTTTCAGCCGCGGCAACGCCCAGCACCAGTATCTTTTCGTCAACGGCAGGCCGGTCAAGGACAAGCTGCTGGCGGGCGCGGTGCGCGGGGCCTATGCCGACCTCCTGGCGCGCGACCGCCATCCCGTCGTGGCGCTCTTTCTCGAAACCACGCCGGATTTCGTCGACGTCAATGTCCATCCGACCAAGGCCGAGGTGCGGTTCCGCGATCCCGGCCTGGTGCGCGGGCTGATCGTCGGCGCCTTGAAGCATGCCCTTCACGAGGCCGGCCACCGCGCCTCGACCACCGTTTCCCAGGCCGCCCTCGGCGCGGCCCGGCCCCATATCGCGCCCGGCTTGCCCCTGAACAGCCACGCTCAATACCGCGCCGCGCCGGCCTATGCGTCGCCCGGTCTCGCCGAGGCCGCGACCGCCTTCCAGGCGCCTCCCGCCGACATGGCGCCCGTGGCGCGCCAGATCGCCGAGGCCCCGGCGGATGCCGCCGAAGTCGATCTGCCCTTGGGCCTGGCGCGCGCCCAGCTTCACGAGACCTATATCGTGGCCCAGACGCGGGACGGCATCGTCATCGTCGATCAGCACGCGGCCCATGAGCGGCTGGTGCATGAGCGGATGAAGGCGGCCCTGGCCGAGGACGGCATCAAGCGCCAGGGCTTGCTGATCCCCGAAGTCGTCGAGCTGGACGAAGGCGCCGTCGAACGCCTCGCCGCGCGGGCCGACGAGCTTGCCGATCTCGGCCTCGTGCTGGAGCCTTTCGGGGCCGGCGCGGTCGTGGTGCGCGAAATTCCGGCCATGCTCGGCGCGACCGATATCCAGGGCCTCGTGAAGGATCTCGCCGACGATCTCACCGAGGTCGAGGAAGCCCTGAGCCTCAAGGAGCGCCTCGACCATGTCTCCGGCACCATGGCCTGTCACGGCAGCGTCCGGGCCGGCCGGCGGCTCACCGTGCCGGAAATGAACGCGCTTCTCCGCGAGATGGAGGCGACGCCCCATTCCGGCCAGTGCAATCATGGCCGGCCGACCTATGTGGAGCTCTCCCGCGCCGATATCGAGCGGCTGTTCGGACGGCGATAGGCGTGTAACGAAGCGTCATTGCGAACGAAGTGAAGCAATCAACAGCCCGTCTGGATCGCCGCGGCGCGGTGCGACTCGCGATGACGTGTCATTCGCGTCAGCTTGCCTGCTTCAGCTCCGTGTCCGGCGCCAGCGCGTCGTCGATCTCCATGATCGCGAGCTTGAGATGCAGCGCGGCCGTCACGAGGCCGAGCTCGGAGGCATCCTGAAGCGCATAGGCGATGCAGGCGCGGACGGCCTCCGCCTTATAGCGGGAGGTCATTTCTGTCAGTCGTGTCGATTTGGCAACCATGAGGCGAGGATATACCCGTTATAGAGGTATATTCAAGATATTTATACTCTTTATACGAGTAATCAGGCCGGAAATCTCTTCTAGGACGCGCCCTTGAGCCGGGCGAAAATCAACTTCGTGCCGCCGTAACGCCGCTCGTCATAGGCTTCGCAGCTCTCGGGCAGAGCGAGGTCCTCGGTCTTGTCGAGTTCGATCACGATCAACCGCGCCGGGGCGGAGCCAGCCGGCGTCGATCAGCGCCGCGAGAGCCGGGGCGCTCAGATCCGAGCGATAGGGCGCATCGAGGAACATCAGAGTCGACGGGCTTCGGCGGCGGGCCGGGCTTGCGCGCCTCCCGCAACAGGAAGGTTGCCTGACTGGCCATGCCGAGTTGCGTGGCATTCCGCCGGGCGAGATCGAGGGCCGCGCGGTCGCTGTCCAGGAAAACGGCTATGGGCCGCGCCGCGCGACAGGGCTTCGAGACCCAGCGCGCCGGTGCCGCAGAAAATATCGGCGACGACGGCGCCTTCGGGCAAAGACGGCTGGCCGTGGGCGAGAATGTCGAACAGCGCCTCGCGCACCCGGTCGCCGGTCGGGCGGATGTCGCGGCTCTCCGGCGCCTCGATACGCCGGCCGCGGAGCCTACCGGCGACGATGCGCATGGCGTCTCCTTGTCCCCGAGCACGTCTTTGCCGACGGATTCCTTCAGGGCCTTTGCCGGCACCTCGCGGATCTCGCCGGGCTTGCAGCTTGCCCAGGTGGAACGGTCCGTAGGATATACGGATCAGGCGGTTCACCGACAGTCCGATATGGTCGAGCACGATACGGATTTCGCGGTTCTTGCCCTCGCGCAGGCTTACCGCATACCAGGCGTTCTTGGCCGTCCGGCCTTCCGGCGTTGCCTCGCGCTCGATCCGGATCGGGCCGTAGCGGATGCCGTCGACGGTGCACGCCCTTGGCGAGGCCCGCGAGCTTCTCCGCCGGGATCGCGCCATAGGCCCGCGCCCGGTAGCGGCGAATCCACCCGGTCTTGGGCGATTCCAGGTGATGGGCGAGGGCGCCGTCATTGGTGAGCAGCAGCAGGCCTTCGGTCGCGAGATCGAGCCGTCCGACGGAGACGACGCGCGGCAATTCCGGCGGCAGAGTGATCGAACACGGTCGGCCGGCCCTGCGGGTCGCGATGGGTGGTGATCAGGCCCTTGGGCTTGTGATAGAGCCAGAGCCTCGCCCTGTCCGCCGCCTCGACCGGCTTGCCGTCGATCTCGATCCGGGATGCGGCCGGTAACGAAGGTCGCGGGCGTCTTCACGGCTGCGCCGTCGAGCCGGATGCGCCCGGCTTCGATCATGCGCTCGACTTCGCGGCGCGACGCGACGCCACGCCGCGCCAGAGCCTTGGCGATGCGCTCGCCCGTTGGTGAGTTTCGTCGGTCACGGCGGAGGTTGTAGCGTCCTTCACGCCGCCCCTCAATCACTCTTGATCGATCAGGCCGGGATCGCCGGACCGCCCTTCGCCCATGAAACGATGTCGAATTTCGGATCGACGGCGATGAAGCACGCCTGAACGGGTCCGAGGATCCGGGTGACATGGCCCTTGCCGGTCAGATCCATCATGAAGACCAGATCGCCGGGGCCGACCTTGTGCTTGGTATGGGTCGAGGTCTCGACCTCGAGATCGCCCACCATATTGATCGCGAAGGTCTTGTAGGGCGCGTTGTGCCAATTGTTCTTGGCCGGCGCGTAATTGACCGCGCGAAGCTCGGTCAGCGGGATCGGCTCCAGCTTGTCGGCGAGGGTCATCATCTCGAAGACCGAGTCGCCCGCCTCGTTCGCATAGATGCGCCGGATGGTGATCGGCTTGGAGGGCTTCTTGGTCTGCCAGGCGCCCGGCTCGGTCGATTGCGCCGCATCGCTCGATTTCGTCGTCAGGGCGGCAAGCGCCGCCAATCCGCCCAAAGCCAGCAAATCCCGTCGTCTCCATCGGTCTCTCTCCTTGGATTTCGCCTAGTTCCCGTGTTTCCGGCCCAGGATAGGACGTCGAAGCCGTCTTCGACATGGATGAATATCACGGTGATCGGCGTCAGCGGGCAGGGTGACATGGCCCTTGCCCGCGGTGTCCTCGATGAAGATGAGGTCGCGCGGGCCCAGCCGATGGGTCGTGCCGTCGGAGGTCTTGACGTCCAGCTCGCCGACGATATTGAGAGCGAACCGCCGTGTCGGCGCGACATGCCAGTCGTCGTTGCGGCGGTTATAATGGAGGATTTCGACCCGCTTCACGGGCACGTCGCCGAGAACCGGGCCGAGCGCCATCGGCACGACATGGGTCTCGCCACCCTCGTCGGCATAGAGGTGAAAGAGCCGCGCGATTTCGGTTTCGTCGATCTTTGTTGCCGTCACCGTCCTGTCCCCCCGGAGCAATCAGGCGCCAATTATGGCCCAAGAAGAGGGTGGGGCCTATGGCCAATGTCGTTGCGGCTCCGATCTGCGGCGGCGCGCGCATTCGGCTTGACCGGATTCGTGCGAGTCGCCATCGTTCCCCCCATGCATCCGTTAACCAAGGACGCGGCCAAGCCCGCCCCGGAGTCCGCCGGCCCGATGGCCGAGGCGCTAAGTGAGGCGCGAGCGGCGGCAGAGCGCGGGGAGGTGCCGGTCGGGGCGGTGATCGTCGAGCGTGCCACAGGCGCAATAATCGCGGCGGCGAGCAACCGGGTCGTCGAGCTCAAGGATCCGACCGCCCATGCCGAGCTTCTGGCGATCCGGGATGCCTGCCGGGCCAAGGGATCCGAGCGGCTTATCGGCTGCGACCTCCATGTCACGTTGGAGCCCTGCGCGATGTGCGCCCAGGCTATCGCGTTCGCCCGGATCGACCGGGTCTATTTCGGCGCAAGCGATCCCAAGGGCGGGGGCGTCGAGCACGGCGCCCGGATCTTCGCCCAAGCCACCTGCCATCATCGCCCCGAGGTCTATGGCGGGATGAGCGAGCAGGCCTCCGCCGATCTGTTGCGCGCCTTCTTCGCCGCGCGCCGTCCCGACACCGCGACCGAGCCGGGAGACGGCGCATGAACTGGTTCGACCCTCAGGCCATCGAAGGCCTGATCGTCGACGCCTATCACTGGATGATGGCCAACGTCTTCACCGAGGCCACGCTCATCCAGCTCGTGATCGTCATCGCGACCTATGCGCTGGCGTGGTTCCTGGAGCGCCGGCTGCAAAGCGCCTTGGCCTCGCTCAGGGTCGAGTTCCATTGGTTCCACCGCGCCGCCCTGATCGTCGAGCCGCTCTATCTGCCGGTCCTCTGGCTGATCCTGCTGATCATCGGGCTGGCGATCTACAGCACCGCCGGCTTCCCCTATTTCTTCATTCGCCTGTCGGCGACGCTTCTGGCGCTCTGGATCGTGATCCGGCTCGCGGCCAATCTGATCCAGAACCCGATTCTGCAGAAAAGCGTCGCGGTGGTGGCCTGGATCATCGCCGCGCTCAATATCGCGGGCTGGCTCCAGCCGACGCTCGATTTCCTGGATTCGCTCGCCTTCAAGGTGGGCGAGCTCAGGCTCTCGGTCTATTCGATCCTCTTGGGCATCGTCACCATCGTGGCGCTGGTGTGGCTCGCCGGGCTGCTCTCGAAGATGCTGGAGTTGCATATCGAGAAGAGCTCGACCCTGACGCCCTCGGCCAAGGCGCTGTTCTCGAAGATCCTGAAATTCACGCCTGGTGACGCTCGCCCTCGTCGTCGGCCTCACTTCGACGGGCATCGATCTCACGGCCTTCGCGGTGTTCTCCGGCGCGGTCGGCGTCGGCGTCGGCTTCGGCCTGCAGAAGGTGATCTCGAACCTGATCAGCGGCGTGATCCTGCTCATCGACCGATCGATCAAGCCGGGCGACGTGATCATGGTCGGCGATACCTATGGCTGGATCAACTCGCTCGCCGCCCGCTACACCTCGGTGATCACCCGCGACGGCCAGGAGCATCTGATCCCGAACGAGGACATGATCACCCGGCCGGTGGTCAACTGGACCTATACCTCGAGCAAGGTGCGCCAGCGCCTGCAGGTTTCGATCTCCTACAAGTCGGATTTGCGCAAGGCCATGGCGCTGATGATCGAGGCGGCTCAGGAAACCAAGCGCGTCATCGAGGACCCGCCTTTGAACTGTCTGGTGCTCGGCTTCGGCGACAACGGCGTCGATCTCGAGCTCCGTATGTGGATTCAAGACCCTCAAAACGGCGTTCGAAACGTGAAAAGCGACGTTTATTTGAAGATCTGGGACAAATTCCACGAAAACGGCATCCAATTCCCGTTCCCGCAGCGCGACATCCACCTCGTCGACGGCTCCCTGAGCCTCGCCCGGCCCGCGAAGAAGAGCGACTAGGCGGCGGGATGCAGTCGGATGGTCTTCGCCTTGGCGCGCGGACGGGAACGGTCCCGAATGATGATGTCGACTTCGCAGCCAAGACGTGTCAGCAGACGCATCAGCCGCTCGACGGATAGGTCGCGAAACCGGCCCTTGAGCATCCGGGAGACATCCGGCTGGCTGATCCCCATGCGTTTGGCGGCCTCGGTCTGGGTAAGCTTTTGAGTTAGGACAAGGTCGTGGATCCGGCTGACCAACTCGGCCTTCAACAGGTGTGTATCCGGCTCGGGATAGCCGAGATCGGCGAACAGGTTGTCGGTGCCGGCTTTTATCGTGTCTTTGCCGCTGGCCATATGTTCCTCACTGTCCGGAGCGTTTGAGGTAGTCCGCTTCGGCAGCTTTCAGTCTTGCGCGAACCAGATCCAACTCGTCCTTCGGAGTCTTGATCCCTTTCTTCGCCTTCTTCTGAAAAGCGTGGAGCACATAGATCGCGGCTTCGAATCGGACGGTGTAGACGGCCCGATAGGTATCGCCTTGATGGTCCTCCACGATTTCGAGAACGGAGGCGCCGCCAAATCCTTTCAAGGGCTTCGCATCTTCATGCATCCGACCGGTTTGGGCCCGGTAGAGCGCGTATCCCATCATGTCCTGAACGGGATCCGGGAAAGCCCTGAAGTCCTTATAGGAGGACCCGACCCACATGACCGGTTTGACGGGCACAAAGTGTTCCTCGGATTATGGTGAGTCCGCCATATATGTCAAGGCTGGAAGGTTCACGTGCCGGTCTTCTCCAGTGCCACCGCCCTCCAGCCGATGTCGCGGCGGCAGAAGCCGCCGGGCCAGTCGATCTTATCGACGGCGGCATAGGCGCGGGCCTGGGCTTGCGTGACGGTGGGACCGAGGGCGGTGACGCCGAGGACGCGGCCGCCGGTGGCGAGGATCTTTTCGCCGTCGCGGGCGGTGCCGGCGTGGAAGATCTCGACGTCGTCGTCGGCCGCCGCGGTTTCGAGGTTTCGGATCTCGCTGCCCTTCTCATAGGGGCCGGGATAGCCCTTGGCGGCCATGACGACGGTGAGCGCCGCGTCGTCGCGCCATTGCAAATCCACATGGGCGAGTTGGCCGTCGGCCACGGCGAGAAGCGCGGGCAGGAGATCGGATTTGAGCCGCATCATCAGGGGCTGGCATTCGGGATCGCCGAACCGGACATTGTATTCGATCAGTTTCGGCCCGGACTCCGTCAGCATCAGCCCGGCATAGAGCACGCCCTTGAAGGGCATGCCCTTCTTCGCCATCGCCTCGGCGGTCGGCCGGATGATCTCGGCGAGCACCTGGTCGCAGAGCTCCGGCGTCATGGAGGGCGCGGGCGAATAGGCGCCCATGCCGCCGGTATTGGGGCCGGTATCGCCGTCGCCGGCGCGCTTGTGGTCCTGGGCGGTGGCGAGCGGCAGGATGTCGGTGCCGTCGACAAGCGCGAAATAGCTCGCTTCCTCGCCCTGCAAAAGCTCCTCGATGACGATCTCACTGCCGGCGTCGCCGAACACGCCGCTGAACATGGCGTCGATCGCGTCGGTTGCGTCGTCCTCGGTTTCTGCAATGATCACGCCCTTGCCGGCGGCGAGCCCGTCCGCCTTGACCACAACAGGCGCGCCGTGCATCGCGACATAGTCGTGGGCCGCCTCGGCGGACGAGAACCGGGCGAAGGCCGCGGTCGGGATACCGATCTCGGCGCAGAGATCCTTCACGAAGCCCTTGGAGGCTTCGAGAACGGCGGCGTTCCTGCGCGGGCCGAAGGCTTTGATGCCTTCCGCCTCCAGCCGATCGACGATCCCGGCGACCAGCGGCGCTTCGGGGCCGACGACGACGAAATCCACCGCGTTCTCGCGGCAGGCGGCGACGACGGCGTCGAAATCCATGATGTCGAGGGAAAGGCAACGAGCGACATCGGCGATGCCGCCATTGCCGGGCGCGCAATAGAGCGCCGAGACCAGCGACGACCGCGCCAGAGCCCAGCACAGAGCGTGCTCACGCCCGCCCGATCCGATCACAAGAATATTCATGCAGCAGGCAGTTGGTTATTGAAATTCTTCTGTTACACGGGATCGCGGCGGTTGGCCCTGCGGGAGCGCCCCTTGTATCATAGACGCAGGACGGCGCAAGACGCGCTCTGGAGACGGACATGGCCCCCCCTGACGTGCAGGAAGGACAATTGGCGAACCGGCCGGAATTTACGGTCGGCGAGCTCTCGGCCGCGCTCAAGCGCACGGTCGAGGATGCCTTCGGCCATGTCCGCGTTCGAGGCGAGATCTCGGGTTTCAAGCGAGCGGCGTCGGGCCATCTCTATCTCTCCTTGAAGGACGACACGGCGGTGCTCGACGCTGTGTGCTGGAAAGGCGTCGCGGCGGGCTTGCGGTTCAAGCCCGAGGACGGGCTCGAAGTGATCTGCACCGGACGGATCACGACCTATCCCGGCCGCTCGAAATACCAGATCGTGATCGAGGCGATGGAGCCGGCCGGAATCGGCGCGCTGATGGCGCTTCTGGAGGAACGCAAGCGCAAGCTCGCCGCCGAGGGCCTGTTCGCGCCCGAACGCAAGAAGCCGCGCCCCTATCTGCCCGAAGTCATCGGCGTGGTCACCTCGCCCACGGGCGCCGTGATCCGTGACATCCTGCATCGCCTGGCCGACCGGTTTCCCCGGCATGTGCTGATTTGGCCCGTGCTCGTCCAGGGCGAGGGCGCGGCGGAGCAGATCGCCAGGGCGATCGAGGGATTCAACGCGATTGCCGAAGGCGGCGAGGTGCCGCGCCCCGACGTGCTGATCGTCGCGCGCGGCGGCGGCAGCCTTGAGGATTTGTGGGCATTCAACGAGGAAGTCGTGGTGCGAGCCGCGGCGGCGAGCGTAATCCCGCTCATCTCCGCGGTCGGCCATGAAACCGACACGACCCTCATCGATTACGCCTCGGACTTGCGCGCGCCGACGCCGACCGCCGCGGCCGAGCTCGCGGTGCCGGTCCGGGCCGATCTGATCGACGCGGTGGACGATCTCGCGCTACGCCAGCGCCGGGCCGTGAACCGCTTCGTCACCGACCGGCGGGACCGGCTGACCGGCCTCGCCCGCGGATCTGCCCCGGCTCAAGGATTTGCTAAGCCTGCCGCAGCAGATGTTCGACGATCTGTCAGAGCGGCTGCCCCGCGCGCTCCGGGCCAATACCGGGCTCCATCGCGAGCGGCTGAGGATCGCGGGCGCCGGCCTGCGCCCTCTCCTCGTGCAGGAGCGCCTGCGTCGACACGAGGCGGCGGCTGAGCGATTGGACCCGGCGGCTCGCCGTCACCCTGCCGAAGATCATGGAGCAGCATAAGACCCGGCTTTCCGGGCTCGCGCGGCTTCTGGAAAGTCTCGGCTATCGCAAGGTGTCTGAACCGGGGCTATGCCGTCGTGCGGGACGCAACGGGCGTCGGCGGTCACCTCGGCCGGCACGGTCAATGTCGGCGATGCGCTCGATATCGAGTTCCGCGACGGGCGTGTGGCGGCCGTCGCGGGCCAGGGGCCGCGCTTAACCAAGCCGAAACCGAAGCCGGCCAAGGATAAGCCGACAAAAGACAAATCCGGCGGCGACCAGGGCTCGCTGTTCTGAGCGGGTTGAGGCATCGGGCGGCTTTGGCCTATTGTTGCGGAACGCCATGATCTTTATGAGCCTATCGACATGAACAGCGCGGCCGTCATCCATTATCGAACCCGGCAATTACGAGGTGCTCGTGCCGGGAAGCTATGTGGTTTGCGCGGTCACCGGCCAGCGCATTCCCCTGGAGCATCTCCGCTATTGGAATGCCGACCGGCAGGAGGCCTACGCCACCGCCGAGATCGCCACCAGACGTCACGAGGAGCTTCGGCGCGGGTGAGACGGATGAGTCGAGTTGCGGGTTTGGCGGCGGTCCTGAGTGTGGCCGCGACCCTCGGTTTAGCCTTTCAGGCGGCGCTCGCGGCGGCGATCTCAAGCTCAGCGGCGATATCAGTGAAGGCGGGCTCGTGGTCGGGTCGACCGAGCCCGGCGCCAAGGTTACGCTTCGACGGCCGGCCGCTGCGCCTTACGCCCGACGGCAAATTCGTCTTCGGCTTCAACCGCGACGCGGAAAAGACCGCGACCCTCGACGTCACCTATCCCGACGGCACCAAGGATCACCGCGTGGTCGATGTCGCGAGGACCAAATACAAGATCCAGCGCATCAACGGCCTGCCACAGAAATTCGTCTCGCCGAACAAGAAGCAGCTCGCGCGCATCGCCCGGGAGAACGGCCAGATCGTCAAGGCGCGCGAGCAGGATATCGACGGCACCTGGTTCGCCGAGAAATTCATCTGGCCGGCCAAGGGCCGGATCAGCGGCGTGTTCGGCAGCCAGCGCATCCTGAACGGCAAGCCGCGCGCGCCCCATACGGGGCTCGATATCGCGGTGCCGGTCGGCACGGTGCTGCGGGCGCCTGCCGGCGGCGTCGTCTCGCTCGCTCAGCCCGATTTCTATCTGACCGGCGGCACCCTGATGATCGATCATGGGCACGGCGTCTCCTCGGTCTTCATCCATCTGAGCGAGATCGACGTCAAAGTCGGCCAGACCGTCAAACAGGGCCAGCGAATCGCCCTCACGGGCGCCACGGGCCGCGTCACCGGCCCCCACGTCCATTGGGGCGCTCTACTGGTTCGACAACCGGCTCGATCCCCAGCGCCTGGTTCCGAAAAAGCAGCAATAGGCCTCGGCGGCCGTCGTCGCCCGCGACCGATGGTGCGATGCGTCATTCCTTGTGCATCAGCGAACAAGGAATCGTCATATTTGCCCATTTCGGCCGCAAATGCACATATTTTAGGCTGATTAATTTGCGGGCGATTTCGGTTAGCTTCCCTTTAAGTTAATCGAAATCCAATCGAGATATTTCTGTAACGCACTGAAATAATTTGTAAAATTCAATTCATAAAATTTTCGTCATATTTCCGCCGGCTTTGGCACGGCTTTTGAGTGTGCCCATGGGCGACATGGTGCAGATGCGTTTCGCACCTGCCGCGTATGGGAGAGCACTACGTTGTCAAACGCCTCAATTCTTGATTGGAGGAAACAGTAAAATGAAACTCGCAAAACCACTGATGGCTACCGCCGCCGCTGTCTCGGCCTTGATGGTCATGAACTCCGGCGCGTTCGCCGCAGACGACGCATCGCCCTACGGATCGTTCAGCGGCAATGTGACCTTTACGAACGACTATGTCTTCCGCGGCTATTCGCTGAGCAACGAGCATCCGGCGGTTCAGGGCAGCCTGGAATGGGATCATCCGAGCGGCTTCTTCGCCGGCGTTTGGGGCTCGAACCTGTCGAACGGCGGCGACGGCCTCGAGCTCGACTGGTCGGCCGGCTATTCCGGCAGCATGGACAAATTCTCGTACAGCGCGACCATCGTGTACTACACATATCCGTGGTCGAACGCGAGCGACGAGTACTGGGAAGGAATCGTCCAAGGCGGCTATGATTTCGGCTTCATGTCGGCCGATCTTGGTATCGGTTACTCGCCCAAGCAGGCCAATCTCGGCCATGACGATGCGACCTGGGTTTATGGCGATATCGATGTGCCGATCCCGATGAGCGGCAGCTTAGCGCCACATATTTTCGCCCATGTCGGCCACCAGTCTTACGCGTTTGGGCCCGGCGGCTACTGGGAATGGAACGGCGGCGCCGGGTTCAGCCTCCTCGGTCTCGACATCTCGGCGATGTATATCGATACCAATGTAAAGGCGACCCCCACCGCGGATTCTCGGTTCGTCTTCACGGTCGGAAAATCCTTCTAGAGGCGTAGTGCGTCCCTGACGGGTGGCAGGAAGCGGTCTGCCACCCGTCTCTTTTGTTCCGGGTTCCTTTATTCAGCGCGTCACATCTGTTACACCGCCCCCCAGAACCACACGGAGGTCCCACGGGAGGAGGCAGCAGATGCGACGTTCAGCTTTGCCGGCCATTGCCGCGTTCGGCCTACTTCTGATTGTGGCCGGGAGCAATACCGCCGCCGCGCAGGACTCGTCCCTTGGCTCGGTCGACGGCTCGGTCAGCTTCACCACCGACTATGTGTTTCGCGGCATCTCGCTGAGCGACGAGCATCCCGCCATCCAGGGCAGCCTGGGCTGGAGCCATCCGAGCGGGTTCAATGCCGGCGTCTGGGGATCCAATCTCGACAATGCCGGCCAGCATCTGGAGCTGGACTGGTATGCCGGCTATGGCGGCAGCATCCGGGCGCTCTCCTACAACGCCACCATCGTCTACTACACCTATCCATGGTCGAACGCCCATGACGAGTATTGGGAGGGCCTGTTCTCCCTCGGCTACGATTTCGGCTTCGTCTCGACCAATCTCGGCATCGGCTATTCCCCGAGCCAGGGCAGTCTCGGCCATGACGACGCGACCTGGATCTATGGCGACCTGACCGTGCCCGTGCCGCTTCCGAACAGCCGCCTCGCGCCCTATATCTTCGCCCATCTCGGCTATCAGGACACGGCCTTCCACACCAGCGGCTATTGGGAATGGAACGGCGGGGTCGGGGCGAGCCTGCTCGGGCTCGATCTGAAGCTGATGTATTCGGATACCGACGAGCACTTCGCCGCCGCATCGTCACGGGTCGTCTTCTCGGTCGGCAAATCGTTTTAGGTCCATTGAACCACGGGATGACATGTCGTGCGACTATTGGTCGCTTGAACGGGCTCTGCCGTTTCGACGCTGCCGACAAGGATGCTATGGATTCGGGGCTTATCCCATTAATAGCGAATTAGGGCTAGTTTGATTTAGATCAGCAAGGTGTCATCAACCTGGTTGTAAGTCTAATTCGCAATCCAGCCACCCTCTAAGCTCCCCGGTTGCGTTCCAGTGAGGTAAGAAAATGATATTGCTGCGCCGGCCGTTTGTCGTCTTTTCTCGTCTGTCCGTTCTCATCGTCACCATCCTCGCCTTCTCACCGCTTCCCGCATCCGCCGTTCCCAGTTTCGCCCGCCAGACCGGTCTCCCCTGCAATACCTGCCACACGAACTTTCCCGAGCTCACGGCGTTCGGCCGGCAGTTCAAGCTCAACGGCTATGTGATGAGCAGCGGCGAGAAATGGGTCCCTCCGCTCGCGGGTATGGCTCAGCTCGCCTTCACCCATACCGGCAAGGGCCAGCCCGGCGGCGCGGCCCCCGGTTTCAGCGACAACGACAATGTCGCGATCAACCAGATCAGCCTGTTCTATGGCGGCGCGGTCATTCCCGGCGTCATGGGCGCCTTCATCCAGGGCACCTATGACGGCGCGGGCAAGGACGTCGCGCTCGATAACACCGATATCCGCGCCGCCAAGACCGCAATCGTCGGCGGCAAGCCGCTCGTCGTCGGCGTCACCTTCAACAACAACCCGACCGTCTCCGATCTCTGGAACACGACGCCGGCCTGGGGCTTCCCCTATACCGATTCCGGCCTCGCCCCCGGTCCCGACGCCGGCACCATGATCCAAGGCGCTTTCGCCCAGCAGGTCGGCGGCATCGGTCTCTATTCGATGTTCGACAATCTTCTCTATGTCGAAGTCGACGGTTACGACACGTTGTCGTCGGGTGTGCAGAAATTCTTCGGCGAGGATTGGATGGACGAAGCGCAGATCCACAATCTCGCCCCCTATTGGCGCGTGGCGCTCCAGCACACATGGGGCAGCCACTTCCTCGAAGTCGGGCACCTTCGGCATGGACGCCTCGGTGTTTCCGGGCCGGGACCGGAGCATGGGCGCCGATCACGTCACCGATATCGGCCTCGACAGCGAATACCAGTATTCCGACGACAAGAACGACGCTTCGCTCCTGCTATCCTGGATTTCGGAGCGGCAGCATCTGCCCGCGAGCGTCGCGCTCGGCAATGCCGACAATGCGCGCGACAAGCTGCACAGCTTCAACGCCACCGCGACCTATATGCGCGACAAGACCTACGGGCTTGAAGCGGCCTATTTCTCGACCACGGGCACCGGCGATCCGGCGCTTGTATGGCACGCGCACCGGTTATCCGAACAGCAACGGCTATATCCTCGAAGCCGACTGGCTGCCGTTCAACAAGAATGGCGGGCCGTCCTTCTATCCGATGAGCAGCCTGAAACTGTCGCTGCAATATGTCGGTTATACGAAATTCGACGGCGCGAAGACGAATTACGACGGCAGCGGCCGGAACGCCTCGGACAACAATACGCTATTCCTGCAGGCCTGGCTGGTGTTCTGAGCGTCAGCCGCCGGCGACGGTCATGCCCTCGATCATGACGGTCGGGGCGTCGGTGCCGTAGCGGAATTCGAGGTCGTCGGCGGGGGTGAGGTTCAGGAACATGTCCTTGAGATTGCCGGCGATGGTGACCTCGTTGACCGGAAAAGCGAGCTCGCCGTTCTCGATCCAGAAGCCGGCCGCGCCGCGGCTGTAGTCGCCGGTGACGCCGTTCACGCCCATGCCGATCAGCTCGGTGACATAGAGGCCGGACTTGATCTCGGCCGAGCATGTCCTTCACCGATGAGCGCGCCCGGCTCCAGATAGAGATTGGTCGAGCTCGGGACCGGCGGGGCGCCGGTGCCGCGGGCGGCATGGCCGTTTGTCTGTGAGGCCGAGCTGCTTGGCGGTCGCGGTATCCAGGAGCCAGCATTGCAGCACGCCGTCATCGACGATCATGGTCTTGGCGGTCGCCACGCCCTCGCCGTCGAACGGTTTGGAGGCGAGGCCGCGGATCCGCAACGGATCGTCGACGATGCGGATTCCCTTGGCGAAGACCGCCTGGCCCAGCTTGTCCCGAAGAAAGCTCGATTTGCGTGAGATCGACTGGCCGTTGATCGCGCCCGAAAGATGGCGGATGAGCCCGCCCGAGACGCGCGGATCGAACACGACCGGCGCCTGCGCCGTCTTGGCGCGCTTCGGATTGAGCCGCTTCACGGCGCGCTCGCCGGCCCGTTTGCCGACCTTCGAGGGCGAGTCGAGGTCGATCAGGTGGCGCTTGCTCGAATAGTCGTAATCGCGCTCCATCGCCATGCCCTCGCCCGCCAGCACCGACACGCTGACGCCGAAGGAAGACGTCTTGTAGCCGTTGGCGAAGCCGGCGCTGGTCGCGAGCGTGATGCGCCCGGCGGCCCATTCCGCGCCCGCGCCTTCGGAATTGGTGACGCCCTCGACGGCGCGCGCCGCATCCTCCGCCTCGGCCGCCATGCGGACCAGCGTCTCGGTGATCGAGCACATGGCTGTCATAGGATTCGAGGTCGGGGGCCGCGCCTTTGAGCAGAAGCTCGGGATCCGCGAGCCCGCAATAGGGATCGTCCGGCGCGACCTTGGCCATGGCGACCGCGCGGTCGACCAAGGCGTCCAAGGACGCCTTGGAATGATCGGTGGTCGAGACCACCGCCTGCTTCTTGCCGACGATGACGCGCAAGCCCAAGTCCCGCGCCTCGGATCGATTGACGTCCTCCAAGTTCGCCGAGGCGGTAGGAAACGCCCAGGGATTCGGATTCGCCGAGCAGCGCGTCGGCGGCGTCGGCGCCTTGGGCCTTGGCGCGCTTGAACAGGCTTTCGAGGATCCCGATCGCCTCTTCGGAGGCGGCTTCCTGGGTGGCGGTGAGGGATTTGGCGGCGGTCGCGTCGGATGATTCAGTCATTTACTTCCAAATCGGTTTGCCGGATCCGGGCAGGCCGAGCCGCGGCCATTTCTCGGTCACGGTGTCGATGATGCCCTGATCCATGGTGATGAGCCGGCCCCATTCACGGTGAGTCTCGGGCGGCCATTTGTTGGTCGCGTCGAGCCCGATCTTGGAGCCGAGGCCGCTTTCGGGCGAGGCGAAGTCGAGATAGTCGATCGGCGTATTCTCGACCAAGGTGATATCGCGCGCCGGATCCATGCGGGTCGAAATCGCCCACATGACGTCCTTCCAGTCGCGCGCGTTGATGTCGTCGTCCACCACGATCACCCATTTCGTATACATGAACTGGCGGAGATAGGACCACACCCCCATCATCACGCGCTTGGCGTGGCCGGCATAGGCCTTCTTCATCGAGACGACGGCGATCCGGTAGGAGCAGCCCTCGGGCGGCAGCCAGAAATCCACGATCTCCGGGAATTGCTGGATGAGGAGCGGGATGAACACCTCGTTCAGCGCCTCGCCCAGGATCGAGGGCTCGTCGGGCGGCCGTCCGGTATAGGTCGAGAGATAAATCGGATCGCGGCGGTGCGTGATCGCGGAGATCTCGAAGACCGGGAATTGCTCGACCGAATTATAGTAGCCGGTGTGGTCGCCATAAGGGCCTTCGTCCCCGTATCGATCCAGGAAAACATGGCCTTCCAGCACGATCTCCGCCTCGGCGGGAACCTTCAAGGGGATCGTCTTGCAATCGACGAGTTCGACCTTGGCGCCGCGCAACAGCCCCGCGAACTGATATTCCGAAAGCGTATCCGGCACCGGCGTGACGGCGGCGAGGATCGTCCCCGGATCGGCGCCGATCACGGCCGCGACCGGCATGGGATCGGGCCTCTTCTCGCCCCATTTACGGAAATGCTGCGCGCCGCCGCGATGCTTGAGCCAGCGCATATAGGTCGTCTTCGGGCCGGTCACCTGCATCCGGTAGATGCCGAGATTATAGGCCTCGTCCTTGCCCGGATCCTCGGTTACCACGAGCGGCCAGGTGATCAAGGGCGCGGGCTCGTTCGGCCAGCAGGTCTGGATGGGGAGCTTGGCGAGATCGATCTCATCGCCCTGGAGCACCACCTCCTGGCAGGCCCCGTGCGAGACCGTCTTCGGCTTCATCGCCATGACCTGCTTCACCAGCGGCAGCATCTCCATCGCCTCGCGCCAGCCTCCCGGCGGCTCGGGCTGGCGGAAAAAGGCGAGGGTTTCGCCGAGCGCGCGCAGCTCCTCGGGCTTGCGGTCCATGCCCATGGCGACCCGCTCGACCGTGCCGAACAGATTTGCCAGTACCGGCATGTCGGATTTTGCGCCGTCCGCCCTGAACGCGTTCTCGAAGATCACCGCCGGGCCGTTCTCGGCGATCAGCCGGGTCTGGATCTCGGTCATTTCGAGCACGGTCGAGACCGGCTCCGTCGACCCGCGCGAGCTGGCCGCTCTTTTCCAGAAGCTCGATGAAGTCGCGAAGGGATCGGAAGGCCATGGGGTGTGTCTCGAGGTCTTTGGGGTGGCCAAGCTACCAAGAGATTGAAGCTAAAGGAATGCAGGTTAAAGTGCGCGCACACGAATCGCGAGGTTGACCATGACCGACAAAATCGAATCCCTCGGACGCGGCGACTGGCTGGAGCTGGTGCGTGACGGGCGGTGGGAATTCGTGCGACGGGTCAATGTCACGGGCGTGGTCGCGATGATCCCGATCACCGATGCGGGCGAGGTCGTGCTCGTCGAGCAGCTCCGCCCGGCCCTCGGCCGCCCCTGCATCGAGATTCCCGCCGGACTGGTCGGCGATCAGGATGAAGGCGAGGACATGCTCGACGCGGCCAAGCGAGAGCTCGAAGAGGAGACCGGCTACACGGCGGCCCGCTGGACCCGCCTGTTCGAGGGTGCGGCCTCGGGCGGGCTCACAACGCGAGATCATCACCTTCTACCTTGCCCGCGGCCTGACCAAAGTGGGCGAAGGCGGCGGCGACGGGCATGAGGACATCACCGTCCATGTCGTGCCCCTGGCGACGCTGGCCGAGTGGCTCGACACACAAGCGGACGAAGGCCTCGCGATCGACGCCAAGGTCTATATCGCGCCCTGGGCGGCGACGCGCTGAGGAGCCGCCCTCCAAATTGCAATTGTTGTCATCCCGGATGTTAGGCGAGCCCGAAAACCGACAGGTTTGCGGACTGCGAGCCTTGCAATCCGGGATCCAGGTCGGACGCTTATGCCGGTGACAGTGGGTCCCGGATAGCTCGGTTTGCCAACGAAATCAGAGATTTCGGACAAACCGGCTTCCCGGATGACTGGTTCAAAAATCGATGTTATGCGTCGACGGAAAGCTCTAAAGCCGCGGCCGCCTTGGCTGGACGCCTTTGCGGAATCCGTAGCACCAGACTTCGGCGACCCGCGTCTTGTTCCTGAGATCGTTGCCGTATTGCCGGAGATTCGAGTCCGAGACCACGGGCGGCGTGTCGCGGCGGAGGGCTTCGTTCTCGGTGTGCCAGCCTTCGGAGCCGGCGCCGCGCAGGAGCTCGGCCAGGCTTTCCGGCGTGACCGAGATGACCCGGCCCCGGCGCGGCTCCTCGGCGACCGTCACGCCGATCACGTCGCCCGCGCCGTCGAGGACCGGCCCGCCGCTCATGCCGCCGAGGGTGCCGGAGAAATTCGGGATCCGGCGGGAACTCGACCCAGTAGTCGCCGACGAGACGTTCGGGCGGCCGGCCCGGAGCGAGATCGTCGATCACATCGACATCGTCGCGCCCGAGATAATTCGCTTCGACCGAGGCCGGGTCTCCCTGGGGATAGCCGATGAAATAGCCGGTCTCGTCGGTTCCTGGGTCGCGGTCGGCGATGGTCAGGGCGTCGAACGAGCCGCCGGTGACGAGAACGCTCAGATCGGTGCGGGGATGGTCGATCACCATCTTCACCGGATAGCCGCGCTGCTCTCCGGCTTCGAGCAGCACCAGCGCGGCGCAATCGCGGCTGACATGTTTCGCCGTCGCCCAGTCGCCCGAATCGTTGATCGCGAAGGCGGTGCCGAGGCTGACGAGGTCATGCCGGTCGCGGTTGAGAACTTCGGGAACCCTCATTCGGAAACCGGGGCCGAGATCCTGCGCCCGCGGCGGAAGCGACGCGTCTTCGTTCTGGAGATTGACGGTCGGTCCATGGGTGAACTGATCGATCTCGCCGATCAGAATCAGGAGGACGAACAGCACGAAGAGATAGCGCAGCGCCTTGAAGAAGGGCCGGAGCATGAGGCCTCTGCCTTGTCAGCCGGCGACCGCCGCCGCGGTGATGGCCGCGACCGCGAGCTTGCAGGCGGAGAGGAAGATCGCCGTCGAGATTTCGCCGCGCTCGATGCGCTGCGGCAAATCCTTGATGAAGACATGCACGATGCGGAACGCGATGATCTGCAGGACCAAGGTCACCGCGCCCCAGATCAGGATTCTCATAAACCGAGATGCTGGCTGCGAGACAGAAGGCCAGGGGAATGGCGAGGCCGAGAATCGCGCCGGAAAGCGTGATGGCCGCCGCGACATTTCCCTCGCGGATAAGCGCGAATTCCTCGATGCGGCGTGATCCAGGTGTAGATCGCGACCGCGGCCACAAGGAGCGCGAAGGTCACGCTCGAATGCAGCATCAGATAGGGAAAGCCTTTGATCAGACTGTTGAAGACGGTGTTCATGTGCCCCCCGAAAAAGCCGATGGCCCCTATCGGCCCCCTGCCGGCATGAGTCAGATCACGTTGCCCGCCACGATAGCAGCGAAGACGAGCGCGCCGAAGATGTGATTTGCGCGGAATCTGCACGAGACAATTGGCGCCGTCGTCGATTCGAAGGCCCGCGACCTGCCAGATCAGATGGCCGGTGGGGAGGATCGAGAGCGACATAGAAGGCCGCGCCTTCGCCGGCGAGCGCGCCCGCGATCCAGATGCCGATCATGGTCAGCGCGCCGAAGCCCGCGAGCCAGAGCCTTGGTGCTCCTGCCGAACAGAAGGGCGGTGGATTTGACGCCGATCAGGATGTCGTCCTCCTTGTCCTGATGGGCATAGATCGTGTCGTAGACCAGGGTCCAGGCGATGCCGGCGAGATAGAGCGCCAGGGCCGGCGCGGCGACACCGCCGGTGACGGCGCCCCAGCCCAGGATCGCGCCCCAATTGAAGGCGAGGCCGAGGAAGATCTGGGGCCAATAGGTGAAGCGCTTCATGAAGGGGTAGATCGCGACGAGGCCGAGGGACGCCACGCCGAGCAACACCGCCGTGCGATTGAGGCAAAGGAGCACGAACAGGCCGATGACGCATTCGATCATGAGGAAGGCGACAGCGTTCCTGACGCTCACCGCGCCGCTCGGGATCGGCCGGGCGCGGGTGCGGGCGACCTTGCCGTCGAAATCCCGATCCACGATGTCGTTGAAGGTGCAGCCCGCGCCGCGCATCACCGTCGCGCCGATCACGAACAGCAGAAGCAGGATCGGATTGGGCCAGGCGCCCGCGTTCAGCCCGGCATAGTCGTTGGCGGGCAGGGCATGGGGCGCGGCCAGCGCCGTCGCCCAGCAGCACGGCCACAAGCAGCAGCCAGGTGCCGATCGGCCGGTCGGCGCGGGCGAGGCGGAGATAGGGCCGCGCCCATATGGGCGCATGGCGGTCCACCCAATTACCGCGAACGGCATCGGCGGGACGGGCATCGGCCGGATGGGTCATGGTTATCGTCTCGCGCTTGCGCTTCCCGGTTCTGCTTAACAGTATAGCGCCCGGCGGCTCAAGTCGCCGTATGGGAAGGACGCGATGAGCGAGGCGCAACCTGCCAAAATCCGGCTCTATGTCGAGGCCGATCTCGGTTCCGGCGTTGACCTCGCGCTTGGGGCCCGTCAGTCGCATTACCTCGCAACGGTGATGCGCCGGCGGCCGGGCGATGCCGTGCTGCTGTTCAACGGCCGGGACGGCGAATGGCGCGCGACGATTCTCGATGCCGGCCGCAAGGCCTGCCGCCTCAAGATCGAAGACCGAACGCGGCCGCAAACGACCGAACCCGACCTCTGGCTGCTGTTCGCCCCGATCAAGCGCGCCCGGCTCGACTACACCGTCGAGAAGGCGACCGAGCTCGGGACCCGCGTCATCTGGCCGGTCTTCACCGATTTCACCAATGTCGATCGGGTCAATCTCGATCGCCTGCAAGCGAACGTAACCGAGGCGGCCGAGCAATGCCGGCGGCTGACCGTACCGGAGATCCGCCCGCCCGCGAAATCGCTCGACGAGGCGCTCGGTGGATTGCCGTCTCCCTGTCGGCGGCTCGTTTTCGACAACGGCGAGGGCGCCGCGCTCGGCGGCGTCCGTTCTTGCGAGCCTCTCGCGGAAAAATGTCCCGACCGCCATCGTCGTCGGCCCCGAGGGCGGCTTCAGCGAGCGGGAGCGCGCGGCCTTGAATGGCGCCCCCGACACCCATCTTGTGAGCCTCGGTCCCCGCATCCTCAGGGCGGATACCGCCGTCGTCGCGGCCCTCGCGCTCTGGCAGGCGCTGCTCGGCGACTGGACTTGACGCTCGCTTCTCACGATGATTTTGCTTGCGCGGATACCGCCGACCGCTTACTTGCGAGATTTGGCGCAGCGCGCGGTTCATCCTCTGCGGGCGGGGAGAGTATATGTCGCAGAAAATTGCCGAGGCGGAGGCCTTCAGCCCTCCGATCGAGAGCAAGCACGACCTCGTCGCCTATCTCGAAGCCGGCTGCCGTCCCAAGCGAGGATTGGCGCATCGGCACGGAGCACGAGAAGTTCGGCTATCGGCTTAAGGATCTCGGCCGGCTTACCTATGAAGGGCCGCAGGGAATCCGCGCCGTTCTCGAAGGCCTGCAACGCTTCGGCTGGAAGCCGATCTACGAGAACGGCAATCTGATCGCGCTCCATATGGACGGCCAGTCCGTGACCCTGGAGCCGGGCGGCCAGCTGGAGCTTTCCGGCGCGCCGCTTGCGCACCGTCCACCAGACCTGCAACGAAGTCTCGACCCATCTGGCGCAGGTGCGCGAAATCGCGAAGGAGCTCGATATCGGCTTCATCGGCCTCGGCTTCGCGCCGAAGGTGACGCTCGACGAAACGCCGGTCATGCCCAAGGGCCGCTACAAGATCATGAGCGCCTATATGGACAAGAAGGGCACGCTCGGCCGGGACATGATGTTCCGCACCTGCACGGTCCAGGTGAATCTGGACTTCTCGTCCGAAGCCGACATGGTCAGGAAGTTCCGCACCTCCATGGCGCTTGCAGCCGATGGCGACGGCGCTGTTCGCCAACTCGCCCTTCACCGAGGGCAAGCCAAACGGCTATCTGAGCTACCGCGCCCATATCTGGACCGATACCGATCCGGACCGCACGGGCGTGCTGCCCTTTCTGTTCGATCCCGGCATGGGCTTCGAGCGCTATGTCGATTACGCGCTCGATGTGCCGATGTATTTCGTCTACCGCGAAGGCCGCTATATCGATGCCTCCGGTCAGTCCTTCCGGGATTTCATGGAGGGCCAGCTGCCGGCGCTGCCGGGCGAGCGGCCGACCATGGACGATTGGTCCGATCACCTGACCACGATCTTCCCCGAGGTGCGGCTGAAGAGCTTCCTCGAGATGCGCGGCGCGGACGGCGGCCAGTGGTCCCGGCTCTGCGCGCTGCCGGCGCTCTGGGTCGGGCTGCTCTATGACGACGCGGCGCTGGATGCGGCCTGGGATCTGGTCAAGGACTGGACCTATGTGGATATCGCGCGGCTTCGCGACGACGTCGCGCGCGAGGCGCTGAACGCCAAGCTCGGCAAGGGCACCATGCTGGATTTCGCCAAGCGCGTGCTCGCGATCGCGTCGGAAGGCCTGAGCCGCCGCGCGGCGCTCGATTGGGTCGGCGAATCGGAAGTGCATTTCCTCGGCGCCCTGTTCGATATCGTCGAGCGCGGCAAGACTCCGGCCGAGGACATGCTGGAGGCCTATAATACGCGCTGGCACGGCAGCGTCGATCCCGTCTTCAAGGAATATTCCTATTAGGCGCGCTAGAGCCCTCCGCGTTGTATCAAGGTCGAGCACCAAAACGACACGCGGGGGACAATCGATGCTCAAGCTCTATCACGCCGAACCGGTCGCCAATTCGCTCAAGGTTCTGATTCCGCTGAAGGAGAAGGGGCTCGATTTCGAGAGCCGTTATGTCGATCTCCACAAGTTCGAGCAGCACGAGCCGTGGTTCGTCGCGATCAACCCGGAAGGCCAGGTGCCGGTGCTCGATCATGACGGCGTGATCATCACCCATAGCACCGTCATCAACGAATATCTCGAAGACGCCTTCCCCGACGCGCCGCCCTTGCGGCCGAACACGCCCGAGGGCAATGCCCGGATGCGCTATTGGAACAAATTCGTCGACGAGCATGTGATGAATTACGTCTCGATGTGGGGCTGGCACCGCATGGTCGGCGTGATCGCGCGGGGTGTCGAGGCGGGCGAGTTCGAGAAGCTGGTCGCGCGCATCCCGCTTCGCGAGCAGCGCGAGAAATGGCGCACGGCCCGCTCCGGCTTCTCCGAATCCGATCTCGCCAACGCCACCCGCAAGATCAACGAAGCGGTCGACAAGATCGAGACGCAGCTCGGCAAAGTCCCCTGGATCGCCGGCGAGATGTTCACCACGGCAGACGCCAATTTCTTCGCCCATTGCGGCATGATGCTGGAGCGCATGTTCCCCGAGATCGGCACCCGAGACGCGCTGCCCCAAGCTTCTCGACTGGGTCGACCGCATGCGCGCCCGCCCCGGCGTTGCGGCGGCCCTCGCCATGCCGGACCATACGAACCCGGCGCTGAGGACGTTTACGGGGGAGGTTCACTGAACGGCGGAGACGTAGCGATCCCGCAGGCGGGATCCAGCCCCACGTCGAACTGATTCCGCTCGCGGGAATGACGGTGTAGTCGAGGCTAACCAGCCGCCGTTCCGCCGACGGTCAGCCCTTCGATCAGCAAGGTAGGCTGGCCGACGCCGACGGGGACGCCTTGGCCGTTCTTGCCGCAGGTGCCGATGCCGTCGTCGAGCTTGAGGTCGTTGCCGACCGCGCCGACCTTGGTGAGGCAGTCGGGGCCGTTGCCGATCAGGGTCGCGCCCTTCACGCGGGGCGCCGATCTTGCCGTTCTCGATCTTGTAGGCCTCGGTGCAGCTGAACACGAATTTGCCGTTGGTGATGTCCACCTGCCCGCCGCCGAAATTGACGGCGTAAATGCCTTTCTTCACGCCCGCGATGATCTCGCCGGGATCCTTGTCGCCGGCCAGCATGTAAGTGTTGGTCATGCGCGGCATGGGAGCATGGGCGAAGCTTTCGCGACGGCCGTTGCCGGTCGGCTTCATGTTCATGAGCCGGGCGTTGAGCCGGTCCTGGAGATAGCCTTTCAGGATGCCGTCCTCGATCAGGACCGTGCGGCAGGTCGGCGTGCCTTCGTCGTCGATGGTCAAGGAGCCGCGGCGGTCCTGGATGTTGCCTTCGTCCACCACGGTCACGCCCTTGGCGGCGACCTGCTGGCCCATCAGGCCGGCGAAGGCGGAGGTCTTCTTGCGATTGAAATCGCCTTCGAGGCCGTGGCCGATCGCCTCGTGCAGCAGGATCGCCGGGCCAGCCGGGCCCGAGCACGACGGGCATCTCGCCTGCGGGCGCGGCGACGGAATTGAGATTGACCAGCGCCTGACGCAACGCCTCGTCCACCCGTCCGCGCCAGTTCGCCGGATCGATGAAGCGGGCATAGGCCTCGCGGCCGCCATAGCCGATCGAGCCGATCTCCTGGCGGTCGCCGTCGCCGACCATGATCGAGATATTGAGCCGGACGAGCGGGCGGATGTCGCGGGCGATCTGGCCGTCCGCGCGGATGATCATCACCGCCTGCCATTCGCCGGCGAGCGAGGCCGTGACCTGCCGCACGCGGGAGTCCTTGGCGCGGGCATAGGCGTCGATCTCTTTGAGAAGCGCCACCTTGGCGTCGAAGCCGACTTCTTCCAGCGGATTATCGGCGGCATAGAGATGCCGGTTGGTGCCGGCGGGGCCGAGGCTCATCGCCCCGGAATGACCGGATTTCACCGCCTCGACAGCCTTGGCCGCGCGGATGATCGCTTCTTCCGAAAGGTTGCTCGCATGAGCGAAGCCGGTCGATTCGCCGACCACGGCGCGAAGGCCGAAGCCCTGGGTCGTATCGAAGCTGGCGTTCTTCAGCCGCCCGTCGTCGAAAGCGAGGCTCTCGGACTGGGCATATTCGAGGATAGAGCTCGCCGTCCTCGCATTTCGCCAAGGTGTCGTCGATGATGCGCTGGACGCGCGTCTGATCCATGCCGGTCTGGGCGAAAAAGAGGTCGTCGGTGTTCTGGGGCAAGGCCATGATCGGGTCCGATTTCTCATCCGCGTTGGCTCGAAGAACGTCACACTTATCACTCTATATGGTCAAGGATCGCGCCCGAAGTCACCTCGCCTCTTTGTGATCGGCCGAAGATTGGCAAAGACGCGCAATCCCATTAAACACGGTATAACGCGCCAGCAGGCCGGAAATCAGGAGAGGCGGCAGTCATGACCAGCAAGAATCCCGAGACCATCGTTCTTCACGCGGGCTACCGCGCGGATCCGGCGACCCATTCGGTGGCCGTGCCGATCTATCAGACCACGTCGTATCAGTTCGACAGCACCGAGCACGCGGCGAATCTGTTCGCGCTCAAGGAATTCGGGAACATCTACACCCGGATCATGAATCCGACGGTCGATGTGCTGGAAAAGCGGCTGGCGGCGCTCGAAGGCGGCGTCGGCGCGCTCGCCATCTCGTCCGGGCAGGCGGCCTCCACCCTTGCGATCCAGAACATCGCCCATGCCGGCGACAATGTGGTGAGTTCGACCGATCTCTATGGCGGAACCTGGAACCTGTTCGCCCATACGCTGCCGTCCATGGGCGTCGAGGTGCGCTTCGTCGATCCGGCCGATCCCGAAGCCTTCGCCAAGGCGACCGACGACAAGACCCGCGCCTATTACGCCGAGACCCTGCCGAACCCGAAGCTCCAGGTCTTCCCGATCAAGGAGGTCGCGGATATCGGCCGCAAGCTCGGCGTGCCGCTGATCATGGACAACACGGCGGCGCACGGGCTGTGCCGGCCGTTCGAGCATGGCGCGTCGATCATCGCGTCGAGCTGCACGAAATATATCGGCGGCCACGGCAATTCGATCGGCGGCATCGTGATCGACAGCGGCAATTTCGATTGGGAGGCGCATAAGGACCGCTTCCCGATGCTGAACACGCCCGATCCCAGCTATCACGGCGCGGTCTGGACCGAGGCGGTGAAGCCGCTTGGGGCCGATCGCCTATATCATCAAGGCGCGGGTGACGCTCTTGCGCGACACCGGCCCGTGCCTGAGCCCGTTCAATGCCTTCATGATCCTGAACGGGCTGGAGACCTTGCCCTTGCGCATCGAGCGTCATTCCCAGAACGCTCAGAAGGTCGCGGATTTCCTCAAGACCCATGAGAAGGTCTCGAAAGTCATCCATCCGAGTCAGATGACCGGCGAATATCGCCGCCGTGCCGACGCCTATCTCAAGGGCGGTTATGGCGGGTTGGTGGGCTTCGAGCTCAAGGGCGGGGTCGAATCCGGCAAGGCTTTCATCAACGCGCTTGAGATGTTCTATCACCTCGCCAATATCGGCGATGCGCGCAGTCTGGCGATCCATCCGGCGAGCACGACCCATTCCCAGCTTTCGGAAGAGGAGCAGCTCGCAACTGGCGTGACCGGCGGCTATGTCCGCCTGTCGGTCGGGCTGGAGCATATCGACGATATCCTTGCCGATCTCACCCAGGCGCTGGAGGCGGCCTGATAATCGACGGTCTCGGGCGAGGCGCGCCGTGCGTGACGCGATTTGATGCCTGATTTCGGAAATCTGTCCCTCGAAGCGAACCTGATCCTGTTCGCGGTGGTGGCTGCGGTCATCGTGGCCGGCGGCCTGAAGATGACGCGTCTTGCGGACATCCTGGCCGATCGCACCGGGTTCGGGGAGGCGCTGGTCGGCGGCGTCCTGCTCGGCGCGAGCACCTCTCTCGCCGGCACAGTCGCGTCCGTCGCGGCGGCCGCCCAGGGCCATCCGGTCTATGCGGTCAGCAACGCCATCGGCGGGATCGCGGCCCAAACGGCGTTCCTCGCCATCGCGGACGTGGTCTATCGCAAGGCCAATCTGGAGCATGCGGCGGCGTCGCTCACCAATATGACGCAGGCCACCATGCTGATGATCCTGCTGACAATCCCGCTTCTGGCCTGGGCCGCGCCGGACGTCACGATTTCGGCGTTCATCCGGCGACGCCGATCTTGCTGATCGTCTATGTCGCGGGCGTCCGGCTCGCCTCCGCCATCCGGCTCGCGCCGATGTGGAGGCCGCAAGTGACCTCGGACACCCGCACCGACCTGCCCGCCGCCGAATCGGCCGGACAGCCGTCCGTTGCCAAGCTCATCGGTCAGTTCGTCGCGCTCAGTGCAGTCGTCGGCGTGGCCGGATGGCTGATCGCCGAGACGGGCCTCCAGATTTCCGAGAAGGCCGGGATTTCGGAATCCGTGGTCGGCGCGCTCCTGACCGCGGTCGTGACCTCGTTGCCGGAGCTCGTTACGGTGATCGCCGCGATCCGCCGCGGCGCCCTGCAATTGGCCGTCGGCGGGATCATTGGCGGCAATTCCTTCGATGTCCTGTTCCTGGCGCTTTCCGATATCGCCTATCGGAAGGGCTCGATCTACCACGCGATCGGCACCCGTGCGATGTTCTGGATCGTCCTCGCGCTTCTGATGACCGGCGTTCTGCTCCTCGGCTTCATTCGCCGCCAGCGCAAAGGCCCGGCCAATATCGGCTTCGAAAGCGCGATCATTCTCGCGCTTTATGTCGGGGCGGTCGCGATCCAGACGAGTCTCGGGCTAGCCCGCGGAAACAAATTCGCGCCCCAGTCGTTGTTCTCTTCAATGGGCAAATCTCTGACACACAAGCTGCTCGAAGCGCATGACGTCGACACCAGCGTCGCGCCGGGCGAGGAAATCGCCGTCAAGATCGACCAGACCTTGACCCAGGATGCGACCGGCACCCTGGTGATGCTGTATCTCGACGCCATGGGGCTTGATCGCACGAAGGCCGAGACCTCGGTCCAATATGTCGATCACAATCTGATCCAGGCCGATTTCAAGAACCCGGACGATCACCTGTTTCTCGAAAGCGCCGGCCGGAAATTCGGCTGCTATTTCAGTCCGCCGGGGAACGGCGTCAGTCACCCGGTGCATATGCAGCGGTTCGGCAAGCCGGGGAAGACCTTGCTCGGCTCCGACAGCCATACGCCGGCCGCCGGCTCGATCGGCATGCTGGCCTTCGGTGCAGGCGGGATCGAGGTCGCCGCCGCCATCGCGGGCGAGCCGTTCTATGTGCCGATGCCGAAGGTCTGGAACGTCCGGCTCGTCAACGAACTGCCGGATTGGGTGAGCGCCAAGGACGTGATCCTGGAGCTCCTTCGCCGTCACGATGTCGATGGCGGCCTCGGCTATGTCATCGAATATTCGGGACCCGGCCTCGAGTCCCTGAGCGCCATGGATCGCCATGTCATCGCCAATATGGGAACGGAGCTCGGCGCGACGACCTCGATCTTTCCGTCCGACAAGGAAACCCTCCGCTTTCTGAAAAGCGAGGGCCGCGAGGAGGATTGGCAGGAGCTCGCGGCAGATGAGGATGCAAATTATGACCGCCAGGAAGAGGTCGATCTTTCGAAGCTCGTGCCGCTGATCGCCAAGCCGTCGAGCCCCGGCAATGTGGTGACGGTCGAGGAGATCGCGGGCGAGGAGATCTATCAGGCCTATGTCGGCTCCTCGGCCAATCCGGGTTATCGCGACTTCGCCATGGCCGCCCGGATGCTCGAAGGCAAGTCCGTCGCCGACGGGGTTTCCTTCGACGTCAACCCGACGTCCCGCCAACTGCTCGCGCTGCTGATCGAGGACAAAAGCCTTGAAGCCCTGATTGCGGGCGGCGCGCGCCTGCATCAGGCGGGCTGCAACGGCTGCATCGGCATGGGCCAGGCCCCGGCATCGGGCCGCAAGAGCTTGAGGACTGTGCCGCGCAATTTCCCTGGCCGGTCCGGGACGCGGGAGGACGAGGTCTATTTGTGCAGCCCGGAAACCGCGACGGCGTCGGCGCTCAAGGGCGTGATCACCGATCCACGTTCGCTTGGCATCGACTATCCGGACATCCCAGTGCCGGATCTCTCGACCGCGAACATCTCGCTTCTGGAAGAACCGCCGGCGCCGGAGAAGGCGAAAAAGGTGGACCTCGTCAAAGGCCCGAACATCAAGAGCCTGCCGAAGCTGAAAAAGCTGCCCGATCGGCTCGAATTACCGATCCTGCTCAAGGTCGGCGACGACATCACGACCGACGAGATCATGCCGGCGGGCACCCGCGTGCTGCCGTTCCGCAGCAATATTCCGAAAATTTCGGAGTTCGTTTTCGACGTGGTCGACGAGGCCTATGTCGAGCGAACCTCGGGGCATGACGCCCATGCGGTGATCGCGGGCAAGAATTACGGCCAGGGGTCGAGCCGGGAGCATGCCGCGCTGGCCCCGCGCTATCTCGGTCTCCGGGCGGTGGTCGCGAGAAGCTTCGCCCGGATTTACCGCCAGAACCTGATAAATTTCGGCATCCTGCCGCTGACCTATGAGGAGTTCGGACGATTACGAGTTCCTGGAGTCCGGCCAGACCCTCGTCATCGAGGACGCCGTCGACCAGCTTTCCGACGGGCCAACGCTCACCGCCCATATTGCCGAATCCGACCGCGAAATGACCCTCCGCCACGACATGTCGGCGCGTCAGTGTAAGCTCGTCGTCGATGGCGGCCTGATCAACGTCCTCGGCCAATAGCCGCACAGGAGAACAAGATGGATTCTCAAAGGCAAAACCGTTGTCGTCACCGGTGCGGCTCAAGGCTTGGGCCGGAAGATCGCGGAGATGGCCGCGGGCGAGGGCGCCAATCTCGCGCTCGTCGATCTCGACGAGAAGAAGCTCAAGGAAGCGAAGAAGCTCTGCGCGGACGGCGGCTGCGAAGCGAGGGATTATGCGGCCGACGTGACCGACGAGTTGGGCGTCGAAAAGCTTTTCAAATCGGTGCGCGAGGATTTCGGGCGCGTCGACGCCCTCATCAACAATGCCGGCACCAACAAGGACGGGCTGCTGGTCAAAGTGAAGGACGGCAAGATCGTGAAGAAGATGTCGGCGGCGGATTTTCGCACGGTGATCGATGTCGATCTCGTCGGCGTCTTCCTCTGCGCGCGAGAAGCTGCGATTCACATGATCGAAGGCGGCGAGGGCGGCGTGATCGTCAACATCTCCAGCATCTCGCGGGCCGGTAATGTCGGCCAGACGAATTACTCCGCCGCCAAGGCCGGCGTCGCGGCCATGACCGTGACCTGGGCCAAGGAGCTGGCGCGCCACAAAATCCGGGTTGCCGCCATCGCACCGGGCTTCTCCGACACGCGCATGGTATCGAACATCCCGCAGCCGATCCGCGACAAGATCGTCTCCGGCGTTCCCCTCCAGCGCCTCGGCACGCCGGAGGAAATCGGCGATGCGACGCTGTTTATTCTCCGCAACGAGTTCTATGACGGGCGGATCCTGGAAATCGACGGCGGATTGCGGCTGTGACCGCCTTTAATTGACTTTGCCACACGGCTTCCGAATAGTCATGGCAACGCACTCTATGGCCGGAGGGGGACGCCATGAACGCGAAGCACGTCATTCTCAGCATTGTCGGCGTATTGATCCTGACCACATTGCCGCGCGGCGCGGCCGGAGCGGCGGAGACCTGCGACCGGCAATGCCTGTTCGGCTTCGTCGAGCAGTATCTCGCGGCCATGGTGGCCCATGACCCGTCCAAGGCGCCGATCGCCGCGGGCGCGAAATACACCGAGAACGGCCAGAAGCTCGACCTGCCCGACGGCATCTGGCGGATCGCGACTAAGGTCAGGCCCTATCGCAATCTCGTCGCCGAGCCGGAGCGCGGCGGCGTCGGCGGTTTCGCCGTGGTCGAGGAGAACGGCGTACCGTCGATCCTCGGTTTCCGGCTCAAGGTCGCGGACGGCAAGATCACCGAGATGGAGAACATCGTTATCCGCAAGGAGCCGGGGGGCTTCGCCAATCCCGACAACCTAGTGACCCCGCGGCCGGACTTCGCCCGCATCGAGCCGGCCGATACCCGCCGCTCCCGCGACGAGCTGGTCAGGATCGCGAATACCTATTTCTCGGCGCTGCAGAAAAACGACGGCAGCATCCATCCGCCGTTCGCCGACGACTGCAACCGCTTGGAGAACGGCACCCAAACGACCAACAACCAGTCGTTCAAATCGTCCTCGGGCACTGTCGGCCCGGCCTCGATGACCTGCGCCAAGGCCTTCGGGCTCGGCTATTACCGCGAGGATTTCGCGGCTCCGCGACCGGCGCTGGCTGATCGTCGACAGGGAACGCGGGGTCGTGTTCGCCGGCGTGTTCTTCGATCACGATGCGGCGCTCAGGTCCTACAAACTCACCAACGGCCAGGAAGTCCATGTCCAGAAGACCTCACCCTGGACCTGGGAAATCTTCGAGATGTTCAAGATCCACGACGGCATGATCGGCGCGGTCGAAGCGGTCGTGAACGGCGTGCCCTACGGCATGGATCCGGGCTGGGACGACTAAGCTCAGCTCTTAGAACTGTCATCCCGGAAGCCGGTTTGTCCGGCATCTTCGATGCCGTTGGCAAACCGCGCTATCCGGGATCCATCGTCATAGGCCCGAGCGTTCGACCTGGGTCCCGGCTCAAGGCCGGGATGACGCCAAAATTGCTATCGAGCTCGCCAGGCCAGGAGGTGGCTGCGGCAGGTCCGGCAATCGGAGCTGCCGAAGCCGGGCGCCGGGATCGTGATCCCCGATAGAGTTCCCAAAGCCGCGACCAGATCGCACTCGTTGCGGCCCGGATAGACGATCGCGTGCAGCTCGGCCTCGGCCGTGAGCCGGTCGATGTGCCAATGCGCAGTCTTGGGGGCGCGGAAATGGCGCGAAAGGCGCCCTCTCAGACCACCGGGCCCGTGGGCGTTGCCGGCATAGAGATACCAGCCCGTCGTTAAGCTCTCCGGCCAGGACGGACGGCCTCGAATTGCGACCGGGCGGGGCAGGCGGAGGAGCAAGAGATAGGCCCCAGATTCGACTCTCAATCGGGCCGTATCGGCCTTACCGATCAGGCTCCCTGCGAGGCCGCATCGTCCGAGGGCGTCGATCAGGGCTTCGGGAACCGATTGCTCGATCATTCTCCGCCGATCACAAGCCCCGGCCGCTGCGCCGATAACGTAGCCATACCAATAAGATGCGACATAGTGTCGCGCGGTTTTCTGCATGGTCGTTCGGGCGGCGCGGCGCGGTCTATATTGCCCTGCGGTAAGGGCTGGTGTAGGGTCCGCCCGCGTCCCGCGCGGGGCCCTGTGATCAATCGAATTTTCCAGAGGGGCTGGTCGACATAATGAGATTGAAAGATGGCATCTTGGGCGCTTCGGCGGCGGGTGTGACGCTTCTTGCCACAGCCACCGGCGCCCTGGCCGAGGATATCGGCTACGCCAAGCCGTGGGAGATGGGCTTCCAGAAAGCTTCCAGCCCGGTGATGGTGAGGTTGGAGTATTTCCACAATTACATTCTCATGTCGGTCGCGACCGGCATCGTGGTTCTTGTGCTCGGACTGATGCTCTATTGCTTCATCCGGTTCAACGCCAGGGCCAATCCGACCCCCTCCAAGACGACCCACAACACCATGATCGAGATCATCTGGACGGTGGTTCCGGCGATCATCCTGATCATCATCGCGGTGCCGTCTCTGAAGCTTCTCTATTACCAGGACAAGACGCCCGATCCGTACATGACCGTGAAGGCCATCGGCAATCAATGGTTCTGGACCTATGAATATCCCGACGACGGCGATTTCACCTTCGATTCGGTGCTGACCAGGGAAGAAAATCTGAAGCCCGGCGAGCACCGGCTTCTGGCGGTGGACAATCACGTGGTCGTGCCGGTTAACAAGAAGATCCGGCTTCTGACGACCTCGAACGACGTCATCCATTCCTGGGCGATCCCGGCCTTCGGCGTGAAAATGGACGCGGTGCCCGGCCGCACCAACGAGACCTGGTTCGAGGCCGACGAGATCGGCACCTATTACGGCCAGTGCTCCGAGCTTTGCGGCAAGGATCACGCCTATATGCCCATTGTCGTCGATGCCGTCTCGCAGGCCGATTTCGACAAATGGGTGGCGGACGCCAAGCAGAAATATTCCGAGAACACCACGCCCTCGCCCGCGCCGGCCGCCAAGGCCCCGGTGCAGGTTGCCGAGGCCGCGCCCGCTTCGGCGCGCTAAGTGATTTAGAAAGGACGTAAATCCATGGCACATGATCACGCCGAAGCCGCTCACGGCGATCACGGGCATCCGACGGGCTGGAAGCGGTGGGTTTATTCCACCAACCATAAGGACATCGGCACGATGTACCTTATCTTCGCCGTGGTGTCGGGATGCATCGGCGGCGTCTTCTCCTTCCTGATGCGCGCCGAGCTTGCCGAGCCGGGGCTTCAGGTTCTCCCGGCGCTCGCCGGCTCCGACGACGCGGCGCATCACTTGTTCAACGTGCTGATCTCGGGCCACGGCCTGCTGATGATCTTCTTCATGGTCATGCCGGCGCTGATCGGCGGCTTCGGCAACTGGTTCGTGCCGTTGATGATCGGCGCGCCGGACATGGCCTTCCCGCGGATGAACAACATCTCGTTCTGGCTGCTGCCGATGTCGCTGGCGCTGCTGATCGGCTCGCTCTTCGTCACCGGCGAGGGCGCCTATAACGGCGCGGGCACGGGCTGGACGATCTATGCGCCCTTGTCGACATATGGAGCCTACGGTCCCGCGGTCGATATGGTGATCTTCGCCCTCCACTTGGCGGGCGCGTCGTCGATCCTGGGCGCGATCAACTTCATCACCACCATCTTCAACATGCGCGCGCCGGGCATGACGCTTCATAAGATGCCGCTCTTCGTCTGGTCCGTGCTGGTGACGACCTTCCTGCTGCTACTGGCCCTGCCGGTTCTGGCGGGCGCGATCACCATGCTTCTGACCGACCGCAATTTCGGCACGACCTTCTTCGATCCGAAGGGCGGCGGCGACCCGATCCTGTTCCAGCATCTGTTCTGGTTCTTCGGCCATCCCGAGGTCTATATCCTGATCCTGCCCGGCTTCGGCATCGTCAGCCAGGTGGTCTCGACCTTCTCCAAGAAGCCGATCTTCGGCTATCTCGGTATGGCCTATGCGATGGTGGCGATCGGCTTCGTCGGCTTCGTGGTCTGGGCGCATCACATGTATGCGGTCGGCCTGAATGTCGATCTCAGGGCCTATTTCATGATCGCGACCATGGTCATCGCGGTGCCGACCGGCATCAAGATCTTCTCCTGGATCGCAACCATGTGGGGCGGCTCGATCGAGTTCAAGACGCCGATGCTGTTCGCGATGGGAATGATCTTCCTGTTCGTGATCGGCGGCGTGACGGGCGTCATCTTGTCGAACGCGGCGGTCGATATTCCGCTCCACGACACCTATTACGTGGTGGCGCATTTCCACTACACCATGTCGATGGGCGCCCTGTTCTCGATCTATGCCGGGTTCTATTACTGGATCGGCAAGATGAGCGGGCGGCAATACCCGGAAGGGCTCGGCAAGCTGCATTTCTGGCTGACCTTCATCGGCGTCAACCTGATCTTCTTTCCGCAGCACTTCCTGGGCCTGGCCGGCATGCCGCGCCGCATCGTCGACTATCCGGACGTCTATGCCGGCTGGAACATGGTTTCCTCGATCGGCGCCGCGGTTACGGCCGTCGGCCTGGTGGTGTTCCTGATCGTGCTGTGGCGCACCTTCACGGCGGGCGCGAAATGCCCGGCCAATCCGTGGGGCGAGCACGCAACGACCTTGGAATGGACGCTGTCGTCGCCGCCGCCGTTCCATCAGTACGAGCAGCTGCCCCAGATCAAGTAGCTGCGTTGAGTGTGTGTAAAGGCTGGGTTTAAGGGAATAAGGACGGGTTTTGTCCGATATAACGGTCATCGGCGCGGCTGAGGCGGAAGCCCGGATCGGGCAGGTCGCCTCGGTACGCGACTATTTCGCGCTGCTGAAGCCGCGGGTGATGTCGCTCGTAGTGTTCACGGCGCTTGTCGGCATGCTGATCGCGCCGGGCAGCCTGCATCCCGTTCTCGGCTTCACGGCGATCCTCTGTATCGCGATCGGCGCAGGCGCGTCGGGCGCGCTCAATATGTGGTTCGATGCCGATATCGACGCCGAGATGAGCCGCACCCGCAATCGCCCCATTCCCGACGGGCCGGATCGAACGCGGCGAGGCGCTCGGCTTCGGCGTCGACTCTCGCCTTCGGGTCGGTGTCGGTGATGGCACTTGCGGTCGGCGTGGTGCCGGCGGTGCTGCTGGCGGGCACGATCCTCTATTACGTCCTGTTCTACACCGTCTGGCTCAAGCGCCGGACGCCGCAGAACATCGTGATCGGCGGGGCGGCCGGCGCGTTTCCGCCGATGATCGGTTGGGCCGCGGTGACCGGAGGCCTGAGCCTCGAGCCGGTGCTCCTGTTTGCGATCATCTTCATGTGGACGCCGCCGCATTTCTGGGCCCTCTCGCTGTTCCAGCGCGAGGATTACGTCAAGGCGGGCATTCCGATGCTCCCCGTCGTCGCCGGCGAGCGCGAGACCCGCAAGCATATCCTGCTCTACAGCCTGATTCTGGCGCCGCTCGTCGTCGCGCCCTATGCGCTCGGCATGACCGGCCCCTTATACGGCATCGTCGCCGGTGTGCTCGGTCTCGTGCTGGTGGCGCTTGCCTACGGGGTCTGGCGTGCGCGCGACCGCGAGGACGGCTCCTATCGCGAGGCGCGACGCCTGTTCGGATTTTCGATCCTGTTCCTGTTCCTCATTTTCCTGGCGCTCCTGGGCGATCATGTTCTCGCATCGGTTCTCTGAATATGCCGCTTCACGATCGCCACAAGCAGATGCGCTGGCGCAATATCGTCGTCGCCCTGATTCTCATCGGCCTGGTGGTGCTGTTCTTCTTCATCACCATCGCCAAGATGGGCTCTCAGAGCTGACGGCAGGGATTAGATCGTTCGACCATCGGGAGACGAGACGTTATGGCTGAGGCACACACGAAGAGTCACGATTACCATCTTGTCGATCCGAGCCCGTGGCCGATCGTCGGCTCGCTGAGCGCGCTCACCACCACGGGCGGCGCGGTGATCTGGTTCCATAACGGCGGCCCCTGGGTGCTGATCATCGGCGGCCTGATGCTCGCCTACACCTTCTTCTCCTGGTGGCGCGACGTGATCCGCGAGGGTGAGTACAAGGGCGACCATACGCCGGTCGTGCAGCTCGGCCTGCGTTACGGCATGGCGCTGTTCATCGCCTCGGAAGTGATGTTCTTCGTCGCCTGGTTCTGGGCCTTCTTCAATGCTTCGCTGGAGCCGACGGCCGCGATCGGCGGCGTCTGGCCGCCGAAGGGCGTCGAGGCGCTGGATCCGTGGCACCTGCCTTTCGTCAACACGCTGATCCTGCTGCTCTCCGGCACCACGGTGACCTGGGCGCACCATGCGCTGCAGGAGGGCGATCGCCAGGGCCTTATCCAGGGCCTGGTGCTGACGGTCCTTCTGGGCCTCTCCTTCACCTCGATCCAGGCCTATGAATATGCCCATGCCGCCTTCCACTTTAAGGACGGCATCTACAGCTCGACCTTCTACATGGCGACCGGCTTCCACGGCGCCCATGTGATCATCGGGACCATCTTCCTGATCGTCTGCCTGTTGCGTTCCATGGCGGGCCATTTCAAGCCGGACCACCATTTCGGCTTCGAGGCGGCCGCGTGGTACTGGCACTTCGTCGACGTTGTGTGGGTGTTCCTGTTCTTCTGCATCTATATCGGGATCTTCGAGGTCCCGCACGCCGCCGGATAACGCGGTGACAGGCGCGGAGTATCCGGTCCAGCCGGTCTGGAAGACGTCTCTCCGCGCCCGCTGCCCGCGTTGCGGCGAGGGCCATCTGTTCAAGGGGTTCCTGGACGTGAAGCCGGCCTGCGAGGTTTGCGGGCTTGATCTCACCAAGGTCGATACCGGCGACGGGCCGGCGGTCTTCGTCATTTTCGCCGTCTGCATCCTGATGGGCGCCGGGGCCTTGTGGCTCGAATTCACGTTCTCCCCGCCCCTCTGGGTCCATATGGTGATCTGGATTCCCTTCGTGGTGATCGTCGGCATTGGCCTTTTGCGGCCGTTCAAGGCGGCGCTGGTGGCGCTTCAATACAAATACGAGGCGCGGTCCGGCGAGCTTGATGTCTCCTGATCGGGCCGCCAAGCGCGGCTGGCGCGTCCTTCTTTGGCCGACCGTCTTCTCGGTGCCGGCGTTGGCGCTGTTCGTCGGCCTCGGCATCTGGCAGGTCCATCGCCTTCATTGGAAGGAAGGCCTGCTCGCCCATATCGATTCCCAGATGCACGCCCCGGCGACGGATCTTCCGGCCGAGATCGCCGATCCCGCGTCGTGGGAATATCGCCGGGTCCGGGTCGCCGGCCACTATCAGAACGACAAGGAGCTCTATCTCTACGCGCCGGGGCCGAACGGCAACGCCGGCTATCTGGTGATCACGCCGCTGGTGCGCGATCAAGGCCCGCCCGTCCTGGTCAATCGCGGCTGGGTTCCGGAAGACCGCAGGGATCCTTCGACCCGGACCGAAAGCACACGCGAGGGCAGGGTGGAGATCGAGGGAATCGGCCGCATCACCGGAGGGGCGGGGCCCTTCACCCCGGCCAACGAGCCCGCTAAGAACCGCTGGTTCTCGCGGGATTTCGACGCCATGGGCAAAGCGGTCGGGGAGGATGTCGCTCCCGTTATGGTCGATCGGGACAAGGCCCCTCTGCCGGGCGGCTATCCCTTGGGCGGCCAAACCAGAATCGATATTCCGAACAATCACCTGGAATATGCGATCACATGGTTCGGGCTGGCCTATACCCTCCTCATCATGTTCGGGATCTATGCCCGCCGGGCGCTCAAAGCGGCCAAATCGGCCGAGACCGCCTGATCTTGCCTAATGCCGGGGCCGCGGCTAGGGTAGCCCGCTTTCCGGCCATGCAACTTTGTTGGGAGTTTCGGGCGTGACCAATCGCCCCACCTATATCAGCACGCGCGGCGCGGCCCCGGCGCTCGGTTTCGACGACGTGCTCCTGACCGGTCTCGCGCGCGACGGCGGGCTCTATGTGCCCGCAGACCTGGCCGTCCGATGACCGCCGGCCGATATCGCGGCGCTTGCGGGCCTGGAGTACTGGGAGGCCGCAACCCGCATTCTGATGCCGTTCGTGGCCGGAGACGTCAGCGAGGACGAACTCGCTGCCCTGACCCGCGACGCCTATGCAGGTTTCGATCACCCCGCGGTGGCGCCCCTGAACCAGATCGGCGCGAACGAATGGATTCTGGAGCTTTATCACGGCCCCACGCTGGCCTTTAAGGACCTGGCGCTTCAATTGGTCGGCCGGTTGTTCGATCTCGTGCTCAAGAAGCGTGGCGAGCGGCATCACCGTGGTCGGCGCGACCTCGGGCGATACCGGTTCGGCCGCGATCGAGGCCTGCCGCGACCGCGACAATGTCGATATCTTCATGCTTCACCCCGTCGGCCGGGTGTCGGAAGTCCAGCGCCGCCAGATGACGACGGTTCAGGCGTCGAACGTCCACAATATCGCGCTCGACGGTACCTTCGACGACTGCCAGGCCATGGTGAAGAGCCTGTTCGGGGACCATGAGCTCCGCGACCGGCTGCATCTATCGGCGGTGAATTCGATCAATTGGGCCCGGGTGGCGGCCCAGACGGTCTATTACTTCACCGCGGCCGTCTCGCTCGGCGGGCCGGGCCGCAAGGTCGCCTTCTCGGTGCCGACCGGCAATTTCGGCGACATCTATGCGGGCTATGTGGCGCGCGAAGATGGGGTTGCCGGTCGAGCGGCTGGTGATCGCGACCAATGTCAACGATATCCTGGTCCGCAGCCTCCATTCCGGGCGTTACGAGGTCGCCGGGGTCACGCCGACCATGAGCCCGAGCATGGACATCCAGGTCTCGAGCAATTTCGAACGGCTGCTGTTCGATCTCTACGACCGCGACGGCAAGGCGATTGCGGGGCTGATGAGCGACCTCGCGCGCTCCGGCGTCTTCGAAATCGACCGCGGCCGCCTCGCGGCGCGATCTCGGCCTGTTCCGGGCGGCCTCGGCAAGCGAGGACGAGACCCTGGAGACCATGGCCGGCATCTACCGGTCCACGGGGTCGAGATCGATCCGCACACCGCCGTCGGCATCGCCGCCGGCCGCCGCGAGCGGCCCGAGGCTTCGGTCCCCGATGATCTATCTCGCCACCGCACATCCGGCGAAATTCCCCGATGCGGTCGAGCGAGCGACCGGCGTCAGGCCGGCTTTGCCCGCGCATTTGGCCGATCTTTTGGAGCGGCCGGAACGATTTGATAGGCTCGCTAACGAAATCGGCACCGTGAAGCACTATATTGAGTCCCGAACGAGAGCCGCATGACAGTACAAATTACCAAGTTTTCCAACGGCTTGACGATCGCCACCGATCCCGTGCCCCAGGCCAAGAGCGCCGCGATCGGCATCTGGGTCGATGTCGGCGCGCGCCACGAGCCGGCCGAGCTCAACGGCGTCTCCCACATGCTGGAGCACATGGCCTTCAAGGGCACGGCGCGGCGCTCGGCGCGGCAGATCGCCGAGGAAATCGAGGCCGTGGGCGGCCATCTGAACGCCTATACCTCCCGTGAGCAGACCGCCTATGTCGCCCGCATTCTCGCCGAGGACGTCCCGCTCGCCGTCGATATCCTCTCCGACATCCTGCAGAACTCCGTCTTCGACGAAACCGAGCTCGAACGCGAGCGCGCGGTCATCCTGCAGGAGATCGGCCAGGCCCTCGATACCCCCGACGACATCATCTTCGACAACCTCCAGGAGGTCGCCTATCCCTCCCAGGCCTTGGGGCGCACCATTCTCGGCACGCCGGAGCGGGTCAAGGGATTCGGGCGCGCCCACCTGGCCGACTACATGGCCGCCAATTACCGGGCGCCGACCATGATCCTCGCCGCCTCGGGCGCGGTCGATCACGACATGCTGGTGGCTTTGGCCGAGAGCAAATTCGCCGGGCTCAGGAACGGGCGGGGCTCGACCCATGAACCCGCGCGTTATGTCGGCGGCGATCATCGGACGGAGCGTGAGCTGGAGCAGGTCCATCTCCTGCTCGGCTTCGACGGCGTGACCTATGACGACCCGGATTTCTATGCCGCCCAGGTCTATGCCACCCTTCTCGGCGGCGGCATGTCGTCCCGGCTGTTCCAGGAGGTCCGCGAGATCCGCGGCCTTGCCTATTCGATCTATGCATTCGCCGCGTCTTACGTCGATACCGGCATGTTCGGCGTCTATGCCGGAACCGGGGAAGGCGAAGCCGCCGAGATAGTGCCGGTCATCGTCGACGAGACTCGCCAAATCGGCCGACGTGAGCGAGGAGGAAGTCGCCCGCGTCCGCGCCCAGCACAAGGCCGGGATTGTGATGTCGCTCGAAAGTCTGTCCTCGCGGGTCGAGCAGCTCGCCCGCCAGCTCCTGATCTTCGGCCGGCCGATTCCGATCGACGAAATCGTCGCCAAGATCGACCGGGTGGACGCTGCGGCGGTTCGACGGATGGCCGAAAAGGTCATGTCGTCGGTAAAACCCTCCATGGCCGCGATTGGCCCATTAAGTCGGCTCGAATCTTATGATACACTGGTGGCGAGATTCGGCGGGCGGCGTTGACGTTGTTGGAGGGTGCCCCGCCGTAATCGCAGGGGGGCTGAGTATATCATGGGTATAGGGCTTGTCGGACGGTCGTCGCGCGAAGAGGATGCGACGGTACTGACGGGACAGCGTGTCACGCTGCGCCCGCCGATGCTTGAGGATTACGAAGAATGGGCGGCGCTGAGCGAGACCTCGCGCGATTTTCTGACGCCGTGGGAACCGACCTGGGCGAGCGACGAGCTCACCAAGAACGCCTTCAAACGAAGACTACGCCAATATCAGCAGGATGCGCGCGACGGCGTCGGCTATGCCTTTTTCATCCTGCGCAGCAATGATCTCGGCGCTGGTCGGCAGCCTCACGCTGTTCGCGATCGCGCGCGGGGTGAGCCAGTCCTGCTCGGTCGGCTATTGGCTCGGCAAGGCCTATGCCGAGCGCGGCTATATGAGCGATTCCCTGAAGACGGTGATCCCCTTCGTGTTCGACACGCTCGGGCTCCATCGCCTGGAAGCGGCCTGCATTCCCGACAATGAGCCGAGCCGGCTGCTCTTGCTGCACAACGGCTTCCGGCAGGAGGGCTATGCCCGGCAATATCTCAAGATCAACGGCCGCTGGCGCGACCACCTGCTGTTCGCCCGGCTGGAGAGCGATCCGCCGCTGAGATAGCGGCCAACGGCTATGCGTGTCCGACGTCGCCCGAGAGCATCGAGACGTCCACGCCGATCTTGGACATGGCGCGGGACCATTTCTGCGACAGCTCGGTATTGAAGATGAGCTCGTCGTCGGCTTCGGTGTGAAGCCAGCCGTTCATCTGGATTTCCTGCTCCAGCTGGCCCGGTCCCCAGCCGGCGCAGCCGATGGCGAGCAGGCTGTGTGCCGGGCCTTCGCCGACCGCGATCGCGCGCAGAATGTCCACCGTGGCGGTCAAAGCGACCGTTTCCGAGATGATCAAGGTCGATTCCTGCACGTAATCGGCCGAATGGAGCACGAATCCGCGGCCTTCCTCGACCGGTCCGCCGGAATGCACGACGATATCTTTGACCGGCTTGTCGACCTTGATGTCGAGCTGACCGAGGAGCTGAGGAAAGGTGATCGACGACAGCCGGCGGTTGATCACGAGGCCAAGCGCGCGCTCGCGGTCATGAGCCCAGAGGTAGATGACGGTGCGCGCGAACCTCTCGTCGCCAATGGTCGGCGTCGCCAAAAGGAGCTGACCTTCGAGATAGCCGCCCTTCCGGGCGTCGCTGAACCGCTTGGACCAGTCGCTCATCCCATCAACATGGCGCTAAACCCCCGCAATCACAAGGCCCAGCGGTTTCAGCTCCGCCATCTTTGCAGAGCCGGCCAAACGCGGTAAACCTTGCCGAACCTTTCCAGGGGGGCCGAGCCGTGCGCCTCCTACCACCCATCAACCAAGAGGATGCCATGTCGATCAAAGTTGGAGACAAGATCCCCGAAGCCAAGCTGACCCGCATGACGCCGGACGGGCCGGCGCCGATCACGACCTCGGACATCTTCAAGGGCAAGAAGGTCGTGCTGTTCGCCGTTCCGGGCGCCTTCACGCCGACCTGCTCGGCCAAGCATCTCCCCGGCTTCGTCAACAAGGCCGGTGAGATCACGGCCAAGGGCGTGGACACCATCGCCTGCGTGTCGGTGAACGACGTCTTCGTCATGAACGCCTGGGGCAAGGACCAGCAGGCCGACGGCAAGGTCATGATGCTGGCCGACGGCAACGGCGAGTTCACCAAGGCCATGGGCCTCGAGCTCGACGGCAAGGGCTTCGGCATGGGCAAGCGCAGCCAGCGCTATTCCCTGATCGCCGAGGACGGCGTGGTCACCAAGCTCAATATCGAGAAGCCGGGCGCCTTCGAGGTGTCCTCTGCGGAAACGGCGCTGAGCCAGCTATAGGAAAATCGCCGCTCTTCCGAAGCGGCTCCGGCATCGCCCCCACCGGGCCTCCCCATCAAGGGGGAGGAATTGATGGAGCGCTCCCTAAAGCCTTCCCCCTCGATGGGGGAAGGTTGGATGGGGGTGATAGGGGAGCCGCTTCGGCGTCACCGATAATCCCCAAGCCCGCGATTGGCCAGGGCGTCGGCGCGTTCGTTGCCGTCGTGGCCGGCATGGCCTTTGACCCAGATCCATTTGACGTCGTGGGTTTCGAGCTCGGCTTCGAGGGCCTGCCAGAGGTCGACATTCTTGACCGGCTTCCGGTCGGCGGTGCGCCAGCCGTTCCGCTTCCATTTCTTGATCCAGTCGGTGATACCCTGCTTCAAGTACTGGCTGTCGGTATGAAGCCGGATCTTGCAGGGCCTTTTGAGCGCCTTGAGCGCCTGGATCGCGGCCATGATCTCCATGCGGTTGTTGGTGGTCTCCCGAGCCCCGCCCCAGAGCTCCTTCTCGCGCTCGCCCGAGACCAGAAGGGCGCCCCAGCCGCCTGGTCCCGGATTTCCCGAGCAGGCGCCATCGGTATAGATGTCGACAGCCTCCCCCGCCATCAGACGATCCCGTAGGCCGCAGGGCCGGAAACGGTGCGGTGGAATCGCTGGCGGAAAAGATATTCCTTGGGGTCCTTGACCTTGACCAGCGCGCCGTCGACCCGGTTCAGCCAGTCGAAAAGCCGTGTCAGCAGAAACCGCATGGCCGCGCCCCTCGCCAGGAGCGGCAGGAGGCGAAGCTCCTCGTCGGTGAGCGGTCGCACCGTCTGATAGGCCGAGATCATGTTGCGCGCCTTGGTGACGTTGAACGACCGGTCGGCTTCGAAGCACCAGGCGTTGAGGCAGACCGCGATGTCATAGGCGAAGAAGTCATTGCAGGCGAAGTAGAAATCGATCACGCCCGAAAGCTCGGGCCCGAGGAAGAACACATTGTCAGGGAACAAATCGGCATGGATGACGCCCTTGGGCAGAGTGTCGGGCCATTGACCCCGAATCTCGATGAGCTCGTCGTAGAGCTCTTGACCGAGGCCTTCAACGAACTCGTCCGCGCGCGCCTTGCAGGCGTCGACTAGCTTTAGCCATCCTTCGACCGACAGGTCATTCTCACGCCGCATCCTGAAGCCGTCACCCGCTAGATGCAGCCGAGCGAGGGCCGCGCCGACAGCACGGCAATGGTCCGGGCTCGGATGGTGCACTGAAACCCCGCGCAGAAAGGTGATGACGGCGGCGTTCCGGTTGCACAGCCGGCGCAGCGCCTTCCCGTCCTTGGCATGGACCGGGACGGGACACGGGAAGCCGTTCGCCGCCAGGTGGTCCATCAGCCCCAGAAAGAACGGCAGATCCTCGGCATTCACCCGCTTCTCGTAGAGGGTGAGGATATAGCCGCCCTTGTCGGTTTCGAGCAGGTAGTTCGAATTTTCGACGCCCTCCGCGATGCCCTTGAACGCGGTTACCGCGCCGAGGTCATAATCGGCGAGAAATTCGGCCAACGCATCGTCGGCGACTTCGGTATAGACGGCCATGGAGGGAGCGTGTCCGAGCGCGGTCGGGCGGTCAAGCGGTCAAGGCGGCAGGCAGCTTGAAGCGGATACTCTCCTCGGTGGTCCGCACCTCTTCGATGGAGATGTCGAACCGCGCGCGGAACGCGGCGAGAACTTCCTGGACCAGGACTTCCGGAGCCGAGGCGCCGGCGGTGATGCCGACGGTTCGGGCGCCGTCGAGCCGGTTCCAGTCGATATCGCCCGCCCGCTGCACCAGGGCCGCTCGGCAGCCGTAGCGGCCGGCTACCTCGACCAGCCGCACGGAGTTCGACGAATTCGGCGCGCCGATCACCAGCATGGCGTCGCAATGCTCGGCGATCTCCTTGACGGCGTCCTGCCGGTTGGTGGTGGCGTAGCAGATGTCTTCCTTGCGCGGGCTGGCGATATCCGGGAACCGGGCCTTGAGCGCGGCGACGATCTCGGCCGTGTCGTCCACAGAGAGGGTGGTCTGGGTGATATAGGCGAGCGGTCTGTCGCTCGGCACGTCGACCGACCGGACGTCCTCGACGTCTTCGACGAGGCTGATCCAGCCTTCGGGCAGCTGTCCCATGGTGCCGATCACTTCGGGATGGCCGGCATGGCCGATCAGGATGATGTGGCGGCCGAGCCTTTGATGGCGCTCGGCCTCGCGGTGAACCTTGCTCACCAGCGGGCAGGTGGCGTCGAGATAGAGGATATTGCGCGACTTGGCATCGGCCGTAACCGATTTCGGGACCCCATGGGCCGAGAAGACCACCGGCGCGTCGCCCGGCACCTCTTCGAGCTCCTCGACGAAAACGGCGCCCGCGGCCTCCAGATCCTCGACGACATACCGGTTGTGCACGATTTCGTGACGGACATAGACCGGCGGGCCGAAACGGTCCAGAGCGGCCTTGACGATCTGGATCGCCCGGTCGACGCCGGCGCAGAAGCCCCGCGGGCTTGCGATGAGGATCTTGAGGGCCGGCTTCATCATTACGTCTCGTGTCCGATCCCGCCTCGCTGTCTCCGGCGTCCCCCGCCTCCGGAGCCGGGCGGCCTTGCTTTCCGTCCTTGTGCTCGCTCGCCCTGTTACCTAGTATGGGCGCCGAGTTTTCAAGGTCTGGGCGCCGGGGACTTCGTCCCGCAAACGCACCGCATATTTGTCATCCACGGGCGAGGGGAGCAAGACCTAATCTGGCGCAAAGTCCGTAATTCGGTCTTCTCGTCGGGACACCGGATTCAGTCACACAAGATTCATAAGAGATGATTACCATGCGCGTTTCGGCCCGGTCGGCGATTGTCCTGGCGGCCTTGGCAAGCCTCGCGCTTGCCGGTTGCGCCGGCACCAAGACGGAGCGGTATCAGACCGCAATTCGCGACTGCCCGACGGTCTCGATTCTCGGCGATACCGGCACGATGAGCCTGTTCGGCCCGGGTGGTCGGAGCAAGCCTTACACCTTCCGCAGCGATATCTCGGGGCTCAGGGTCAGGTGCGAGCGAAACCGCAGCAATGTCGAGATCAAGATGTCGTTCCTCGAGGTCGCCTCGCGCAATGAAGGCGTAAGTCAGAGCTCGGTCGAGTTCCCGTTCTTCGTCGCCGTGCTCTATCGCGGCAAGATGATCCAGAAGAAGGTCTATTCGAGCAAGTTCGACTTCGCGCCCGACGAAAAGCGCAAGGCCGTCGTCGAGTCCTTCAACTCCACGCTCTATTTCAACAGCATCAGCCAGAGCGCCAAGGAGCAGGAAAAGGCGCGGCGCAAACGCCGCCGCCGCGACCAGAATCCCGAGGCCGAAGGTCCGAGAATCGACCAGCAGCTCGCCGACTACCAGGTCCTGATCGGCTTCCAACTCTCCAAGCCCGAGCTCGAATACAACGTCTTCCAATGACCGGGGCCGATAATGGCCGAAGCCTTCTATTCCAAGGAACATCAGTGGGTTCGGCTTGACGGCGGCGAGGCGCGCGTCGGCATTACCGATTACGCCCAGGCGACCCTCGGCGACATCGTCTATGTCGAGCTTCCGGCGCTCGGCGTGAGCTTCGCCAAGGGCGAGCAGGCGGCGGTGGTCGAATCCGTCAAGACAGCGAGCGAGGTCTATAGCCCCATCGCCGGCATGGTCAGCACGGTCAACACGGCGCTCGATGGCGAGCCGGATCTGGTCAACAAGGATCCGGAAGGCGAGGGCTGGTTCTTCAGCATCAAGCTCGAAGGCTCGCCCGACTATGAGGGCCTGATGACGGCGGCGGCCTATGCCGAGTATGTCAGGGGGCTGGAGTAGCCCGCTCAATCGTCATTGCGAGCGACCGTAGGGAGCGCGGCAATCCAGGCCGCGTGGATCGCCGCGGCGCTGGCGCGCCTCGCGATGACGGAAAATTGGCCGCTTAATTCAGCTTGCCGTTCAAGTCCTTGATCGCCTGGTCGATCAGCGCCTTGGAGCGGGCCGGCTCGAGGGTTTCGGCGATCAGGTTCCCGGCGGCCTTGGCGGCGACGTCGACGGCGGCCTGCCGAACCTCGCGGAGCGCGCTCGCCTCGGCCTGGGCGATCTTTTCCTCGGCGAGCTTGGCGCGCCGGGCCAGCGAGGCTTCCAGATTGTCGTGGGCCTCCTTGGCGAGAACCTTGGCGTCGGTCTGGGCCTGGGCGACGATGTCGGCGGCTTCCTGCTCGGCCTCGCGCAGCTTCTTCTCGTAGGAATTCAGGAGCTCGCGGGCTTCGTCGCGAAGCTGCCGGGCCTCGTCGAGCTTGGCCTTGATCTCGGCGGACCGCGCGTCGAGCATGGCCGTCACCTTCTGGTGGACCTTGTAATAGACCAGGATCGCGAGGAAGGCGAAGAAGCCGACGGCGACCCAGATTTCCGGGAGTTCTTCTTCCATGTCCGGTCCTAGCGGTTGCTCGTCGCCGCGTCGACGGCGGCGCGGATATCGTCGGATTTCGGCTCGGTCCCGATCAGCCGCTCGACGATCGCGCCCGCCGCATCCGAAGCGACCTCGCGGATATGGCTCAGCGCCTCGGTCTTGGCCTTCTCGATCTGAGCGGCCGATTCCTCGCCCTTCTTGGCCAGATCGGCACTGAGCTCGCTCTGGCGCGCCTCGATCTCGGCCCTGGCCTTGTCCTGGGACACCTTGACGATCTCCTGGGCCTTGGCCCGGGCCTCGGCAAGCTTCTCCTCGTAGTCCGCGAACGCCTTTTCGGCGTTCTTCTTGAACTGCTCGGCGTCGGAGAGATCGCCTTCGATCCGGTCGCGCCGTTCGCCGAGCACGGTCCCGATCCGCGGCAAGACTTTCCACGACATCACGAGGTACAGCGCGATGAAGACGATCGCCAGCCAGATCAGCTGAGGCGCGTAGGTTCCGATGTCGAGTTGAGGCATGAACGACTTCCCGTCGGGGCCGAAATGATCGCCTGTCCTACGTGAAAAGGATGATGAAGGCTACCACGAGGCCGTAAAGACCCGTCGCTTCGCAAAGTGCGAAGCCGAGAAGCGCCCGGCCGAACTGGCTGTCGGCCGCGCTCGGATTGCGCAGCGCGCCCTGCAGGAACTGACCGAAAATGATGCCGATGCCGACACCAGCGCCGATAAGGCCGCTGGTCGCGAGACCCGCGCCGATCATCCTTGCTGCTTCAACGTCCATGATTGAGTTCCTTCTAGTGGATTTAAGAGGTGAAAAAGTGGAAAAGTGATCCGTTCTCAGTGCTTCACATGCAAAGCATCGCTCAAATAGATGCAGGTCAGGATCGCGAAGACATAGGCCTGCAGCACGGCGACGAGAAATTCAAGCGCGGTGGCGGCGACGATGAAGAGCCACGGCACCACGCCGAACACGCCCAGCATCACCACAAAGCCGCCGAATACCTTCAGGATCGTATGGCCGCCCATCATATTGGCGAACAGACGAACCGACAGGCTCATCGGCCGGCTGAGATAGGACACGATCTCGATCGGCACCAGAATGCCCAGGAGGTACCAAGGCACGCCGCTCGGCACGAACAGCTTGAGCCAGGCCGGCCCGTGCTTGATCAGGCCGATGACCGTGACGCCGAGATTGATCGCGAGGGCGAAGGCGAAGGTGACGACGATCTGACTGGTCACCGTATAGGAGAAGGGCACGAGGCCCATCAGGTTGCAGCCCAGGATGAACATGAACAGGGTGAAGACGAAGGGGAAATATTTCGCCGAGCCCTTGCCCGCATTGTCGCTCAACATGCTGGCGATGAACTCGTAGAGCATTTCGCCGACCGACTGCCAGCGGCCCGGCACCATGGCGGCGCGGCGCATCGGCAGGGTCAGCAGCATCGTCACCAGCACGGAGACGATGACCATGAAAAGCGAGGCATTGGTGAAGGAAGCATCCAACCCGCCGAGATTGAGATGGATCAGGCGGTGGATTTCGAATTGTTCGAGGGGGCTGTGCACGTCGGCTCCGTCAGATCATCTCTAGGCGCGGCCTAAACAGCGGCGGTTCACTCAGTTCGTCGATCCGGCGTCCCCGGGCCCGTCTTCGCCGTTCTCCGGCTTGGCGGATCCGCCGGGCCCCATCAGGCCCATTTGTTTCGCCGATCGAAACACATTCAGAAAGCCGGCACCCGTTCCGAGCACAAAGAACACCAGGAAGAGCCACGGCGTCGTTCCAAGCCACTTGTCGAGGAAGAATCCGATGATGCTGCCGACCGCGATTCCTGCCACGAACTCGACGCCAAGTCTGACCGCCACCCCCAGGGCGTTGCCATCCTTGGCGGACAATCCGGACGAACGAGGCCGGCTCTTCTCGCGTGCTTTTTCGAGGCGGGATTCAAGGTCTTCAAGCGAAGGGCGACGGTCGCCATCGGTCATTCAACAACCCCTGCGGCCCGCCATCCTCCCCAAGCCCGCCGACGCTCGGAAATCACACGCAATTTGCCAGCCCGACGCCGAAAAGCGAGTGCACAATAGTGACTGGCCCATACCCTGTCAAGAAAGACTGGGTGCCGCCTAAGGTGTTGAAAAAATTACAAAAACGTGGCTTTCCGATCATCGGTGCTGTGGTGCGGGAGCGGCCACCGACCTTGCATTGCGGCAAATGTCGCAGCATGGGATTCGCTCTGGCGACGCCCATAGCGCCTATTCCGCGGCTCTAAGCCGCTCGACGCCCTCTAAATCCACCGAGACCAGCTGGGAGACGCCGCGTTCGGCCATGGTGACGCCGAACAGGCGGTTCATGCGGGCCATGGTGATCGGGTTGTGGGAGATCACCAGGAAGCGGGTCTCGGTCTGGCGGGTCATCTCTTCGACGAGCTCGCAGAACCGCAGCACATTGGCCTCGTCCAGCGGCGCGTCTACCTCGTCCAGCACGCAGATCGGCGAGGGGTTGGTCATGAACACCGCGAAAATGAGTGCGGTTGCGGTCAGGGCCTGCTCGCCGCCCGAGAGCAGCGAGAGCACCTGAAGCTTCTTGCCCGGCGGGCTCGCCATGATCTCAAGCCCGGCTTCGAGCGGATCCTCGGATTCGGTCAGGGTCAGGTGGGCCTGGCCACCGCCGAAAAGCTGAGTGAACAGCCGCGAGAAATGACCGTTCACCTGCTCGAAGGCCTGCAACAGGCGCTCGCGGCCCTCGCGGTTCAGTCCGCCGATCGCCTGGCGCAGCCGGGCGATCGCGGCTTCGAGATCGGCGCGCTCGGCGGCCATGCCGTCGATCTGCTCGGTCAACTCCTGGGCCTCGGCCTCGGCGCGGAGATTGACCGGACCCATGGTGTCGCGCTCCCGCTTCAGGCGCTCGATCTTGCGCTCGATCTCCTCGACCGGCGGCAGAGCCTGATCCGGCTTGACCTCGGCGATTTCGAGAAGCTTGTCGGGCGTCGCGTTGACGGTCTCGGTGATGCGCCGCTCGAGCTCGGCGATCCGCTCCTTGGCCCGCTCGATGGCGTCCTCGGCGCGCACGCGCTCCTCGCGGGCCTGGCTGTTGGTTTCCTGGGCGAACTTGGCGGTCTTGTCGCATTCGGCGAGCTTCTGCTCGGCCTCGGCGAGGGCATCGGCGGCGGCCTGGCGCTCCTTTTCGGCGGTGGCGATCTCGCTCAGAAGCGCGGTGCGCTGGGTCTCGATGGTCTTGGGCCGCTCCTCCAACTCGGCGAGCTCCGCCTTGTCGCGCTTGGACCGCTCGTCGAGGGCATTCAGTTGTTTGTGGCCATTGGCGATGCGCTGGGCCCAGGCGCGGCGTTCGTTGGCGATGGCCGCGAGGCGCTCCGAGCGCATCTGGCTCTCGCGGGTCAGGCTCTGAAGCGCGCTCCGTGCCTCGGCGAGGGCGCCGCGTTTCTCCTCGACGGTCGCGCGCAAGGCTTCGAGCCGCGGCTTGAGCTGGTCCTCGCCGGACGCGCCTTCCAGTTCCTGCCGGGCGGCTTCGGCGGCGGATTTGGCCTCGGCGATGTCGGATTCGAGGCGCTCGGCGGCGCTGGTCAGGGCTCCGAGATGGGAATCCCGCTCGGCGGCGCGGCGGGCCTGCTCGGCCTGCTGGCGGCGGGCGGCGGCGAGCGCTTCCTCGGCGGCGTGCCAGTCGCGCCGGGCGGCTTTCTCGGCGTCGACCGCGGCCTGGGCATCGGCCCGGGCCTGTTCGAAGGCCGCCTTGAGGCGATCGAGCTCGGCGGTTTTTTCGGCGCGGAGCTTTTCGAGCTCGGCGAGCCGGTTGCGCTGCGACAGGCGGGTGGCGGCGGCGCTTGGCGCATCGGACGAGGCGGTATAGCCGTCCCAGCGCCACACCGCGCCTTCGCGGGTGACGAGGGTCTGGGATGCCTTGAGCTGGTCCCTGAGCCGCGCGCCGTCTTCCGGCTTCACGAGGCCGATCTGGGTCAGCCGGCGGGCGAGCTCGGCGGGCGCCTTGACGTAATTGGCCAAAGGCTCGGCGCCCTCGGGCAGGCCCGGCGCATCGGCGAGCGGCGGCAAATTCTCCCAATGGATCGGCGCCCGCGTATCGGTCGGAAGATCGGCTTCCTCGCCGAGCGCCGCGCCGAACGCCGCTTCGTAACCGGCGGTCACCTTCACCGAATCGATCAACGGCGGGTAGTCGGCCGCGTTAGACGAGGAGAGGAGCTTCGCCAGCGCGGACGCCTCGGCTTCGAGCCGCGAATCGGCGGCGCGGGCATCCTGAAGCGCCTCGCGCGCCTCGGCCTCCGCCTCGCCGGCCGTGCGCCGCGCGCCTTCGGATTCCTCGACCGCCTGACGCGCTTTGGCGGCGGCTTCGGAGGCTTCGGTTTCGGCGGCGTCGAGATCGCCGGCCGAATTCGGCGCCCCCGTCCTCGCCTTTCAATTCCTCGATCTCGAGTTCCGTCGAATCGAACTCTTCCTGGAGCCGTGCCACGCGACGCTCGGCATCGGCAAGCTGGCGTTCGAGGGCGGTGCGCCGCGCGGCGAGCGCATGGGCCTCCGAATTGACCGTATCGAACTCGGCCTCGGCCTCGCGCGCGGCCTCCGCCGCCTTGCTGACCGCCACTTCCGCCGACTGGCGGGCGGTGTCCTCGCCGGCCTGGGCCTCTTCGAGCTTCGCCTGCTCGGCCTCCAGCGCGGCGGTGGTCGCCTGGGTTTCCTCGATCAGGGCGCTTTCGCGGGCGACGTCGCTGGCGATCTGGGCGAGCCGCGCCTTGACCTGCTCGGTCGCCTGGCGGATCCGGGTTTCCTCGGCTTCGAGCGAATCCCGCGCCACCGACAGGCGGTGCAGCGCGGCCCCGGCAGCGGCTTCGGTCTCGCGCAAAGGCTGGAGTGCGGCGCTCGCCTCGCTCTGGGCCGAGCTGGCGGCAGCGGCGAGGCGGGTGGTCTCGGCCAGATTCTCCCGGGCCTTTTCGAACCGGGCATCGGCCTCGACGCTCGCCTCCTGGGCGGCGGTCCAGAGAAGATGGAGATGAATCGCCTCGGCCGAGCGGATATGGCCGCTGAGGTTGCGATAGCGCGAGGCCTGGCGCGCCTGCCGCTTCAGGCTGCCGAGCTGGCCCTCGAGCTGGGCCATGACGTCCTGGAGCCGCGTCAGATTGTTCTCCGCCGCCCTGAGCCTGAGTTCGGCTTCGTGGCGGCGGGAATAGAGCCCGCTGATGCCGGCGGCCTCTTCGAGCACGACCCGGCGGTCGCGCGGCTTGTCGTTGATGAGCTGGCTGATCCGGCCCTGGCCGACAAGCGCGGGCGAATGGGCGCCGGTGGCGGCGTCGGCGAACAGAAGCTGGACGTCGCGGGCCCGGACTTCCTTGCCGTTGATGCGGTAGGCCGAGCCGCTGTCCCGCTCCACGCGGCGCGAGACCTCGATTTCGGTCATATCGTTGAAAGCGGCGGGGGCGCGGCGGGCCGCATTGTCGATCAGCAGCGAGACTTCCGCCAGGTTGCGGGCGGGCCGGGTGGCCGAGCCGGCGAAGATCACATCCTCCATGCCGCCGCCGCGGATGCTTTTCGGCGAGTTCTCGCCCATCACCCAGCGTAGCGCATCGACGAGATTCGACTTGCCGCAGCCGTTCGGCCCGACGATCGCCGTCATGCCGGGCTCGACCGCGAGCTCGGTCGGATCGACGAAGGATTTAAAGCCCGATAGACGCAGCCGCGTGAATTGCACCCGAGTGCCCCGCCACAAAAGACAATGAATACAGAAAGCCTACCGGCGCGGAATTATACCATCTCCGCGGATCATTTCCCGCCCAAGACTTCCTTCAGGCGAGAGTCCAGCGCCTCATAGCTGCCGACTTCCTTGAATTGCTCGCCGTTGATGTAGATCGACGGCGTGCCGTTGACCTTGAAATCGTCCACGCCGCGCTTCGCCTGCATCGTGACCTGTTTCTGCAGCTTCTGGTCCTGGATGCATTTGTCGAAATCCGCCCGGTCCATCCCCGCCTGCTCCTTGGCGATGGTGGCGAGCGGCGTCAGCTTCTCCTCGACGGTCTTCTTGTCGTTGTTCCAGAGATCAGGGTTCGCCCAGGTATATTGGGTATGGAACAGGCCGTGGATGAAGCCGAAGAAATGATCCGGGCCGACGCAGCGCGCGACCATGGAGGCGCGGAGCGCGATGCCGTCCAGCGGGAACTCGCGGAAGGTGTAATAGACCTTGCCGGTGTCGATGTAGTTCTTCTTGAGTTCGGGAAAGATCTCTTCGTCGAAATGGGCGCAGTGCGGGCAGGTCATGGAGGCGTATTCGATGATCTTGACCGGCGCCTTCGGATCGCCGAGCGACATGTCGGGAAGCTGCTCGATCTTCTCGCTGGCGCCAAGCACTGATTTGCCGCTGTCGGCAGCGCTCGAAATCGGACGCGTCATTGGCGGACTTGCTGCAGCCCGCGGCCAAAAGCAGCGCCGCGCCCAGGATTCCGGCGGCGACGCCCCGTCCCGCCCATCGAATAGTCTTCACGCCCATCATCTTGCCCAACTCATATAAAACCGGCCGCCATTATAGGCATGCGACCGGATGCCACAATAGACCTGCGGGCGGGTCTGATGGCGCGAAATCGGGCGCAGGTCAATGGGCAAGTTGGGGCTATTTTTGCGCGAGAAGCTGCTTGAGATAGGCGTCGAGGGCCATGAAGTCGTTGCCCTGGGCGAAGAATTTGCCGTCGACATAGATCGCCGGCGTGCCGGGGACATTGAAAACCGTGCGGCCGCGTTCCTCCTGCATCGCGATCTGCTTCCCCATGGTCTGGTCGGCGACGCATTTGTCGAACTCTGCGCGGCTGAGGCCGCCCTGCTGCTGGGCGATATTCGCCATGGGGGTCAGCTTCTCCTCGATCGGAGTCTTTTCGTTGTTCCAAACCTCCGGGTCCGCCCAGGTGGCCTGGGTACGGAACAGGGTGTGGATAAAGTTGAAGAAGTGGTCCTTGTCCAAGCAGCGCGCGACCATGGAGGCCCTGAGCGCGACGCCGTCCAGCGGGAACTCGCGGAACACGTAATAGACCTTGCCCGTGTCGATGTAGTTCTTCTTGAGCTTGGGGAAGACCTCCTCGTCGAAATGGGCGCAATGCGGGCAGGTCATGGACGCATATTCGATGAGATTGATCGGGGCCTTCTGGTCTCCCAGCGTCATGTCGGGGATGGTGAGGGTCCCGGTCTCCTCGGCCGGCTGCGACGGCGCGGGGTTCGATGCGGGCGGCGTGGGATCGGCGAAGGATTGGCCGCCGATCATCAGAGCGCCCGCCGCCAGGGCGGTGACCGCCGCGCGTTTCGCAAAAAGCTGAAGTCGTATCCGCATCATTCCAACCACATCCGTAACCCTATATTTTGGCCAGAAGCCGCTGCAGTTTCTCATCCAAACTCGCGAAAGTTCCGCGATATCCGGTGAATTTGCGGCCGTTTAAGTAGATTTCCGGCGTTTCGTTGACGCCAAACTCGTCGAAGCATATTCGATCATGTTGACCGGCGCGTTCTGATCCCCGAGCGCCCTGTCGGGAAGCATGGACACCATCTGAGCCTGCGAGCCCGCCTCGGCGGCGCTGGCGCCGGCCTTGATGCCGACGGTGAGCAGAAGGGCGGCGAGCCCGAGCATCAAACGGCGAAGTAGCCTGCTCTCCATGGTTTCCTCCGAGGTTTGCGACCCGTGCGGCAGTATACCGGCAAAAATCACTCGATGATATGCGTGGCCAGGCGGCGGAGCGCCGAATCGAGATCGTCGCCCTCAAGGGCGGGATCGATTTCGGGCGCGGGCTTGCGCTGCTTGGGTTTCTCGGGGACCGCGCGCTCCGGGATCGGCGCCTGGAGGATGGCGATCCGGGCGACGGCGCCATAGCCGAAAAAGCCGTTGATGCGTTCGATGATCAGGGGCTCCAGATGCTGGAGCTCGAGGGCGAACTGGCCGTCGACGCGGAGATGCAAAGTGCCCCGGCTGCGCTCGCCGTGGGGGAAGGTCAGCCGCTCGGGCAGCGAGAAGCGCGCCAGGGTTTCACCGACGATCTCGGGCCAGCGCAGCAGCACGCCCGGCTCGGCGAAGCCCTGGCGGCCGAAGGCCCGGCTCACGACTTTGGACAAGGTGCGGCTGACCGTCTGGGCGCCGAGGCCCGACCGTTTGTCGTTCTGCCCGTTGCCTTTGGGCTTGTTCGTTGCGTCGCTCATAGCTGTTCGTGATAGTAGACCGGCATGGCCCGAAAAGACACCGCTTCTGCCGCCGTTATCCTCGCCTGGTACGATCGTCACCGGCGTGACCTGCCATGGCGCGCCAAGCCCGGCGAGCGGCCTGATCCTTATGCCGTCTGGCTCAGCGAGATCATGCTGCAGCAGACCACGGTGGCGACGGTCGGGCCCTATTTCCGGCGGTTCCTGGCGCGCTGGCCAAAGGTCGAGGACCTGGCGGCCGCGAGCCTCGACCAGGTGCTGACCGAATGGCAGGGCCTCGGCTATTACGCCCGCGCCCGCAATCTCCACAAATGCGCCGGGGTCGTGGCGCGGGATTTCGCCGGACGGTTCCCCGATACCGAGGAAGGCCTCCGCGCACTCCCCGGCATCGGCGCCTATACGGCGGCCGCCATCGCAGCCATCGCCTTCGACCGGCCGGCCGTGGTCGTCGACGGCAATGTCGAGCGGGTCATGGCGCGGCTCTTCGCCGAAGAAACCCCGCTCCCCGCCGCCAAGCCGATCCTGCACGACTATGCCGCCCGGCTGACGCCCGAGAAGCGCGCCGGCGACTACGCCCAGGCGGTCATGGATCTCGGCGCAACGGTCTGTACGCCCAAGAGCCCGAAGTGCCTGCTCTGCCCTTGGGGCGATTCATGTAAGGGGCGGGCCAAAGGCATCGCGGAGACATTGCCCCGTCGTGCGCCCAAGGGCGACAAGCCGACGCGGCGCGGCGTGGCGTTCTGGCTGGTGAAGGAGGGCAGGGACGGTCCCTCGATTCTGCTTCGCCGCCGACCAGAGAGAGGGCTTCTCGGCGGCATGATGGAGGTGCCGTCGACGCCTTGGGAAACGGCGGAACCCGTGCCCGCCGTCGATCATGCTCCCGTCCGTGCCGACTGGCAGTGGCTCGACGGCACGGTCAAGCACACCTTCACCCATTTCCATCTGGAGCTACGCGTTCTTGTCGGAAAGGCGAAAGGCTCCGCGCCCGAGGACGGAATCTGGTGGCCGCTCGACCGGTTGGACGAACAGGCTCTTCCGACGGTAATGAAGAAGATCGTGCGGCACGCTACCGCGACGGAAAGTAGCGCGAAAACCCGCTAAGCGATCTCGCCCGCCATTTCGGCGCGCACCTGCTGGCGCAGCACGTCGATCGGGACGAGGTTCCCCTTTGTCTCGAAGTGCCAGAAGGTCCAGCCGTTGCAGGCCGGGGCGCCCTGGACATGGGCGCCGACGCGGTGGATCGAGCCGGTGGTGTCGTGGCTCGCCACGCTGCCGTCGGCGCGGACGCGGACGGCAAAGCGCTTGCGCTGGTCGTAGAGCATCGCGCCGGGCTCAAGGAGCCCGCGCTCGACGACCCAGCCGAACGGCACGCGCGGCGCGTCGCGGCGGGAGGGCGTCACGCTCGCCGCTTCCTCGCCGAACGGACGAACCGCCTGAATCCGCTGCCGCGCCACCGCGACATAGGCATCTTCCTTTTCGATGCCGATGAAGCGGCGGCGCAGGCGTTTGGCCACAGCCCCCGTGGTTCCACTGCCGAAGAACGGATCGAGGACGACCTCGCCCTCGTTCGATGCCGCGAGAATGACCCGGTGCAGAAGCGCCTCGGGCTTCTGTGTGGTATGGGCCTTCTCGCCATTGACCTTGAGACGCTCCGAGCCGCTGCAGATCGGGATCACCCAGTCCGAGCGCATCTGAAGCTCGTCGTTCAGCATCTTCATGGCGTCGTAGTTGAAGGTGTATTTCTTCTGGGCCTGATGCTTGGCGCACCAGAGAAGCGTCTCATGGGCGTTGGTGAACCGCTTGCCGCGGAAATTCGGCATCGGGTTCGATTTGCGCCAGATGATGTCGTTCAGCACCCAGTAGCCGATGTCCTGCATCGCGGCGCCGACCCGGAAGATGTTGTGATAGGAGCCGATCACCCAGATCGTGCCGGTGTCCTTGAGGATGCGGCGCGCGGCGGTGAGCCAGTTGCGGGTGAAGGTGTCGTAGGTCTTGAGGCTGTCGAACCGGTCCCAGTCGTCGTTGACCGCATCGACCAGCGTATTGTTCGGGCGGAACAGCTCGCCGCGAAGCTGAAGGTTATAGGGCGGGTCGGCGAAGATGAGGTCGACCGAATTGGCCGGCATCGACTTCATCATCTCGATGCAGTCGCCCTGAATCACCCGATCCAGCGGCAGCGCCGGCCCGGATTGAGGCGGACCTTGCCCGTTGATTCCGTTTGTCGTTTTCCCCTGACATGACGCGCACTTTAAGTCATCGGCAACTCGGCGTCAACTGGAAAATTCCGTGGAGTCAAGAGGTTAACAGAATTGTTCTGAGTCATCAGTTCACGAATTGGCGCGAAGGATTTGCGATGATGGGGACATATGCCCACAAGCCTTAGCGCTTCCTGATGCTCCCGCGTACCATATCCTGCGTTTCGCTCCCATCCATAGGCCGGATGCTCGCACGCCAAGTTCGGCCATCAGCCGGTCGCGGGTGACCTTGGCGATTATCGAGGCGGCGGCGATGGAAAGGCTCCGGGAGTCGCCTTTGACGATGGGCCGGGCCGGGCAGGTGAGCCTTGGCGCGCGGTTGCCGTCGATCAGGCGCGATATGGGGTGCGACGCCGAGCGCCTCGACCGCGCGGGTCATGGCGAGGAGGCTCGCCTGCAAGATATTAATGTCGTCGATCTCTTCGACGCTCGCCGAGCCGTAGCCGATGATGGCGTGCTCTTGGATCGCCTCGAACAGGGCTTCGCGGCGGGCCTTGCCGAGCGCCTTGGAATCATCGAGGCCGTCGGGGACGTATTCGCGCTTCAAGATCACCGCCGCCGCGACGACGGGCCCGGCCCAGGGACCGCGGCCGACTTCGTCCACGCCCGCGATCAGCGCGTCGGGGCCGATCTCGGTGAGGGCGGAGTCTTCGAGCGCGAAATCGGGCATGGCGGGACCGGGATTGGGAGCGTTGGATTCTTGGTAACACTCTGTGTTCGAGCGTCCAACGTCTTTTCTCCCCGACAAGCCCCACCTCTCCCCGGCTTCTCAAAACAAGCTCAGTTGGTCTCCGGCCTTCGGCGGACGGCGGAAATGCGATACGTCGAGACCGCTCGTGCGATCCCCGAAGCCGAGGCGCTTCCTGGCGATCTCGAAGCGCTTGGCGATGAGGGCGGCATAGGGGCCGGTGCCGGACATGCGCTTGCCCCACTCCATCTTGTTCATGCTGCCGTCGCGCACGCCGCGCACGAGATCGAGAACGCGTTCGGCACGCAAGGGTGCGGCTTCTTGGAGCCATTCCTCGAACAGCGCCTTGATCTCCAGGGGAAGCCGCAACATCACATAGCCCGCTTCCTGCGCCCCCGCCGCGCGGCCGGCTTCGAGGATGGATTCGATCTCATGGTCGGTAAGGCCGGGGACGATCGGCGCGACCATCATGCCGACGGGAATGCCGGCATCGGCCAGCGCCTTGATCGCATCGATCCGCCGGCCCGGCGTCGAGGCGCGCGGCTCCATCTTGCGGGCGAGATGGCGGTCGAGGGTCGTGACCGAGAGGAACACCTTGGCCTGATGACGCGCAGCCATGCGCTTCAAGATATCGATGTCGCGCATGACGAGACAGGATTTGGTGGTGATGCCGACCGGGTGCCGGAACTTGTCCAGCACCTCCAGAATGCCCCGCATGATTTCCCGCTCGCGTTCGATCGGCTGATAGGGATCGGTGTTGGTGCCGATGGCGATCAGCTTGGGCTGATAGCGCGGGTTCGACAGCTCGGCTTCGAGAAGCGCCGCCGCGTTCGGCTTGAAGAAGAGGCGGCTTTCGAAATCGAGCCCCGGCGAAAGGCCGAGCCAGGCATGGGTTGGCCGGGCATAGCAATAGATGCAGCCGTGCTCGCAGCCGCGATAGGGATTGATCGACTGATCGAAGGGAATGTCGGGCGAGTTGTTGGACGTGATGATCGACCGGCTGGCATCGACCTGGACCTCGGTGCGTAAGGGCGGCGGATCCTCGTCGAGGCTCGACCAGCCGTCGTCGAACGCGACCCGCGCGGTCGTCTCGAACCGCCCGGAGGCATTGCTCCTCGCCCCGCGCCCGCGCTTGCGGTCGGGATGGGTGAAGCCGGAGTCGTGGATGCGTTCCATAATTGGATAGGATATGCCTCGCGCGAGAACATATCAAGAACATAGGTTCGGAGCCGGCATGCCTTGATGCCTGTGCACCTATATTCTCGTCAGGCGCGATCACGCGTGCATCAATTGGAGGCCGACGATAACGGACGTGGCGACATGGAGCCAGCTACTCAGCTCGATCGCGGTGCCGGGGACATTGATCTATCTGGCGATCGAGACCAGGCAGAATATCGCAGCGGAACGCGCCGCGACGCGGCGCTAGCCGATGGCCGACGGCGTCTCCATCCCGTAAACGTCGAGCGTCTGTTTGGGCGGGCGCGCCAGGAGCCCTTCGACATAGCTCGTGAAACCCGGCAGATAGTAATTCCGCCGCTGCCGCCAAAAGCGGGAGAAACCGGGCAAATCCTTGACCGACATGATGCTCACCGTCAGGGCCTCGCGAAGCTCCGGGTCGATGGTACCTTCCAACGCAAGAAAATAGCTGTTTTGCATGGCCATCAAGAAACCATGGAGCATCATGAGGAACTGGAATTCTTCGTCTCGCAGCAAGGGTTCCTGGGAGGTCAATCCCCTGAGCATAAGACTACTGCATTGCAGGTTCGACCCGACCTCCAAATACACGTTCTGAAGCGCCAGGTTGGCGGCATTTCCGGATGCCGCGCGGACCGCGCTCGCGCTGTGGCGGACCTCGGTGGCCACATAAGCGAGCGAGATCACCACGGCGAGAGCACCCACGACCTGCGCGAGATCCGAAAAATCGGCGAGAGTGAATTGCATGGTTGGCCCCCTTTGAGAACGACGGTGAACCTGACGGTATCACAAGTCGGGACCGGTGCATGACGGGCCAGTAAGCCCTGGTTGGGGGCCGATATTCCCAGGTTCGCCCGCAACCTTTCCCTCTATACTCGGCCGGGACGAAACCAACCGACGAGGGGGAGGATCACGACAATGACGGACGTGGCAACATGGAGCCAGCTGCTCAGCTCGATAGCCGTGCTGGGAACACTGATCTATCTGGCAGTCGAGATCAGGCAGAACACCGCAGCGGAACACGCCGCTACTCGGCTCGCTATAGAGAGCGAGACGAGGGCTGCTTTCCGGACTTCCATAGATCATCCGGACATCGTTCTATCCTTCGTGAAGCTGGAGCCGTTGCGGCCGGAAGAGACGGTTCGGCTCAACGCTTTTCTTCGGACGTTCATGTACCAGATGGAATACGTATGGCGGCAACATAAAGCAGGCGCCGCCGAGCAGAACGCATGGAACGGCCAGGCTCCGGCGATACGAGCCATGCTCAAGACCAAACGCAGCGAGCGATGGTGGCAGGTGGCCGGCCGAAACTATTTCGAGCCTTCCTTCGCCAAGGCGGTGGATGCCTTATTGAAGGACCAGCCCTACACGGAAATCTTCGCCAACACGCAAGCATGGGGCAGCGAGGATTTGAGAGCGTGAGCGCGCAGCCAACGAGGGCCGCGTTTCGTCCCGCTGCGACTTGATTTCACTTTGCGTCACTCCGCGATGATGGTTCTATGGCCCCTGAACGCGCGGCACGCGCAGCAATAAGGTCTTAAGGAGGCACTATGGGGATTCGATCGGTCTTGGCGGTGGGGGCCGCCTTGCTGATGGGCGTGGCGTTCGGGCCGGCGGGAAACGCGGCCGATATCAAGCCGGCACCGGCGTTCAAGGCGGCGCAGTTGCAGGCGGGCATGACCTCGGGCTGGATCACCAATGGTCGGACCGTGTTCAACCAGCGCTATGTGCCGCTTGACCAGATCAACCGCGACAATGTGAAGGATCTCAAAGGCGTCTGGCATATCCATCTGGAGGGCTCGGGCGCCGGGCCGAAATATTCCGGCGAGGCTCAGCCGATCGTCTATGACGGCGTGATCTATGTCGTCACCGGCGCGGACGACGTGTTCGCGGTGAGCGTCGATAGCGGCGAGATTCTGTGGCGCTACCAATCCCATCTCGACGAGCACAACAACGCCGTCTGCTGCGGCTGGACCAGCCGGGGCGTCGGGCTCGGGGCGGGCAAGATCTTCGTCGGCCAGCTCGACGGCAAGCTCGTGGCGCTCGATCAGAAGACCGGCAAGGAGATCTGGTCGGTCCAGGCCGAGCGCTGGCAGGACCGCTACACCATCACCAACGCGCCCTTGTATTACAACGGCATGGTGATCATCGGCTTCGCCGGCGGCGAATACGGCATTCGCGGCAAGGTGAAAGCGTATAACGCCAAGAACGGCAAGCTGATCTGGACCTTCAACGCCATCCCCGGTCCCGGCGAAATCGGTCACGATACCTGGCCCCAGGACAATGACGCCTGGATGCATGGCGGCGCGCCCCTCTGGCAGACGCCGGCCGTCGATCCCGAGCTCGGGCTGATCTATTTCTCGACTGGCAACGCCGCGCCGGACTTTGTCGGCGCTGACCGCGCGGGCGACAATCTGTTCACCTCCTCGATCGTCGCGATCGACGCCAAGACCGGCAAATACAAATGGCATTTCCAGGAGGTACATCACGATCTCTGGGATTACGACGCGCCCAATCCGGTGATCCTGTTCGACACGATGATCGACGGCAGGATGCGCAAGGGTCTGGTCGAGGTCGGCAAGACCGGCTGGGCCTATATCCTCGACCGCGAGACCGGCAAGCCGCTCGTCGGCGTCGTGGAGAAGCCGGTCCCTCAGGAGCCGCGCCAGGCCACCGCCGCGACCCAGCCCTATCCCGTCGGCGACGCCATCGTGCCTCACGAAGTCCCGATGGATCTCGAGAAATACGACCTCGTCAATCACGGCCGCATCTTTACGCCCTATTTCGACAAGAAGGTGCCGATCACGCCGTCCCTGGCGGGCGGGGCGAATTGGCCGCCAAGCTCCTACGACCCCGAAAAGCATCTGCTGTTCGTCTGCGCCACTCAGCAGATTCAGCTTTTTCGTGGCGGCCAGATCCGGGGCGGGCCGGAGATGGCGCCGCAAAAGCCCTTGGGCATCTTCGCGGCGGTCGACGTCACCACCAACAAGCTCGCCTGGCGGCGGCAATGGGGCGACCAGTGCTATAGCGGTTCGGCGGTGACCAAAGGCGGGTTGATCTTTCTCGGCCGGAACGATGGACGCTTCATGGCGTTTGATAGCTCGACCGGCAAGCCGCTCTGGGAGTTCCAGACCGGCGCGGGCGCGAATGCCAGCCCGAGTATCTTCGAGCATAACGGCAAGCAGATGGTCGTGGCCTATTCCGCGGGCAATTTGATCATGGGCAGCAAGCACGGCGACGATCTCTGGCTGTTCTCGCTCGACGGCACGCTCGGACCCGTCAGCGAGCAGGCCGCCGCGCCGGCAGCGGCCGCCGCGAAAACCGATACCGCCGCGCTCAAGAAGGGCGACACCTATACGGGCGGACAGGTTTATTCCAACGGCTGCGTCTTCTGCCACGGCCCCGACGGCTACGGCACCCATGGCGGCAAGTCGCTCAAGGAGCTGCATGACGTCCCGACAATCGTCAATGTCGTGACCAACGGCAGGAACGACATGCCGGCCTTCAAGGGCGTCTTTACCGACCAGGACATCGTGGACGTGGCGACCTATATCGTGGACGTGCTGAACAAGGACGAGCCCAAAACGGCCGACAAGACGGGAAACAAGGCAGAGAAATGACCGCGCGTTGTGACATGACCACACGGCGTACAAGCTATCTCGCGGCGGGGCTTTGCGTCGCCGCCGGCTTCGCGCTTTCGATCGGGCGCACGTGGTCGGCCGACGCCATGCGTCCCGCCCCGGCCTTTTCGGGCGCGGCGCTGAAGGCAGGCGCGAAGGACGGCTGGATTACCAATGGCGGCACGGTGTTCAACCAGCGCTACGTGCCCCTGGATCAGATCAACCGGGACAACGTCAAGACGCTCAAGGGCGTCTGGCGCACCCATCTCGACGGCTCGGGCGTGGGGCAGCAATTTTCCGGCGAGGCCCAGCCCATCGTCTATGACGGCGTGATCTATATCGTCACCGGCGCCGACGACGTGTTCGCGCTCAGCGTCGAGACCGGCAAGACGCTGTGGAAATATCAGGCCAAGCTCGATCCCGACATGACGACGGTCTGCTGCGGCTGGACCAGTCGGGGCGTGGCGCTCGGCGACGGCAAGGTGTTCGTCGGGCGGTTCGACGGCAAGATGGTCGCGCTCGATCAGACGACGGGCGCTGTCGTGTGGTCGATCCAGGCCGAACGCTGGCAGGACGGCTACACCATCACAAGCGCGCCCTTGTATTACGACGGCATTGGTCATCACCGGCTTCGCGGGCGGCGAATACGGCATTCGGGGTCAGGTCAAGGCCTATGACGCCAAGACCGGCGCGCTGGTCTGGACGTTCCACACGATTCCGGGGCCTGGCGAGGTCGGCCACGATACCTGGCCCCAGGACAGCGACGCCTGGAAGCGCGGCGGCGCGCCGGTCTGGCAGACGCCAGCGGTCGATCCGGATCTGGGCATGATCTATTTCTCGACCGGCAATCCCTCGCCAGACTTCAACGGCGCCGCGCGGCCCGGCGACAATCTGTTTACCGATTCGATCGTCGCGCTCAATGTTCATACCGGGGAGTATCGCTGGCATTTCCAGCAGGTCCATCACGATATCTGGGACTACGACGCGCCGAGCCCGGTCACCCTGTTCGACGTCAAGATCAAGGGCCGGATGAGCAAGGCGTTGGCCGAGGTCAGCAAGACCGGATGGGCCTATATCCTGGACCGGGTCACCGGCAAGCCGCTCCTCGGCATAAAGGAGCGCAAGGTTCCGCAGGAGCCCCGCCAGGCGACGTCGCCGACCCAGCCCTATCCCAAGGGCGATCCGGTGATGCCGCATTCGGTCGATGTCGCGACCGAGGACTATGACCTCGTGAACCAGGGACGGATATTCACGCCCTATTGGACGACGCCCACGGTGGTCCGTCCTGGCCCGGGAGGCGGCGCGAACTGGCCGCCAAGCTCCTATGATCCGACCACAAATCTTCTCTATGTCTGCGCCACCGACCAGGTCGGCCTCTATCAGGGCGGCACGAAAGACATGGGGAAGGTCGCGGTCGGCAAGGAATATATCGGCAGCGCCTTCCAAGGGTCGCCCTATTATTCCTTCGGCATGATCGCGGCTCTCGACATGCAGACCAACAAGCTCGCCTGGCAACGGCGCTTGTTCGACCAATGCTATAGCGGGTCGGTGGCGACCGGCGGCGGACTGGTCTTTCTGGGCCGCAATGACGGCCGCCTGACGGCGCTCGATTCCTCGAACGGCCGGCGCTTATGGGAGTTTCAGACCGGGGCCGGGGTGAACGCGCCTGCCAGCATCTTCGAATACAAGGGCGAGGAGATGGTCGTGGTCTATGCCGCCGGCAATCTCTTCATGTCGTCGGCCCGTGGCGACAATGTCTGGCTGTTCTCGCTCAAAGGAACCATGGGACCGGTCGCGCCGTCCTCCACCGAGGAGGTGAGCGAATCCGCCGAGGCGCCGATTGACGCCGCCGAGATCGACCTCGATCGCGGTGCGGTGGTCTTTCACGAGACCTGCAGCATTTGCCATGGCCAACGCGGCGAAGGCGGCCACAATGGCAAGCCTCTCGCAGGCGTCAAGGATTTTGCCAACGCAGTCAACACGATTACCGAGGGCCGGAACCAGATGCCGTCCTTTAAGGACACGTTGCGTCAGCAGGATATCCAGGACGCCGCCGCCTATATCGTCGATGTCCTCAACGCGGACGGCACGCCCCGTGGCGATTGATGACCCGGCGGATTCACATCTCCGGCGCGTCCGGCTCGGGGACGACCACGCTCGGCAAGGCGCTCGCTGCGCGGCTTGGAATCCCGCATTTCGACACCGACGATTTCTATTGGCTGCCGACCGATCCGCCTTATCAGAAGGCGCGGCCGGCGGATGACCGGCAACGCCTCATGGCCGAGGCGTTGTTCGGCTCCGAGGCTTGGGTCGTGTCGGGGTCGCTCATGCTGTGGGGCGACCGTTTCATTCCGTTGTTCGACGCGGTGATTTTTCTCTATTGCCCGACGGAGGTTCGGATCGATCGCCTGCGCCGGCGCGAGACGGCGGAGTTCGGCGAGGAGGCCGTCAGGCCCGGCGGCGCGATGCATGACAATGTGAAGTCCTTCCTCGAATGGGCCGCCGCTTATGACGAGGGAACCCGAGAGGGCCGCAGCCTGCCGATGCACAATGCCTGGCTCGCGCGGCTGCCCTGTCCGGTTCTGCGCCTCGACGGAACCCGCGCCGTCGACGGCCTCGTGGCCGACATCCTGGAAGCCTGATCGCGGCGGTTTGGCGGCGCGGCGTTCTATGGCATAACGCAATCATGATCACCGTCATCATCCCGACCTACAATGCCGCCGCGACGATCCGCGAGGCGATCGTGCCGTTCACCGGCGATCCCGACTGCGAGGTCATCGTAGCGGATGGCGGCTCGACGGACCAGACCGCGGATATCGCTCGAGCGAGCGGCGCCCGGGTCGTCGAATCGGCGCGCGGCCGGGGCGGCCAGCTCATCGCCGGCGCCAAGGCGGCCGAGACCGACTGGCTGCTCTTTCTCCATGCCGATACGCGGCTTGGCCCCAACTGGAAAGGCGATGTCGCGAATTTCATGGCCGAGCCCAACAACCGGTTGCGCGCGGCCGTGTTCCGCTTCGCGCTTGACGACGATTCTCCCGAGGCGCGGCGGCTGGAGCGGATGGTGGACTGGCGCAACCGGGTGCTCGATCTGCCCTATGGCGACCAGGGTCTCCTGATCCATCGCGTGCTCTATAAGGTGGTTGGGGGCTTCGAGGCGCTGCCCCTGATGGAGGATGTCGATTTCATGCGCCGCCTCAACGGCCGCTTCCTGATACTGGACACGCCTGCCGTGACCTCCGCCGCGCGCTACAAGGAAGAAGGCTATTTCAAGCGCTCGGCGCGCAATCTGCTCTGCCTCGGGCTCTATTTCGTGGGAGTGCCGCCGCGCAATCTCGTCCGGCTCTATGGCTGACGTGAGCGCCGCGGCACCTCATCCTGTTCGTCAAGGCGCCGCGGTTGGGGGCGGTCAAGACGCGGCTCGCCCGCGATATCGGTCAGTACGAGGCATGGCGGTTCTATCGGGACACGACGCGTCTGATGCTGCGGCGGCTCTCGGGCCGCGCATCCTGGCGATTGTGGCTCGCCGTCACTCCCGATGAATTCGCCAACCGCGCCGGCTTCTGGCCCACCGCGATCCCCCGCATGGCCCAGGGCCACGGCGATCTCGGCGCGCGTATGGCCCGCGCCTTCGCCGCCATGCCGCCCGGTCCGGCGGTCCTGATCGGAGCCGATATCCCGGCGGTCAGGCGGAGTCATATCGAGACGGCTTTCCGCGATCTCGCCCAGGCCGATCTCGTCTTCGGCCCCAGCACCGACGGCGGCTATTGGCTGGTCGGCATGCGTTACGCGCGCCTTGCGCGCGGGCTGTTCAAATCCGTCCGCTGGTCCTCGTCTCATGCGCTTGCCGATACGATGGCCAATGCGAAGAGCCGAAAGGTCGCGCTGTTGGATCCGTTGACGGATATCGATACGGGCGAAGATTATCGAGCTTGGCGGGATTAGCCGCGTCTTTGCGAACGGAGTGAAGCAATCCAGGATGGTTGGATCGCCGCGGCGCTTTGTGCCTCGCGATGACGGGGACGGGGCGATCAGCCCTTCAAATGCTCCTGCAGCCGAGGCATGAGCTCGACGAAATTGCAGGGGCGGTGGCGGATGTCGAGCTGTTCTTTCAGGATCTTGTCCCAGCCGTCGCGGCAGGCGCCGGGGGAACCGGGGAGGGCGAAGAGATAGGTTCCACCGGCTACGCCGGCGGTCGCGCGGGATTGGATCGTCGAGGTGCCGATGGTCTGATAGCTCAGCATGCGGAAGAGTTCGCCGAAGCCGTCGATCTTCTTCTCGTACAAAGGTTCGATCGCCTCGACCGTAACGTCGCGGCCGGTGAGCCCGGTGCCGCCGGTCGTGATCACGACGTCGATGGCGGGATCGCCGATCCACGCGCGGATCTGCTCGCGCACCGCCATCGCATCGTCCTTGATCAGCGTGCGGGCGGCGAGCTTATGCCCGGCGGCGGTCAGGCGCTCGACCAGGATGTCGCCGGAATCGTCGTTGGCCAGTGTCCGGGTGTCGGACACCGTCAAGATTGCGATTTGAACCGGAAGAAAGTCGCGCTTCGGCTTAGTACTTGGCATTTACCGGCACAAGACCCGTCGTGGTTGCTTGTGCCGATGTGTACGATTTATCGCCGTCGACTTCAACATAGCGCGGCGTGTCGCCCTCGGCCAAGGAGTCGAGGGAGGGCGTCGGTTGGCCGAGCCGCGAACGGTAGATCCAGAAATTCGCCAGCACCTTCTCGACATAGTTCCGGGTCTCGCGCACCGGGATGCTCTCGATAAAGAGCAGCCAGTCGTCGCCGACATCGTAGCGCCGGAGCCAGCGCTGCAGATTGCCCGGCCCGGCGTTGTAGGCGACCGGCAGGAGCAGCAGATTGTCGCCCGGCTGGTCGAGCTCCATCAGGTGATGGACGTATTTCTGGCCGATCTCGAGATTGACATCCGGGGTATAGAGCTTTGTGTTGTTGCGCCAGCGGAGCGTACGGTCCTGGGCGATCCAGCTCGCCGTTCGCGGCATGAGCTGCATCAATCCGCGCGCGCCGACGCTGCTCTTGGCATTGGCGTTGAACCGCGATTCCTGGCGGATCAGGGCGTAGATCAGCGCCCGGTCGACGCCGTAGTTGTTGCTGTCCGGCGTCCAATTCGGCGTCGGATAAAGCGCGCTGTCATAGGCAACGCCGATTAGCTGGGCGATATCGTCGCTCAAGGTGAGCTGGCTCGCCGGGAGATCGAGCTTGGTGGCGAGGCCGAGAAGCGCCGGTCCGAGCGCCGGATCGCTGCGGCCCCAGGCGAGGCGCAGCTCCTGCTCTGCAAGGCTGGTCCGGCCGACGGCGACGAGCGCGATCGTGCGCCGTACGCCTTCGAGATTGATGATCTGGTCGAGCTGGTTCTGCTCGAGCGGCGGCTTGTCCCAGGCGAAGCTGATGTCCTGAACCAGCTGGCGCGTGGCGATCAGGCCGTAGAAGGTGCGCGGATAGGCCGCCGCGATCGACAGGAGCGGATTGACCCGCTCGGGCCGGCGCGCCACCAGATTGGCGCGGGCTGCCCAGAAGGCGCCGGCGGACATCAGCCACTGCGAGGTATCGTTCGAGGTCGTGATCGCTTCGAAGTGATCCGCCGCCGCTTCGTATTTCTTGCTGCGCCAGGCCGCGAGGCCGCCGATCCAGTCGGCTTTGACCACCTGGCCGGGAGCGAGGTCGGAGGCGTGGTCGGCGAGTGCCAGGGCCTTGGCGTCGTTGACCTTGAAGAAATAGCCCTCGGCGACGTCGCCATATTCGTCGGCGAGATCCTGGCCGGTCAGCGTTTGGGTCTTTTCGGCGGCGACGAGCTGCTTCTCGGCGCGGTCGGGCCGGCCGGCGCGCAAGTCGCGGGCGACGAGGTAATGGATATGGGCCGCCTGACGCGACAGGGACCGGCTCGTCGTATTGTCGTCGGAATCGATGTCGCGAAGCGCGGTGCGGATGGCATTGGCGGCGACCGGACGGTTCGGCATCCGCGCGCCGCGGGGATGGCGGCGAAGCGCGAGCTTATAGACGCGGGTCGCGCCCGGCTCGTCGGCGTAATCCTTCAGCCATCCGGCCAGCTCGTGATAGGACGAGCGATAGCCGGTCGGATGCATATAACGCTGGTACTTGACCTCGCCCATCAGGAGCGGGTTGTCGAGCTTCTTGATCAGCCGGTCGGCCTTGGTCCACTGCGCCTTTTCCTGCAGCGCGAAAATCTTCTTATAGAGATCGATGTCCTTGTCGGACAGCGGCACGGGAACCGAGACGTCCTGCTCCCAGTCGTCGCTCGCGAGGCCAGGGGGCCGGTCGATGACCATGGCCGAGGCCGTTCGAATGTAATGGGTCGCGCCGCCGAATGCGGCCATGGCGCCAATCAGGCCGACGACGGCACATGCCGTCCGCACAAACCGCCTTGTCAGCCCCGGGGTTGCCCCCAGCCCACAGTCCCTCACCAATCGTGTACTCATCCGCCTCGTCAACCGTCTCCGGGGGGCAAGCCATTCTTATAGCAGGCCTGACTTACCAATTCGTTAGGTGCGCCATGCCTTTAGGCCATTCGCCCTTAGCCAAAACTCTACGCTGATTCGCTGTGATTTCTCAACAATTCCGTGGATTATGGTTAATTTCTGGGGACACAAGATCTTGTTAGTCTGACGTCATGACGTCCATCTTCTTGCGAATCTCAAGGAAATCCCGCCAAGAAAGTTGCTTGAGGGCGGGTTGGCGCAAGAGATAGGCGGGATGATAGGTCGGCATCGCCGGCGACGCCGTTATAGTCGAACCAGCGGCCCCTGAGCTTGGTGATTCCCTCGCGGCGGTCGAGCAAGGTCGCCGCCGAGGTGCCGCCGAGAAAGACGATCACCTCGGTTTCGCAAGCTCGATATGGCGCCGGATGAACGGCAGGCAGATCGTGGTCTCGTTAGGTGTCGGCGTGCGGTTGCCCGGCGGCCGCCAGGGCAGGATGTTGGAGATATAGGCGCTCGTCCGGTCGCGGCCGATCGCGGCCAGCATCTTGTCGAGAAGCATCCCGGCGCGGCCGACGAAGGGCAGGCCCTGGCGGTCTTCGTCCGCGCCCGGCGCTTCGCCGACGAACATGAGGCCCGGCTTCGGGATTGCCGTCCGCGAAGACGGTGTTCATCGCTGTCTTCTTCAGGGGACAGCCCTCGAAACCCGCGATCGCCGCCTTGAGCTCGGCGAGCGTCCGGCAGGATTGCGCCAGATCGCGCGCGCTGCGGCGGTGACATCCGCCGATTCGAGCACGCCGGATGTCGCCGGCTTCGGCTTGGGCGCGGCGGGACGGAACGATGGCGAGGCTTCGGCGAAGCGCTCGGGCGGCGGCAGTGCGGCGGGTCTTGGCTCCGGCTTGGGCTGGGGCTTCGGCTCCGGCAGGTTGAACCGGTCGACGGGCTCCGTGGCGATCGCTTCGTCGACGCCGGCCTCGAGATACCAGCGCAGCGCGTCTGCGGGACGCATCTCGGCTCGGCGGGTCGGCTCGGTTTCGGACATGACCGCCTGCATAGCATGGATAGGCGTCGGGCTCCAGACCGGCGGACGGGATCAATCGCCGCACCCTTTATCCCCGCCACTAACATCGGTAGGATCGTCGGCGGACCGTCTCATTCGATCGTTTGATTGGACATTTCGCTTTCCGAGTTGCATCTGCCGGCTCGAGGCCCGACTCTGTTAACTGTGATTCGAGCCCGTTCGAGGACGCGGCCTCGGCCGGCTATTGGGGGCGGAGAAGGGGTGACGATGGAACGCGAATCCATGGAATTTGACGTGGTGATCGTCGGCGCCGGCCCTGCCGGCCTCGCCGCTGCGATCCGCTTCGTCAACTGGCCGCCGAGGCCGGGCAGCGAGGTCTCGCGTCTGCGTGCATCGAGAAGGGCTCCGAGGTCGGCGCGCATATCCTCTCGGGCGCGGTGATCGATCCGATCGCGCTGAACGAGCTGATCCCCGACTGGAAGGACAAGGGCGCGCCCGTCACGGTCCCGGTGACGCGAGAACACCCATTTGATCCTGACCGAGAAGGGCGGCTTCTCGATCCCGCATTTCCTGATGCCGCCCTCTGATGAGCAACAAGGGCAGTTATGTCGTCAGCCTCGGCAATGTCTGCCGCTGGCTCGCCGAGCAGGCGGAGGCGCTCGGCGTCGAGATCTTCCCCGGCTTCGCCGCCGCCGAGGTGCTCTACCGCGAGGACGGCAGCGTCAAGGGCGTGGCGACCGGCGACATGGGCGTGGCCAAGGACGGCAGCCACAAGCCGTCCTATCAGCCCGGCATCGAGCTCCATGCCAAATACACCTTCTTCGCCGAGGGCTGCCGCGGCTCGCTGACCCACCAGCTTATCGACCGGTTCGATCTGAGAGCCGGCCGCCAGCCGCAGACCTACGGCATCGGCATCAAGGAGCTGTGGGAGATCGATCCCGCCAAGCACCGTCCCGGCGCGGTGATGCACAGCCAGGGCTGGCCCCTGGACGGCGAGACCGGTCGGCGGCTCGTTCCTCTATCATCTGGACGACAATCAGGTCGCGGTCGGTTTCGTCGTCGGGCTCGACTACCGCAATCCCTATCTTTCGCCCTTCGAGGAATTCCAGCGCTTCAAGACCCATCCCGCAATCCGCCCGATGTTCGAAGGCGGCAAGCGCGTCTGCCTACGGCGCGCGGGCGATCAACGAGGGCGGGCTGCAGTCGATCCCGAAGCTGGTGTTTCCCGGCGGCGCGCTGATCGGCTGCTCGGCGGGCTTCGTCAACGTGCCGCGGATCAAGGGCTCGCACAACGCGATGAAGTCCGGGATGCTCGCCGCCGAGGCGGCCTTCGCGGCGGTCTCCGGCGGGCTCGGAAGGCCGCGAGGAGCTCGACCGCCTATCCCGAAGCCTTCGAGCGCTCCTGGATCTATAAGGACCTCCATAGGGTCCGCAACGCCCGGCCCGCGCTCAATTGGGGGATCTTGCCCGGCACGCTCTATGGCGGGCTCGACATGTGGCTGCATTACTCTGGGCTTCGGCTTCCTGGTGCCCTGGACGCTTGCAGAACCATGCCGACAATACGGCGACGCTGCCCGCCGCCGAATGCAAGCCGATCGCCTATCCCAAGCCCGACGGCGTCATCACCTTCGACCGGCTGTCCTCGGTCTTCATCTCGAACACCAATCACGAGGAGGATCAGCCGGTCCATCTGACGCTCAAGGACCCGTCGGTGCCGATCGAGATCAATCTCGCGAAATATGACGCGCCGGAGCAGCGATATTGCCCGGCCAATGTCTATGAGATCGTGCGCGACGAAGACGGAGCAATCCGCGGCTCCAGATCAACGCGCAGAACTGCGTCCACTGCAAGACCTGCGACATCAAGGACCCGACCCAGAATATCGTCTGGGTGGTGCCGGAAGGCGGCGGCGGGCCCGAACTATCCCAATATGTGACACGGTGCCGCGACCCTTTGCCGCGCCTAGCTCATTCGGCGCGCGCGTCTAAACCGATCTTTTATTGACGCATGGCAGGTTGTTGCTCAACTCTATAACCGGATACCTATGTCTCGGCGCGACCTCGCGACGGGACGAGCAAAGGAAAGATGCCGAAATTTCACGTTGACGGACGAGCCGGATCGCAACCTCGGACCTGGGGCGGGAGATTGCGATACCATGCGCTCGCCGGCTTGATCTGCTGCGGCGGCTTTCGTCGTACCGGCGATCGCCGCGCCGCGCCCGCCCCGACGCCGAACGACCTGTTCGGCAGCTATCTCGCCGGTCGCTATGCGAGCGCCATCAACAATTCCCGGATGGCCTCGGAATATTATCTGAAGGCGCTCGAAAGCGATCCCGACAATCAGGACCTTCTGGAGCGCGCGTTCTCCTCCGTCGTGGCCGACGGCCGCTTTGACGATGCGGTGCAGCTCGCCAAGCGGCTGGACAGCAAGAGCTCGTCGCAGGGCATTGCGCGGCTGGTCCTGCTGACCGACGACATCCGCCAGAAGCGCTTCGACGCCGCGCTCGACCGCATCGCGGCCTCACCCGATGCCGGTTTCGGGACGCTGACCCTGCCGCTGGTCCGCGCCTGGATCATGGCCGGCCAAGGCAAGACCGACGACGCGATCAAGGAGCTGCACCAGCTCGACAAGAACCATGCCTATGCGCCGTTCCAGCAGTCCAATGCCGCGCTGATCTATGATTTCGGCGGCCAGAACGACAAGGCGGCCGAGGCCTATGAAAAGGTCGTCGGCAGCGACTCCGGCGTGCAGTTGATCGATGTCCTTTCCTATGCCTATTTCCTGGCGCGGACGGGCGCGGACTCGCGCGCCAAGGCGTCTGCTCGAGACCTATTCCAAGAAATTTCAATCCAACCCGATTCTGACCGACGCGCTGGCCAAGCTCCAGGCCAAGAAGACGCCGGCGCGGCTGATCAACACGGCGGCGGACGGCGCGGCGGATGTTCTGTTCTCGATCGCAAGCTCGCTGGCGCTCGGCGATTCGTCGGGACCAGCGGCGATCTATCTCCGGCTCGCGACCTTCCTGAAGCCCGATTTCGCCGATGCCCATCTCCTGCTCGGCGATTTGTTGCAGCGGCAGAACCGGCTGGATACGGCGCTCCAGGAATATCAGGCGATCGGCCCGGATTCGCCGCTGCGCTGGAATGCCCAGCTGCGCGTGTCCTTCATCCTCAACCAGACCGACCGGACCGACGACGCGATCGCGCTTCTCAAGACCGCTGGTCATGCAGCACCCGGACGATCTCGACGCGCTCACCGGCATCGCCGACATGCTGCGGAGAAAAGGAACGCTATACCGAGGCCCGGACTTTTACGACCGCGCGATCAAGAGCCTGCATCCCGAGGCCGCCCAGAACTGGACGCTGTTCTACGCCCGCGGCATCACCTTCGAGCGCGACAAGATGTGGGACCTGGCCGAGAAGGACTTTCTCCACGCGCTCGAGCTCAAGCCGGATCAGCCACTTGGTGTTGAACTATCTCGGCTATTCCTGGATCGAGCGCGGCACGAATCTCGATCGCGCGGCCCAGATGATCATGCGCGCCGCCGAGCTTCTGCCCGACGACGGCTATATCGTCGACAGCGTGGGCTGGCTCAAATTCCGCCGGGGCGATTATAAGGGCGCGATCGAGCAGTTGGAGCGCGCCGTGCTGCTCCATCCCGAGGATCCGACGATCAACGATCATCTCGGCGACGCCTATTGGATGATGAACCGGCATCTCGAAGCGCGGTTCCAGTGGCGTCATGCCCTCGCCATGAAGCCGGACAGCGCGCTCGCCGCGACGGTCGAAGAGAAGTTGAAGCGTGGGCTCAAGAGCGGCGACAAGCAAGGCAGCTGACGGCGCGGCCGACATCGGACAACTCATGGCGCTCGACCCCGTCTCGCGGCTCGCGCCGGCCAAGATCAATCTCTATCTCCATGTCACCGGGCGCAGGCCCGACGGCTATCACCTGCTCGACAGCCTGTTCGCCTTCGTCGATGTCGGCGATAGGGTCGAGGTCCGCGCGTCGGAAGGCGGTGTTCGCCTCACGATAGACGGACCGTTCGCCGGCCGTCTTCCGAACGGCCCCGACAATCTGGTGATGAAAGCCGCCAGGGCTCTCGGCGAACTCGGGGAGGCGGCGCGTTGCGGTGCCGATATCCGGCTAACAAAGTCTCTTCCCGTTGCGTCCGGCATCGGCGGCGGCTCGGCGGACGCCGCCGCGACGCTCCGAGCCTTGAACGCGTTATGGGGCATCGGTGCAACGGCGGACCAGTTGAGCGCCCTTGCGGCACGTCTCGGCGCCGATGTGCCGCCCTGCCTCCACTCTGCCCCGATCCAGGTGTCCGGGATCGGCGAGCATATCCTGCCGGCGGTCGCTCTCCCGGCCTGCGCCGTCGTTCTGGCCAATCCCGGCATGCCGTTGCTCACCGCCGACGTATTCCGGGCCTATGCCTCGACAGGCTCGGCCTATACCTCTGGGGATCCGCTGACCGACGCGCCTGAAAGCCCGGCCGACCTCGCCGCCATGTTGCGCACGCGGCGCAACGATCTCGAACCCACGGCCGTGCGGCTGGTGCCCGAGATTGCCGCCGTCCTCGATGCGCTGACGAAGACCCCCGATTGCCTTCTGGCGCGGCTCTCCGGCAGTGGGCCGACCTGCTTCGGCTTGTTCGCCGACACCGCTGCCGCAAAGCGGGTCGCCAGGCAGATCGCCGACGGTAACCCCGGATGGTGGGTCGAGAGCGGCGCGATGATGTCGACGGACCCATTGTGATGCTGGTCACGGCCCGTCAATGGATGCTGACCCTTGCGCTGAGTGGGCTTGCTCGCAGGCTGCGCGGGCTCCACGAGTCTCCACGGGCCCTCCGATCTCCAGCTCACCTGGGACCGGGCTCTGGTGGCGCTTCCCGCGCATGGATGGCGACCCACCGGTCGTTGCCCGGATGGACGACCTGCTCCGCAACCATTCTCTGCGGGCGGCGGATATGCACCGGTTTCCGACCGTCGTGTATTTGCATGGTTGCACCGGCCTCGGCTCGGGCGACGAGGGTTTTGTCCGGCGGCTCGCCGAGCACGGCTATGCGGTTATCGCGCCGGACAGCATGGCGCGGCGCTGGCGGCCCTGGCAGTGCGACCCCAAGACGCAGACCGGCGGCCACAATACCTTCGTCTATGATTTCCGCCAGGCCGAGATCGGTTATGCCCTCGACCAGATACCGGCGCTGACCTGGGTGGACCGCAAGAACCTGTTCCTGGTCGGTGCCAGCGAGGGCGGTGTGGCCGCGGCACTTTACCGCGGCGGTGAGTTCAAGGCGCGGATTATCGCCCAATGGACCTGCCATGGAGGACCCTTGATCCGCGGTCTCTCCGCGCCGGACGACGAGCCGATCCTGGCGATCGTTCATAAGGAGGATCCCTGGTACGATTCCGACCACACGGTCAATCAGGCGGGCGATTGCGGCGCCTATTTCGGCACGAGGCCGGAGTTACGGTCCCTGGTTCTGCCAAGAGGCCACATCCATGACGTGTTGCGGGACGACAAGGCGCTCGCGGCGATTTACGCTTTTCTCGATCGCCAGAGCACCGTTCCCCTTAGCCGCGAAAAGCGGGCAGGATCGGGTGGATTTTCACGCCCGCAAAGCCCAGCTTTACTCGCTTGCCAGAAAGCGCTTATCTTTGGCTCGTCTTAAGCGCCTGGTTACCATGTTTGGCCCAGTGTTTCGGCGGGATTCGCCGGTCGCATCGGGGGGACCTCGGGTAATCGCCCCGGTTATCGTTTTTCATGGAGTTGGCTCCGTCATGGCCGAGTTGAGGAATGTTTTGTGCGTCGCCGTCGCGGTGGTGCTGATGGCGGGCACCTGCGTCGCCCATGCCGAGGACGTATCGCCGCAACGGGCCGCCGTCGGCACCGGCGGGAGCGTCATGGCGAACGGGCCCAAGGCCAAATCGGGCAACGCGTCCGGCCAATCCCAGGACGAAGGGAGTCAGCCGCCACCCTATATTCCGCCTGCCCATAGCCTGACCCAGGCCCTGGTGCTCGGCACGATTGCCGCAGGCGGTGCCGTCGCGGCATTCCTGGCGGCCAATGGCCAGAATGAGACCAGCTCGACGAATTCGACGACCGGCACGCAATGACGGCGTCCGACGTTCAGGTTTCACGCGGCCGGTTTCAAAACCTCGATCGTCAGCGGCGGCAGCGATTTGGCAAAATGTTGCCGGCTACGCCATACGAAGCCGTCATAGATATCCACCCAATAGTCGTTGTTGAAAGACCATTTGGCCGAGGTGGCGTTGCAGCGTTCGCGCAGCCGGGTGGTCTTGAAATCGACCTCCGCGATGGTGATCGTCTCGTCGACGACGCGTTCGAGGCGCGAGGCGAGTTGGACGACGTCGAGCGTGGAGGCCATGAGATCGTATCGCATGGAAAAGTCGGCCGGCGCGCCGAGACGTTGCGGCGCCTCAGCGAGCGGGTCGGCGCCTTCGAATGCGACGCGACGCAGATCTTCGCGAAAGCCGACAGTTTTTACGAGCCTGCCGGACCGGGTCGCAAGCAGGTTTTTGTCGTTGTCGGTCCATTCGAGCGTTTCGCCGTCATAGGCGTTGAGAACCAGGAGGGCGGTCGGTCCGCCGCCAAATCTTGCCTGGATCGTGGCGTATGGTATTTTCGCGATCGTCGCCCGATCGATCTTGATGTCCCGCGGCATTCCCGTCGCGCGCGCCGCAGCCGATTCTATGGTTTGAAGCACCGGATTCCCGGCACAACCCGCCGCCAGAAGCCCCGCCGCTGACGAAAGCACGGCCCGCCTCGAAAGCATTGTCGAAGTCATTCGAAAGCCAACTCGTTAGAGCGTGACATGATCACAGGAATTGCAGCAAAGCGGCGCCGGCGCAAGGTCGCACGCGTTATAACCGCAGTCGCGCTTTGGCTGCTCGGCGGCGCGACGGGGGCCTCCTTTGCTCAAGACCTCAACAACCTGCCGACGGGCAGCTCCCAACTGCTGCAACAATACTTGCAAAACCAGCAGCCGGGTAGCACGACGAATTCACCCTCTCCCGTCGATCTGTCGCGGAACCAAGGTCAGAGCGGCACGAACGCAAACAATCGTCAATTGGAGCTGGGCAACTCCGTACTTCAGGGTTTGGACCAGTTTTCGCAAACGGCCATTCAGAGTCAGATGCTTGCCGACCGGCTCAAACAGCAGCGACTCCAACAAATTATCGACCGGCAGAACTATTGCGCCGGCAACATAAGCGCAGATTCTCAACTGCCAGACAGTCTTGCCTACGCCAATTCTCCAAATTCCATTAACTCTGCTAACTCGGCCAACGCGACTTCGAGCACTCGAACCAATTCTTCATCCGGTTTGGCCATGTCCAAGCCACTTCGGCCGGAAGACAAAATTCGGGTCGAGATGGAGCTTTCGTCTACCGAATTGGACTTTTGTCATCGAACGAAGGTCTATCTGCAACAGTTTGGCTACGACATGTTCGAGAATGCCAGCTCGAATCGAGTCGAACGGCGTGTTCAACGGCGCCGTTCCGGACAGCTATATTCTCGGCATCGGCGATGAGATCGTCGCGATCTTCCACGGGACAAATGCGAAGTCGGTCACGACCCAAGTCGACCGCGAGGGCCGGGTTATCCTGCCCGATATGCGGCCGATCCCGGCGGCGGGGAGAACCTTCGGCGATTTTCGGCGCGATGTAGAGGCGCGGGTCAGTTCCGAGCTGCTTGGAACCGACGTGTATGTCTCCTTGGGAAAGGTCAAGTCGATTGGCGTCATTGTTGCCGGTGAAGTCGATTCTCCGGGCTCCTACCAGCTTACCAGCCTAACGACCGTTGTCGACGCGCTGATGGCGGCGGGCGGCGTGAAGAAGACCGGCTCGTTGCGGCATATCCAGATCCTTCGCGGTGGAAAGGTCGTGACCGTCGATCTGTACGATCTCCTTTTCGGCAAGAGCGGCGTCAACATGACGCTCAAGGAAGGTGACCGAATCGTTGTCCCGGTCATCGGCCCGACCATTGCGCTTATGGGCGACATCAAACGCCGCGGCATTTATGAACTTGCGAATGACAACCCGATATCCATGCGCGATGCCCTGACGCTCGGCGGCGGGCCGCTGCGGCCGAGCGGCTTCACCATCGTCGTCGAACGCTTCGATCAGACGGGCGTCCAGACGGTGGATGACGTGTCGATCGATCGTGCCCAGGCGCATTCGGGCGACGTTATTCATGTTCAGCGGTCGCGCGACAACCTGCTCGGCGGCGTGACTCTGGACGGGCATGTCACCGTCCCCGGCCTGCGTTCGCTGGCGGCCGCCCCGACCTTGCGTGACCTGGTCTCCAATACGAACATCTTCGAGCCCGACCCGTATCTGCCCTTCGCCGTGCTGATCTCGACTGATCCCGGCACCCATGCGCAGCATCTTAAGGGTGTCAATCTGAAACATGTGCTTGACGGCACAGAAAACCTGCCCTTGCACGCCCAGGACGAGCTCATCGTGCTTGGTGCAGACGACGTGACCTTTCTCGTGTCGAACGGTGTTCGGCAGGTCGTCAATACCGGCAACTATGGGGGGACCTGCACCGGCCTTCAGCATTTGAGCCGGCTCGTCTCGGACACGCGATCCGATCGTTTCATCGCTGTCATTCGCTCGGTCATTCTGGAGGGCGGTCAGACCGAGCCGACAGCTGTCTCCTGTCCGGATGTCTACAACAAAGATCCGGCCATTTTGAGCTTCGTTCTGGAGCACATCGTCTCGGTCAACGGCGAGGTCCAGAATCCAGGGGTCTACCCGATAACCGACCAAACGGATGTGAAGACAATCATCGCCGTCGCAGGCGGACTGACCAACCGGGTCGATTTGACCAAAGTCGAACTGATGCAGGCCTTGAAGGATACGTCGAAGGGGACGTCGACGCTTCAGCGCCATATGGTGAATCTGTCCAATCTCGATCAGACGAATCTGTTGGTCGATCCGGGCAGCATTATTCGGTTTAACTCTCTGCTGAGCGATCAGGAGCGGGGCGCGGTCGAACTATCCGGCGAATTCGTTCGGCCTGGCCTTTATACGATCACCAAGGGCGAGCGGTTGTCCGAGTTGATCGAACGGGCCGGTGGATTGACGCCCCAGGCCTATCCATACGCGGCTGTTTTCACGCGCCAGAGCGTTCGGCGGGCCCAGGAGGACGGTTTCAAGCGCAGCGCGCGAGAATTGACCAGTGCCTTGACCAGCGCCGTTCTGGCAGGTGAGGCGGATGCTACGGCTCTTGGTGCGGTCCGCGACATTTCCATGCAGCTTCAGCAGACCGAAGCGGTGGGCCGGATGGTGATCGAGGCCGACCCGGCGGTGCTGCGTGTGCGCAAGGATCTCGACACCGTGCTAGAGCCGGGGGACCGGATCGTCATGCCCAAGCGGCCGAATTTCGTAACCGTCGTCGGCGACGTCCTCAATCCGGGTTCGCTGCAGTTCACGCCCGGCAAATCGGTCAAGGAGTACCTTGCCGAAGCCGGCGGATTGCAGCGCGGCGCCGACAAGAAGCGTGTTTTCGTGGTCTATCCGAACGGAGCTGCAGAGCCGGCGCCGATCGGCGCGTGGAACTTCTCCTCGACGCTCGTGCCGCCGGGCAGCACGATCGTCGCACCCAAGAATGCGACACCGCTCAACGCGTTGAAGCTCACCACGACGATCACGCAGATTATGAGCCAACTCGCGGTATCGGCCGCCTCCATCGCCGTCATCGCAAAGTAGCAGCACGGCAGGCGCAATATGGCCAGGTTCGTGCGCGGGAGACGGGTCGCCCGAAGCGCTCTGTCCGCCGTTGCGACTGGCGTCGTCGCGGTCTATGCCCATCCGGCCATGGCCCAGGCGAGCGACCAGTACACCACCAACGATTACGGCGGCATCGGCCTGTTGCAGATCCGCACAGCGCGCTTCGCACCGGACGGCCAATTCGAGATCGGCGCGTCCTTCGTCAATCCCTATCGCCGCTACTACATGACCTGGCAGATCCTGCCCTGGCTCGAAGCGACCTTCCGGTATACCGACACGACGAACCTGCCCAATGGTGGCTCGCCGATACCCCAGACCCAGGGGCGGTTCTTCAAAGACATCCTGAGTCTTCGCGGCGGCGGCACCAATCTCGACCGTGGCGCCGATCTCAAATTCCGGCTCTTCAAGGAAGGCGATGTGTTCCCCGAGGTGGCCGTCGGGCTCCAGGATTTCATCGGCACAGGCCTGTTTAGCGGTGAGTACATTGTCGCGAGCAAACGCTATTACGACTTCGATTTCAGCTGGGGCTTCGGCTGGGGCTATCTTGGCTCGCGCGGCTCCCTGCCCAATCCGTTCCGTTTTTTGCCTGGTTTTGGGAAGCGCAATGCGGATGTCGGCCAGGGCGGCAAGGTACTCATTGGCGACTTCTTTGCCGGGCGGCACATCGGATTCTTCGGCGGCGTCGAATATCACACGCCAATCAAAGGCCTTACCCTCAAGCTCGAATACAACGGCGCAAATCCGAAAAAGGCCGAGCCGCACAGTAATTACCTGAAGGAATCGATCCCATTCAATGCCGGGATCGATTACCGCCCGGTCTCCTGGCTCGATCTCGGCCTTGCCTTCGAGCGGGGCAATTCGGTGATGATCCGGACCGCCTTCCGGTTCAATCTTCACAGCCGGGGTCTGCCCAAATTCGACCAGCCGCCCGTGCCGGTGGTTCCGCGCCGCGAACAACCCGCCGGCAACGCGCCGGTCAAATCATCTAGCGAGAATGCGCCGACCCCTCCGTCGCCACAGACCCCGGCACCGGTGCCCGCAATCGACGCGGCTGCGCAGGATTTCGCGCGGCGCGAGTTCGCGCGCATGCCCCTGGACCGGCGCCTTTCCGCCACTTTGACCAACGCCGGATTTGCCGTGCAGTCCATTCGGCTGGATCGTGTCGCGGCGCGGGCGACCGTCACGGTGGACGCGCCTTATTGGATGGCAAGCGGCGACTATAGGGATGCGGCGGCGCATGCGCTCGACGCTTCGGCCGGTGCCGTGGGGCGGGTCACATTGATCTCCAAGCTGAACGGGGTCGAGGTCTCGACGATGACGGCCCAGGCGGAGCCATCGAAGAAAGTCTCCGCCCCGGCATCCGCAGAGGACTATCCCGGCCGCATCTTCAAAGGCCTCAAGGCCCAGGGCTACACGGCTTATGCCGTCTATATCTCGGACCTTTCGGCGGTGGTCTATATCTCCCAGGAGGCGTTCCGCGAGCCGGCGCGCAATGTCGGCCGCGTCGCGCGGGTGATGGCGAACAACCTGCCGCCGAGCGTCGAGGCCATCACTGTGGTCGGCATGGCGAATGGCGTCGCCACCAGCAAGGTGACCGTCATCCGCCACGATCTCGAGAAGGCGTCAGAGCAGGAGGGCAGTCCCGAGGAGATCTGGGCAAACGCGAAGACCGAGGCGCCCGATCCGGGGCTCGACCTGCCCGAGGGCAGCGTCGAGAACGGGCGCGCCTATCCGCGCTTCTCCTGGTCCCTGTCGCCCGGCATCCGCCAGCATATCGGCGATCCGGATGAGGGCATCTACCTGGCTGATGTCTCGGCCGTGCTCACGGCCAAAGTGGATATCTTGCCGGGCCTTTCGGTGCGCGCCTCGGGCAACAAGTTCCTGTTCGGCAATCTCAGTCACATCACGCGCCAGAGCAACAGCGTGTTGCCTCATGTCCGGAGCGACGTGGTGAATTACCTGCAGCATGGCCGCAGCGGCCTAACGCGGTTGCAGGCCGACTATCTGTTCAATCCGATCAAGAACGTCTACGCGCGTTTCTCGGTCGGCCTGTTCGAATGGATGTATGGCGGTGTCGGCGGCGAGGTCCTCTACCGGCCGTTCGACAGCCGGTTCGCCATCGGTCTGGACGTGAACTGGGTCAAGCAGCGCGACTTCAACGTGCTCTTCGACTTCCGGCACTATCAGACGGTGACCGGGCATCTGTCGCTCTACTACGACCTGCCGGTCTATAATCTCCAGGCGGCGGTGCACATCGGCCAGTATCTGGCGAAGGACCGCGGCGCCACCTTCGATATCTCGCGCCAGTTCGAGAATGGCATCCGGGTCGGCGCTTTCGCGACCTTCACCAACGTCTCGGCCAAGGATTTCGGCGAAGGCAGCTTCGACAAGGGCTTCTATATGGTCATCCCGCTCGACCTGTTCTTGCTGAGATCGAGCAAGAGCCGTGCCCGGTTTGAGTTCCGGCCCTTGACTCGCGACGGCGGCCAGATGCTCAACATCACGCCCCGGCTTTACGACCTGACGACGCGCGACGACAATCGGGCGCTGGAAAACGACTGGACCAACTTCCTCGACTGACGAGGGCTACAGCCGAAGCTTCCAGCCGAATTCGATTGCGGCGGCGGAATCGTGGACGCCGGGCGTGTTGGGCTGGTCGCTCTGGAGCCGGCCGTCGAGATCGAAGGTGCCGAGCTTGGTCGGCAGTTCCACGCCTGCCTCCAGCATGTGAATGTTTTCGGGATTCGATGCTGACGCCGCCGGCGCATCCACCCCCGCCCGGCAACATGGCGCAGGTGCCGTCGCGATTCAGCTGGACATAGCGATAGGTCAAATAGAGCATCCGGCTGTCGCCGTCCCATAGCCGGCCGGTGAGCGTGAACAGCCGGCTGTCATTGTCCAGGCTGTCGCCGATGGAGCGGCCGTAATAGCGATAGCCGGAGTGGTAGATGTGGTGTTCGTAGATCACGTTATACGGCTGGGTGCCATAAACCACGAAGTTGGACGAGGCCGAATCCGAGAATTCGGTGATGATCCGCCAGCGGCCGCCATAGGTACCGAGCGGACCGTCGAACGAAGCGCCGAACAGACGGGCGATCTTTTCCGGGATCGGCCCATAGCTGTCCTCGCCGATCAAATGCATGTAGACCGTCGCGCCGACCATGTCGGAAAGGCGGCGGCTATATTTGATGTCGATTTCGGCAATCTGGTTTCCGAGATCGACCGTGCCGCCGCCCGTCGGATGCTCGCCCGCGCCGATGAAGGATTTGAACAGGCTCGACGCGCTGCACGGCCGGCCCGAGCCGCAGGTCATGATCACGCGCGCCAGGCCGATCTCCAGATTCTTCAGGGGGTTGAAGGCGAAACGCATATTGATGAAGGCGGTATGCGTGATATAGCGCGGGTCGTTGAGCTCGCCGACATAGAAATCGAACGTCCACGGCCCGAGCCAGCTCAAGAGCTTGGTACCGAAGGGCTCCGCCTTCTGGCGCTTGATGCCGACACTCGGGATGTCGCGCGCATTGGTCGAAAGGAACAGGCTGGTATCCCAGCCGGCGCCCCACCAGCGCGGCACATAGCCGCCATAGACCACCCACTTGCCGATGCCCTGGGCGATATAGCTGCCGTCCGGCAGGGCGACGCCGTGATGCCGCGTGCCCTCATAGCCGATATTGAGCTTGATATAGGTCGAGCCGAACTGCATGTCCGCGGCCGCCTGGCTGAACAGCTTTGCCCGGTTCTGCTCCGAGAAGTCGCGAACGACGCTGGGCTTGTTGGTATAGCGCGCCTCGAGTTCGACATGCTGCGCATTGGCGCTTGCCGGCATCCTCGCGCGGACCCGGTCGATGGCCATCCGCACGTAATTCGGCAGTTCCCGGCCGCTCGCCGCATTGACGCCGTCGGCTATCTGGGCCCAGGGGATCGGCCAGGTCGTGGTGAGATCCGGGATGATGCCGTAGCGCGCCAGGATTTCGATGTCGCTCCGCAAGGTCACGTCGCCCGGCTCGATCCAGGGCGCGGCGTGGGACGGGGCGGCGGCGGCCATCACGCCGAGCCCGGCGATCCCACCGAGAACGAGCGCCACGCCGGTTCGGGCCTTGCGAATAAGCGTCATCGGAGAAACCGGGGCTGTGAAGAGGGGACGGCTAGAGACCGGCCGATTGCCGCCGGTCGCGCAAGAGCCTATACGCGCCGAGTCGCCGAGGCAAGATGATGAAGATCGGGCTCCAATTCGGGGCATTCTGAATCGCCTCCCTCGCGGTGTCATCGCGCTTGCGCTGGCGCGGCCGGTGCTTCTAGATTGGCTCGGTTGGGGGCTGGAAAATGATTGTACGAACGGGCGGCGGGACGGAATCATCCATGAATCAGGCCGTTGTCGCGCGCCTTTTTCCTCCATCGCCGCGACCGGTCGCGCCAGACCATCGGGAGCCTTGAGATCGTGGCCGACGATACCGCGTTCGACGTTCTGGTCATCGGCAGCGGAGCCGCAGGGCTCAGCGTCGCGCTGCGCCTCGCCGACCGGGCGCGCGTTGCCGTTCTGTCCAAGATCGAGCTTGCCCAGGGCTCGACCCGCTGGGCCCAGGGCGGCATCGCGGCGGTGCTCGATAGTGCCGATTCCATCGAATCTCACGTCCAGGATACGCTGACGGCGGGGGCGGGCCTATGCAATCCCGAGATCGTGCGCCATGTGGCGGAGCGCGGGCCGGCCTGCATTCAGTGGCTGATCGATCTCGGCGTCGCCTTCTCGAAGGAACCGGCCGAGAACGGCGAGGAGGCCTATCATCTCACCCGCGAGGGGGGCCACAGCCACCGGCGCATCGTCCATGCGGCGGACGCGACGGGCATGGCGGTCGAGACCACGCTCGAAGGCAAGGCGCGGGCGCATCAGAACATCACGATCTTCGAATGGCACCTCGCGGTCGATCTCATCAAGGAAGACAAGATCGGCGGCCGGCGCGACCGCTGCGTCGGGGCCTATGTGTTCGACGAGAAGGCCGGGCGGGTGAGGGCGATCCGCGCCAAGACGGTGGTGATCGCGACCGGCGGGGCGAGCAAGGTCTATCTCTATACCAGCAATCCCGACATCTCGACCGGCGACGGCATCGCCATGGCCTGGCGCGCGGGCTGCCGGGTGGCGAATATGGAGTTCAACCAGTTCCACCCGACCTGCCTCTATCACCCGGAGGCGCGCTCGTTCCTGATCTCGGAGGCGGTGCGCGGCGAGGGCGGGCTGCTTCTTCGCCCGGACGGCACGCGCTTCATGCCGGACTTCGATGCCCGCGCGCGGAACTCGCGCCGCGCGATATCGTCGCTCGGGCGATCGATCACGAGATGAAGCGCCTCGGCGTCGATTGCGTCTATCTCGACATCAGCCACAAGCCCGCGGACTTCATTAAATCCCATTTCCCGACGATCTATGCCAGATGCTTGGAATTCGGCATCGACATGACCAAGGAGCCGATCCCGGTCGTGCCGGCGGCGCACTATACCTGCGGCGGGATCATGGTCGACCGATGGGGCCGGACCGACATCCACGGGCCTCTATGCCGTCGGCGAGGCCACCTATACCGGGCTTCACGGCGCCAACCGCATGGCCTCGAACTCGCTTCTCGAATGCCTCGTCTATGCCGAAGGGGCGGGCGAGCATATCGGCGGGCTGCTCGACGGCCTGGAAACGCCGGCCCATCTGCCCGATTGGGACGAAAGCCAGGTGACGAATTCGGACGAGGACGTCGTCGTCGCGCATAACTGGGACGAGATCCGGCGCTTCATGTGGGACTATGTCGGCATCGTGCGCACCAACAAGCGGCTGGAGCGCGCCAAGCGCCGCATCGACATGCTGCGCCGGGAGATCGACGACTATTACGGCAATTTCAGAGTGAGCGCGGACTTGCTGGAGCTCCGCAATCTGGCGGCCGTCGCCGACCTGATCGTGCGCTCCGCGATCGCGCGCAAGGAAAGCCGCGGCCTGCACTACACGACCGATTATCCCGAAACCCTGCCGGTCGCCGAAAACACGGTTCTGGTGCCCGAAACCCGATAACGGGGCCCGCCCCTCAAAACGGTTTACGAGCCCCGGCCCTTCCGCTACTCTCCCGCCCGAACGACGCACCCACGCACTCGTAGCTCAGCTGGATAGAGCGCTGCCCT
>CAVTAV010000005.1:0-136776 GCA_963732795.1 uncultured Alphaproteobacteria bacterium | reverse complement strand
TCCGAATCTTCATTTTGAAGGATAAAATATTCATTGCCGATAACTTTAACAGCAATTGAGCTTGCTTCTTTTCCGCCTTTGTGTCCGCCCATTCCATCTGCAACAATAAATAATTGTCCCTTTGCAGAATACAGATCAAGACTGTTTTCAGGGAATTTACCATAACTGTCTTGATTCTCAGTTCTAACAAGGCCAATATCTGATTTAGCGTTGTAGATTATAGAAAGTTTGTTGTCAGGTAAAGCCATTATAAATTTATTTTAGGAATATAAGATGAATATTAATTTCTAAGATTCTGAAGTGCGTTCTTTAGCGGGTTATCAAAATCAAAACCGAACAATTTTGGATCTTCTCCAATAACAGCTGCCGAAAAAATATAAAACACATAGTTATATGTTTCCGAAGGAATTTCTTTTTTATATTTTTCAAGAAGTTTCCAAAAGTTTCTATCTCTAGGGTTTTCAGGCATCTTTCTAATTAAATTAATAATGTTATGCTCACCCCAATTATATGAGGCTATAACAAGCAAGCCCGAAGCCTGTGCGTCTGTATCATAGATATCTTTGATATACCTTGCAGCGGCAGAAGTTGCTTTTGGAAGATTGTATCTTTCATCTGCAGCATCATAAAGTGCTTGATTTGCCAAAGGCCCGGTCTTTAAACCATATCTTTTTGCTGTTTCGGAAATGAATTGCCAAATACCTTTTGCATAGCCATATTTTGTTTGCGGACCTACAATTTGCTCTTTAAAATCACTTTCTTGTAAAGCCAAATAAAAAAACTGCGGAGGTAAATTATTTCTTATCAGGTAGTTTACAATAATTTGATTGAACCCATTTTGCTTTGATCTTTTTAATGCCTTGATTAACCTATCACTTGATTTCCATTTGTTAATATAATTTTTAACTTCAATAATAAATTCTTTTGGCATTGTAAGTTCACATTCACCAAAGACTCTTGCAGTTTGAATTATAATTTTATCTTCTTCATTTAAATTGTATACTCCTAAATCGTTTACTACATTTTTATAATCATTTTCAAGCTGCTTATATCTTTCATCAAACTCTCTTAGTGCCTTAATAATAGTTGGATCATTTGAATTAGCCAGTTTATCTTTTAATGCAGAAATTTCCAGTTCAAGAGATTTCATGTTATAAAAAATATTTTCTGCCAATTGTTTTTGTTTGTTTTCCCTTATCTGGAGATAAATTGAAAACGAAGCAGCCGCTATAGCAATTATTGCAAAACCGATTATTGCTTTACGATATTTAGAAATATGCTTTTTCTTTACAACTTTAAAAGCTTCTCTAACAAGTCTTGTGTGTTCACCAATTTCTTCATTATTTGATTCGTTGAAATAATGATTAATATATTTTGTTAATGAAGGATCCTGGGAATGTGAACTGGCCGAATTATTTTCAGAAGTCTCAGAGGATATTATATTCGTACTGCTTCCGCCCGGTGAATTATTAATCCCTTCTTCGGATTCTTCAAATGAAAAAATCAGTATCGGGCCGTTATTTCCTAAGACAATAGAACATGTATCCTTTAATTCTATGTTGTCTATTTTAACCCCATTTATAAAAGAACCATTGCTGCTGTGCTTATCGGAAATCCACCACGAATCATTTTTTTTTATTACTTCCAGGTGTACACGGCTAACCCCGCCTTCATCTATCTGAACAGAGCATTCATCCGATCGACCAATTGTAAAAGAATCTGTAAAATAAAATTTTTTTTGTTGTGATTTTCCCTGTTCTATTTTTACCTTAACAATGTTATGAGTAAAACTGGATCTCTCGGATATTTTGGTGTGATTCATTTTAACAATTGAAAGTAAAAGGAACTATTTTGTAAATAAACAACCGTAAACAAGTAATTAGAAATTATAATTGTAATTATGCTACTTTATATTCTGTTATAAAGCAGTTCATTAAATTGTCGAGAGTTTAAAACACTATTATCATTAAGATTTAAATTTTATTTCAACAAAATCATTTTTTTACTGGCAATAAAATTATTTGCTTTTAATTGATAGATATAAATTCCGCTCGCGGCACGAACACCAAGCAAATTAGTTCCATTCCATTTAATATTTTGTAAGCCTGCATCTTGATTTTCCTGTGTTAATAAGGTCTTTATTTTTCTCCCAAGGATGTCAAAAATTTCGAGTGTTACTAAGCTTTTCTCTTTTAACGAATAATAAATATTTGTTTCAGGATTGAAAGGATTTGGGAAATTTTGATATAAAACAAAATCCGAAGGTAATAATGAAATATTTTCCGATACAGATTTAGCAAACGCTTCCGTTCCTATAATTAACCTTAGTAATTTTTCATTTGTTTCAGACATATTTATAGCTGCCTGATTATTAATTATTGGAATAGATAATCTTCTATCTTTATCTAATATCCAAATATTAAAATTTTCAGGGATTGGTATTTTTTCCTCCAACATAAGAGTCACAATTTTATTTTCTAATTGAGTACTTACTTCAATATCCCAGAATGAACCTTCACTAGATGAAGAAACAATATTTTGAGCATATTCTTTACCATTGGATAAAATACTTAATTTTAAATTATTTGTAATAGGAGGTGGTTCAAGAATATCAAATTTATCATAGTTATCTTTTGCATTACTACTCATACCCACATAATTAAGATTATCACAAATGTTTGTTGATTCAAGATTTGATTTTATTTGCAATAAAAAATCATTACTGTTAATCTTTCGATAAACTAATTTTCTCAAAGTATCTTGTGTACTCTCAGTAGGCGGTATTATTATATTAATTTTATATGTTGAATCATTAAATATCCAATATCCCTCCCAAGGATTCAAAATGCTTACACTCAAATTATCATCGTCTATACTAATCGGATTTCTGAATTTCTCGTGATTAATTATATTACTCCAGGCCACAGGAAAAGCGAAAGGATCTGCAATCTGGTTGTAACCAGGTAAAAGTGGTATTGTAAAAGCTGAATCAGCATGAACTGAAAAAGCATTATTTATAACAAATTTTTTGCCTTCTCTTGTAATTAACCAAAAAGCATTACCAGGCTGAAAGTTCGAATTTATATTTGGATATTCTTCGTATTTTTGACTCGCTGGATTCCATCGAAAAAGTCTCCATAAAATATTATTATACTGTTTATAATCATCATCAAGCACCGAACTTAATTGAGAGTTAGAAATTTGTAATGGTATAGAAATCATTTTATAATGTAGTGGTTCCAAATTAATATTATTACTGCCTCCATACGTTATTTTACCAATATTAGTTTGAATCGACGCCGGATGAAGTTCCGGCTCAACTTCAGGAAAGCTTACTGTATTTTCACTATCAGAGAAGATAACATAATATTGAATACCACGCCCGATAGAATCAGCAGGAATTGTTACGGAATTATCCGGTAAAAGTGTCATATCAATCTGTTTATAAACTGTTTGCCCTCCTAGTCTATAATAAAATATTTTATTATTAAATTGAAAATTTTCAGGAGGATTGACTGTTATTACTGTATTTTCTCCCAAATTGGTACTAGTAGGAGCACTTACAGTAATGGTAAGCTTTGGAGCTTGGGTAACAGTAACGGTCTTAACGATGTTGTCTGCAGTAACAGTTATTGTTCCTATTCTTTCAATAGTTGAAGTGTTGGCAGTATATATTGCAGTTAAAGTGCCGTTACTACTTCCACTTACAGGGTTTACGGTAAGCCATGAGGCATTATCGTTAACAGTCCAGTTGGTATTTGAAGAAATCGTAAATGAAGTATTACCTACTGTGTTAGCAACAGGCTGATTTGCAGGGGTTACCGATAATGTCAAAGTCGCAGAAGCTTGGGTAACAGTAACAGTCTTAACGATACTGTCTGTAGTGACAGTAATAGTTCCAACTCTTTGTGTAGTTGAAGTATTAGCGGTATAAGATGCAGTCAAAGTTCCGTCGCCGCTGCCGGTTACCGGGGTTACTATTAACCAGGAAGCATTATCGCTGATAGTCCAGTTGGTATTTGATGTAATTGAAAATGATGTGCTGCCTGTAGTGTTAGCAACAGATTGGTTGGAAGGGCTTACGGTTAAAATAAATTCTGTGGAGGATTGAGTTATAGTAACAGTATCTACGATGCTGCCTGCTGTGACAGTTATAGTTCCAACTCTTTGAGTAGTTGAAGTATTAGCAGTATAAGTAGCAGTCAAAGTTCCGTTGCCGCTGCCGCTTGTCGGAGTCACCGTAAGCCAGGAAGCATTATCACTTACAGTCCAATTAGTATTTGAAGAAACAGAAAATGTTGTCTTGCCTGCAGTGTTAGCAACAGACTGGTTGGAAGGGCTTACGGTTAATATAAATGCTGTGGAGGATTGAGTTACAGTAACAGTATCTACGATGCTGCCTGCTGTGACAGTTATAGTTCCAACTCTTTGAGTAGTTGAAGTATTAGCAGTATAAGTAGCAGTCAAAGTTCCATTGCCGCTGCCGTTTGCCGGGGTTACAGTTAACCATGAAGCATCGTCACTGACTGTCCAGCTAGTATTTGAAGTAACTGTAAATGAAGTCTTGCCTGAAGTGTTAGCGACAGACCGGTTTGCCGGGGTTACCGATAATGTCAAAGCCGCAGGAGCCTGAGTTACAGTAACAGATATCCACGATGTTATCTGCAGTGACAGTTATAGTTCCTATCCTTTGAGAAGTTGAAGCATTAGCAGTATATGATGCAGTCAAAGTTCCGTTGCCGCTGCCGCTTGCCGGAGTTACTGTTAACCATGAAGCATCGTCACTAACAGTCCAGCTAGTATTTGAAGTAACTGTAAATGAAGTCTTGCCTGAAGTGTTAGCGACAGACCGGTTTGCCGGGGTTACCGATAATGTCAAAGCCGCAGGAGTCTGAGTTACAGTAACAGTATCTACGATGCTGCCTGCAGTAACAGTTATAGTTCCTATCCTTTGAGAAGTTGAAGCATTTGCAGTATATGATGCAGTCAAAGTTCCGTTGCCGCTGTCGTTTGCCGGAGTTACTGTTAACCATGAAGCATTGTCACTGACTGTCCAGCTAGTATTTGAAGTAACTGTATATGAAGTCTTGCCTGAAGTGTTAGCGACAGACCGGTTTGCCGGGGTTACCGATAATGTCAAAGCTGCAGGAGCCTGAGTTACAGTAACAGAATCCACGATGTTATCTGCAGTGACAGTTATAGTTCCTATCCTTTGAGAAGTTGAAGCATTAGCAGTATATGATACAGTCAAAGTTCCATTGCCGCTGCCGTTTGCCGGGGTTACAGTTAACCATGAAGCATCGTCACTAACAGTCCAGCTAGTATTTGAAGTAACTGTAAATGAAGTCTTGCCTGAAGTGTTAGCGACAGACCGGTTTGCCGGGGTTACCGATAATGTCAAAGCCGCAGGAGCCTGAGTTACAGTAACAGTATCTACGATGCTGCCTGCAGTGACAGTTATAGTTCCTATCCTTTGAGTAGTTGAAGTATTAGCAGTATAAGTAGCAGTCAAAGTTCCATTGCCGCTGCCGTTTGCCGGGGTTACAGTTAACCATGAAGCATCGTCACTGACTGTCCAGCTAGTATTTGAAGTAACTGTAAATGAAGTCTTGCCTGAAGTGTTAGCGACAGACCGGTTTGCCGGGGTTACCGATAATGTCAAAGCCGCAGGAGCCTGAGTTACAGTAACAGAATCCACGATGTTATCTGCAGTGACAGTTATAGTTCCTATCCTTTGAGAAGTTGAAGCATTAGCAGTATATGATGCAGTCAAAGTTCCGTTGCCGCTGCCGCTTGCCGGAGTTACTGTTAACCATGAAGCATTGTCACTGACTGTCCAGCTAGTATTTGAAGTAACTGTAAATGAAGTCTTGCCTGAAGTGTTAGCGACAGACCGGTTTGCCGGGGTTACCGATAATGTCAAAGCCGCAGGAGCCTGAGTTACAGTAACAATATCTACGATGCTGCCTGCAGTAACAGTTATAGTTCCTATCCTTTGAGAAGTTGAAGCATTAGCAGTATATGATGCAGTCAAAGTTCCGTTGCCGCTGTCGTTTGCCGGGGTTACTGTTAACCATGAAGCATCGTCACTAACAGTCCAGCTTGTATTGGAAGTAATGCTGAAAGTGGTGCTGCCGACAGTATTGCCTACAGTTCTACTCGATGGGCTTACTGTAAGTTGGGGAGGATTGATTCCGGTACCTTCTAGGCTAGCTTTTAAAGAAGTTTGATAATTTCCAGATATATATATATATACATAAAAAAAAGCATTATAATATCTCGGATTATCAGGAGAAAATTCTATTTCCACAGGTAAATCACTTTTCGCTGCAATTGTATAATAATTAAAAGGTTTATGTGAAATCATTTTAAAATAACTGCTGTCCGGGCCAGATATATATAATTGAACAGTAACCTCATTTAAATTAAAATTCTGAATTTGTATTTTCTCTATAGATACCGTTTGCAGATTTACATTTCCAAAATCAAGACAGTATAGCGCGTCCAGGCGCCGTCGATCCGCCGCCAATAGAGCGGCGCGTCCCAGCCCTGCTCGCGTACCGTCGCCCAGCCGTTGGACAGCCAGTATTTCGGATCCGCATAGCCGCCGTCCTCGATAAAGGCGAGGAACTCGCCATTGGTCACGGGACGGGAGGCGAGCGCGAAGGGCTCGACGAAAACCTGATGACGCGGCCCTTCATTGTCGAAAGCGAAGCCTGAAATCGTGAAATCATGGCCGATCTCGACCAAACCGCCGCGAAAATCGACCCATTCTAACGGAATTTCGCTCAACGAAGCCCGTTTTCGCGCCCCGTAAGGCGCCGGATCGAGCGGGTTCTGGCTCAACATATGCTTGATGTCGGTGAAGATCAGCTCCTGATGCTGCTGCTCGTGATTGAGCCCGAGTTCGATAATCGGCCCCGCCTTGTCCGGCGCGCGCTCGATGAACCGGCGCATGGCCTCATCAACATGGGCACGATAGACCAGCACCTCCTCGACCGTCGGGCGCGACAGCATCCCGCGCCGCGGCCGGGGGAATTGCGCGCCGATCTGCTCGTAATAGGAATTGAACAGGTGGTCATAGGCGGGATGCAGAACCTGGTAATCGCTTGCAAAGGCCTTGAGCACGAAGGTTTCGAAGAACCATGTCGTATGAGCCAGATGCCATTTGGTCGGGCTCGCATCGGCCATGGACTGTACGACCTGATCCTCGACCGCCAGCGGCGCGGCAAGCGCGATCGTCTGCGCGCGCACATGGTCGTAAAATGCGGCGAGCGACGCATGGCCCTGGCGGCGCGGCGGGCGCGACGGAGACTCTGGGTAGGGAAAGCCCGAAACCGTGGCGCTCTTCATGGATGGGGTCCCTGCGAGTGGCCGTTACGGCGGTTCGGTGATGGAGGCCGGTCCGGGAGATCGCCTTAGACAAACGAAATCCGGCGGGACCGGTTCCATGGAGGAGCCCCAACTTTACGCATCCGGATGGCCGGCCGCAATCCTCGATTGGCGGCCGGCGAGTGCCTTAAGCGGACGCGGCCCGCACACTCTCCCGGCGCTGACGCCGTCGTGCCGCGCGGCTCTTCCCGGTCGCGGCGGGCTTGGACCGGGCCGCCGTCAAAAAGGCGGGCAGGCCATTTCCCGGAGATTCGGGAGCGATGCGCGGCTCCCGATGCGGCTCGGTCCGGGATGTGTCACGGGATTGTTCCGGCCGGCGACGTCTCGTCCGTTTCCGAGAACGGGCTGGGCCTTCGCGCCGGGCGCCGGCACCTGTTTCCTCTGCGGGCATTGGGGCCGGCCCGGGCTCGATCGTCCCGCCATTCGCGACCGCAATCTGCCGGCCGATCAGCTTTTCGATCGCTTTCAGCAACGGACGGTCTTCCGGACCGCAGAACGAGATCGCCAGGCCCGAATTGCCGGCCCGGGCCGTGCGGCCGATGCGATGGACGTAGGTCTCGGGCACATGGGGCAGATCGTAATTGACCACGAGATCGACGTTGTCGACATCGATGCCTCGGGCGGCGATATCGGTCGCGACCAGGATCGGGCTTCGGCCGTCCTTGAAACCGGCCAAGGCGCGAACCCGTTGCGGCTGGCTCTTGTTGCCGTGGATGGCCGCTGCGGAGATGCTTTGCCGCGAGAGCTCGCGGACGACCTTATCGGCGCCGCGCTTGGTCCGGGTGAAGACGAGGACGCGGTCGCGCCCCGGCTCGCCGACGGTTTTGGCGAGCGCGGCAACCTTTTGACGCGGCTCGACGAACTGGACGCTCTGGGCGATCTTCTCGGCGGGCTTGGACGGCGGCGATACCGAGACCCGCTCGGGGTCCTGCAGCATCTCGGCGGCCAGGCCTCCGATCTCTTTCGGCATGGTGGCCGAGAAGAACAGGTTCTGCCGTTTGGCCGGCAGCAGGCGCACGATCTTGCGGATCGCCGGAATGAAGCCGAGGTCGAGCATGTGGTCGGCCTCGTCGAGAACGAAGCTTTCGACCGCGTCCAGGCGGATATGGCCTTGGCTTATGTGATCCAGAAGCCGGCCCGGCGTGGCGACGAGAACGTCGACGCCTTTGGTCAGGGCCTCGGTCTGGCGGCCATAGGCGACGCCGCCGACGATGACGGCCACGGTCGTATGCGTGTTGCGGCCATAGGCCCGGAAGCTCTCGCCGATCTGGTCGGCAAGCTCGCGCGTCGGGCTCAGGATGAGGGCACGGCATGTGCCGCGCTGCGTGCGGGCGTTTGCTCCCGCAAGCCGGTGAAGAATGGGCAGCGCGAAGGCCGCGGTCTTGCCGGTGCCGGTCGCCGCGAGACCGAGTAGGTCGCGGCCGGCGAGAATATGGGGAATGGCCTGCGCCTGGATCGGCGTCGGCTCGGTATAGCCCTCGGCGCGAACGGAATCGGCAATCGGGGCCGAAAGCCCGAGGTCGGAGAATTGTGTCACTTTGGAAATCTTTCCTATCGCCCGCCCGGCATGACTCGATATCGAGCGGCCCATGTCATGGGCTCAGCCTCGGCGGGTTCCACGCCCGCCCCGCGTATCCGGGAAGACGAAGTCGTTAGCTGGGGTACTTAGGCAGAACGATCGGCCGCAAATGCGGAAGTCGTTTACGCGACCGGAGTACCGGGAGCCGCGGATGCGGCTGGCCGTCATATGAGGCCTTCCGGGTTAAATGTCAATGAAAGCCTTTGGGCCGCGACGCTATTCGGCGGGCGCAAGCGCGCCATCTTCGCCCGTGGCAATAGCCACATCCGTTCGCGGCTTCCCGCGTTGCGCGGCTTCGTGGCGCTTCAAGTAAGCCAACGGATCGTGCGCCATGGCACCCTCGGGCAGGGCCTCCCAAAGCGGGCCGAGATCGTGGCGGATCTTTTCCGTGAAGAATTCCGGAATTTCCCGCGTTTTGCCCTCGAGAAACGCCAGCAACGGGCTTTCCGGGGTCAGTTTTCGGGTCAACGCCTCATAATATTTGCGTTTCTTGCTGGTCGCGGCGCGCAAGGCGCTGAACCAGCGGGAATGAACCCCGGACGTCGCGCGGAACCGGCGCGCGATACGCGGCCAGGAATGAGCATCGCCGACCAGCCGCGCCATGCGGCTGAAGAACTCCGGCCAGGAGTAATTCAGCGGCTGTACGTTCAAGGCGCGGGTGCTGTTGAGAAAATGGAACGGCACCGGGATCACGCGCCCCTGGCGCTGGAATTCGAGATTGAGCGGCGCGGCCTCGCCGTAAGCCGTCAGCATCGAGAACGCCGGATAGGCGCCGGGCGCCAGATCGAGAAACGTCTTGGTCAACTCAAACGGCTCGTCGCCCTGGTCGCAATCGAGGCCGAGCACGAAATTGGTCTGCACATAGGGGATGTGCCTGAGGACCATGTTGACGTGATCCGCGACCTGCCGGACCTTGTCCATCCCGACATTCGAGCCGGACTTCGATTTGTTGCCGAGATCGTTCCAGGACTCGACACCGGGCAGCATGGCGATGAAGCCGTTCTTCTGGAGCCGCTTCAGCCGATCCTCCGAAAGGATCGACAGGCTGCTTTCGGCGATGAAATCCATCCGGCCCGGTGGCACCGCCTCCTCGATCATCGAAAGATAGTCGTCGAACCGTATGCCGAAATTGGGATCGTGCCAGGCGACGCGCGGGTGTTTGAGCCTTGTCAGCAGAAACGCGAGATCGTCGCGCATCTGCTCGAAGTCGAGCGTCTGGTAATTGATGACGGAATCGATGCAGAAACTGCAGGTATAGGGACAACCGGTGCTGCCGATCATCGGGACGACCTTTATCAAAGGCGCCTTGGCGATCGTTGTCTCGATGAACGACCAGCGCTGCCGAACCCCCGGAAGCTCGCGGGGCTGGCTCTTGGCGCTGAGACGGCGGCCGACGGGGCGATGGGGCGCACCATCCTTCAGGACGTCGCGGACGATCTCTTTGTCGGTTAGGCCCAAGACGTAATCGAAATAGAGCGAGGAGTCCTCGGGATAGCACCGCGCATGGGGGCCGCCGAGCACCGTCACCGCGCCATGGCGCCGGAACAGCGCACTGATGGCGTAAGAGAGCTGCGCCGAGAGCGTGAAGGCCCCGACGAACAGCACGTCGGTATCTTCGAGAATGTCCGGCGTGAACTCCTCCACGCCGGTATAGCAGATGAACCGGACATCATGTCCGAGCTGCTGGCACCACACTCCCACGACCTGCGGCATGATGCTGGCGAAATTCGCGTTCATGAGCCGCGAATAGAGCCGTCGCGTCGGCTTGTTGCTGACGAGATCGACGATCGTAATCTTCAAGCGCTTCATGCGCCTCCCCTCTTTCCCAACAGGCACGAGCGACCAGCCTAGCGCAGTACGCGGAACGACTTACCGTGCTCCGGCGGCTGCCGGAACGGGCCAGGATCATATCACGATGTTGGAATCGAGATGCCCCTCGACATACAAACCCTTAGTTTAGCCGGAATCAAGCGCCAAAGACGTCTATGGCTCGGCGTAGGTAAATCGTCGCATCAGGAGAAGAAGCGTCACGAGAAGGCCGACCGGCACGATCGGCACGCCGGAATAGACGGCAATCGGCCGCGCGATACCGGGGAGAATCCAGAGAACGGCCAGCATTGTCTTCTCCCAGGACCGGAACCCTTGCTCCAGTCCGAGAAGCGCGACGAGCGCAATCGCGGGGGCGAGGAGCGCCATGTCGTAATCGAACAGATAGGGCGTCGCCAGGAGCCCCGCGATCACCAGCACGGCCTGCTTGATCCCGATCGGCGCGGCGCTGCGCCAGGCCTTGACGACGCAGCCGAGGGCAAAGAGCGCGACGATCGCCTGCACCGCATAGGCCGCGGCAGGCCCCGCTCCGATCCGCCGGAGATGGGCGAACGGGCTGACGAGCTTGGCGATGGCGGGGTCGTCGCCCTGCATCAGGCCGGTCCGATAGGCCTCGAGCGTGCCGAAAAAGCTGTGCCACGGCGCGACGCCGAACAGCACGATCGAAAGCGCGACCAGCGCGATCACCGTCACGGCCGCCGCGAGGAAGCATTTCCAAAACCGGCCCGTTCCCAGGGCGAACGGGATCATCAGCCCGAGATGAGGCTTGACCGACAACAGGCCGATCATCGCGCCGGACGGCATCGGCCGCCGCGCCATGAACGCCAACGCCAGGGTCAGCGCCGCCGCGAGCCACAAGCCGTTTTGTCCGTTGACCACGTTCACGATCAGGCCCGGAAAGGCCAGCGCCGGCCAAAACCCGCGCCCGCCGGTCAGCGCCATCATCGCGCCGACAAAGGCCGCGGCGCCGAGAATTTCCCAGAGAACCAGCGCCGCCGGATAGGGCAGCGCTCCAAACCATTCGGTCAACAGGCGGTATGTCGGCGGATAGGGATAGGGGTAGAACCTGGTGCCACCCGTCGCCGCCTGCTCGACCGGCCGAAGCTGCTCCGGGTCATAAGCGTCCCCGCCCTCGAGCGCCACACGCCCGGCCGCCCAGGTCGCGACGAAATCCACGCCAATAGGCGCGCGATCCACCGGCACCGTAAACGCCAGCACCGGCAAGGCGATTGCCGCCACGACCGCGATCAGGATGGGATAACGCTTGACCCGGCTGGGGGTTAGCCAGGATCCCTCCCGCAGGCTCTTTAGCATCGTCATCGCTGGCCGCCCGTCGGATGCTATCCCGGCCGAGGCTCGGCGCGGAATCGGCCAAGCCCTTGAAATCATTGGTAGGCGCTGCGGGGATCGAACCCGCGACCCTCTGATTAAAAGTCAGATGCTCTACCGCTGAGCTAAGCGCCCGTGAATGTGCGGGGAACATAGGTTTTGCGGCAGGCGGGGTCAACGACGAAGGGCCGGCGGCGCCCATCACGCAGACGATGGCGCCCAAGCCGAAATATGGTTAACATGGGTGTCCGACTTCCGGGCTGGGGAGTGGGCCATGAGCGTGACTTTTCACGTCGACAAGGATCTCGATCTTCTGATCGCGTCCGCGGGGGGTGTCGTTACCGCCGAAGAGGTTATTTCCGCCGCAGGCAAGGCCTTCGAAGACTCGCGCGGCAAGGCGTTCTATATGAACCATCTGTTCGTGATCGAACGGAATGCCGTGGGCAGCCTCATCGATCTGAACGCGCTGTTCCGAATCCGGCGGTTTCTCGAGGACTGGGGCGAGAAACATCCCGGCCGCAACGTTCGGACGGCTTTCCTCCTCCCGGATGAGAAAACCATGGCGGATGTCATCGAGGTTTGGCGCGCCGTAAACAAGGAAGCCGTCAACTACAAGGTCGACATGCAGATCATGTGCGACCGAGACCGCGCCATCGCCTGGCTCACGGAAGGCAAGAAGAAGCCGGCCACCAGCGCATGACGGCTTCCGGTCGACGCGATCCGTGTCCCCCGCTGATTCCGGCGGGTAAAGTCGGCTCTACCCCCGCGAAATGAAATCGAGCGCTTGATTCATGGTGCGAAGCACGTGCTTGCCCTTCATATCGGCGTGAAGGAAACGATTGACCGAGGCCAGGAGCACGTCGCGATAGGGCGCTTGTCCATTGGCGCGGAGTAGATCGTCCGCGGCAGCGAGGGTCTTGAGGCGGTGGGCGGCGAGGATGCTGCGCCAGACGCCATGATCGAACAGCGCGTCGTATTCCGCGGCGAAGAAGGTTTTCGGGTCCGTCACACGCCATTTCGAGGTCTTGAGCCCGGCATCGACATAGGCCTTGTTTCGGCCGACGAAGCAGGCGAGCTGCAACAGCCCCTGGGGCCAGAGGGCGGGCTGGCGGGCGCAGAGGCGGTGGACGGCGTTGGCGAAGGTGATGCCGTGGGTGAAATCGAGCCAGCCGATACCTTGGCCGATCGCCACCTTCACAGCCCCGTCGTTTGCCGTGTCGAAATGCAGCATATTCCAGGCCGCCGCGCCCAGAAGCGCATCGAACAATTCCTCGATCCGGCCGCTCGACGTCAGAGCGCGCTTCAGGGCCTGGCGGGTCGACAGGCCGCGGAAATCCTTGGCGGATACGGATTCGGTCCCCTTCCCGCCCCAGGCGGCGAGCGCTTCGGCATAGGGGCGGAATTCGGGGATCAGATCCTCGCGGGTGGAATAGCACAGCGTGCGCACGAGCCAGAGCAGCAGCGGCTCCTCGACCTCCGGCCCGAGCGCATCCATGAGCCCGCGCACCTTGTCGGCATAGATCGCGGCATGGCCGAAATCCTGGTAATGGGCGAGCGCGGCACGATCCAGGATGTCGAGCAAGTCCGCCGCCGGCACATGCTCGGCCAGCGCGTCGTGCAGCACGGCGATGGCGTGGGGCTCGTCCCCGTCCTCGATACCCTGGAGGAGCGCCTCGGGGGCATAGACGGCCATGCCCCGGGTGAACGGGAAGGAGCCCTCGAATTTGGCGTCGTAGCTCATATGGGCGATGGCTTCGAGGACGGCGGCGAGGGCTTTCGGCCGGCTCCGCGTGCGTTTGGCGAGACGCAACCATTCCTCGGCGGCGGCGAAGGCGTGATTGCCGCCGAATTCGAAGCGGTTATGCACCAGCTTGATACCGGCCGCGATAATCGCCTCGCGGGAGACGCCGAGCGCATCGAGCCGGGCGATCTCCCGCGCCATGCGGTCGTAGTCGAAATCGTCCATCGCCTGGTGCAGGTTCTCGAAGCCCCGCGCGATCCGCGCCTCGGTCGGCTCATCGGCGACATCGATCCAGACCTCGCCGTCGCGCCGCTCGACCGGATAAAGCCGCAGCCGGTCGCCGCCGAGGACCGTATCGCCGGTCTCGAGGTCGAATTTCCAGTTGTGCCAGTGACAGGTCAGGATGCACCCGTCGGAAAGCGCGCCTTCCATCAGGGGATAGCCCTCATGGGGGCAGCGATTGGCGCAGGCATAGAGCGTGCCGCCGGAGTCGAAGACGGCGATGGCATGACCGTCCGTCCGTACGAGAGCCCGGCCATGGGATTGGAGACGGTCGAGCGGGCCGACATTGACCCAGTGGGGATCGGGCTTTTCCTTCGAGGTCATAGACGACAAATAATCCGATCCGGCCCAAACGCCAATGGCTAGCGTCCAACGCCGGCCGAGATGGGCTCGATATCGCCTTCCGCTTGCCGCCTCGCGAAATCGGCGGCGAATGTCCCGAGGCTTCCAGCCTCGATCGCCCCTCGCAAATCGGCCATCAAATCCTGGTAATAGGTCAGGTTATGCCGCGTAAGCAGCATCGCACCGAGGATCTCCGCCGCTCTCAGCAAGTGCGCGATATAGGCCCGGCTGTAGCTCCGACAGGCCGGGCACCGGCAGGCTTCGTCGATGGGGCGCGGGTCGTCGGTGTGGCGGGCGTTGCGCATGTTGATGGGGCCGCGGCGGGTGAAGGCCTGGCCGGTGCGGCCGGAGCGGGTCGGCAGCACGCAGTCGAACATGTCGATGCCGCGCATCACCGCGCCGACGATGTCGTCCGGCTTGCCGACGCCCATGAGATAGCGCGGCTTGTCCTCGGGCAGGAGCGGCGTCGTGTCGTCGAGCACGGCGAACATGGCGTCCTGACCCTCGCCCACCGCCAGGCCGCCCACGGCATAGCCCTCGAAGCCGATTTCCTTGACCGCTTCGGCCGATTCCGCGCGCAGGTCGGGATAGACGCCGCCCTGGACGATGCCGAACAGGGCCGCACCGCGATCCAATTCGCCGGCTTCTTCGAAAGCCGTTCGCGAACGCCCGGCCCAGCGCATCGAAAGGCGCATCGACTCGGCGGCGACGTCGTGGTCGGCCGGAAACGGTGTGCATTCGTCGAAGGCCATCAGGATGTCGGCGCCAAGGAGCCGCTGCACCTCCATGCTGCGCGCAGGCGTCAACACATGACTGCTGCCATCGAGATGGGACTGGAAGGTCACACCGTCCTCCGAAATCTTGCGGAGCTTGGCGAGAGACATGACCTGGAAGCCGCCCGAATCGGTCAGGATCGGGCCGGGCCAGTTCATGAATTTGTGGAGGCCGCCGAGGCGCGCGATGCGTTCCGCGGTCGGGCGCAGCATCAGGTGATAGGTGTTGCCGAGGATGATCTCGGTGCCCGTGGCGCGCACGTCCTCAGGAGTCATGGCCTTGATCGTCGCCGCCGTGCCGCAGGCCATGAAGGCCGGAGTCTGGACCGTGCCGCGCGGCGTCGTCACCTGCCCGCGACGGGCCATGCCCTCGGTGTGCGTGACAGCGAAGCCGAAGCCGCTCATGCCGTCGCCTCGGGCGCGAGCGTCAGCAGGCAGGCATCGCCATAGGAGTAGAACCGGTACTGCTCGCGGATCGCATGGGCATAGGCGGCTTTCATCGCCTCGGACCCGGCATAGGCGCAGACCAACATGAACAGGGTCGAGCGCGGCAGGTGGAAATTGGTCATCAAGGTCGAGGCGCTCTTGAACTTATAGCCCGGCGTTATGAAGATATCGGTCTCACCGGCGAAGCTTTCGATCACGCCCGGCGCGGCGCTCGCGGCTTCGAGAAGGCGCAGCACCGTCGTACCGACCGCGATGACCGACGCGCCCCGCTCCCGCGCGTCGTTGATGATATGGGCCGCCTCGGCCGAAACTTCGCCGCGTTCGGCGTGCATCTTGTGCTCGGCGGTATCCTCCGCCTTGACGGGCAGGAAGGTCCCCGCCCCGACATGGAGCGTGATCGAGACCCGCGATACGCCACGCTGTTCCAGCCCGCGCAACAGCCCCTCGGTGAAATGGAGCCCCGCGGTCGGCGAGGCGACGGCCCCCGGCTGCTGCGCGAAGATGGTCTGATAATCCTCGGCGTCGCGGGCATCGGCGGGGCGCTGCCCCGCGATATAGGGCGGGAGCGGCATGGCCCCGGCGGCGGCCAGCCCGGCCATCAGGGTGGCGTCGTCGGTCTCGAAATCGAGGAGAACCTCGCCGGCCTCGCGCTTTTCCGCGACGCTCGCGGACAAGGCGCCGAAATCCACACGATCACCGACCGCCAGCCGCTTGGCCGGCCGGGCGAAGGCGAACCATTGGCCCGGCTTCGCCTTCTTGTGCAGCGTCACCTCGACATTGGCGGTGCGGCGCTTGCCGAAAAGCCGCGCCGGGATCACCTTGGTGTCGTTGAACACCATCAGGTCGCCGGGCTCGAAAAAAGCCGGCAGATCGCCGACCGAGGAATCGGTACGGTTCGCCCCGTCGACCACGAGCATCCGCGCCGAATCGCGCGGCACAGCCGGCCGGAGCGCGATGCGGTCCCGCGGCAGCTCGAAATCGTAATCGGATACTTTCACGTCAAGGCCGCGCGAGGCCGGGTCGCCCGCCTAATCGTCGGCGTCCGCGGCGACCTGGACACGGATGATGCGGTCGGGATTGGAAACCGAACCGTTGTTGCTCTCGTCGCCCCTCTTGATCGCGTCCACATTCTCCATGCCTTCGACGACATGGCCCCAGACGGTGTATTTGCCGTCGAGGAAACCGGCATCGTCGAAGCAGATGAAGAACTGGCTGTCGGCGCTGTCCGGGTGCTGCGCGCGGGCCATGGAGCAGGCCCCGCGATCATGCGGCAGGTCGTTGAACTCGGCGCGGAGCCGCCGGCCGGAGCCGCTGGAGCCGTCTCCGCGCGGGCAACCGCCCTGGGCCATGAAGCCCTCGATGACCCGGTGGAAGGACAGCCCGTCATAGAAGCCCTCGCGCACCAGCTCCTTGATCCGCTCGACATGGCGCGGCGCCTTGTCCGGCCTGAGGTCGATGACGACGCGGCCCGCCGGCACGTCCAGGAGAAGCCGGTTCTCGAGATTGGTCTCGCTCATCACACGCCTCCGCTATTTCTGTTTCATGACGTCGGCCATGACCTGCATCTTCACGATATGAGTCGGGTCCTGGACCTCGCCGTTATATTCCTCGTTACCCTTCTTGATCATGTCGACATATTCCATGCCGGACGCCACGCGGCCGAAAGCGGTGTATTTGCCGTCGAGCCAGGGAGCGGGCGCGAAGCAAATGAAGAACTGGCTGTCGGCGCTGTTCGGATCGTCCGAGCGGGCCATCGAGACCGTGCCGCGCAAATGATGCATGTCGTTGAACTCGGCCGGAATGTTCTGGCCGGAGCCGCCGGTGCCGTCGCCCTTGGGATCGCCGGTCTGGGCCATGAAGCCCGCGATCACGCGATGGAAGGTGAGGCCGTCATAGAAGTGCTGGCGGACGAGCTCTTTGATCCGGGCAACCGTCTTGGGCGCCTTGTCGGGCCTCAGCTCGATCACGACGCGACCGAAGGGCAAATCCATATAGAGCGTGTTCTCGGGATCGAGCTTCGGGGCGGGGGTCTGGTCGGCGCTCGGCGTCGCGGCCGGCGCGGCGTTCTCCGCCCTGGCATAGGTGACGCCGACGAACATCATCAACGCCACCGTGAGAAGGGAAAGCACCCGTTTGGTCATCTTGGTCGTCCTATTGTTGAAATGCCGTTCGGCCGGTGGTTCTGGTATCGGGTTGCGGCGAAGCTGTCAAACCGGTTCGCGCGTCAGGAGCCGTTCTTCTCGGCCAGCTTCTTCATGACCCATTTCGCGACTTCGGGGGTCACGAACGCCCCGATATCGCCGCCCAGACGTCGCGATTTCCTTCACCAGACGCGAGGCGATGGCTTGATATTTGGCGTCGGCCATCAGAAAGGCAATCTCGATATTCGGGTTCAGCGTGCGGTTCATGCCGACCATCTGGAATTCGAACTCGAAATCGGCGACAGCGCGAAGGCCCCGGATGATGATCTCGGCGCCGACTTCTTCTGCGAAATGGATCAGCAGCTTGTCGAACGGCCGGACGTCGATTTCCATGCCGAATTCCTTGGCGATCGGCGTGGTCGCGTGACGCACCATCTCGACCCGCTCGTCGAGCGTGAACAGCGGATCCTTGCCCGGATTGATCGCGACGCCCACGACCAACCGGTCGACGAGCTTGGTCGCCCGCCGCAGGATATCCAAATGGCCGAGAGTGATCGGATCGAATGTGCCGGGGCTCAATCCGACGCGAGCCTTGCCCAAAGGCAACCTCCCATTCCTAATTTCCGCCCGCCAGCCTAGCGGGAGTGAAGGGTCGTGTCAGTAGGCTGTACGAACGTTTATGCCGCCCACCCTAAGACGTCATTCCCGCTTTCGCGGGGCTGACGACGGATGTCGCAGCCAGCCCTACTCTTCTTCCGCCTCCGATTCTTCCCCATTCTCGCCATTTTCCAAATCGCTCAACCAAGCGACGGAGACGACCTTTTCCTCCTCGTCGACCCTGAACAGGATGACGCCCTGGGTGTTGCGGCCGGCGATTCGGATGTCGTGGACGGGGATGCGGATGGTCTGACCGGCATTGGTCACCATCATCACCTCATCGTCGTTCGCGACGGGGAACGCTGCGACGACGCTGCCGTTCCGCTTGGACGTTTCGATATTGATGATGCCTTGGCCGCCGCGCCCGGCGATTCGGTATTCGTACGCCGAGGTCCGCTTGCCGTAGCCGTTTTCGGTGACGGTGAGGATGAATTCCTCGGCTGCCGCCCATTCCGCGGCGCGCGCCGGATCGATGTCGCCCGCCGAGGCGGTTTCCTCGTCGGTCTCCTCGTCGCCCTCGGCGCGGCGCTGGGCGGCGGCGTATTTGAGATAGGCGTTTCGTTCCTCGACGTCGATCTCGTAATGCTTGAGGATCGACATGGAGATGACGCGGTCGCCTTTCGCCAGCTTCATGCCGCGCACGCCGTCCGAGGTGCGGCCCTTGAACACGCGGACATCGGTCACGGGGAACCGGATCGCCTTGCCGTCGCTCGCGGCGAGCAGCACGTCGTCATTCTCCGAGCAGGACGCGACACCGATCAGCCGATCGTCTTCGTCGAGCCGCATCGCGATCTTGCCGTTCGCCATGATGTTGGTGAAATCGGAAAGTTTGTTCCGTCTCACATTGCCCTTGGCGGTCGCGAACATGACGTCGAGCGCTTCCCAGGTCGATTCGTCTTCGGGTAGCGGCATGACGGTCGCGATCGATTCGCCCTGTTCGAGCGGCAGCATGTTGATCATGGCCCGGCCCTTGGACTGCGGCGTGCCGGCCGGCAGCTTCCAGACCTTCATTTCATAGACCTTGCCGCCCGTCGCGAAGAACAGCATGGGCTGGTGCGTGTTGGCGACGAAGATCCGGCTGACGAAATCCTCCTCCCGGGTCGCCATGGCGGAGCGGCCCTTGCCGCCGCGCTTCTGCGCCCGATAGGTCGAGAGCGGCACGCGTTTGATATAACCGGCATGGCTGACCGTGACGACCATGTCCTCGCGCTGGATGAGATCCTCGTCCTCGTATTCGAGCTCGTTCGGCGAGATCTCGGTGCGCCGCGGATTGGCGAACTTTTCCTTCATCTCCACAAGCTCGGCGCGGAGAATGCCGTAGAGTTTCTCCCGGCTTGCCAGGATTTCGAGATATTCCTGGATGTCCTTCGCGAGGCCTTCGAGCTCGTTGCCGATCTCGTCGCGGCCGAGCGCGGTCAGACGGTTCAGGCGCAAATCCAGGATCGCGCGGGCCTGGGCTTCGGTCATCCGGTAATGGCCGTCGACGACCTCGTTGCCGGGCTCGTTGACGAGCTTGATCAGCGCGTCAACATCGCTGGCCGGCCAGTTGCGCTCCATCAATTGCTGGCGCGCGACGGCGGGCTCGGGCGCGGCGCGGATCAGCTTGATGACCTCGTCGATATTGGCGACGGCGATCACGAGGCCGATCAGGATATGGGCACGGTCGCGGGCCTTGCCGAGAAGATGCCGGGTGCGCCGCGCGATCACCTCCTCGCGGAACTCGACGAAGCAATGGATGAGCCGCTTGATGTCGAGGAGCTCGGGCCGCCCGCCATTCAGGGCCAGCATGTTCACGCCGAAGGTCGATTGCAGCGGCGAGAACCGGTAGAGCTGGTTCAACACGACGTCCTCGACCGCATCTCGCTTCAATTCGATCACAACACGCACGCCGTCGCGGTCGGATTCGTCACGCAGATCCGCAATGCCTTCGATCCGCTTGTCGCGCACCGCCTCGGCGATCCGCTCCACCATCGAGGCCTTGTTCACCTGGTACGGCACCTCGGTGACGATGATCGCCATGCGGTCCTTGCGGATTTCCTCGAAATGCACCTTGCCACGCATGACCACCGAGCCGCGCCCGGTATGAAGCGCCGCGCGGCAGCCGGCGGTGCCGAGGATGATGCCGCCGGTCGGGAAGTCCGGCCCCGGCACCATCTCCATCAGATCCGCGATCGAGACCGCCGGATCGTCGATATAGGCGCAGCAGGCGTCGATCACCTCGCCCAGATTGTGCGGCGGGATATTGGTCGCCATGCCGACCGCGATGCCGCCCGCGCCGTTGACGAGCAGGTTCGGGAACCGCGCGGGCAGGACGGTGGGCTCCCAGGTCGATTCGTCGTAATTGGCGATGAAATCGACCGTGTCCTTGTCGATGTCATCGAGCATCGCCTCGGCGGGCGGGCCCATGCGGATTTCGGTGTATCGCATGGCGGCGGGCTTATCACCGTCCATCGAGCCGAAATTGCCCTGGCCGTCCAGGAGCGGCAGGCGCATGGAGAATTCCTGCGTCATGCGCACCATGGCGTCATAGATCGCCTGGTCGCCGTGCGGGTGGTACTTACCCATGACGTCGCCGACGATGCGGGCGGATTTCTTATAGGGCTTGTCGCTCGTATAGCCGCTTTCCTGCATGGCATAGAGGATGCGGCGATGGACGGGCTTCAAGCCGTCGCGCACGTCGGGCAGCGCGCGCGCCACGATCACGCTCATGGCGTAATCGAGATAAGACGTCTTCATCTCCTCTTCGATGGAGACGGTCTTGATGTCGTAGCGCGGCGGTTCGGGCGGGGTCGAGGTGACGTCGGTCAAGGGGGCGTCCTGAGATACTTTTCGGGATGGTATTGCCGGCTTCCGACGCCTGAAAATGGGCGCGTCGGTGTGCCGAAGCCAAGGCGACGCCCGGAAGCCCCATATGTCGGTTTTCTCGTCACTCGCGACCGCTAGATATGGGCTTCAAGCGTTCGTCACAATATAGCAGCCCGGGCCCCGCGACACAAGCCCCGGGCCATTTGTAACCATTTGAAATTATTGGGAAATTCGGCGCGAAAAAACCCGCCTATTTTTGCGACCGCGGAACTTCTATTTGGACCGTATAAGTCAGCTTTGACTTACCTTCCGCGGGTAGCTTCAGAGTCCAGCCTGCAGTACCCCAATCCAGCTTGGTATGGGGCTGACTTTCATCCGTAATTGTCCAGTTCGCGCTGAAGAAATTGGCGTAGCGCAGCGTTTCCGGTTTGGCTTTCGCATTCTTCGCGGTCACCTGATAAGTCGCTTCATAGACAGTTACGTCGCCCAGCCTGTCCGAATGCCTCTCGAAGGTCCGGGCACTTGTCCTTTTGCTCCTCGCGGTCACATCAAAGGAGTCTCCAAGCAGCACGTCGGCCTTTTCGTTCTTGGGCGTATGATCGATGCTGTCCTCGCCGATGAACTGCGACCGGCCTTTGCTATCGCTCTTATAAACCCGTACGGTGCCCTCCGGCATCGGGATACCGAGACCGGCGGCTTTGGTGTTATCGATCGTCAAGTATTTCGAAACCTGAAGCTTGTTCCCCTCGCTGTCGCTCGGGGCGTAGCCCCCGCCACGGCCACCGGCATAATCGGCGTCGATATCCATGGCTTCGAGGTGACCCGTCACCTTCACGCCGTCCATTTCGAATAACGCAACCTGTTTGGTTTGCTGGTTGGCGATCGTGGTCGGGCGGGTGACGGTGTAGAGTTGATACTCTGCCAACTCCTCGCGATAGGGGACCGCGCCCATTTTGACACCACTGACCTGCCTCGTCGCTTCGGCAACGACCGGCCGCGGCGGCGCGACGCGATGCACTTTGCCCGCGACGAGCTGAAGCGTGGCGTTGCGGTAGGTCGTGCCGGAGGAATTGGTCAGCGTCACCCAGGCCTGAAGGTCCATCCGGGTCTCGTCCGGATTTAGATTGGCGATGTAATCCGCGCTCCAGGTCAGTCCGCCCGTGAGATAGGCGAGCTCGACGTCACTGGATGAGGACTTTGCCGCATCCAGGGTGACCGAAAGTGTGGGCTCCGAGCGCAGGTTCTCCGGAATCTTGGTGAAGACCAGCCGGCCGTTGAAGCCGTTCGAGCCCAGAACCTCGATTCGGTTCTTGTATTTCAGAACCACGCCACCGGTGGCCGACAGAACGGTCGCGTCCTCGCTGGTCTCGGCACCGGTCGCGGGATTGGTCCGAATCACCTGGACGGTGCTGCCGACCGCCTTCTCCGTGAGCTTCGAGGGCGTCAGGAGATCGAAATCGAAATTCTGCTCGACCAAGGTGAACTTGGCACTGCCGAGGGGCTTGAGGCTGGCCGTTTCCGGCTGGATCTGCCCCGAGACCTCCTCGAAGGCGAGGCGGTTCTCGCCCTTGTCGAGCTTGATCGATCTCACGTCGCGCACCATGGCGGTGCCGCCGTTATAGACGGTGAGGCCCAAGGATTTCTGAGCATCGATGCCGACCGTCCGGTCGAAGGCTTCGGCTAAGCCGCTCGTCGAGACGAACGCAACGCCAAGCAACAGCGCGAGGAATGTTCGCATGTCATCCTCCCTACGCCCCCAGCCCTGAAAGGAGATTAGAACGGAATTTCGTCGTCCAGGGTTTCGGACGAGCTCGAGCCTCCGCCGCCGCCACCGCCGGATTCGTAGTCGCCGCCCGACGAGCCGCCATAGCTGCCGCCGCCCCCGCCTTCGCCGCGCGAATCGAGGAGGATGAGCTCGCCGCGGAAGCGTTGCAGCACGACCTCGGTGGTGTATTTCTCCTGGCCCTGCTGGTCGGTCCATTTGCGGGTCTGGAGGTGGCCTTCGAGATAGACCTTGGAGCCCTTGCGCAGATAATCCTGGGCGACACGGCCGAGATTCTCGTTGAAGATCACGACCCGGTGCCATTCCGTACGCTCGCGGCGCTCGCCGGTCTGGCGGTCCTTCCAGACATCCGAGGTCGCGACATTGAGCTGCACCACCGGATTATTGTCGGCGGTATGGCGCACCTCGGGATCGCGCCCGAGATTGCCGATCAGCATGACTTTGTTCAGGCTCCCTGCCATGGCTAGCCTCTCTTTGATTGTGTGTTCTGTGAACTCGTCAGTGACTCCGGGGCGGCACCTTAGAGCATGCCGCCGCGTGCCGCTAGCGCTTCGCCGACCGGCAGGTCTCGTCCACCACGGGTTCGATCCGCTCGAGATCGCCCTTCATGACGATGTCGCCGTAATTGAACAGAAGATCGGTCGTAACGCCGTTGTCGTAGAACCGTGCCGTCATCTCGTAGTCGGGCAGGCCGTCTACCGTCTTCTTGGTATAGAAGGCGAGGCTGACCTGCCACCACCGTTGCCCGACCAGAAGCCCCTTGGGATCGACCATGGCATGGAGGGCGTTCGTCTCGTCGAGGCTCTTGCCCTTCTTGCCGATGAAGGCGATGGCGTCGTAGCGGGGATCCTCGCCCATGCCGTCGAAGATGTTGCGGCCGACCGAGCGCTTGCCCTTCCGGGCGGCATTGAGGATGTCGACCGTATAGACCGTCGGGAAGATGGTGCCGGGAGGCAGGTCGGCCTTGGCGTCGCCCGGCTTGGTGTAGGTCGCCGTGCCGCCCTTGCCGTCCGGCGACAGCGTGCCGCGGCCCTGGTATTCCTCGACCTTCCGGCCATCCATCATGTCCGTGAAATGGAAGGTGTACTGGGTGCCGTCGGTGCTTTCGAAGGATTCCGAGGTCAGCTCCTGGCGCGACACGTCGCCGTCGGCGTTGACATAGTCCGTGTAGGACTTCTGCAGATAGCTGTAGCCGCCGCACACCCGCTTCCATTCGAAGAACATCTGGCCGTCGGCCGATTGAACCGTCGAATCTGAGCGCGCACTGACCAGCGACATCTTGAACGAGGCCCGGTAGGACGGCAGCGTCGCGAACACGTCCGCCGCCATGGCTTCCGCGGACGAGGCGAAAAGCATGGCCATGGCAAGCAACGCGGCGCGACCTTTCATCAAATCTCTCCACTCCTTGGCGGCTCGGGCTCGTCGGATGTGTTCATAGCACGGCGAAGCAAAGGCCGGAAAGTTATTCCGATCAGACCCGCCGCGCGCCGGGGCAATTCTTCCACCCGGCAGAATTTGCCCGGTGCCTTCAAATTACATCGTTGTAAATCAAGGCTTTTCCATGGCACGGCGTTTGCGTGTCTAGGCACGGAGGAGCCGCTCCCCGGCGGCCGGAACTCGCGCTCAGTGAAAGATGGGAAGTATGTCGTCAGCCATTGCTCAGGTACCGTTCGAAATGCAGGACAATCCGATCGTCGGCAAGCTCGCGCACCACATCATGCACACGCTCCACGGAAATGCGCTCCACGGCGCACCCGATGGGATGGACCTCATCCGGAAGATGCTCGGCGTCGTCGCCGTCGCGGAGCAGCAGATCGCCGAGCAGAAGCGCCGGATCGACTATCTCGAATCCCTCGCCATGACCGACGAGCTGACTGGCCTCGTGAACCGCCGCGGCCTCGAAGATTTCCTGCACCGCACCCTCGCCGCGGCCAAGCGCTATGACGAGCAGGGCGTGGTCGCCTTCATCGATCTCGACGATTTCAAGCCGATCAACGATCGCTTCGGCCACGCCGTTGGCGACAAGGTGCTGACGGAGGTCGCCAGCCTCCTGACCGAGAATATTCGCGCCTCCGACATGGTCGCTCGAGTCGGCGGCGACGAGTTCATCTTGGTCCTGGTGCGCTGCGCCCTCAAGGACGGCCAACGCCATGTTGAAAGCCTGGGCGCCGCCATCGAAGCGAACCGCATCATCCACGGCGCGCACGACATCGGCGTCCGCGCCAGCATCGGCATAGAGGCCTACGGCCCCGACTCCGATCTGGAGACTTCTGATGCATCGCGCCGATGCGGCGATGTATCGTCGCAAGCGCCACCGTGCCCGTGCCGCAGCCTAACAGAAACCGTTTAGGCCGGGCGCCCAAACCCAATTCTGACCGCTTGCCAAATCGACCGGCATGACTAAAGTCGCGTCCATCGGGTGTTCCCGAGGGAGCGCCCGCAGGGGAACCGCCGACCCGTTCGGAGAAGCGCGACATGGCCGGAAAAGTCGACGCGCGTTTGCGCGATCTCAAGATTCAGTTGCCTAAGCCGTCGGCGCCGGTGGCGAACTACCTGCCTTATGTGGTGGTCGGCAGCCTCGTCTTCGTTTCCGGACAGATCCCGATGGGCTTCAACGGCATCGAGTTCGACGGCAAGATCGGCGCCGATGTCTCGGTCGAGGACGGCCGTAGGGCGGCGCGGCTCTGCGCCTTGAACCTCATCGCCCAGCTTCGGGAAGCCTGCGGCGGCGACCTGGACCGGGTCACGCGGGTGGTGAAGCTCGGCGGCTTCGTGAATTGCACCGAAGTCTTTTCCCAGCAGCCCCAGGTCATCAACGGGGCGTCCGACCTGATGGTCGAGGTCTTCGGCGATGCCGGCCGTCACGCGCGGAGCGCTGTCGGCGTGGCGGATCTGCCGATGAATGTGTCTGTCGAAATCGACGGGATTTTCGAGATCAGCGCATAACCCCAAACCGGTCCATCCTGCATGGCGCCACCCTGGCTTACCGAACGCCCTTATGCCCATCGCGGGCTTCATGACCCGCGCCTCGGCATTCCCGAAAACAGCATTGCCGGCTTCGAGGCCGCGATCGAGAGCGGCTACGGCATCGAGCTCGACGTCCAGGAGACGAGAGACGGCGAGGCCGTCGTGTTCCACGACTACAAGCTCGACCGGTTGACCCCCGTGAGCGGCGCGGTGGCGGCCCGTACGCTTTCCGACCTCCGGATGATCCCGCTCAAAGGCTCCGAGCAGCACATCGAATTGCTCGACGAGGTTTTGAAGACCGTCGCGGGGCGCACGCCGATCCTGATCGAGGTGAAGACCCGCAAGCTTCGGCCCGGCCGGCTCGAAGCGGCGGTGGCGCGGGCCGTGGCGGCCTATTCGGGCCCGGTCGCGATCATGTCGTTCAATATCCACTCCATGGTCTGGTTCAATAAGGAGGCCTCGGCGGCGACACGCGGCCTCGTCGCGACGCGCTGGCGCTATGGGGGGCGCGACCTGCCGTTCAGCGTCGAATGGCTACCTTTGGCCTACAACGCCAAACGCTGCGGCGCCGCCTTCGTCGCCTATGACTTCCGCCTGATCCCGACGCCGGAGACGCAGGCCCTCCGCAAATCGGGCATGCCGGTCCTCACCTGGACCGTGAAGCACCCCGAAGACAGCAAGAAGGCCGAAGAATTCGCCGACGGCATGATCTTCGAGGGCTGGAAGCCCTGACCTGTTTTCCCTTCAGACGGAAGCGGCTCAGGCGTCACCCCCACCTAGCCTCCCCCATCGAGGGGGAGGAATTTATGGAGCGCTCCATAGCAGCCTTCCCCCTCGATGGGGGAAGGTTGGATGGGGGTGAAATCGGAGCCGCTTCGGCGGAAGCGCGATCCACGCTAACCGTCGGCCGTCGGCCGGCACCAGAAGACGAACATGCTGGCAAAGGTCCCATCGAACTCGGCTTCGAAGGCCTCCCAGTTGGTGAGATCGGTCTGGGCCGGATCGTCCGGGAAGCGCTCGCGGTAGCGGACCGTCACGCCGGGATCGGGATGATCGAAGCCGAGAAACTCCAGGCCTGCCTTCTCAAGTAGCGCTTTGAGGCCGAGCGGCGTGTAGCTGCATTCATGGACGTTGAAGATGAGGTCGTGCAGGCCGCTGATGGTGTAGAAGTCCTGGCTTTCCATGACCTCGCGGATCGGGTCGTCGGAAGCCAAGCCGGCGATCAGCTTTCGCGCCGCGCGCACCCCTTCGCGGGTGTCCGGCAGGCCGTGATCGGCAACGAGCTTCCGCGCGGCACCGAACTGGGCCCGGACGCGGGCGCTGTAGAGACCAAGCCGGATGAGGCCATGGGGCTTCAGCAGACCGGCGAGAACGGCCAGTCCCTCCTCGGGCCGCGCCATATGGTGCAGCACGCCCATGCATTCGATGAAATCGTAATGCTCGTCCCAATCGCGCATGGCCAGGATGTCGGCCTGGCCGAATCGGTGGAGCTGGATCCCGAGGCCATCAAGCTTGCGCCGGGCATAGGCGAGCGAGGTCAGGCTCAGATCGACGGCCGTGATCCGGGCGCGCTTGAACAGGCGGGCGACCTGGGCCACCTGCTGGCCCGTGCCGCAGCCGGGGACGAGGACGTCGAGGGGCCCCTGCGGGAGCGTGCCGAAATCGACATCCGGGAAGCGCTCTTTGACGACCTCCCCGAACGGCCTCGGCCGGGATTGATCGACGCCGAACCAGCGCGGATACGGAAACGCCTCATATTGCGCCCGCATTTTGTCGGAGAGATCGGCGGCAACGGGCGTCAATGCCGGAATATCCCCCTGCAATATGCGTTCGCGGCGCGGCTCTGAAATCTGCTGACGGAACAGGAAGGCGAGCGCGGAACTCTTGCCGACATCGGGCGGCGGCGCATCGCCGACGACGTCGATCAGCGGTCGATAGGCGGCAATGAGGACGAGCTGCGCCGGAGTGTCGGCGGGGAGGGCGTCCAAGGCGGCTTCTTCGTCGGTCGAGACGTCGTAGGCGTATTCGGTGTTGAAGGCCTGAGCGGCGAGGCAGACGAAAAAGTCGAGGCGGGACCCTAGCAGGCAGGTGGTCTCCCGCCGTTCGAGGGCATGGCGGCGCAGGCGCCTGACCAAGGCCTCGATCTCGGGCGAGACGATGACGGCCCGTTGCAGCACCGCCCGGACCAGCCGGTCCTTCATGATGGGCTCGAGTTGAGGCCCGGCGAGCGCGGCTTCGATCGCGTCCCCGTCGCGCCCGGCCAGTCCGAGGAAGTCGCGGCCGAGAGAATCATGCACGAGGCTCCAGCGGAGCGCCCGGTGCAATGGCTGGCAGTTGAAATCGGGATCCTCGGCCGCCTTGCCCAGGATCTCCCTGATGACCGCCGGAAGGACATAGCCGTCGGTGACGCCGATCAGCGCGACGGCCGACTGGAGATAGCCCGGATGCTTGGGCGCGAGGGCCAGCGCGCGGAAATAGCCGGTCAGCGCGCCGGACAGATCACCCGCGGCAAGCGCCCTCTCGCCGGCGGCGAAATAATCCGCCGCCTGGCGAGTCTTGTTTCCGGCTTGTCCTCCCTGGTTTCCAGCCATGCCGCATTTAGCGGCGAAACCCGGACTCTGGCAAGCGCCGCGGAGGGCGGCTACAATCGGCAGCGCGGGGGCGTCATGAGTTTCTTACGCCATGGGTGACAGCGAAAAAGCGGTGATCTCGATCCGGCCCGCGATGTCGGAATTCGACGCGGCGGAATGGGACGCCTGCGCCGGCCCCGAGAATCCGTTCCTGCGCCATGCCTTCCTCCAAGCGCTCGAAGAAAGCGGATCGGCCCGACCCGAGACCGGCTGGGCGCCCCATCATCTGGCGCTGGAGGACGAGGCGGGCACGCTTCTCGGCGCGGTGCCGATGTATCTCAAGTCCCATTCCCAGGGCGAATACATCTTCGACCACCAATGGGCCGCAGCCTATGAGCGGGCCGGCGGGGAGTATTACCCGAAGCTCCTGGCGGCGGTCCCCTTCACGCCCGTAACCGGCCGGCGGCTCCTCGCCCGCCCCGGCCCGATGGCCGACGCCGTACGCGGGCATCTCTTGGACGGCGCGGCCGAGGTCGCGCGGCGGCTCGGCGTCTCATCGGCCAATATCAATTTCCTGACCGAGCCGGAATGGAAGCTCGCCGGCAACCGGGGCTGGCTCCAGCGCATGGACCAGCAGTTCCATTGGGAGAACCGGGGCTACGGCTCGTTCGACGATTTTCTCGACGATCTGTCCTCGCGCAAGCGCAAGACCCTGAAGCGCGAGCGGCGGCAGGCCCTGGAGAACGGCATCGAGGTCGAGTTCGTCTCCGGCGCCGACCTCGGGGAGCGGCACTGGGACGCGTTTTGGGAATTCTACCAGGACACCGGCTCGCGCAAATGGGGCCGGCCCTATCTGACCCGCAGGTTCTTCTCGATGCTCGGCGAGCGGATGCCGGAGGCGGTCGTCCTGATTCTCGCCAAGCGCGAGGGACGCTACATCGCCGGCGCGCTAAACCTCAAGGGCACGGAAACCCTTTACGGCCGCTATTGGGGCTGCGTCGAGGACCACCCCTTCCTGCATTTCGAGATCTGCTATTACCAGGCCATCGACTACGCGATTGAGAACGGCTTGAAACGCGTCGAAGCCGGCGCCCAAGGCGGCCATAAGCTCGCCCGCGGCTATGTGCCGAAACCGACCTACAGCGCCCACTGGATCATCGATCCGAACTTCCGCCGCGCCGTCGAGAACTATCTCGAAAGCGAGCGACGCTACGTCGCGGAAGAAATCGATGAGCTCGGCGACTTTGCGCCGTTCAGAAAGGCCGAATAGACCGGCTCGTCATTGCAAACGAAGTGACGCAATCCAGAGCGGCTGGATCGCCGCGGCGCTTTCGCGCCTCGCGATGACATCAACATAAAGCTCTGAGCGAACGGCAGTGAAGCCGTCAGTGCCCCGGCGTCTTCTCGGTGCTCTTGGCGCCGCCCTTGGAGCCGGATTTCTTCTTTGGCCGTTCCGAGCGGGGGCGGATTTTGGCGGGCTCGCCTTCGGCGATGTCGAAGGTGAGCTCGTCGTTCTTGACGCCGATCTTGACGTGACCGCCCTTGGCGAGCTTGCCGAACAGGAGCTCGTCCGCGAGCGGCTTCTTGATGTTCTCCTGGATGACCCGCGCCAGGGGCCGCGCGCCGAACTGGCGGTCATAGCCCTTCTCGGCGAGCCAGCCATTCGCGGCCGGCGTCAGCTCCAGGGTGACGTTGCGGTCGGCGAGCTGGACCTCGAGCTCGAGCACGAATTTCTCCACCACCCGCAGGATGATCTCGGGCTGAGACCGGCGAACGGGATGACCGCGTCGAGCCGGTTGCGGAACTCCGGCGTGAACAGCCGCTTGATCGCCTCCTCGTCCTCGCCCTCGCGATCCGTGCGGCCGAAGCCGATGGCTTCCTTGGCCATTTCGGACGCGCCCGCATTCGACGTCATGATCAGGATGACGTTGCGGAAATCGATCTGCTTGCCGTTGTGATCCGTCAGCTTGCCGTGATCCATGACCTGCAGAAGGATATTGAACAGGTCCGGATGCGCCTTCTCGATCTCGTCCAGCAGCAGCACGGAATGCGGATGCTGGTCGACCGCATCGGTCAGCAGGCCGCCCTGATCGAAACCGACATAGCCCGGCGGCGCGCCGATCAGCCGCGAGACGGTATGGCGTTCCATATATTCCGACATGTCGAAGCGGGTGAGCTTCACGCCCAATGTTGCGGCCAGTTGCCGCGCGACCTCGGTCTTGCCGACGCCGGTCGGGCCGGTGAACAGATAGGCGCCGATCGGCTTGTCGCCTTCGCGCAGACCCGCCCGGGCGAGCTTGATCGAGGCGGATAGCGCATCGATCGCCTTGTCCTGGCCGAACACCACCCGCTTCAGATCGGCTTCCAGGTGCTCCAGGCTTTCCTTGTCGGACTTGGTGACCGATTTGGGCGGGATGCGGGCGATCTTGGCGACCACCGCCTCGACGTCCTTCACCGCGATGACCTTGCGGCGCCGGCTCTCCGGCACCAGCTTCTGCGCCGCGCCGACCTCGTCGATCACGTCGATCGCCTTGTCGGGCAGCTTGCGGTCGTTGATGTAGCGCGCCGAGAGATCGACCGCCGCCTTGATGGCGTCGGCGGTGTAGCGCACGCTGTGATGCTTCTCGAAATAGGGCTTGAGGCCGCGCATGATCTTGTAGGTGTCCGCGATCGACGGCTCGTTGATGTCGATCTTCTGGAACCGGCGCAGCAGCGCGCGGTCCTTCTCGAAATAGGACCGGTATTCCTTATAGGTCGTCGAGCCGATGCAGCGCAGAAGGCCGCTGGATAAGGCCGGCTTCAACAGGTTCGACGCATCCATCGCGCCGCCCGAGGTCGCGCCCGCGCCGATCACCGTGTGGATCTCGTCGATGAACAGGATCGCGCCGTCATAGACTTCGAGCTCGGAGATGATCGCCTTGAGCCGCTCCTCGAAATCGCCGCGATAGCGCGTGCCGGCGAGAAGCCCGCCCATATCGAGAGCGAAGATCGTCGCGTCGCGTAGCACGTCCGGAACCTTGCCTTCGACGATGCGGAGCGCCAGGCCCTCGGCGATGGCGGTCTTGCCGACGCCGGGATCGCCGACATAGAGCGGATTGTTCTTCTGGCGGCGGCACAGGATCTGGATCGTGCGCTCGAGCTCCGCCTCGCGGCCGATCACCGGATCGATCCGGCCGTCCTTCGCCTTCTTGTTCAGATTGACGCAATAGGCGTCGAGCGCCTCGTGCGTGGACTTCTTTTTGCCCGCCTCCTTGTTGGGGCCGGCGCCGTTGTCCTGCTCCTCGGTCGTGCCCTGGACGGTCTGGGGCTGGGAGAGGCCGGGGCGCTTGGCGATGCCGTGGGAGATATAGGTCGTCGCGTCGAGCCGGGTCATGTCCTGCTGCTGCAGGAAATAGGCGGCATGGCTCTCGCGCTCCGAGAAGATCGCGACAAGCACGTTCGCGCCGGTGACCTCCTCGCGGCCCGAGCTCTGGACGTGGATGACCGCGCGCTGGATAGCGCGCTGGAACCCGGCGGTGGGCGACGCCTCGACGGCGTGGTTGACCTTCAGATAGTCGAGCTCCTCGTCGATATATTTCTCGATCGTGTCGTGGAGCTCTTCGAGATCGACACCGCAGGCGCGCATCACCGAGGCGGCGTCCTGATCGTCGATCAGGACAAAGAGGAGATGTTCGAGCGTGGCATATTCGTGATGTCGTTCATTAGCCGCGGCCAGCGCTCGGTGAAGCGTACGTTCCAGATTGGGAGAAAACGAGGGCACTATTCCCTTTTCCATCGTGCACTGAAGCGGATGCTGATTACGCCGGGCGTAATCGATCACTTGGGTCACCTTCGTTTCCGCCACTTCATGGGTATAAACGCCACACACACCGACCCCTTTCTGATGCACGTGCAGCATGATCTGCGTCGCCTCGTTGAAGTCCTTGTTGAAGAAGGTCTCCAACACATGAACGACGAACTCCATCGGCGTGTAGTCGTCGTTCAGCAGCACGACCTTGTAGAGCGACGGCTTCTTGGTCGCGGGCTTGGTCTTGGTGATGACGCCGGTCGTCGGTCCGACATTCCCTTTCTGCCGATCGTCCGTCATGTCCTCAAAATCCAGCGCCTGCTCCGCAATCGCTCTCGCTTCAATTCAATATAGTTGCGCTCGACAAGAATTACCATGGAGCGGCTGGAGGTTCCAAGTCCCCCTTAGCCTGCGTCGCAGTCGTTAAGAAGCTTTGAAGGCGGCGGAGGCAAGGAAGTCCCAAAAAGCGATCGGAGCCCGGCGTTGCCGCCGGGCTCCGTAAAACCACTCGACTGATGGAAAGAGGCTCAGAGCGCCATCGGCTTGGCGTATTTCTGGGACACTTCCATGACGCGGGAATTGACGGGCTCGGCGGCATCCTGAGCCACTTTCACCATCAACTCGCTCATCTTGGTCCAGCGATCGACGAACGACTCGTAGGTCTTCTTGGTCAGATCGCTCTGCAGGTCGAACAGCTCCTGCGCGGTCTTCGCTCCGGCGAGCGCCTTGGACGCCTTCACCGAGCCTTCGAACTGCTTCTTGGAGAAGTCCATGAATTCGGTGTTCACGGCCTCGAGCCCTGTGGCGACGGCCTTGCCCGAACTCGATCAGCGCCTCGATGTTCGCCTTCGCCGCGCCGGCGATCTCGTCATAGCCCTTGATGGCCGAGTCGAACTGCTCGCGGGTCATCTTGGCCGTCTGCTCGACGCTTTTGCCTGCGGCGTCGGCGCCGGCCTTTATCGCGCTCTCGAAGGTGTCCTTGCCTGCCTTCATCACTTTCTCGACGGCCTCGTTATTCATATCGGTCGCAGTTTTCGCTTTGCTGGTGGTCGCCATTGACTTTCTCCTTATGCCGGGCGGAAGGCGCCGGCTGTATTCCGTGCCTGTGCCTCGTATGGAACCCTCATGTTGCGATGCAACATACACCCCTAAATACGAGGGCCGTACCGGACTGTCAAGGAAAAATTTGTGCGGCGCACAAAAATGCTGCACGGCCGTTCCCCTCGGGCGGCCGACCCTCGGTCGCTTCCACCCCACGCCTTGGAAACCGCCCGTTACAGACGGGGCGGCTCTATCCCGCTGGCTCTCAATGCCGCGCTCAACTGATCGATCTGATGCCGCAGTGCGGACTTGTTTGATGCTTCGCAGCGCGCCACCAGAACGTCCTGCGTATTCGAGGCCCGAAGCAGCCACCAGCCGTCGGGGTTCGACACGCGGACGCCGTCGATATCGTTAACCGTCGCTCCCTGCTGGGAAAGCCAGTCCTTCACCTCCCGGACCACCTCGAATTTGCGGTCGTCACCGCATTTGAAGCGAAGCTCGGGGGTGTTCATGACTTTAGGTAGATCGTCATGGAGGCTCGTCAATGACCGGCCGCTGTGATCGATCGCGAGAAGCAGCCGGACGGAAGCGTAAAGGGCGTCGTCGAAGCCGTAATAGTGATGGGCGAAGAAGATATGGCCGCTCATCTCGCCCGCCAGCGGCGCGCCGGTTTCGGCCATCTTCGACTTGATTAGGGAATGGCCGGTGCGCCACATCAGCGGCGTGCCGCCGAGCTTCTTGATCTGGTCGAAAAGGACCTGGCTGGCCTTGACATCGGCGATGATGGTGGCGCCCGGCTGGTCGGTCAAAACGTCGCGGGCCAGGATCGCCAGGAGGGAGTCGCCCCAGATGATGCGGCCCTTGCCGTCGATTGCGCCGATCCGGTCGGCGTCGCCGTCGAAAGCCAGCCCAAGGTCGAGGCCGTGCTCGCGGACCAGATTCTGAAGCTGGACCAGGTTCTCGGGCTCGGTCGGATCGGGATGATGGGCCGGGAAATTCCCGTCGATCTCCGAATTGACCACAATGTTCTCGCCGGGCAGTCGGGCGATCAGCATGTCGACGATGCGGCCGGCCGCGCCGTTGCCCGGATCCCAGGCGGCGCGCATTGGCTTGGCGTCATAGCCTTCGAGCAGCCGGTCGACATAGCGGGTCTCGATCGCGACTTCCTCGATCTTGCCGCCTGCGGCCTCGTGATAATCGGCGTCCGCCGCGATCTTGCCCAGCGCCTGGATGTCCTTGCCGAAGAACGGTTTCTTGCCGAGCATCATCTTGAAGCCGTTATGGGTCGGTGGGTTATGCGAGCCCGTCACCATGATCCCGGCATCGGCCTTGAGCGCATTGACGGCGAAATAGAGCATGGGCGTCGGCCCGAGCCCAATGCGGAGGACCTGCAGACCCGTGGACACGAGCCCCTCGGCCACTGCCGCCTGGAGATCGGGAGAGCTCAGCCGTCCGTCGAAGCCGAGACAGACCGACTTGCCGCCGTTCCGGACGACAACGGTGCCGAAAGCGCGGCCGACGGCGAGCGCGTCCTTGGCCGTCAGGGTCTCGTTATAGATGCCCCGGATGTCGTATTCGCGCAGGATGCTCGAATGGAAGTCATGCAGGCTCACGACACCGCCCTCGCGACCGGCTGAACGGGAATGCTGGGCCGTCCGATACAGTAATAGCTGAAGCCGGCGGCGGCGACCTCCTCGGGATCGTAGATATTCCGGAGGTCGACCATGATCCTGTTCTTGAGCAACGTCGCGGCGCGCTTGAGGTCGAGCGCGCGGAAGGCGTTCCATTCGGTCACGATCGCAAACGCTTCGGCTCCCTCCATGGCGCTATAGGCATCCGGGCAGAACTCGACGCCGGACATGACCTTGGCGGCCTCCTTCATGCCCTCGGGATCATAGGCCTTGACCGTCGCGCCGGCGGCCTGGAGGCCTTTGACGATGTCGATGGCCGGGCTGTCGCGCATGTCGTCCGTATTCGGCTTGAAGGTAAGACCGAGGAGCGCGATGGTCTTGCCGGAGATCGAGCCGCCGCAGGCCGCGACGATCCGCTCGTGCATTCGCTGCTTGCGCTCGTCGTTCTTTTCAACCACGGCCTTGACGATGGCGACCTCGGACTGGGCGAGCTCGGCGATCTTCAGGAGCGCCAGTGTGTCCTTGGGGAAGCAGCTTCCGCCGAAACCGGGGCCGGGATGGAGGAATTTCGGGCCGATACGCTGATCGAGGCCGATCCCGCGCGCGACCATCTGGACGTCGGCACCGACCCGCTCGCAGAGATCCGCCATCTCGTTGATGAAAGTGATCTTGGTCGCGAGGAAGGCATTGGCGGCGTATTTGATGAGCTCGGACGTCTCCAGCGTCGTGAACATCACCGGCGTTTCGCTCAGGAAAAGCGGCCGGTAGAGCTCCCGCATGGTCGCCTTGGCGCGGTCGGTCTCGACGCCACACACGACCCGGTTCGGCCGCAGGAAATCCTCGATCGCCGAGCCTTCCCGCAGGAACTCGGGGTTGGACGCGATGTCGAAATCGGCATCGGGCCGGGTTTTCTTGATGATCCGCATGACCTCGCGGCCGGTGCCGACCGGGACCGTCGATTTGGTCACGACCACGGTATAGCCGTTCAAGGCCTGGGACAGTTCCTCGGCGGCGGCATAGACATATTGCAGGTCGGCATGGCCGTCGCCGCGTCGGGTCGGCGTTCCCACTGCGATGAACACCGCGTCCGAACCGCGCACGGCGGCCTTGAGATCGGTCGAGAAGCTCAGCCGCTTGTAATGGACGTTGCGCTCGACCAGTTCGTCGAGACCCGGCTCGTAGATCGGGATCTCGCCGCGGGTCAGGCGCTCGATCTTCGCTTCCTCGCGGTCGATGCAGATCACGTCATGCCCGAATTCCGAGAAACAGGCGCCCGAGACAAGCCCGACATACCCCGTCCCGACCATGGTTACTTTCATGTCAGCCTCTTCTTATCCCGCCAATGTGACGTTTCGAGCAATAGCGCCCATCGGCCCTAGGGCACCAGATTCTTGATATAGGCCGAGACGCCGTCCGCCATATCCGGCCGCGACAGCGCGAAGGCGATATTCGCTCCGATGAAGCCCACCTTGTCACCGCAGTCGAAACGGGTGCCTTCGAACCGGTAGCCGTGGAACGGTCCGTCCGGGATCGTGCTCGCCATGGCGTCGGTGAGCTGAATCTCGCCGCCCTCGCCCCGCTTGGTGTTCTCCAGGCGATCCAGCACTTGCGGCTGCAGAATGTAGCGCCCGACGATCGCCAGGGTCGAGGGTGCTTTGTCGGGCTGGGGCTTTTCCACGAGCCCCTTGACCTCGACCATCCGGCCGTTCGTCGCGCCCGGATCAAGCACGCCGTAGCGCCGCGTATCGGGCCGGGCGACATCCATCACCGCCACCATGCTTCCGCCGACCTTTTCATAGGCGTCGACCATCTGCTTAAGGCAGGGCGTGTCGGCTTTGATCAGGTCATCGGCCAGAAGGACCGCAAAGGGCTCGTCGCCGATCATCCGGCGCGCGCACCAGACGGCGTGACCGAGCCCCTTCGGCTCCTGCTGCCGCGTATAGCAGACCTGTCCCGCCGGCGGGATGGTCGCCCGGAGCTCTTCGACGATGTCGGTCTTGCCGCGATCCAGGAGCAGGCTCTCCAGACCCTCGGACTGGTCGAAATGATCCTCAATCGCGGTCTTGCCGCGGCCGGTGACGAACAGGAATTCCTCGATCCCCGCGGCGCGCGCCTCCTCGACGGCATATTGAATGAGCGGTTTATCCACCACCGGTAGCATTTCCTTCGGCATGGACTTGGTCGCCGGCAAAAACCGGGTGCCGAGGCCGCCGACCGGGAATACGGCCTTCCGAATGGGTCTTATCGCGTTGCCGGACATGAGGACTTACGCAGTTGGGAGGAATGAATTGCTTATAACGCCCCGAGAAATCGTTTCTATCCAGGTCTTTGTTGCCTTTTGGTTAAAACGCGGTCTAGCCCCCCTGAGGGAATAATGCAACTGACCGAATGAGCGGGTTTTGACGTCGGTCAAAGGGTTTTCAACAACACATCCTTCGCTTGATTGATCTTCGAAGCGAGGAATGTGGAGCCGCCCTGGTCGGGATGGAGGCGTTTCATCAGCCGGTGATGGGCGGCCTTGATTTCGTCCTTGCTCGCGCCCGGCGAGAGGCCGAGCGTGGCGTAGGCTTCCTCGATATCCATGCCGCCGGGGGACCGCGCCTGTTTCGAGCCGGCCTGCGACGCCCCCTCGTCCCGCCCATCCTGATGGACGCGCCAGGCATCCTTGTGCACCCGGTCGAGATAGGCTTCGAGAAGCTGCGCGGCGTTGGGATCGCTCGTCCGGCAGTCGTGATGGAGCATCGCGAGGTCGGGAAAGCTCATGGCCGACAGGGTCCGGCCCGCGAACGGCCCCTTGATCACCGTGCCGTCCATCTCGCCGGTATCATGGTCGAGGGTCATGCGGATCGTCTCGGTATCGACGGTCGAGGTCTGGCCGGACGAGCGCGCGCCGCCGGCCATGCCGCGGAACGGCCCGCCGAACAGGGAAAGCGGCCGCCCGGTCAGAAGCATCCACCCTCCGATCGCCGCGAGGCCCGCCAGCGGAATAACTCCCCGAATACCCATGAAGGCCCCGAACGCCAGCAGCGCGACGCCCCCGATGCGGCGCAGGTTCCTCGCCAGGGTCACCGGATTGGCTTTGCTGAACCATTTGCCGATCAGCAAGACGAGGATCAGGGCGGCGACGCCGGCAAAGAACCAGAGCATCCGACAGGCCTATCTGAGCTGCTCGATGAGACCGGCGATGCCGGACCCGGCCGACCGGCCATAGGATTCGAGCGCCTTGCGCCCGCCGGCGGCATAGACCGCCACGGCTTTGAGGAGATCGCGAAGCTGCTGCGCGCTCGAGGCGTCGAACCGGCAATAGGCCCCGCCGGTGAGTTGGGCAATGCTCTCATAGGCCTGATGGGTGAAGGCATTGGCGCCTTCCTGGAACATGAAGGCCTTGACGCCCAGAAGCCCGAGCTCGCCCGCGAGCCCGCACAAGGGATCGATCGCCTCCTCGCAGGCATCGCCGACATAAACCAGCGCGGCGATCTTGCGCTTCCTTGGCCTCTTTCATCGCGTGCTTGAGCACCCGCTCGATCTGGGTGAACCCGCCCATGCAATGGACCTTCTGCATCGCCCGGGCGAGCGGCTCCGCAGACGACATCCAGCGCGACGCCTTGCACTCGCCGAAGCCCCGGAAGAAGACGAGCTGCATCGCGAGCCCGCCGATATCGTCGGTCGCGGCGAACATCTCGCTCTGGATGTGGATGGCGCGGTCCCAGGTCGGCTGGCGGCTCATGGTCGCGTCCATGGCGAAGATCAGCCGGCCGGTTCCGCCGTCGCTCGCGGGCGCAGGCGTCCGCGCGACCTTATCGAGAAAGGCGGCAACGTTGTCCGTGCCCTTTTTGGGCGTTATGGGCCGGTTCTTTTGGGTCATGGCCGGATGATAATCGAATACATCATGGAAGTAAGTGTGCGCGGCACCTTTTGAGCGCAAGCAATGTTGGAAACCGCCCCGGCTTCTCCTATAGTCCGCCGGCCATGGCCGAAGCACCCAAGAAACAGCCGAAACTGCTGCCGATCGTCCGCAAGGTCGGCCGATCTCAGGGCCGAGGTCGCCAAATGGCGGCGCGACAATCTCGCGGTCGCGCTGGTGCCGACCATGGGCGCGCTTCACGACGGCCATATCTCGCTCCTGCAGGCGGCCCGGCGGCGGGTCGACAAGGTCGTGGTCTCGATCTTCGTCAATCCGACCCAGTTCGGCCCCACCGAGGACTTCGAGAAATACCCCCGCCAGGAAGCGGCCGATGTCGAGAAGCTGATCAAGGCGCGCTGCGACCTGCTCTATGCCCCGACGGTCGACGAAATGTATCCGGAGGGTTCCGCGACGACGGTTCATGTCGGCGGGATGAGCGAGGGCCTTTGCGGCGCGTCCCGGCCCGGCCATTTCGACGGCGTGGCGACCGTCGTCTCCAAGCTTTTGAACCAGGCACAGCCCGATATCGCGGTGTTCGGCGAGAAGGACTACCAGCAGCTCCAGGTCATCAAGCGCGCGACGGCCGATCTCGACATTCCGGTCAAGATCGTCGGCGCCGAGACGGTGCGGGAGGAGGACGGACTCGCGATGTCGTCGCGCAACGCCTATCTCAGCGCCGAGGAGCGCGCGCTCGCCAAGCAGTTTCCCTGGGTGCTTTCGGCGCTCGCCATCGAGATTTCGAAACGGCCGGACGATTTCGGCCGGCGCGTCCAAAACGCCCGCAAGCTGTTGACCGATTCGGGCATCGACAAGGTCGACTATCTCGAAGTCCGCGACGCCGAGACCCTGGAGCCGGCCACGACCATCGACCGCCCGGCGCGGGTTTTCGGCGCGGTCTTCATCGGCAAGACGCGGCTGATCGACAACATGCCGATCCCGCCGAGGAAAGTGAGGCCCGGGCGATGCGGCTGATCGTCGGCATGACGGGCGCGAGCGGGCTGATCTACGGCATTCGGCTTGCTCGAAACCCTTAAGCTCCTCGACGACGTCGAAACCCACCTCATCATGAGCCCCACCGCGCGGATGAACATCGCGCTCGAAACCGACTGGGCCGTGAAGGACGTCGAGGCCCTCGCCGACACGGTCCACAAGACGACCGACATGGCGGCCTCGATCGCCAGCGGGTCCTTCAAGACCGCCGGCATGATCGTCGCCCCCTGCTCGATCAAGACCCTGTCGGGCGTCGCCAATTCCTATGCCGACAACCTCATCGTCCGCGCCGCCGACGTAACGCTGAAGGAAGGCCGTCGCCTCGTCCTGATGCCGCGCGAAACCCCGCTCCATGCCGGCCATCTCCGCCTCATGCACGAAGCCGCCCTAATCGGCGCCATCATCGCCCCGCCCATGCCCGCGATGTACACCCGCCCGCAGACGATCGACGACATCATCAACCAATCCGTCGGCCGCATCCTCGACCTGTTCGACCTCGATCCCGGCATCGTCAAACGCTGGGAGGGCGCGCGGCCGGAGTAGCCCGAGTGGGATGTGTTTAGGCTGACACTCTTACCCGCTCATCCCGGCGGAAGCCGGGATCTGGGCGAGACAAGCCGCGGGCCTGGCGACACGAGATTCCGGCTTTCGCCGGAATGAGCGGACGAAGCTGACCGATTCAACCTAAGACCATTGAGCTCTAGGCTCGCACGCGCTCCAAATCCACAAAGCTAAAGGCCGGCGTATCGCCCTCGGCGGGGTAATCCTCGCGGAAAACCTCGCGCCATTCGTCGCGGTTCCAGGGCGGCATGAAGACGTTGCCTTCGGGAGTGGCGTGGATTTCGGTGAGGTAGAATTTGTCCGCGCGCGGCAATGCGAGGGCGAAGATGTCGGCGCCGCCCATGACCATGACTTCCTCGGCGAGCTCGGCGGCGCGCAAGGCTTCGTCGAAGGAATGGACGACGACGACGCCCTCGGGCGCATAGTCCTTGCGGCGGGTGATCACGATGTTCTTGCGGCCCGGCAGCGGGCGGCCGATGGAGTCGTAATTCTTGCGGCCGGTGATCAGGGGCTTGCCCATGGTGAGGGCCTTGAAGCGCTTCAAGTCGGCGGAGATGCGTACGGCAAGGTCTCCATCCTTGCCGATCACACCGTTCTCGGCGACGGCCGCGATGAGGCTGATCTTCACGGGGCGCTAAACCGCCACTTTCGCCGGGATATGCGGGTGGAAACGGTAGTTTTCGAGCGTGAAGTCGGCGTAATCGAAGCCGAAGATGTCCTTCACGGCCGGATTGAGTTGCATCGCGGGCAAGGGATAGGGCGTACGGCCGAGTTGCTCCTGCGCCTGCTCGATGTGATTGGAATAGAGGTGGGCGTCGCCGAAGGTGTGGACGAACTCGCCGGGCTCTAAGCCCGTCACCTGCGCCATCATCATCGTCAGCAGCGCATAAGACGCGATGTTGAACGGCACGCCGAGGAAGATGTCGGCGGAGCGCTGATAGAGCTGGCAGGAAAGCCGGCCGTTCGCGACATAGAACTGGAACAGGCAATGGCATGGCGGCAGCGCCATCTTGTCGACATCGGCCGGGTTCCAGGCGGTGACGATCAGCCGGCGCGAATCGGGATTGGTCCGGATCATGCGGACCAGGTTCGAAATCTGGTCGATCGTGCCGCCGTCCGCCGCCGGCCAGGAGCGCCACTGATGACCGTAGACCGGCCCCAATTCGCCGCGCTCGTCCGCCCATTCGTCCCAGATCGAAACGCCGTGCTCGTTCAGGTATTTGATGTTGGTATCGCCGGCGAGGAACCAGAGCAAGCTCGTAGATGATCGACTTCAGATGCAGCTTCTTGGTGGTCAGCAGCGGGAAGCCCTCGGCCAGATCCATGCGCATCTGATAGCCGAAGACGCTGCGCGTCCCGGTGCCCGTCCGGTCGCCCTTATCGACACCGGTTTCGAGGACATGGCGCAGAAGATCGTGATATTGCCGCATGGGCCGGAGTTTACCTTTTCGGGATCCGCTTCGCCAACGCTCTTTAAGCCTTAACCTATAGGGCTTATATATAGGGCGTCGGGAAACCGACTATGGCGATAAACACTGCGTGGAATAAGCGTTACGGACCCGGGGGCAGTACCCGGCGCCTCCACCAGATGTCAGTTGCCAGATGTCAGAGTGCAGCGAGCGCGTTCCTGATATCTGATTTCTGACATCTGACCTCTGGATACGGGGGCGAACTAGGATCGACGTGCGTGATAAAGGCGTAGCTTTTGCCCGGTATGATATCCGCCGTTATCGGGTCAATCTCACAGGTGCCAACGATAACGCACCTCTCGCTATCGCTGCTTAATAACCAGTGACAAGCGCGGTTCGGGCGGGCACCGGGCAACAGAAGCCCGCCCACTTTCCTCTTCTTCGATCGTCATCCCGTGCGCTCCGCAGCGCGCCAACGGTGCGGTGCAGACACGGGAACCAGGTCTTGGGCTCAGGAGATCGACGATGGGTCCCGGCTCTGCGAAGCAGCATTTCATGCTGCATCGCGTCCGGGACGACGGCGTTGTATTTATTCCGCCGCCTGCGCCGCCTCGTGCTCTCTTAGATCGTCGCGGGCGTGGCGGATGATCTGTCCAGCGCTCCAGAGCGAGAGCCAGGCCATCAGCATCGCGACGATCAGATCCGGCCACGGCGTGTTGGTGAAATAGACCGCGACGCCCGCGCGCGATAACGGCGATATTGCCGATCGCATCGTTGCGGCTGCACAGCCAGACGGATCGCACATTGGCGTCGCCTTCGCGGAAGCGATACAGAATCGCGGCACTTACGACATTCGCGATAAGGGCGACCACGCCCACGATGCTCATCACTTCCGCGTCCGGTACGCCGAGCACGAAGGTGCGATACGCGGCCATCGCCAGCACGTAACCGCCCAGGCCCGCCATCGCGATGCCTTTGATCATCGCGGCCGAAGCGCGCCATTTGAGCGAATGCTGCAACACCATCAAAGTCATGCGCGTAAGTGGTCGGAATCCTTGAGGAAATCCAACGCGTCGGCCTGCAACGCGACCGATCCCGACAACAGGCCCGATGCGACCTCGATGAGGAACATGCCCATGTTGATCGCGAGCACGATCCAAAGCACGCGGCGGAACGGCCCCGTCGCATCGTGGTCGCCGACGGCGCAGCAGTCGTCGCTCATCGCTTCCCTCCTTTCACCGGCACGAGCGCCGTTTCGTATCGTTCCGAGACGTGCTCCATCATGTCGTCGAGCACGGAACGCACATGCGAATCGGCGAGGCTGTAATAGACCTGCTTGCCGCGTCGGTCGGCGCGGACGAGTCGCGCGGCGCGCAGCAGACGCAGATGATGACTGACCAGCGAAGGCGACAATCTGAGACGTTCGGCGATGTCCGTCACGCACACATCGGCCTCCATGCAACACAGGGCGATTCGGAGTCGCGACGCGTCGCCGAGCTGTTTGAAGATGTCCGCGAGGTCGGTCGTCACCCTATCGTCGGGGTTCCACATGGTTACCGAATCCTATACTACATATGAACACGTGTTCATATGTATGCATGAAAATTCCAGCGATTTCAAGCCCCGCGACAGGGCGCACCGCTGCTCAAGAAAATTGTCCACAAATCTATCGGATTTTTGTCCACAAGATATTTGAAAGGGTCCCAAAAATTGACTCGGTCAGCGCCCGCCGAAGCCGTATAAAAGATAAACAAGAAACGGGACTGGGGTCCGTCAAACGACTAGGGTGGAAGAGTAGCTGCCGCGTATGGTCTTGGCGCGTCCTAGGGTCTTGCGACCAGATGGATGTCCGATGATGAAAAGCGACAACGCAGACTTCGACTATGACGGGATGGTGCAGAACGCGCTTCGGGGCGTGGTGCGCGACATCCTTGCCGACGTTGCGGTCAACGGCCTGAAGGGCGACCATCACTATTACGTCGCCTTCGCGACCGGCGAGGACGGCGTCAGCCTGCCGGCCTATCTCAAGGAACGCTATCCGACAGAGATGACCATCGTCCTCCAGCATCAGTTCTGGGGGTTGGTGATCCGGCCGAGCCATTTCGAGGTCAATCTCAGCTTTTCCGGCGTGCCCGAGCGCCTCGTCATCCCCTTCGATTCGGTAATCGGCTTCCTGGATCCGAGCGTCCAGTTCGGCCTTCAGTTCCGGGTCAGCCAGGTCGAGGAAAAGAGCTCGAAGGCCAGCCAGGCGGTGCGCAAATCCTCGCGCGGCGGCGGCCATCCCTCGGCCGAGGCGGGTGATCCGGTCCCGACCGGCGCCCAGGACAACGTCGTCACCCTCGATTCCTTCCGAAAGAAATAGCGTTTCTTAAGCCCCTCGGCCTATAAAGCCCCTGCAGCACGCCACAGAGCTACGGGGCCTAAATCCATGGCCGATTTCGTCTATCAGGACCTCTTTCCGCTGGGCGCCGACGACACGCCCTATCGCAAGCTCACCTCGGATTTCGTCTCGACCGCCAAGCTCGGCGACAAATCGGTGCTCACGGTCGAGGCCGAGGGGTTGCGCCATTTGGCGGGCAAGGCGATGCGCGAGGTCGCCCATCTGCTGCGGCCCGGCCATCTCGCCCAGCTCCGCGCGATCCTCGACGATCCCGAGGCCTCCGATAACGACCGTTTCGTCGCGCTGGAACTTCTGAAGAATGCCAATGTCGCGGCCGGCTTCGTTCTGCCGAGTTGCCAGGACACCGGCACCGCCATCGTGGTCGCCAAGAAGGGCCAATATGTCTGGACCGACGGCGACGATGCCGAGGCGCTGTCGCGCGGCGTGGCGGATACCTACACGACGACCAATCTGCGCTATTCCCAGATGGCGCCGCTTGTCGATGTTCGAGGAGGTGAACACCCGCGACAACACGCCGGCCCAGATCGACATTTTCGCCGGCAAAGGCGACCATTACGACTTCCTGTTCATGGCCAAGGGCGGCGGCTCGGCCAACAAGACCTACCTCTATCAGCAGACGCCGGCGGTTCTCCGCCACGACAAGCTGACCGCCTTCCTCGACGAGAAGATCCGCACCCTCGGCACGGCGGCCTGCCCGCCCTATCACCTCGCGATCGTGGTCGGCGGCCTGTCGGCGGAGATGAACCTCAAGACCGTCAAGCTCGCCAGCGCGCGCTATCTCGATGCGCTGCCGACGGAAGGCAACAATCGCGGCCAGGCCTTCCGCGATCTCGGTCTCGAAGCCGAAATCCACAAGATGACCCAGCACACCGGCATCGGCGCGCAGTTCGGCGGCAAATATTTCTGCCACGACGTCCGCGTCATCCGCCTGCCCCGCCACGGCGCCTCGGTGCCGATCGGCATCGGCGTCTCCTGCTCGGCCGACCGTCAGGCCAAGGCCAAGATCACCGCGGACGGCCTCTTCATCGAGCAGCTCGAGACCGATCCGGCGAAATATCTGCCGAATCTCGACCATCATTTGAGCGAACATGTGGTCTCGGTCGATCTCAATCGGCCGATGAGCGAGATCCTCGCCGAACTGACCCAATATCCGATCAAAACCCGGCTTTCCTTGAGCGGCACCATCGTCGTCGCCCGCGACCTCGCCCATGCCGCGATCCAGAAGCAGATCGAAGCCGGCAAGCCGATGCCGGACTATTTCAAGGACCACATCGTCTATTACGCCGGCCCGGCCAAAACGCCAGAAGGCTATGCCAGCGGCTCCTTCGGTCCCACCACCGCCGGCCGCATGGATTCCTATGTCGAGCCGTTCCAGGCCTTGGGCGGCAGCATGGTCATGCTGGCCAAGGGCAACCGCAGCCCGGCGGTGACGGCGCCTGCAAGAAGCATGGCGGCTTCTATCTCGGCTCGATCGGCGGCCCCGCCGCGATCCTCGCCAAGGACAATATCCGCAAGGTCGAGGTGCTGGACTTCGAGGATTTCGGGATGGAGGCGGTCTGGAAGATCGATGTCGAGAACTTCCCGGCCTTCATCGTGGTCGACGACAAGGGCAACGACTTCTTCAAGGGAATCTGACGGCTTGGCCGATCCGATCACCCATACCGGCGGATGCCATTGCGGCGTGGTGCGCTTCGAGGTGCGGAGTTCAAATCCTTCTACGATCCCCGCTCCCGCCCCGGCGGCCTGAGCGTGAACGTTAACTGTCTCGATCCCCGCGCCGTCGCCTCGGTCACCGTTCGCGACTTCGACGGCCGGCATTGAGAGGCCGCGATGGCCTCGAATCCGCCCGCCAGCATGGCCTGACGGCGCCTCCCCGGCGGTTTCAAAATCGCACACTGCCGTCCCGGCCCCCCCGAATCCCGATTTAGGCTTGTCCCTAAGCTGGACAGAATCTCTGTAACCTATTGAATTTACGCAATTAACTTTCGTGGCATGGCGGTTGCTTTAGTACGGCCAACCCGGATTCGCGGCGGCGGGCCGTTGAAGGGTCGAGTGGCTGGAGTACTTTCATGCGGCGGAAACTTACAAACAGAATCACGGCGATTGCGGCGTTTGGTGTGATTGGGGCGGTTACCTTTGCCGTCAGCCAGTCGATGCCGAACCGGCACATCCGGATTTCACACGGCACCATCACCAACGACAAGATCGACGACGGCAAGATGACGACGACCCTCACCGTCAATGCGTCGAACTTTGCGGATTTCACGAACGGCACCAAGCCGCCAGCCGATGATGTCAGCGGCTCGATCACGTTCAACTATGATCTGTCCCAAATTTCCAAGTTCGGTCACGTTCTTCTGGACGACGTTCACCCGGCTTCGGGCTACGTGCGGGTGGGCAATCAAACCTATTCGGCCCATGACCTCACCGTCGATGTGGTGTTCGACCACGGCAAGCCGTCCCAATTCATCGTTTCCGGCGGTATGTCGTCTCCTGGCTCGATCCCGACCTCCTTCGTCCGCACGATCGACTCGCGTTTCAGCGATGTCGTCCCCGGCGGGCGTTTCGGCGGATTCGGCGGCGGATTTGGCGGCGGCTCCGGTGGCGGACTCGGCAGCACGGGCGGCACAAGTAGCGGCCCGACTGGAAATATCTTCCCAAGCCACACGACACCGACCCAGGCGCCGACGCCGACCGGCAATCACACCAACAACAACGGCGGCGGCTCGAATTCAGGCGGGAACAATGGCGGAGGCCAGGTCGTCATCGTGGTCGATACCGGCAATTCGAACGGCAACTCGGTGCAGTACACCGATCCGAACAATCCGGGCTCGTTCTATACGTCGAACAACGGCGGATCGAATTCGAACGTCGATTCGACCGTGACGACAACCGCAAATAACTCCGGCGACCAGGGTGGCTCGGGTGGAACCGGTGGCACGGGTGGTGCCGGCGGGACCGGTGGAACGGGCGGCTCGAGTGGTAGCGGTGGAACAGGCGGTTCGGGTGGAACCGGGGGTTCCGGCGGCTCTGGTGGCACGGGCGGTAGCGGCGGCCTCCTCGGTACGGGTGGTACCGGCGGGACTGGCGGGACCGGTGGAACAGGCGGCACGGGTGGAACCGGGGGTTCCGGTGGCACGGGCGGCAGCGGTGGTACCGGCGGCTCTGGTGGCACGGGTGGCTCAAGTGGAACCGGTGGAACAAGCGGTACGGGCGGAAGCAGTGGCACCGGCGGTACTGGCAGCTCGGGCGGAACCGGTGGCACGGGTGGTGCCGGCGGGACCGGTGGAACGGGCGGCTCGGGTGGTAGCGGTGATCTCCTCGGTACGGGTGGTACCGGCGGTAGCGGTGGCACCGGCGGCTCTGGTGGCACGGGTGGCTCGGGCGGAAGCGGTGGCACCGGCGGCTCTGGCGGAACCGGGGGTTCCGGCGGCTCTGGTGGCACGGGTGGCTCAAGTGGAACCGGTGGAACAAGCGGTACGGGCGGAAGCAGTGGCACCGGCGGTACCGGCAGCTCGGGCGGAACCGGTGGCACGGGCGGTGCCGGCGGTAGCGGTGGTCTCCTCGGTACGGGTGGTACCGGCGGAACCGGTGGCGCGGGCGGCACGGGTGGAAGCGGCGGTACCGGCAGCTCTGGTGGCGCGGGCGGTAGCGGTGGCAGCGGCGGCTCTGGCGGCACGGGCGGTAGCGCCGGCCTCCTCGGTACGGGTGGTACCGGCGGAACCGGTGGCGCGGGCGGCTCGGGTGGAAGCGGTGGAACAGGCGGCACGGGTGGAACCGGCGGCACCGGCGGGACCAATCCGCCTAACGACAACTTCCAGCCCGGCAACAACAATGGGCCGACCATTCCGACCACGACCAATACGGACGGCCAGAACAACAACGGCAACAGCAGCGGTTCGTCGAATGACGGCCAGACGCAGAACAATGACAACAATGGCCCGACCGACAACGATCTGCCGACCATCGACCCAACCGACCCGGGGACCTACCACCATCATCACCACCACGATGGTGATCACCATGAGGGTCACTCGAGCGGTCACAGCACGGACGTTCCGGAGCCCGCGAGCTGGTCGCTTCTGCTCTTCGGTCTCGTTGCTCTGGAGTTCATGCGCCGCCGGCGGCAAGTGGCGCGCAAGTTTGCCGAGGTCCTAATCCGCCGCCGCAACAACTAGGACCTCGACGGGGCTTCGGCCCACTCAAGCCCGGGATTCGGCTTTGCCGATTTCCCGGGCTTGATGCTATTTTGGCTCCTCATTCGGCGGAGCTCATGTCAAAGAAAACCCGCAGAGAAACGGATTCCCTTGGCGCGGTCGACGTGCCCGCGGCACATTATTGGGGCGCGCAGACTCAGCGTTCCCTGATGAATTTTCCGATCGGCGCGGAGCACATGCCGGTGCCGATCGTCCGGGCGCTCGGCGTCATCAAGCTCGCGGCGGCGCGCACCAACGCCAAGCTCGGTATCCTCGAGCCCAAACTCGCCAAAGCCATCGAACAGGCCGCCCAGGAAGTGGTCGACGGCAAATGGGACGGCGAGTTCCCGCTGGTGATCTGGCAGACCGGTTCCGGCACCCAGACCAATATGAACGCCAACGAGGTCATCGCGAACCGCGCGATCGAGATCCTGGGCGGCACGCTCGGCTCGAAGAAGCCCGTCCATCCCAACGATCACGTCAATCGCAGCCAGTCCTCGAACGACACCTTCCCCACGGCCATGCATGTCGCGGCGGTCACGGAGCTCGATCAGGGCCTCACGCCCGCGCTCAAGCATTTGCGCCGGGTTCTCGCGAAAAAGTCGAAGCGCTGGAGCGAGGTGGTCAAGATCGGGCGCACCCATCTCCAGGACGCGACACCGATTACCCTCGGCCAGGAATTCTCCGGCTATGTCCGACAGGTCGAGCTGAGCCTCGACCGGATCGAAAGCGCCATGCCGCGGCTCCTGGATCTCGCCCAGGGCGGCACGGCGGTCGGCACGGGACTTAACGCTCCGGCCGAGTTCGGCCGAATGGTCGCGGCCGAGATCGCCAAGATCGCCGGCCTCCCCTTCAGGTCTGCGAAGAACAAGTTCGAGGGCATTGCCACCCATGACGCGATGGTGGAGCTGTCGGGCGTGCTGAACACGATCGCCGCGAGCCTGATGAAGATCGCGAACGATATCCGGCTCCTCGGCTCCGGCCCCCGCGCGGGACTCGGCGAGTTGCGGCTGCCGGCGAACGAGCCGGGCTCCTCGATCATGCCGGGCAAGGTCAACCCGACCCAGGCCGAGGCCTTGGTCATGGTGGCGGCGCAGGTGATGGGCAATCATGTCGCGGTCACCTTCGGCGGCGCCCATGGCCAGATGGAGCTCAACGCCTACAAGCCGCTGATCGCCTATAATGTCCTGCAATCGATCCGGCTGCTGGGCGATGCCGCCCGAAGCTTCGCCGACCGCTGCGTTGACGGAATCGAGCCGGAGATGTCGCGGATCGTCGAGCTTCTCGACCGCTCGCTCATGCTGGTCACCGCGCTCGCGCCCGAGATCGGCTATGACGCCGCCGCCAAGATCGCCAAGCACGCCTTCGATTACGACCTGACCCTCCGCGAGGCCGCGCTGGAGCTCAAAGCGGTCAGCGCCGAGGATTTCGACCGGCTCGTCGTGCCTGAAAATATGGTCAAACCCGCCAAGGCCAAGCCCCAGAACCGGCCTAAGAAGTCATGACCGACACCGACCCGGCCCGGCTCGAAAAGCATTCCGTCCAAGTTGCGGGACACGGCACCAGCATCACCCTGGAAGCGATCTTCTGGCGCTATCTCAAGGACGTCGCCCGGCGCGACGGCCGCTCGATCAACGACCTCGTCACCGAAATCGACGCCCATCGAACGGGAAACCTGTCGAGCGCCTTGCGGGTCGCGCTTCTCGAACGCGCCCTTGGCGGCCGCACGATAGACGCCGAACCTAATCCGGAGTGATCGGGCTACTGCGCAGGCTGCGGCGGCTGCGGTTTCGGTTCAGGCGTCTTGGGTGCCGGAGCCGCGGGTGGCTTGTCCGAGCCGAGGAGTTGCTGCAGCCCCGAATTATCCTGCTCGATCACGCCTTTGAGCAAGGATTCATCGACATTCTTGGCGAGATATTTCTCCATATCGGCGGTACGGACGTCACGGCGCGGCTTGTTGACGGGACCGGTCAAGACGATAGCGATCGGCGGAGAGCCGGCGAGATCCTTGAGGGTGAAGCGGCTGTCGACCGAAGCGGTCCAGCGCGGCAGATCGACCGAGACATCCATGGAGCCCTTGGCGGAGTCGATGTCCGTCATCACGTTCTGCGCGGTCAGGATGCCGTTGTCGAAGCGGAGCGTCGCCTGGATCGACTTATAGGGTGTCGTGCCCTGGGTGGTCGCGGTGTAGAGCAGCTTGGTGACGTCGTCCATGGTCTGGATTTTCGCCGCACCGGTCGCGATCCGCTTCAGGTCGAAACCGCGCAGCACGCCGTTCTCGGCCTTCAAGGTCGCGCTGCCGGTGAGATCCGAGATGATGTCGAATTGGCTGGTGCCTGAGCCCGAGATCGAGCCGTTCATCGAAAAAGTGCCAGTCGCCGTATCGACGCTCGCCATGGCTTGAAGCGCGCCTGCGACCGAGGCGTCGGACAGGCTGAAAGTCAGCGATAGGTCGGGCGTTGCTTGGCCGCGCAGCACGGCCCGCAAGTCCAGCGCCCCGCCGAAAAGCTGGCCGGTGAGCTGGCGGACGGTCAATGTCCCGTTGTCCAGGAGGAGCTTGATGTCCGGCTCCAACACATCGTAACCGCGCGCCGTGAGCCGGTCGGCTTTGAGCTCGACCTCGCCGGCATAGCGCGACATCCAGTCGAGCCCGAGCCTTCGGCGCGACCAGCGCTTCTGTCCGGGATCGTTCCGACCCGCCGCCTTGGCCTGCGCGACCCCGGTCGTCGGCTTGGCCATGAATTGATCGGCGACGATCTCGCTTGCCGTGAGGTCGGCCATAATCTTCGGAATATTGCCGGACAGGTCCAGGCTGGCGCTCCCCGAGGTCATGGTCTCTCCGAGATTGGCTTTGAGGTTCGAGATCTCGGCCTTATCCGCCGTGCCCTTCACCTGGGCCGACGCCGCGACCGGGCCGACGGAGCCCGGCTCGCGCGAGAAATCGAAGCCGAGCGCGCGCACGAGATTGCCGAAATCGTCGTCATTGAGCTTGACCGCCAGATCGTAACGGGGCTCGCCGTCGAGGGCCGCCAGGTCGCCGTCGGCATCGATCGAGCCGCCGGTCACCGTACCATGGGCCTGCAGCTTGGCGGCCTCGTTGGTGCCCGAGACCGTACCGCTCAGGGAAATCGGCGTATCGGCCGCGGCCGAAACGGGTTTGACGCCGATCGCAAATTGGCGCGAGAAATCGCGGAGGCTGGGGTTCTTGAGGTCGAATTTGACGTCGAACGACTTGGCATCGGCGGCCTTTGCGGTCGAGCGGGAGGCGGTCACCTGGGTCGCGCCGACCTTGCCGCTGACATTGACCGCCTTCATCGGCCCCGTGGCATCGAAGCCGAGCTTGAGATCGGCCTTGCCGAGCGAATCCGTGGCGAAGGGCACACTTACATCGACGGCGTTCAGGAATTCCGCGAGGTCCTTGGCGGCGAGATCCACGTCCGCCTTGTAAGCGACGTCGCCGGCAAAGCCCCGGGCCGAGCCGGTCGCCATGACCGAGGCTCCGGACACGTCATCGGCGGCAAAGGAGGTCAAAGTCGCGACGCCGTCCTTGAGCGAGCCGTCGAACGCCACCTTGTCGGCGCCGAGACCGAATAGAATCATGTGGCCGACCCGCGCCTTGAGCGAACCGTCGAAATTTTCGAGGCCGGCCAGCGGATGCCCCGGTCCGGCGGGTTTCGGCTTGGGTGCGTCGTCCGAGGACGGCGGGGTCTGCGTCGTGTCCGTATTATGGGCTACATAGGCGTCGAGATTGAGCCGATCGATATCGACAACGAGATCCACCGTCGGGCGGGCGGCGAAGCCGATCGCGCCGGTGCCGGTGATGCGCGAGGTATCCAGCGTGACGTCGAGATTCTGACAGCTGCGCCTTGTCGCCGACGAGATCGACGCCGCTGGCGAGCACCAGCTTGGTCAGGCGATCGGCCGGGATATCCGCCGGATTGGCGTTGAACCAGTCGAGAATGGCGCGGACGTTGTTCGAGGTGCCCTTGATGTCACCGGCGAAATGAGGCTTCCCGGCCTCGGCCGTCAGCGACCCCGTAAGCCCGACATCGGAGCCACCGGGCAAGAGCGCCGAGGCGCGGGTCACCGAAACCTTGCCGTCCTTCAATTCGGCGGCGAACCGGATCTGCCGCACCGTGCCGTCGTGATAGGTGAGCGCCGCGATGCCGAGATCGAGCGATCCGTTGGCTTTGTCCGGCAGGGTGAAACCGGTCGCGGCGCCCTGTTTCGGCGCAATATCGACGACGGTCGGCGCCCCCGGCGCGGCGCTGGGCTTCGGGCCGGGCTTCAGCAGCGCATCGAGATCGACGCTGTTCATCCGGAAAGTGGCGTCGAATTTGGGGCCGGCATTGAGCGAAAGGGTCGCCGCGCCGCTGCCGTTCGCCTGGCCGACGGTCAGCGCGACATCGTCGAGCTTGGCCTCGTCGGTAGAGCCGCTGACCTTGGTCTCGAACGAGAATTTCTTATGGGACGAGAAATCGGGCGTCGTCGCCGGCGTGGCGTTCGCCAGATCGACGATACGGAACAACCCGCCGAGATCGTCGCCGCCGAGCGTGAGCTTGCCGTTCACCGAGGCGCGCGGGGAGGTATCCGTCAACGAGCCGCTGAACGTGGCGCCGATAGGCTCGTTGACCGATTTGAGCTCGATCGAAAGCGGCATGGGATTGCCCGCCGAATATTGGCCGGCGTCGAGCGTGAAGGAGAGCGGCACGCCGCGATAGTCCCCCTGCCCCGAGGCCTTCACCGGCCCTTGCAACGTCCGCGCGGTGATGACGGCGTTCAGGTTCTTGACCTGCTGCTCCCCGCCTGATCCCTGCTTGCGCTCGTCATGAAAGGTGATGTCGCCGTTCTCGATCACGAAATTGTCGAGCCGGACGGCTTGAAGCAATCTCGGACTGCCGCCGGGCGCGGGCTTCTCGGGCGCGTTGGTGGCGTTCGCGAAAATCCAGTTGCGCGTGCCGTCCCTGGTGATCTCAAGCGCAATCTCGGGCTCGACCAAGGTGACCTGCTTGACCCGGATCTTGCCGGTCAAAAGCGGCAGCAGCGCAACCTTGACCCGGAGCGACTTGAGATGCGCGAAATCATCGGCCTTCGCGCCCGGGATGTTGGCGATGCGGACGTCGTCCGCGGACAAAGCCGGCGACGGCAGGACCGAGAAGCTCAAATGGCCGCCCACGGTCACGTCCCGGCCGGTCAGCCGCTCGGCTTCGGCCTGGATCGGGTCCTTGTATTTGTTCCAGTCGATGAAGCTCGGCGCGATCAGAGCGCCCGCCACCAGGACGACGATGAGACATCCCAGGGCGATCAAGGCCCGGTTCACTCAAATCTCCTCACGGCCCCTCAGGCTGCTGCCATTGCTGGTCCAGTGCCGCGCCGATGATCGGCGCGCCCGCTTAACAGGGCGCTAACTTAGCTAAATCGCGGGCTTTTTTCCATCGCCAGTGGCCTTCCGGGGGCCGACAGCGGCAGAGGGCCATTGCTGCCAGCGAATTGTGGCCTAGAATGGGCGGCCGGCGGGCGAGGCTTTGGGACCGCGCCCGTCACGCGTTTTCGCGTCGCACGACCACTCATCACGAAGGGAGGCTCCCCATGAAGATCCTGAGATTGGCCGCCGTCGCCGTCGCCTTGCTGGCCGTCACCACCGTCGCCTCGGCCACCGATTCGCCAAAGGGCGCAAAGGCTTACATCATTTCGCCCGCCGACGGCGAGACCGTCACCAGCCCGTTCAAAGTCCAATTCGGCTTGGAGGGCATGGGCGTCGCGCCCGCCGGCGTCGAGCAAGAGAACACCGGGCATCATCACCTGATCATCGATGCGCCGCTGCCGCCCCTCGACCAGCCGATCCCGAAGGACGATCAGCATGTCCATTTCGGCGGCGGCCAGACCGAGACCACGGTCACCCTGCCGCCCGGCAAGCACACGCTGCAGCTTCTCCTGGCCGACTTTCAGCATGTCCCGCATAACCCGCCGGTCTATTCCGAGCAGATCACCATTACGGTGAAATAGGCCTCAACGTCATCGCGAGGTCGCTAGGCGGCCGCGGCGATCCAACCGCCCTGGATTGCCGCGTCGGCCTACGGCCTCCTCGCTATGACCATTATACCCATCGTCATGGCCGGGCTTGATCCGCGCGTGACGGAGAAGATTACAGGTCGAAAATCTTCCCCGGATTCATGATGTTAAGCGGGTCGATCGTGCGCTTGATCATGCGCATGACGTCGACCGCCTCGCCGTGCTCTTCGGCGAGATAGGGTTTCTTGTTGATGCCGATGCCGTGCTCGCCCGAGCAGGTGCCGTCCATGGCGATGGCGCGCTTGACGAGGCGGGAATTGAGGCGGCGGGCTTCGGCCCATTCCTTCTCGTCGTCCATCATGATCAGGAAGCTGACATGGAAATTGCCGTCGCCGACATGGCCGATGATCGGCGAGATCAGGTAGGAGTCCTGAATGTCCTTCTTGGTCTCGAGGATGCATTCGGCGAGCCGTGAGATCGGGACGCAGACATCCGCCGTGAAGGCCATCGCGCCGGGCCGGTAGGCGAGATTGGCGAAGGCGGCTTCGTGCCGCGCCTTCCAGAGCTCGTTGCGGTCCTCCGGCCGGGTCTTCCAGTCGAAATCGCTACCGCCATGCTCTTCGGTGATCATCTTGACGATTTCCGCCTGCTCGATCACGCCCCGCTCGGTACCGTGAAACTCCAGCATTAACAAGGGCTTATCCGGAAGGCCGAGCTTCGAATATTTGTTCACCGAATCGACCTGGACCTCGTCCAGAAGCTCGATCCGCGCGACCGGCACGCCCATCTGGATGGTCTGGATCACCGTCCTGACCGCGCCTTCCAGACGTGTCGAAGGAGCAGATCGCGGCGGAAATCGCCTCGGGAATGCCGTGTAGCCGCAAGGTCACCTCGGTGATCACGCCGAGCGTGCCCTCCGCGCCGACGAACAGCCGCGTCGAGATCGTAGCCGGCCGAGGATTTCCGGGCGCGCCGTGCGGTGCGGATGATCCGCCCATCCGGCAGCACGACTTCGAGGCTCAGCACGTTCTCGCGCATGGTGCCGTAGCGCACGGCGTTCGTGCCCGAGGCGCGGGTCGACGACATGCCGCCGATCGAGGCATCCGCGCCCGGATCGATCGGGAAGAACAGCCCCTGATCCTTGATGTATTCGTTGAGCTGCTTGCGGGTGACGCCGGCCTGGACCGTGACGTCCATGTCCTCGGGGCTGACCCGGAGGATATTGTTCATCCGGCTCATATCGAGGCTGATGCCGCCGTTGATCGCCATGAAATGGCCTTCGAGCGCCGTGCCGGTGCCGAACGGGATCAGCGGCACGTTGTGCGCGGCGCAGAGCTTGACGATCTCCGGCGACTTCCTCGGTCGATTCCGCGAAAACCACGGCGTCCGGCGGCACGCATTTGGTCGAGAACACGTCCTTGCCGTGCTGCTCGCGCATGCCCTTTCGCCGTCGTAACCCGGTCCCCGACCCGTTTGGCGAGTTCCCCAACGACGACATCCAATTCCAGCGGCTGCGCGGCCATGATCCCACCCTCGATTGCCTGAATTTCCAGGAGTTTAGGCTCGGCCGCGATCGGGCCGCAACCGCGCGCTGGACGCTTGGCCACAGGCATCATCCACCGGCTATGATGCGCCGCCATGAATAACAGCCAGCCCCTCGCCGTCTTCGAAACGCGCATCAAGCCCGAATGGATCGATTACAACGGCCATATGAACGTGGCCTATTACCTGACCGTGTTCGATCTCGCGGCCGATGCGTTCAACGACCTGGTCGGGCTCGGCGAGGCCTATCGGGAGAACACCGGGAACTCGCTGTTCGCCCTTGAGACGCGCGTGACCTATCAGCGCGAAGTCCTGGTGAACGACCCGGTCAGGATCACCTTCCAACTCATCGATCTCGACGAGAAGCGCATCCATTTCTTCGAGCGCATGTTCCATGCCGAGAAGGACACGCTGATGGCGACCGCCGAGCAGCTCGTCACCCATGTCGACCTCAAACGCCGCCATTCCAGCGCCTTCCCGCCTGCGATCTACAGCAAGCTCAAGGCCCTGATGGACGCCCACGCCAACCTGCCGAGACCAGCCGAGATCGACCGCCCGATCGGCATCCGCCGAAAGTCGAAGCGCGGGGCCGCCTAGGGCAAGGTATTCGTCGCTTCAATATTGTCATCCGCGAGTCGAACGCAGGGAGCGCGGCAATCCACTGGCTGGATCGCCGACGGCGCTTCGGACGCCCGCGAGTGACGTTTAATCAGTGGCTACCGGGACGCCGGAACCACGGCGACGCCCCAGGGGCCTTCGCCGGCGGGGATTTTCTTCACCACCGTCATGGTGGCGGCATCGACGACCGTGACATCGTTCGACGGGCCGTTGGCGGTGAAGAGATATTTGCCGTCCGGGCTCATCGCGAGGCCCCAGGGTCGCTTGCCGACTTCGACTTCCTTCTTCTCGGCCAACGTCTCGCCGTCAAGCGCGAGAACCGTGCCGCCGCGCCCGGTCGTCACATAGACGGTCTTGCCGTCCGGCGAGACGACGATGTCCATCGGCCGGAAGTCGCCGTCCCTGAGACGCACCGTGCGCAGCGCGACCTGGCGGGTCGTGTCGATGACGGTGACCGAGCCGTCGGATTCGCCCGGCACATAGGCCTTGATGCCGTCCGGCGAGAAGGCGGTATTGCGCGGCCGTTCGCCGACCGGGATGCGCTTGACGACGCTCTCGGCCTCGGTATCGACGATCGACAACCTCGTTGTCGGATTCGGAGGTCACATAGGCGAAGCGGCCGTCCGGCGTGAGATCGATGCCCTCCGGCTCCTCGCCGACCGGCAGCTCGCCAGCGTCTTGCCGGACGTCGACCTCGACGATCACCAGCATGCCCGGTGTCCTCGCTGGTGATATAGAGCTTGCCGTCCTTGCAGACCGCGAGCTTTTCGGGATCCGACACGCCGGTGATGACGCGGGTGATCTTGCCCTCGGCGATGTCGAACACGCCGATGCCGTCGGCGCTCTTGTCGGCGGGCGGCAGCGTGTTCTCGTCGACGCCCGGCCCGGCGATGGGCGAGCCGCTGAGCGCGATATAGAGCTTCCTTGTCATGCGGACCGGCCTGGATGCCGCGCGGCCGCTTGCCGACGGGACCGTAGAGACCGCCGTCAGGGTCTTGCCGTCGATCATCGTCAGGCCGCCGGACGTGCTCATTGGTGGCATAGATGTGATAATCGGCGGGCGCTTGGGCCTTGATCGGCGCTTTGGCCGCAGCCGGCGGCCACGACGGCCAGACCCGCAGAGCGACCGCGAATCCGAGACCCCGCAAGCCCCACTTTCGTCTCGAATTCATCGCGATCCCCGCTCCCTATCTTGCCCGGCCATGCTATATATGGGGCATGTCCGATCCGTTCGATCTCAACAGCTTGGCCGAGCACAAATCGGCCCGGAGGCGCGCGCCTCTTATCTCGACGGCCTGAATGCGGAGCAGCGCGAGGCCGTCGAGGCGACCGACGGCCCGGTTCTCGTGCTCGCCGGCGCCGGCACGGGCAAGACCCGCGTGCTGACCACCCGCCTCGCCCATCTGCTGGCGACCGGACGCGCCTGGCCGAGCCAATTCCTGGCCGTGACGTTCACTAACAAGGCCGCCCGGGAGATGCAAGACCGGGTCGGCCGGCTGGTCGGCGGCGCGTCTGGAGGGGATGCCGTGGCTCGGAACCTTCCATGCCGTGGGCGCGAAGATCCTGCGGCGGCACGCCGAGCTGGTCGGCCTCAAGCCGAATTTCACGATTCTCGACACCGACGACCAGATCCGGCTCCTGAAGCAGGTCATCGACGGCCGCCGAATCTGGACGAAAAGCGCTGGCCCGCGCGGATGCTCGCCGGCGTGATCGACGGCTGGAAGAACCGCGGCCTGACGCCGGACAAGCTGGCGGACAAGGACTCCTACGAATTCGCCGACGGGCGCGGCAAAGCGCTCTATATCGCCTATCAGGAGCGGCTGAAGTCCCTGAATGCCGTCGATTTCGGCGACCTTCTGCTGCATTGCATGACGCTCTTCACCAAGCACCCCGACGTGCTGGCCGATTATCAGCGCCGGTTCAAATACATCCTGGTCGACGAGTATCAGGACACCAATGTCGCGCAGTATCTCTGGCTCCGGCTCCTGGCCCAGAAGCATCACAATATCTGCTGCGTCGGCGACGACGATCAGTCGATCTATGGCTGGCGCGGCGCGGAAATCGGCAACATTTTGAAGTTCGAGCGGGATTTCCCCGGCGCGAAGATCATCCGGCTGGAACGCAATTACCGCTCGACGCCGAATATCCTCGGCGCGGCCTCGGGGCTGATTGCCGCCAATCAGGGCCGGCTCGGCAAGACGCTCTGGACCGAGGGCGACGAAGGCGAACGGGTGATCGTGCGCGGCGTCTGGGACGGCGCCGAGGAAGCCCGCATGGTCGGCGACGAGATCGAAGACCTGCAGCGCAAGGGCCACCGGCTTTCGGACATGGCGATCCTAGTGCGCGCGAGCTTCCAGACCCGCGAATTCGAAGAGCGCTTCGTCACGCTCGGCCTGCCCTACCGCGTCATCGGCGGCCTCAGGTTCTATGAGCGCCAGGAAATTCGCGACGCCGTGGCCTATCTCCGGGTCGTGGCGCAGCCCGATGACGATCTCGCCTTCGAGCGCATCATCAACGTGCCGAAGCGCGGCCTGGGCGATGCCACGATGCGGGTGCTGCACGATGTGGCGCGGCGACAAAATGCCTCACTCATGGAAGCCACACGTCTCGTCATCGAGACCGACGAACTGCGTCCCCAGGCGCGCTCGGCGTTGCGCCGGCTGCTCGAGTCGTTCGACCGCTGGCGGCGCGCGGCCGAGGACATGAACCATCTCGATCTCACCGAAATGGTGCTGGACGAGTCCGGCTATACCGAGATGTGGCAGACCGACAAATCGCCCGAAGCGCCGGGCCGGCTCGAAAACCTCAAGGAACTCGTGCGCGGCCTGGAAGCCTTCGAGAATCTCGCCGGCTTCCTGGAGCATGTCAGCCTCGTCATGGACAACGAGGACAATTCCTCGGACGACAAGATCAACATCATGACCCTCCACGGCGCCAAGGGCCTCGAATTCGAGACCGTGTTCCTGCCCGGCTGGGAGGAGAGCCTGTTCCCGCATCAACGCGTCCTCGATGACGGCGGCCTCGCCGCGCTCGAAGAGGAGCGCCGGCTCGCCTATGTCGGCCTGACGCGGGCCAAGAAGCGGGTCTTCATCTCCTTCGCGGCGAATCGCCGGGTCTATAACCAGTGGCAATCGTCGATCCCCTCGCGCTTCATCGAGGAATTGCCGGAGGACCATATCGAAAAGCCGGGCGGCGCCGGCGGCTTGTCGGGCGGGCTCGGCTGGAACCAGTTCGCCGAAGGCCCGTCGAGCTTCGATACCGCCGGCTGGAACGCCGACCGCGCCGCCACCTCGCCCGGCTGGCAACGCGCCCGCGCGCGCCGCTACGAGGCCTCGTCCGCCGCCGGTCATCGAAGGCAAGGCCAAACGTGTCGGCGAGCGTTCCCGGCCGATATCGATCTTCGCGATCGGCGAGCGGATCTTCCACCAGAAATTCGGCTACGGGCTGATCACCGATATCGAAGGCAACAAGCTCGAAATCGACTTCAAGGACGCCGGGATCAAGAAGGTCATCGACAGCTTCGTCGAGCCGGCCTAAATCCGCCGGAGCGTCGCCTTCGCAAAGACGCTCAAATGCCGGCCCAAGGCCCCGCGCTCGTAATTGACCGTGAAGGGATTATGGCCGGCGGATTTCAACGCCTTCAGATAGGACGGCACCAGCGCGGCCTGAAGCAGCGGCGCCATGTGCCGACGCCCGGGTTTGGAACCGTTCCGTTTCGCCGCGGCGAGATGGGAGCGGGCGCGGTCGGCGACCTCTTCGACCGCCTGCGCCAATCCGGGCGACGACTGGCCGGGGGCGATGTCCTGCGTCGTGACGCCGTGACGGGCCAGCACCTCCTGCGGAATCAACGGCCGCCGCCTCCCCGCCTCGCTTCTGAGCGCCTTCAGCACACTCGCATAGCCGCCGGCGATCCCGACCGCCCGGCCGGTTTCCAGCACGCCATCCCCTCCGACGGCGTGAAGCGCCAGAGCGACGAGCGCGCCGTTGGTCGCGGCGAGATAGGCTTCGAGATCCTCGAACGTCTCGGGCGGCTCGTATTCGAGCTCCGGTCTCCCGGCCCGAGATCAAGCTCTCGAACAGCGCCCGCGGCAGCTCCCGCTCCCTGATCGCAGGGCGCAAGCGCGAGCACGACCTGGTGCTGGCGCGGCGCGCCCTCGTAAATCCCCTCGATCGCCTCGCGCCACCATTGCAGGCGAACCTGCCCGAGAAGCGGCTCGCTCACCGCATCGGCCACCCGCGCCAGCTCCAGGTTGAAGGCGTAAAGCGCGTGAAGCGCCGGACGGTCCTCGTCGGCCGCGAACAGAGATGTCAGAAAACGTTCGGGATCGTGGGCGCGAAGCTCCGCGCTGCAATAGGTCGATGAAGACTGCGGGATCCGCCATAGGCGTCAAGACATAATGCCGAATAGGGCCAAATCAAACGATCGAACGGCCGGAAACGGTCCTTTTCACGCGGATCTGTGCCTGCGAATTTCTATTATGCTATTGTCTGTTGCCAGCGGATATGCCGGGGGCGCCGACGTCTCGGCGCGGCATAATGCATGTCAAAGGGGGACCATCGATGAAAAATCCGCTTAAATCCCTGCCATGGACCATCGTTCTCGGAGTCGTCCTGACCGTGATCCTCGTGGTCATCGTCAACGCGGTCGGCGCGTAGCGCCGGCAAGGGGGGTCATCATGCATCTCGACCTGGAATTCTATAAGTTCATCATCCGCGTGCTTCACGTCGCGAGCGGCGTCATGTGGATCGGGATTCTCTGGTATTTCAACTTCGTCCAGATCCCGAACATGAAGAACATCCCGGACGACCAGAAGCCGGCGATCAGCAAGGTGATCGCGCCGGCCGCGCTGTTCTGGTTCCGCTGGGGCGCGGCCTTCACGGTGTTGTTCGGCCTGTGGCTCGCCTGGCTCAACGGCTATATCGCCTCGGCGCTGACCCTGGGGCAGGACATCTTCGGCGGCAACATCAAGCATATGCCGATTGGCATCGGCATGTGGCTCGGTCTGATCATGGCGTTCAATGTCTGGTTCATCATCTGGCCGAACCAGAAGCGCGCCCTCGGCATCGTGCCGGCGGAACCGGATGTGAAAGCCAAATCGGGACGCATCGCCATGCTGTTCTCGCGCACGAACACGCTGCTGTCGATCCCGATGCTCTATTTCATGATCTCGGCGCAGAACATCTATCACGTTTCTTGAGGCGCAGCCGACGCGGCAATCCAGCCCGTCGGCGGAGCGCGTAGACCTGGATTGCTTCGCTCCGCTCGCAATGACGGCGCCTGCTATTCGACCGAGATCAGCGCGGCGGCAACGAGCCGGTGCTCGGCGAGGAGTACGTTGTAGGTCCGGCAAGCAGGGCCCGTGGCCATGGCCTCGACAGCGATGCCGCGGGCCTTGAAATGCTCGCGAAGGGCTTGCGGCACGAGCGCCGGGCGGTCGCCGGCGCCGAGGATCAGGATGTCGATATCGTCGGCCAGCTCGAGGATCGGGTCGAGCGATTCGGTCGTCACGTCCTCGAACGCACCGATGTCCCAGGACGCGACGCTTTCCGGCATCAGCAGGACCGAGCCCTCCCGCCGCTCGCCCGCGACGGTGAAGCCGCCATTGCCATAGGCCGTGATGACGGTGGCATAGCCGGATCTCGACCGGTTCCATCTTCATGGCATGCGTCCTTCAGCGGCCTTAAGGCCTTCGCGACGCGCCAGCCCCGGCCGCTATTTCGCCGGCGCGGGCTCCTGGATCTGGACGTCTTCGCTTCGAAGATTGAACCAGATCAGCACCGGCGCACCGACATAGATCGACGAATAGGTGCCGACGAATACGCCGAACAGCATCGCCGCCGAGAACGCCCGGATCACCTCGCCGCCGAAGAAGAACAGGGCCAGCAAGGCCAGCAACGTGGTCAAGGCGGTCATGATCGTGCGCGACAGCGTCTCGTTCACGCTCAGATTGATCAGCTCGACGAGACCCATCTTCTTGTATTTGCGTAAGTTTTCGCGAATACGGTCGAACACCACGACGAAATCGTTCATCGAATAGCCGACGATGGTCAGAATCGCGGCGACGACCGACAGGTTGAATTCGAGCCGCGTGATCGAGAAGAACCCGATGGTCAAGCGTCGCGTCGTGGATCAGCGCCAGCACGGTGCCGACGCCGAACTGCCATTCGAACCGGAACCAGACATAGACCACCATCGCCAGAATCGCGAGGGTCATGGCGAGGAAGCCCTGGCTGCTTCAGTTCGCCGCTGACCTTCGGCCCGACGACCTCCGTGCGCCGGTAGTCGGGTGTGCCGGGGATGACGTCGTCGAGCTTGGCTTTGATCTTGGTGACGGCCGCCTGCTGGGCTTCGTCGCCGCCGGACTGTTTTTCGACGCGGATCAGAACGTCGTTCGGGCGCTCCGAAAGTCTGGATGCCGACGTCACCCAAATCGAGAGAGTTGAGAGCGCTGCGGATCTGGGCGAGATCGGCCGTCTGCTCCGTCTTGACCTCGATCATGATGCCGCCTTCGAAGTCGATGCCGTAATTCAGCCCGCGGGTGAAATAGAGCACGATCGAGGCGACGATGAAGATGACCGACAACGACACGCAGAGCACGCGTTTTTCGGCGAACTTGATGTTCGTGGTGTCGGGGATGAGCTTGAGCTTCTTCATTGGGTACTCTCCATCCCCATCAGATCGGCAACAATTGCGGGCGGCGGCGGCGGAGCCAGATCGACACGAACAGCCGGGTGACGGTGACCGCCGTGAACACCGAAGTGCAGACGCCGATCGACAGCGTCACGGCGAAGCCTTGGACCGGGCCCGGTGCCGACGAGATACAGGATGATGCCGGTGATCGAGCGTGGTGAGGTTGGCGTCCAGGATCGTCACCATGGCGCGACGGAAGCCGGCATCGATGGCGTTGAACGGCGTCTTGCCGATGCGCGACTCCTCCTTGAATTCGCTCATAGATCAGCACGTTGGCGTCGACCGCCATGCCGATCGTCAGCACGATACCGGCAATGCCCGGCAGGGTCAGCGTGGCCTGGAGACGCCGACAGCGCGCCGAAGATCAGGATCATGTTCACGATGAGCGCCAGGTTCGCCAGGAATCCGAAGAAGCCGTAGACCACCATCATGAACAGGACGACGAGGGCGGCGCCGATGATAGCAGGCGACCTTGCCTTCCTTGATCGAATCCGCACCGAGATCCGGACCGACGGTGCGCTCCTGAACGATTTGTCATCGGCGCCGGCAACGCGCCCGCGCGCAACAGAAGCGCCAGATCCTGGGTCTGCTGCACCGTGAAGCTGCCGCGAGATCTGCGCCGAGCCGCCGAGGATGGGCTCGTCGATGCGCGGCGCGCTGATCACCTTGTTGTCGAGCACGATTGCGAAGAGCTTCCCGACATTGTCGCGGGTCGCGTCGGCGAAGCGGCGGCCGCCGATGGAATCGAAATCGATGACGACGATCGGCCGGTTGGTCTGCTGCTCGAAGCCCGCCCGGGCGGTCTTGAGGTTCTCGCCGCTCACCATCACGCGCTTGCGCACCAGCCATTCGACGCCGGATTGGCCTTCCTCGGCCGAGGGCAGGATTTCGTCGCCCGGCGGAACATGCGTCGCCTTGGCCTGCTCGACCGTCATCGATGGATCGACGAAGCGGAAGGTGAGCTTCGCCGTGGTCAACAGGATATCTTTGATGTGGCTCGGATTCTGCTCACCGGGCAATTGCAGCATGATGCGGTTTTCGCCCTGGCGCTGGATCGTCGGTTCCTTGGTGCCGGTCGGATCGACACGGCGGCGGATGACCTCGATCGACTGGGCGACGGCGTTGCGCGACCGCTCCGAGACCGCGGCTTCGGTCAGGGAGACGCTGATATGGTCGTTGGTCCGGTCGACCTGGATATTGCTGCCCGCATTGCCGCCGAGGATCGACTGCTGAACCGGCTGGGCGAGGTCGCGGATGGCCTTGACTGCCGTATCGCCGTCATTGGGATCGCGCAGGTTCAGGCCGATCCGGTGGTTGGTGACGCCGAGCCCGGTATAGCCGATCTTCTTCTCGCGCAGCGCGGTGCGGATTTGATCGACCAGATCCTCGAGATCCTGGTCGATCACGGCATTCACGTCGACCTCGAGAAGGAGATAGGACCCCCCGCGCAGATCGAGGCCGAGATTGACCGTCTTGTTCGGCAGGAACGACGGCATGCTGCCGAGAACCTTCGACGGCAGGAAATTCGGCACGGTGAAGAGCAAGCCGACAAGGCAGATCGCGACCACCAGGATGGTCTTGCGCATCGAAAAGTTCATCATGGCAGTACTACGCCCTTCCCTACCGAGCCCGACGACCCGACGGCACTACTCGCTCGTCGGCGTCTTATCGTTCGCGGGCTCGTCGTTGGCCGCTTCTTTCTTGTCGCCCTTGGCCTTTTTGTCGTTCTTGTCGGCGGGGGCCGGCTCGCCCTTGCCGCGGACATCCGCGAGCGTGCCCTTGACCACCCGCACCCGGACGTTCTCCGCAAGCTCGACCTGAATTTCGTTGTCGTCGATGACCTTGACGACCTTGCCGATCATGCCCCCCGAGGTCACGACCGTATCGCCGCGCCGCACCGAGTTGACCATTTCCTGGTGCTGCTTCTGGCGTTTTTGCTGTGGCCGGATCAGGAAGAAGTAGAAGATGACGAACATCACCCCGACCAACAGGAGGGGGCTGGCGATGCCTCCGGCGCCGCCCTGGCCCGCGTCCTGGGCATAAGCCGGCGACGCCGCGAGAACGGCGAGAAGCACGATGGTCGAGCGAGCAAAATTCATCGGCGCGAAGCCCCTTCAGCTGGTTGCCTCAAATGTCGGCGGACTATAACCGGGGCACCGGCAATTTCAAAGGGGTACGGCTGGCCGGGCGGCGCGGTTTCGGGCGATTTCAGCCTTATTCTCCAAGGCCCGTCCGTGTGTTAGGGTGCGCCCCCGGTAACCCGACACGACATTCTTCGGACCCGACATGACCGAATCGCGCGACTTTGCGGCGCTCAAGGCCACGCTCGACCGCATCGCGGAGGCACTCGACCGCCTGGCCCCGCCGCGCGCCCAGGAAGCGAGCCTCGACGCGGCAGACGCCTTCACCTGGCATTCCGAAAGCGGGAGCCTGATGCCGGTCGCGGCGGTCAACCGGGTCGACCTGGGGCTTCTGCGCGGCATCGACCGGGTCCGCGACATCCTGCTCGACAACACGCTCCGCTTCGCGAAAGGCCTGCCGGCCAACAATGCGCTGCTCTGGGGCGCGCGGGGCATGGGCAAGAGCTCGCTGATCAAATCGATCCACGGCACGATCAACGGGAAATCGCCCGAGGCCCGGCTGGCGCTGGTCGAAATCCATCGTGAGGACATCCCGAGCCTGCCCAAGCTGCTGACCATCCTGCGCGGGGCCACGCGGCGCTGCATCCTGTTCTGCGACGATCTGTCTTTCGATGGCGGCGACGCGAGCTACAAGTCGCTGAAGGCGGTCCTCGAAGGCGGGCTCGAAGGCCGGCCGCCCAACGTGATCTTCTACGCCACCTCCAACCGCCGCCATCTCATGCCACGCGACATGATGGAGAACGAGCGCTCGACCGCGATCAATCCGGCCGAGGCGGTGGAGGAAAAAGTCTCCCTGTCGGACCGGTTCGGCCTCTGGCTCGGCTTCCACACCTGCAGCCAGGACGACTATCTCGCCATGGTCGACGCCTATGCCGCCCATTACGGCCTCGACGCGCCCAAGGACCAGGTCCACGCCGAAGCCCTGGAATGGTCCGTCACCCGCGGCGCCCGCTCCGGCCGCGTCGCCTGGCAGTTCATCCAGGATTTGGCCGGGCGGTTGGGCAAGACTCTGGACTGAATACCCTGCTCCGTTGATATCCGTCATCGCGAGGCGCGTCAGCGCCGCGGCGATCCAGACACGCTGGATTGCTTCACTTCGTTCGCAATGACGATTAGGTCAGGAACCGCTGCGGATCGACCGCATTCGCGCCCTTGCGGATTTCGAAATGGAGCTGGGGTGTGCTGACGCTGCCGGTGGAGCCGGCGCGCGCGATGATCTGGCCGCTGGTCACGCTCTGGCCGCGATCGACCAGAAGCTGGTCGTTATGGGCATAGGCGGTGATCCAGCCGCCGGCATGGCGGATCAGGACGAGCTTGCCGTAGCCCTTGAGCCCGCTTCCGGCATAGACCACGACCCCGTTGTCGGCCGCCCGGACCGGCGCGCCCTTGTCGACCCGGATGTTGATCCCGTCATTGTGCAGCCCGTCCGGCTTGGCCCCGAATCGCGAGACGACCCGGCCCCGCACGGGCCATGCGAAATCCCTTGCCGGTGCGCGGCGGCGGCGTACCGATCGCCTTCTTGACCTTGGGATCGGTCTGGGCCACCGGCTTGGCGTCCTCGTCGCCGCCATAGACTTTGGGCGGCAAAGCGAGCTTCTGGCCCACCAGGAGCGTATAGGGCGGGCCGATATGATTGGTCTTCAAGAGGCTGGTGAGATCGACGTCGTAGAGCCGCGAGACGCCGTAAGCGGTCTCGCCCTTGCGCACCGTGTGGGTATCGATGCCGGGAATGACGATGCGCTGGCCGATCGACAGGATATAGGGCGGCTTGAGATCATTGGCGTCGATCAAATCCCGGAGCGACACGCGATAACGCTTCGAGATCGAATAGAGCGTGTCGCCCTTCTCGACGATCACCGCGCCGGCCACCCTAAGGGTCCGGTTGCTTGAGGATGTGGGCTGGGTGCTCTGATCCGCCCCGCTCCTGGTGGGCGGCGGCAGGGGCTGGGTTTGCACCCCCGGGCGCGGCGGCACGGGATTGACGATATCGGTTTTGGGCTTGGGCTTGGGCGTCACCGGCGGCGCGGGCGGCGGCGTCGTCGAATAGACGACCGGGGCCGGCGGCTGACTCCCAAAGCAACCGGAAAGCGCCACGGCAAGCGCGAAGCCTGCGCAGACAATCCGGACGCCTCCGATACGCAACATCGTCATGGGACGGGAATTGTATGGACCCGGCGAGTCCGGTTCAACGCCCTTCTGCGCGCCTAATCTTCACGCGCCACGCCGGGGACGAGCGGCACGAAGCGCACCGGCAGCAGAATCTCGGTCTCGATCTCCTCGCCATGCCGGGTGATGCGCTGGATGTACTGGTCCATCGCGAAGCCGCCGACGGGCATGACCATGACGCCCTCGGGGCCGAGCTGCTCCAGGAGTTGCTCGGGAATCGAATCGGCGGCGGCGGTCACGACGATGCGATCGAACGGCGCCTGCTCGGGCCAGCCGTTGAATCCGTCGCCGTAGCGCGTGGTGATATTGCTGATGCCGAGGTCCAGGAACCGCTTCTCGGCCTCGCGCAGCAGCGGCCGGTAGCGTTCGACCGTATAGACCCGGCGGCAGAGATAGGACAGCACGGCGGCCTGGTAGCCCGAGCCCGTGCCGATCTCCAGCACCTTCATCCGGTCGCCGACCTTCAACGCCTGGGTCATGAAGGCGACGACATAGGGCTGGCTGATGGTCTGGCCGCAGCCGATCGGCAGAGCCATGTTGTCATAGGCCTGGGCGCGCAGATCCTCCGGCAGGAACGCCTCGCGCGGCACGCGCTCGATCGCCGACAGCACGCGCGTGTCGGTGATGCCGTCGCCGCGCAGCCCCATGATGAGGCGGATCTTGGCCTGATTGTGGTCGTCGTCCCTCATATCCAGCGCGGTTCGCTTGGTCGGCGATCCGGCCATGCCTCGCTCTGCGTTCTATTCCAGCGCCGCCTGCATCGCCCGATAGGTCTCGTCGTGAGTCAGGTCGAGATGCAAGGGCGTCACGGAAATATAGCCGTTTCTGAGCGCGATGAGATCGGAATCCTCCGAAGCGTCCCCATACGACCCGCGCTCGCCGATCCAGAAATAGGGAACGCCGCGCGGATCCACATGTTCGTCGATATAGAGCGCCGAGATATCCTGATGGCCCTGCCGGGTCACATCCACGCCTTGGATCGCATCATGCGGGATGTCCGGGAAGTTGATGTTGATCAGCACGTCCCGGGGCCAGCGGAGCTTCACCAGCCGGCGGACAAGCTCCGGCGCATGGGTCCGCGCGGTGGACCATTTGGCGTTCTTGTTCTTGGCGCGGACGGCCTGGCTCAAGGCGATCGAGGGGACGCCCAGCAAGCGTGCCCTCCATGGCGGCGGCGATGGTGCCGGAATAGGTGACGTCGCCGGCGATATTCGCGCCGCGATTGACGCCGGAGAGCACCAGATCGACGGTCTGGTCCTTCAGGATGTGGCGGAGCCCCATCGCGACGCAGTCCGTCGGCGTCCCCTGAACCGCGTATCGCCCCTGCGAGACCTCGCGCAGCCGCATGGGCATGGCGATGCTCAGCTATGGGACGCGCCGCTCTGCTCGGTCTCCGGCGCGACGACCCAGACATCGTCCGAAATCTCCCGCGCGATCTCCTCCAGCACCTTAAGTCCGGGCGCATGGATGCCATCGTCGTTGGTGACGAGGATACGGAGGCTTCCGCCGCTCAGCCATCGGCCCTGATCACGGTCTGGCCGCCCATATAGGGCTGCAGCGCCGCGGGGAGGACGATCGAGCCGTCGGCCTGCTGTCCGTTTTCGAGAACGGCGATCAAAGTCCGCCCGATCGCGAGGCCGGACCCGTTCAGCGTATGGACATGGCGCGTACCCTTGGCGTCCTTCGGGCGATAGCGGGCATCCATCCGCCGGGCCTGGAAATCGCCGCACCAGGAATGGCTGGCGATCTCGCGATAGGCCTGCTGGCCCGGCAGCCAAACTTCGATGTCGTAAGTCTTGCGCGCCGAGAAACCGGTATCGCCCGAGCACAGCAAAACCACGCGATAAGCGATGTCGAGGCGCTTCAGCACTTCCTCGGCGCAGGCGACCATCCGCTCGTGCTCGGCGGGTCCGTCCTCGGGCCGGGTGATGCTGACAAGCTCGACCTTCCAGAACTGGTGATGACGGATCATGCCGCGGGTGTCCTTGCCCGCCGCGCCCGCCTCGGAGCGAAAATTCGGCGTGCGCGCGGTGAAGCGCAGCGGCAGGTCGTCCTCGTCCAGGATGGATTCGCGGACCAGATTGGTGACCGGCACTTCCGAGGTCGGAATCAGCCAGCGGCCGTCGGTGGTCCGGAACAGCTCCTCCTTGAATTTGGGAAGCTGCCCCGTGCCGAACACCGCCTCGTCGCGCACCAGCAGGGGCGGCGAGATTTCGGTATAGCCGTGCTCCGTCGTGTGAAGATCGAGCATGAACGCGCCGAGCGCCCGCTCCAGCTTTGCGAGATCGCGCCTCAGCACGACGAAGCGCGAGCCGGACATCTTCGCGGCCGCGTCGAAATCCATGCCGAGATCGGCCCCGAGATCGACATGGTCCTTGACGTTGAAGCCGAAGCTCGGCGGCTCGCCGACCTTGCGGATCTCGACATTCTCGGCGTCGCTCGCCCCGGCGGGAACATCCTCGGCGAGAAGATTGGGAATCGCGCCAAGAAACGCGTCCAACTCGGCGATCGTCGCCCGCTCCTCGTCTTCGAGCGTCTTGGTGCGCTCCTTGAGGTCGGCGACTTCCTTGATCAGCGCGTCGGCCCCCGCGTCGTCGCCCTTGCCCTTGGCCGCGCCGATCGCCTTGGACGCGTCATTACGCCGGGCCTGGACCTCCTGAAGCTCGGTCTGGCAGGCGCGGCGCTTGGCGTCGATCTCGATCGCACGCGCCGCCATCGGGTCGAGGCCGCGGCGGGCGAGACCGGCGTCGAAGGCGTCCGGATTGTCGCGAATCCATTTGATGTCGAACATTGTCGGGGCTTGCCGATCGTTTTCTCAGATATGGCCGGCGGTTGTATACGACGCCGGGCCAGCCCCGTCCAGCACGCTAATCCTCGGCTTCTCTAGCCTTTTCCCGGCTGCGTTCGACCATCTTGACCGAGAGAATCGAAAGCTCATAGAGACCGATCAGCGGCACAGCGAGGCAGATCTGGCTGACCGGATCAGGCGGCGTCATGACCGCGGCTAAAATAAAGACACCCACGATCGCATAGCGCCGCTTGCTGGCGAGCGTCTGCCGACGAAATCAAGCCGACCCGCGCCATGAGGGTCAGTAGCACCGGTAGCTGAAACGCCAAGCCGAAGCCGAACACCAAAGTCATGACAAGGGACAGATACTCCGCGACCTTGGTTTCCTGCTTGATGTCCGCGGTCTCGAAATGGGCGAAAAACTTGAGCGCGAGCGGCATCACGACGTAATAGGCGAGCGCCGCACCGGCAGTGAAAAGGACCGGCGTCGCAATCAGGAACGGCAGGAAGGCCTTGCGCTCGTGCCGGTAAAGGCCAGGCGCGACGAACATCCAGATCTGCGACGCGATGATCGGGAAGGCGAGCATGATCGCGCCCCAAAGCGACAGCTTCACATAGGTGAAGAACGCCTCCTGCGGCGCCGTGTAGATCAGCCCGCGGCCCGCCGGCAGGACATGCAGCAGCGGCTGCACGAGAAACGTGAAAATATGGCCCGACTGCCAGTAGCACAGGAAGAAGGCGGCGACGATCGCGTAGATCGCCTTGATCAGCCGGCCTCGAAGCTCGATCAGATGTTCGAGCAGCGGCGCTTTGGTCGCATCGATGTCTTCGTTGTCGTCGCGCGCCACGCTCAGCCCTCCGATTTCTTGTCGGGCTCAGCCGGGGGCTCTTGCGGTTCGGAAATCTCGGAGGGCGGCGCGGGCTCCGGTTTGGTCTTGGCCGCTTCCTCCATGAGGTCGGTCGGGTTCTCGGGATCCCCGCCGGGCGAACCGGGGCCGGGCGTCTCGTTCATGTCCGGCAGCTCGACCTTCATGTCTTTGGCCATCTGACCGGTGGGATCGATTGATCTCGTCGAGAATCTTGGTGACGTTGGTGTTGCTGAATTCTTTGATCTCGCGCTGGACATCATCCAGCTCCGCCTCATGGGCGAGTTCCGTCAGGCTGTTTTGGAACTCTGCGGCCATGCGGCGCGCCTTGGCCGTCCATTGCCCCGCCATGCGCATGACCTTGGGCAAATCCCTTGGGCCGACCACGACGATCAGCACGACGACGATGACCAGCATCTCCGACCAGCCGAGATCAAACATCGCCGTCTATCCAGGCCTTATTGAAGAGAAATGAAAGGCCCCCGCGGCCATTTCAAGGCAGAATTCGGGTGGCGTGCGGACGTGCCAGTCCGCTCCTCCCGATGCTTATCCCTTGGCTGCCTTGTCGTCGGCCATTGTATTCACGGGCTTTTCGGATTTGTCCGAAATTGATGCTTTCTCGGATTTGCTCGAAGAGTCGTCATCGCTTAGGCCCTTCTTGAAGCTCTTGATGCCTTTCGCGACGTCACCCATCAAATCCGAAATCTTGCCCCTGCCGAACAACACAACAGCAAGCAGAAGGACGATTACTATTTGCCAAAAACCCGGGCTCAAGATGATACCTCCGATCTCGTGACCTCAGGCGCGGCGTATCCGGCCCGATGTCTTTAAATCTAGGGTGTGCCACATTCCACGCAATAGCTCAACTCCATGCGGGGCTCGGCGGAAGCCCCTTATTCCTCGAACGGCAATTCCTCTTCGACGAGCTCTTCCTCGAATTCCTCCTCGACCGGCTCCGTCTCGTCGGTCGCGGGTTTCAGGAAGTCCGGCGGGATCTCGGAATCGAGCAGGCCGGCGGCTTTGAGCTCGGCGAGGCCCGGCAAATCCTTGATCGAGGCCATGCCGAAATGGTTCAGGAATTCCGCGGTCGTGCCGTAAGTCACTGGACGGCCTGGGGTTTGCCGCCGCCCGACGGGGCGCACCCATTCCGTCTCCATGAGCACGTCGAGGGTGCCCTTATTGACCGCGACGCCGCGAATTTCCTCGATTTCGGCGCGGGTGACCGGCTGGTGGTAGGCGATGATCGCCAAAGTCTCGACGCCCGCACGCGACAATCGCCGCACATCCTGGACGTCCCGGCGCAATAAAAAGGCCAGATCGGGCGCGGTTCGGAAAGCCCAGCGTTGGGCCACCTGGACCAGATTCACGCCCCGCGTGTCGTAAATCTCGCGAATCTCTTCGAGAATCGCCGGAACATCGGTGCCTTCCGGCAGCCGCGCGGCGAAGGTCGTCTCGTCCAAAGGCTCGGTCGCGGCGAACAGCATCGCCTCCACGATCCGGATATTCTGAGGATGTTCAGTCATTTCGTTCGGTCAAAGGTCTGATGAAGATCGGTCCGAATGTCTTGAGCTGGCGCAGCTCCACGAGCCCCTGCTTGGCGACCTCTAAGCTCGCCGCGAAGGTGCTCGCCACTGCCGAGCGCATTTCCAGCGGGTTCACGACGCCCTGGGGCAGATAGGATTCGAGCGCCGTCCAGTCGGGGAATGAGCCGAGCATCGCTCGGAGCCGTTCGATCGCGTCCTCGATCGAGAACACCGGCGGGCGCGCGACCACGACATGGTGGCGCGCGTCGTGCCGCACCGACTGGACCGCATAGGCGCGCAGAAGCTCGAACAGCGAGAGCTCGTAGCGAGAGTGCCGGATCACCTTCACGCCTTCCGGCTCGCCGCGCGCGAAGACGTCGATGCCGAGGCGATGGCGCGACATGATCTCGGCGCCGCGCTGGCGCATGGCCTCCAAGCGCTGCAGCTGGAAGGTCAGCCGGGCCGCCATTTCTTCGCCCGTGGGTTCGCCGTCGGTCGGCTCCTCGGGCAGCAGCAGCCGCGACTTGAGATAGGCGAGCCAGGCCGCCATCACGAGGTAGTCGGCCGCGAGCTCGAGCCGCAACTGCCGGGCATGATTGATGAAAGCGATATATTGCTCGACCAGGGCCAGGATCGAAATCCGCGCGAGATCGACCTTCTGCGCCCGGGCGAGCGTCAGCAACACGTCGAGCGGGCCTTCATAGCCTTCGAGATCGACCACAAGCTGGTCGCCTCCCGAATAGTCGCCCGACATCGGGTCCAGGACGGTATCTTCCGCGTTTTCCAAGGTTTCGGTGCCCCGCGAGCCCTCAGGTAATGATGGCTACGAAGTGATTATACAGGAACTGGACGATCGGGTTAACGATCCACCAGATCACATTGAGATCGATGCCGAGCGCGTCGCCGATCATCGGCAAAAAGAAGATCAGGCTGATCAGGATGAGAAGTCCGTAACGCTCCATGCCGGCGAGCTGGCGGTCATAGGGCCTCGGCAGAAGCCCGACCGCCACCCGTCCGCCGTCCAGCGGCGGCAGCGGAAGCATGTTGAACACCGCCAGGACCAGGTTGATCAGCAGGGAATTCCGGAGATTGGCGAAGCCCCATTGCGCCAGGCTGGCGGGCAGATGGATCACCAGCGGCATCAGGAGCACGCTCACCAGCCCGAGAAAGAGATTGGTCGCGGGCCCGGCGCCGGCAACGAAGATCATGTCGCGCTTGGGATTGCGCAGCCGGCTGAAATTCACCGGCACGGGCTTGGCATAGCCGAACGCGGTCCCGAAGAACAGGATCAGCATGGCCGGCAGAAGGATCGTCCCGAACGGATCGATATGCTTCAGGGGATTGAGGGTCAGCCGCCCCTGCTCCTTGGCGGTAGGATCGCCGAACCGGAGCGCGGCATAGCCGTGGGACGCCTCGTGAAGCGTGATCGCGAAGATCACCGGCAGGGCCCAGACGGCGAAGGCTTGAACGATGTTGCCGAGATTTCCCACCGCTCAGGCCTCGACAGTGCCGAGAAGCGCGTCGACCCGCGCTGCCATCGCCGACGCGTCGATCGGCTCGGGTGTGAGGGCACGCGCAAAGACCGGCGTGACCCGCCGCGAGGCCGCGTCGCCCATGGGTTTCAGAACGTCGGCCACCCCGATCATGTCGTCCATCACGCCGTTACAATGCAGTACGAGATCGCATCCCGCGCCCAGGGCGGCTTCGGCCCGCTCGGCATGGCTTCCGCCCAGCGCCTCCATGCAGAGATCGTCGGAGATCAGAACCCCGCCGAAGCCGATTGTGCCGCGGATGACTTCGGCGATCCCCTTCGCGGAGACCGTTATCGCCCTGTCGTCGATGGCGGTGTAGACGATATGTGCGGTCATCGCAAGCGGCGCGTCCCGGAGCGCCCGGAACGGCGCGAAATCGGCGGATTCGAGCGTTTTGAGGTCGGCATCGACCACCGGCAGGTCGGCATGGCTGTCGACCTTGGCGCGGCCGTGGCCGGGGATGTGCTTGATGATCGGCAGAACGCCCCCCGCCATGACTCCGTCGATTTGCGACCGGCCCAAGGCCGCGACGAGCCCGGGATCGGCCCCGAAGGCGCGGTCGCCGATGATGTCGTGGCTTCCCGGCGCCGGAATATCGAGACAGGGAACGCAATCGACGGTGATGCCGAGCGACTGGAGATCCGCGGCCAGAAGCCGTCCGTTCAGGCGGCAGGCCTCGATTCCGAGGCCGAGATCGCGCGTGGCAAGCGCGCCAAACCGCGCGGCGGGCGGGGCGGCGCGCCAATGGGGCGGCTTCAGCCGGGCGACCCGTCCGCCTTCCTGATCGATCAGGATCGGGGCGTTGTTGCGGCCGATCGCCGCACGAAGATCGGTGATTAACGCCCGAATTTGGTCCGGATTCTCGCAATTTCGCGCGAAAAGAATGAATCCGAGGGGATTTACCGCCTCGAAAAAGCGTTTTTCGGCGTCGGAAAGGGTCAGGCCGGCACAGCCGAAAATGACCGGCCGGGGCGGCGTGCTGGCTTGGCGAGTTCTGCGACGAAGCGGAAGCGCTAGGGCGCGACAACCAGGCAACCCTGCTTCTGGGCCTTGAGCGCGGCGCAGGCGGCGTCGGCCTCCGAGCGTGACGAGAACGGCCCGGCCCGCAAGCGGTGGAATACGCCCTTCGCGCCCAGATCCGCGGTCTGGATATCGGGCGAAAGATCGCCCAGAACCGCGCCGAACTTGCCTTGAAGCGTCTTCCAAGCCCGATTTGCGCCCGCATCGTCGCCGAACGCGCCGAGTTGGATCAGATAATTGCCGCTCGTGGCGGCCGGCACCGCCTTAGGCGCGGGCGGCGGCGGCGTGGGCTCGGCCTTGGCCGTTTCCTGGGGCGGCGCGGGAGCGGCTTCCTTGGGAGCCTGGGTCTCGGCGGCGGGCGGCGTCGAGCTTGGCGGCGTCTCGGTGGACTGCTGCGGCTCCAGGCCCTGGGGCTCCTCGGCGGGCGGCAGGATCCGCTCCGGCTCCTCGGGCGCATTGGGATTGACCCGGTCATAGACCGTCTTGTCCTGGTTGGGCACTTCCGTGCCGCCGGGGCTTTCGGGCTGGACCTTGGTCGGCTGATTGTCGGCGGTGATCACCGGCGGCGGCTGGTTTCCGCCCTGACCGGCCTGGTGATAGACCACCCAGACGATCGCGCCGAAGATCACCAGCGCGGCGACCGCGCCGACGATCAGGCCCGGGCTGAACCGGCCGGCCTTGATCTCGTCATCGGGCATTCCGAGCCAGGGCGGCAGACGGTCGGGCTCGGTGCTGGCCATTTGCTCGGCCGGATCGATGTCCGGCGCTTCCGTTTCTTCCGACGGCGCGGAGCCCAATTCAGGCTCTTTGCGGTCTTCGGGGCCGGATTCGCTCGACATTTATCGCATCTCCTCGACGGGCTTCACGCCCATGATCGCCAGCCCTGACGCAATCACCGTCGCGACGCCCCGGATCAGCCCAAGCCGGGCAGCCGTCACGTCGCGATTCTCCGCAACGATAAAGCGCAGGGCGGGCTCTTCTTTACCCTTATTCCACAGCGTATGAAAGGCCGACGCAAGTTCATACAGATAAAACGCAATTCGATGCGGTTCATGCGCCTCGGCGGCGATTTCGACCTGCCGGGGCCAGCTCGCCATCAATTTGACGAGGCCAATCTCGTCCTCATGGGTTAACAAATCGAAATCGGCCGAGCCGCCAGCTCCGGCCGCCGAAATGTCCAGATCCGGCATCTCGGCGACGGCGTTTCTGAGCACCGAATGCACCCGCGCATGGGCGTATTGGACGTAAAAGACCGGATTATCCTTGGATTGATCCATGACCTTCCGCGAAATCGAAGTCCAACGGCGCGTCGTTCTTGCGGGTGAGCATCATGAAGCGGACGACGTCCTTGCCGACCTCGTCGACGACCTCCCGCAAGGTCACGAAGCTCCCGGCCCGCTTCGACATGCGCACCGGCTCGCCCTTGCGAAAGAGCCGCACGAGCTGGCAGAGCTTCACGTCGAGCGCCGCCTTGCCGCCGGACAACGCCTTCACCGCCGCCGTCATGCGCTTGACATAGCCGCCGTGATCGGCGCCCCAGACGTCGATCAGATTGGTGAAGCCGCGCCGGAGCTTGTCGGCGTGATAGGCGATATCGGCGGCGAAATAGGTGTATGAGCCGTCGGACTTCTTGAGCGGCCGGTCGACATCGTCGCCGAACTCGGTCGCGCGGAACAGGGTCTGCGGGCGCGGCTCCCAATCTTCGGGCAGCTTGCCCTTGGGCGGCTCCAACACGCCTTCGTAGATCAGGCCCATCTTGTCGAGATCGTCCAGAGTCTGGTCGATCGCGCCGCCCTGGGCATGGAGCGTCGCCTCCGAGAAATAGAGATCGAAGCGGATGCCGAGCGCCGCCAGATCCTCGCGGATCATCGCCATCATGGCCTCGACCGCGAAGGACCGGATGACCGGCAGCCACTCGCCTTCGGGCTTGTCGAGCCACTTGTCGCCGTCGCGCGCGGCGAGCGCCTTGCCGACCGGGACCAGATAATCGCCGGGATAGAGCCCTTCCGGGATCTCGCCGATCACCTCGCCCAGCGCCTCGCGGTAGCGGAGATAGGCCGAGCGGGCCAGCACGTCGATCTGCGCGCCGGCGTCGTTGATGTAATATTCCCGCGTGACCGCATAGCCGGCCTTCTCCAGGAGCGCCGCCAGCGCATCGCCGAACACCGCGCCCCGGCAATGGCCGACATGCATCGGCCCCGTCGGGATTGGCCGAGACATATTCGACATTGATCGGCTGCGTCCTGCGCCGAGATCCGAGTTCCCGAATGTCTCGCCCGCCTGCGAGGACCGCGCGCAGCACATCGTTCCAGACCGGGCGCGCCAGCCGCATATTGATGAAGCCCGGCCCGGCGATCTCGACGCTTTCGACCTGCGGCATGCGCCGCGAGCGCCCTGGCCAGCGCCTCGGCGATCTCGCGCGGCTTCAGCCCGGCCGGCTTCGCCAGCACCAGCGCGGCATTGGTCGCCACATCGCCGTGGCTCGGATCGCGCGGCGGCTCGACCGTGACGGCGCCCAAATCCAGCCCCTCGGGCAGAGCCCGCCAGAGCGTCACCGCGCGCCGGACATTCAGCGACAAGTCCTTGAAAATGTTCATACGTCGATGGCCGTCAGGTCAAAGAGCCGCTTGTGCTCGGAAAGGGCATAGCGGTCGGTCATGCCGGCGATGAAATCGGCCACCAGGCGCGCGCGCGCGGCGGTCGCCTTCCATTGTCCTCGCCTTCCTCGGCCGCGAGCCGCCATTGGGTCGGCAGGCATTCGGGCTCCGCCATATACAAGCACGAACAGGTCGGCGACCACGCGCCGCGCCTTGCTGGCCATCCGATTGACCCGGTAGTGCCGATACATGTGCTCGGAGAGGAACGCTTTCAGCGCCTTGTCGTGGCTCGCCATCACCTCGGTGAAGCCGGCGAGCGGGCGGCCGAGATGGCGCACCGCCTCGGCCGATTGCGGGTTCAGTTCGGCGATGCGGCGGCCGGTTTCCTCGATCACGTCGTTGATCATGCGATTGATCAGCCGGCGGACGATCTCATGGGCGGTGCGATGGTCGATCGAGCCCCGGATAGGCCGTCGTCGACCTCCTTGAGCACCGGCCCGGCGAGCGGCACGTCGCCTCAGATCGTCGAGCGAGAACAGCTCCGCGCGCAGCCCGTCGTCGATATCGTGATTGTTATAGGCGATGTCGTCGGACAAGGCCGCGACCTGGGCCTCGGCGCTGGCATAGGTGTCGAGCTCCAGATCCTGCCGCGCGTTATAGACGCGCACGGCCTCGGGCAGATCCTCGAAGCGCCGGCCCGCCGTCGATGAGCGGCCCGTTATGCTTGACGATGCCTTCGAGCGTTTCCCAGGTGAGATTGAGCCCGTCGAACTCGGCATAGCGCTGCTCGAGGCTGGTCACGACCCGCAAGGACTGGGCGTTGTGATCGAAGCCGCCATAGGGCGCCATCGCCTCGGCGAGCGCGTCCTCGCCGGCATGGCCGAATGGCGGATGGCCGAAATCATGCGCCAGCGCCAGCGCCTCGGCCAAGTCCTCGTTAAGCCCCAACACCCGCGACAGCGACCGCGCGATCTGCGCCACCTCGATCGAATGGGTAAGCCGCGTCCGGTAATAATCGCCCTCGTGATAGACGAAAACCTGCGTCTTATGCTTCAGCCGCCGAAACGCGCTCGAATGAATGATCCGGTCGCGGTCGCGCTGAAACACGGTGCGGGTCGAGCTTTCCGGTTCCGTGAAAAGCCGCCCCCGCGAATTCTCCGGCCGGCTCGCAAACGCCGACGGCCCCCGCGCTTGGTAGAGCGGGTTCTGGATGTCGCCGGTTGTGTCGAGCTTCGCCACCATTTGCGGCGGAACCTACAGGGCGCTGGGGGTTGGGGCAACGATTTGCTAAGTACCGGTGTCGATGTCCCAGCGCTCCTAGGCGGAATCTAGTCCGAGGATGGCTCTTGCATCACCGGGCAAACCAGACAGCAAACTTCGTTTCGCGGAATTGGCAAAATGATCCCACAAAGATCGGCCAACGGAACAAAGGAACAGACGATGGACAATGTCTTCGCCCGCCAAATAGGTCGCAACCGCTTCGTCTTTGATCTGCGCGTTCGGTGCGATCTCCTTTATCGACTTGTGCGCAGCCCACGCTCCTGGAAACTGCCCATGCACTACCGACGACACCTTCGAGTACCAGTCGTCCAGTCTCGTTACCAAACCAAGTTTGGTCTGAGTTAGGGAGAAGTCTGGAGTGTGCTTCTTGTGAAACTCGACAAGTTCCTTCTTATCTACGAAATAGCTGGGATCGCGAACCAACGTCTCCAGTTCTGTTAGATGTGTGCGGAAATAAGTGAAATAGAGTGCCGTTTCAAACATCGATCTCATTGAAGATGCGGCCGGCTTATACAGAGATAACCCCATAAGGATGATAACGTTCTGACTGGCGATTTGCATCTCTCTGACGAAACACAGAGCGGGATTGCCCTTATCCACTGTCTCAAACTGTTTGGACCATATGGCAGTACGAAGACTCGCCTTTGCAACCGCTGCTGTGACAGCGTCATCGTTCAAGAACGAGATAACATTCGCGTTCCAGTCAACAGCTTGAAGCGCCACTTTTAACTTATCGACGGCCATCGACTAGTTTGATCATCTCTCAACGATGCCCTTCAAATACCTATCTCTAACTCCCTCGACATGCAGAACATTTTTGAGCCGCATGATCTCCATGGGCGTCGCCCCAAATAAGAAACGTTCTAAAATTTGACGCGTAGTATTGTTTTGGTCCAAAACCGAACTAGGCAAACTTGACATTGAGACGTCCCTCAAAATGCTAATGAGGTCTCTTTTCGCCAACCTTCGTCTTTGAACGGCTTCAAGTATTAAATCATAATCTTCTTCAAGGTGGCCAGCAGACACCTCTTTGGATTCCTTGTAACTTATGTGAAGTAAAGCCATTTCTAGGAGGTCGGACAATCTCTCCGCAAACTCTGGATCAGGAAGCCCGTTTGCCAACTCCCTTAACTCGCTAACTGATAGGTCCGACCCCATCAGAGATGCAAGTATCACTCTGAGTGCGCGCTGTTGGGTCTTGGGCCGCATGGTTACTATGCTCCTATGCGAGCCATGAGCTCGCGAGCAACCTGTGTCAGGTTGCGAAACGCTTCTGTGCTCCAAGGCTTTCCGCTTGCCCACACGAAGCCTTTACCAGCCTCAGGCTCTGAGAATACCTTATATCGCTTGAGCGTATTATGCATACACCTGTCACCAAATTTTGCAGACGCTCGAATCTGCGCCTCTTCGACTGATACTCCGACACGGGGTGTCGCATTGAATAAGATGTGCGCCTGTGGGCCGGCCGCTCCTGTGCTTCCCGACCGAAGGAATTCCATCATCAAACCCACGCCATAGACCGAATAGCGCTGAGGAATAACGGGGATCAAGACGTGATCGGAGTTCCGCAAGGAAGTCTTTGTAAAAAGAGAGCCAGCAGGATGGCAATCGATTACTATCAAATCATAGATATCACGGCCTTTTGCGATAAACTTAGCAAATCTTTCTTCTATCGGTTTGACCTGAGAATTTGTCTGTCCAAGGGCAACATACATTAAATTTAGTGTTGATGGCACTAGATCTAATCCACTGCCGTCAGCCCGACTATAAATTTGAGTGACAATATCTTCGACTTCAGGCGGATTGTGATTACCGGGGACTTGTATTTCGAATGGATTCAAGTCGGAGTCATCGTCCAACAGAATAGATAGCGTCGTCTTACGTTCTTTCTCTAGCTGGAAGTACTTGTTCGGAAGCAAGAACGCCTGAGATAGATTGAATTGGGGGTCATAGTCGATCGCCAAGACTTTTCGTGGAGACTTGCCTCCCAAGAACAATCTCGCGGCAGCACCTGCAATATGCATAGCCACCGTTGTTTTCCCGACACCACCTTTCATGTTCATGACTGTGACTACTACACCCATATGTTCCCCCACTAATCAGTGTTATGAACACAACCACTATTCGCAGCATAGAACAATTCGCGCAACCATATATTTCGCTCTTTGGACATCAGGTGGCGTCAAAGAGTTGGGGTCAGAGCCCCTCTGTGCGTCCAGTCCTGAATGCGAATAAGCACTTCAAATGTCGCGACGACTGAGACGTACGCAGCGTTGAGGAAACTCAGCTCAGGTCCAATTAGTCGTCCAACGTCTGCGCATAAGCGAGAATATCCGCCGCGTATTCCGGCCCCAGCGCCCTTAGCGCGGGCATGTCCGCGCTTGGCTGGCCGTTGAGCATTTTGTGGAGGGCTTCCTTGGGGGCGTGGGCGGCGACGGCGGCGAGGGAGTTGTAGCGGCCCTGGTCGGTGTCGATCCAGGCCTTGCCGTCATAGTCGTGACAGGCGGCACAGAGGTTCTGGTAGATGTCGCGGCCGTGGGCGGGGTCGCCCTTTGCGCGGCCCTCCTCGTCGATCAGGGTGCGCATGTCGTAGAGGCCTTTGCTGACGAAGGTCGCGAGGCGTTGGAGCGCCGTGTCGGGGATCATGTCGGGCGTGTAGCGGTGGGTGCTGTTGCGGACGATCTTGGCGATATCCGCCGGGTCGCGGCCGGCCATGCCCAACAGGCCCGGAGTCCCGAGCGCCGGATCGCCGCGATAATCCCAGCCGTGGCAGCTTACGCAGCGCCAAGTCAGGGCGCCCTTGAGCGGGCCGGTCTTGGGATAGGACGGTTGGGTCGTCTCGGGCGGCTTCTTCTCGAGCGGCGCCCACCAGAGATCGTAGAGCCTTCCGCCATAGGCCAGGATCCAGTCCTCGCCCGGATTTTTGGGTTGGCCGTAGATATAGGTCTTGTAGGCGTCGGGCAGCGCTTCCTGGGCGGAAGCGAAACGGGGGAGCGCCGCCGCGAGCAGGATCGCCGCGCCGATCAGGGCCGTGGTTCGTAAGGGCATCGCGTCACCGGAGCTTGTTTGATTGTCGTGGATTGGTGGCAGGTCACACCGCGGAGACCCCCTCGGCCGGTGGGGGGAGAGTAACCCGATGAAGGCGAGGCCGCAACACGGCCCCAAGGCGTTTTTTTGTTTAGGCCGAAGCGGTTCGGGCATCACCCCCACCTGGCCTCCCCCATCAACGGGGAGGCCAGGTGGGGCGCTTCGTCGACAAGCCTTCCCCCTCGATGGGGGAAGGTTTGGATGGGGGTGATCGCCGAGCCGGCTCCGAGCGAATACGAACTACTCTGGTGGCAAAAAGCTCGGGAACTATTAAGCTTATCAACCTGTTCTAGGGAGCGTGCCGTCCGGCGCGCCGTACTCAATTATCGACGATTACGCGAGGAATACCCATGAACTCCACACTCCGACGGCGCCCGCCATCCTGTTGCTCGGGCTTGCCGCGTTGCCCCGGGCGGCCTTGGCCGAGGTGTCGGCACCGGTCAAGGCGATGATCCTGGAGGCCGCCAAATCGGGCGACGAGGCCGAGCTCAACGCCGTGGTCAAGGCGGCGAAGGCGACCAATCCGGACGACGCGGACGAGATCGACGCCCTGGCCAAGGGCGCGCTCGCCGACGCTCAGTCCAGGCTCGCCGCCAAGCGCGAGGCGAGGCTCCGCTCGCAGGGCTATTTCGACGGCTGGGACGGCGAGGGCGAGTTCGGGTTCGGCATGTCGCGCGGCAATACCCACGAGACCACCGGCACGCTCGGCCTGAAGCTCAAGAAGGAAAGCCTGCGCTTCCGCCACAAGGTGACGGCGAATGCCGATTATGCCCGTTCGGACGGGGCGACCACCCGGGAGAAATTCAACGCCGGCTATGCGCTCGACTACAAGTTCGACGGCCGGTTCTACAGCTATGGCAGCGTGCGTTGGGAGCGCGACAAATTCGCCGGCTATACGCGGCGCTTCACCGAATCCATCGGTTTCGGTTACGCCGCGATCGAGATGCCCAACATGCAGCTCGATCTCGAAGCCGGCCCGTCGCTGCGCCAGACGCACTACATCACCGGCCCGTCGGACAACAAGCTCGCCGCGCGCGCCAGCGCCGCCTACAGATGGACCATCCACGACGGCCTCGAATTCACCGAGGACGCCTCGGCGCTGATGGACAGCGGCAACAAGACCTTGCAGTCCACCACCGCCATCACCTCGAAACTGATCGGCGCGCTATCGGCGAGGCTGTCGTTCAACTGGCAGCGCGAGACGAACCCGCCTTTGGGGCTGAAGAAGGACGATTACGTCACCCATCTGACGGCGGTGTACGACTTCTAGCCGACCGTTTCCTGGATCTGCGTCTGGGTCGGTTGGGGATAGTCGTAGCCGAAGAAGCTGCGGCCCAGCTCCTCAGCCAGCTTAAGCAGGCGGAGCTGAACGCCGTCGAGATACTCGTGCAGGCCGTAATCGATGATTTCCTTGATGGTCTGGCGGTCGAGATCGCTACGCAGGTCTTCCAAGGGCTGGATCGTCTCCATGGGGGCTTCGACCCCCATGCCGGCGAGGCGGCCGAGCGCGGTGGCGACGGCGTCGAGGCTGCTTCGGGTAGAGCGCGGGAAGTGGTTGTTCAGCAAGAGAAAGCCGGACACCTGCGCCGCGCTCATGCCGCGGGGATGGATGCGGCGAAAGGCGTGATAGCCGGCGGCCGAACGCAGCACCGCCATCCATTGGCTGACATCGACGACGGAGCCGACATCGACCCTGCGCGGCAGCAGCAGGTGATATTTGACGTCGATCAGCCGGGTCATCTGGTCGGCGCGCTCCAGGTTCTTGCCGATCAGGTAGAAATACCAGCCGGCATCGCGGAAGAAGGTGCCTTCGGTCACGCCGTGATAGGTCTGGCAGCCGAGCTTGATCCAGCTGCAAAGCCCCGCCAGCCGGTGCTCTGAGATATTGGCCTCGGTCAAGGTGCCGAACTGGCGGTAGAAGGTGTTGAGCTGGGTCCACATCTCGGTGGAGATCAGCGGCCTGAGACTTCGGGCGTTTTCCCGCGCGGCGATGATGCAGGACCGGATCGAGCCGGGATTCTCGCGGTCGAGCACAAAATAGTGGATCACCTTTTCCGGCGTGATCTCGCCAAATTCCTCCTCGAACTCCTTTTCTTCGCCATAAAGCGCCAGCACATGGCTCCAGTTCTGAAGGCCGGCGGAATCGCGGCTGAAGGTCTCGTTGACGTCGAGGATACGGGCGAGATCCTCCGCCCGCTCCATATAGCGGGCCATCCAGAAGATGGCGTCGGCATATCTGGCGAGGAGGCTACTCAAGGACCCAGGTATCCTTCGATCCGCCGCCTTGAGACGAGTTGACCACGATCGAGCCCTTGGGCAGCGCGACCCTGGTCAGCCCGCCGGGCAGCACCCAGGTGGATTCGCCGGTCACCGCATAGGGCCGCAAGTCCACATGCCGCGGCTCGACCTTGCCGTTGACCAGAGTCGGCGAGACCGAGAGCTGGATCATCGGCTGGCTGATGAAATTCTCCGGCTTGGCCTTGAGCGCGCGCCTTGGCCTCGGCGAGCTGCTTGCGCGTAGCTTTGGGGCCGACCGTGATGCCGTAGCCGCCGGATTCGCCCACCGGCTTGATCACCAGCTCCTTCAGGTGATCGAGCGTGTATTGGAGGCCCTCGGGCTCGCGGCAGATATGGGTCTCGACATTGGACAGGATCGCGTCCTCGCCGAGATAATATTTGATCAGGCGCGGCACATAGGCATAGACCGCCTTGTCGTCCGCCACGCCGGTGCCGACCGCATTGGCGATCGCGACATTGCCGGCCCAATAGGCCCGCATGATGCCCGGCACGCCGAGCACGCTTTCGGGATTGAAGATTTCGGGATCGAGGAAGGCGTCGTCGATGCGCCGATAGATCACATGGACGGGCTCCAGTCCCGTGACGGTCTTCATATAGACCCGGTCGTCCATCACCACCAGATCGCGGCCCTCGACCAGCGGCACGCCCATCTCGCGGCTGAGAAACACGTGCTCGAAGAACGCCGAGTTATAGGTGCCGGCGGAGAGCAGCACGGCCTGGGGATTCTCGATCCCCGCCGGCGCGACCTGCAGCAGCGCCTCCAGCAGCTTCGGCCCGTAATTCGAGACCGGCCTGACGCCGATGCTGTTCAGCATGTCGGAGAAGGCGCGTTGCATCAGATGCCGGTTCTCGATGACATAGGAGACGCCGGAGGGGCAGCGACCGTTGTCCTCCAGCACGACGAATTCGCCGTCGCTGTTCCGCAACAGGTCCGTGCCGTTGATATTGATATAGGTCCCGTAAGGGAGCTGGAGGCCGATCATCTCCTTGCGGAAATTCTCGTTGCCGAGCACGAGATCGCGCGGGATGATCCCGTCCGAAAGCGCCTTCTGGTCGGAATAGATGTCCTTCAGAAAGAGATTGAGCGTCGTGACCCGCTGGATGATGCCGTTCTCGACCTTCTCCCAATCCTCCTTGGAGATCACCCGGGGGATGATGTCGAAGGGCAGGATGCGGTCGATCGCCGTGCGGTCGGAATAGACCGTGAAGGTGATCCCGAGATTCAGAAGCTCCTCGTCCGCGTCATGGGCGCGGGCGCGAAGGGCGGCGAGATCGATCTGGTTGAGACGGGTGCGGAGCCGTTCGGTATACGTCGCCGGATGATCCGGCAGCCCGAACATTTCGCAGAAATAGGGGCCGGCTTGATAGTTTTGGAGCAGTTCGGTCCGAATTCCGTTTGCCATGGGCATGAATTCATATCGCGGGGCGGCGATTGCAGTCGCCTGTGACTGTAGCCCGATTGTGCGCAGTTGCGCCAAATAGTATCGGGCTCGAACCGGTCAGGTTTTGATCAATCGATGAGCCGAGGGGCAATTGCCCAAAATTCAGGCAGGAGAATGGCTTGTTTTGCCTATTCGATAACGCGATGATGCGCCCGTCTTCGAGAGGGTGATTCGCGGTCGATGTCGATCTGGGGAAAGATTCTGGGGGGCGCCGCCGGCTTCGCGGTCGGCGGACCGATCGGCGCGCTGCTGGGCGCCATGGCCGGCCATGCGGTCGACCAATACCGCAATTCCGAGCTCGCGCCCGGCGGGGAGGCCACCCGGCAGGTGACCTTCACCATCGCGGTCATCGTGCTCAGCGCCAAGATGGCCAAGGCCGACGGCGTCGTAACCAAGGACGAGATCGCGGCGTTCAAGCGCGTCTTCCAGATCCCGCCCCACGAGGCCAAGAATGTCGGCCGTATCTTCGACATGGCGCGGGCCGACGCCGAGGGTTTCGAGCCCTATGCCGAGCAGGTCGCGCGGCTCTTTCAGGGCCGCCCGCAAGTGCTCGAGGATTTGCTCGGCGCGCTGTTCCATATTGCGCTCGCCGACGGCTCGCTCCATGACCGGGAGCTCAAGTTCCTTCGCCGCGTGGCCGAGATCTTCGGTTTCAGCGAGGCGGATTTCGACCGCATCAAATCCAGCCATGCCGGGCCCGACGCGGCCGATCCCTATACGGTCCTCGGCGTCCGGCACGACGCCACCGACAGCGAGCTGAAATCTGCCTATCGCCGGCTGATCCGAGAGAACCATCCCGACAAATTGGTGGCGGAAGGCCTGCCGCAGGAATTCATCGACGTCGCGAACGAGAAGATGAAGGCGATCAACGTCGCCTATGACCGGGTCGCCAAGCAGCGCGGACTAAACTGATGGCGCCCCGGCATCTCGTCCTGCTCCTGTTCACCATGGTGATCTGGGGCATCAACATCGTCGTCAACAAGGTGGTCGTCGACGTCATGCCGCCGTTGTATTTCGCAGCGGTGCGGTTCGTGATCGTGCTCGCCTGCATCTTTCCCTGGCTCAAGATCGTACGCGGGCGGATGAAGGACGTCTTCATCGTCGCCATGCTGATCGGCGGGCTTCACTTCGCCCTGTTCTTCACGTCGTTGCACTATGCCGAGGACGCATCCGTGATGGCGATCGTCGTGCAGCTCAACATGCCGCTGGTGGCGCTTGCCGGGATCATCTTTCTTGGCGAGCGGATCGGCTGGCGGCGCGCCGCCGCGATGGTCGGCGCCTTTGTCGGCATCGTCATCATCGCCTTTGATCCGCGCGTTTTCTCCTATATCGGCGCGGTGCTGATCATGGTCCTTGCCCAGGTGGATTATGCGGTGGCCGCCGTTTTCCTGCGTCGGCTCGAGGGCGTGAACTCGATGCGGCTCCTGGCCTGGAACGCGGCCTTCGCGACGCCTGTCTTGTTCCTCCTGTCCGCCATTTTCGAGACCGGCCAGTGGACTGCCCTAACCCATATGGGGCTCCTGCCCTGGGGGTGTCTCTTCTATTCGGCGCTGGGCGGCACGATCCTCGGACATGGCGTGATGATGTTCATGTATCAGCGCTATCCCGTGTTGCAGGTCGTGATCTACACCCTGGTGTCGCCCATTGTGGCTGTCACGGCCGGCGTCCTGTTGCTGCATGACCACATCAGCGCCAAGGTCATCGTCGGCGGCCTCGTCACTCTCGGCAGCATCGCGTTCTACTTCAAGCGCGCGAAGAAGATCGCCGAGGAGAAGACCGCCCCGGAAATCGCATGACCGTCATCGACCGCCCGTCGCCCAATCACGATGCGAGGCCCCGCGCCCCCGACATGCTGGTGATGCATTACACAGGCATGAGGACAGGCCGCGAGGCCCTGGACCGGATGTGCGATGCCGCGGCCAGGGTCAGCGCCCATTACATGATCGAGGAGGACGGCACCGTCTTTCGCCTGGTGCCGGAGGATCGGCGCGCCTGGCATGCGGGCGTCTCGTCGTGGGCCGGCGAAACCGACATCAACGGGTGTTCGATCGGCATCGAACTGGTGAATCCCGGTCATGAATTCGGCTATCGCCCGTTTCCCGAAGCGCAGATGCAGGCGCTGGAAGACCTCGCCGGAGAGATCGTCGCGCGCCATGCCATCGCGGCGGGCCGCGTCGTCGGGCACTCCGACATCGCGCCTCTGCGCAAGCAGGATCCGGGCGAGTTGTTCGACTGGCCAAGATTGGCGACGAGGGGCATCGGGCTATGGCCGACGCCCGCACCGCGCCGCGTCGAGCCGGAATGGCCCTTGGAAAGCGTCCAGGCGGCCCTGCAGGCGATCGGTTACGGTATCGAGGTGACAGGTGCGATGGACGATCTCACCCGCGCCGTCCTCACCGCTTTCCAGCGCCACTTCGTCCCGGACAATCTCACCGGCCTCGCGGATGAGGCGACCATCGGCCGTCTCATGGACTTTGCGGCATTCGTATAGGACATTTTCTATGTCTTGAGGCTGCCCCCTCACCCTCGCCCTCTCCCCCAAGGGAGAGGGAATTATGGAGTATGGCCAATAAGATAAACCCTCTCCCCTTGGGGAGAGGGTAGGGTGAGGGGGTGCCGGAGCCGCGTCCGCCTGCGGGCCAAGATTACCCGAGCTTGAAGTGCATGATCCCCCAGGCCAGATGGCCGGCATCGGCGCCTTTGACCCAGTTTGAGAGGCCGACGAGCATGCGGTCGATATAATCGTCCGAGACCTTGCCGCCCAGATCGGCGCGGCGTTTGGCCAGCTCGTCACCGACCCGGGCGTAGTGAGTCCGAAGCTGGGGCGTCAGGTCCTCGATCTCGACTTCCTTGAAGCCGAGCTTGCCCAGTTCTTTGCGGTAGAACGCGAAGGATCCGAGGCTGTCGAGATGGATCCGGTCATAGATCGGCTGAAGCACCGATTCGTCCTTCAGACCGTCGGCCTGCATGGGATCGGTGAAGATCAACTCGCCGCCCGGCTTCAACACGCGCGCGATTTCGCTCAGCACCTTGGTGCGGTTCCCGGAATGCAGGATGGCGTCCTGCGACCAGACGATGTCGAAAGCGTTGTCCGGCTCGGGGATCGCCTCGAAGGAGCCGTGGACGACATCGACCGAATTGCTGAGCCCTTGCTCTTCGGTCAGCTTCCGGTTCCGTTCGTTCTCCACCTCCGAGAGATTGAGGCAGGTGACCCTGGCGCCGTGCTCCCGGGCGAGCACCCGCGCCGCGCCGCCGAAGCCGGCGCCGATATCGAGCACCACAGCGCCCGGCTTCAGGCCCTGGAGCATTTCCGCCATGCGCAGCACCGTGCGGTGGCTCGCATCGCGGATCGGCTCGTCGTCGGACTGATAGAGGCCGATATGAATGTCCTCGCCGCCCCAGATGGCGGCGTAGAAATTATCGGCGTCCGAGCTGTCGTAATAGTCCTCGGCGACCTTGGTGACCGCGTCCGCCGGCGTCTTCAGAGCGGCGGCATCACTCATGATAGGTCTTCTCCGCGACATGGACGAGGAAGTCCGGCTCATGCTCGGTATAGGTTTCCTCGAAGTCGCCATAGGTTTTGATGTCCTGGAAGCCGACCTCGTGCATCAGGCGGCGGACATATTTCTGGCGCAGCGGGAACATGTTGAGGTGATAGATGCTACCGTCCGGGAAAGTGTATTTGAACCGGGCCAGGCTGTCGTCGACATGTTCCGGCTCCGCCGGCACCTTGTCGCCGCAGTAGTAGTATTTGTGCTTGCTGTCGAAGCCGACATCGAGGATCGCATCGTAATTGCGCTGATCCAGGATGAGGATGCCGTCATGCTTCAGCGCGGCATAGAATTCGGCCAACGCGCGGCGGCGGTCGTTCTCCCGGAAGAGATGGGTGAACGAATTGCCGAGGCAGATGATGGCGTCGAACTTGCCGTGAATGTCGCGATTGAGCCAGCGCCAGTCGGCATGCGCCGTCTTGAGAATGAGGCCGCGCTGACGGCCGTTCTCGAAGGCCTTGGCCAGCATCTCGGCCGAGCCGTCGACGCTGGTGACCTGAAAGCCGGCCTTGAGGAGTTGCACCGAGTGAAACCCCGTGCCGGTCGCAACGTCGAGCACCCTCTTCTTGTGGCGCTTCTTCAGAAGATCGATGAAGAACTGGCCCTCGCTCTCCGCGCGCGCGTCCCAGTCGATCAATTCGTCCCATTTGTCGACGAATCCTTCGACATATTCCTGGGTGTAATGATCGGTTTCGCGAACATTGATGGGGTTATCGCCGAAATCCTGCTCGGGACTGTGCGAAACGGCCGGTTCATGGCCGCCGTTCAGGCCGGCGGGGTTCGTCGAAGCTGATATCGTCATCCTAGGTCCTTCTTTGTTGTTCGAACGCGGGAATGCAAAGCGCCGCATGCGTTGCGTCGGGGCCAAGGGGCCCTTGCGCCACGCGCTCCCGAAATGTGCCCATTGTGAAGACCGCAGCATCGGCGGGCCGGGTTCAGGCCGCCGGGGGTCTTGCCGCTTTGTCGGACGGCGGCACTATAGGGGAGTAGCAAGGGGATTTGAAGGAAAAATCTTCGTTTTTCTATATGATTGCGTTCATCTATGGGGTTAGGGGCCGTTCCATAAAATATTGTAACCACATGATTTTATGTGAATTTTGCAGTGCAAAACAAATTTGGGATCCAAGGTCTGGATCTGTAGAAAATCTAACGAGATTCAGGTCGTCCGAATGGGCCGGAAGCTGTCCGCGCGGGCCATCGCCCAGGCGTCCGCATAGCTCGAAACCCGGCAGCTTCCTTCCAGCAGCGACCCCTCCTGAATGAACGGGTAGGCGTCTTGGGCCGGCACCGTTTCGCCGTCCTTCTGGCGCACCATGAGGTGCCAGGGCTGCAGCTCTTCGGGATGCTCGAATCCGGCCGCGCCGACGATCTCGGCGAGCGCCGCAAGCGTGTTGCGATGGAAATTCGCGACTCGGACCGACTTGTCCTCGACCACCAGCGCGCGTTGACGCCACGGATCCTGGGTGGTCACACCGGTGGGGCAGCGGTTGGTGTGGCAGGCCTGGGCCTGGATGCAGCCGACCGCGAACATGAATCCGCGCGCCGAATTGCACCAGTCGGCGCCGAGCGCATGGGCCCAGACGAGATCGAAGGCCGAGACCAGCTTGCCGCTCGCGCCGAGCCGGATGTCGTCTCGAAGCCCCGCGCCCATCAGGGCATTGCGCACCAGGATCAGTCCGTCGGCGAGCGGCGTGCCGAGATGATTGACGAATTCGAGGGGGGCCGCGCCGGTGCCGCCTTCCTTGCCGTCGACCACAATGAAATCCGGTTTGATGCCGGTCTCGATCATCGCCTTGACCATCGCCATGAACTCCCAGGCATGGCCGACGCAGAGCTTGAAGCCGACCGGCTTGCCGTCGGAAAGCTCCCGGAGCTTGGCGATGAAATGCATCAGTTCGATCGGCGTCGAAAACGCGCTGTGAGCGGATGGCGAGATACAATCTTGGCCCACCGGAACGTGACGGGTTTCCGCGATCTCCGGCGTAATCTTGGCTGCCGGCAGCACGCCGCCATGGCCGGGCTTGGCGCCCTGCGACAGCTTTATCTCGATCATCTTGACCTGATCATGAGCAGCCTGCTCACGGAATTCCTCGGGGTCGAAATTGCCGTTGTCATCGCGGCAGCCGAAATAGCCGCTGCCGATCTCCCAGATCAGATCGCCACCGGGCTGAAGGTGATAGGGACTGATGCCGCCCTCGCCGGTGTCGTGGGCGAATCCGCCGAGCTTGGCGCCGGTGTTGAGCGCGAGGATGGCGTTCGCGGCCGAGCGCGCCGAAGCTCATCGCCGAGATGTTGTAGAGCGAGATGTCGTACGGCTTGGCGCAGTCCGCCCCGCCGATGTTGACGCGGAAATTCCCGTCGCCATGCGGCTTGGGCGAGGCGGAATGCAGCAGCCAGGCGAAGCCCGAGGCGTAGACGTCGTCGCGCGTGCCGAACGGCCGCCGGTCTTCGGCATCCTTGGCGCGCCCATAGACGAGCGAGCGCTCTTCGCGACTGAACGGGTCCTCGTCGCGCTCGCTTTCGATCAGATATTGCCGGATCTCCGGCCGAATCCCCTCGAATACCCAGCGCATATGGCCGAGCACGGGATAGTTCCTGAGAATGGTGTGACGCTTCTGGAAGAGATCCCATAGACCGAGGATCGTCAAGGCAAGGAGCGGCACGAAGGCGATGCGGCTCGCCAAGCTGTGGATCCCGGCGATGCCGGTTGCCACGGTGGCGAGAACGATGACGCAAAAGAACAGATAACGCGACACAACTGCCTCCGATTTTTGTGATTATGGGGTGCTTGGCGCTCGAATCGGCGGCGAAGACCCGATTAGAGGCAAGATCGGCCCGATGACGCAACCCCCCTCGCGGGAACGCGCTGGGATTGTGGATTCTCCGTCTCGGCTTGTGGCAAGGTGACGAATGGCTGTGAAACACCGCCGAAGTAAGGCGCGCCGGCGAGGGGCGAAAGGCGGGCGGCGATGGCTGAGGATTACCGGCGTCGCGCTGGCCGTCCTGCTTCTCCTGCCGGGCCTCGGCGTCGCGATCTACCGATTCGTGCCGCCGCCGGGAACGCCCTTGATGTTGATCCGCGCGGCGGACGGCGCGGCGATCGTCAAGACCTGGGAGCCGCTGTCGCGCATCTCGCCCAATCTCCAGCGCGCGGTGATGGCGTCCGAGGACGCGCGGTTCTGCATCCATCATGGATTCGACTGGGTCGCCATCGACAAAGCCATCGATCATAATGAGGACGGCGGCACGCTCCACGGCGCCAGCACGATCAGCCAACAGACCGCGAAGAACCTGTTCTTGTGGCCGAGCCGGACGTTTGTCAGAAAGGGCATCGAGGCCTATGTCACGGTCTGGCTCGAGCTCCTCTGGCCGAAGCGGCGCATCCTCGAGGCCTATCTCAATATCGTCGAATGGGGTGACGGCATCTATGGCGCGGAGGCCGCCGCGCGGCACTATTTCGGCGTCTCGGCCAGCGCCCTGACGCGCTATCAGGCAGCGCTGCTTGCCGTCGCCCTGCCGAGCCCGCGGACGAGCGATCCGGCCCACCCCTCGCCCTATCTCACGGGCCGCGCCTACACGATCATGGCGCGGATGAACGACGTGCCCTATCGCGCGAAGTCCGTCTGTCCCTAGGACGCCGCCGTCGCCGGCTTCTCCTCGAACACGGTCTTGTAGACGAGGCCCGCGACCGCCGCTCCCAGGATCGGCGCGACCCAGAACAGCCAGAGCTGGTCGATCGCCCAGCCGCCGACCAGAGCCGCCGGGCCGGTGCTCCTTGCCGGATTGACCGAGGTGTTGGTGATCGGAATGCTGACCAGGTGAATGAGGGTCAGGGCCAGGCCGATGGCGAGGGGGGCGAGACCCGGCGGGGCGCGGCGGTCGGTCGCGCCGAGGATGACCATAAGGAAGAAGAAGCTCATCACGATCTCGCTCACGAGCGCCGAGGACAACGGATAATGGCCCGGCGAGTGGGGGCCGTAGCCGTTCGAGGCCAAGCCGTTGGTGATGTCGAAGCCCGCCCCGCCCGAGGCGATCGCATAGAGGACGGAGGCGCCCGCGATCGCACCCAGCACCTGGACGACGATATAGACCGGCACGTCCCGCGTCGGGAACCGCCCGCAGACCCACATGCCGATCGTCACGGCGGGATTGAGATGGCAGCCCGAAATGTGGCCGATCGCGTAGGACATGGTCAGGACCGAGAAGCCGAAGGCGAAGGCCACGCCGAGGAGCCCGATCCCGAGATGGGGAAACGCCGACGACAGCACCATCGCGCCGCAACCGCCGAGCACCAGCCACATCGTGCCGAGAAACTCGGCCACAACTTTGTTCATCGCCATGAGGAAAGTCCCCCTTCCGCTTGAGGGAGTGATGGACGCCGCGGGGTGCGGCGCCCCGGATGCTCTCCCCAACAAGCATATTTTAGGCCCGTGCGAAACCGCCCAAAAGCGCCACCGCGGTGCCGATTTGATCTCGTTCATTGCGGGTTAAGCCACGAACGGCGAATTTGATGCCGACTCGAGCAGGGTAATCCCCTGGCCCTCGTGAAAAGGGGCAGACCCTGATCGGCATCATGCAATATCGAGGAGTGGGTTTGATGTTCACAACGGCCCGATCTTTCATCTCTACGCTCGCCATCGCCGCGCTGGTCGCGGGGAGCGCGATCACCTCGCCGGTTTATGCCGCCGAACGCCGTGGCGACCGTCACGACGATCATCGCGGCGACTACCGTGGCGACCGTCGCGACAACCGCCATCCGGCGCCGCCCGCCGCCTATCGTCATCTCTATGGGCCGGTCCATCGCGGCAGGGTCTATGTCGTGCGGCCGGACCGCTACCGCGTCTACCGCCATGTCCGGATCTACCGGCCCTATGGCCCGTGGTTTTACGGTTACGGCCGGTATCATGACGATGCTTCGGCGTTCCGCTTCCTCGCCTTCACCGCGATCACCATGGCGCTCGTCGCCGAGTTGAACGAGAGCCAGGAGCGCGCACGGGAGGACGCCCAGATCAAGGCGACCACCGCCCCGATCGGCGAGACCATCGACTGGACCGACGGCGGCGCTTCGGGGTCCGTGAAGACGACCCGCGAGGGCACCTCTTCGACCGGCCGCTATTGCCGCGAGTTCCAGCAGACCGTCACGATCGCCGGCAAATCGCAGGAGGCCTACGGCACCGCCTGCCAGCAGCCCGACGGGTCGTGGGAAGTCGTGTCCACCGGAGACGGCGACGACTACAACTAGGCGTCCTCGCTCTCTTATCGGAGTATCCGGCCATGAAGATGGGATCGGCGTGTCTCGCCGTCGCGGTAACGGCGGCCCTTGCGGCGGGCTGCGCCACCCCCCATCGGCGGCCGGAGCCCCGCCCCGAAACGCCCGCGGACAAGATCAACCAGTCCTATGGCGGCGGCGACATGTCGGCGACCCCGGCGGCGGTCATGCTGGCCGGGCTCGATACCAACCAGGACCAGAAGATCGACCGCAAGGAACTGGAGGCCGGCGCTGACCGCGCTTTCGAGTCCGCCGATGCCGACCATAACGGCGCGGTCACCATCGGCGAGCTTGCCGATTGGGCCCGCCGCTGGCTCGGCGACGCCTATGCGTTGCCCGGCCATTTCCAGTTCGACACCGACCAGAACGACCGCATCTCCCGCGCCGAGTTCCACACGACCTTCGAGCGCCTGTTCGCCCAGTTCGACCAGAACAAGGACGGCGTCATCGAGCGCTCCGAGCTCCTCACCATGACCCTTCCCGGCTTCGGCCGACGGCCGAGGCAGGGCGGCCCGAATCAGTTCCAGTTGCGCCGCAACGGCCGTGGCGGCGGGGACGGAGACGATGGCGACGGGGACTGAGAAGAAACGCCGCAATCACACGCCCTGAGCGATCCGGAAGCGGCCGACACGGATTTCCATCGATATCGATTTTGGCAATTCTGGGTGCTAACGTGCCCGGCGGAACTGCCGTTTCCGTTTGCTGCCCCGCTGTAGCCTGCCATCCCGCCGATAGAAATGGGCAATCGGAGTGCGATGACGTCTTCTGAAAATCGCGCCAATCGCTGGCAATTCTGGATCGATCGCGGCGGCACCTTTACCGACATCGTGGCGCTAACGCCCGACGGCGCGCTGACGACCCACAAGCTGCTGTCGGAAAATCCCGAGCATTACGACGATGCGGGCGTCGCCGGGATGCGCGCGCTGATGGAGCTGGGGCCCGACGCGCCCTTCCCTGCCGAACGGGTCGGCGCGATCAAGATGGGCACGACCATCGCCACCAACGCCCTGCTCGAACGCAACGGCGAGCCGACCGTGCTCGCGATCACCCGAGGCTTCCGCGACGCGCTCCGGATCGGCGACGCAGAACCGGCCGAAGATCTTCGCGCTCAAGATCGAGCTGCCGGAGATGCTTTATTCCCGCGTGATCGAGATCGACGAGCGCGTTCGCGTCGACGGCACAGTCGAGCGCAAGATCGATCTCGCCGCCGCCGAACGCGACCTTCGCGCGGCTCATGACGACGGGCCTGCGCGCCATCGCGATCGTGCTGATGCATGGCTATCGCCACACCGCGCATGAGGCGGCGCTGGCGGACCTCGCGCGCAGGATCGGCTTCACCCAGGTCTCGGTCGGCCACAAAGCGAGCCCTCTTGATCAAGCTCGTCGCGCGCGGGGACACGACCGTCGTCGATGCCTATCTCTCGCCGGTGCTCGGCCGTTATGTCTCGCGGGTCGCGAGATTCGGTCGGCGCGGCGCGGTTGATGTTCATGCAGTCGAGCGGCGGCTTGGCCGAGGCCGGGCAACTTCGAGGGCAAGGACGCGATCCTGTCGGGCCCCGCCGGCGGCATCGTCGGGGCGGCGCGGATCGCCGAAGCAGCCGGTTTCGACAAGGTCATCGGCTTCGACATGGGCGGCACCTCGACCGACGTGACGCCATTACGACGGCGCTTTCGAGCGCGCCTTCGAGACCGAGGTCGCGGGCGTGCGCCTCCGCGTGCCGATGATGAACATCCACACCGTCGCGGCGGGCGGCGGCTCGATCCTGCCATTTCGACGGCCAGCGCATGCGGGTCGGCCCGAATTCGGCCGGCGCCAATCCCGGTCCCGCGAGCTATCGCCGCGGCGGGCCGCTGACCGTCACCGACGCCAATCTCCTTCTCGGCAAGATCCCGCTCGATTTCTTCCCCAAGGTCTTCGGACCGTCGGCCGACCAGCCGCTCGATCTCGACCGCGTGAAGGCCGACTTCGCCAAGCTGGAGGCGGAAATCGGCAAATCTCCCGAGGAGATCGCCGACGGCTTCGTCGCGGTCGCGGTCGACAATATGGCGCGCGCGATCAAGCGCATCTCGATCCAACGCGGCCGCGACGTCTCAAAATACACACTTGTCTCTTTTGGCGGCGCGGGCGGCCAGCATGCCTGCCTCGTCGCCGATGCGCTCGGCATGGACCGCATCCTGATCCATCCCCTGGCGGGCGTCTTCTCCGCCCTCGGCATGGGCCTCGCCGATGTCACCGCCCATCGCGAGCAAGGCATCGAGGCGGCGCTGGATGAAGAAATCCTGCCGCGCCTCGACTCCGTCTATGCCGACCTCGCCGCGAGCGCATGCGAGGAGCTGGCGAAGGGCGGCGCGGACACGGCGGCTGCCGAGAATCCGCCGAAGCGTTCACCTGCGCTATCAAGGCAGCGATACGAGCCTGATCGTGACCTTCGGATCGGCGGCCGAGATGACCCGCCATTTCGAAACCGCCCACAAGGCGCAGTTCGGATTCACCGATGAGGGCAAGGCGCTCGTCGTCGAAGCCGTATCCCTGGAAGCGATCGTGCACGAGGGCTCCACGGCCGCGGCCAGTCCTCCCATCCCGTCGCGCGAAGGGCCCCTGCCCCGTCTCGCCGAAACCCGTTTCTTCAGCCAGGGGGACTGGCACGAGGCGCCGGTAATCGACCGGGAAGCGATGCGGCCGGGCGACGACGTCCTCGGCCCGGCAATCATCATCGAGGGCCACGGCACCAATGTAATCGAGCCGGGATGGCAGGCCGAAATGACGCCTGAACTCAACCTGCTTCTGACCCGCGCAGTACCACGGCCGAGGCGCGTGGCGATCGGGACCGAGGTCGATCCCGTCCGGCTGGAGATCTTCAACAACCTCTTCATGTCGATCGCGGAGGAAATGGGCGTGGTGCTGCGGAACACGGCCCATTCCGTGAATATGAAGGAGCGGCTTGATTTCTCCTGCGCGGTGTTCGACGGCGCGGGCGAGCTGATCGCCAACGCGCCTCACATGCCGGTGCATCTCGGCTCCATGAGCGAGAGCATACGGACCATCATCCGGGAGAACGGCGATACAATGCGGCCGGGCGACGTCTATGCGCTCAATGCGCCGTATAATGGCGGCACCCATTTGCCCGACGTGACGGTCATCACGCCCGTCTTCGGCGAGGGCGACGCGCCGATGTTCTATGTCGCGAGCCGCGGGCATCACGCGGATATCGGCGGTATCACGCCGGGCTCCGTGCCGCCGTTTTCGACGAGCGTCGAGCAGGAAGGCGTGCTGATCGATAATTTCCTGCTGGTCTCGAAAGGCCGGTTCCGCGAGGCGGAGACGCGCGCGCTTCTCGGCTCCGGCGACTATCCCGCGCGTCGGCCGGATCAGAACATCGCCGATCTCAAGGCCCAGGTGGCCGCGAACGAAAAAGGCGTCGCCGATCTCAAGCGCATGGTCTCGCAATTCGGACTCGACGTCGTGAACGCCTATATGGGGCATGTGCGCGACAATGCCGAGGAGTCGGTGCGGCGAGTGATCGATGTGCTGAAGGACGGCGCGTTCGAGGCCGCCATGGACAGCGGCGACCGGATCACCGTCAAGATCTCCATCGACCGCACGGCGCGGAGCGCGACCATCGACTTCACCGGCACCAGCCCGCAGAGCCGGCGCAATTTCAATGCGCCCCATGCCGTCGCGGTCGCGGCCGTCCTCTATGTCTTCCGGTGCCTGGTCGACGACGATATTCCGCTCAACGGCGGCTGTTTGAAGCCTTTGAACATCGTCGTCCCCGACGGCTGCCTCCTAAACCCGCGCTATCCGGCGGCCGTCGTCGCCGGGAACGTCGAGACCTCGCAGGTGATCGTGGATGCGTTGTTCGGCGCGCTCGGGCGGCTGGCGGCGAGCCAGGGCACGATGAACAACTTCACCTTCGGCAATGCCCGCCATCAATATTACGAGACCGTTTGCGGCGGCACTGGGGCCGGGCCCGATTTCGACGGAGCATCTGCCGTCCAAAGCCATATGACCAACTCCCGCCTCACCGACCCCGAGGTGCTGGAGCTGCGCTATCCGGTGGTCGTCGAAAGCTTTGCGATCCGTGCTGATTCCGGCGGCGCGGGACGACATAAGGGCGGCGATGGCGTCGTGCGCCGGATTCGCTTTCTGGAGCCGATGACGGCGGCGATCCTGTCCAACCGCCGCGTGACCGAGCCCTTCGGCCTCGATGGCGGCGGGCCCGGCAAGCGCGGGGTGAACCGGATCGACCGTAAGGACGGCTCGACGGAGACCCTTCCCTATTCCGCCGAGGCGGACCTGGAGGCCGGGGACACCTTCGTGATAGAGACGCCGGGAGGCGGCGGTTTCGGCCACGCCCAATAGAACCACAAAAGGGGGGATGTCATGCCGAGTGTGTTCGTGACCGGAAGCAGCCGGGGCCTCGGCCTCGAATTCGTCCGGCAATATGCCGCCGATGGCTGGAACGTCATCGCGACCTGCCGCACGCCCGCGAAAGCGAAAGACCTCAAATCGATCGCCGATGGGTCCGACGGCCGGGTGACGCTCCACAAGCTCGACGTCTCGGATTTCGACCAGGTCGATGCGCTCGCCAAGACGCTCAAAGGCACACCGATCGACCTGCTGATCAACAATGCCGGTCTCGGCGCCGGCTTCGGTCCCGGCCTCGACAACGTCGACGACGACGCGTGGGCGCGCATCTTGCGCGTCAACACCATGGCCGTCCTAAAGGTCGCCGCCGCCTTCGTGTCCAATCTCGAGCTCGGCAAACAGAAGAAGCTGATCACGATCTCGAGCGGACTCGGCTCGATCGCCAACAACACCTGGGGCGGCATGTATATCTACCGCTCCAGCAAGGCCGGCGCGAACGCCGTCACCCGCAGCCTCGCCATGGACCTCAAGGACAAGGGCATCATCGCCGCCGCCGTCCATCCCGGCTGGGTCAAGACCGATATGGGCGGCGAAGGCGCCGACATCACCCCCGACGTCAGCATCGCCGGAATGCGCAAGGTCATCGCCGGCCTAACGATGAAAAAGACCGGCTCGTTCTTCAGCTACAAGGGCAAATCGGTGCCGTGGTGACTGCGGGCACGTTCCGCCGTCACGAATTTCTAATCCCTGAGTCCGAGAAACAGCTTTGCGTTAATGCGAAACGCTGATATATTGTTCTTGTTTTGTTCCGGAGATGAAAATGGCGAACAAGACCACGATCGAATGGACCAACGCGACGTGGAATCCGGTGACCGGCTGCACGAAGATCAGCGCGGGATGTGATCGATGCTACGCGGAGCGGTTCGCGGAACGGTTCCGTGGAGTACCGGGACATCCTTTCGAGAATGGATTTGACCTCACGCTCAGGCCTTCGCGACTGAAGCAGCCGCTGGAGTGGCGGCGGCCACAGATGATCTTCGTCAATTCCATGAGCGACCTCTTTCATAAGGAGGTTCCCTTCTCGTTCATCGACGAAGTCTTCGACACGATGATGCGCGCGGACCATCACACGTTTCAGGTTCTCACGAAACGAAGCTCGATCCTGCGCCGCTACGTCAATTCACGATTTCAGGACCAGCCAGTACCGAGCCACATTTGGCTCGGCGTTTCCGTGGAGGATGGGGGTCGGAAGTCACGCATTGAGCATTTGCGCGATGCCAACGCCACGACGCGATTTCTGTCGATAGAGCCACTCATTGGCCCAATAGGAACGTTGGACCTGACAGGCATTCATTGGGTGATAGTGGGCGGTGAAAGCGGACCCGGGTATCGGCCGATGGACGTCAACTGGGCGCGTGAGGTCCGGGATAACTGCCGTGACGCATCCGTGCCGTTCTTCTTCAAGCAATGGGGCGGGATTCGTCCGAGGTCCGGTGGGCGCACGCTCGATGGAGCGGAGTGGGATGAATTTCCTGCCACAAGTCATTTGCCCCGAAGCAACGTCGAGCAACTCATAGCGGCACGATGACAAGTCGCGAAGAGATAGTGATCGCCGACGATGGGCTGCCGATGGACAAAGTCGGCCCTTGGGCCAAGGAGAAACACCAGCGCCTTCAGAAATACGTAGATATATCACAGGCGACGCGGCGTAAGTTTCTTGAAGGACGTCGAAACTCGAAGGGTGCGCCTGGGGGCGCAACCTACGTGGATTTGTTCTGTGGATATGGCCGCTCGATACTAAGGGATAGCGGAGAAGTCATTGATGGAAGCCCCCTCGTAGCATTCAAGAGTGCTTCGTTCTCGGACACAGCGTTTTCGGAAGTACATGTAGGCGACACCGAGAACTCAAAAGTTGAGGCCGCGTCGAAGCGGCTCACGGCCGCTGGCGCAACGGTATGTCCTTATGTGGGCCAAGCGATCGAGGTTGCTCCAAAGGTGGTATCGGCGCTTAACCCGCACGGGCTGCACTTCGTATTCCTAGATCCATACGATCTAGATACCCTTCCGTTTTCTGTGATCGAAGCGTTCGCATCACTAAAACGCATCGACATGCTAATTCACGTCAGCGCTCAGGATCTCACGAGAAATTTGCAACTCAATATTCAAGAAAAATCGCGAGCGTTCGACACGTTTGCTCCAGGCTGGAGAGACCATGTGAACCTCCACCAGCCCGACTTGGGCATCCGCGCAGAACTCTTTGAGTATTGGAAGGCGAAAATCGGCCGTTTGGGTATTTCTCCGGCTTACGGGATTGAGGTCGTCCGAGGGACGAAAAACCAGCGCCTATATTGGCTTGTGTTCGTCGGCCGCCACAAATTGGCACTAAAGTTTTGGGAGGCTGTTCGAGACGTCTCTAATCAAGGATCCTTGCTTTAGGGCCGCCCCAACCGGATCGCTTCGTTCACCAGCGCGAGCATGGTCGGCGGCGGGCCGGCGTTTTTGGTCCATTCGGCCCACCAGGCCTGAGCGCCGGGGAAGCTGAAGTGATAGCGTAGGTGCTTCATCGCCAGGGCGACGAGCTGCTCGCTTGAGGCGACGGGTGATCGCCTCTCACGGCCATGGCTTCATAGGTGATCGTCAGCTCTTCATAGCAATTGTAAAAGGCAAGGTGCTCAGTCTCGGTGACGCTGGAGAATCCTTGCGGCCACGCGTGACGATATCCGCGACGAGGGGATCGTTGGTCCGGCTCCAAAGCCTGTTGAACCGATCGATGCTGGATTCCCAGTTGGCGAGACGGGTCTGCCGCCAATTCTGCCGAACCTCGAATCCCAGGAATAGCAGCGAGCCGATTACCGCAATGGACGCCACGATCTGGGCGATCAGATAGTATTGTTCCAGCGTCATGTCCGCTCCTAGTCCTTCTGCAGAGCACGGTTCCAGGTCTTGCCGGCCCCCATCTGGGTGTTCTCCGGCGTGTTCTTGATGACGCCGTCGACGAAATCGGCAAATTTGACGCTCACTCTGGTTCGGCCCTGTTCGGTCCACCAAAGGCGAATTCGAGGCTGTGCGGTAAGGCCACGGATGACGGAGAGCTCCGTATCCCACTGTTCCTGATCAATCAGGCCGCTCTGGTATTGCAGCCACGCGAACTCGCGCGATCGAATGGACGCCTGAAGCCACGAATCGAGCATCACGGTTTCCTCGGGCGTCAGGGCGTCGGGCTTGCGGATTGCGATCAGGGCGTCGGGGTGATCGACAGACGCCAGCAATTCGTTCTGTGCGCTCACCAGAAGGGCTTGGCGTGATTGGGCGTTCAACGCCGACGTGTTCTGTCTTATCTCGACGATCAGGACGATCAGGGTGATGACGACGGCGATCGAACTGAGCGCTTCGATCAGGGACGACAGCTTTTCGAGCTTCATGGGCGTTCTCCGGTCTTTACGATGTCGCCAATGCCACGGGGGCCGTTCGCCGTCTTTAAATCAGGAAGGCGATCGCCGCCATTGATGCGATGGCATTTACCGAGAGGACGATGAGTGGGACTGCGGTCGAATTTGTGCCCATGATCGCGGCGTCCTTATAAGCGGCGATGTACAACCCGATAACGGCGTACTGATTTTCGACGGCAAGGTGGAAACCGAAGGCGGGTATGGCGGCGCATGCCACATAAAGAACGCTCATCAGCACGGCATAAAGCCGTGGCAGCTCGCGGCCGACCAGGTAGATGACCACCACATAAGCCGACCACATGGCGAAGAAGTCCATTTCGTGGCCGGCGGCTTCCGACCGGAGCGTCGAGATCAGATTTATATATTCGTATTGAGTCACTTTCGCCCCCCTGCCCCCTCGCCGTTTCTAGGCGTTGTCCTTGTCGCGGTCGGCGATCGCAAATTGTTGCTCGATGAAATTCTGAAACGGCTTCTCGAACGAGTCCTTGAACATGGCCCAGGCGCCGCGCGTGTTCTGAATCCCTCCGAAATGCTGGATCAGCCACAACAGCTCATCCCAGTCGGCGTCCGACACGAGATACTGCCGGCGCATCGCGAACATGTTGTGCCAGTGCTTGAGGGCGCTACGGGAATGCATGATGACCCGGACCTGATCAACATCGTCGAGGGTGTCCAGACCGTCGCGGGCTTTGCACCAAATTTCCGCGAAATCCCTGTTGTTGAAGATGGGGCTGGTGAAATCGAAATCGCGCTGCACCCGGTCGCTCGACACGCCGGCGCGCATCATCCGGGTATTCTGGACGACCTGCCGCGCCAGATAGATCAGAGAGACGATCACGCCGAAAGACGCGACGATCTGCGCGATATAGGCGAGGTCCTCGAGTGTCATCTGGTTTCTCCATTCGACGGATCTCGCCGTAGCCCGCTTTCGCCGGTGGCGGCATTCACGACCGCCGTGATTTGTGGCGGCAATTCCACCTCTTCCCTGAATTCGCGCCACCACTCCTTAGATCCGGGAGACCCGAGGTAGTGGCTCAAATGTTTCTGTGTCAAATCGGCCATCTGCCGAGCGGAGACGGTCGCGTGCGCGCCCGACAACATCATGGTCTCATAAGTGAGGATCAATTCCTGGTGAAAGTCGCCAAAGGCGATCTATTCGGCGTCCGTTAGACCGACATAGCTTTGACGGCCGCGCGCCAATATCTCGGCGAAGTCGAAATTGGTCGTCGTCCGGCTCCACAAGGCATTGAAACGGTCGACAACCGCCTCCCAATTGGCGAGGCGCGTCTGCTTGTAATTTCGCCGCATCTCGAAACCAAGAAACAGCAGCGAGCCGACCACCGCGATGGACGCGATGATCTGCGCCAGCATGTAATATTGGTCCAGTGTCACCGCGCCCCCCTCCATCCCTGTCTTGCGATCAGGCGGTTCGATCCGCCAACATGCGTTTCTCCGCCAGCACGGCCTCGAGCGCGACGAGCCAGCTTTCGTAATAGCCTCGCGTCGGATTGAGCGGGTCGTCCCGCTCCGCCTCGGCGACGGCTTTGATGAGCTGCTGCTGGAACGCGCTCCATTCGAATTCGCCCTGCTCGGCGAGACTGACGGCCAGGGCGAAGGCGCGGCGTTCCCATTCGGCATGGAACACCAATTCGCCGCTCTTGCGGGGCAGCGCGTGGGTGCCGTTCATTTCGGCGATATCCGGCCGCGTGAGCCTGTCCGTGGTCATGGGGCCCGAACCTTCGTCACGCCGATCATGGCGTCGCGTTCGACCAGCTCGGCGAGTTGATCCTCGCTCATGCCTTCCGTGCCGGCGGGGCGTTCGGGGAGCACGAGATAGCGGATCTCGGCGCTGCTGTCCCAGACGCGCATCTCGACCTCGTCGTCGATCTCGGTGCCGAAATCGGCCAGCACGCCGCGCGGATCGATGACGATGCGGGAGCGATAGGCGGCGTCCTTGTACCAGGTGGGCGGCAGGCCGAGGACCGGCCAGGGATAGCAGGAGCAGAGCGTGCAGACGACGACGTTGTGGACGTCGGCCGTGTTCTCCACCACGACCATGTGCTCGCCCTGCAGCCCGCCGAAGCCGAGCTCGGCGATGGCGGCGGTGGCGTTTTCGAGCAGGCGCTGCTTGAACGCCGGATCCGTCCAGGCGCGGGCGACGACCTTCGCGCCGTTCATCGGGCCGAGATCGTTTTCATAGATGTCGACGAGCTTGTCGAGCGCGCCTTTGTCGACCAGGCCCTTGGCGGTCAGCAGCGCTTCGAGCTTCGCGACCCTCTCGGTCAGTTCGGCGTTACGCGCCTCCGATCGTTCGCTATTGTGATACGGGTTCGGCGGCGCGTTATGGGGATGATCGTGCTCGTGTTCATGGTCGCTCATGATTGCTTCTCCGCGTTCAACGGCTCCAGATAGGACTCCCACAGATCAATGTGGACGCAGTCGCGTCGCGTCACGTTATCGCCCCAAAGTTCCTTGGCCTCGAAGCGGACCGTATAGAGCGGCTGCGGGTTTTCGCCCTTGTCGTGCGCGGCGGTATCCGGGAAGACGTGGCAGCCATGATAGGCGATGACGACTCCGGTCTTGCCCCGGACATAGCGCGCGAGCCGGGTATGCCCGGTAATCTCCAGGTTCCGCGCCCGGACTGCCGCCCCGACCTCGAAGACAGGCTTGACCGGTACATCGCGAACCGCCGGCATGCCGCCCCGCACCAGCCCTTCGGCCATCTCGGCGTTCGGCGCGGGATGGGGCGGCGCGGAATTGCGGATGACGCGGCCGGACTCGACCTCGTCGGCCGTCACCAGCCCGAGCTCGACCAAAAGCGTCGTGATCCCGGTGAGCCAGTGCTCATAATAGCTCGTGGTCAGGTATTCGACGGCGTTCATGCGCTCGATAGCATGGCGCGCCCGATCGACCGGCCCGACAAAAGCCAAGGCCCCCATGTTCATCGCGAAGACGCGCCGCTCCCAGTCCTCGTGGAAAACCGGCTCATTCTCTTCCGGTTGCACGGGGCCGAAATTGGTCAGCCCACCCATGTCGTGAATACCGTTCATTGCCAGCCTCCTGTTCGATCAAGCCTCGGGGTCGCCCGTGACGATCATGCCGATCCATTCCTCGGTGGGCAGCGTGCCGCCAGCCGCGTCGACCTTCTTTGCGTCGCGCTCCGGCAGCACATCCTGAATTTCATCGGTGCGCTTCCAGGTGGCGAGCGGCGTATCGCAGTCGGCGCGGGGCACGTAGCGGGACGGCGATATTTTTTGATAGCGGTGGATGTAGCGCGGGCAGTTCTGGAAGACCGCCCGCACGGCTATCTTGACGACGAAAATGGCTTCCTTGAAATGCCCGAGAAGCACCGGATCGCGGGGGAGCTCGGCACGGCCCTGCAAGCGGAGGCGATGGGGCTTCTCGAAATCGATGAACAGCAAACCGACCTCGCCCTTGGACGCGATATTGCCCGTGGAGAGGAACATGCCGTTGCCGTCATAGACCGGAAAAATGACTGTCTTTTCATCGACGACCCGGACAAAGCCCGGATCGCCGCCCTTATACGATACGGTCGGGCAGCCGTCGGTATCGACGGTCGCGAGGAAGAACATGTCGCGGCTTTCGATGAAGGCCTTCTCCGGCTCGCCGACAACATCCTTGCAGGCCAGCTCCTCGATCCGGTCGGCCATGCGGCGCGTGCCGAATTCGTCCTGCAAGCCGCGATGGGCGTCGTTATAGAGTCTGCTCATGGGACACTCCTTCAATGAGCCTCGCGTTTGTATTCGTAGTACTCGGACCACGGCTCCGCCTCGGGATAACGACGGATGACGTCCTCCAATGAGTCCTGATACTGCTGGGGAAAGACGTTTCCGGTCGTCGCCCACCATTGAACGGCGCCCGGCGAACGAAGCATTTGCGCCATAACGCGCTCGAAACCGGCGAACTCCTCGGCCGACAAGCTGCCCTGCAGAAAGAGTTGCCGGGCCGCAAAGAAATCGTTGGTCAGATCGGCAAGCTTGCTGTCGAACTGCGCCTTGTCGATTTGCGACAAGGCATCGAAATCATTTAGCCCCCTGATGACGAGGTCGGCGGATTCGGGCGTCGCGGTCAATTCATTAATCGAATGGATGAAGCGCAGCCCGGTCTGATACGAAGCCACTTCGACCTGGTTCGTGTTCTGCCGAATCTGCAGGCCGACAAAGATCAGCGACACGACGATCGCCACCGTGCCGATGATCTCCGCGAGATTGGTGATCTGGTCCAAACTCGGCCGTTTCATGCGTGCCCCCGTCACCGATTTTTGTGCTCGAATTTCAGATACTCTGTGTACGGCTTGACGTCGTGATGGCGTCGAATGATCTCGTCGATCACCTCCTGAACGAATTTCGGATTTTGGTCCTTGATTCTGCTCCACCAGTCCAACGCCCCGGGCGAGCGCAGAACGGTTGCGAAGACGGCCTCGAAGGAGATGTAGTTCTCTTCGGGAAGCGCCCCCTGAAAATGGTATTGCCGAGCCAAGAAGAACTTCGTCATGACATGTTGATCGTTCCGTCGAAACGCGCCTTCTCGATGGGCGACAAAGAGTTGAAATCGTTCACGCCCTTCATGACCACTTCGGCCGTCTCCGGATTCGCGGTCAGATTGTTTATCGATTCGACATAGGCAAGCCCGGCCTGAATCGAACTGGTTTCCACCTGTCTTGTGTTCTGCCGGATCTGCAAGCCGACGAAGATCAGCGATACGACGATCGCGATGCTGCCAATGATCTCCGCAATGCCGGTGATCTCGCTCAGGCTGAGCCGTTTCATCTTGCCCTCACCATTTGTCGATCGAGCTCCAGAATTCGGTTAGCGGGCTTCGCGCCAGTAAGCCGTCGACGAATGTCGAGAAGGCAGGATCGAACTCACCGAGGTCCTTGCGGAACGCCCACCAACGGCGGGTGCGCTCGGTGCCCAGAATGATGGGGATCATGCCGGAGTAGGCTTTGAACATGTCGTCGTCGATGGTGCCGTTCTTGTGGGCGAACCATTCGAATTCGCGCGCCCGCATCGCCGCCGAAAGCCATTGGCTGAGCTTGACCTTGTCCTCCCAGGACGGCTCTTCCTTGGTGAACGTCGCGAAGATCGACGGGTCGGTCTGGAACTGCGTTATCTCGGCCTGCGCCAGCGCCATCATGGCCTGACGCGTCTGAGCCCGCGCCTGCTTGTTGGTCTGGGTCACCTGACGGCCGAGATAGAGGAGCGACCCGATCACCGCCAAGGCCGCGACGATCTGCGAGAGGTAATAGGCGTGTTCGAGCGTCATGGAGCGCCCCGCCTACTTGCACTCAAAGTCATTATCGCCGCCATTGCCCGATGAAACGGGACGGCAGAAGTCGGACCAGTGGCCGCTCCTGCGCCAGTAGTCCACGAGGCCGATGTCGCGCACGAGATCCTTGAAGCCCGGCAGCATGTGCACGTCCTTCATCAGCGGACGCCAAATCGCGAATATGGTGCTGGTCAGGTCGGCATCCTTGGGAATGGTGCGCAGTAGGTCGAGAGCGAAATCGGGACCGCCGAAATAGGCCGCCCAATGCGCTAGATCGCTGAGCAGCAGGGTGGACTGGTTCTCGGGGGCCTTCGCGAGCCGATGGAGCTCGGCCAGCGCCGCTTTCGGATCGTCCAGGACCGGCCGCATGGCATTGGTGATCTCGTGTCCGACAGCGCCTTCCTGGATCGCGAGTGTCGTCCACTTTTCGATCTGCTGCCTGTCGCCCGAGGCAAGGGCCGCGAAGACCCCACTATGGGCGACAAACAGGAGCGTGTTATCAGGCGAGTTTTTGGCCAGTTTGTCGGCGTGGTCGAACTCGGCGAAGGCGTCCGGCAAATCGCCCGAGATGGCGTCCAATTCGCCGAGAAAGATCGACCCCAACGCGACCAGGGGATTCAACTTACGGACCCGTTCGAGGTAGCTCCTGGCATCCTCGACGCGGCCCATACTCAGAAGGAATTCCGCCATAGAGCGACGCCAGGTTGCTTTGAGGGGACCCATGGGCCTCATCAATGGCCTTTTCAAACAGTTGTCCGGCCTCGAAAATCGCGTGGTCTCCGATCTGAATATTGATGTATGTAATCAGGACTTGAGGCGAATCGCGCGCCAAGTCGTAGGCGCGGGAAATCGCGTCTCGGGCTTTTTCCCGCCAGAACTCCGCGCTTTGAACTGGAGCAAATTGCGGGAGCGATTGGCTGGCCGCGGCTATCCCTGCCCACGCCAGCGCAAAGGACGGATCGAGCATTCTCGCGCGCTCGAAATGATCGAGGCCCTTGCGGATGCCGTCTTCCGTAAGTCGGTTAGCCAGCGCCACGCCCTTGAGATACTCGTCATAGGCATCGGGGTTGCGGGTCATGCCGGCCAGATGGCCCGCGTTGCCGACACCGAGGGTCACTCCGATCGCCTGGGCGACGGATTGGGCGATGTTTTCCTGGACCGTGAAGATGTCGTCCATCTTGCGGTTATAGGATTTCGACCAGATATGGTTGCCGGTCCGGGCATCGTTGAGCTGGGCGGTGATGCGCACATCGTCGCCTTCCTTGCGGACGCTGCCTTCCAGGATGTTCGCGACGCCCAGCTTCTCGCCGATGGTGCGCAAATCCTCGTTCTTGCCCTTGAAATAGAACGAGGACGTCCGGGCCGTCACCTCGAGGCCTTCCATGCCCGCCAGCGAATTCAGGATTTCCTCGGCGATTCCGTCGGCGAAATAGCCTTGATCATGGTTTGGGCTGTAATCCTCGAACGGGAGCACGGCGATGGAAGGCGTGCCCGTTGCCGCAACTTGCGTTCCCTGCCCGCCGTAGTACCGGCCCCAAGCGAAATAGCCGAGCGCCAGGACGAGCGCGCCGATAATGACGAAATCGAGCTTGCGCCCGGTCGAAACGCCCCGAGGCTTGGCCGAAGCCGAATTCGCATCTTCCGTCCGTTTGATGCCCTCGGCCGTCACCTCGAAGGCCCAGGCGAGAATCAGGGCGATCGGGAATCCAATGGCGAGAAGAATGAGGACCGCGCGCGGGAACCAGTCGGGCAGTTGCAGGACCGGCGAAACGGCGACGACGACCTGGGTGACGATCCACGCCACCACCAGATAGGCGATACCGATCCGGAAGACATGCCTCCGCTTGAGTTCCTTGAAAAGGTCGTTCATCCGCCAGCATCCCCAGACGCCGGGCAGACTAACACGCTAAATTCGGCGATAGAAAAGCAATTGACCGTGTTCAGAGAGGAAATGGGCCGTCTATCGCCCTGAAGGCCGGGAGATTCTCTCAATGATGTCAATGGCTTGTCCGAGAAGCTTGCGGTCCTCGCCGGAGATGGCCTTGACGTCCTTGACCAGACGGCGGACGCGGCGTTGCTGACCTTGCTGGAGAAGCTTGCGGCCTTTGGCCGTCGTGGCAATGCGTTGGACCCGCTTGTCCTTGGGATCGGGCACCCGCTCGACCAGCCCCTCCTCCTCCAGGCTGCGCACGACGAGCGAGATCGTCGGGGGGCGGACCTGCTCTGCGGCGGCGAGATCGGAGATCGAGATCGGGCCGCCGAAGACGATCACCGAGAGCGCCGACAGCTTGGGCGCGGAAAGGCCGGAGGCCGTGTCCTCCTGGCGCAGCCGGCGCAACAAGTGGATCGCCGCCGAATGCAACCGGTTGGCGACGTCCTCGGCGTCGTTCTTTGGTTTCATGGGGTCGTCGTTCCCTTCCCGATTGACACAAAATCTTTTCTCACGCATGATTTAGTTAGTCTACCTAACTAAATGGCTCGACGGCAATTTGGGAGGCAGTCATGAGCGCAAGTCCGGTCGGTATTTCCAAGCTGGGACAGATCGCCATGCCAGTCGACGACGTGGCGCGGGCGACGGCATTTTACCGGGATATGCTCGGCATGAAATTCCTGTTCGACGCGCCCGGCATGGCGTTTTTCGACCTTTCAGGCGTGCGCCTGATGCTAACCGTGCCGGAAAAGCCCGCGTTCCGGCCGATGGCCTCGATTCTCTATTACGTCGTCGACGACATTGAGGGGATGCACGCCGCCCTCTCCAAGCAGGACGTCAAATTCGAGGCCCCGCCTCACGCCGTTCACAAGACGCCCCAGATGGAGCTCTGGATGGCCTTCCTCAAGGACAGCGAAGGCAATCTCCTCGCCCTGATGAGCGAAAAGAAGCTTTAGGCGGGCTCTGGCGCCAGTTTTCGGCGGGCCGGGGCGCTTTCGACCATATAGGCCATGGCGACGACGGCAATCACGCCGGACAGCATCACATACCAGGTGATCGCCAGCGGATTGCCCGTGACGTGGATTAGCCACGCGACCACATTCTGCGCCGTGCCGCCGAAGATCGCGATGGCGGTGGCGTAGACGATGGCGAGGCCGCTGCCGCGGATGGGTTTCGGCAGGCTTTCGGTCAGCGCCGCGAAGAATGCCGCAAATCCGAGGGCCCGCATGAATCCGAAAATCCCCGCGCCGACGAACAGGACGGTCGAGCTCCGCGCGCCGGCGATCCAAATGAACAGCGGATAGACGATCAGGAGAAACGCGACGTTGGGCCAGATCATCACCGGCTTTCGCCCGATGCGATCGGAGACCCAGCCGCCGAGTAGGATGGCGACCACGGCCGCGCCGTTGGTCGAGACCGTCGCGGCGAAGGCGGCGCGGGTCGACATGTGCAAGGTGTCTTGGGCATACGTCGCGAAATATTGCGACGTGTAGGTGGAGATCGTTCCATAGGCGAGCCCTACCAGCCCGAGGGCGATGAGCCGCTTGTTCGAGCGGGCGAGGCCGACGCCCGTACTCGCCTGCGATGGCGGAACCGTATGCTCCTCGGGCTCGTGTAGGGTTTCGGGCAGGCTTCGGCGGATCCACAGACCGTAAGGAAGCGCCAGCGCGCCGATCAGGAAGGCGATACGCCAGCCATAGACATCCAGCACCTGGGCACTCAACACCGCCGCAAGGACGAGCCCGACGAGACCTCCGGCCACGCTGGCGACGAGTTGGCTCGCGAGCTGCCAGGAAACGATGATCCCGCGCTTTTCGATCGGCGCGGCTTCGAGCAGAAACGCGGTCGTGGGTCCGACCTCGCCGCCCAGGGAAAATCCCTGCACCATCCGCGCAACAATCACGATGACGGGGGCCGCGATGCCGATCGCGCCATAGGACGGCGTCAGCGCCAGCACGATGATCGACCCGCCCATCAGCATGAAGGTCAGCACCATCGCCGGCCGGCGCCCCGCCCGGTCGGAATAGCGCCCGATGACGACGCCGCCCAAGGGCCGTGTGACGAATCCGATCGCGAATGTCGCAAGCGAAAGCATCAGGCTCACGAAGCCGTCGTCGGACGGGAAGAAAGCATGCCCGATCTGAATCGCGAAGAAGGTGTAGGTCATGAAGTCGTAGAATTCGAGCGCGTTGCCGATCGTCGCCGCGACGACATGGCGGCGCGACAGCTTGATCGATGCGCTCGGATTCAATTCACTTGGCTGCATCCGCGGTCCTCGATCTTCAGCCGAATTCGAAAGACGTCACGCCATAGACCCGATCGGGCGGCGGCGGGGTCATCGGCCCGTGCACCATCCGCGCGCAGCCGAAAGATTGCGTCCAGCCCCGCGCCGCAGCCAGCGCCATCGCGGCCCCGTTCGGCTCGGGCACATCCAACACGGCGTGTTGCCCCGGGATCGCCGACAGCAGGCTCTCCAACAGACGGCGCGCGATATTTGCATCGTCGGCATAGAGCGGGCCGATCTTGAATCCGTTCCGACAGGGGCGTAGGAACCCGTAGCCCGCCAGACTCCCGTTCCGCCGCCACGCAAAGCCCCTGCCGCCGGGCTGGGAAAGCCAGGCGCGCATGAATTCAGGCCGGTCGATCCCGGACACTGCGAGGTCATAGGCCGCCAGCTCTTCCCAGGGCACGTCTTGCAAGGGGACCGCGTCCGGATCGAGCGTGCCCTCAGCCTCCCCTTCAAATCGCAGGTCGCGATACAGCAGGCGAAACCCGCCCGAGGCATAGAACGGCGCCATATCGAACACGCCGTCCATCCCGATCGGCGCATCCGGATCCAGCCGCGCCCGCAAGCGCTTCAAGCCGCTCGTGCCACAGAACCCGGCCCAACCCCTGCCGGCGCAGATCGGACCGCATGATGAAAAGCCCCATGAAGCCGGCCTTGCGCCCATAGGCGATGATCGCCCCGCCGCCGGCCAGCTCGCCGTCCTTGCGTAAGGCGATGAAGGCATCGGGGTCAGAGGCCCAGGCGATGTCCATATCGGCGACGCCGGGGTTCCAGCCCTCGGCCGCCGCCCAGGATTCGAGCACCGAAGCCTCGGCGCGGGTCATGGGCGCGATCGTGTACCCATCAGGTAGTTTGGTCATGGCGCCCCCCACCCCGTCGTCAGGTCTGGCCGAGATGCGGAAAACTCGCGACCAGCCCGTCCAGAATATACTGCACGGCGAGGGCGGCAAGGATGATACCGAGCACGCGGCCGATCACGTTGACCCCGGTGAGCCCCAACCGACCCATCAACCACGAAGCACTGAGAAATGCGACGAGGTTCAAGAAAAGGACGCCCAGCATCACACCGAGGATGAGAGCCATACCGAGCCAGTCATGCCCCACCTTGCCGAGGAGCAACAGGACGGAGGTCATGGCCCCCGGTCCCGCGATCAGCGGAATGGCGAGCGGAAAAACCGCCACGTCGTCGCGCCGATGGGCTTCCGCGTCCTCGGGCTCGGTCGTAGACCGCAAGCCGCTTTGACGTGCGAGCACCATGTCAACCGCCAGTAGCAGCAGCAGAATGCCGCCCGCGATCCGCAATGCGGGCAGGCCGATGCCGAGATATTCCAGGATGTAATTGCCGAGCACGCCGAACAGCACCAGCGTCACCGCCGCGACCGAGATCGCGCGGATCGCGGCATCGCGGCGCTCGGCCGGCTTCCGATCGGCAGTCAAACCCATGAAGATCGGCACGTTGCCGATCGGATCGATGATCACGAAGAAGGTAACGACGGCAGAGACCAGAAGGGCGCTCATCCCAAACCCATCTATTCGAATGCCGGCTCCTTGCTCTTCATACTCTCACTCTTGACCGCATGCCAGATGGTGACGGTCAGTTCCTTGCCGGCGAAATGGCGGATGCCTTCGATGTTCAGATGGGCGGATTTGAGCCAGCCTTCGACCTCGGCATCGGCAAAGCCGAGACGCCGGTGGGCGTGGTCGGTGCGGAGATATTCGATCTCGTGGGGCGCGAAATCGACGATCAGCATTGCGCCGCCGGGCCTCAGCAGCCGCGCCGATTCATGGATCGCGGCGGCCGGATCGTCGGCATAGTGCAGCACCAGATGGAACAGCACGACGTCAACCGATTCATTCGGCATCGGCAGGCTGTACATGTCGCCGTGCCGTACCTGGCAGTTGCGCACGCCCGCTTCGTCGAGATTGGTGCGCGCCAAGGCCAGCATCTCGTGGCTCAGGTCGTAGCCGATGCCGTGCTTGATGCGCGGGGCGAAGAGGGTGAGCATCCGGCCCGTGCCGGTGCCGACATCCAACAGATCGTCGATTTTGCGGCCGGCCAGGATTTCCAGCATCGCCTCTTCGAGCTCGGCCTCGGGGACGTAGAGCGAGCGGATGCGGCCCCAATTCGCGGCGTTGACCCGGAAATATTCCGCGGCCGCCTCGGCCCGCGCCGCTTTGATCGCTTCGAGCCGTTCGAAGTCGCGGGCAAAGACGGGATCGTTCGTCGGGACGAGATCGACCAGAAGCCGCGCCAGCTCGGCGCATTGGCCGGTCTCGGTCAGACGGTAGAAGGCCCAGGTACCCTCGCGGAACCGATCCAGAAGTCCGGCCTCGCACATCAGCTTCAAATGGCGCGACACGCGGGGCTGGCTCTGGCCCAGAATCTGGGTGACCTCGGTCACCGTCAGCTCGGCATGGCCCAAAAGCGCCAGAAGCCTCAACCGGGTCGGCTCGCCCGCCGCCCGCAATCCCATCAATAACGAATCCATCCGTCGCCCGTGCTCACAGTCCGAGTTGGGAATATATATAAAGATATATTTATGCGCAGTGTAGCGGTTTCCGCTGCCGGAGTCCGGCTCAATCGACAGCCCCGCGGAGCGCCGGCCGGTGCGCGCCGTGCTGGCCATTCGGACCGTCTCTGCTAGAGTCCGGTGGCCCGAATCGTCCCTGCCGGCGGCGCCCGCCGCCTCAACGACAAAACGAGGAAATCCCCGCCGGTGCGATCCCTTTTCGAAAATCCCGTTCGGCCGATGCGGCCGGTCCTGATGCGGCTTGCCCTTCTCGTGGTCGCGCTCGGCTTATTGCCGGCCTGCGCGACCCGGCCGCCGGCGAGCGATCCCGTGGCGCTTGCCCAATACAAAAAGGCCGACGATCCCGTGGAGCCGATGAACCGGACGATCTACAAGTTCAACAACGGCTTCGACGAATACGTCCTCGGCCCGATCACCAGCGTCTATACGACCGTGTTCCCCAAGGTGTTCCGTCACGCGCTGCATAATTTCCTGGTCAATCTCGACGCGCCGATCGTGTTCATCAACGACGTGCTGCAGGCGCAGCCGACGCGGGCCACCAATACTCTCGGGCGTTTCGTCATGAACTCGACTGTCGGCGTCGGCGGGCTGTTCGATCCGGCGACCGACATCGGCATCCCCTATCATGACGAGGATTTCGGCCAGACCCTCGCGGTCTATGGCGTCAAGGATGGCGGCTATTTGGAAATTCCGTTCTACGGCCCGTCCTCGACCCGCGACGGCTTCGGCCTCGTGGTCGATCTCGCCATGGACCCGATAAGCTGGATGTTCCGCTGGCAGCACGTGTCCTATCTCAGTTGGCCGCGCGTCGCCGCCAAGGGCATCGACAAATACGACCGCAACCGGAACATCCTCGAGGATCTGAGAAACAACTCCGTCGACGGCTATGCGGCGCTCAGAAGCTATTACCGCCAGAACCGCGAATTCGAAATCCGCAACGGCAAGGCGCAGTCCGAGCAGGAACAGCAGCAACAGAACGACCTGTTCGACAGCTTCGATGACTCGGGGCAATAAATCACCCCACTCGCGTCATGCGGTGTAAGGGAAGGCGTGGATGGCCAGGCCGGCGCCGCGACGAAGTCAAGCCCGGCCATGACGTAGAGATATTCCGGCCTAATTCCGGCTGAATTTCTTATATTTGATCCGATGCGGCCGGTCGGCCTCCGCGCCGAGGCGGCGCTTCTTGTCGGCTTCGTATTCCTGGAAATTACCCTCGAACCAGACCACCTTGCTGTCCCCTTCGAAGGCGAGGATATGGGTCGCGATACGGTCGAGGAACCAGCGGTCGTGGCTGATGATGACCGCGCAGCCGGCGAAATCTTCGAGGCCTTCTTCGAGCGCGCGCAGGGTATCGACGTCGAGGTCATTGGTCGGCTCGTCGAGGAGCAGCAGGTTCGCGCCCTGCTTCAGCATCTTGGCGAGATGGACCCGGTTGCGCTCGCCGCCCGAGAGCTGGCCGACCTTCTTCTGCTGGTCCGGCCCCTTGAAGTTGAACGCGCCGACATAGGCCCGGCTCGGGACCTCGCGCTTGCCCAGGAGGATCACGTCGTTGCCGCCGGAGATCTCCTCCCAGACGGTCTTCGTCGCATCGAGGCTATCGCGCGACTGGTCGACATAGCCGAGCTCGACCGTCTCGCCGACCGTGAAGGTCCCGGAATCCGGCTTTTCCTGGCCGGTGATCATGCGGAACAGCGTCGTCTTGCCCGCGCCGTTCGGCCCGATCACGCCGACGATGCCGCCCGGCGGCAGGCGGAAGTTCAGATCTTCCATCAGAAGCCGGTCGCCGAAGCCTTTGGAGACATGCTCGGCATTCACCACGATGCCGCCGAGCCGCGGGCCGGCCGGGATGACGATCTGGGCCCGCTGGGGCGCCTTCTCGTTGCTCTTGGCCAGGAGGTCCTCGTAGGCCGTGATACGGGCCTGGCTCTTGGCGTGGCGGGCGCGGGGCGACTGGCGGATCCATTCGAGCTCCCGGGCCAAGGTCTTCTGCCGCGCCTCCTCCTGCTTGCCCTCGATTTCGAGGCGCTTCTGCTTCTGCTCCAGCCAGGACGAATAATTGCCCTGCCAGGGAATGCCATGGCCGCGATCGAGTTCCAGGATCCAGCCGGCGACATTGTCGAGGAAATAGCGGTCGTGGGTCACGGCGACGACGGTGCCCGCGTAGTCTTCGAGAAAATGTTCGAGCCAAGCGACGGATTCGGCGTCCAGATGGTTGGTCGGCTCGTCGAGGAGCAGGAGGTCGGGTTTCTCCAGCAACAGCCGGCACAGCGCCACGCGACGCCGCTCGCCGCCCGAAAGCTTGGTGACGTCGGCATCGCTCGCCGGGCAGCGCAGCGCGTCCATGGCGATCTCGACCTCGGTATCGATGTTCCAGGCATCGACCGCGTCGATCTTCTCCTGGAGCTCCGCCTGCTCGGCCATGAGCGCTTCCATCTCGTCGTCGCTCATCGGCTCGGCGAATTTGGCGCTGACGTCCTCGAAGCGTTCCAGCAGCCCCTTGGTCTCGCGCACGCCGTCCATGACATTGCCGAGCACGTCTTTCTTAGGGTCCAGCTCCGGCTCCTGAGCCAGAAGCCCGACCCGGCAGCCTTCCGCCGCCCAGGCCTCGCCGTTGAACTCCTTGTCCAGGCCCGCCATGATTTTGAGAAGCGTGGATTTGCCCGCGCCGTTCACGCCGAGGACGCCGATCTTGGCGCCGGGCAGGAACGACAGCGAGATATTGTCCAGCACCTTCCGGCCGCCCGGATAGGTCTTGGACAGTTGCTGCATCACGTAACAATACTGATATGAGGGCATCGGCGCTCTTCAGGGTCGGATCGGGGCGGGATCGGCAGGCGCCAGGATGTAGTGGAAACTGCCCGCGGACGCAAGCCGCGCAAGCGTCAAATGATCGGTGCGTCGAGCTCGTAGCGCCCTTGCGGATCGTCTATCTCGATGACCCAGAGGTCGGGGTCGCGCTTTCGCTGGCGCTCTATCACGGGATCGGCCTCGGATTCGGGGACTGGTTGCGGCCCGCTCGCGCGCATCCATTTCATCTCGCCGTCCATGTCGCGGACCTGGTTGAAGACCTCGCAGGTGCGATCCGGCCGGCGCGATCTTGAGAACGATCGTGCCGGCGTCGGGATCGCCGCGCTTCATGATCGCGATCGGGATCGCCCTGATATCGCAGAGACGCACCTGGGCCTGAACCCAGAGCGACGTCTTAAGGCGATCGATCGCCATCGAGCGCTAAAGAATGCGGTGGATATGAATCACGACGCCGTCGGCATAACGCTCGCCGGTGCTCATGAACAGCGCTTTGTTGAGCCAGTCGTAGCGGCCTTGCGGCGCTTCGAATTCCGGCGCGGCGCGGAAGTAATAGTCCTCCGGCGGCACGGTCTCGCCCGCCGTCAGCCGGCGCAGAACCTCGGGCGCGGCATGGCGCATCCCGCGGTTGGTCACCGCGATGGTCACGCCGTCATCGGTTTCGAGCAAATATTTGGCTTCCAGGATGATGACGTCGTCCTTGCGGATGAACTGATAGTCCGCGCCGCCGGGGACGACACGGCCCTTGAGCTTGGGGCCCTCGAACGTCCCACCGCCGATCGGGATGATCCGCCGCAGGCCCATGGGGCCGTCCGCGATCTCGATCGGCGGAGCGACCTCCGCCTTCACGTCCATGATCCATTCGGATTTCAGATGGCTGCAGCCATGATACCCTCCCCTTTCCCGAGCGCAATGCATCACCACCTCACCCGCCGTCCTGGGGCGGTTCGGGCGTGTCCTGGTCCGGCGTGTCGTCCGACGGCATGTCGAGCCAGAGATAGCGGGAGCGGTGGATGTCGAGGGGATTGTCCTTCCAGCCCTGGACATAATCCGCCACCAGATTGGCCGAGATCAGGTAGAACAGCGGGATGACCGGCTGGTCCTTCATGGCCAGCGCCTCGGCCTGTTTGAGGAGCGAGGCGCGGTCGGCGGCGTTGACGGCCCGATCGGCCTGCTGCATCAGCTTGTCGAAGGCGGGATTGGAATAGCGCGACGTGTTGGCGTTGTTCGAGCCGGTGCGCAAGAGATAGAGGAAATCGCCGGCGTCGTTGTAATCGGCCTGCCAGCCTTCATAGGCGACGGTGAAGTCGCCCGCCCGGACGGCGCTGAAATTGACCTTTGCCTCGGCATTCTGGAACTTCGTCACCACGCCGGCCCGCCGCCACATCGAGGCGATGGCCACCGCCACCTTCTCGCGCTCGTCGCCGGTGACATAGCGGATGGTGATTTCGAGCGGCCGGTTCGGGCCGTATCCCGCCTGTTGGATCAGTATCCGCGCCTTCTTGAGCCGTTCGGCCATCGGAAGCTTGGCGTAGTCCGGCTCATAGGGCGCGGCATAATTCGCGGTGCCCGGCGGCACCAGCCCATCGGCCGCCACGGCTCCGGTATCCAGGAGCTTCGAGGCCAGGGTCTTGCGGTCGATCGCATAAGACAGAGCGAGCCGGAGATTGGCGTCGTCGAGCGGCGGGCGGCCGTTGTTCAGCACCAGGTAGTAGACCGCGAGATAGGGGGCCGTATGCAAATCCTGGGGCAGGTTCTCGCGAAGCCAGCCGAGCCGCGTCATCGGCACATGGCTGACGATGTCCAGGTCGCCCGCGCGGAACTGGTTCACCGCCGCGCCGTCCGCGCCGGCCGGGACATAGATCACGTCGTCCAGGCGAATAGTATCGGCATCGTAGAAGGACGGATTGCGTTCGAGCCGGATCGGCCCGCCGGGCACCCGCGAGACCAGCTTGAACGGCCCATTGACGACCATCGTCCCCGGTTTCACCCAGTTCCGCCCCGCCGTATTCACGACTTGGGACGGCACCGGATAGGCGATCGGATTGGCGAGGATCTCCAGGAGATAGGGCGCCGGCGCATTCAAGGCGATCTGGACAGTCTGGGGATCGACGGCGGTCACGCCCAGCATCTCCGGCGGCATCTCGCCCTTGTTGACCGGCTCGGCGTTGCGGATGACGAACAGCAACCCCGCTTGAGGCGCGGCGGTGGCCGGATCGAGCGCGCGGCGGAAGGAATAGACGAAATCGGCGGACGTCAGCGGCATGCCGTCCGACCAGGTGAGGCCGTCGCGGAGCTTGAAGGTATAGGTGAGGCCGTCGGGCGAGACGGTCCAGCTTTCGGCGCAGCCCGGCACAGGACGGCCCCCGGCGTCGTCGGTCACGAGGCCGACGAACATGTCGCCGACCACGCTCGCCTCCGCCACCGTCTCGGCGCGCTGCGGATCGAGGGTACCGGGATCCCCGGACAGGCTGCGGCTCAGCACGATCGGCTCCGGCGCAGGCTGCGGCGGCGCCCTGATCCTTCGCCTTCTCCGCGGCGACGAGCCGAACCGGCCGACATCATGGCCGCGAAACACACGGCTCCAAGAATTCGCATCACGGGAGGATCGCTATCCGCCGGCCTTTAGCACCGGTCGCAATTCTGGGCCAACGAAGACGCGGCGTCGTCGAGGCCGCCGACATGATCGGCCCGAAGGTATAGTCCTTGCCGTTGCTGGAAATGATCGGCGGACGACGGATAGCGCTCGAAATAGTCATAACCCTCTTCGAGATTGGCCCAAAAATGGGCCCAACGGCTCCTGGCATGGGCCGCCATATTGGCGGGCGTCATGCGGAACGGAAAGATGTGAACTTCGAACAGGCTCTGCCCGGCCTTCAGCGCCGCCGGCCGCCAGCGTATAGATTTCGGTGATTCCCTCGTCGGTCATGGCATAGCAGCCGGTCGAGATGCAGCCGCCATGGATCATCAGGTGGCTGCCCGTCCGCCGATGAAGGCGGTCGTAGGCGTTGGGAAAGCCGAGATCGAACGACAAGTGAAAGTCGCTGTTCGGATTGAGCTGGTCGAGCCCGACGAAGTAGAAGCCCTCGGGAGCCTGTAGGTCGCCCTCCTTCACCTTGGGACCGAGCTTTCCGGAAAAATTGCAGATCGAATAGGTGTGGAACAGCTCGTACTGATAGCCCTTCAGAAGCCAGACCTCGAGCTGCTGATTGACCTTGAAGATGCGAATCAGGATGGGCGCGCCGTATTCGAAATCCCTTTGCGTGAAGCTCCTTCAAGAGCTTGGGCCGGACGCGCGCCTCCTCGGCTGCGGCCGGATCGTCCTTCTCCGTCGAGGGAATGGTTTCTGGCGGACGCGGGCTTGCGAGAGGCAAGAACCGCGCTCTTGGGCGGCGGCGGGATGCGGCGATCCCAGACCGAATGCGGTCAGCATAACCAGCAGCGAGAGACATCCGATCGACCGAATCAGAGAATTTCCCACCGACACGTCGCCCCACTCTTCGCTGCCGAATCCGCCCCCCATGATCGCGCCCGACACTCGGCGCGATAGGCGAAATCAAGGCTTCCATCATAATTCGCTTGGCCATCAGCGTCCACCGGCATGTGCCGCGAACGTCTGCGAGCGGGAGGCGTAAGGCGCTCAGCGCGGCGATACGCCCGACACCCCAAGGGCGTTGCGGGCCCGCTCGATCATGGATTCCGGCGTGTCGGCCCCGGTCATCTGGATCGCACGCCCTTTGAGCCGGACCGCGCAGGGCTCGTGCGGCTCCGCGCCCGCGAATTCCGTGACATTGACGATATTCAAGAGCCGCGAGACCACCAGCCCGCCGGAGCGCTCGCCGGTATCGGGCAGGACGACGCAGAACTCCTCGCCGGCATAACGCGCCGTCAGGTCCTCGCCGCGCACCAGCCGGCTCATCAGGCCGCCAACCTGGCGAATCACCTTGTCGCCGACGGCGTAGCCGTATTGCCGATTGATCGTCCGCATCTGGTGGATGTCGAACATCGCGAGCGAGAGATTGCGGTCGTGCTCGCGCGCATAAGCGATCTCGTCGCCGAGATGCTCCATGAGATAGCCGTGACTGTAGAGGCCAGTGAGACTGTCGCTGATGATCTGATGGCGCGCCTCGCTATAGACCCGGTGGAGCGCGCGGCGATAGCGCTGATGGGTCACGAGCGCGCGGATCCGCGTCTTTAGCTCGTCGTCGCCGAGCGGCCGGTAGAGCACGTCGTCGGCGCCGGCGCGGAACGGCTCGGCCGGGTCGTTGAAACCGAGCCGGTCGCCGAAGACGAGGATCGGCAGGGTCGAGAGACTCGGATAGGCGCGGATCCGGCTGCACAGGCTCAGCGGCTCGCCGTCCTGGGAATCCATGTCGATGAGAACCGCATCGAACACCCGGCGGTCGAGATAATCGAGCGCCGTCTGGCTCGACCAGGCGAAGGTGAAATCGGTGTCCACGCCCATGGCCGCTTCCATCGAGGAGAACGAGTCACCGCGACCGCCCACGACGAGAAGCTGCACGATGCCCTGAAACTCGTCCGGCCGATCGATGGTTTCCTGCTCGATGCCGAACTTCCGGGCCGTCGCCGCGCGCCGCACCAGCTCCTCGCGCATGGTGGCGAGGCGGAGATGGCAGCCGAGCCTTCCGAGAAGCTGACATTCGAGGAACGGCCGCGCGATATATTCGTCGGCCCCAGCCGAGAGAACCTTGACCTGACGGCCGCCATCGTCGGCGCTGTCGATCACGATCACCGGGATGGGTCTGGACCGCTTCTGGGCCTTGACCGTCTGAGTCAAGCCGATGGCCGTCCGGTTCCCGTCCGCTTTGAAATCCTGGCAGTCGATGATGACGACGTCGGTATCGTCCGGGTCGAACCGGTCATTGGCCGGCTCGACGAAGCGGGCTTCGAAGCCGTTGGCCGCGAGCGTCGGCGCGATATCGCTATGCTGCGCGCCACCCGACGTATAGACGAGGACTCTTGCCGTACAGGACATCTGTTGAATCCCTTATGGTCGAAGAATAGAGCTTAGGGACACGCTATTAAGAATCCATTGACCTCGATTGCCCCGGTCGGATTGACAGGCTTCGCCCGACGGCGCTAGATCGGCCCATGACCCAGGAAAAGACCGGCATTCACGTCATCGGCGGCGGGCTCGCGGGGAGCGAGGCGGCGTGGCAGATCGCGCGGGCGGGCATCGCCGTAACGCTTCACGAGATGCGACCCGAGCGGCCCACCGATGCTCATCAGACCGGCGATTTTGCCGAGCTCGTCTGCTCGAATTCGTTCCGCTCGGACGATGCCGAAAGCAATGCCGTCGGTCTTCTCCATGCCGAGATGCGCCGGCTCGAGCTCCCTGATCCTTGGCTCGGCCGATACCCATCGGGTGCCCGCCGGCGGGGCGCTGGCCGTCGATCGCGAGGGCTTTGCGGGCGCGGTGACGGCGGCGCTCGAGGCCGATCCGCTGGTCACCATTGAGCGGGGCGAGATCACCGCCGCTGCCCGGCCCGGATTGGGGCTCCGTGGTCGTCGCGACCGGGCCGCTGACGTCGGAATCCCTGTCGAAGGACATCTTGCGCGCGACCGGCGAGGACGCCCTCGCCTTCTTCGATGCCATCGCGCCGATCGTCTACAAGGAGACGATCGACTTCTCCAAGGCGTGGTTCCAGTCGCGCTACGACAAGGGCGACGGGGCCGATTACATCAACTGCCCGATGACCCGCGAGGAATATGAGCGCTTCATCGCGGAGCTTCTGGCCGGCGACAAGACGTCGTTCAAGGAATGGGAGGCCGGCACGCCCTATTTCGAGGGCTGCCTGCCGATCGAGGTGATGGCGGAGCGCGGTGTGAAGACCCTCGCCTACGGCCCATTGAAGCCGGTCGGCCTCACCAATCCCCATTCGCCGGACAAGCCCTATGCGGTCGTCCAGCTTCGCCAGGACAACGCGCTCGGCACGCTCTACAACATGGTCGGCTTCCAGACCAAGCTGAAGCATGGCGAGCAGGTGCGGATTTTCCGCATGATTCCGGGATTGGAGAAGGCCGAGTTCGCCCGGCTCGGCGGGCTTCACCGCAATACCTTCCTGAACAGCCCGCGCCTGTTGGATGGGTCGCTGAGGCTCAAATCCGCGCCGCATATCCGCTTCGCCGGTCAGGTGACGGGCGTCGAAGGCTATGTCGAGAGCGCGGCGATCGGGCTTCTGGCGGGACGGATGGTGGCGGCCGAAGCGCGCGGCGAAGCTTTCATGGCTCCGCCGGCCGAGACGGCCCTCGGCGCGCTTCTGAATCATATCACCGGCGGTGCCGATGCCGAGACGTTTCAACCGATGAACGTGAATTTCGGCCTGTTTCCGCCGATGGATGACCGCATTCGCCGCGCCGACCGTAAGAAGGCCTACACCGCTCGCGCTCGAAAGGCGCTCGACGCCTGGCTCACGGCCCCGGCGCGCTCGGCGGCGGAGTAACGTGTTGACTCGAATCATAGACCTGTTGTTTGCCCAGCTTGGAAGCTAGCGCCATATAACATGCAAAAACGCAGCCCAACGAGCCCGAACAGGCCTAAGTGTCGAGGTATCCCAATGACGTACACCCTCACCCCTCTTCATCCCATCTTCGGCGCGGAACTGCTCGGCGCGGATTTGAGAGAGCCGCCATCGCCCGAGTTGGTCAAGATCGTCAACGACGCGATGGCGAAATACGCCGTGCTGGTGATCCGCAATCAGACGATCACCGACGAGCAGCACATCCGCTTCACCCGCGCCTTCGGGCCGCTGGAGCTGATGCCGGATCTGGGCACCAAGAGCCACAAGGGCGGCCGGGTCCATCCCGAAATGTACGACGCCTCGAATCTCGACGAGAAGGGCGAGATCGTCGCCCCGAATTCGCCGCGCGCCACCTTCAACAAGGGCAACGAGCTGTTCCATTCCGACAGCTCCTATAACGACCTGCCGACCAAATGGTCGCTGTTGATGGGCCATACCGTGCCGCCCGAAGGCGGCAACACGGAATTCATCGACATGCGGGCCGTCTATGACGCCCTCTCGCCCGAAATGAAGGAGAAATGCGAGGGGCTCACCGTCGAACACTATATCTGGCATTCCCGGCGGCGCGGTGGGTTGAAGGACATCACCCCGGAAATGGAAGCGGCGATGCCGCCGGTCCATCATCCGCTGGTTCGCCTCTCGGAGAACGGCCGCAAATGCCTCTTCATCGGCGGTCACGCCTCCCATATCGTCGGCTGGCCGGAGGAGGAAGGCCGCACCTTCCTGGAGGAGCTCTATCAGTTCGCGATGCAGCCGCAATTCATCTACAGTCACAAATGGCAGGTCGGCGATCTCCTGATCTGGGACAACCGCTGCACCATGCATCGCGGCACGCCCTTCCCCTATTTCAAATACAAGCGCGACCTCCGCGCGACGCGGATGCTCGAATCCGGCCCCGACCGGTCCTCGACGAGTGCTCGGAAGGCGGCCCACGCCGAAGCCTAGGGGGGCCTCGGCAATAGCCCTATCGAAAAAGACTCGGCCGGGCCGCGTTCCAATTTCCGGCAAGGTGTGCGACTGTCGGAATCGACAATAAATGGTGCAGAGGATCACCCGCTCCGGGCAACGGAGCCGACAAAACGGGGGGATACGTTTTGGCGACAATCGACGCGACACCTTCGGGCAATGGCGCCCCGGGCGGCGAAATTGCGCCGTTCTACCGTAACTACGTTCTTGCGCTCCTGTTCGTCGGATACGTCCTGAATGCCGTCGACCGCGGTCTGGTCGGCGTTCTGGCCGAGCCCATCCGCTTGGCGTTCCATACCAACGATACGACCCTCGGCGTCTTGAACGGGGTCGCCTTCGCGATCTTCTATTCCTTTCTCGGCATTCCCATCGCGGCACTCGCGGACCGGACCAACCGGCGCAACGTCCTCGCCGCCGCGATCGCCATCTGGAGCGCCATGACTGCGCTCTGCGGCATGGCCCGCACTCTGCCGGTCCTGTTCATCGGACGCATCGGCACGTCCGTCGGCGAGGCCGGCGGCAGCCCGCCGTCCCATTCGATCATCGCCGACTATTTCCCGCCCCAAAAGCGCGGCACGGCACTGTCGATCTATGCCCTGGCGGTCCCGGTGGGCACGATGATTTCGAATCTCGTGGGCGGCCGGGGCGCCGATCTCATCGGCTGGCGATGGACGTTCATTCTGTTCGGGATTCCCGGTGTCATTCTGGCGATCCTGCTCTTCACCACGGTCCGGGAGCTTCCCCGGGGCCATTCGGACGTGCGGCCCGCCCATGCCTCGTCGGACGACACGCCCCATTTCATGGAAGTCTTCAAGCTCCTTTGGAAGCGCAAGGCGTTCCGGCATTTGAGTGTGGCCGCCGGCCTGCACTCCCTCGTCTGGTATGCCGGCAGCACCTTCAACAATCCGTTCCTTGCGCGCAGCCACGGCATGACGACGGGCGAAGGCGGTACCTGGCTCGCGCTGTTCAGCGGCCTCGGCGTGATCGGCACCTTTCTCGGCGGCTATCTCTCCGACCGGCTGAGCATCAAGACCGGCGACCGGCGCTGGTACCTCTGGATTCCCGGTATCGCGACCTTCGCGATGGTGCCGTTTCAGTTCTCGTCCTATCTGTCGTCCAGCCTTTGGGTGCTGGTTCCGAGCTTTTCCCTGATGTTCATCCTGGCTTCCGTCTTCTTCGGGCCGTCCTTCGCGATGACCCAGGCGCTTGTGACGGTCCGGATGCGCGCCATGGCGGCCTCGGTCCTGCTCTTCGTCCAGACGATCATCGGCTACACCATCGGCCCGTGGCTGACGGGCGAGATCAGCGATCACCTGAAGCCCACCTTTGGCGAGGATGCCCTGGCCTATGCTCTGGTCATCACGGGCCTGGTGAACATCTGGGCCGCCGCCCATTACATCTGGGGCACGCGGACCCTAAGGCAGGATCTCGAAGCCACCGAGGCGCTGACCAAGGCCGGCAGGCACTTCTAGGACGCCCGGACGTCATCGCGCGTCATCCGCGGAACGGCTTATTTTCCGGGCGATTTCTGGCCCGAATCCGCCGGTTCGACGATGATCTCGCCGTATTGCCAGGGAAATTCCTTGGTGTGATAGGCATAGGACCCCGGCTTGTCGAAGGTGTGCTTGCCGATATCCAACGGATGCAACGTGCCCGTCGACCAGGATCCGTCCACGGCTTCGACGGTATGGTCCAGGACGCCGTTGTTGCGCCACGTGACCTGCGTGCCGACCTTGACCTTGGTGCGGAACGGATTGAACTCGTATTCGTCCTGGATGACGTGCTCTCCGGTGAGGCCGTTGTCCTTCACGGCCATGGAGGTCTCGATATTGGTCTTGTCCGAGACCCGGCCGGAGAATTCCTCTCTGGGCCGCACCGGCGGCGCCTTGCCTTCGGGCAGCGTTCCGCCGAGCCTGAACAGCCAGACGGCCCCGCCCGCGATGCTGGCGATGGTCTCCTCGCCCTTGTCCTCGAACACGACGCCCGGTCCGCCGGCCTGCGCGCCGGTCTGGAACTGCCAAAGCACGTCACCGGTCTTGGCGTCATAGGCTTTGTAATTGCCGTCGCCGGCCATCTGGAAGACGAGTCCGCCGCCCGTGGCCAACGCGCCGGCCGGACGGCCATGCACGAATTTCTTCTGCCAGGCGATCTTACCGGTCGTGCTGTCGATCGCCGCGAGAACGCCGTAGCCCAGCTTGCTGAGCCCCGGCACGCGATTGCTGAAGCCGAGGCTGAAGAAATCAGGGTCCTTGGAGCGCCGGAACCATTGGAGCGCGGCATTGCCGGTGGCATAGAAATAGCGGGTCTGCGGACTATAGGCCATCGGCGTGGACCGCATGCCATAGACCGGCGCAATCAGGTTCTGCTTGTCCACGGAGGCCGCGGTGAAGAAGCAGCCGAGATCGAAACCGGCCGGAAGCTTCTGCGTCTTCCAATAATCGCAATCCGGCAGGACCGACTCCGCCCCCACGGGATAGGGCTGGGTCGCGGCCGTCTTCTGGTAGGCATCCTGCGGGACCGGCCGCTCCTCGACCTTGCCGAGCGGCTTGCCGGTCTTGCGGTCGAGCATGAAGAGATAGCCGTCCGTGCGCATTGCGGCGATGGCCTTGTGGGTCTTGCCGCCCACCTTGGCGTCGAACAGAACCGGCGCCTCCGCGATATCCGCTTCCCAGATGTCGTGATGGACCTCCTGGAACGACCACAGCAGCTTGCCGGTCTTGTTATCCAGGGCGATGACGCAATCGGTATAGAGATTGTCGCCCGGCCGGTATTCGCCGCCATATTGCGGAACGGCATTGCCGGTCACGTAGAACTGCACGTCCATCTTGGGATCGTAGACGCCGTCGAGCCAGACCGCGCCGCCGCCATGCAGCCACGCATTGTTGTCCTTGGGCCAGGTATCGGAGCCCGGCTCGCCCGGCGACGGCACCACGTAGAACCGCCACTCTTCCTTGCCCGATCTTGGCATCGAACGCGATGATCTGGCCGCGGATATCCGTAATCCGCATTCGTGCCGATCGACACCACGCCGTTGGCGAACAGAGGCGCGCCCGAAGCGGACCCCGTCGACTTCGCCCGAGGGGCTGTTGAGGGGCGATTTCCAGATTTCCTTGCCGGTCTTTTCGTCCAGCGCAACGAGATGCGCGTCGCCAGGCCCGCCCGCGCCGACGAAGACCATCCCGTTGCCGACCGCCACGCCGCCGCTCGAAACCCGGCCGTGGGGGTCATAGCGCCACGCAATCTTTCCGTTATCGATATCCACCGCATAGACGTAAAGCAGCGCCGAGATGTACATCATGCCGTGATCGACCACGGGCGTCGCGCGCGCAGACGGCGCTGGCGTGATCCCCTTGATCACAGACACCGCGCCGAGCTTCGCCACGTTCTTGGTGTTGATCTCCTTGAGCGGCGAATAGCGCTGGTTATCGTGACCATTGACCGTAGCCCACTGAGCCCATCCCGCCTGCGGCGCCAACGTGATCGCGGCCGCCAACATAACGCCGAATGCGCACAAGGCGCGTCGTCATGATTTTCTGTCGATGCATGATGGTCCCCCTTCGATCGATCGCGCGTGCCGCGCAGGGCGAGATATCCGACGGCACTTGATCGCGCCGTTCATCTGGCTGATCGCCGTCAAGGACGATATACCGACGAGTAGCGGCCGAAAAACATTATTTCATCGGACAATATTGGCGAGCAGTGAACTCGAACTCCTGTTGTCGTCGCGGTCCGCCTCGTCCTGCTCCCTCGCCTGGGAAAGACATTCGAACGGTTCGCCAATTTCCGCTCGCCGTGAGCAAATCCCGGGCCGCAATTTCTCTTTCGGTCCAAGCGATGAGACTAGGAGGCAATTGACCGGCTTTGACCCTTGGCGCTTCATCGACCTCGATATGCGGCGCACGTCCGGTGCGATGGATTCACATAAATTCTTGATGTGCCTATCTTTCTATCGAACCATTGACGATTGTTTGCAACATACAATCGATTGCATTACCGTTGATTGTTTCGGGGGACGTCTTCGAGCGCCTAGTTCGAAGAGCGCCGGATCCAACCGTTCGGGCCGCTTACAGTCGTGCGCCAGAACCATTTCCAGGTCCTGGCCAAACATCACACAGGGCTCGACCGATAGTTAGTTGCGTACATTCGGCGCGGTAATCACCGCAGGAATAACAGAGGGGGATAATATGAAAGATTTCGCGCAAGCGGGATCCCATAGGCGTTCCGCCAAGGGTCCAATTCGTCGTCTCAGGAAAACCTCGATCATCGCCATCGCCATCGCAATGTCGGCTGGCGGTCTCATCCCGACACCATTGACCGCCAAGGCGGAGGAATCGAAAGGCGGGCTCCAGGAAGTCACCATCACGGCCCGGTTTCGAGCTGAAAATCTTCAAACAAGCGCCGCTGGCTGTTTCCGCATTCACGGCGCAAGGACCTCGCGGTAAAGGCGATCACGAATGTCGACCAGCTCGGACAAGTCGTGCCGAACGCCTATATCAATCCGGGCGGCATCAATCCGGTGATCGGCATCCGGGGCATCATTCAGGGCGACTTCATGTACGCCTTCGAGCCGGCCGTCGGCATGTATATCGACGACGTCTATTTCGGAACGCTCGTCGGCTCGGGCATGGACTTGGTTGATCTCGACCGGGTCGAAGTGCTGCGTGGCCCGCAGGGCACCCTGTTCGGCAAGAACTCGATCGGCGGCTCCATTCGGCTGATCTCAAAGAAGCCCGAAGGCACCAACACCGGTTATATCGAAGGCGCCTACGGCACGCGCAATCGCCTCGAAGCGAAAGGGCGCTTTCGACGCGTCCCTGATCACCGACAAGCTTTATATGCGCGCCAACTTCATGATGCGGGACCAGAGGGGCTATATCAAACGCCTGGACTTCACCTGCCAGATGAAGGCCAACGGCACGCCTGAACTCGCCGGCATCGGCGATGGCATCGTCGGTGCGGCGCGCAGTCGGCAACACCCCGTCTCCTTTCTCGGTAGCGAACCGATCTACGCTCCCGTCTACGGAACGCCAGGAAGTGCCGCCGATAACGCCTTCTCCTTCCCGGAAAGGCAAACCGGCGCCAAGGGCTGCGTGACTCGGCACGGAACGCGGTTATGACAGGAAAGGCGGACGTTTCCAGCTTCGCTATGTCGGCACCGAAGACTTGGACGTTCTGCTCGAAGCGGATTTGTCAAGAGTGATGATCCGCAATGGGGCAGCGTCATGCATGCGCCGCCGTAGTCCAGGTCTCAACGACTTCTACAACGCTGGCGTACTTCTTCCCCGATGGGGCATTTCGATCGGCGACGGCCGGTTCATGACGAACGATCCGTATTCGACCTTCGCCACCTATTCCGACCCGGTCAACGGACAGTCCTATGCGGACCGCGAACACATGACCAACTGGGGAACGTCCGGCAACCATCAAATACGACATATCCTCGAGCATTAATGCCAAACTCGTCTCGGCCTATCGGGAATACAATGTCATTCAGTCGACGGATAACGACAATACGCCGATCGCCTATAACGACTTGGCGAGCTCACCGCTCCATCACCAGCAATGGTCCGAGGAACTGCAGTTCAATGGGAACGCAATCGATGGGCGTTTGGATTGGACGGCAGGCGGTTTCTACTATCATGCGAGCGAGAGCCGGGATGGCCACGTAACCTTACAACCCATCGGCTTCCTGGGAATCCTAAATCCCTTCGTGGTGCACGACACCTGGAAAACCACAAATCGGTCCGCGTATGTGCACGCTTCCTTCGACATTACGGAGGCCCTGCAGCTGAGCGGTGGCGTGCGCTACACCAACGAAGATAAGAGCTACACCTTCGATCATGGACCGGCGCTTCCCATCACTCGGCCAGCATCGGCTCGTAACCGTCGTTGGGATTGGAATGCCACGATCAACTACAAGATCACGCCTGATATCTTCGTGTATACGTCGGCCGCTACGGGCTTCCGATCGCCGGCGTTCAATCCCTCGGCCGTTTACGAAGGGACAGTTGCAGCCTATCACGCCGGAGACCGTCACGTCCTACGAAGCGGGCTTCAAGGGCGACCTGCTTGATCAGCGCCTGCGCGTCAACGCCGACGTGTTCTACATGGATTACAATCGTATCCTTAGCGAGAACGCGACCCAGTGCACGCCTGCCAGCTCGGACGATCCGGGAACGCCGCTCTTGGGTGGCACGGGCCTGACTTGCCCCGCCGGCACGCCGCTGGCCGGTCAGACAGGTCTTAACTGGTTCTACTATCAAACGGTTCCGGGTCACGATAAGGGCGTCGAACTTGAAATGACTGCCGATCCGATCGAGAACCTGACCCTCTCCTACTCGCTGGGTTACAACACCTTCAGCTCGGGGTTCGTACCAAACAACCAGTATCTGATTCAGCCCGAGTACACCATGAGCGGCAGCATTCAGTACGCCATACCGTTGTCGTCGGGAATGGGGCAGGTCATTCCGCGCCTCGATTGGTCGTATCGGTCGCATGGTTCGAACGCCGGAACGAGCGGCGTATCGACTGCCGGCCAATATCATCCCCGGCTACAACCTCTTCAATGCCCGCCTCACCTACACCAGCGATGACGGGCTTTGGTCGGCTTCTCTTGAGGTTACGAACCTCTTCAACAAGCTCTACTACTACAGCATCGATCCTCCGGGAGGATTGACCGTCAATCCGCCGTACCGGGCGAACCCCGCGCTTGGGCGATCAGGCTGCGGCGCAACTTCTAACGTAACGAACCGGGGCGGGCCAAAGTCCGCCCCGGCGACTTTCGACTGGTCGCGACGTTACTTGAGTAGCGGGATCTGCGAGGCAGGCCTGCTGGTCGGAATGGATTTCAGATAAGCATAGATGTCAGCGACCTGCGCGTCGGAAATTACTTCCGGCGAGTATGGCGGCATACGAGACGCCGGTTGGCGAAGCTGAATCTTGATCGCTTCGAGAGGAAGCGGGTTCGGCGCCAGCTTCGGCCCGGCAATTCCACCACCGGCCCCACGCGTGCCGTGGCACGTATAGCATTTGTCGTCCATGAAGAGCTGCTTGCCGCGAGCCACGTCGCTCTGCGGCTGTGCGAAAGCCGCCGCGCCGAAGGCAAGGCCGAAAAAGACGACGCCGAAACTTGGCAGGAAGCGGTTCATATCGTTCCTCCTCATCGGCCTTGCGCGACGACGTCGACGAGCGCTGGCTCGCCCTTCTTCACGATCGCGATGGCTTTCTTCAGGACCGACGCAAGTTCCTTGGGATCGGTGACGGGACCAAAGCCGGCGACGCCCATGCTCTTCGCCATCGTCGCGTAGTCGATTCCGGGTTCGGTGAGATCGTTGCCGATGCCCGTTCGGGTGATTCCGCGATTGCGGCGATTGGCGATACGCTGCACCGCCATGATCTCGTTAAAGTAGGCCTTGTTGTTGTGAATGATATACAGAATGGGAATGCGGTTATGCGCCGCCGCCCACAGCACGCCGGGCGAGAACATGAAGTCGCCGTCGCCGCCGATGGCCACGGCGAGACGACCGTGTTTGGCGTGGGCCGTAGCAGCGCCCAATGCAGCCCCGGGCAAATAGCCAAGACCGTAGGCGCCGGAATCGCCGATATATTGGTAGTGCTTGTCGGCTTGCCAGAGTTGCTGCGGCCACCAGCTCTGGAACACGGTGCCGTTGACGAGCGCCCAGTCCTCGTCCCTGATTTGCGCATAAAGCTCCTGACACAGACGGGGCACCGAGATCGGCTGCTCGTCCCAGCCCACTGCGGCCGCCTCCGCGAGTCCTGAAGCGTCGCCTGATGCGCCTCCGCCAGCTTCTTGCCGCGCGCTTCAAATGCCGATTTACGTGTCTGGGGCGTCCGGCGCCTGACGGCCTCGATAAGCGCCGGCAACGTCGCTTCGGCGTCGGCTTCGACCGCCATGTCGACGTCGGCGAAGTGCTGGTAGTCCCCGTAGTTGGCCTTCATGTAAAGGTCTTCGGAGGTGATCGACAGCCGCTTCACGCTTTTCGGCAGCCGACCGATGATTCCGTGAAGATCCGTCATCTCGAGGCCGAGAACGAGGTCGGCCTGCGCCACGGCCGACCCTTGGCGCATGCTTTGATTGAGCGGATGCCGCCACGGGAAATTGAAGCGCGCATGGGAGTCGACCACCGCGCATTGCAGCGCCTCGGCGAGTTCGATCATCAGGGCGAGGCCTTGGGGCGTCCGCGCGGCGCGATCGGCGGCAAGCACCGGATTTTCAGCCGCAACCAGCATCTTGGCCACTTCATCGACAGCGGCTTGATCCCCGGCCGGCGGCGTCGATTTCGGCAGGACGGGGATCGGCGGCGGCGTGTCGTTCGGGAATCGGATTTTCCTGCAGCGTCATGTCGACCTGCAGCACGACGGGACCACCGGGCGGCGTCATCGCAAATTTGTAGGCGCGAACGGCGGCGTTGCCGAAGTCCTCGAGCGTCAGCGGCGTGTTGTCCCACTTGGTGAAATCGCGCACCAACGACGGGCCGTCGAAAACGGAATGGGCCCAGTCGACATACATGCCGCGCTCAGCCGAATAGATGCGCGCGCCAACGATGCAGAACACCGGGCACGCGATCGGCCCACGCATTGTAGAGCGCCATCGACGCATGCTGCAGGCCCACGGTGGCGTGCACGAAACAGGCTGCCGGCTTGCCTTCGACTTTGGCGTAGCCATGGCAAAAGGCGACAGAGGCTTCCTCGTGATTGACCGCCGAATAAGTCATCTTCGGCTCGGTCAGCATGCCGTAATTGATCAGCGACTCGTGCAGTCCCTTGAAGGTATCGCCCGGCACGAAACAGAACATGATCGATGCCGGTCTTGCGCAGGACATCGATCATGTAATCGCTGCCCGCGCTGCTGAGGAAGGAGTTGCTGTCGGGATGCGGCCCCAGACCTTCGTCCAAACGCGAGGGCTTGAGGGGGGCTTTGACGGGTTGCCCTGCCGACGTGCCCGGCGTCGCAAGGGGCGCGGCAAATGCCGCCGCCCCGGCAACGGCGGAGCCCTTCAGAAATCTCCGCCGGCCCAAGTTTTTCGATCCCGTCATCGCGGTTTCCGGTTGTTTTCGGTCATTGCCCCCTCCTACCGGTTGATATCCGGCATCGCTTCGACTACGTGCTGTCAGTCTGCGCGAGTTCGCCTCATTCCTAGCGCAGACCCGCATGAAGATAAAGTTTTCGGGCCTGTCCGTCGAACGAGCCACCGACGCTCGAGACTTAGAACGGCCTGTCGCCATTGATCGTCACCCTGTGCATGACCCGGCGATAGCCGGAATAGTCGTTGAGCGCATAATGCAAGGTTGCACGATTGTCCCAGAAAGCGATATCGCCCGCCTTCCATCGAAAGCGGCAGGTGAACTCCTCGCGGGTCGCCTGGTTCATCAGGAAATCGATCAGGGGCTGGCTCTCTTCCTCGGTCATGTCCTTGAAACGCGGGGTGAACAGCCCGCTGACGAAGAGCGCCTTGCGCCCGGTCTCGGGATGGGTTCGGATCAGCGGATGTTCGGTCTCGTATTCGGCGGTCGCGTCGGGGGCGGATCTTGACTGAGGAATCCTTGCTCCAGTCCTGCGAGAATAGACCCGTAGATCTTGGCCGGGGTGTGGATCATCGTCAGCCGCGTCGAGCATGGCGCGCATGCCGTCGGACAGGGTCTCGAAGGCGAGATACTGGTTGGCCCAGAGCGTATCCCCGCCGACCGGCGGGACCTCCAAGGCATAGAGGATCGAGCCGAGCGGCGGCTCTTCGAGATAGGTCACGTCGCCATGCCAGGCGCCGCCGAAATTGCGCTCGTCCTCCGGCTCCTTCCGGACCTCGATGATCTCGGGATAGGCGTCCATCCCCTTGACCTGGTCATGCAGGTTGAGCGTGCCGAACCGCCGTGCGAAGGCGAGATGCTGCTCCGGCGTAATGTCCTGGCCATGGAAGAAGATCACGAGGTGATCGAGCAGCGCCTGGCGGATATCGGCGATTACCTCGTCGTCGAGATCCTGCGAGAGGTCGACACCCTCGATCTCCGCGCCGAGCGACGCCGCGATCGGTTTCACGCTGAGACGGTTCTTGGTCAATGTAGCCATCGTGCACCTGCACCTTTCCGGCCGGTCGCAAGTCCGACTATGCCGGCTCGATCTGGCGATCGACGATGAAAGCGGCGGCGATCAGGGCCAGGGCCGTCGCCGTAAGGGCCGCAAAATAGGCGATAAAGCTCATTCCCGCCAGATTGAGCAGCCAGCCGCCTGAAAAGACCATCGCGATTCCGCCGAACCGGGCCACCGTCAGGATAAAGCCGATGCCGCCGGAACGGCAGCTTTGCGGATAACCCTGCGCCATCATCGCATAGAAGACCGAGATCACCAGGCTGACCCCGCCCGCCGCCAGACCGATCAGCGCATCGGTCAGAAACCGGGCGGCCGAGCTCGGCTCGCCGCCTAGGGACTCGAGTACCGCGGCCAGCCCGACAATGCCGACGGTGGTGAGAACGGTGCAGGCGATAGTCACCCGGCGCGATCCGAAGCGGCGCGCGAACCAGCCCGCCGAAATGCCGCCGATCACCGATGTCACGCCGAGCACGAAGCTCGCCTGCAGCGCCTGATCGAGCGTGAAGCCCGACGAGGTGAGGAATTCGGTCGCCCAGCTCGAGAGCCCGTAGATGAAGGTGAGGCCGGCCGAGAAGCTGATCGCCATGCCCCAATTCAGCCGCGCGTTGCTGGCATGGAAGATGCCGATACGCTTTTCTCCGGTGGCCGACGTCTCGTTTCCCGACGGCTCGGGCACGAGCTCGATGGCCGGGTCGATGACGCGGGCGGCGCTCCGCTGTGCGGCGGCTTGCGTCCCTTGGCCATCAGGAAACCCGGCGCTTCGCGGAGCACGGCGATCGTAAGCACGCCGAGCACGATCGAGCCTACTCCGAAAATCACGAAGGTGCCGCGCCAGCCGTAATCGTGGAGGAGAAGCGGCACGAGCGCCGCGCTGGCCGATTGACCCAACGGAACGCCGACGGCCAGGATCGCAATGACATAGGTTCGCGTCCGGTCCGGCACCCAATCGCTCGCCAGCGCCAGCGCGTTCGGATAGCCCGCGCCAAACCCCACGCCACCCAAAGCTCTCACGGCCGCCATGGACCATGGATCATTCGTGCGGGCGGCGACGATCGTCGCCAGACCGAAGATCACGCAAGCCAGGAAAAGCGTGATCAGCCGCCCGATCCGGTCGCCCAGCATGCCGCCGAAGATCGACCCGAAGGCCATGCCGAACATCGCCGCGGCGAGGGCCGAGCCGAACTCAGCCCGGTCGATCCCCCAATCCTTGATGATCACCGGCGTTAGAAGCGACAACGACTGCAGGTCGATCCCCTCGACCACCAGCATCGCCAGGGCGAACCCTGCGACGACGACTTGGAACGGCTTCATCGGCGCGCGTGCGATCGCCGCGCTGAAGCTCATTTGCATGAAGATATCCCCCACGGCGTGGCCTCTCCCGGGAGAGGCCCGCCTTGGTAAGGATAATGTCAGACGGCGGCAAAGCGGTCCACTATCACCGGAGGATGGCGAACGAGCAGCCTTAAGTTATTAATTTTATTGGCGACCCCTACGGGACTCGAACCCGTGTTTTCGCCGTGAAAG